>NZ_BMRE01000042.1 GCF_014648475.1 Lentzea flava | reverse complement strand
CCCATCACTCGATCACTGATCGCCTACGACCACTGATCAGCTAGGACTTACTCGTCTAGCTCCGCGCGCGACCGGCCTCACCGGTCAATCGGACCGAACTGCCGACCGCGGTCACCGTCCAGATCTCGTCGTCGAACCGGACCTGGTCTCCCGGCCGCAGCGACTGACCGGCCAGGCTCACCGCAGACCACCGGTCGGCAGCGGGACCGCGACGAGGGCGTTCTCGTGCAGCAACACCGACAAGTTCGTCTCCAGCTCCGAACACCACAACAGATGGAAGATCACCGGCAGCGTGGCCAGCGGATCACCGAGCAACCTCGCCAGCTCCAGCAGCCGGTGCGGGACGATCGCGGCCTCGAGAGCAGCTGCCGCGACGGCAACGGGCGTGGCGGTAGCCGGCCAGCCACCGCAGGTTCGCCATCAGGACCGGGTCCTGCTCATGCGCGAGCTCGTAGCGCCAGCCGACCTCGGCGCAAGCCCGCTCGGTCGCCGCGAACGCGGCGGCGTCAGCTGGCTTGATCCGGCCAACAGGGCGGCAGTCGATCACCAGACCGGTCCCGTCGGCCAAGCGGGCGACGTAATCCGGAGCGTGCCGACGACCGCGGCGGCCGTCGCCCCAGCTCAGCCAGAACGGCTGCGAGGCCAGACCAACGACATCGGCCGCGAAGTCCAGGCGGATGACGTGGTCACGTTACAGCCACGACTCGAAGCCCACGTGCCGACAGTTCGTCGCACACCACACGTTGCTCGGTTCCTCGGCGACGCGCAGCCGCGGGAACAGATCACCGCGATCAAGGCCGAAGCATTCCACGGGTTCTCCGCCCTGGCTGCGCTTCCGTGGCGAGGAGACCTAGCGCAACGCCGCGGACTGCCAGGAGAAGATCATCAAGTTCAACGAGCTGCTCACCAACAGCGTGATCTACTCCAACGCCTGCGACATCACCGCCGCAGCGAACGCTCACGACGACGGGCACCTGATCGACACCGACGACCTGGCCACAATCTCCCCCTACATCACCCACACCATCCGCCCCTTCGGGGACCGGGTGCCGGACTTGTCCCCACCGGAAGGCGGTGCCGGCCACCACGCTTGATCTGGTGCCGGGTGCGCTGTTCCCGGCGAACACCACACAGGCCGCGGCTCCAGCGGCCACCGCACCCGGCCGACCGCAGCATTAGCGGGCTACGTTAGAGAAAGGTTCCTGACAGCCACCACTCGCGTCTTCCCTAAAGAGGAGTGCGACGCTTGTTCAGGTCAGCCGAATGCGGTAACCAGGAGCGGGATTCGGCGCAGGTCGCTCAAAGTGCACGTGAGTCCTGCCAGTGCACAAACGGCGCGCATGAGAATGGCATCGTCGTGCTTACCAGGTTCGACATCGCCATCGAGCCCGAAGATGCCGGCCGCGTCAAATGCCGCGCGCAGGTCGGCAGGCATGCTGGGAAGGTTTTCTTCGAGATCGTCGTGGATGTCGATCCAGGCGAGCTGTTCGGAGTTGACAAAGTAAGAGAGACTGGCATTCGCGTGTATGGAGAACATGCTTGTGGCCGCTGATCGGCCGTTGGCGGAGAGCGACGGTGTGCTTAGGTGGTCGGTGGCCATGGAGTCGTCGTAAACGAATGTCCACTCACCGATGCGTCCCGCCAACAATGCGCCAGAAGCCCCCGATTCGATACCAAGAGCTGCAGCAGGCAGGGACGTCCACCTGTCTGGCTTTCCGTCAGGCAACTCACAGGGCTGGAACAACCGTGGCTTGGCACCCAGGATTTCCAGCGCTTCTGCCGGCTCGAGACCACTCACGACGTGCACGGTATGGTTCGGGTTCTCGTCGCTGGCCAACTCGCTGATCCAGATCGGATCCCCTCGGAGTCAAGCGTATTCGGAGGAAAACCAGGCGTTGGCATAGTCGGCAACCTCGGCATAGAAGATGGTGACGCCCTCGAAACGGCTCGTCGTCACGCCTTTGTGGCACATGACAATGTTTCACCTTAGCCGTCTCTCCACCCCCGTTGCATCACATCCAGCAAAGCTGCCCTAACGGTCCTAGATGGACTGTTGGAAGGGCACAATATGGCACCGCGTGTACTCATTGGACGGCGCCTACCAAGTGGTTTCCAAACACAACTGCGCATCCTGCTGACCGTGACGCTGACGGTCCACCACACATCGTGCCTTGAGAACCATGTGACAACCGTCTGGGCATCGTCGTGCACATCGCGCTCACTGCTGGGTGTCCGTCCCCAGCGAGGATGGCAACTTCGGGAGCGGCGACACGACGAACTCGGTGAGAGCGCTCCAGCGCCAGGCATTCGGGCATCGGGTAGACGAGCAGTGGGAACACGGGCCGGATCTCGGCGCGGTCGTGGGCGAGCAGTGCGAGGGCGGCGGTGATTCCCCCGCCCGCGCTGGCTCCGCCGATGGCGATGCGGCGTAGGCGCCATCGGGCAAGCCCGGTGGCGCCCGGCCCGGTTCGGTGATCAGGCGCGGACGCCGGCGCCCTGGGGCTTGTCCGCGGGCAGCGGCAGCACGGTGCGGAAGATCGGCACCGCGACCGCGGAGACCATGACGTGCATCAGCATGAGGGCCACCACGCCGATCGGGCTCGCGCCGGGGATGGCGAACAGCGGCACATCGGCCAACAGCGACACGGCGACGACGATCGGTACCAGCTTGCGCAGCACGGCGTTGGGCCTGGCGGCCTTGCGTCGGATCAGGGTCCAGGCCACGGCGGCCACGACCACGCCGACCGCGGTGAGGAACACGTAGGCCTGGGGCGTGAGGCCCTGGACCACCGCGGACGAGGCGCCCAGCGCCTGGGCGGCGGCGGACACCGCGGTGTTGGCGGCGGAGGCCAGCACGATCGCGGCCAGCACGCCGAGCACTACCTTGGTCCTGCTCGTTTCCATGATCGTCTCCTCGGGTTCGCCGGGGTCAGCCGAGGTTCTTGAGCAGCGCGGTGACCGCGGTGTCCAGGGGCGTGGTGGGGCGGCCGAGCAGTGCGCGCAGGTCGCCGCTGTCGGAGGCCAGCTCGCCGGCCGCGATCGCGCGGTCGGCGTCGACGAGCATGTCCGCGACGAACTCGGGCAGTCCGGCGCCGACCAGGATGCTCCGGTGCTGCTCGGCGGGGACGTCCTGGTAGGAGACCGGCTTGCCGGAGATCCGGGCGATCGCCTCGGCGAGATCGGTGTAGCTCCACGCCTCGTCGGCGGCGAGCTCGTAGACCTTGTTCTCGTGGCCGGTGCCGATGAGCACCTCGACCGCGGCGCCGGCGTAGTCCTCACGCGGCACGCCGCCGGCCTTGCCCTCGCCCGCGCTGCCGAGCACGGCCCCGGTCGCCACGGCCTGGGCGACGGCCTGCTCGTAGTTCTCGGTGTACCAGCTGTTGCGGAGGAACGTGAACGGGATGCCCGAGTCGCGGACGACGTCCTCGGTGGCCTTGTGCTCCGAAGCCAGGCCGATGGTGCTGGTGTCGGCGCGCAGGATGCTGGTGTAGATGAGGTGCGTCACGCCGGCGGCCTTGGCGGCCTGCACGGCGGCGGTGTGCTGGGCAACGCGGCGGCCGACCTCGCTGCCGGAGACCAGCAGCACCTTGTCCGCGCCCGCGAACGCCTCGGTCAGCGTGGAGGGCTGGTCGTAGTCGGCGGTGCGCACCTGTACGCCGAGCGCGGCCAGGCCGGCAGCCTTCTCCGGGTTCCGCACGGCGGCGACGACCTGGTCCGCCGGGACCTTCTGCACGAGCGCTTCCACGACCAGGCGGCCGAGGTGTCCGGTGGCACCGGTGACGACGATCATCAGGGGTTCTCCTTCGCGTCTGTACTTGCTTCAAGTTTGTACAAACTTTTCGAAAGTGCAACCCCCAAGTGAGTACCGTCTCTTGGAACGTGCGGCGTATTGGGTAGTATGGGTGGTGTGACTGATGTGGCGACGCCCGAGGACGAGCACGACAAGTTCGTGTTCGACGTGTTCGCGCAGCGCTGCCCGTCGCGTTCGACGCTGGAGCACCTGACCGGCAAGTGGGGCACGCTGGCGATGGTTGCCCTGTACGAGGGCACGTTCCGGTTCAACCAGCTGCGCCGCCGGGTCGACGGCGTGAGCGAGAAGATGCTCGCCCAGACACTGCAGGCGCTGGAGCGGGACGGGTTCGTCCACCGCGAGGCGCAGACGTCGATCCCGCCCAAGGTGGAGTACAGCCTGACCGACCGGGGCAGGCACACCGCCGAGTTGCTGCTCGGACTCATCAAGGACGTCGAGTCGCAAATGCCGGACGTCATGGCGGCACGGCAGCGTTACGACGCGGCCAGGTGACGGTGGACATGTGTCTCAGGAGCTCGAACGGGTTCTGACGTCCAGGGCCTACCTGCGACACGTCAGCGCGGAGTAGTTGGATCGACGCCACTGCTGTGTTGCCGTGGCCAGGCTGGCTCTCGGTCCGGATCTTGGCGGTGTGCTCGGCGAGGCGCTCGGCGGTTGCCGCGCCGCACGGCGGGTTGAGCGGCAGTCGTGCTGCGAAGTTCACCTCGAGGTACGCGTGCGTTCATCCGGCGCGGAAACTCGGCCGGGCATGGAAGTCATTGTTGTGGTCGTGGTGGTCACGGCGTTGGTGTTCGACTTCACCAACGGGTTTCACGACACCGCCAACGCGATGGCCACGTCGATCGCGACCGGTGCGTTGTCGCCGCGGGTCGCGGTGGGGTGTCGGCGGCGCTGAACCTGGTCGGTGCGCTCCTGTCGATCGAAGTCGCGCGAACGATCTCCAGTGGGCTGGTCGACGAGAGCCGGATCGGGCCCGCGGTCGTGTTCAGCGGGCTCGTCGGGGCAGTGGTGTGGAACCTGGCGACCTGGCTTCTGGGCTTGCCGTCCAGCTCGTCGCACGCGTTGTTCGGTGGCCTGATCGGGGCGACGTGGGTCGCGGCGGAATCGGCCGCGGCGACGGTGATCCTCACGTCGTCGCAGCTGGGTTTCGCGCTGTTCACGACGCACGTGTGTGCGAGTGGTGTGGTCGGTGCCGGAGTGGGCAAGCGGCTGGCCGTGGTGCGCTGGACCGTGGCGGGGCGCATGGTCGTCGCCTGGCTTCTCACCCTGCCCGCAGCCGAGCTGGTCGGCGCGCTGGCTGGGCGGACCGCGGCCCAGGGCACCGCGGGTGTCCTGGTGGTCGCGGTGGCCGGTGTCGCCGCAGGGCTGGCCGCGGCTTCTTGCGGCCACCGTGTGGTGCCCGCCGCGAGCTATGTGTTGTGCGCCGCGCTCGCCGGATACGGCATTACCTGGTCGTGGTGCACTGATCCGGCAACAGACAGGCAAAGACGCAGGCGCCGTCGCACCTGGGAAGCCGCGGTGACTGCACCTGGTCGCGACCGAGCAGCTCGGCCATGCCGTACACGGGGTGCGATCGCCGCGCTCTGTTCACGATCCGCACAGCTTCCGGTGCGCGGCCCTGGCGGCGAGGATCGGCAGGAAGTTCTGGAACTTGGCCTCGCGGGACAGCCGGCGGTAGGCGTCGGACACGGCTTGCCGGACGGCCTGGTAGTCCGCCATGCCTTTGCACCGGCGGGTGGCTTCCGCGGCAGCCACGTCGAGTTGGGCTTCGACCTCGGTGTGGAGGTCGTGAGGATCATGGACCTGGTGTCAGTCGAGGGTCGTGGCCATGACTCTTCCTCCCCGGTCGACCGGCCACGACGAGGTCGCCCGGTGCCGGAGCCGTCCAAACGACCCGCGCATCGCGTTGACGGCCGCGGCGGGCTTGGGACATGTGCACGCCATCCGGCAGGGCTACGCCGGGCGGATGATCCGGTCGTGCTCTGGCGGCCATCAGTGTCGAACCAGTCGACTGGAACCTGGAGTGATTCGGTCCCATGTCGTTGCGGGCATGTCTCGCTACGGGATGCCGATCTCCGGCGGGGACGTTCGGTCGGGCGTTACTGTGGCCCTTCTGATCATGTTGCTCCGGGGAGGGCAAGTGGGGAGCGTCGTAGTCGGGCCGCGTCGTGCTCGTCCGTTTCTGAACCGTGTCGGTGCGCAGAGGGAAATGAGCAGACTGCTGGGCGAGCGGCGGGCTGAGGGACGCCCTTGCCTGGTGTACTTGCACGGCCCGGATGGCATCGGGCGTACGAGCTTGGCCAGTGAGTTCTTCCACGAGCACCGGTCGGAGTTCGACGACGCCTACATCGAGGTGGCTGCCCGTCAGCCGGACGGCAAGCTGGTGCAGCAGGGGGAGATGCTGGGTCAGGCGCTGCGTGGTCTGGGTGTGATGGACGCGGACCTGGCCAGTTCGGATGCTGCCCGTGCGGAGGCGTTTCAGCGGCTGTCCGCCGGCAAGCGGTTCCTGATGCTGATCAGGGATGTGGCGAGTGCGGAGCAGGTCACGAGGCTGATCCCCAACTCGTCGCCGGAGGCGGCGGTGGTGGTGACTGCTCGGGCGATGCTCCGGGAGCTGTTCCAGCACGATTTCGCCGACGTGCCGTTGAGCAAACTGCCGCGTGCGGAGTCGAGGGAACTGCTCCTCGCCTGCATGGGTCCGGGTGCGGCCGACTTGCCTGCCGCTGTCATCGACGAGCTGACTGAGATCTGCGACGGCTTCCCGCTGTTGATCCGGATTCTCGGTGCGCAGCTGGTGAGGCGTCCTCAGCGTGCCGTGGAGCGTTATCTGCGGGAGTTGCGGGCCTCGGACGAGGCCCTGCTGGCCATGGACCATTCGCAACGCGTGACGCGCTTCCTGAACGCGACCTTCAGCCTGGTGCGGGATCTGCAGCTCGCGCTCCGCCGGCTCGCACTGCTGCCCGGCCCGACGTTCGGGATCGGCGCTGCGGCGGTGGCGCTGGACGTCGATCGTGATCGGGCCGAACAGGTGCTCGACGAGCTGTCCGATCTCAACCTGCTCGTTCACGACGTTGATCGGGACAGGTATTCGTTCTACCGGATCGTGCGCGCGCACGCCCTGCGCCTGGCGCAGGAGGTCGACGGTCCCGATGTCGTCAGGTCGGCGGTCGAAAGGATCACGACGTGGTACCTCCGCGAGGCGATCGCGCGTGACGCGGCCCTGGCGAACCGATGGCGGGTCGGTCCCGAGTTCGACCGGTACGTCGCGTCCGGCCCGGCTCCGCTGCCGCGGAACGACGCCACGGCCTGGTTCGACGTCGAGTGGACCTCGGTCGTCGCGTGTGTGCGCGCCGCGCACGAGCAGAACCTGCATGACATCGCGTGGCAGCTCTGCGTCGCGATCTTCAAGTACCTGCACCTGCACGGGCATGTCGACGTGTGGCTCGACAGCCACGAGCTCGGAGTCTCCTCCGCCGAGGCGAGCGGCACCGTGACGGGCCTGATGCAGGTCACCTCGCAACGGGGCGCTGCCCATCTCGCCGCCGGGAACACGACGCGTGCGCGGCAGGACTTCGAGGCCTCGTTGCGTGCGGCGATCGAGGCGGGTCACCGGCTCGGCGAGCAGAGCGCGTGGGAGTGGCTCGGCAAGACCGCTGCCGCCGAGAGCGACCTGGAGACGGCGTTCCGCTGCTTCGACGAGTCCGAGTCGGTGGTCGAACGGTCCGAGCACGCGATTCCGGAGCGGCAGCGGATCCGGATGCTGGCGCTGCTGGCCCTGCAGCGTGCGAGAGCGTGGGTGAAGCTGCAGGAGTGGGACCGTGCGGCGAGCGTGGCGGCCGGCGTGATCGGGTACTTCGAGTCGGCCGGTGAGACCGACAACCACGCCAAGTGCCTGCTCGTGCTCGGGGGTTCCGCCCTCGGCGCAGGCGATCCTGCCGAAGCCGCCCGGCACTACGAGCAGGCGGCCGCGCTGTTCTCCCGCGACCAGGCCATTCGTGCCGAAGCCGGTGCCCTGCGCCAGGTGGGCGTGGCCAAGAGGGCCAGCCGCGACCTCGACGGCGCTGCCGCGGCTCTGCGGTCGGCCAAGGAGCTGTACATCATGCTGGGGGACGCGGAGACGGATGTGGTGGACACACTCCTGAAGCAGGTTGAGGCGGAAGGTGCGGCCGGCTGAGCACCACCTCGATCCGCCGGCCGCCGATCCGCAGCACCGCGTTGCCGGGTAGCGCCTCCCACGTGCGGCCGGCCGAGATCCAGGCGTAGAGGGCGGAGGCGCACGCGACGGAAGTGTCCACATCAGACAAACCGTGCGTGACAACGCCTTTGTCGCGGTGGACGACTTCCTCGCCTGTGACGACCAGCCGGCACGCCGGGCGAGCGGCGAAGATCTCGGCAGCCTCGCGCAGGTGGCCGGCCACCACGACGGTCGCGTTGCCGTGGAGGTCTCGGCGTGGATGTGTCTGCTCCACGACCAGGTGCCGGTCGATCGTGTTCGGAGGCTGCTCGTCGCGGGCGTCGACGTCCGCCGGCCACCTCGTCACTTCGGCCTCGTGTTCGCTGTGCCATCGTGCTGTGACCCACCACGCGGTGACCGGCATGCGTTCAGGCAGCAACGCGTCTGTGGGATATGGCGGGACCAGCGGTGCTCGCAGTGGCTCGGGTAGCTCCAGGAGGCCGTAGAAGGCCTTTCTCAGCGCGGCTGCCGAGGAGCCGGGTAGTGAGGTCGTGAGCTCGCGGACCTTGGTGAACTGGCCGGCCGCGGCGTCCGCAAGTGCGGTGCCGAACTGGGGGAGGAACGCCGCCGCGGGGTCCAGCCGCGATGCGGTGCGTCCCAGCTCGCCCATCGCGGACCCCTCGGCGATCTGGTTCTCGGGGAACGAAGCGAGTAGCGTCGCTCGGCCCGCGCACGCCGCATACCCCGTCACCGCACCGAAATCGCCGATCACCACGTCGGCGGCCAGCACTGCCTGCTGCCAGCCTTCGGCGGGAGGTATGAGCCGCAGTCCCGCCCGCAGACAGTCGCCGAGCCACACCCTGATCTGCGCGGGGCCGTGCGCGAACCACGTGTTCGGGTGGAGTACGGCAGCCACGACATGCCGGTCGCCCGGCAGTTCCGCGAGCAGGTGGGCGATGAGATTCGGGTTTCGTCCCAGCAGGGAATCAGGTCCCCAGGTCGATGACACGACGACGACCGTGGTGTCGTCGTTCCCGCCCAGCGCGCTTCGGTAGTCGCGGCGCAGCGGTTCGCTCACCGCCATGCGGTCGAAGCACGGATCGCCGGCCACCACCGCGGAGCCCAGTGCTTCGGGAACCGCGTCGGCCAGGCGAGCGTACTGCTCGTCGTGTGACAACACGACTGCGCTAGGGACTACCGCGCCGTCACGCACCAACCATTCGCGGGACAGGCCGTAGACGGAGCGGTTTCGGGTTTCGGGTTTCGGGTTTCGGGTTTCGGGTTTCGGGTTTCGGGTTTCGGGTTTCGGGTTTCGGGGCGAATGCTTAGTGTAGCCGATTCCGTGCGAAAGAACCGCGAGTGGAGCGTTGATGTCGTGCAGATTCCCACTGTTGTGTACCGACAACGCCAGGTCGAACTCGGTCATGATCGCCTGTTCCCACGGCATGACCAGTGCGCCCATTGTGGCGAGGTGTTCCTCCACGCCGTTGGTCACGGCGGATGCCTGCGGACAGGTGTACACGATCTGCACCCGCTGATCACTGTCGAACACGGGAATGATGTCGGCGAGCCGGTTGAGCGCCGTCACCGTGTGGGCGACGGCCAGCACCGAACGTTCGGCGGCCACAGTCCGCCACCGGGGACCGTGAGGTCCGAGCGGCACCTTCAGCCACCGGCTTGACGACACAATCCACTCCCGCAGACGCTCAACTCCAGCTCACCGTACCCGGCGTTCGGCTACGTGATCACCGAATCGGTACCGTGCTCACGTGACTCCGATCTGGGTGACGATGCTTGTGGCCGTGCTGAGCGTCTTCGGTGCGCTCGGAGCCCAGTGGCTCAACTCGGTGCGCGCCTTCCGCCTCGCCGAGATCGAACGGCGTGCCAAGCGTGAGGAGCGCCTCCAGCAGAACCGTGCAGACACCTATGCGAAGTTCCTGGTCGCGGCGCGCGCCCTGCGGCCGGCCTTGCGTTCCGGCGCAGGCACTGGCGAGGCGGCGCTGGCCACACTCCGCGACGCTGCCGCGTACATCGAGCTGAACGCTCCCGAACTAGCCGACGGGGCGCTCGCGGCTGTGCTCGACACCGGCGAACGGTGGTCTGAGCTCGTGCTGAGCAACCCGCCGACGGCGCCGGCGGTCACAGAGGCCGACGAGGAGTTCCACCACGCCGTCCGTACGCTGCGAGATCTCATGCGCAAGGACCTCGCCGACGAATGATCACAACGCGTGCCGCCGTCGTCACCAGACCGATAGGCTGACCGGATCGATCTTTGCCGGAGCGTGGGAGGCGCGGCGTGGTGGGCGATCAGGCGGGCTCTGACGGGGAGATCCACTTCCACGGTGTGCGGATGCCGCGGCCGCGTCAGCTGCCTGCGGCCATCGCCAAGCTGGTCAACCACGAGCGGACGCTCGGCGCGCTCGACGACGCGTTGGACGCGGTGAGCACAGCGGGTCCTGTGATCAGGGTGCTGCGTGGCCAGCGGGGTAGTGGAAAGACGACGGTCGCGGTGCACTGGCTGCACCACCGCGCGGATCGGTTTCCTGATGGCCAGCTCTACGCAAACCTCGGTGCGTGGACCGACCAGGTGAGCGCGCCGAGTGAGGTGCTCGCCGGATTCCTCGGCGCGCTCGGTGTGGACCGGGCACAGATCCCCGTAGATCTCGAGGCACGGGCCAGCCTCTTTCGATCATTGACCCACGGCAAGTCCCTCCAGGTGTTGCTCGACGACGCCGTGACGCCCGCCCAGGTGCGCGCGCTTCTTCCAGGCAGAGGCGCCTCCCTGGTCGTGGTCACCGGCCACGGGGCGTTCGGCTCGCTGCTGCAGCACAACGCTGCTCTCGTGGACGTCGAGCCGCTCGAGGACGAGATGGCCGTCGAACTGCTGCGTGCCTTCGCCGGCAACCGCGTCGACGGAGAGCCCTCGGCCCGTGATGCCCTGGTCGCCATGTGCGCAGGTCTGCCTGCCGCGCTGTGCGTGGTGGGAGTGCTGCTCGCGGAGTCACCAGACGTGTCGCTGGCCGAGCTGGTGGACGAACTGAAGGATCCGGCGACGGGGATCACGCGGGTGACCGTGGGCGGCGAGCCGTCGCTGGGCACCGTGTTCGACGCCGGATACCGCAGGCTCAGCCGCGTCGGCCAGCACTGCTACCGCGCGATCGGACTCCACCCGCACGGCGATGACCTGTCCGTCGCCGTGTTGGCGGCCGCCACTGGGCACTCCGAGGCGGCGTTGCGTCCGGTGATCCGTGAACTTCGAGACATGCGCACGATCGACCAGCCTCGCACCGGCCGGCTGACCGTCCACAAGCTGGTGCACGAACACGCGCGTCTGGTCGCCGGCACCGTCGACGACCAGGCGCACCGTCTCGCCGCCACTCGCTCGATGCTCGAGTGGTACGTGAAGGGAGCGGTCACCGCGGCAGCCGGGTTGCTGCCGCCGCGATCGTGGCGCGCCGAGTTCCTCCCCGCGTCCAGTGTGGACGGCGCGCATCCCGCGTCAGCCGATCCCGGCACGTGGCTGCGCACCGAGCGGGTCAACCTCCGCGCGGCCGTGACTGTCGCTTCTGAACTCGGCGAGCTGGATTCCGTCCTGCGGCTGTGCATCTCGCAGTGGTGGCTGTTCCTGACGGAGAAGTACGCCGACGACCTGCTGGCCACCCACGCACTCGGACTCCGCGCCGCGGAACATCTGCACGCGGATCGGGAGAAGGCGCTCCTGCTCGTGCAGCAAGGTTTCGCGTATCGCGGCCTCGGTCGGTTCCGCGACGCGGTCGACTCGTGCACAGCCGCGATCCGCCTCGCGGAGGGGGCCGGCAACGTGGAACTGGCAGCCACCGCACTGGAAGGCGCGGGACTGGCCGCGTTCGACAGCGGCGATCTCACCCAGTCGGCCGCGTGGTTGAAGCGCAACCTGGAACTGGCGGAAACGACGCGCGATCCGCGGCGAATCGCTCTGGCGTGCTTGCACGGTGCCAAGCCGGAACCGCCGGAGAAGGCACTGGTGCTGCTGCAGCGAGCCCACGAGGGCTTCCGGTCGCTACCGGCTCCTGAACCGCAGAACCTGGCGAAAGTGCTGCTGTGGCAAGGACGGAAACTCGGCACTGAAGGCGACCAGCGACTCCGGGAAGCGCTTGCACTGGCGACCGAACACAAGCTCCACGTCGATCGGGCCGAGATCCTGGAGGCATTGGCACAGCTGGAAACCGACCGTGACGCGGCCACCGAGCTGTACCGCGAAGCGTTGACGGTCTACGAGGAGCGCGGACTGCTCCATTCCGCGCTGGCAACCCGGCAAAGGCTTGCGGAGTTGGACTGACCTGCTTGCAGGCGAACGAGAGCAGGGAAGTCGGCGGCTTCCCTGCCGGCCTGCAGCCAGGCCAGGACGACGGCCGACCAGACCCGGCCGTCGCCGCCTGCCGACGTGAACTCCACGAACCCGGCATCCCTCGCACCCACCACCCAGGTGGTCCCGTTGACGGGCATTGTTGCGAGTACGGCGCCTGGAAGCGCGTCGAGCGTCTCGACGATCCAGCCGTGCGCGTCGCCCGGCCTGTCGTGCACCACGATGTCAGCCAACTCCAGGAGAGCTGAGCTGGGTTCGTCGGTGCTGACCATCAGTCCCGCGCCCGCCGGCAACGGCGCCACCTCGGCGGCATAGCGCACCACGGCAGCACACAGCTGATCGTCGGTAATCAGCAGGTCCGCGCTCACGACCTCTGCGACCGGACGACGCGGCGACAGTTCAGGCAGAGGAACGACGCGAGTGCCAGCAGGCGTTTCGGGCTCCGGCAGGTCGAGCAGACGGTAGAACTCCGAGCGGAGCAGCCGTGCGGCCTCACCAGGAACCGACGTCGTGAACCTGGTGATCTCCTCATGGGTCCGGCCGCGCTCGATCGCCGCGCGCACCTGCTCAGCCAGTGGTCGATGGAGGTCGAGCCGATCCGCGGCGGCGACGAACATGCCGACCGGGGAGGCCGGGTCGACCGCGTCATGCGGCCACGCGGCCAGCAACGCCGGCTTGCCCAACGCGGCGCCGTAGAACGTCACTGAGCCGTGATCGCCGATCACCAGGTCCGATGCGATCAGGCCCGCACGCCAGCCCTCCTCCGCCGGCACGAGCACCACCCCACGCCGACGGCACTCGTCGAGCCACATCTCGATCTGCCAGGGAGAGTGGTGGGCCCAGATGTTGGGGTGCAGGGCAACCGCGACCACGAAATCGTCCAACGGCAGCTCGGCGCTCAGCTCGTGCACCAACCTCGGCGCGGTGCCGAACAGCGATTCCGGGCCCCAGGTGGACGAGACGAACACCAGCTGTTGCCCAGGCCGCACACCGAACGCGTCGCGATACGTGCGGCGCAGCCGGACGCTCGCGAGCATCCGGTCGAAACACGGGTCACCCGCGACGACGGCCACGTCCAGCGCCGCCGGGCAGGAGTGTCTCAGCCGCTCGATCTGCTCGTCGTGCGAGAAGACCAGTGTTGATGCGATCGGCACGCCGTCTGACAGCAACCACTCAGGATCCAGCCCGAACACCGGGTTCCGGGTTCCGGGCCAAGTACTTATTGTATCCCATTCCGTGGGGGAGAATGATTATCGGGCTGTTCAGTTCGTGAAGCGGACCGCCATGACTTGTCGATATCGCCAGATCGATCTGACGATTTTCCAGCTCCGGCCATTCGACCTGACGCACACGATTGCTTTCGAAGTGCGCGCCGACATTCCCCGCGAACGGGGACGATTCCGTGCAAGTGAAGATCACTTCGATGCGGTGGTCGGTCGCCAGCAAAGGAAGGACGTCGAAGAGCCGGGTCGCTGACGTGACGTTGTGCACCACGCCGAGCACCGTTCGCTCAGGCCGGCGCGTAGTCCACACTGGACCGACGGCATCGGGAACGGCCGTCGGCCGCGAGGTCAACACGATCGACGATCATAACTATCCTCTTCTGAGAGGGACGGTCGATCAGGAGTGCGCGTTGTCACTGCAGTCAAGGTTGCGGACGGCCGTCGGTGGGGCGCTGGTCGTGGTGCAAAGCATCACATGACTTTCTTGCTTGGCGGTGTGCACGTCAACGGCTGGGTCGAGATCAGCGGCATGACTACCCAGACCTACACGCTCACCCGCACCTACACGACCAGCACCGGCTTCTGCTGCGGGCGACTGCTCGGTCGCGACGTTGGACGCGATCGGGTTCGGTCAGGAGGGTGGACAGCGGACGCATCTCGGCCCGTGGTGCCTGTTCAAGGCTGGTTGCGCTTCTTGCCCTTGGTGGACGGCACCGCGCGGAAGCCTGACTCGTCGCCCAGGTGCATGAAGAAGCGTCCGGCCAGCGTGCCGTTCTCGGCCAGAGCGGCCCAGCCGCGTCCGCTGATCTGATCGCCTTCGTCGGTGCCGTCCCAGGTGAATTCGACGAACGGTCGGCCGTCGCGCTCGATCCACCGGCAGTCCATCCAGCCCTCAACCGCGACAAAGCCAAACCGGCCGGTGCCATCCTTGGCGAACTCGATGAACCCAGGGCCGACAAGGTCGATGACCTCCTGATCCCACATCTCCATCTCGATGATCCGCCACCGTCCAGCCGGCCTCTTCACGAACCCTCCCTGTTCTCGATCCTGCCGGGACGCTAGTCGCGTGCTCAGTCGGCTGGGGCGCGTGGGTAACGTTTGTCGAGGGGGGTATCTCATGCGCGCGAACAAGAAGACCTGCGCGAACTGCCTGCGTCCGGTGCACGGATCACCGGGTGGGCGTGGTCGTGGGCGGGACATCGCATGGCACGCACACTGCCCGCCGTGTGCGCAGCTGGTGGCGGATCAGATGGAGACCGTGCTGTCGATCGAGCGGCCGCGCGGTACGCCGCTGCAGGTCCGCCGTTGCCGCTGGTGCGGCGCGGAGCGGACGTGTCCAGCGGGCTGGGCCACGCGTTGTCACCTGTGCCTCGACGAACGCACGTCGCCGGAGATCGACCTCGTCCGACTGGCCGCGTCATCTGGGTTCCGCGCCCCGCTGCGTGAGGCAGCACAACTGGCGGCCGTGACCACGTTGGTGGACGTGCTGGCGCAGTTCGAACAGCCGGGCTGGACGGTGATCGCGGGTGACGTGCTCGGGCTGCCTTGGACCGACGATCAGTACACGGCGAAGTCCCACGGCACGTGGGGCCGTCACGATGCGTGCGGCCGGATTCAGGTCATGTCCCGCGGCCGCGACGAGTGCGCCACGTGCCCGCCGGAGCCGCGATCGCGCACCCATCGTGCCCGTGCGGAGGATGCGTACCTGCTCTACCTGGTTCGGTACGGGGACTTCGTGAAGTTCGGCCGCGGCTACCACAGCAGGGTTCGCGACCACCTCCGCTCAGGTGCGACACCGGTTCAGGTGCTGACGGCCCGGCACGCCGACGTCCACGTCGCCGAACTCGCGCTCAAACGCCGGCATGTGAGGGACGTGGCCCGAGGCATCGAGGGCGTGCCGACGTCATTCGGAACCGGCACTGAAGTGCTCCCGATCAGGTTGTCACCTGACCTGCTGGACTTCCTTCCACATGGCGAGGACGTCACTCACCGCTTCGTTCCTCTTCGGTAGCAGACCTCACCAACGCTGACTCGGGTTGTTGAGTTCGTGCCACTGATCTGCTCGGCATAACGGTCTGGTGTCGGCTGTATCGCCGCGTGCCTCCTCCGCGATGTGCACCACGGCCTGTTCGGTGGTGAAGAAGGAGGAACGGTAGTGGCGAACAGTGGGGCTGCTCCGGGTCCGCAGGGCACGGCGGTTGATCAAGCGGTACGGCTTTTCCAGTTCCTCGCGCGGAGTCAGCAGCTAAAGTCCAACCCGCCTCGCACCACAGACAGCCACGAACCGGTGTTGTGGTTCGGGGATTTGCCCGAGCACGCTGCGATCCGCTCTGCGCATCGCGAGAACGCTCCCACCATCGGCGACTGCATGCTCACGGTGGACCGGATCGCGCGCCAGGATCCACCCGAGCCCGCCTCGGAACTGCGGCCGTGGCTGGACGGGGAGTGGGGATGACCACTGGTCGGAGTGGGCTGCGCGGAAGAAGATCGATCGAGCTGCGCGGAACGTCTACAACGGCCTGTTCTCCGCCTACGTCCCCGCTGCTGGACATGCCGAGGAACTCGAGTTGGTCGTCGGCGTCGGATGCCTGTCGTGGGCGCCACCCGGCCACTACGTTGTGCGGCGTCACATTGCGACTGTGCCTGCGGTGGTTCATTTCGACGATAGCACCGGGAGCTGACCCTCCAGCCGAGTGAGACCGCGGAAGGCCTGAACGTCGAGCTGGACATGCTCGACCCCGGTCGCGTGGCTGACCCGCAGCGTGTCGTCCAGATCAGGAACGAAGCCCGCGAGGTGACTTCCGCGGTACTGCATCGCGACGACGTGGGCGGGGTGCTGCGGCGTCTGGTGCACGCCCTCGACGGCGAGGCGGCGTACCTCGACGAGGACGACCCGCAGAAGCCGGGCGTGCACGCTGTGGCGGCGTTCGCGCCCGCTGTCATCCCGCGCAGGCGGTCGCGGCAGGGGATCGTCGACATTCTCGACTCGGTCGCCGGGCAGATCGGCGAGTCGGGTGTCGTCCCGGACGGGCTGCTTCCGCTGGTGGATCCGGATCACCGGCCGGCGACGGAGAGCTCACCCGAGCCCGGCGCCTTGGTCGACCTCGACTCCGAGCCCTTCCTGCCGTTGCCGGTCAACGACCGCCAGCTGCGCGTCCTCACCCAGGTCGACGCGAAGGCGCAGGTGCTTGTGCAGGGTCCTCCGGGAACGGGCAAGACTCACACCGTCGCCGCCCTGCTGTCGCATCTTCTCGCGCAGGGCAAGCGTGTGCTCGTCACCGCGCACACCGACCGCGCCCTGAAGGAGGTGCGGGCGAAGCTGCCCGAGGCCATTGCGCCGCTCGCCGTCTCGGTCGTCGGGTCCTCGCGCTCGGACATGGCGGACCTCAAGGTCGCTGTGGAGCGGATCAGTCATGTGGCCAGCGAGTACGACGCCGAGGGCGCGCGTCGGGCTGTTGACGACCACATCGCGGCGATCGAGGAGCTCCGTCTGCGCCGTGGCGGCTTGTACCGGCGGCTGCTCGATGCGCGCGGCGAAGAGGTCGTTGAGCACGAGGTCGGCGATTACCTCGGCACGCTCGCTGCCATCGCCCAGCGCGTTGAAGCGGAGCAGGAGCGGTTCGGCTGGCTGGCTGACCTGGTCGCGGTGAACGGCGTCGTTCCATCCCCACTCCCCGCGAGTGACATCGTGGAATGGCACAGGAGCGTCGTGGACGACGTGTTGAACGCCGATGAGCCCGAGTCGCGGCTCAAGCTGCTGGCCGTGGCAGACGTGCCCACCCCCGAGACGTTCTTCTCCCTGGTGACTGCGGAACGGCAGGCCGTCGCTGCCGAGGAGGGGCATGGCAGCCTCACACAGCACACGCATTCGAGGGCGTCCGGCGCTTGGACCAGTCCACGCGGACGGTGCTGCGGCAGCGGCTCAAGGGTTCGCGCGCGAGGTCGCAGGGTGGGTCGAACACGACGGGGTCGCGCAGCTGCCGCCGCTGCTGATGCAGCCGATCGCCCCCGCCGACGTCGCCGACCTCCTCGCCAGGGTCGCCGTCGGTGCTCCACAGGGCCGGCACCGCGACATCGCCGGACCCGAGCCGCAGGACCTGATCGACATGGCTCGCCGCACGCTCGCCGTCCAGGGCAGAAGCCTGAAACTCGTGCCGACCTGGCACGGCGGCATCTTCGACGAGACGGCTGCCGGTGACGCCCTGATGCCCGCGGCCGACGCCGAGACAGCCCCCACGACCTTCGACGAGTGGCTGGCGGCGCAACGGATTCAGCGGGACTGAGCTCGTGGCCGCGTCGTGGCCCACAGCTGGTGCAACCGGGCGACCCCGGTCGACGGCGTCCGTCACCTCGGGTTCGATCGCGTTGTGGACCGAGCGCTAACCGGCGGTGCGGATGCGGGTGACCGGCCGGGCTCCTCCTGCGGCGAGGAATTCCGCCACGGGAAGGGTCGCGGCGCCCAGCGCGACCGACTCCGGCCCGAGTTCGCACAGCATGATCGACGCCTGGGCGAACGGTCTGCGCAGGGCGTGGCGCGCCGCTTCTTCGCGGATGTCAGGCAGCAGCCGCGGGCCGAGCAGGAGTCCCGCCCAGCCGCCCAGGATCACGCGCTCGGGGTTGAAGAGGTTGATCAGGCTGCCGATGCCGACACCCGCATGGCGTGCGACCTCGTGCAGCACTTGCCGCGCGAGCGCGGTGTCCGAGGTGACCAGCGACCGCAGCGCTGCCTCCTGGTCCGCGGGGACGGTGCCGCCGAGCGAGCGATAGCGGTCGATGATGCCCTTGGCGCCGATGTAGGCCTCCAGGCAGCCGAACGCTCCGCAGCGACACTCCCGGCCGTCGAGGGCCACCGTCGTGTGGCCCCACTCTCCGGCACCGCCGGACGTGCCTCGGTAGGGCACGCCTTCCGCGATCACGCTCGCGCCGACGCCGGACCCGATCAGCGTGATGACCGCGTCGTCGATGCCGCGGCCGGCGCCGAACCACAGCTCCGCCTGGCCGGCCGTGTTGGCGCCGTTGTCCAGGTGCAGCGGGATGTTCGTGCCCGCGCGCAGCATGCGTTCCAGCGGAACGCCGTCCCAGCCCACGGTCTGCCCGTGGACCAGGCCGTGCTCCACCAGACCCGGTAGGCCGATGCCGACGCCGAGCACGTCGCCCTGGCGGGCCCCGATCTCGGTGAGGCAGCGGCGGAGTCCTGCGAGGATCCGCTTCGCGACCTCGTCGGCCGAGTGGGTGCCGGGCTGCATGGCGAACTTCGTCGTCGCCAGCCGCCGCAGCGTCAGGTCGAACGCCTCGACCAGCACGTGCGTTTCGCCGACGTCCACTCCGACGACGACGGCGTGGCGGGGGTTCACCCGCAGGAGCACGCGCGGCCGTCCGCCGTCGGAGTCGACGTGCCCGGCCTCGACCACGATCCCGTCGGCGATCAGCTCGCCCGTCACGTTGCTGACCGAGCCCTGGCTCAGGCCGGTCACCTCGGCGAGTTCGTGCCGGCTGCGCGGGCCGTCGAGGTACAACGCGCGCAACACCCGCGCCCGGTTGCCGGCGCGCAGGTCACGAACGGTCAGCTTGCCCCGGTGCACGGTGCGCTCTCCTCACGTCGGCACATGTTCGCGCCGTGTGGTCGTCGTGGCGTTCAGCAGCGTGCCGTGGGGCGCGGTGAACCGGACGCCGCCCGCTGTCACGCTCGGCGTGATCGAGGAACCGAGATGTCCGTTGCGACCGGTGACGAGCGCGTCGGTGACCACGCCGTCGGCGAGCCGGACGAGGGCGGCGCCGCCGGCGCACAGTTCGAGCACGGCCGAGTGGGACCTGGTGGTCTCGATGCGAACCGTGCCGCCGCAGTCGGCGTTCGCGAGCACCGCGAGGTGGTCCACGCCGCCGGGACACCGGCGCAGGTACACGTCGGCGACTCCCTCGACGACCCTCGCGGCGGGCGGCGCCCACTCGGCGACCCGCCGGGCGGCGACGGCCGCACTGTCCACAACGGACGGATCCGGCCAGTGCAGGACCCGGTCCGGGGCCGCGGAACGGATCACGTCGTCGAGCAGCAGGCACGACCGCCCGTGGAGATCGAACCCCGGCATCTCGCCGACGAGAATCAGCCGTCCGCCCTCCGCGACGTGGCTCGCGAGCAGCCGTTGTTGCGGGCGTGGCAGGTAACGCCACGTCGGCACCACCAGCGGAATACCCGTGACCCGGCCCGACGCACGCCCCACGGCGTCGGCCGGGTCGGTGCTCGGATCGTCGAGGTCCCACAGGCCGAAGTCGAGCTGGTACATCCGCGCCGCGTCGTGCCACGCCCGCAGGAACTCCCCGCACGCGGGCACCGCCCCGTGGTTCCCGCGGTCCGCGGGTCGTGCGTTCCACGCGGCGGCGGCCGCGTGCGGCGCCCAGTAACCGACCACCGCCGACCGCACGGGACGGCCGATGGCCCATTCGGTTCCGTGGCGGCGCAGATAGTCCGCGAGCGCCCGCGCGGTCGCCGCCTTCTCCGTTTCCTCGCCGTTCGCCGAGATCGGAGCACAATCCGGGTACGGCCGGTCGTGGAAGCGGTCGAGGTCGGAGCCCCAGGAGCTGGTGGCGACACCGGTGTAGAGGTTGTAGCCGGTGGCGCCGCAGGCCAGCGCGAGAACGGTCTGGTGCAGGCAGGTGGCCGGATCGGCGAACGCCTTCTCGTAGAGCACCGAGAAGCCCCAGTTCTCCTCGTAGTTGCAGCCGGGCGCCAGCTTGGCCGCGATCACGTAGCGAGCACGGGACTCGTCGTTCTCGGCGACCGGTCCGACCCAGTTGGTGAAGCCGTAGCGCACGCCGGCCCAGCGCCACGGCTGCGTCCGGGCGAGCCACGAGTCCAGTGCACCCGGCTCGGCGGCGGGCGGGTTCACGTTCACCACCGTGGGCACCGCCGCACCGACGGTGGCCGACCATCGCCGGAACAGCTCGGCGAACCGCTCGGCCTGCGTGTGTCCCCACGCCACCCGTCGCAGCGGATCGATCTCGGCGGCACCGGACGCGGGAGGAGACGGCGGACCGTCGCCGAGCGGAGCGTGCAGCCGGTGGTGGGCGGCCAGCGCGGATGCGCTGAAGTCCATGTCCCACAAGCCGAGCGCGCCGTCGGTGTAGATCCCCTCGTTGGCGATCTGCACCGCGACGATCGGACCGTCCGGCGCGGAATGCGGCCGCACGAGCTGCTCGCCGACCGCGCGCAGCCAGGACAGCACGAGTTCGTCGAACACCGGGCACAGCGGCGCGGGCAGTGGCCAGTCCACCGGCTTGCCGTCGGGTCCGCACCGCGATCCGGACCAGGTTCTCGGCGCACCGGAGGCGTCGAGAACCGGTTCGATGCGCCTGTCGTGGAGCGGCGACACCCAGTCGGGCAGGCCGCCGTAGTTGGTCTCGGCGTGGATGAACGGCCCCGGCTTGACCACCACGCACAGGCCGGCTTCCGCCGCGAGCCGGACGAACCGCGCCGCGTCGCGTCGCGGGTCGGTTCTGCCGACCAGATCAGGGGACCGCTGCGCCATGGGCTGGTGGTGCCGCCACGGCACGTACGTCGTGACCGCGTCCACTCCCGTGCGCGCCAACGTCGTCAGCCGGTCACCCCAGTTCCTCGGCTCGTCCCGGTAGTACGGGTAGTCGGCGGTGACGAACGGCCGCGGCTGCCCGTCCCTGACGAACCATCCCTCGCGTACCGCGGAGACCTGAAATGACGTGCTCACAGGCATCCTCCTTCAACTCTTCATTCCGGTGAGCTGGATTCCGTCGAGGATCCTGCGCCCGAACACCAGGAAGATCCCGATGACCGGCAGCACGGCGATCACCGCGCCCGCCATGACCAGGTGGGGCTGTGCGACCCGACCGGCCGCGAGCGCCTGCAACGCGAGCGGCAGCGTGTACTCGTCCTGATCAGAGAGGATCACCAGTGGCCACAGCAGTTCGTTCCAGTGGAAGATGAAGCTCGTGATGGTGACGACCGCGAGCGCGGGCCTGGCCAGCGGCAACGCCAGCGACCAGAAGATCCGCAGCCGGCCGGCGCCGTCGATCATGGCCGCTTCTTCGAGTTCACTCGGCAGGGTCAGGAAGAACTGCCGGAGCAGGAAGATGTCGAACGCCGACACCAGGCTGGGCACGATGACGCCGGAGAGACTGTCCCCCAGGCCGAGCTCCTGGGTGACGAACACCTTGGGGACGAGCAGGGCGATGCCGGGGACCATGATCGTGGCCAGCACGACGAGGAACAACGCGTCACGTCCGGGAAACGGGATGCGGGCGAACGCGTAGGCGGCCAGTGCGTCCAGCAGGAGCTTTCCCGGGATCAGCACGACCGCGACGATCACGCTGTTGAGCGTGGCGGTGGCGAATCCGCCCAGATCGAGGACCTGGAGGTGGTTGGCGAAGGTGCCCGCCCACTCGCCGGTGCGCGCGTCCGTCGGCAACAGGTTCGGTGTCGGGGTGAACACGTCCTGCGGCCGCTTGAACGACGTCGCCACCATCCACACGAACGGCGCCAGCGCGACGACCACCCCGCCGATCAGCACGACGTGAGCGGTGAGCCGCAACGCGATCGGTGCGTTGTGCCGCCTGCGGATTCTCGCTGGTGGCGCGGTCGCGACAGCGGGCGCCGCGTCCAGGGTGCCGGTCATCGCGTCATCCTTCGTACTGCCGTGGAACCAGGCGGAACTGCGCCGCGGTCACCAGGAGGATGGTCACGAACAACAGAACGGACATGGCGCTCGCCGCGCCCATCGCGCCGTTGCGGTAGCCGAACAGGTAGAGGTGCAGGACGTAGCTCAGGCCGGAGCGCTCCGGCCCGGCGTTGCCGCCGAACAGCACGTAGACGATGCCGAACACCTGCAGTGCCGCGATCACGCCGGTGACGACGAGGTAGAACGTGGTGGGACGCAACAGCGGCAGCGTGATGCGCCCGAGTTGCTGCCACCGGTTCGCGCCGTCCACTTCGGACGCCTCGTAATAGGTGCGTGGTATTCCTTTGAGACCGGCGAGGAAGATGAGCATCGCCGTACCGGACTGCCAGGCCGCGATGAGCGCCAGTGCCGGGATCACCACGCCAGGGGTGCCGAGCCAGTCGGGGCCGGCGACTCCCAGCACGTCGAGGCCTGCGTTGATCAGACCGAACTGCGGGTCGTAGAGCCACTTCCAGATCGCCGCGACCGCCGCTTCCGCGGTGATCACCGGGAGGTAGAAGACGAGCCGGTAGAACGCCTGTCCCCGGCGGACGAGATCGATGAGGTAGGCCTGGACGAATCCGGTCACCAGCGAGGCGGGCACCGACAGCAGCGCGTACAGGGCGGTGACGCGAACCGACTTCCAGAAGTCCGGGTACAGGTCGGAGTCGAAGAGGATCTCCCGGTAGTTCCGCAGTCCTGCCCAGCGGGCCGGGGAGATCATGTCCCATTCCGTGAAGCTGAAGTACAGCGCCGCCCCGGCGGGCACGAGCATGAACACCAGGGTGTGCAGCATCGCGGGCGCGGTGAAGGCGAAGCCGGCCAGCGCGTCCCGCCGACGCCGATGCCAGGAACTCGGCCGGTGGACGCCGTTCACTGCCACCCCAGCAGTTTGCGGGCTCTGGCAGCGGCGTCCGCCAGTGCGTCGGCGGGTGACCTGCCGCCGTCGACACCTTCCTCGATCGCCTTGGCGAGGTACTCGTCGTTGATCTGGATCCACTCCGGCACGGTGGGACGCGCCTGAGCGGTCTCGAGCTGGTCGACGAACACCTTGAACGCCGGATCGGTGTTGATCTTCGCTGCCTGCGCGGCCTTCCTGTTCGTCGGGAAGTTGCCGGTGATGTTGCTGAACTCGGCGTTGTGCGTGGCGTCGGACAGGAACCGCAGCCACTTCCACGCCGCGTCGGGGTTGCGGGCCTTGCCGAACACCACACCGTTGTCGCCGCCGATGTTGCTCGCCGCGACGTCCTTCCTCGGCAACGGTGCCACGCCGAAGTCCAGCTGCGGGAACTGCTGCCTGATCGCCGGCACCTCCCACGGGCCGGAGAACATCATCGCGGCGAGTCCTTTGTGGAACGGGTTCTCGCTGTTGGTGATCTGGCGCGGTGAGCTCTCCAGCAGCTTGCGCCACAACGCGAGTGCTTCCTGCGCCGGTGGGTCGGCGAAGGCGATCCTCCTGCTGCTCTCGTCGAGCATCGTGCCCCCGGCGGAGGCGACGAACGCCGGGAAGAGCCAGGCTCCGAAGCCATCACCTTTGGGAACGTTCACCCCTGCGAGGTTCGGGTTCTCCCGGTGCACCCGTGCGGACTCGGCGACCAGCTCGCTCCAGGTCGCCGGCGGCGTGCTGACGAGTTTCCTGTTGTAGAACAGCGCCACGGTGGTCTGCTGAAGGGGGATTCCCCACAGCTTCCCGGAGATCTTGTTGGTGCGCAGCGCGCCGTCGTAGAAGTCGGACTCGGTGATCGTGCCCGCCGGGACCTCGGCGAGCTGCCCGGCGTTCGCGTAGCGGGCCATCAGCGGCTGGTCGAGGTAACCCGCGTCCGGGCCGCGGCCACCGCCCAGTGCGGAGGAGAGCTTGGTGTTGTAGTCGTCCTTGGGAATCTCGGTGAGGCGGACGGTGATCGTGGGTTCCGTCTCCTCGAACCGCTTGGCCAGCTGCTTGATCTGCTTGGACTGATCCGGGGTCGGCTGGTAGTACCAGAACTCCACGACCTTCTCGGTCGCCGGGGAGTCACCGCCGCAGGCCGCCGACGCCGCCAGCGAGACCACTGCGGCGGTCGCCGCGACCCATCTGACGAGAGCTCTCATCGTTCCTCCTGGTGGTCACGCGGTCACACTGTCCACATAGAACCGTTGTCCCCGAGCGACGCGGTCGTCGGAGATCGCCATCGTGAGGTGCACCCGTTCCACCCGGCCGAGGTCGACTCCCGCGAACCGGGACAGCCGGACGCACACCGCGGTCCACCGGTTCGCCGGAACCGGGTCCGGCACCAGGACGTCCGTCTCTACGCGGTTGACGTCCCGGACTCCGAGCTTCACCCGGTACCCGCCGACCGAGGCGAGCACCCGCGCACAGAGGTGGGTCGCGTCGTGCAGGTCGACCGGATGGCGGTACAGGTAGATCCCGATACCCGGCCACGAGCCGAGGGCGGTCATCCGCACGGCCCACCGACCCGAGTTCGGCATCACCAGGCGGTCGACGACCGCGTTGCGCATCGGGTGCGCACCGTCCGGGCACGTGAAGTCCGCCAGGGTTCGCGGGTCCTCCGGCACTCCACAGTGGACGAACTCGAATCGCGGGCACGACGGCGGTCGCGCGGAGCACAACGGTCCGGTGATCGCGGAGGAGACGGATCGGTATCTCGACTCGAGTTCGTCTCGCACCGGCCGCCGCCGCTGTCTGCTGATGTCGCTGAGACCGAAGGTGTTGACCCCGGCGATCGGGGTGCGCCAGTCGTACGCCGCCCACCAGATGCTGCCGACGAGCCAGCCGCCCGGCCGGGTGGCGAGCCTGCGCTCGTAGACCGGCCAGGTGTGGTCGAAGACCTGGCGTTGCCGGCCGGCCAGAGCGTCGTCCTCCTGGGCCCACATGCCGAACTCGGCGACGAGCACCGGCTTGTCCGGCCAGGCGGCGTGCGCCTGGTCGAGGAACCGCTCGGTGAGCTCGGCCTCCGCCCCGGCGGCGGTGGATCCGAAGACACCGAAGTACGTGGTCCATCCCGCCACGTCGACCAGGCTCTGCGTGGGGTCGTGCGGGCCTGGCCGATCAGCCGCCGCTGCCTGGGTCACCAGACGGCCGTCGTCGTAGCACCGGAGATCGTGGACGACGCGCCGCAGGAACTCGGCGCGGTGCTCGACGCTGATCGCCTCGTTGGTGGCGCTCCAGAACAACACGCTGGGCCGGTTGTAGTCGCGGAACACCATCTCCCGCCACATCTGTTCCGCTGTCCCGCGGTGCAGCTGGTCGGCGAAGTGGTAGGTGTCGAACCACCAGGTCGGGATCTCCTCGACGACGGCCAGTCCGACCCGATCGGCGACGAGGTAGGTCAGCGGGTGGTTCGGGTAGTGAGCGGTGCGTAGCAGGGTCGCGCCCGTTTCGCGGATGTCGACCAGGTCGTCGATCACCCGCTGCGGCGAGGCGACGGTACGTCCGGTGTCCACCCAGTCCTCGTGGCGTGCGATGCCGCGGAACGCGGCCTTGCGCCCGTTGAGCAGCACGGCCGGTGCGTCGGCGGCGACAGCGACGGTGCGCAGACCGATCTGCGTGGCGAAGCTGTCGACGACCTGCCCGCGGTCGATCAGTTCGACCGTGAGCACGTAGAGGTTCGCGGTCTGCGGGGTCCACAACCGCGGCTGGTCCACCACGCCGACGAACCGGGCCGTTCCGTCACCGGTCCGAGAGTCGATGACGACCTCGTGCGGCCCCTCGCCCCGCCACGACGCGGGAGCCCCCTCCAGGTCGGCCGGCGCCGAGGTGCCGAGCAGGCGGCGCGGAACCACGGCGTCGGCAAGCCTCGCCCTGACCACGAGACCGGGGCCAGGCGCCTCGCCGGGCCGGTCGATCACGACGGTCGCCACGAAGTCCGCACACTCGGGCGGATCACCGATCACGGTGGTGGGGACGACGTCGACCCTCGCCACCGAGACGGCGGGCAGCCGCTCCAGGTACACGTCCTGGATGAGCCCCGTGTAGTTCCACCAGTCGGAGATCACCGCGGGCACGATGTCGGTCCGGCTGTCCCAGGGCGGGTTGTCCACCCGAACCGCGATCAGGTTGTCCCCGTCGGCCACCGCGTGCGTGACGTCCAGGCTGAACGGGCTGTAGCCGCCCTCATGACAGCCGATCCACCTGCCGTTGACCCACACGTCGGCGATGTAGTTGACCGCGAGGAAGGTCAGCCGGACCCGTTCGTCGCGACCCGGTGCCGCCATCGGGACCACGCGCCGGTACCAGACTCCGTCCTCGTACCGCTCGGTCACGTTCTCCGGCAACGGAACGCGGTGCGTGCGCCATCCGCTGTCGTCGTGGTCGACCCGGTGCCGCCCTCGTCCTTCCTCCTCGATGACCGGTAGCGCCACCCGCCGGTCGGTCAGGGAGAGCTGGTGGTCCACGGTCGCCCGTTCGGCTCGCCAGTCACCGGCGAGGTCGACGAGGTGTCTCGACGGCTGCCGCTCGATGCCCGGCATCGGGCCGCCGTACGCGTAGGGCACCACGAGACCGTTCAGCCGGCGCAGCTCGACCGTCGGGGCCAGGGTGCCGGCCGTCCGCGACACGAACGGGGAATCCGGGTGCTGATGCCGCCGCACCGTCCCACCTCATCTCAGTCCACCACGTGGTCGACCTCGCCACCTCGGACCATAGTTCAAGACTTATAATAAGTCGAGCACTTAGCGACGATGATCAAGAGCTCGAGTCGGCCGACGCGTCCGCGCGCCCTCCTCCCGGCGAGCTGCGAACAGCACCACAACAGCGTCCTACCCGCGCTGAACCAGCGTCAGGGGGCCAATTCACGAGCGGTCCCACAATGGGAGAAGTAAACCGTGATCCCGGTCATAATTTCCCACTTGATTCATTGAATGAATTTACTGCGGTGTAACAGCTCGTTGTGCAATGGCAAGACCATTTCGCTAGCCATACCGGCAGTATCAAACCCACGGACTAGTGACCGGACCTCAAAGGTGCCGATACTTTCGGGGCGGCGTGCAATGAATTCACCTGCAGCCGCCTCCTCGGATTTCGTCCCGAAGGGAATATCGTGTCGGTCAATCAGGTCAGTCGCCCGCCAGGCGCTGGCGCGGTCTTGTCACGGCCACTCGTCTACGAGGCTGAAAGATGGCGCGACATCGCGTGGCACGTGCTGGGCGTGCGCAGCCGTCGCGCCAGCCGGACCGTGGTCGCGGTGGTCCGCCTGATGGAGCTCGCCCAGGTGGAGGCCCGGTTCGGCACCGACGGCGTGGACACCGTGCTCACCCAGCTGGCACACCGGATCACGCCGCAATTGGCACCTCGTGAGCGAATCGGGTACGCGGGCAACGGAACTCTCATGTTGTTGCTGCCGGACACGGCCACCCGGCGGGTGAAGTCCCGGTTGGACCGGATCGGGCGGCAGATCTCCGCCGCCCGGCTGACCGTGGGCACCGAGCAGCTGTCCGTCACCCCCGCGATCGGCTGGGCGAGCGCCGAGGAAAGGACCGGCCATAAAACGACCGGCAGCGAAAGGACCGGCACCGATGAGCTCGACGCGCTGGTCGAACGCGCGGAACACGCCGCGGGCGTCGCCGCGCAACACCTCGATTTGACCCCGCGGAACTGGGCCTCCACCACGCACGTGCCGCGCAGGAAACTGCTGCCCGGCATCCTGCGCACACCGCTGCAGACAGCGGCCACACTGGCGATCGGATTGCTGTTGCCGTTCCTGGTGCTCGCCGAGTTCGGCAAAGCCGGAGTCGACCTGGTCGCGCCCGCGTACGTCGCGGTCTGCCTCGCGCTGGTGCTGACCGCGCTGGTGATCAGGTGGGAGACCTACTGCGCGCTCGACCCGCAGCGCCCGCCGAAGGAGCCCGCGGCGCCGTACCCGCCCGCCTCCGCGATCATCGCGGCCTACCTGCCCAACGAGGCGGACACCATCATCGAGACGATCCAGCGGGTGCTCGCGGTGGACTACCCGGCGCCGTTGCAGGTGGTGCTCGCGTACAACACGCCGAGAAGGCTGCCGGTCGAGGACGAGCTCCGCAGGCTGGCCGCCGCCGACCCGCGGCTCGTCGTGCTGAACGTGCCCTACAGCCACTCCAAGGCCCAGAACATCAACGCCGCGCTCTCGGCGGTCACCGGTGAGTTCGTCGGGGTCTTCGACGCCGACCACCACCCCGACGCGAACGCGTTCCGCCGGGCGTGGCGGTGGCTGTCCCACGGCGCGGACGTGGTGCAGGGGCACTGCGTGATCCGCAACGGCCACGAGTCACCGGTGGCGCGCATGGTCGCCGTCGAGTTCGAGTCGATCTACGCGGTGAGTCATCCCGGTCGCACGCAGCTGCACGGCTTCGGCCTGTTCGGCGGCTCCAACGGGTTCTGGCGGACGAGCGCGCTGCGCGAGACCCGGATGCGCGGCGAGATGCTGACCGAGGACATCGACTCCTCGATCAGGGCGCTGCTGGCCGGCAAGAAGGTGGTCACCGATCCGGCGTTGCTCAGCAGGGAACTCGCGCCCACCACGCTCGGCGCACTGTGGAACCAGCGGATGCGATGGGCCCAGGGCTGGTTCCAGGTCTCCCTGCGGCACCTGCCAGCCGTGCTGCGGTCCAGCACGCTGACCACGAAGAACAAGATCGGCCTGCTGTACCTGCTCGGCTGGCGGGAGATCTATCCCTGGATCTCGTTGCAGATCTTCCCGCTGCTGGCGTTCATCGCCTGGCACGACGGCGCGCACGCCATCGAGTGGGACATCTCGATCTTCGTGCTGGCGTCGCTGTTCACCCTGTCGGTCGGGCCGGCCCAGGTGCTGTTCGCCTACCGGCTCGCCGCGCCGGAGATCCGCGGGAACCGCCGATGGTTCTGGTCCTATCTCGTGGTGTCGCTGTTCTTCTACACGCCGTTCAAGAACCTCATCGCGCGGATTGCCCAGGTCAAGGAGCTCTCCGGCGAACGCCGCTGGGTGGTCACACCGCGGACCGCTGCCGTGCCCGCCGCGATCGCCGGGGAGCGCGCGTGATCCGGCCTGCGAAGCCTGCGGGCACCGACACCGCCGTCACGGCAACCGGAATCGCCCACGGCCGGTTCTCCGTCGACGCGATCAGGGCGTTGGCCGCCCTGCCGGTGCTGATCTTCCACGCCTACCAGTACAGCCGCTACGGCCCTGATGCCGCCTGGCCGCTGGACGGCGTCTGGCATCAGATCCTGATGGCGTTTCCCTTCGGGGTGGACCTGTTCTTCGTCCTGTCGGCGTTTCTGCTGGGCCTGCCCTACGCCAGGGCCGCGCTCGACTCCGGCCCACCCCGCCGCGCCCGTGTCGTGCTGCTGCGACGAGCGGCGAGGCTGCTGCCGCTCTACTACATCACCGTGCTCCTGGTGTGGGGCTTCACCAACCCGACGCTGCCGGGCGACTGGCGGGATCTGTTGCTGCACTTGACGTTCACCCACGTCTACAGCGACGAGAAGATCTTCTACAGCAACGGTCCCGCGTGGTCGCTCGCCGTGGAGATGCACTTCTACCTGCTGCTGGTGGTGATCGGCTCGATCGCACAACGCCACGTGCCCCGGCTGGAGTCCCGGCGGGCGCGCCTGACCGCCCTGTACGGCGGGATCGCGTCGCTGGCCCTGATCAGCAACGCCTACCGCTGCTGGGCCGTGTACGTGGCGGACGCCCACTACGAACAGTGGTCCTACTGGTTCAACCCGCTCGCCAAACTCGACGTGTTCGCCATCGGTCTCGCGTTCGCCGTGCTGATCGCGGACGGCAGGGGACTGCGCACCAAGCCCGCGCGTTACGGCGTCGGCCTGCTCGGCGCGGGCATGATCGTGGCGGTCGTGCTCACGCAGCCGCTCGGCAGGCCGATCAGCACGTGGTGGCATCCGCTGTTCGCACTCGCCGCCATGCTGGTGATCGCGGCCACGGCGATCCACGACGGCGGCTCGGTCCCCGCGGTGCTCCGGTGGCGGCCGCTGGTCTGGACCGGGGTGATCAGCTACAGCCTGTACCTGTGGCAGGAACCGATGCTGCGGCTCCTCGACAGCGCCGGCCTGCTGCCCGCATCCGGCCATCCCCACACGTTCCCGGTCGCGGGCGTCGTGCTGACGGCCGTGAGCCTGCTGGTGGCGTGGATCAGCTACTGGTTGATCGAGCAAACCGGACTGAAGATCCTCGCCGCCTTCGACCGGGAAGGCCGGAAACGGGACTACTACGCGGAGTCGTGACGTTTGCCGGCGCGGTGGGCGATCCGGTCGCGGTCGCTCGGCGCCGAGGCGCCACCGGTGGCGAGGAAGTGTTCGACCGGGAGAGTGGCGGCACCCATCGCCACCGCGTCCGGTCCCAGCCGGCCCAGCTCGATCGACGTCTGGGCGAACGGATGGTCGAGCGCGTGCTCCGCGGCGGCCGCGGTGATCTTCGCGAGCAACCGTGATCCGAGCAGGAGTCCCGCCCAGCCGCCCACGATGATGCGTTCCGGGTTGAAGAGATTGATCAGGTTGGCGATCCCCGCGCCGAGGTAGGTGGCGGTCTCGTCCAGCACCTCGGCCGCGACCCCACCGCGCTCGGCGGCGTCGAGCAGCTCGGCGAGAGCGGCCTCTTCGCTCGCTCCGCGCCGGCGACGCCCACGCCTCGCCTCCTGGTACCGCTCCAGCACGGCCTCCGCGCCGACGTACGCCTCAAGGCAACCACGGGCCCCGCACCGGCACCGCCTGCCACCGACGTGGACCGTGGTGTGGCCCCACTCGCCGGCACTGCTGGTCACGCCGCGGTAGGTGGAGCCGTGGGTGATGATGCTGGCTCCCACACCGGAGCCGATCAGCACGACCACCGCGTGCCGGCAGCCGCGACCGGCGCCGAACCACATCTCGGCCTGCCCCATGTTCTTGGCGCCGTTGTCGATGTGCAGGGGGAGGTCCGTGCCCGCGCGGAGCAGCCGTTCCAACGGGACCGCGTCCCAGCCGAACGTCTGGCCGTGGACCAGCACCTCCGCGCCGTGCTCCACCACGCCCGAGACGCCGATGCCGACGCCGAGGACGTCGCCTTCGGAGACACCTGCCTCGGCGCACACGGCCTTGATCCCGGCCAGAACCCGGTCCACGACGAACTCGACGTCGTGCCCGCCGGCCAGCTCGTAGGACACCTTGGCGCGCAAGGTCATCGCGAGGTCGAAGAGCTCGACCCGGACGCAGGTCTCTCCCACGTCGACCCCGATCACCGAGCGGTACCCGGGGTTGACGCGGAGCAACACGTGGGGGCGCCCACCGTCGGAGTCCATCGAACCCGCTGTGATCACGACACCTGACGCGATCAGGTCGCTCACCACGTTGCCGACGGTGCCCGCGCTGAGGCCCGTGAGCCTGCTCAGCTCCTGACGGCTGGCGGGACCGTCGAAGTAGAGCTGCCACAGGACCACGGCGCTGTTGCCACGACGCAGGTCACGCACGGTGCTCCGCTGGTGCGGTACCACGCCCACCCCCTTTCTTTCCTTGCCGGACCACAGTATTGCCGATCAAACGACTGGCGCCGAGTCGCCACGTCGTTGACCTCCACTTTGCCAGCACGTTAAATTAACGCTTGAAATAAGTGCTTGGCCTCGGACGATGACGCCCGACGACAGTTCCTCAACGGTTGGCGTGCAGCCACGAGCCGCGCCTGCCTCTGTCGGCCCCTCGGTGCCCAGCCGTGCCGAGTTCCCGAACCCGCGGAGGATCCTGAGGAGGAAGTCGTGCACACCCGTCTGGATTCCCGGCGACCACGGGTCGCCCACGTGACAGCCGCAGTCAGCCTCGTCCTGCTCGGCATGACCGTGCCAGGCGCTGCCGCGCCTGCCGCACTGCACGCCGCCGATGCCGAAGGGGTCGGCTCGTGGATCACCACGGCCGATCGCTCCCAGTTGCTCACCCCGCAGCCGGCGACGGCCTTCCGTTCCGGGCCGGCCGGTGCCGCGGACACGATCGCCGTCGACCCCGGTCAGACCTACCAGACGATCACGGGGTTCGGGGCGTCCTTCACCGACTCCTCCGCCTGGCTGATCTGGAACTCGCCGCACCGCGACGCCATCATGACCAAGCTGTTCGACCCGAAGCGGGGCATCGGACTGAGCGCGGTGCGCCAACCCGTTGGCGCGTCGGACTTCTCCCGGTCTGCCTACACGTACGACGACGTCCCGAAAGGACAGACGGACCCGGACCTGACCCGGTTCTCCATCGCCCACGACGAGCCCTACGTGCTGCCCCTGCTGCGGCGTGCCAGGGAGATCAACCCGCAGACCACGTTCCTGGCGTCGCCGTGGAGCGCGCCGGCGTGGATGAAGACCAGCGGCGAGCTGATCGGCGGCAGTCTGAAACGCGAGCACCACCAGGTCTATGCGAACTACTTCGTCAAGTTCCTCCAGGCCTACCGGGACGCCGGTGTGCCGGTCTCCCTGGTGACACCCCAGAACGAACCGGAGTTCTCGCCGGGGAACTACCCCGGCATGCTGATGTCCGCGCAGGATCAGGCCGACTTCATCGGCGGCGCGCTCGGTCCGGCGATCTCCAGGGCCGGGCTGGACACCCGCATTCTGGCCTTCGACCACAACTGGGACCGGCCGGGCTATCCGCTCGACGTGCTCCGCGACTCGACCGCCGCCCGGTACACGGCGGGCTCGGCCTTCCACTGCTACGCGGGTGAGCCGGGTGTGCAGACGAACGTGCACAACGCGTTCCCCGGCAAGGAGGTCCACTTCACCGAGTGCTCCGGAATCAAGACCGGCGACGAGGCGAGGACGTTCGCCGACACGTTGAGCTGGCAGACCCGCAACCTGATCATCGGCGCCACCCGGAACTGGGCGAAGAGCGTCGTCCTGTGGAACCTGGCGCTCGACCAGAACGGCGGGCCGACCATGAACTGCACCACCTGCACCGGCGTGACGACGGTGCGCAGCGACGGCACCGTCACCTACAACGCCGAGTACTACGTGCTGGGCCACATCAGCAAGTTCGTGAAGCCCGGCGCGGTGCGCATCGGCTCCAACACCTTCGGTCAGGGCAACGTCGAGAACGTCGCCTTCCGGAACCCGGACGGGTCCACCGTTCTCGTCGCCCACAACAGCGGGTCGGGCACCCGGACCTTCGACGTCACCTCCGCCGGCCGGCGCTTCAGCACGTCACTGTCGGCGGGCGCGGTCGCCACGTTCACCTGGCCGGCCGGTGATCCTCCTCCACCCGGCGGCGGAGAGTCCGCAGTGGACCGGTCCGGCTGGCGCGTCAGTGCGTCGTCCACTCCCGCCGATGCCTGCTGCACCGCGGACACCGCGGCGAAGGCGATCGACGGCACCTCCTCCACCCGGTGGTCCACCGGCTTCGCCCAACAGCCTGGCCAGTGGTTCCAGATCGATCTCGGTGCCCCGCGGAAGCTCACCAAGATCGTCCTGGAGAACGGCTCCAGCACCGGAGACCACCCGCGGGGCTACGCCGTGCACGCCTCCGCCGACCCGTCCTCCTGGGGCGACGCCATCACCACCGGACAGGGCAGCGACCCGACCACCACCATCCAGCTCCCCGCCATCACCGCCAGATACCTCCGCATCACCCAAACCGGCGACGCGGGCAACTGGTGGAGCATCTCCGAGCTGAACCTCTACGCCCCCGCGACGTAGACCCGGTGCGGCGGTCGTGGGGCCGGGTGCCCGCGACCGCCGCGAGTTTCTACGAAGATCCGCTGGCGATGGCCTTGGCGGGGATCCCCCATCCGTTGTTCACCACGGGCTCCCTCTCCCACTCACCGAGCCCGTGGTCGCAGCCGAACACGTCGGTGATCCGGCCGCTGGCGTGCCAGTTCTTGTAACTGCGGACCACGAAGAGCGGCCCGATGTCGAGGCGGTCGACGTTGTACGGGAGGACTCGCAACTGGCCGGTGTAGTTGGGTCCCGACCACACGCAGAGCTTGTAGTACTTGCCCACCTCGCAAGGCGGCCCCGGCTCCGGTGGCGCGGCCTGGGCGGGCACGGTCGCGACCAGCGCGATCGCCCACGCGATCAAGGTCGCCTTGAGGGTGAACCCACGAGAGCTGAGCACCGAACGAACCTCCAGGAAACGTCCGAAATGGACAGAGTCCCGCACCTGGGTGCTTCCGGCGATTTCGCCGGAATTCCACGGTGAGGGTTGGCGGCATGTCCGGCTTCATCGCCTGATCGCCTGGCCGGTTTCAGCTTGGCACGGAAGGTGTCTCTGAACTAAGGGGCCGCTTTTGCCGAGCCGGGAGGATCAGCTCCCGACGGTCCACCGGTAGATCTGGCCGTCACGCAGTTCGTACGAGACCGGCCGGCCGGAGGAAGGCGCGTCTGCCAGACGCGCCAGCACCTTCGTCCGACCGCGGGTGGTCACCCCGTCCTCCGTCCAGTGCAGGTACGGGTGCAGCAGGATCTTGAGCCGCTCCCAGTCGCGACCTCGCAGGGCGGCCACCACCTCGTCCACCGGATCCACGGGACCAGTACAGCACGCCGAACGCGGCCTGGCCCGGACGTTCGAGGTCACACCGAGATGACGACCTTCGCGCGGGCGTGTTCGATCTCGACGTAGTCGATGGCCGACACCGTTTCGCTCAACGGGTAGGTGCGGTCGATGACCGGCGTGACCTGGCCGGACTCGATGAGTTCCCGCAAGGCGGCCAGGTTCGTGCTGCTCGGCCTCTCGGAGTGCACGACGACGCGCCGGCCGGTGAACGGCGCCAGCAGCTTCGCCCTGATCACCAAGCCGATCGGGCCGAGGAGGCTGCCACCGCGGGACACGCCGCCGCCGGCGATCATCAGGAGTCCCGACGGGGTCAGCACACGCCGCAGCGACCTCAGGGAGTGGTTGCCCACCAGGTCGAAAACCACGTCGTACCGTTCGCCGGCGCGGGTGAAGTCCTGCTGCGTGTAGTCGACGACGTGGTCGGCGCCCAGATTCCGGACCATCTCCACGTTTCGCGTGCTGCACACCGCGGTCACGGTGGTGCCGAAGGACTTCGCGAGTTGCACGGCGAACGTGCCGACCCCGCCCGACGCCCCGTTGATCAGAACTCGTTGTCCCGGTTCGACCTTCGCGACATCGCGGAGTCCCATGAGGGCGGTGTTGGCCGCGAGCGGGACCGCGGCCGCCTCTTCGAAGGTCAGGTTCACGGGTTTCCGGTCGGCCTGGCCTTCCGGGACGGCCACGTACTCGGCGAACGCGCCTTCGAGCCGGCCGAGGTCGCCGTACACCTCGTCGCCAGGGCGGAACCTGGTGACGTTCCTCCCGACGGCCGTCACCGTGCCCGCGAAGTCCCTGCCCCGGATCCGGCGCTTGGGGCGGCGGATTCCCATCGTCAGGCGGGCGAGGTACGGGTCGCCTCGCATCACGTGCCAGTCCCAGGCGTTGACCGAACACGCCCGCACCTCCACCAGCACCTCGCCGTCCCCGGCCACCGGGACGTCCGCGGTCCCGAACTCCAGCACGCCGTACCGGTCCTGCACGATCGCCTTCATCGCTTCTCCTTGAGGTTGAGCCGTTCCGCGACGCCGAGGTTGATCACCCAGCCGGCTACGAGCAGCAGTTCCCCGACCACGGCGCCGGGCGTGCCGACGGCTGCGAACCAGACCGCCGTGACCACCGCCTGGGTGCCGGCCCCGGCGCCGATCGCGTAGGCGCGACGCATCCACGCCCGGTGGGCGACCACGTTCCGGCGGCGGATCGCCATCAGCCCGAGGACGAGCGCGATGGACATGCCCGAGCCGAACACCAGGCGGAAGGCGTTGATCAGGTCGCCGCCAGGGTTCGGGAAGAACACCGTCAGCCACAGGCCGGCCAGCGCCGCGACGAGTCCACTGAGGACGACCACGCGTCCGGCGAGCCGATGCCAGGCGCGACGCCGCAGCCCTGGCACGAACTGGAACGCGCCGAGCACGCAGAACGTGGTCGCGCCCACGATGTGCAGCAGGACCGGTACGGGCGCGGCGAAGAACCTGGCGTTCTCCGCGGTGATCCGCGCCCCGCCGGTCAGTTGTGCCACCCGGAAAGCACCGGCCACCACCGGGACGGCGCTGAGCAGGATGAGCAGGGCCGGTACCCGCCACTGGGGTCTGGGCCGGGTTCGCGTCGTGGTCATGCGCACAGCGTGCCGGTCGGAACCCTTGCGGCTCATCGGAAGTTGGGCCGCGGCCGCGTCGTCCTAAGGTCCGGCGGCGGTGTCGTACTTTCGGCCGGTCTCGTAGGCCCACATGGCGATCTCGACCCGGTTGCGTGCGCCGAGCTTCGTCATCAGGCTGGTGATGTGCGACTTGACCGTGCTGAGCGTGATGTGGAACTCGCCGGCGATCTCGTTGTTCGTCCGTCCTCTGGCGACGGCGGCGAGGATCTGTTCCTCCCGGTCCGTCAGCGGGTCGACGGGTTGCCGCGGCGGCGCGGCGGGTCCGGCGGCGGCGAAGGTCGCCAGCAGGCGCGCGGTGACGCTGGGTGCGATGAGCGCGTCACCGGCCGCCGCCGCGCGCACGGCCTGCGACAGCATGTCGGCGCCCGCGTTCTTGAGCAGGAAACCCTGCGCGCCGGCCCGCAGTGCGGCGTAGACGTACTCGTCGAGGTCGAACGTGGTGATGACGACAACGGCGAGCGGGTCGTCGACGCCGGGCCCGGCGAGCCTGCGGGTCGCCTCGATCCCGTCCAGCTCGGGCATCCGGATGTCGAACAGGCACACGTCCGGTCGCAGCCGCCGGGCGAGTGCGACGGCCTCCCTCCCGTCCGCGGCCTGACCGATGACCTCGATGCCGGGTTGTGCGCCGAGAATCATCGCGAGGCCTGTGCGCACGATCTCCTGGTCGTCGGCGACGATCACGCTGATGGTCATCTCGGCAGCACGGCCGTCACGGTCCAGCCCTGTCCCGCGTTCGGACCGGCCTCGCACGTGCCGCCGAGCAGGCTGGCGCGTTCGATCATGCCGACGAGTCCGTACCCCGGTGAGCCGGCGGGGCGGAGCTGGCCGTCGTCGCTCACCCGAAGGCGCACCGCGCTCTCGTCGACCTCTACGCGCACTTCGATGCGGGTCGCGTGTTTCGCGTGCCGCCGGGCGTTCGTGACCGCCTCCTGCGCGAGGCGGTAGACGGCGGCGCTGACCGGTGCCGGCAGACCGCCGGCGTCCCCGGCGATCGCCACGTCCACCGGCGGCCGCGAGCGGGTGGCGAGCCGTTCGAGATCGGCGACGCGGGGGCCGGGGGAGAGGTCGGCCTCGGTGCGCAGAAGCCGCACCATGCCACGCATCTCGTCCAGTGCGCTCGCTGCCTCGGCGTCGATGAGGCGCAACGCGTCGACCGCGGCGTCCGGGTCCGAGTCCGCCATCGCGATCCCCGCCTGCGCCCGGATGGCCATGGCCGAGACGTGGTGCGCGACCGTGTCGTGCAGGTCGCGGGCCAGTTGTTCCCGCTCGAGCAGCTTCACCTGGTCCAGCTCGCGAGCCCGGGCCCGTGACCGGAACCGGAACGCCGTACCCAGCGCCATCGCTGAGCCCAGCACGACAAGGCCGCCGAGCGCGTCCGTCAGGAGCAGATGACCCAGAGCCGCGGAGAGGCCGATCTTGCCCAGGACGACCGCGACGCCGAGCACCGCCTCGCGCCCTGATCCCCAGCGGAACAGCGCGTACGGCAACAACACCTGGTGGACCAGCGCGTACTGCTGAGGGAACTCGGCTCCCACGATCAGCGACGACAGCTCACAGACACCGAACGAGATGACGACCATCAGCAGCGGTCTGGACCGTCGCCACAGCAGCGTTGCCACCAGCCCTGCCGTCACGGCAATCGAGAGCGGTCGCCACTGGAGATCAGGCCGGAGCACGCCTTCGAGCACCGCGGCGGGCACCAGCACGGCGACCAGCACCCAGTCCCGCCACACGCGCGTCGGTGCGGGGGCGGGGCGGGGTTCCAGCCAGACGGAGCGAACAAGGGCGAGCACCCGCTCATGGTAGGAGCCGCCCCGTCCCCGCAGATCAGCCGAAAGTACGCAGCAACGGCCTGCACGTCGTTGTTGATCGAGTGCAGGCGGGCGAACTCGGCGACGATCATGGCGATCGATTCCTGCTCGCACCTGACTCCATGCGCTGAACAGCAACATTCGTCATGAGGCGAGGCATCCTGAACGCTTTTGGCCCGCGTTGGCAAAGACGGGGTGAAAGGGCGAAGCGAAACCGAGGAGCTTCATGTCGTCAGACGCGGAACTGATCGGCAGATCGCTGCGCGGAGACACCGACGCCTTCGTGGAAGTGATCAGTCGCCACGAGGCCGCGATCGGGAACTACCTCGCGCGCAGAGTGGGGCGGCAGGCCGCCGAGGACGTGCTCGGCGATGTGTGGGTGGCGGCCTACGAGTCCCGTGCGAGCTACGACAGTTCGTATCCCGAAGCCAGGCCGTGGTTGTACGGCGTCGCGCTGAACAGGCTGCGGCGGCACTGGCGGTCCGAACCGGCAGAGGAGCCGGCGTCGGACCTGACCGGCGTGGCGAGCGACTGGGATCCCTGGCCGGCGGTGGACGCCCGCGTGGACACGCAGGCGCTGCTGCGCAGGGCGCTGGCTCGGCTCAAGCCGGACGAGCGAGAAGTGCTGGGCCTGGTCGCCTGGGAGGACCTGACCGTCGCGGAGGCCGGGCGGGTGCTCGACATCCCGGCCGGCACGGCCCGGCGCCTGCTGCACCAGGCGCGCAAGGCGTTGCGTGAGGCCCCCGAGGTGGCCGCGCTGCTGCAAGTCCCGACAACGTGAGAAGACACCCCATGGATGAAATGGATCTGATGAAGACCATGCGTGAAGTGCCGTCCCCGAGTTCCGAGGCCTATGACCGTGCTCGCACGGCGCTGCACACGGCGATGGCGGAACCGGTGAACACGGTCGTGCGACCGAAGCGGTGGACGTCCTGGACCAAGGTCGGCGTTGCGGCCGTGGGTGCGGCGGCCGTCGCGGCGGCCGTGGTGATGGGGACGACGGGTGGTGGCAGCGTCCCTGCCGGGCCCTCCGACGCGGCCCCGCAGGAGGTGGTGGTCGAGTCACCGCTGGTGAAGCTGGCCTCCGCGGTCAAGGCGGCCGGCACGCTGCCGGGAGACTCGTCGCTGATCATCAACACCAAGTTGCTGCCGGACGGGCCGAAGCAGTACTACACCGTCTACACCGACAAGGGTCAGGTCTTCACCGGCGACTCGGCGCAGAACCTGGCGGCCACGGTCGCCAAGGGCGCCGCCGAGCCCGCTTCGCCGTTCAACGCGAAGGTGACGGCGGCGGCTCGCCTCGCCGCCAACGGCGACGTGGAGAAGGCCAAGTTCGACATGATCACCGCCGCGGGCAATCCCCTGGGGCTCGGCCTGAGCCCTGCCGAGGCGGACAAGGCGTGGGCGCAGGCCATGGCGGAGGTCGAGGAGAAGTTCCGCAAGGCGGGTCAGAAGGTTCCCGACCGGCCGACGGGCAAGGACCTGGAGAACCGCATCAACAACCACCTGTTCAGCAACACCACGCACGCGCTGTACATCGCCGCCTCCGACGCGGAGGTCCGCGCGGGTGTGCTGAAGCTGCTCGCGACCATGAAGGACGTGACCATCGGCAAGACCGACGTCGACGGCCAGGCGGCGCTGACCCTCACCGCGGCTCCCGCCATTCAGGGGGGCAACACCACGTACGTCCTCACCGTCAACGCCGACAACGGCCTGCCGATCCGGTCCGAGGGCATCCCGGTCAAGGACGCGGCGGAACCGTCCAAGCCCTGGGTGGTGAACTACAAGACGGCTCGCGTGAACCTCGCCGACGTGGCCGCGGGCAAGATCTGATCCTTCGGAGGAACTGTCCAGGGAGGGCGGAGATGATCTCCGCCCTCCCTGGACGAGCGGTCCGGATCGGAGAACGGGGGCGGTGACGTCGACCTGGCACAGCGGCCGGATGTGCGCGTTAACAATTGATGGTTCTCGCTGCTCATCGGTATGTCCGGCTAAGACTGACCATTGTCATCTGCCGAGTCTGCGGCCATAGTGTTAGCGCTCACGCCGGTTTCATCAACGATGAAAGGAGCCGGGGTCATGCGCCTGCGCAACCACCGATGGCGTCCGCTGCTCGCCGCGCTCGTCTCGTTCGCCGGCGCGATCGCCGGTCTCGCCGTCACCCTTCCCGCCGCTCAGGCCGCAGGCCCGGTGCCTCACTACCTCATGACGGCGTTCACCAACAGCAGCGAGTCGAACCTGTACGTCTACGACTCGGCGAACGCCACGAACTTCTCCCTGGTGCGGGCCAACGGCTACACGCCACCGTCGGGGCTGATCCGCGATCCCAGCGTCATGCGGCACACGGACGGCTTCTACTACATCGTCTACACGACGGGATGGACCGGCGACACCATCGGCTTCGCCCGCAGTGCCGACTACGTGAACTGGACGTTCCTGCGCAACGTCAGGCTGGGGCTCAACGGTTCCACGGGCAGCACGTGGGCGCCGGAGTGGTTCAAGGACGGCGACGGCAGCGTGCACGTCATCTTCTCGGCGTCCACCACCGGCACGGCCGGCCAGTTCCGGCCCTACCGCGTGACCGCGACCAGTGCGGACCTGTCCAGCTGGACGTCGCCGGTCGCGCTGGGCATCCCGGCCAACTACATCGACAGCTTCGTGATCAAGGTCGGCGGCACCTACCACAACTTCCTCAAGAACGAGACCACCAAGTACATCGAGCACGCGACCGCGACCTCGCTGAGCGGACCGTGGACGTTCCGGGGAACCGGCAACTGGGCGGGGTGGGGGTCGGGCCTGGAAGGGCCCGCGCTGGTGCAACTCCCGGACGGTCGCTGGCGGATCTACTTCGACCAGTACGGCCAAGGCCGCTACTTCTACGCCGACAGCGCCGACCTGTACTCGTTCGGCGGCAAGACGGAGCTCCCGGGACTGTCCGGCACGGCGCGGCACTTCACGGTGCTGCGGGAGAACTCGGGTGACGGAACCGCTGTGCCGACCGGGAACCGCTCGCTGCGGTCGGTCAACTACGCCGACCGTTACGTGCGGCACCGCGACAACCTCGGCTACGTCGAACAGATCTCGACGGCCACAGACCGGCAGGACGCCACGTTCACCGTCGTGCCGGGTCTGGCCAACACGGCTTGCGTGTCGTTGCGCTCGGTGAACTTCCCGGATCGGTACCTGCGGCACTACGACTTCCGCGTGCGGCTGGACGTGAACAACGGTGACGCGACTTTCGCCAGGGATGCCACGTTCTGCGGACACGCCGGCCTCGCGGGCGGGCTGTCGCTGGAGTCGTACAGCCATCCAGGCCGGTACCTGCGCCACTACGCGTTCGCGGTCAGGGTCGACCAGTACGCGCCCGGCTCGGGTTTCGCAGGTGATGCGTCGTTCACCGTCACGGCACCACTCGCCTGAGGTGAACGCGGTGGAATGATCACCGTCTGCGACGTGGCGCGGCACGGGGCTGCGGTGGTCATTCAGGGGTGGTGAAGCGACGTTGCGCGGTTTGCTCAACTCCGAAGAGTTTCTCGGATTGACGGGCGACGTTCGGGTGGCGGTGGACGAGGTCGACGTGATCATGTCCACCAGGCCGCCCAACGTGGTGCTCGCTGCCGTGGAGGGGGATCGTGCGCTGTGGCGCACGGTTCTTCCGGATTTCGCCTCGGACATCACGAGCGCCGCTGTCGACAACCACACCGTCGATTACCGGGCGGCCGGCTGGGACACGGGCCGGCTCCTCGTGGTCGCGGGCGAGGATCGTGCCTGCCTGATCGGATATGGCGATGGTGAGGTGAAGCGGGAGCTTTCGCTGGGTGCGACCGGAATCTCCACTGTGGACTTCGTCGGCATCGTCGAACTGCCTCGGGCGTCGTTGCTGGCGATCGCCTCCGCGAAGGTCGTCTGGGTCGTCGACGTCCGTGCCGATGTGGTGGGTGAGTTCCGCTACCAGGGGCCGGTGCAGGCAATTCGTGAAGGGCGGCGGGGTGAGCTCGTCATTTCGTTCTACGACGTCGAGAACGCGAGCTGGCCGGTCGTCGATCAGGTGATCGAACCGGGCGATCTCGTGCCGCGATCGTGAGGTCGGCCGGCGGACACGATCTCGTCCGCGGGCCAGCCCGCTCTAGGCGCGGACACCGTTCAGGAACGTCAGGATCGCGGCGAGAGTCTGCTGTGGGAACTGGACGTGCGGGTAGTGACCGGCACCGTCGATCATCTCCAGCTTGCCCAGGCCGGCCGGGAGATCGGCGATGATCGCCTCGCCCTCGGTTTGCGGTGAGGCCCAGTCGGGGTCGCGCGTTCCCTGGACGACGAGCACCGGGCAGGTGACGTTGGGCAGCTGCTCGCCGGCGTCGGCGGGGGAGATCTTGCCCATCGCCTGGAGGACCTTCATGCGTCCGGGTTCGGCCAGCATCGCGGTGATCTCCGCCAGGCGGGCGTCCCAGTCCGCCGGTTTGGTGCCGGGGTAGGCGAGGTCCAGGTACTTGGCCCACTGCCTGGTGCTGCCGAGGACGGCGGTGCCCAGGAGGTGGGTCATGCCGCGGCGGTAGGTGCTCACGCGGAGGTCGGACAGCCGGACCTGTTGCTTGCGGGTGAACGGAGCGAGTTCGACCAGTGCGGTGACCAGTTCCGGTGCCTTCGCCGCGGCGATCGTGGCCGCGCCGCCGGAGATGGAGTGGCCGACGAGCACCGCGGGCCCGCCGAGGTGCTTCACGAGGGCGATCAGGTCCTCCGCGAGATCGGTGCGGCTGTAGGAGGGCCAGCTGACACTGGACTCGCCGTGGCCGCGCAGATCCGTTGTGGCGACCCGGAATCCGGCTTCGACCAGCGCGGGAACGAGGAACCGGTAGGCCTTGCGGCTGTCTCCCATGCCGTGGGCGAGAACGACCAGCGGGCCGGCGCCGGTCACCTCGTAGGCGATCGTCCCGCCGTCCACGTTCAGGAACTCGGTCATGGCTCCACCCCTGCGGTCAGTTGGCTAATCGGATTAGCTAAAAGCTATCATGCTTAGCCACCGAGTCAAGCGCCCGGCCACATGTTCATGTCGTTGAAACCAACGCGGTGCCGCGCTGACCTACTGTCTCGTCATCCTCGACGAGATTGATCCCTTCATCGGAACGGCTGCCACCTCACTGCCCGCGGCGCAGGGGCTGGCGGCCACCTGGTGGTGGCCGAAAGCTCAGGTGGGCAACACCCACCCCGGTGCGACGTCCCCGCTCGGCATGGTGTCCGCCTGCGCCTACTCCGGGGCCTATCCGACCGGGTACGGCCTCTACATGAAGAACACCGAGGGGCAGCCGGAGGAGATGTTCGACCGGCTGCAGGCGTCCGGTTTCACCCACTTCCAGCAGTCCGGTACCGGTGCGATCCGCAAGTACTACAACTACGTGCGGGTGACGCCGATGGTGCAGCAGCTCGACGTCCTCGGTCAGGCCTGGCCGCTGCACGACGAGACCGCGGAAGCCGGGTACTACGCGGCCACTCTCGACACCGGCATTCGCTGTGAGGTCACGGTCGGCGCCAAGGTCGCCGTGCACCGGTACGCCTTTCCCGAGCATCGCAGCGCACGGATCGTCGTCGACCTGTCCTGCGGCGGGCTGGCCATCGACCTCGGCCGCACGGTGCCGTTGCGGGCGCATGTGGAAAGCCTCGGCAACGGCCGTGCCCAGGGAACGGTGGTCGTCGAAGGCGTGCCGCTGTCGGTGTACATCAAGGTCGACAGTCCGGGCTGGCGACAGATGCTCTGGCACGACCGCAGGCTGATCGAGGGTGGCACGCGGCTCGACTTCGACCGCATCAGGCAGACCACGTTGCGCCCGTTCGGGTTGCTCTACATGGGCCCCACGACCGCGGGGCAGAGCGTCGAGATCCAGATCGGGTTCTCTCTGCGAGGCTGTGAACAGGCCAGGGAGAACCTGTATCGCGAGTGCGGTGACGGGGCGCCGGCGTTCGACGCCGTCCTGGCGCGGACCAAGGCCCGGTGGCGCGACCACGTGGGCAGGGTGGAGGTCGAGGGCGGGTCACCCGCCAGGCGCCAGGTGTTCGCGACGGCGGTGTACCACTCGCTGATCAAGCCGTGCTTCGCCGACGACGAGAGCCCGTTCTGGCCGTCCTCCGGGCCCTTCGTGTTCGACATCTGCACGATGTGGGACATCTACAAGACCCAGCTGCCGTTGCTGATGGCCATCTGCCCGGACCGGGCGGTCGATCTCCTGGAGTCATTGATCCGGGTCTGCGAGGAGGAAGGCAACTTCCCGATCGGCTATCGGATGGCTCGCGGCGCGGACAGGTTCTTCCGGCAGGCGAGCGCGCTGGTCCACACCGCGCTGGCCGACGTGCACGCCCTCGGCCTCGGCGACCTGGACTGGACCTGGGCGCTGGTGCACATGTACGACGACCTGCGCCGGATGTACGGCGAGGACTTCTACGAGCACGGCGTCGTGCACCCGATCTCGCACACGCTCGACCTCGCCTACGCCTGCCACTGCACCTCCGGTGTCGCCCGCAGCCTGAACGACGTCCAGCTCGCCGACGACCTCGAGGCGCGAAGCCGGTTGTGGGCAGGCGCGTTCGACCCCGACACCGGCCTGCTCGTCGACTCGTCGTTCTACGAGGGCGGCAAGTGGAACTACTCGTTCCGGCTGCTGCACGACATGGCCGCGAGAATCGCGATGGTCGGCGGGAACGAGGCCTTCGTCAGCACACTCGACGCGTTCTTCGGCTACGGCGCCCCGCGGGTGGCGCAGCCCGGCAAGCGGCCCGACCCGGCGGAGATGGCGGCCGGTTACCTGCTGAACCGGTTCGAGGGGCTGAACAACGAGCCGGACATGGAAGCGCCGTGGTCCTACCACTACGCGGCTCGGCCGGACCGCACGGCCGAGATCGTGCACGCGGCGCTGACCTGGCAGTTCGGCACCGGTCGCGGCGGCCTGCCGGGCAACGACGACTCGGGCGGGCTGAGTTCCTGGTACGTGTGGGCCTCGCTCGGCCTGTTCCCGGTCGCCGGGCAGAACCTGTTCCTCGTCAACGCGCCTGCCTTCAGCCGCGCCACGCTGCACCTCGGAGACCGCGATTTCGTCATCGAGACGCGTGGCCACCGCGAGACGTCCATCAGTTCCGACGGGCTGGAAGAAAACCCGCCGCCGCAGTACGTGCAGTCCGCCCAGCTGGACGGCAAACCACTGGACGCGGCGCACCTGCGCGCGACCGACGTCCACGCCGGCGGCCGGCTGGTGCTCGAACTCGGGCCGCACCCGTCGGAGTGGGGACGCAAGATCCTGCCGCCATCAGTGTCCGACCCGTCCGGAAAGGGGGCTCGCACATGACCAGGCCAAGCCGCCGTCTCGTCATCGTGGTCAGGGCCGACCCAGTCATCTGCGGTCACTCCGGAGAAGCCCGCAACCTGGCCGAGGTCGCGCTCACCCGCGGCTTCGACGACGTCCGGCTGCTGACGTGGCCGATCCCCGTGCTGCAGGCGGCAGGGCTGCCGCTCAAGCCGCTGGATCGGATCATGCCCTACAGCGAGGGCATCACCGTGGAGCGGCCGGAGCCGGTCGGCGACTACCGGGTACCCGACGGCCGGCACCTGGCCGGGCTGACGGGACGTCTGGTCGAACTGCTGGCCGAGCCGATCCCGACCACGTGCGTCTCGATGTACCTCGCTCCGCACGACGCCGTCGTGCGCGACGCCGTCGACGCGGCACGCGCGGCCGGTTACGCACCTGACGTCCACACCATCGCGAAGGCGGTCGGCTCGGACGTCACCAACGTGATTCGCTCGTGCCTGCGCGAGGGGCGGTTCGGGGCAGCCGTGGTCCTGTTCACCCGGTTCCTCGCCAACGACCAGGTGATCGCCGTGTCGGAGTACACCAGGCAGGAGATCATCGCCTGCGCGGAGGCCGTCGACACGCACTGCGGCACCCGGTTCGCCCGCCAGTGCGCGCGCCGGATATCGGTGAGCTACCCGCCGATCGACACCTCGGCCTACCTCGACCTCGATCCGGCACTCGTGGACGCCGCCCTGAAGCGACGCGGCCTGGAACGCGACGGGTACGTGTTGTTCCTGTCCAGGGTGACACGGGCCAAAGGCATCTACGACCTGGTGGACGCGTTCTCCCGGTGCCAGGCGCGGTCCCGGCTGAAGCTCGTGATCGCCGGCAACGGCCCCGAATTGGAGCACCTCCGGGCGATCACCCGGCACAACGACCGGATTCTTTTCCTCACCGACGTGGAGGACGAGGAAAAGCCGCTGCTGATGAACGGCTGCGCCGTGTACGCGCTGCCGACCAAGCCCGAACCGGACTTCGTCGAGACCTTCGGCATCGCGCTGACCGAGAAGATGCTCGCGGGCGGCGGGCCGGTGATCACGACCACCACCGGCGGCGTCGGCGAAGCGGTGGGCGGGACGGCGATCCTGGTCGAAGCCGGGAACACCGACGACATCGCCGCCGCGATCGACCGGGTGGTGTTCGACCTGTCGGCAGAGGAACGGCAACTCATGGCGGACCGGGCACGCGACCACGCCCTGTCCTTCGACCGCGTCCGGGTGTTCGACGGTCTGTTCGCCACGTCCGACCCGGCTGTCGCCCTGACGGGATGAACGCGCGAACACGAGGTGCCGGTAGGAACTGCCGGCACCTCGTGTTGTGATCACTGGCCGGTCAGAAGTGGAGCATGTACTGGAAGTCGGCCTGCGCGTTGCTCACGTGGACGTTCTTGCGAGTGCCGTACGCGAGCGGGTTGTTCCAGTTGTACTCCTCGACGTCGAACGAGCCGTCGGAGTGGACCGCGTTGACGTAGGCCACGTGACCGACGCGGTGAACGTCGTTGACGGCGATGGCGCCGACCTTCGGGGTCTTGTTGACCGTGACGCCGACGCGGCGGGCGGCGTCGTCCCAGGTGCCGGCGTTGCCCCAGGTGGTTCCGCCGTAGGAGTTGCTGAAGTTCGGGACGCCGAGCCTGCTCGCGATCCGGTAGGCGGCGAAGGCGGTGCAGTTGTTCTGGGCGAACCCGCGGGGACGACCGTCGTAGTCGTTGGTGGGGCTTTCCGAACCGCCGCCGCCCCCGGTGAGGAACTTGTGGCTGGCGTTGTTGTTCTTCAGCGTGGAGTTGAGGTTGCCGGCCTGGCCGGGGGCGAAGTCCTGGTGCGCGCCGCCGTAGCCGCTGTTGAAGTAGACCCGCACGGTGTGGCTGGTGCGGTTGCGCACCGAGGCCGCGTTGTTCTTCACGCACAGGCCTTTGCCGGCGCCGGCGCCCTTGAACTCGTAGCAGGACGGCTGAGTGGCGCCGAGATCGCTGATCGAGCCGGTGAAGTCGGAGAGCGAGCCGGCCTGGTTGCTGTTGTAGTAGTAGCAGAACTCTCCGCTGTCGCAGTCCCCGTCCCGGCTCGCGGCGAACGCGGGCGAGGCGGTGGCGGCCATGAGCGGCGCGACCAGGGCCAGCGCGGCCCCGGCGACGGCGAGCATCATGCGTGGGAATTTCACGGGTTTCCCTCTTCGTGAAGCGTCAGTGATCGGGGTGGAGTCCAGGCTGCTGGTCAGTGCGCGCGCTGGTAGTCCTCCCACGTCTTGATCGGGACACGGGGGCCGTCGTCGGGACGGTGGTTGGCGAGGCCGTTGAAGCCGAGGTAGTAGTCACCGACCTGGTTCTGGGCCTGGGTGGCCTGGTCGGTGTCGTTGATCGCCACGGCGTGGATGTGCCACGGCCAGTTGCCCTGGGAGGGGCTGCGGACCCAGGCGGCGAAGCCGACCTGGCGCATCGCCTTGGCGACGGCGGTGCGGGTCTCGGCGGACATGCCGTCGACGTTGATGTCCACGACGCCGCCGCCGTCGTGGGTGCCGGCGGAGGTCGGGTCGCCACCGGGGTTGTAGGAGCCCTGATCCAGCTTGAGGCGGCGTCCCAGCAGACGTTCGGCCTCGGTGAGCATCGCCTGGGTGCGGGTGTTGACCACGTACCCGTCGCGCTGGACCTTCGAGCCCGGCTTGATCACGTGGGAGACGGTGAACCGCCCATCCCCGAGCTTGGCCAGCGAGCTCGCGCCGGGCAGCCCGTTCGCGGCCAGTCCGGTGTAGCCGAGCGAACGCTGGTAGGCCGCGTACGCCTTGATGGTCGTGGTTCCGAAGTAGCCGTCGACCCACTGGGCGTCCAGCAGGTTGCGTGCCTGGAGTGCCCGCTCGACGGCCAGCACGGAGTCCTTGGCGCCAGGGGTCAGCGTGTCGTCGGCGCGCCGGGGGTCGATCTGGGCGGCCAGGACGGTGGCTTCCATGTTGACGACGGGCGGCGCGGCGACAGCCTGCGTCGTGCTCATCGTCATGCTGCCCAGGACGGCGAAGGTCGCCAGCGCCGTGACGGCGCTCCGGGTCTTCATCTTCGTGTTCATGCGGTTTTCTTTCCGTTCGGTGAAAGCCCGGTCACGGCGTCGGTTCAGCGCCGGGAATCGTGCGGCTTGTGTGAGCGCAGGTGCCTTGGGGCAAGGCTCTGATATGGCGCTGACAAAGCTCTGACACAACGAATCGTGGCGCTGACAAAGCTCTGACACGGCGAGGCGAAGGCGACTGGCGGCGCCGGAGAAGGACATTCTCCGCAAAGCCGGAAAGGTCGTCACCACCGAACGCATTGCTGAAGACCCCAGGCCGGGCCGGCCTGGGGTCTTCAGCGTCAGGTGATCAGCGTTGCAGTGTCAGCACACCCGGCCGGTAGGGCAGCAGGCCGTACTCGGTGCCGTCGGAGCTGGGGCTGCGTCCTTGGTAGAGGAGCTGGAGGTTGCACGGGTCGATGGTCTTGGTCTGGTCGGGGTTGGTCCGGATCAGGTCGCCGTGGCTGATGTCGTTGGTCCAGGTGGCACCGCTGTTCGCCTTGCCCGCGAACGGGTTGCTCTCGGTGGCGGCCTGCGGAGTCCACGAACCGTTGAGGCTGCTCGACGTGAAGGAGCGGAAGAACCGCCCGTTGCGGCCCATCGCCTCGACGATCATGAGGTACTGGTTCTGGCCCTGGACCTTGTACACCTCGACGGCCTCGAACAGGTTCGCCTGGGTGTCGCTCATGATCTCCGTCCAGGCCGAGCCGAAGTTGCCGGGGAAGTTCCCGATCGGCATGGTCGAGCGGTAGATCTTGCCGTTGTCCCCGGCGAAGAACAGGTACATGTTCGTGTCGTCACCGATCAACGTCTGGTCGATGGGGCCGGTACCGGAGTTGGGGATGCTGGCGGTGGAGAGCGTCTGCTGCGCCGACCATCCGTTCGGGTTCGTGGGGTCGGTCGACGTCCGGTAGCTGAACGCGGTCCCGCCCCACTGGTAGGCGAGCACCCAGATGTTCTTGGGTGCGAAGTAGAACAGCGTCGGTGCGACGGTGCCGCTGTTCATCCCGTTCTGCGGGGCCGAGGCCATGTCGGACCAGTTGGTGAAGGTCCCGAAGTTCATCGAGCCCCACTTCGTGCCGAAGTCGTGCGTCGTCGCGTAGACCAGGTGCTTGCCGTTGTACATGACGTGGGTGAAGTCCTTGAGCGAGACCCAGCCCTGTTTCGGCTGCGCCAGCGGGCCCGTCGACGACCACCGGTACGTCGAGGGCAGCGAGCACGTGCCCGGCGGGTTGCTCGTCGTGGTGGTGGGCCCCGTCCCGCCACCGACGCGGACGAGCTGCCACTGCTGGTTCGCGCCACCCCAGTCGCTGTACTGCACGACGTTGCCGCCATCGGCGGTGGAGGCACCCTGGACCTCGACGGCCTTGTTGCTGTTGCGGTTGATCAGGCGCACGTGGCCGCCGTCGGAGTCGGCGAGGCGGAACTGCTGGTTGGTGCCGTTGTTGTCGCTCCACTGGACGATGGCGCCGCCGTCGGCGGTGGAACGCTGGTAGACGTCGAGGACCTTGCCCGACAGCCGCGACTTCAGCCGGTAGTAGCCGCCGCCGGAGTCGACGAACTGCCACTGCTGCTGGTTGCCGTCGTTGCGGGTCCACTGGGTGATGCGCGCGCCGTCGGTCGTGACGGAGTTGTAGACGTCCAAAGCCTTGCCGCTGTTGCGGTTGACCAACACGTACCAGGCGCTGGTGTCGACGGTCGCCGCCGACACGGGCGCCGCGCTGAAGGCCGCCACCAGTCCGCCGAGCAGCACGGCGACGGCGGCGGTGACACCGGCGATGCGACGCCTGCGCGCTCGTGGGAGGGCGGTTGGTGAGTGGGGGCCTGATCCGGCCATTGGGCGTTCTCCTCTTCGGCGAGGTGGGGCGAACCGCGGCAGGGCAATGAATGACCAATTGCACCGATTGGTCCATGGCGCGACCTCTGAACCAACGATTACGTCAGCCGTCGGCAATCCGAGGATTAAAGACGGGCGCACGGACAGAGGTGCCACTGTCGCGGGCGCCGATCGCGTCCACCAAACTGTGAAGGATGATCTCGGCGCGGTCAAGACGCGACGAAAGGGTTTCTCGCGGACAAGTGGCCGGCCGCTGGAGGGAATTGTGGCTGCTAAAGTTCGTGCGAATTCTTTAGCTCGTGCGAGCGTCGGCCGGTCCGGGTCTGATCCACGCCTTGACCAGCATGAACCACGTCTCGCCGGACGGTCGCGCTGCGTGGTCCCTCGCAGGTGGGCGAAACGCCGGGCCGGGCTGCGGTCGGCAGGCGCTCCCACGTCCTCGGCTCCGTGCGCTGCCGTTCGACAGTCGAATCGAATGGCGGTTCGATGAAATACACTGATGACGACGAGTCGGGAGAATTACGACCGCGGGCCACACTCCGATCGACTGCGAGCTGCGATGATCGACTACCGCCAAATCGACGAGCTGCGCCTGTACTACCTGGAGGACAGCTGGGTTCTCGACATCACGGCCCGGCCCGGTCTGGTCGTGATCTCCATTGAGGTCGTTCTGCTTCCCGAGCATCCCGACCATCACGCCCCGCTGCCAGGAGAGCGCTATTGCTATCGGCGCGGCGAGCTCAGGTTCGAAGGCGTGTCGGCTCTTCACTGGACCGGCCAGGGGCTGCCGCCGGCCAGGGACGCCTCGGGGGAGCTCGACTACGGCGGCGTTGATTCATTCGAACTGGACGGCGGTTCCTACTGCCTCAGGGGAAACTTCGGCGAGATCTCCGTGCAAGCGGATTCCTCGCGCATGGTGCTGCTTCCCGGTTAGCCGGTCAGCGCGTCGATCGGTGCGACCGTCACCAGCTTCTTCACCGCACGGGCGAGTTGCTCGTCGAGCGTGACGAAGGCGTCCGCCTGGAGCTGGGTCAGGGCGACGTACTCGGCGGCAAAGGTGTCGGACCACCCGAGCTGGTCCGCGACCTTCCAGGCGGTGGCCTGCAGGACGCGGTCGCCGAGCAGCCGGATCCGCAGGCCGCGCAGGTGATCGAGGTGGCGCTCCGCGTCCTTTTTGGACATCTCACCCCGGTGCACCTGTTGGTGCAGAAGCGACAGGGTCTGCGAGCGAAGCAGCGTCGGGGCCAGGATCTGGTTTCCGGCGGCGATCACGGCGTGGTCGTGAGCCAGGCGGAGGGCCACGTCAGGGCCGATCACGTACCTGGTCATGCGAGATCCGCCTTTCCGCTGCGCGCTGCCCGCTCCGGTCCGGTCGCCGCGAGGAGCCGGGCCAGTTCGGCCGGCTTGGTGTGCATGGGCCAGTGGCCGGAGTCGATGTCGACGAAGTCGAGGTGCCTGACCCCGGCGAGTTCTGGCACGTCGCCCGCGTTGATCCACTCCTGGGCCTGGGCGGGGGTGAACTCGGGGCAGATGACCGTGACCGGGACGTCGAAGCGTCGCTCGTCGGTCAGCCGCACGACACCGGTGGCCACGGCTTCGGGGACGGGGATGGCGGCAGCGGCGAAGGCGCGCCTGGCCTCCTCGTCGAGGTCGGCCGAGTCGGGTCCTTCGAACGCCTCCCAGCCGGGGAAGGGCATGGCGCCGTCGCGCAGCTCGAAGAAGTCGGCGTAGGGCTTTCCGTCGCCGGCCGGGAAGCCGCCGACGAAGACCACCACGGAGATCTTGTCCGGCCGCGCGTCGGCGGCCAGCCAGGCCAGCGTGCAGGCGGCCGAGTGCCCGACCACCACGGGCTTGCCGGAGGCCGCGTCCACGGCGGCGAGCACTGCCGCCACCTGGTCGTCGAGCGTGGCCGAGGTGGATCCGTCACCCTGCCCCGGCAGGGTCAGCGCCACGGGACGGTGGCCGAGCGATCGGAGCGTGGACGCGACGTCGTCCCAGGCCGATCCGTCGAGCCACAGGCCGGCGATGAGCAGGATGTCCACGGTCGGTTCTCCCTCTTCGGCGCGGCCAGGTCGCCGCGGTGCACCGTCACGCTAGAGGCAGTTCCGGACGATCTGCTTCCGGTTCATCCGGAGGATCACCTACCCTGCCCGCGTGCCGAGTGATCTCAGTCCGACCGCGCGGGCACTGCGCGCCTTGGAGATCCTGCAGGCGCGTCCCGGCACGACCGCCGGCCAGCTCGCCGAGAGGCTGGGCGTCACGGAACGCGCCGCCCGCCGGTACATCGGAATCCTGCGAGAGGCGGGCATCCGGGTCGAGTCGAGCCGCGGTCCGCACGGCGGGTACCGGCTGCGGCGCGGCACGAAGCTGCCGCCGATCGTGTTCACCCAGGCCGAGGCGCTGGGCCTGGTCATGGCGGTGCTCGACGGCCAGCCGGCCGCCACCGACGCCGAAGACCCGGTCGGTGCGGCCCTCGGCAAGGTCGTCCAGGCGCTGCCGGAGAACGTCGGCCGGCAGGCGGCCGTCCTGCGCGAGCACGCCAAAGCCGCGCCCGACCGGCACTCCGCCCGCCCGGATGCCGCCATCACCAGCGCACTCGTCGCCGCCGTCGCGGCCAGGCACCGGGTGCTGATCACGTACCAGAGCGAGGGCGGCACCGCGTGGAAGGCGGAGGTGGACCCGTGGGCGGTCGTCGTCCGCCACGGACGCTGGTACCTGTTGTGCCATTCCCGTCGGGCGGACGCGATCCGCACCTACCGGGTCGACCGCGTTCGCGCGGTGGCGCAGACCGCGCACGAGTTCGAACCGCCCGGCGACCTCGACCCGGTCGCGGTGCTGGAGGAGCACCTCGGCGCGGGCTGGGAGTTCCCCACCCGCGTCGTGTTCGAAGCCCCGCTGACCGAGGTGGCGCCCTGGATCCGGCCTCCCATGGGACGGCTTCACCCGTTGGGGGGCGGGTGCGTGCTCATCGGCAGCACCAGCAATCCGGCGATGTACGCGCAGGAGTGGCTGGCGGCCGTGCCGTTCGGTTTCCGCGTCGAGGGCGGTGAGGAGCTGCGTGCCGCGGTGGCGGCGGTCGCGACGCGCTTTGCCGCCGCCTTGGTGCCGGAGGACGGGTAGCAGCTGCCCCCGAACCGCCGCTGTCGCGTCGGCGTGGACGAACTTGCCGCGCTTTGGGTCCGTGGGGTCAGCCGCCGGCGGGTTCGTGCCATGCCAGGCCGGCGCCGAGCGCCGCGGCGACGCGGGTGATCGTCTGGCGGCTGCTCAGATCGTTGACGTGCTCGGGAAGCCACGCGCAGGCGATGCAGGCGCCGGCGATGTCGGCGGTGGCGCTGGCGGCGGCCAGGCTTTCCTCGACCTGGACGAGGGAGGGGCCGGGGCCGGAGGGAAAGCGCGCACCGGACAGCTCGGCGCTGTCGATGACGTCGATGTCGAGGTGGAGGTAGACGGGGACGGAGCCGAGCCGGTCGAGGGCGGAGGTGATCGCGACGGGGTCGAGGGGCACGCGCCGGACGTGACTGCCGGCGAGGGCGTCGTGTTCGGCGGGGTCGAGGTCGCGGGCGTCAGCGAGCACGACGCCGGTTTCGGGGACGGGGCGCAGGCCCAGCGTGTCGTCGAACAGGTCAGGTGTGCGGCCGGTCAGCATGGCCAGTGCCATGCCGCCGAGGTAGCCGCTGGTCGAGATGGCCGGGGTGTTGAAGTCGCCGTGGGCGTCCAGCCAGAGGACGGCCAGGTCGTCGTGGCGGCGCTGCAGCCCGGCCACCACCGCGCGGGCGGTGGGGCAGTCGCCGGAGAGCACCAGGGTCCTGGCGGCCCGCGTCACCGCGTCGGCCACCGCCTCGTGCAGCAGGTTCATCCGGGCAGGGAGATCCTCCGCACCGCCCTCGACGCGGTGGCCGACACGCCTGGGCTGCTCGCGTTGTGCGAGCGGCCCGACCCGGTCACTCTCGGCGAGGTCGGCCAGTCGCTGGACAAGATCGTGCTGTACGCCGATCCGGAGTCTGGTGTCCGGGTGCGGCTGCACGTGTTCTGGAACGGGTGCGACGACCTGCCGCACAACCACCGGTGGACGTTCGCCAGCATGGTCCTCAAAGGACACTTCCGGCACTTCATGTACGGCGATCAGGGCACCGACGACGACGGTGCTTTCCCGTTGCCCTTCACCGCGTTGCACGCGCGCACGGAGCGGCAGGGGACGACCTACGCGCTGCACCACCGGATGATGCACGTGCTCATCGCGGAGGAGAACACGGTCTCGCTCGTCATCCGCGGTCCGGCGGTCAAGGACTACTCGTTCCTGGTGGACACCAAGACCGGTGAGCGCGTGTACCACTTCGGCGCCGACAAGGAATCGCCGGAGAAGGAAGCGCGCAAGAAGATGACGCCGGAAACCCTGCGTGATCTTGCCGCGAAGTTCAGCGAGTGGGGTCTGTTCTGAGCTGACGGTCGGTGCCGTGCACAGCTCGTGCTGTGCACGGCACCCCTGGTCACGCGCGGGTGAGCAGGACCCCTTCACCGTTCGTCCAGCTCTCGATGCTGACGCGGTCGACGAGCCGGGGGATTCCCGGCAGGTCGTGTTCGATGTGCTCGCTGCCGATGAGCAGGGCGTCCCAGCCGTGCGGGTCGACGCCGGCGGCGGCGAGGGTGCCGGTGAACCAGGGCCAGTCGAGCTTCTCGTTGCCGTGCCGCACCTTGTCGAGCGTGGAGAGGGCCTCCTGGTCGGTGATGCGGGCGGTCACCCGCTCCCAGGCGGCCTGCAGATCCAGGTCGTGGGCCTCGGACTCGGCGTACAGGTCCCTGATGTGAGCCGCCAGCTCCTCGGCGGCACCGGGCGGAACCGGCTGGGCCATCGCGGCGTAGAGCTCGCGCATCCGCGGGCCGAGCAGAACCGAGGTCTCCCGGATGAGGTCGACGGGTTCGTCCGGTGTGTGCACCAGCACGACCAGAACGGTCTGGGCGCCGAGAATCGTGCGGAGGTGGTGTTCGGTGCGTTTGGCGGGGTTCGACCGTCCCTTGAGGTCGGTGAGGCGCAGGCTGGCCGGGATCACCGGCTCCGCGGTGGTGTCCCTGAGCAGCACCACGAGCGAGTCGCCCTTGCCGCACACCTGGTCGGCGATGTCGAGACTGTCCGGTGTCGAGATGTTGGACTGGTAGTGCCAGATGCCGGCGGTCTGTTCCGCGCCGAAGTGGAACCGGATCGTGCGGACGGGTTCGAAGCCCTGCCGGCGCACGTGGTCCACGCAGCGCTCCGCCGTCCGTCCGGCGACGCAGTCCGGCTGGATCACCAGAACGGCGTGCCGCTGCACGAGGCGGCTCGCGTTGTCACCGAGCACCTCGTAGGCCGCGTCCAGGCCCGACCTGAACCACTCGTCGTCGGCGTAGGCGCGCAGCTTCTCCTGATCGGCGGTCAGGGAACGCCATCGTTCGTCTCGCAGCAGCTCGTGAGCCGAGGTAGGGGACAACTGTTTCTCTCCTGTCAGCACAGACCGAACGGTGGCTTGAGAAAGTCTGGCCGCTCGCCGCGGTCGTCCGCGTCCGGGGACGCGGCGAGCGGGGCGAACACGTCCTGCGGGATCGGGCAGTCCCACGGCTTCCCGAGCACGACGGTCGACGCGAGCCTGCCGATCTCGTCGGAACCCCTGGCGCCGTGGCCGTTGCCGCCGACAGCGACCGCGAAATCCTCGTCGGCGTGGCCGATATTAGGGATACCGCGACGGCGTCTTCTTGGTTGCCGCTGTCGCGATTCTCGTGGCGCTGCGGTTGCGCACACGGCCGGAGCGCCCATGACGACCAGCAAGCTGTCCAGCCGCGACCGCCTGGACGGGTTCTTCGGCATCAGGGCCAGCGGGTCCACCGTCCGGACCGAAGTGCTCGGCGGGCTGTCGACGTTCCTCGCGATGTCCTACATCGTGCTGGTGAACCCGGCGATCCTCGCCAAGGGCGGGTTTCCCTGGTACGCGGCGTTCGTGGCCACCGCGCTGGTCAGCGGGCTGGCCACGAACGCCATGGGGCTGTGGGCGCGGTTGCCGTTCGCGGTCGCGCCCGGCATGGAGATCAACGCGCTGGTCGTGTTCTCCGTCATCGGAACGCACGGCTTCACCTGGGAGCAGGCGCTCGGGCTGGTGTTCTGGTCCGGGGTGCTGATGATCGCGGTCACGGCGGCCGGGTGGCGCGGCCGGGTCGTCGACGCGATCCCGGAGGAGGTCCGGCCGGGTCTGGTGCTGAGCGTGGGCGCGTTCGTCGGCCTGGTCGGGCCGAAGGTCGCCGGGCTGGTCGGTGGTGGCCCGTGGCCGCAGGCGCTGGCGGCGGGTGCCGTGCTCGCCCTGCTCGACCGGGAGAACCTCGGCAAAGCCGTCGAAGGCATCAGCTGGCCGACGATCCTGCTGGTCGCGGGCATGGTCACCTACGTGGGGGTGCTGGAGCACTCCGGCACCATCGACTGGGTCGCGCACGGCGCTGTCGGTCTGGGCGCGCCGTTGCTCGTGGCGCTCGTGCTGTGCGTCATCGTCGGTGTCACGTCGGCGTTCGCCTCGTCGACGGCGATTCTCACCGCGACCATCCCGATGGCGATCCCGTTGCTGCTCACCGGTTCCCTGCCGGTCGTGGGTGTCGTCGCGGCCATGGCCATCTCCACCACGATCGTCGACGTTTCGCCGTTCTCCACCAACGGCGCGCTGGTCCTCGCCAATGCCCGCGGCGTCGACCGGACCCGCTTCTACCGGCAGGTCATCTCCTACACCTGCGTCATCGTCGGCCTCGGGCCGATCGCGGCGTGGGCGGTGCTCGTCCTGCCGGGCTCGTTCTGATCGGACGCCCCTCACCCGGTGAGCGGGTGAGGGGCGCCGGACCGGTTCCGCGTCAGGCGATCAGCGCTGGAGCGTCAGCACCGCCGGCCGCCAGGGCAGGGAGTTGTACGGGCCGCCGGAGCCCGGTGGGAGTCCCTGGTAGAGGAACTGCAGGTTGCAGGGGTCGATGGTCTTGGTCTGGTCGGGGTTGGTGCGCACCAGGTCGCCGTGGCTGATGTCGTTGGACCACGTGGCGCCGCTGTTGGCCTTGCCCGCGAACGGGTTGCTCTCGGTGGCGGCCTGTGGGGTCCACGTGCCGTTGAGGCTGCTGGACGTGAACGAGCGGAAGTAGCGCCCGCCGGTCCCCATCGCCTCGACGATCATGAGGTACTGGTTCTGGTCCTTGACCTTGTAGACCTCGACCGCTTCGAACAGGTTCTCCCGCGTGTCGGTCATGATCGTCGTGTACGACGTGCCGAAGCTGCCGGGGAAGTTCCCGATCGGCATGCTGGCGCGGTAGATGTTCCCGTTGTCACCGGCGAAGAACATGTACATGTTCGAGCCGTCGGCGATCAGCGTCTGGTCCAGGGCGCCGCCGCCGGGGATGTTCCCGGAGAAGAGCTCCTGCGGCGCCGACCACCCGTTGGCGTTGGTCGGGTCGCTCGAGGTCCGGTAGCTGAACGTGGTGGGACCCCACTGGTAGGCGAGGACCCAGATGTTCTTCGGCGCGAAGTAGAGCAGCGTGGGTGCGACGGTGCCGATGTTCATGGTGTTCTGCGGGGCGGAGGCCATGTCCGACCAGTTGGTGAACGGGCCGAAGTTCATCGAGCCGTAGTGCTGGCCGGTCTTGTCGACCGTCGACCCGTAGACCACGTGCTTGCCGTTGTGAACGACGGTGGTGAAGTCCTTGAGCGAGATCCAGTCCGGCTTCGGGTTCGCCAGCGGGCCGGTCGACGACCACCGGTACGTCGACGGGAGCGAACACGTTCCCGGGGTGCCACCCACACGGACCAGCTGCCACTGCTGGTTGGAGCCGTTCCAATCGCTGTACTGCACGACCGCCGCTCCGTCCGCGGTCGACAGGCCGGTCACCTCCACGGCCTTGCCGCTGTTGCGGTTGATCAGCCTGACGTAGCCGCCGTCGGAGTCCGCGAGCCGGAACTGCTGGTTGCTGCCGTTGAGGTCCGTCCACTGCTGGAGCTTCCCGCCGTCCGCGGCGGAGAAGCCGGCCACGTCGAGGACCTTGCCGGAATTCTTCGACTTCAACCGGTAGTAGCCGCCACCGGAATCCACGAACTGCCACTGCTGGTTGGCCCCGTCGTGACGGGACCACTGCGTGACCGCCGCGCCATCGGCGGTGGAAGCGCCCGCGACGTCGATCGCCTTGCCGCTGTTGCGATTGACCAGCACGTACCACGCGTTCGTGTCGACGCTCGCCGCCGACGCCGCACCGGTGTGGAGTGCGACCGCCGCGGAGGCCGCGAGGACGGCGGCGAACACGCTGCTCAGCACGGACGTCCAGCGGCCGCGCCTGCGCGGCCTGAGCTGCGGGACCTGGCCCGTCGAATCCACGATGATTCTCCTTCGCAGTCGAGATGGCATTGCATTGTTAGCGCTAACATTCGCCCCCGAGCACATGTCCGCGCCAAACAGGAGGATCAGGGGGAAGGCGAACTTCGCCGCTTTGTGAAACTGCCAGATCCGTTCCGCGTGTTCAAGGGGCAACCGTTCGGCCATATGGGGTTGACCTGCGGTGTTGTCGAACAAATTCGACGGCGTCATTCGACCCCGGAATTGGGGGAATGGATTCTCACCGGGTTCGGCCGTCGGCGGTCACACCGCCGAGATCGTCCACTGGTTGTTGGTGCTGTTGTTGGGAGTCCACAGGACCACCGTGGAGCCCGAGGTCGCGTTGCCGGCGCCGTCCAGCGCGGTTCCGGTGCCCCGGTTGATGATCTGGTAGCGGCCGCCGCCGACGTGGTTGAGGCGCCACTGCTGGTTGACGCCGCCGTTCCAGGTGTTCTGCACCGCGGCGGCGCCGTTCGCGGTCGCTCCTGCGCTGTCGGCCACCATGCCGTTGGTGCGGTTGACGAGGCGGTGGTAGCCGGTGCCCAGGTCGACCAGCTGCCACTGGAGGTTCGGGCTGCCGTCCCAGGTCCACTGTTTGACGACCGACCCCGCCGCCACGCTGCCGCCGCCGTCGAGCGCCAGGCCGGTGGTCACGTTGCTGAGCCTGGCCCAGCCGGTGGGCAGCGGTGCCGCGCCCAGTGCGGGAATCTGGCCCGAGAAGGTCAGTTTCACCACGTACGCGGGCGCGGCGAACGGCGCGCCGGAGGACGGCATGGTGATGTGCAGGCCGGAGCCGTCCTGGCTGCGGTTCGGCAGGTTCGTGTAGCTGCCCGCGCCGGGACCGAGCAGCTGCACCGAGGTGAGCGTGCCGAGGTTGATCCGCGTGGAGGACAGCGTGGTGATGTTCAGGGTGCTGCCGGGCCAGCCGAGCACGGTGGCGTAGAGAACGGTGCCGGCCTTGTTGCGGGTGAAGCGGATGTCGGTGCTCGTCCCGGCGCGTGGCGTGGTGAAGGAGCCGCCGCCCATCTTGGTCGGCCCCTCCCCGTACGCGGACCAGGCGCGGGTGGCGTAGATCGACTCGCCGAAGCGCCTGAGGTAGTCGCCCATGCCCAGCAGGATCGTGCGCTGGTCGGCGGGGATCGTGCCGTCCGCCATCGGCGCGATGTTGAGGACCATGTTGCCGTTCTTGCTGACCCGGTCGATCAGCGAGTGCAGCATGGCGTTGAGCGAGTAGTAGCCGATGCCGACGGTGTAGCACCAGCTGGAGCTGGAGATGCTGTCGTCGGTCAGCCAGTACGGGTTCTGGATCTCGGCCGGGCCGCCGCGCTCGAAGTCGAAGACCTCGCCCCTGGTGTTGAAGCCGTCCTTGTAGGTGGCGACGACTTCCTTGTCCCACGCCACGGCCTTGTTGTAGTAGTACGCCAGGAACTTCAGCCGCTGCGCTTCGTCCACAGCGGACAGGTTGAAGTCCTGCCAGAGGATGTCCGGCTGGAAGTTGTCGATGACTTCCTTGAGCTTGTCGTACCAGAGCTGGTTCTCCGCGGTCGCGCCGAGCTGTCCGTAGAGCTTCCTCAGCGTGGTGGTCGACTGCGTCGGCACGTGTTCGTAAAAGCCGGTGAAGTTGTACGCGTGGTGCATCGCCACCATCAGCTTCATGCCCTTGGCCCTGATCGCGTCGGCGTGCAGCCGCACGAGATCCAGCCGGGGTCCCTTCGCGACGGAGTTCCACTCGTTGACGGCGCTGTTCCACATCGAGAACCCGTCGTGGTGCTCGGCGACCGGTCCGGCGAACTTCGCTCCGGCGTCGGCGAACAGCTGCGCCCACTCCACGGGGTCGAAGTTTCCGCCCGCCGACCTGAGCTTCGGGGCGAACTGGACGTGGTTGCCGTTCTTGTCCCGCGCTCCGTCGATGAAGTTGTGGTACGGCCACGCCGCCGGATCGCCGAACACGCTCTTGTGGTGGGTGTTCGCCGCGGAGCCGGCGATGTACATGTTGCGCGGGTACCACTCGTTGTCGTACGCCGGGACGCTGAAGACACCCCAGTGGAAGTAGATGCCGAACTTCGCGTCCTGGAACCACTCCGGTGCCGGTGGGTGCTGGTCCACCGAAGCCCAGGTCGGTGAGTAGCTTGCCGGTCCGGGGATCGTGGCGCCGGCCGGGACGGACCGCAGCACGTCGAAGGTCCCGGACAGGGCGGTGGCGGCTCCGGCCGCTCCCAGTGCGGTGAGGAACGCACGACGGTTGCGCGGGACTGGTGACATGAAGGTCCTCTCGATCGGAGTGCGGTAGCCGCAACACGCGAGACATCTGACGTTAAGGCCAGGAAACCTGAACCGTCAACGCTCTCGTCCGCCTGTTGACCGAGGTCTGAGGGATGCTCACAGCACAGAACCCGGGCCCCGATCAGGTTGGGAATCCCCTTTGTTCACAACGTTTTCCGTTGCCGGGCGGCAGTCCGTTCGACGAGCTGACCTCGGTCGTTCGACGATCGGTCGCGTGCGGTCAGTGAGAGGCGACGGGCGTGATTGATCCGATGTCTGGACCGTGAGAGTCCTTTATGGATGATCAGCCGGCCGAGAGAATCGCGCGCAGCCATGCTTCCGAGGTGTTGACGTGCACCATGGCGGTGGACTGCGCGAGCAGCTGGTCCCGCGCGACCAGAGCGTGGTAGATCGCCTCGTGCTCGGCGAGCGTGATGTGTGCGGCGTTGCCCTCGATGAGGCCGCGCCACACCCGAGCCCGGACGGTGCGGGTGGACAGACCCTCCAGGACGGAGGCGAGAGTCTCGTTGCCGGTCGCGGCGACGACGGTGCGGTGGAACTCCATGTCGTACTGCAGCAGCAGCTCGGCGTCGTCCCGAGCGGACCTCATGTCCTCGAGGATCTTGCCCAGCGCATCGAGGTCCTCCGCCGACATGCGAACCGCGGCCAGGCCGGTGGCCATCGGCTCCAGCAGGCGGCGCACCTCCATGACCTCCAGCAGGGTGTCGTCGCGCAGCAGCTCCACCGCCAGGCCGAGCCCTTCGAGCAGCAGCCGGGGCCCGAGGCTGGTGACGTACGTGCCGTCGCCGCGGCGCACGTCGAGCACGCGGGCCGCCTCCAGGACCTTGACCGCTTCGCGGACACCGCTGCGGGACAACCCGATCTGTGCGGCCAGCTGGGGTTCGGGTGGCAGCCGCGCGCCGGGAGGGAGCTCACCGGACCTGATCATGGCCCGGATCTTCGTGATCGCCTCGTCGGTCAGTGCCATGCCAGCCCCTCGGTGCGCCCTGCGGGGCAGCATATCTTCGTGCCTGACGCGCACTGGAGGGTGAGTTCGCCCGATCACGTGGAATCAGAACGCGGTGACAACCCGCGGACGGAATCTTCCCGCCCAGGTGGAAAGAAATCATCATTCGCCGTGATGAACTCGATTGCGGCAGTCTCCGGCCGCAGCGACCGCAGTCCATCACGCAAAGTTCACACACGCTAGTCCAGTCAGGTCAATCTGCCGGTCGTTTGCCTGCAAATTCGACCGAATGACTGCGGAAAGTCGATTCGGTCGTTGTACTCGTTACGCGAGGAGCGTTGGGGACGAAGAACAGGGCATGGAGCACGACCAGTCCGGGTGGGGAGGCCACGTGGGAAGCCGCCTGTGCCTGCTGCTGATGGGGCCGTTCGCCTTGTTGATGGTGTGTTCCTGCGCGCCGTCGGACGTTGCCGTCGTCCAATGCGCCACGCCTGCGCAACGTGCACGCACCGTGGAAGGAGCGATTTCGCTCGGGATCGTCGGAAAGGATTCCACGCCCGATCGAATTTCGGTCAAGAACGAGACGATGAACTTCGACGAGTGGCGCGACCGGAAACCTGGTGAGTTCACCCGTGCGTGCGAGGCGGTCGCTCCCGTGGCGCCCAGCCCTCTCCTCACCCAGGTGATCTCCGTGCTGAGCAGCCTGGGCCTGCTGGCCGTCGGTGTGGTGGCCACCTGGACCACGACGACCTGGCGCGACGGGATCAACCGGCGCAAGCAGCAGGCCGAGGCGTTGCACAAGGCCAGCAGGGCGTTCGTCGGCGCGGTCCGCGACTACTGCGACGCGCGGCTCAGGGGTACCGCGGACCACGGGCCGCCCCCGCTGCAGGACGTGCGCCACAAACGGGACGACCTCGCCGCGCAGCTCGTCCGGGTCGAGGCGGCGCGTCCGAAGTGGACGGCGCCGGCGGCGTTGCGCGCGGAGCTGATCGGTGGACCGCTGGGCGACGACATCGAGACGAAGTGGGAGATCGAGCGGTCGAGGGAGGAACGGCGTCCCCGCGCCGACGAGGTGAACAAGGCCGTCAACGAGCTCGACCGGAGGATCGACGTGGTGGTGCGGGCGCTGGAGAGCCCCGGCAGGACGCGGCGGGAGCTGCTGCGCGAGTTTCCGGTGGGGGCGGCCTCGTGAACCCGTACGTGATACCCGGCATGGAGCACCGCCCGAACGGGCCGTTGTGCCCGTTTGAGCACGACGACCACAAGAAGTACTACGTGCCCGTCGACCACTCCGAGACCCGGTACTTCGAGTTCACCGAGGCGATCGGCGACTCGTCACGTCTGATCGAGGACGGCCGGCTCGTGGTCGCGTACGGCAGGGAGACGTGCGGGAAGACGGCGCTGCTCAACCGGTGCGCCAAGTTCGTCAGCGACGACCTGGCCCTGCGCGAGAAGAGATGCGCCGTGATCGGGTTGTCCGACGAGAGCAGCGCCAACATCGCGATCGCCGATCGCAAGAAGTACGTGTTCAGGTTCGTGCTGGACGCCATCCGGCGGCGCGAGTGGCTCGAAGCCTCCGATCTGCGGGAACTCCAGGAGCGGCAGGACGATCTCGTGCTCGCGTACAGGTACCTGAGCGAGAGCCTTCCCTCCGACGCGGTGGTCGTCGTGCTGTTGCCGTCCATCGAACTGACCCAGGAACTGATCGACTACGCCGCGCTCGTGCGCCCGAAGCTGCTCCTGCTGGCGGAGAGCTCCTACGTCGACGAGGTCGAGCGCTGCTGGCCCGCCGTCCAGGCGGCCGTCCCGCGGGTCGAACCGATCCGTCTGATGGTGGATCGACTGCGTGTGGAAGACGGATGGGTTTTCGCGAAGGCACGGCAGAAACTGGATGCCAAGGACCGTGACTACCCGATAGTGACCGAAGAGACGATGCGGTTGGTCACGGACAGGATGAAGCCGTCGATCGGTCAGTTGCAAAGGTTGCTCCATGGTGTGTACCGGGAGATCCTGGATCAACGGGCCGCCGGACATGCGTTAGCCTCCCCCGAAATGGACGAGGTGAGCTACGAGCACATCACGGATTTCTTCTTTCGAGCGAGCGGTCAGGGGCTCATGCCATGAACGACGTGCGGCCAGATCCCGAGCTGATCAGCGACACCAATCCATTCCAGCAGATGGCGGTGGCCGACGTGCCGGGCTTCTCCGCGGCCACGGTGTCCGTTCCCACGCCGGCGATTCGCGAGGCGCTCGACCTGCTCGACGGATTCCTGCAGGCTCCGCCCGATTCCGGCCGACATGGAAATGTCATCGCCGTGGTGGGCGAGTACGGAACGGGTAAGAGCCATCTGGTGGGCGATCTCCTGTACCACGCCGAAACGCACAGCGATCCGGATCGGACACGCGCGGTTTATCTGGAAGCCGAACAGAAGACGTTCGTCAACCTGTACAAGAGATTCGTCGAACACCTCGAATGCGACGACGTCCGCGACCGCGTGCGCGAGTTCTACGCGGACGTGCTCGCCGACGCGCTGGCGGGCTCCGACTTCACCGCCAACGTGGCCAGGGCCGTGCGCAACGGCGACCTCGACCCGGTGGACGCCGTTGAACGGCTCGGCCTGATGGAGAGCAAGCACCTCGGCGAGCTGCAGCGGCTGTTGGGGCGCGTCACCAGGAACACCGCGTTCGGCACCGCGCTCACGCTCCTGCTGCGGCCCGGCTTCACCGCCGCCGCGTGGGAGTGGCTCACCGGGCACACCCCGGATCAGGTGCTGGTGGACCGCGGCCTCACGTCGGCCATCGCGACCGAGGAGGCGGCGCTCGAGGCGATGGGCGTCTTCGCCGTGCTCTACAGCCACCGCGACCGCCGGTTCATCGTCGCGATCGACGAGCTGAACAAGGTGGTGTCCGCCAGCAGGAAACCCACCGAGAACGCGATCGACGCGTTCAAGAAGATGCTCGACGTCTTCGCGGGCGCACGGGCGTTGCTGGTGCTGTCCGGCCTGCCGGACAGCTTCGAGGTGCTCGGCAAGGACGTGGGACAGCGGGTCGGCCGGGTCATCTCGGTCGCTCCGCTGACCGTCGACGACACCCTGGAGCTCATCCGCCAGAGCCAGGCGCGGATCGGCCGCGGTGAGCGGCTGCACCCCTTCGACGAGCAGTCGGTGCGCTACCTGGTCAAGGTCACCGAAGGCAACGCGCGGCGGATAGTCCGCCTGTGCCACAAGCTCTACCGCCTCGCCAGGGACGAGGCCCGCGAGCCCGAGCAGGGCAGGGTGACCGACGCGATGATCCGCCAGGCGGCACGCGACCGGTCCACGTTCGGCACGATCGACAACGTGCGGACCGAGATCCGCAGGGTGGTCAACGGTCTCGGCCTCGAGTACGTGCGCGATCAGCTGTTGAACCGGGACACGGACTCGCGGGCGGACTACTGGCTGCCGGTCGGGACGGACAACGCCGGGTGCGCGGTGCTGCTCACCGAGTCCGTGCTCGTCGAGGCCGAGGCGGAGGCGCTGGTCAACCGCGCCACCTACATCCAGGCCGCCGTCGAGCGGACCGAGCTGATCCTCGTCGTGATCGGGCTCGTGCACGAGGACCTGCTGTCGCGTCTCGGCGCGGCCTTCAGCTCCGAGCCGATCATCTACGACCCCTGGACGTTCGTGGACACGCTGGCCGCGGAGCTCGCCGAACGGGTTCGCGTGCTGGAGCTCGCGTCCGGTGGTGATCCGCTCATCGCCATGCGGGACCGGGTCAGCAGGGTCAGCCGGCAGCAGGCCAACACCCAGCGCCTGCTGGAACAGGTCACCGTCGCGCTCGCCGGGATGCGCGGCACGACGGAACGCGAGTTCGCGGTGCTGCAGCGCGAACTCGCCGAGCTCGCCACCAGAGTGCGGTCCGGTGAGCCGGGCACCGAGCAGGCGCCACCGCTGCGGTTGCCGCCGAACGTCGCCGGTCTGTTCGTCTCGGCCCAGGAGTCGCTGGACACGGTGGACCAGGTGGACGCCGCGCTGCGCACCATGTTCGCCAGCACCGAGCACGATCTGAACAGGGCCATCGACGCGAGGGTCAACATCCGCGGCCCGTTGCGCTCCAAGGAGACGTTTCCCGCACTGGGCGTGGCGTCGTTGCTGCACCGGTTGCTCGACGCGTTCCGCCACGGGATCAACGACTGGTACCGGACGTACGTGCCGTCGCCGACCGGCCAGGTCCAGCCGGGGGACCGCGAGCGGCTGAGCGCCCTGTGCCGCGCGTACGACACGATCTACGAGTACGTCCCGCTCTTCCGGCTGGAAGGGCTCGACGAGTTCACCCCGCGCGCCGTCGAGGGTGAGATGTCGGCGCCGCTGTCGTCCCTGCGGCTGGAACACCTGAAGACGACGTTCAACGAGCTCAGCAACCGTGTGCAGTCGGCGGTGCTGGCGTCGGTCGTCGGCGAGAGGTGACCGCGGCCGCGACCGAGTCGCCGTAGCGGTCGCACAGTCCCGTGAACAGCGCGTGCAGGACGTTGACCACCAGGATGGCGGGAGCGACGACGGCGACGGCGCCGGGGAAGTCGGGTTCGAGCAGCAACGTCAGGGTGATCGCCGTGATCCCGTTCTGCTGCGCGAACGCCAGGTAGGTGCGGTCCTTGCGGGTCAGCCCGCGGGTCAGCAGCAGGCCGACCACGACCTGCGCGAAGAAGGTCGCGAGCCCCAGCACGACCCCCGGCCACACCTGGACGCCCCCGACGAGCAGCACGCCGAGAGCCAGCGCGGCGATCACGAACGCCGCCTGCACCACCTTGCCGAGCACGCGGTCGATCCGCGGTCGCACGACCAGCCCGACCAGCGCGACGCCCAGCATCAGGAACTGCCACACGCCCACGGCCAGTGCGGCGACCACGAGACCCACCTCGGCCACCAGCCGGCCGGTGCCGTGCCGGATCCGCCTCACCAGCAGCCACACGGCGGCGACGGCCGCCGCGAACGCCAGGTTCACGAGCACGTTCGTGCCGAAGCTCAGCAGACCGCTGCGCGCCAGCGCGCCCGACTCCGGCTCCCGGCCGAGCAGCCCGAGCGCGAACGCCGACAGGTACACCGTGAGCAGCATGGTGATCGGGTCGTCGAACGACGACCACGCCGCGAGGATGTTCCGCGCCCGCTCCGACAACCGCGAGCTCGCCATCGCCGCCGCGGTCGACAGGGGGTCGATCTGCGCGACCGCCACGGCGAACACCACGTACGCGGGTGAAGGGAAGACCAGGTACATCACGGTCGCGATGAGCGCGGCCTTCATCAGCACGCCCACGGTGACCGCGAGGACCACGATGCGCAGGTGCCGGCGCACGTCCTCGACGTCGATGCCGTTCGTGCTGCCGTACAGGCCGATCGCCAGCAACGCCGTCGCGGCGTAGAAGTACGCGGAGGAGTGCTCGACATCGCGCAGGCCGAAGAGGTGCGCGGCACCGAGACCGGCGAGCGCGGCGAGCAGCAGCGTCAGCAGCCGCAGCACCGTGGCTGTCAGCGGGCTCCGCCGGACCGCGCCCGTCACGGCGTCCGGAGCTCTTCGGCCAGCCGCGCGAGCCTGTCGTCGGCGTGCGCGACTTCTTCCTGGTCGAAGGTGACGCCGACCAGGTAGTGCCCCGCCCCGATGCGGTAGTAGTAGATCGCTCCCTGCTGGACGTCGAGCACCACCCGCTGCAGCCGGCCGTTCAGCGCCCGGCTGGCCGTGCGGCCGAGCTGCCCGACCCGTTCCGGCAGCTTCCGGCACAGGTCGGCGTAGAACTGCCTGCGCTCGGCCCTGGTGATCATCCGGCTGAAGTACCTGCCGAGCCGCCGGTCGTCGAAGCAGTCGAACGCGAAGATCATCTCACCGTTGCGGCAGTAGGCGATGTAGTGCAGGTCGCTCAGGTCGATCGCCTTGCGGCACAGCTCGGCGTACCGGCCGGTCGCGGTGCCGTGCACCGTGATCGAACCGTCGGCCGTCGGCGCGGCGCCGGGATCGTCCGCGTCGGCCGGGCGCTCGGTGAGCCAGCCGCCGGGGTTCTGCGAGCGGAGGCTGACCCGCTCGCGCAGCTTGTCCGCGAGACCGGACACCAGCTGGTCGGCCCGCCGCACCCTGGGCACCTCGGGCAGCGACAGCGCCCCCGACGGCCCCTCGACCCACGCGAACCCGATCACGTGCTGGTCGGGGACGACCGAGTCGCAGTTGATCGTCACCCGCGAGGCGTGCAGAACGGTCCGGATCAGATCACCGGTCCTGACGGGGATGAGCTCGGCCTCGATCTCGCCGATCTGCGCGCTCAGCTCGCGGCCGATCCGCACGTACTCGTCGCGCACGCCCTCGTCGCCCTCGTCACCCAGGACGTCGAACGTCATGTCCTCGCACCCGCCGCTGTACAGCCCGAGGTGACACAGGACGCGCTCGTCGATCGCGGCCCTGAGGATCTGGGCGACGTCGTCCCACTCCGCGTCGATGTGCGACGCGGGCTGGTAGAACACCGCGGTCATCGGAACCACCCCTGCTCACATTTCCGGAACATCGAGCACCACGTCCTCCCATTCGTCCGGCCCGGTCGAGAGGTTCGCCGACACCGTGGCGGTGATCGGGTGATCGGGTCCCAGATATTCCAGGCAGTCCTCGTAGATCTCGCGCGTCTCGCGGGTCACGACGTCGGCTCCGTCCAGGCGGCCGCGCATCCCCTCGTGGTTGATCGCCGCCGCGAGCGACCACGGGTGGGCCGCACCAAGCGTGTCGCGCAGTCCGTCACGCGCCGCACGCGCCTCGCGCAGCGCCTCCTCGTCCGCGCCCGTGCCGCGCAGGAACACCGCCAGATCGAGCCGGCACAGAAGGGTGAACGGATGCGACGGGCCCGAGGTTCGGCCGAACCAGTCGAGGGCGGAGCGGGCGAGCTCGGTGGCTCTCGCGGACTCGCCGGTCTCGTGGTGGTCGGCCGCGTAGCTCAGCGTGCAGGCCGTGGTGCTGGGGTGGTCCTCGCCGTACCGGTCGCGGTAGTTCTGCACGGCGTCCGCCATCTTCGCCCGAGCCCGGTGAGCCTGTCCGGAACGGCGCAGCGCGATCGCCAGCTCCCGCTGGGTCTGCAGCTCGTGCCGCGCGTTCCGGTCGGGCAGGCCGGCCAGCCGGTCGGCCGCCTCCTTGAGCTCGTCCAGCGCCTTGTCGTAGCGGCCGAGCTCGTAGAGGTACCTGCCGAGCATGCAGGTGGACCACCACACGTCCAGGTTCTCGTCACCGAGCAGCTCCCGGCGCCGGTCGCGGTTCTTCTGCTGCACGAGAAGAGCCTTGCCGGTGTCACCCGCGAGGTACAGGGAGAACGCCAGGTTGTTGGCCGCCCGCAAGGTGTCGGGGTGGTCGTCGCCCAGCGTCTGGCGGAACCGCCGGTACGTGGAGCGGTCCTCGGCGAGCGCGTCGGAGAACCGGCCCAGCACGCGGTTGCCGTGTGCGACTCCGCGCGCGGTGCGCAGGGTCCGGGGATGATCGTGGGTCAGGACGCGGCGTTGCTCGGCGAGCAGCGCCTGGTCGAGCCGCAGGGCCTGTACCGTGTCGCCGAGCGAGCGGTGCAGGTTCGCGATGTGGAACCGCAGCTGCATGCGCAGTTCCGGCTCGTCCTCCGGCTCCCAGTTCGCGAGCACGTCGGTGGCGACGCCGAGCGCGAATCGCCACGACTCGGCACCGCCTTCGTGCATGAAGAAGCGCATCTGGTTGACGAGCCAGCGGCGCACCGGCGTCGCGGTCGAGGTCGTGGCGCCGGACGGGACGATGTGCTTGCGCAGCTCGCGCAGGTCCTCGGTGCGCTCGCCGTTGTCGATCTCCCACTCCGACGGGCTGAACGCCGCGAGGGCTTTGAGCGTGCAGGACCGCCTGCTGCCGCGTTCCTCGGCGGACATCAGCTCGCCCACGAGACTCTGGACCAGCCGGTGCAGGCGGACCGACGCGGGCCTCGCCCAGCTCAGGTCGAACAGCTCGTACCGGGCGCCGAACCAGAGCACCCGGTCGAGCTCGAGGTCGTCGTACGCCACGGCCTCGCACGAGCCGGCGAGTGTGGCGAGCACCGGCGGCGACCGCAGCAGGCGCAGGGCCACGCCTTCGCTGGACAGGAACACGCACAGCTGTGCGACGCGCACGGCGGCTTCGCCCAGCTGGTCGCCGCGCAGCGTCGCCAGGAGGACCTGGAGCGTGCGCACCAGGCCGGCCGCGCCGGTGTGCTCGCCGACCTCCTGCTGCTCGAACCGGGAGCGGAACTCCGCGGCGGCCCACGCCGCCGCGGTCTCGCGGTCGTTGGCCCGCTGCCGCAGCTGCCGCGCCGTCTCCCGCAACCACGCACCCGCCAGGTGCAGCGTCAGCGGCAGGTCCTCTGCGAGGTCCGCGACCACCTCCGCGTCCTCGACGCTCAGGTCGCCGAGGACGCCGCGCAGCAGCGCGACGCTCGCCGCGCGGTCGAGCCGGTCGAGCACCTCGGGACCCGGCCGCCGGACGTGCCTCGACGTGACCACGACGTGGACCGGCCCGCCGCGGGGGAGCAGGTCGCGCAGCACCTCCGGGTCGTCGGCGTTGTCGTAGACCAGCAGGACCCTCTTGTCCTCCTGACCGGCCGCGAGCCGGTCGAGCACCTTGGCGGCGAGGTCGCCGTTCGGGTCCAGGCGCAGCGGCTTCGCGAGCAGCGCGAGGTGTTCGGTGATCGTCCGCCGGTCCTGGGCATTGATCCACAGAACGTGTTCGTAGTCGAAGGCGAACCGGTGGGCGTACTCCGCCGCGACATGGCTCTTGCCGACTCCCGGTGCGCCGGACAGCCACCAGTCGCGCCGTCCGCTCGCGGCCGTGAGGTGGTCGCGCAGGGCCTCCAGATGGGCGTCGCGGCCCACGAAACCGGCCGGCCTGGGCGGCAGGTTGGACGGACGCACATCGGTCCGGCCGGGGAACCGCACGCCCGCGTCTCCGGCGCCGGCCACCAGCGTGAACGGCTTCAGCAGCCGTTGCCTCGCCTCGGACGCGTCCTCCACCCCAGCCAGCGACACACGAACGCCCTTGGTCAGCGGCTCCGGCACCGGGTCGTCGGACGGGGTGACGACCACGAGGTGGGAGCCGCCGTTCGTGTGGAGCACCCGTTCCGCCGCGGCCGACCGGGTGAACTCCTCGGACGAGATCACCACCAGGGTCGTGCCGGGTGACGCCTCCCCGGCTCGCGTGACCCGTGCGCCCGCGATCGTCAGCTGCGACTCGACCCAGTCGGCCCAGCGGCGGTCGGCGGCGCAGGCGACGAGGACGATCTCCGCTGGCACCGTCTCGGCGGGCAGCCCCACCGCGTGCTTGTACGCGGCGAGCACCTCGGCAGGCAGCTCCTGCGGCGGGCCCAGGTCGCTGGCCGTGACGGCGTTCCCGAGCTTCCAGTACGCGGCGCGGTGCTCGGCGTGCTGGTCCACCAGCACCGCGAGCGTCTCCTCGAAGGTGTCGTGCGTGTGCCGGGGGATGCCGGCCACGGCGGCGGACAGCGTGCGCCCGCTGCGGGGAGCCTCCCCGGAGAGCATCGGGCCGAACGCCTCGGCGATGGCACGCCTGCTCTTCTCGGCGCCGGCGGCCTCGCCGTCGTCGACCTGCAGCGGCACCGCGATGATCCGGGTGCTCGTCGTCGTCGAGTCCCAGACGTTCTGGGCGATCTGCGCGGCGGGGCCGATCGAGGTCTGCTTCGGCAGGAAGCACACGGCGACGACGTCGGCGAGGCGGGCCATCCGGCTGGCGGCGTCCGGCGAGAGGTTCGTCGGCGCGTCGATCAGGACGTAGTCGTAGGCGGCGCCGCGGACGATCTCCCGCAGCTTCTGGATCTCGCCGGGGCCCTCCAGCGCGGAGGCGAAGCCGCGCACCGGCGTCAGCGGGTCGCGGGACACCACCACGTCGATCCGGGCCCGCATGCCGGGCAGGTCGTAGCGGCGTGCCTCCATCGGCGGGAGGGTGCTGTCGTCCGGCGGCGCCTTGCGCGGTGCGACGACGAGCACCTCGTCGAGCAGTTCTCTCGTGGTGAGGTCGCGGACGTGGAACGGCTTGAGGTAGTCGTGCACGTGCGGCGCCTCGATGCACCAGTCGGCGACCAGGACCCGTTTGCCCGCGGCCGCGAGCACCCAGGCGAGGTTGGCGACGACCCCGGTTCGCCCGATGCCGGTCGCCGGCGACGTGAACGCGACGATCGTGGGCGCCGGGGGGCGGCTCGTGTCCGGTGGCGGCCGGTCAGCGGTCATCATCGCTCCACGGTGAGCAGGTGGGCAGTGGTCAGATCCGGTTCTGGAAGGAGGAGTACTGGTCGATGGTCGTGCTGTTGTTCCGCAGCACCTGCTCGAGTGATCTCGCGAGCACGGAGTCGGGAAGCGCGCCGAGCTGGTCCCAGTCGATTCCTGTCAGATCCACCAGATCCGAGCGCAGCTCAACGTCGTCGTGATCCATGTGCCGGCACCGTCCGTTCTTCTCCACCCCTCAGCGGCGCGATATGCACAATAATAGATCTGTGCCCCCTCGGTCGCCGTTAGCGAATGATGTACTCCGATCGGGCTGTTCGGCCCACTGTGGTGGAATGGACAAATCATGGACAAATTACGGACAGTGCATTATCGACACCTTTGTACTGCCTGTCGATCGGCCATCTGGGCGACCGCCACCCGCTGGGGTGGGAAAGATTTGTCGCGAAAATCGAGGGAGCCATGGAATCGGGAGCGCCATTCCGGCAGTTCATCCTCAAGGTGCACGGACGGTGCGATCTGGCCTGTGACCACTGCTACGTCTACACCAAGGCCGACCAGCGCTGGCGGCTGCGCGACCGGATGATGTCCCGTGAAATCGTCGACCACGTGGCGCGCCGCATGGCCGCTCATGTCCGCACGCACGGATTGTCTTCGGTCGACGTCGTGTTGCACGGCGGTGAGCCGTTGCTGGCTGGTCGAAATCACCTGGAATATTGCGTGCGGTCCATTCGTGACGCGTGCGCCGGTTGTGATGTGCGGTTCGGCCTGCAGACCAACGGGATGCTGCTCTCGTCGTCCTTCCTGTCGTTGTTCGCCTCTCTCGGTGTTCGCGTCGGCGTGAGCGTCGACGGTTATCAGGAGGCGCACGACCGGCACCGGCGAAGGCACGACGGCAGCGGCAGTTTCGACGCCGTCGCCGCCGCGCTGGCCGAGCTGCGGGAGTGGCCGGAGGTCTACGCCGGCCTGCTGTGCACCGTCGACCTGGCGAACGACCCGGTCCGCACCTACGAGGCGCTGCTCGAGTTCTCCCCTCCCGCGGTGGACTTCCTGCTGCCCAACGGGAACTGGTCGTCCCCGCCGCCGGGGCGAGGACCGCGGGGGACGCCCTACGCCGACTGGCTCGTCGCGGTGTTCGACCGCTGGTACCCGGCCGTTCCGCAGGAGACCACCGTCCGGCTGTTCACCGAGATCATCACCGTGCTGCTCGGCGGGTGGTCGCGCGTCGAGGGCATCGGAACCACGCCGCACGCGATGATCGTCGTGGAGACGGACGGTTCCATCGAGCTGTCGGACATGGTGAGCACCGCCTTCGACGGTGCGGGAGCCACCGGGCTGAACGTCGCCCGCGACGACTTCGACACCGCGGCGCGGCATCCCGCGGTGCGTGCCGCACGGACCGGGGTGCCTCCGCCCGCGTGCCGCGACTGCGAGCTGCGGCGGGTGTGCGGCGGTGGGTCCTACGCGCACCGCTACCGGGAAGGGGCGGGGTTCGACGGGCCTTCGGTGTACTGCCTCGACCTGTTCCGGTTGATCAGCCACGTCCGCGACCGGGTGGGGCGGGACGTGGCGTTGCTGGCGGGGAGGTCCGGATGACGGCAGCGCTCGGGGTGCCGCGATCGGTGTTCGCCGCCCTGGCTCGCGGGGGCGGGGGCGCACGGGCGATCGGCCTGCTGCGTGCCGCTCGCCTCAGCAGGACCAAGATGCTCGTCCGCGCGATCGCCGACCTGGCGGAGAAGACCAGGCACCCGGCCGCGGCCGCGACCAGAGCGGCGTTCGCGGCCCTGGCCCGGCCGCCGCTCGCCGAGGTGCACGCGGTGCTGGACCACCCCCGCGTCGGGGTGTGGGCGTTGCGCACCTACTCCTTGCTGCGCAAGGGCGTCGTGACGGCAGCGGCACCCGGCATGCTCGCGGCGGTGGCGGCCGCGGCGCAGGTGCGGGCCAGGGTGCCCGGTGTGATCGACCTGGAGCCCGCCGGCGAGGTCGTGCTGCCCTCGCTCGGCACCTTCCGCGCGGACGGTCCGGCGCGGGTGATCACCTCGGCCGAGGGCAGCGTGGTGTCGGACGGCCGCGGGCGCACGGTCATCTCGCCACGCCCGGCGAAGCACTGGCGGCCGGTCGGCGAGCTGTGCGCCGAGCACGGCGGGCTGCGGCTCAGGCTGTCGGTGGACGGGATCGCCTTCCACGACCTGCCGGACGAGGTGACCGTGCAGGGGCGGTTCGCCGACGAACGGGAGGCGGCGGTGTGGCGTGCCCGGATCACCGAGGGCTGGCGGACGCTGGTGGAGGATCACCGCGGCGTCGCAGAGGAGGTGGCGGCCGCCCTGACCGTGCTCACCCCGTTGTCCGCGCCGCGGGTGGGGTTGATCAGCGTGACGTTCGCCAACTCGTTCGGCTGCGTGGCGATGTCGTTGCCGGACAACGCGAGGGAGGTCGCGCTCACGTTCGCGCACGAGGTGCAGCACGCGAAGCTCGCGGTGCTGGCGGATCTGTTCCCGCTCGTCGACCAGGAGTCCGCGGAGCTGCTGTACGCGCCGTGGCGCCCGGACCCGCGGCCACCTGACGCCCTGCTGCAGGGGGCGTACGCCCATCTGGGCGTGGCGGGGTTCTGGCGCCGGTACCGCGACTTCGAGGCGCAGGTGGAGTTCGCCCGGTGGCGCGCCGCGGTGCTCGAGGCGCTGGACGCGCTCACCGGCCTGACCCCGTCCGGCCAGGCGTTCGTCGCGCACATGCGCGACGTGCTGGAAACCTGGTGCGCGGAGCCGGTGTCCGCGAGCGCGCGGGCGGAGGCGGCGCGGCGCAACGCCGAACACCGGCAGGATTCGGCAGGGGGAGGGCCACGGGCAGGTACTCGCTGACCGGTTCACGGGCCGAATCCGCGCAGTGGGAGAATCGCGCGAGTGTCGGAACGAACTGGTGACACCGAACAGGCAGCGGAGGTGCTCCGCGCAGGAGGCCTCGTGGCCTTCCCCACCGAGACCGTGTACGGCCTGGGCGCGAACGCCGAGGACCCGGCCGCCGTCTCGCGCATCTTCGCGGCGAAGGGGCGGCCGCCGTCCCATCCGCTGATCGTGCACATCGGTGGCGCCGAGCAGCTGGACGACTGGGCCGCGGAGGTGCCGGAGACCGCGCGGCTGCTGGCCGAGAGCTTCTGGCCGGGGCCGCTGGCGCTGGTGCTCAGACGTGGTCCGAGGGTGCCGTTCGAGACGACCGGTGGCCTGGAGACGGTGGCTGTGCGGGTGCCCGACCACCCCGTCGCCCTCGCACTGCTGGCGGCCTTCGGCGGGGGAGTGGCCGCTCCGTCGGCCAACCGGTTCGGCTCGGTCAGCCCCACCACGGCCGGCCACGTCCGGGCTGAGCTCGGTGACGCCGTCGACTTCGTGCTGGACGGCGGGCCCTGCCAGGTCGGGGTCGAGTCGACGATCGTCGACGTCACCGGGGACGTGCCGGCCGTGCTGCGGCCCGGTGGCGTGACGCGGGAGGACCTCGAGGCGGTGCTGGGGATGTCGCTCGCGGTCCCCGAGACGAGCCACGTGAGGGTTCCCGGGCAGCATCCGTCGCACTACGCGCCGAACGCGCGCGTTGTCCTCGTCGAGCCCGAGAAGATCGTGGTCGAGGCGGAGCACGCGCAGGAGCAGGGTCATCGGGTGGGGGTGTTCCTCCCGCCGGAACTCGGTGGCGAGCCAATCGACGTGCACGCGGTGGTGCGGGTCCCCGACTCGATGCCCGCCTACGCGCGCGGGTTGTACGGCTTCCTGCGTGAGCTCGACGAGCAGGGGTGTGACCTGATCATCGCGTCCCTGCCGGTGGAGGCCGGGCTGGGGCTGGCGATCGCCAACCGGCTGCGGCGCGCCGCCGGACCCCGCGACTGACCGTCTACAGCGGACAGCTGCCGTGGTGCGTGGGGCCGGTTCGCTTCAGCAGGCGCGTGGCGAGCACCTCGGTGGCGACGGAGCGGCCGATGGCGAGTCCTGTCTGGTTGCTGAACTCGAAGTGCTGGCCGCCGAACACCCGTGAGCGGCCTGCTTCGGCAGCGGCGACGGAGAAGCTCGGGTAGGTGCGGGGCTGCCCGCCCGGTGCGGTGTCGGTGGTGTGGGTGAAGCGGATGCCGTCAGCGCAGAAGAAACCGGCCAGCACGGTGGCCGCCGCGCCGCTGTAGGAGCTGTGTCCTGACGGGTACTCCGGCGATCCGCCGACGCTGCCGGCGCGCGGCGCCCAGGCCGGGTTCGGCTGGGTCCACGGGTTTCCGTCGGTGTCCGCCTCTCGGATCGCCGTGGCCGGACGCCAGTGGCGGTAGGTGAACTTCGTGCCGACGGTGGCGACCGTGGTGTCGGCCAGCGTCATCGTCAGCAACGCCATCAGACGTGCCGAGGACGCCAGCGGCAGATCGCGCGACACGGTCAGGGCGATCTTGACCCATTCGCCGGCCGGTTGGGCGGAACCGGTTGGCACGGACCAGAACTGGAAGGTGGCGAGCTTGTCGGGGGCGGGGATCGCGGCGTCGCCCAGGAGTGCGGCCTCGGCGAAGGCGGCGGCGTAGTCGAGGCTGTCCAGGGCCGGTGGCGGGCCCGGTACGTACGCGGCGGGGTCGGAGACCGCGAACGGGCGCACGGTGCGGTACTGCGTGCCGGACCACTCGGCTCGGAACACGCCGGGGCCCGAACCGGCGGGCTGGCTCTGCACGGGCGTCGAGCCGTCGTCGGCGCGGGAGGCCACCACGCGGTGGGCGACTTCGCGTCCCCAGCGCACGCCCTCGTCTCGGCGATGGCCGGGGCGCAGGGCGTCCAGGTCCGTCTGCAACTGCTTGTCGTAGCTGGAAGTCCGGTCGGGGTCCAGCCGGACGAGGACGGTGTGTGCCGCGGCGACGGCGGCGGCCTGGGGATCGGCGCCGCGTGGGCCAGGGCCGGGGATCAGCGCGTGGGTGCGGGCTGGGGTTGTCAGTCCGTTGACCGCGTCGTAGACGGCCACGTTGAGCATCGCGTAGGTGCGGGCCGCGTCGGCGTCGGTGGCGCGGGTGGCGCGCACCGCTGCCAACGCGTACTCGTTCCACACCCGCACGCTGTCCGCTCTCGGCTCGGCGTCAGCCGGTGCGCTCAACGCGGCTCCGGTCAGACCGAGCACCAGGACCAGGGCGATCTTCTTCACCGGCCTCGCCTCCCCGCCTCATCGTGTCGCGGTTGCGGCGGGGATGCGACGGCCGATTGAGGCAGCGACGGCGGCGGACGCTGCTCCGTTCGAAGCCGGGCCCGCGGCGGGCCCGGCTCCGGCGGGTGATCAGCTGGTGGGACCGGTCCAGCCCGCGGTGATCTTGGCGACGCGGACGCGCTGCGGGTGGTCGCCGACCGGCACCGACACGGTCTTCTGGCCCGTGCCGAAGTCGATCGCGGTGATCTGGTCGGCGCCGCTCTCGGAGATCACGCACTGACGGCCGTCGCCGCTGACCGTGGCCCAGTAGGGCTTGGAGGCCGTGACGAGCGGGCCCTGCTGCAGGGTGGCGCGGTCGACGACGGTGGCGTAGTCGTCCATGGTTCCGGCGACGCAGAGCTTGCTGCCGTCGGGGTTGATGGACAGGCCGTGGTGGCGTGAGTCGTTGACGAACGTGGTGCGGTCGTCACTCGTGTTCGGGTTCTTCGGGAGGGTCTTCACCCTCGTGATCGCGTCGGTGGCGACGTCGTACTCGAGGAAGCCGTTGAAGAACGACACCTGGAAGTAGAGCTTCGAGAAGTCGGGGGAGAACACCGCGGGACGCACGGCGTTGGACAGGTCGCTGCGGCCGAAGGCGTTGAGGCGGCTGCGCATGTCGATGGTCTTGACGATCTGGAAGTTGCTCGTGTCGACGATGGTGATGTGCCGGTCGCCCTTGAGCCAGTCCTGGTCGGGAGCGTCGAAGTTGTTGTTGACCTCGCCGATGGACATGTTCCAGATGTACCGGCCGCCGCCCGTGAAGATGTTCTCGTGCGGCTTGTCGCCGGCCTTGAACGAGCCGAGCTCGCGGCCGGTGTTGATGTCCAGCACGTGCACGGTGTTGGAGGTCGACGCCGAGACCGCGATCTTGGTGCCGTCGGGGGAGACCGCCATGTGGTCGGAGCGGAAGCCCGACACCGGGAAGCGCCACTTGATCTTGCCGGTGGCCAGGTCGAGGGAGACGACGTCGGCGAAGCTGGGGCGGGACACCACCATGGCCGTGCCGTCGGGGGTCGCGTACATGTCGTCGACGAACTGGTCGTGCCCCTCGCCGGGGCCCTGCCGGATGCCGAGGAAGAACGCCAGCTTGATCGGGTTGAGGTAGATCTCCGTCAGGCGCTGCGTCTTGTCGGGGATGACGTTGAGGCGGCCGATCCTGGCGAAGTCGCCGGTGGACTTGACGACGTCGGCGGTGCCGTCCCAGTTGTTGCCGACGAACATCACCTCGCGCAGCTCGGCTGCGGTGGAGGTGGCCGGTGTGGTGACGCAGGCGGCGAGGACCGCGGCCGTCGCGGCAGCGCGGGTCAGGCGGCGCGTGAGAGCGCTTCCGGCAAGGGCTTTCCGTGCAGGGGCGGACGAGGCGTTCATCGCTGCTTCTCCGTTGAAGTAGGCGCCGTGCGAAAGGGCGGAACGCGGGACCGGTCCGGCGTCCCGGGAGGGATTGGGCAGGGTCTCCTGGGAGGAACGCGGCCCCGAGGGGGTCTTACCTACTGGATAGTAGGCTCGGGGTGACGGCGGCCACAAGATCGGTCATCGGCGCCAAATCGGCGGCCGTGCGCCCGCGATACGTGACGAACGCTCTGTTTCTGCTGGTCACAAGCCCTTTGTGCTAGGCCGTTCGAGTGGTGTTGCCGACCAAAGGCTGTGGTCCATTCGCGCCTTGTGCTTCGCTCCGTCTGCCGTAGAGCCAGGGGGAAGAGCTCTACTCGACTGGGGGAGTCGTCGTGGCTTCAGCACGTCTGCGCATCAGCGCGTTGGCCGTGATCACCGCTTTGACGAGCACGCTTCTCGTCCCGTCCGCACACGCGGAACCAACGCCCACACCGCCACCGCCGGACACCACCACACAACCGGCACAACCGGCTCAGCACCCCGCGGTGACCGAGGACAGACTCGGTGCGCAGGCGACGGCGACGCCTCCGGTGGCACCGGGTGAGCTCGGCCCGATCGATCCCGGCGGCGACGGCTCGCCGAACATCGAGAACGAGCCGTCGAAGGCGCAGCCCATCGCGCCGCTGCCTGCACTGGACCCCGGTCCCGACGGCCGGGTGCCGATCGACCGCGTGCCGATCACGCCGAACCCTCCGGTCAGACCGTCCACATTGGACCTTCCGCTGCGGCCGGGTCAGGAGCTCGTCGACGTCACCAGCGCCGAGGCGCTTGCCACGCTCGCCAAGGCCGGTCGCACCACGCCGGACGGCAAGCCCGCGCTCGACGCGAACGCGTTGCAGCCGCAGGTGCGTTCCGCGCAGGTCGTCGACCCAGGCAGGCGGGCCACGCTGCGGGAGCTGATCGACGCGTTGACCTCCGGCAACCTGCCACCGCCGCTGCCGGTCGACCCGCTCGCGTTGTTGCAGCAGCTGCCCGACGGCATCCCGAGGATCACCTACCGCGTCTGCTCCGAGTCCGCGACCAAGCAGGTGTCGTGCTCGCTCACCCTCCCGCTCGGCGTGCCCGCGATCGTCGACGTCACCGGTGACCGCACGCCGGACGTGCTGACCGACCTCGTCCCGGTCGCGGCACCGGGCGACGTCGTCGGCGCCGTCAGGGAGATCACCAACCTCGAGCGCGAGATCGCGATCGCCACCGACCGGCTCAACGTCGTCAACGAGCTGCTGAAGGACCCGCTCAACGTCATCCTGCACCCCGAGCTGCTGATCGAGAAGCTGGACCTCGAGAAGTTGTTGCGGGACCTGGGGAACACGCTGCAGGCCAAGATCGAGGCGTTGCTCAACCTGGTGCACCTCGGCCTCGGGTTCGTCAACCTGCGCCTGCCCACCAGCGAGTTCGCCGGACGGGACCTGCCCGCGCACGTGTGGGCCGTCTACGACATCCCGACGCACAAACGGCTTTCCGTCGGCTTCGACGGCTTCCGGCGCGGTGCGGGCCTGCCCACCGCCGCGATCGGCGTCTACACCTTCGCGCCGGTGCAGGTCTTGCGCGGCATCTTCGACATCAAGGCGAGCGTGCTGCAGGTCGGTGCGGCGAGCTCTCTCGCGGTGACCGCGGGTCTTGCGAACGTCACCGACGACAACCAGGGCCTGCCCTACGACCCGACCGTGGCGAGCGCGCGGTTCGAGCCCGTGCCGGGGGTCTTCACCGCCCACGCGTTCATCGATCCCGGCGCGAGCGACCGGGACCAGCGGGCAACCGTCGACGCGCAGGTCAGCTCGCGGTCCAAACTGGACGTCCAGGTTCTGTCGAACTCCAGTGCCGCCAACAGGTTCGACCAGCTCGTCGTCGACCAGCTGCCGAACCGGGTGTCCGCCGCGCTGATCCGCCCGCGCGACGGCGGTGACGACATCGTCGACTACACCGCGACCGACTCGATCAACGACGTGCTCTTCGCCGACTTCGTCTACGCGGGGGAGCAGCTCGACGCCTCGGTCCGCGCGGCGGCGAAGAACCTGCCCACCCAGTGGCGTGGTGCGCTCAACTCGGCGAACGACCGGGTGACGCTCGACTACGACGCCGCCGGTGCACTGTCCAGTTTGGACGTCTCGTTCTTCGACCGGTCGCCCGCCATCGTGCTGCGCGGTGCGCTGCGCGAGCTGCCGACCGTCGTCAACGTGGATGCGAACCTGCCGGGCAGGCACGTCCTGTTCGACGCCAACACCCCGCTCGGCTCGGCCGAGGTGTTCGTGTCCAAGGAACTCGGCGACTACGCGCCGCTGCAGGGCGACCACGCGACGGCGGTGCTGAGCGGGACCAAGCTCGGCGCCAGCGCCCGCGTCACCGGCCTGCGCAAGATCGACGTGTACTTCGACCAGCACCCGCGTGGTGGCACCGAGTTCACGCCGGGCGGCCAGCCGTTCGTCGCCGCCGGGGTGGTGGACGGCAGGCAGAAGGCGCGCCTCGACGTGTCGAACCTGCCTGCCACGCTCGGGTTCGACCTCGACACCGCCGCGCGGCGCGTGCAGTTCACCGCGAGCTCCGTGGTGCAGCGGGTGAAGGCCGCCTACGTCGACACCGCGGCGGGGCCGAGCGCGGTCGCCGCCATCAACGGGCTGCCGCAGAGCGTCGACGTGCGCTACGACCTCGGCGACAAGCCGAAGGTGAGCTACCGGGCGTCGAGCGCGGTGCCGAGGGCCGAGCTGTTCGTGAGCCCGCAGGGGGTCGAGCAGCTCGATCCGACCGGCTGTCGTGTCTCGGGTGATCTGTCGCAGGTTTGTCTCGGTTGTTGTGACACAAGGT
>NZ_BMRE01000041.1 GCF_014648475.1 Lentzea flava | reverse complement strand
CCGTGCCCATGTCAAAACCCAAGCGCCTCCTGGTTAAAACACCAGGTCCACCCGAGGTGAACGAAAGAGCCGTTCATCAGTCTTCATAATCTTGTGAAATCTTTGTAGCCACTGAACCGCGGAGGACAGCCACGGCCGCGCCCCTGGTCGGGCTCGCGGCGGTGGCTGTCCTGTTCACTTCTGCCGGTGTGGCACTGCTGCGGGTGCGGGACCTCGGTCAGGAGGCGCCGGAGATCCGCCAGAACCAGCCGGTCGAGCCGTAGTCGGGGCCGACGGAACCCTTGCCCCAGAAGTAGTCGTTGAAGTTGCCCAGCGCACCCGACGACGTGACGGGGCCCATGGTCGCCCAGCGGACGGAGGCGGGCTGGGTGTCGATGCTGGCCTGCGCCCACGCGTCACGGACCTTCATCGGCTGGTTCCACCACAGGAACGGCGAGCGCCACATGTAGTGACCGAACTTGCCGCCGTGGTTGGCCGAGTTGTAGCTGACCGTGGTGAAGCTGTTGATCTGGTGCAGGCCCTGGAACGCCTGGCCCCAGCGCTGCGCCCACGTCTGTCCGCCGGTGACGTCCTCGAGGATCAGGCAGGTGAAGAGGCTCATCCACTCGACGTCCTGGTTGCCCCAGCGCGCCTCGGTGTTCGAGAGCTTGGCGTCGTTGTGGTTGGAGCAGCCGTTGAAGTAGAAGCCCGTGCCGGAGCCGTGGCCCTGCCAGTAGGTGAGGTCGACGTTGTCCGCCCAGATGTGGTCCTGGCCGCCGGGGAAGATCGGGTCCTTGAAGTCGCTCTCCCACGCGTTGCCGTTGAGCCAGCTGAACGCGACGGGGACGCCGTGGGTGCCCGCCTCGGAGTTGAAGGTGCCGATGTTGGCCACGGTGTTGGGCAGACCGGAGCACAGTCCCGTGCCCTCGCTGCCGACCTGCGTGCCGGCGGCCATGGCCCCGAACTGCTGGTCGTCGCGCGGCGGCTGGACCGGTTGCGGCTGGGGCAGTTCGGCACCGACGGCCGCGGGCAGGGTGATGGCCTGCGGGGCGCTGCCGTCGGACGTGCGGCCCGCGCAGCGGAACGACGGTTCGAGCCGGTCGGCCTTCTCCTCCAGCGGCGGGGCGACGTAGACGTAGCTGACGTCCGCCTTCACCCCGTCGCCCAGGTACTTCTGGCACAGCTTGGCGCCGTACGCGAGGTCGTTCACCGCGACGGTGCCCGCCTGGCCGTAGGTGCGCGCGGCGTGGCTGACCGCCGTCACGCCCTGGGCGTCGAACGAGACGCGGATGTTCGCGCCCTCGCCCTCCAGCGGGATGCCGCCGAGCTGGAACGTGTACGACACGCTCGTGTCGAGGTTGGCCGTGAGTGCGTTGCGCCCGTTGGGATCCGCCAGCTCGAACGTCGTGTACTGGGCGGTGGGCGTCGCGTTCGCGGGCAGCACACCCGCTGCCCTCAGGCCTTCCTGCGCGCGCTTGGTGGCCTCGTCCGTCGTGATCGTCCTGATGCGCTTGATAGCCTCGGTGTCGAGCGCGGTCTGCGTGGTCGCGTTGCCGTCCTCGTCCTGTCTGCCCTGTCCTTTGTCGACGGTCGGCAGGTACTGGTAGCGCTGCTCGTCGGCGAAACTCACCGCGCCGAACTCGGATCTCTGGACGTCCTTGAGCCCGAAGGCTCTTTGCAGTCGCTGCGCCTGTTCCTGGTCGAGCCCCGTGCTCTTCACCCCGTAGACGGGGAGCTCCGTCACGTCGGCGGTCGCGACTCCGGCCGCGCCCGCGGTGATGAGGCTGGACAGGGCCAGCACCACGGTCAGCTTGCGTTGCATGTGTCTTCCCTCCCTTGGGGACGACCGGCTGCAGGGGCCGGCCGTCTGACAGGAGGATTTGGCTTGCCGGGCCGTGATACCGAGGGTGGGTCGTCCCCGCCGGGGCTCCACTCGAACGGCCGAAATTCTGTAACGCCCTTGGCCGTTGGGGATACCTAGAGGCGGACACCTGGGTATTTGATGCCTGCTCCGGTGTTCAGCACGACCACCTCGTCACCCGCTCGCAGCCAGCCGTCCTTGCGCAGCACCCGGACCGCGCTGAGGGTTGCGGCGCCTTCCGGGCACAGGAAAACGCCTTCGAGTCGCGCGCACTCCGCGCGGTCTTCGAGAATCTGCCCATCGTCCACGGCTATCGCGGTGCCGTTGGTCTCCCTGATCGCCCGCAGGATCAGGAAGTCTCCCAACGGCTTCGGCACGTTGATGCCGAACGCGTTCGTGAAGGCGTTGTCCCAGAACGTCGATTCGGCCGCACCCTCGTCGAACGCCCTGACGATCGGTGCGCACCCGGTGGACTGGACGGCGACGAGACGCGGCAGCGGTCCGTCGATCCAGCCGAGCTCGCGCATTTCGTTGAGCGCCTTGTGAATCCCGATCAGACCGACCCCGCCGCCGGTCGGGTAGACGATCACGTCGGGGACGCGCCAGCCGAGCTGCTCGGCGATCTCGTAGCCCATCGTCTTCTTGCCCTCGATGCGATAGGGCTCCTTGAGCGTCGAGGCGTCGAAGAGGTCGACGTCCGCGAGGGCCTTGGCGGCGTCGGCGATGGTGCCCGGCACGATCCGCAGCTCGGCACCGCTCGCCTCGACCTCCTCGCGGGTGATCAGCGGGGCGTCCTCCGGCATGGCGATGACGCTGCGCAGACCCGCGCGGGCCGCGTAGAGGGCCCAGGCGGCGCCCGCGTTGCCGTTGGTCGGCATCTTGATGCCCTCGATGCCGAGCTCCTTGACCCTCGCCACGCCGACGGCCGCACCGCGCGCCTTGAACGAGCCGGTCGGGATGAGCGACTCGTCCTTCATCAGGACGTTCACGTCGAGCGCGCGGCTCAGCGCCGGCAACGGCACGAGCGGCGTCATGCCCTCGCCGAGGCTGAACGCGGGGTCGGGATCGCGGACCGGCAGGACGTCCCGGTAGCGCCAGAGGCTGTTGTCCCCGGTGGGCCTGCCGGCCTTCGTGAGGTCGTAGCGGGCCAGCAGGGGCGACGAGCAGGACCGGCAGAGGTTCTGCGGCCGGTCGGCGTCGTGGCGCTGGCCGCAGCGGGCGCATTCCAGGTGGGAGAGCACACCGTCATCAATACAGGACTATCCACTCGTCCGGATTACACCCGAATGGAGTAGCACGATTCGCCGTTCGGGTGCGAGCATCGGGTTCCCTGCTCAAGCCCCTTTGAGGAGAGCCATGCGACGACTCACCGCCAAAGCCCTGTTCGCAGCTGTCCTGCTCGCCGCCGCAACGCCTGCCGCTCCTGCTCTCGCCGACACCCAGACCAGTGGGTACATCGTCCTGTTGAAGGACGGCGTGAGTGTGCCCAGCGTGACCAATCTGGCCGGCGTCACCGTGGAGAACCTCTACCAGTCCGCCGTGCGTGGTTACTCTGCGCGCATGACCCCGGCGACGGCTGCACGTCTCGCCCGTGACCCGCGGGTCGCGCTGGTCCAGCCGGACGGCATCGCGTCGATCGCCGCGCAGACCCTGCCCACCGGCATCGACCGCATCGACGCCGAGCAGAGCCCGACCGCCCGCATCAACGGCACCGACGAACGCGTGAACGTCGACGTCGCCGTGATCGACACGGGCGTGGACCTCGACCACCCTGACCTCAACGTCAACACCGCGGGAGCGAAGAACTGCTCCACCGGCCGCAGCGCTGACGACGGCAACGGCCACGGCACCCACGTGGCGGGAACCATCGGCGCGCTCGACAACGGCATCGGCGTCGTGGGCGTCGCACCGGGTGCCCGCATCTGGCCGGTCCGCGTGCTCAACAACCAGGGCAGCGGCTCGTTCTCGGCCATCATCTGCGGCATCGACTACGTGACCGCGCACGCGAACGAGATCGAAGTCGCGAACATGAGCCTCGGCGGATCCGGCAGCGACAGCGCCTGCGGTTCCAACAAGGACGCGATGCACGAGGCGATCTGCCGCTCGGTGTCGGCCGGCGTGACCTACGTCGTCGCCGCGGGCAACAGCAGCGCCAACTCGTCGACCTTCGTCCCCGCCACCTACGCGGAAGTCATCACGGTCAGCGCGCTGGCCGACTTCAACGGCCAGCCGGGCGGTGGCGCGGCCTCGACGTGCCGCGCTGACGTCGACGACACGTTCGCCGACTTCTCCAACTACGGCGCGGACGTGGACATCATCGCGCCGGGCGTGTGCATCCTGTCGACCTGGAAGGGCGGCGGCTACAACACGATCTCGGGCACCTCGATGGCGAGCCCGCACGTCGCGGGGGCTGCCGCGCTGTACAAGGCGACCCACCCGAGCGCTTCGCCGTCGGCCGTGAAGTCCGCTCTGCAGTCGGCGGGGACCAGCAACTGGAACTCCGCGACCGACCCGGACAGCACGCACGAACCGCTGCTGAACGTCGCGTCGTTCTGATCGCTTCGACCGGTGCCGGGGCTTCGGCCCTGGCACCGTTTCAGGCGGATGAGCCGGCATGTAAGCCGGATCCTGTTCATGGGACTCGCGTCCCACTTGGCGACCATCCATCTGGGCCTGCCGTCGCCGGCAGGCTCTAGCGGCCTACCCGTGAGCATCGGACGGGCCGCCCTCGAACGCTCACGCAGGCACTCGCGTGCCCTCTTGGCCTTGCTCCGGGTGGGGTTTACCTAGCCGCCCCAGTCACCTGGGGCGCTGGTGGTCTCTTACACCACCGTTTCACCCTTACCCCGGCTCGCGCCGAGGCGGTCTGCTTTCTGTGGCACTGTCCCGAGGGTCGCCCCTGGTTGCCGTTAACAACCACCCTGCCCTGTGGAGTCCGGACTTTCCTCGACAGTCTCCTGCCGCGGCCGCCCTGCCGACTCATCCGCGTCCACCAGGATATCCCAGGGTCTGGGAGTGGTTGTTCACCAGCCCGGACGTTGGTTCACTCGATCCATGACACGACGTCGCCACGTCGACTACGGCCGCGTGGCAGCAAGCCTGTGTTGCCTCCGCTGAGCGCGCTTTCTCTCACCCGCGACCTCAGGGAGTGCTTGCCATGTCCGATCTGCTGATCATCTCCGGCGCGCCGTCCCCCGCCGCGCCGACCGGCGTCGTGGTGTCGCACGTGGCCGCCGTGCTCCAGGCGGCCGGCCACCGCGTGTCGGTGCTCGACGTGCGCTCGTTGCCCACGTTGTCGCTGCTCACCGAGGACCTCCGCGACCAGGAGATCGCCGCCGCCGTGAGCTCCGTGCTGTCCGCGGACGGCGTGGTGGTGGCGTCGCCGGTGTACCGCGCGGCCTACAGCGGCCTGGTGAAGGCGTTGCTCGACCTGCTGCCGAAGAAGGCGCTGCGGGGCCGTGCGGTGCTGCCGCTGGCGACGGGCGGCAACCAGGGCTTCCTCGTGGCGATGGACTACGCCCTGCACCCGTTGCTCGCGGCGAAGGGCGCCGACCAGGTGGTCCGCGGCGAGTTCGTGCTGGACCAGAAGGTGGGTACGCCGGAATCGACCGCCGCTCTGGACGCGGCGGCCGACCGGTTCATGACGGCGCTGACGCCCCGCCTGCGCAAGGTGTCCTAGTTTCAGCCCAGGTGCGAAGTGTCGTTCACGAGCTTCACCGAGGCGTGCCCGTCCGGGTAGAACTCGGCGATCGAAACACCCGTCAGGTCCAGGTGCATGCGGAACAGGAACTGCGGCCCGACGTCGAGCGCCTGGCGAAGAAGAGTCTTGATCGGCGTGACGTGACTGACGAGCACCAGCGTCTTGCCGCCGAACTTCGCGATGATCTCGCTACGCGCCTTGCGCACCCTGGCGTTGACCTCGTCGAAGCTCTCCCCCTCCGGCGGCCGGACGCTGGTGTCGCCGAGCCACCGCCGGTGGATCTCCGGGTCCTGCCGCGCCGCCTCGGCGAACGTCAGCCCCTCCCACGTGCCGAAGTCGGTCTCGATGAGCCCCTGGTGGGTGATGACCTCGAGCCCCGTGGCCTCGCCGAGCTTCTGAGCGGTCTGCACGGTCCGCTGCAGCGGTGAGGAGATGATGGCCGCGATGTCGTCCACTTTGGAGAGACGCTGGGCGGCCTTGGAGGCCTGCTCCAGCCCGAGCTCGGTCAGCGGGTGATCGCCACGCCCCGAGTACCGCCGCTCGACCGACAGCCGGGTCTGCCCGTGCCGCAACAGGATCAGCCGCGTCGGATCGCCCGTAGCCCCGCTCCAGTGCGGCTGCTTGTCGCCTTCCTTGCTCTCGTCGGCCTTGCTCTCCCCTTGTGGCTCGCCTTTGATCTGGCCTTTGGCCTCGCCTTTGGTCTCGCCGTCCATGGCCTCGTTGGCCAGCCGGTCGGCCTGCCGGTTGCGCTCCCGGGGAATCCACTCGTACGTGACCTTCTGGAAGGTCCTGGCGAGCTGCTGGGCTTCGAGCGCGAGCGGCTGCATGGAGGGGTGCTTGATCTTCCAGCGCCCGGCCATCTGCTCGACGACGAGCTTGGAGTCCATCCGCACGTCAACGGTCTCGGCGTTCAGCTCCCGCGCAGCCCGCAGCCCCGCGATCAGCCCCTGGTACTCGGCCACGTTGTTGGTGGCGACGCCGACGGACCCCTTGCGCTCGGCCAGCGTCTCGCCGGTGAGCTTGTCGCGGACGACAGCCCCGTACCCCGCCGGCCCGGGATTGCCCCGCGACCCGCCGTCTGCCTCGACGATCACCTTCACCGGTGGCCTCCTCTGCTGCGAGCCCAACCTATCTCGTCGGCGGCGGAGTCGTGGCGGCACGGCTGCGGGGACCCCCGTGCAAGGGGCCGTTCAGGGGTGTTTTATGATTGAGCGGTAAGTCTGGGTGGCGGAATGGCAGACGCGCTAGCTTGAGGTGCTAGTCCCCGCAAGGGGGTGGGGGTTCAAGTCCCCCCTCGGACACCAGCATTAACCACACGCGAAGAGGTCGTCGTACCGACGGCCTCTTTTGCTTTGTCGTACTTCAGGGTGCCGAAGTCGCAGTGGACTGAGCACCGTTGCGGGACCGGTCCCGCCAGAGGTCCAAGACACTCGCCTCCGAAGCGCAGAACGCGGAACGCCACGGAGGAAACGTGCTGGGGAGTACGAGGGCAGAGGTCACGCGGATCTCCGAGACGGTGGCGCGTGAGGTGTTCGCCGAGAGCAATCTGATCGCGATGCTCGAGGGTGAGATCCACTCCCGGTTGCCGGACGCCGTCCACGAGTACGCCCGTGCCTTGCTGCCCAACCTGTCGAGGCTCGCGGTCGCGGGTGCCACGCCGGATCCTGGCGAGATGCGGGTTGCGGTCGAAGGTGCGATTCGCGAGCGGTTGGAGGCCGAAGTGCCGGAGTTGGTCCGGCGTTCGGCGGACGGTTTGCTGCCGGGGCTCGCCGCGCTGGCGGTGCGGGACGCGACGCCGGACCTGGCGAAGTTGCGCGAGGGGCTGGTCGCCGACGCCACGGCGCAGGTCACCGCTGTCGTGCGGAAGCAGGCCGCGGACGTGTTGACCGACGTCGTGCGCAAGGCCACCGGCGAGGTGCGGGCCGCGGTTGCCGAAGGCCTTCGGAAGCAGGCCGGGGAGTTGCTCGACGAACTGGCACGCGCCGCGGTCGCCGAGGTCACTCCGGATCCCGCCGTGCTGCGCGAGGAGGTGCTGCGCGGCGGGTCTGCCGTGGTGGTCGAGGCCGCGCGGGCCGCGGTGGTGGACGCGGCGCCCGCGGCGGTGCGGAGTGCCGCCGAGGAGGTTCGCGGCGCGTTGGAGCAGGCGGTGCGGCGCGAGGCGGGCGAGGTGTTGCCGGCGCTCGCTCGCGCGGCGATGGCCGAGGTGACGCCGGATGTGCAGCGGCTGCTCGACGAGCTGGTGGACAAGGCCTCGGTCGCGGTGACCGAAACGGCACGGACCGCGACCCGCGAGGTCGTGCCGGACGTGGTCGTCGAGGTGTCCGAGGAAGCGCTGAAACGGGTGCGGGGCGCGGTCCGCGAGGAGGCGGCGAGGGCGTTCGAGCAGTACGCGCCGAACGTCGTCACGGTGGTGCTGCCGCAGGGGCGGAAGGTGGAGCTCGGCGCGGACACCCACGCGGTGCTGCCAGAGCTTCTGGTGGCCCTGCACGCGCGCTGTCACGTGCTGCTGGTCGGGCCGGCGGGCACGGGGAAGTCCATGCTGGCCAAGCACGCGGCGGGTGCGCTGGGACTGGAGTTCCACGCGCTGTCGCTCGGTCCGACTACGCCGATGAGCAAGGTGTTCGGCTACTACGACGCCCACGGCAAGTACCACGACACGCCGTTTCGTCGCGCCTTCGAGCACGGCGGGGTGATGCTCCTGGACGAGCTCGACAACGGGCATCCCGGGCTGCTGGCCGAGCTCAACCAGGCGCTCGCGCTCGGCACCTGCGCGTTCGCGGACCGGATGGTCGACGCGCACGAGAACTTCCGGTTGGTGGCGACCGGGAACACCTACGGCACCGGCGGCGACCGGCAGTACGTCGGCAGGCAGACGCTGGACTCCGCCACGCTGGACCGGTTCGTCGTGATGGACGTGGAGATCGACGAGGACCTCGAGGAACGGATCGCGCTGCGGCACGCGCCGTCGCATCCCGACGCGGTGATGGAGCTCCTCGACGACATCAGGAACCTGCGCGCGGTGGCGGAGACCAAGAAGCTGCCGGTGATCATCTCGCCGCGGGCCAGCATCGACGGGGCCAAGCTGCTCGAGGCGGGTGCCACCGTGGACCAGGTCTTCGAGTGGCGGGTGGTGCGCGGGATGTCCGACGCGCACCGCAAGGCGCTCGGGCTGGACTGATCCGTGCATCCCCTGAAGCTGGCGCCGCTGATGTCCTGGCGCGAGTTCCTCGACGCCGCGTCCGCGCCACCGACCACTCGTCACGCCGACAGCAGGAGCGTCGACACCGGCTGGCACGGCGCCTCCTGGGAGGAGGCGATCGAACTGGCCACCGACGGCTGGCCGCTGGCGCTGGAGGAGACCGACGTGACGGTCGCCGAGCTGCGCGAGAGTGCCGGGCTGTCCCACGCGGTCACCGTGCTGGAACCGGCCTGGGACGTGACCGGCAGCGAGGTGGACGTCGGCGCCTACCTGTCCGGGGTGCCGGAGTGCATGGTGGACGCGGTGCCCCGGCAGGTCTCCCGGCGCGGCAAGGTGATCACGTTCGTCGTGCCGGGCGGCTACTCGAACACGATCGAGCACCACGTGATCATCAACCGCGGCCTGGCGCTGGCCGCGCTCTGCTCCGCGATCATCGACGCGGGGCACAGCGTGGAGGTGTGGTCCGGGTTCGCCGGGTACCTGGCCATGGGCGGGAAGACGCACCGCTTCTGCGGCATGGCCAGGGTGATCACCGCCGGCGAACCGTTCGACGTGGGCAGGCTGATCTTCGCGGTGGCACACCCCGCGATGCTGCGGCGGCTCTGGTTCGGGGTGTGGGACGCGCAACCGACCGCCGTCTCCACGGCGATGGCGCTCGGCAACTACGGATTTCCCCCGTACACGCTCGATGCCGCCGACCTGCCCGCGGAGATCACCGATCCGTACGTGTTCCCCTATCTGACGGCACAGGACCGGCAGTGGGACGACCTGCCCACCGCGCTGTCCTGGGGCAGGCGGATGTTCGGCGAGCTCGGGCTGATCCAGCACTGAGCACCGGAGGTAGGTTCCGGGCATGATCAAGGCCACCCCGGACCTGCTGGAGATCGCCGCCGCGCTGCTGCCCGGCGTGAAGCTGGACGACGCCGGAGTCGCGGCCGACGGCAACATCCACGACGTCTTGCTGATCCCGGGCGTCGCCGCCGTCAGGGTCAGCAAGCGGCCGCTCGGCGCCGCGTCGATGCCCCGCCGGGTGGAGGTGTTGCGGCAGCTGGCTTCCGCGGGCCTGCCGTTCCAGGTGCCGCAGCCGCTCACCCCCGTGACGATGTTCGGTGAGCGGGCCGCCGTCGCCGTGTCGTGGGTCGACGGCGTCGCCCTGCCGGAGGGGGTGGGTGATCCGGCGCAGGTGGGCGAGGTGCTGGAGGCCGTGCGGTCCGTGCCGCTCGGCGGGGCGCTGCTGGAGGTCCTGGACGACCGGGCGCAGGGGCCGTCGTGGTCGGAGATCATCGCCGAGGAGATCCTGCCCCGGCTGCCCGCTCGCTGGCGGGACGAGGGACGGCGGCGGCTGGACGACGCGCTGGCCCTGGAGCCCGTGCCCGACGCCCTGGTGCACGGCGATCTCAGCGGTTCGAACGTGCACTGGTCGGCGGACGGGAAGTTGCTCGGCGTCCTCGACTGGGACATGGCCATGCCCGGCGACCCCGCCATCGACGCCGCCCAGATGGCCTGGCACGGCTGGGACAACGTCCGTCGCGCCGTTTCCGCCGAGACGTACCGCCGCGCGCGCACGTGGGACGCGCTGTTCGGCGTCGGACACCTGGTGGCCACCATGAACGGGCGTCCCATGACCAGCCCTGACGGGTTCGTCGCGGCGATCGTGCCCTGGCTGGAGGCCACCGGCAGCTGAGCAGGAGGGCGGAACCGTGCTGCGTTTTCTCGGCGTTCCCATTTCGTGACGCGCATTCAGGTGACGCGCGCTGCGCAGGGCTAACGGCCAATGTGCGGCACGCGATCCTGGAGTACGTTCGAAGGAGGGTCGCCATGCCCGTCGAAAACAAAGAGGCGAATGTCCGGCAGACCTATCTGGCCCTGCGCGTCGCGATAGTCCTGCTGGTCGGCCTGCTCTTCCTCACCATCCTGGCCCAGCTGGTGTTCGTCAGCCTGAACTGCTGGCAGACCTCGATCAGCGCCTACTACTTCACTTCGGTGCGGCCCGTCTTCGTCGGCAGTCTGTGCGCGGTCGGTGCTTGTCTCATCATCTATCGCGGCAACAACGATTACGAGAACACCGCACTCGACTATTCAGGGTTCATGGCGTTCATTGTCGCGTTCGTGCCGACAGGCCGTGACACGGCATGTCCGCCCACGAATGGTCCCGACGAGCAGGAGATCGCCGTCGCGGTGGGCACCAACGTGGGCGCCCTGCTGGCGATCGGCGTGATCGCCACGGTGATCACCTTGGCCGTGCCCGCGCTCCGCCAGGACCGGCGTTCTCCGTCCAAGCTGTACTCGCTGGCATCGGTGTTCGTGACCCTCGCCCTGCTGATCGTCGGCATCGTGATGTACGTCTGGCAGCGGCCCTTCTTCCTGAAGTACGGGCACCTCGGTGCGGCCGTGGCGCTGTTCGTCGGCATCGTCCTGGTCGTCGTCCTGAACGCCGTTTTCGCGGCCAAGCCGTACAAGCACTGGTACTTCGGCGTGGCGATCGCCATGGTCCTCGTGCTCGTCCTCGGCCTCGCGCTCATCCTGTCCGATGTGCGGCACTGGGCGTTGTGGCTGGAGGCGTTGCTGATCGCGATGTTCGCGGCGTTCTGGATTGTGCAGACCGTCGAACTCGGCACCGAGGTGAACCGCGCGGAAGCCGGGACTTCCGACCCCGGGCACGGCGCCTAGTACGCCTGGTTTCGGAACAAAATCCCGCCGACGACGGCCTCCCCGGTCCACTCGCGGTTACGGTCGCGATGAATTTGTGCGATCAGACCGGAATTCTGGGGAGGCGCGGTGGCGCTTGACCACGTTGAGCTGCCGACGATCGACGTCCCGGACGATCCGAGGACCCGTGCCGCGCTCGCGGAGCTGACCCAGCTGCAGCCCTCCGACAAGTACGAGGCGCGCGACCCGAGCGGGTTCGTCGTCGTGACGGTGAACAAGGCGCGGATGGTCGTCGGTGTGCGGATCCGGCCGCGGTGGAACGAGAACATCCCCGCGCAGGTGTTGCCAGAGGCGATCTACCGCACCTACCTGACCGCGGCTCAGCGCGCGGCCGCGGTCGAGCTCGCGCACCGGCCGCCGAACCGTCCGGCGGCGACGGCCGAGACCACTGTGGACCTGACGGACCTGCCGATCGAGGAGTGGGTGGCGCGGACCAGTGCGCGGCTCAACGCGATCGAGGACCGCTTCGACGCGATCCGGCGCGAGGCGCAGGCACCACCGCGGGCGGACTTCACGGAGGTGCGCAGCCCGCTCGGCTATCTGACGATGCGGCTGCGCGGCGGCGGTCCGCTCTCGATCAACGGCGATCCGCACGTCCTGGCCAGGAACGTCTCCGAGACCGCGCTGTCCCAGGAGGCGCTGCAGCTGTTCGTCCGCGCGGGACTCGGGGTCGACTCCGGCGAACCGCCGCGACCGGCACGGCCGCGCGGTGGTGGGGAAGCCGACGACGAGTACTTCTCGGCGGTCAACGTGTTCGACGACAGGGACTGACATGGGAAACGACAAGTTCAAGATCGTCACACCGAAGCTGCGGGCGGAGGGCAAGCTCTGGGTCGAGCGCGCGGCGGCGACCAGGCCGATCCTGCAGGCGGTGCAGGGCGCGCATCTCGCCCCTCCCGCGTTCGCCGTCTTCGACGCCGTCGTCCTCGGCCAGCACGGGTTGTCCGCGGCGGCCTACAACGCCCAGAAGGAGGCCGCGAACTACGAGGCGTTCCGCGGCTTCATGGAGGGCCTGCTGCAGTCCGCGATCACCGAGTTCGAGCAGATCGACGGGACGCTGCGCAAGATCGCGGACGAGTACGACCGCGTCGAGGACATCAACGAGATCGACATCGACACGTTCTTCCACGCGTAGGAGCACCATGACCGACCTGGCAGATTTCCCGGCGCAGCTGGAGAAGAGCTTCTCCGGTGTCGAACAGAAGGTCGAGGAGTGCAGGCAGCAGTTCCAGGCCCTGATCGACACGGTCAACAACTGGCGGATCGTGCTCGGCGTGCCGGTGATGTGGTGGATCTCCCAGAAGATCAAGCAGATCCGTGAGGCGCTGCAGAAGGTGATCCAGCTGGCGAGGACCGCGAGGGACCACTACGCACCGGTCATCGGGCTGATCGTGCAGGCCTTCAACTGGATCGACAACGTGAAGAACCCGATGAACGGGCTCGCCCACCAGCCGGGCAACCTGCCCTACTACTGGGAGGGCACCGCCAGCACCGCCTACCAGGCCAAGGTCGCGACGCAGAACGAGGCGATCGGCGTGGTCGCCACCAAGGCGGGCGAGATCGGCAAGTGGCTGATGGAGATCGCCAAGTACAACACCGAGTACATGACCGAGCTCCTCGGCATGCTGACCGAGGTCGCGGGCGCTCTCGTCAAGGCGGTGATCAACGCGGGCACGGTGGTCAACATCCCGTTCGCGGTCTCCGACGTCGCCGACCTCGTGGGATCGCTCGTCGAGAAATCGCTGACGCACCTGGTCGGCATCATCAACCGGCTGGTCGAGGCGCTGAGCAAGACGCTCGAGGTCAGGGGCATGATGAGCGACATCAAGCTGCCAGGAGGGAAGTGGCCGCAGGCCATCACCGGCTGAGCACGACCAGGGGCCCGGCCTGCGCCGGGCCCTTCACGTCACTGGCCCGGTTCCGCCACGCGAACCAGGATCGCGCCGCACTCCTCGCACCGCACGACCTCGTCGGCGGCCGCTTCCTTCACCTTCGACAACGCGCTGCGGTCCAGCTCGATCCGGCACGCGCCGCAGCGACGGGACTGGAACGGCGCCGCGCCGATGCCGCGCTGCTCGCGCTGGCGGTCGTAGAGCTTCAGCAGGTCGTCCGGGAAGCCCTTGGCCATCATCGAGCGGTCGGCGGTGCGCTTGATCTCGGTCGACTCCAGGTCGGCGAGGGCGGCGTCACGGCGGCTCGTGGCGGCCTCCAGCGCCTCGCGGGCCTTGTCCAGCTCCACGCGGGCGAACGACACGTCCGCCTCGACGGCCTCACGACGTTCCATCAGCTCCAGCAGGTCGTCTTCCAGGACGCCCTGACGGCGCTGCAGGGTGGCGAGCTCGTGCTCGAGGTCGGTGAGCTGCTTCGCGCCGACCGAGCCGGACTGCATCAGCTTGCGGTCGCGCTCCTCGCGGGCGCGGACCTGGTCGATCTCGGTCTCCTGGCGCTTCACGTCGCGGTCGAGGTCGCCCAGCGTCGTCTCGACGGCCACCAGCGCGTCCTGCTTCGTGCGGACCAGCTGCTCGGCCTCGGCGATCTCCGCGATCTCGGGCAGCGTGCGGCGACGGTGGGTGACACGCGCCAGTTCGGCATCGACCTCGGCCAGGTCGAGCAGCCTGCGCTGCACTGCGGGATCGGCTTTCACGCATGTCCTCCTGCTGCTGATCTCGTCGCCCCGACTGTCCACGGATCGGTCCGGCGGGTGGAGACGAGTACGTCGACCCTACCGCCGAACGCCTCCCGCAGGATCTCCGCCGCCTGCTCGCACCACGGCCACTCGCTGGCCCAGTGCGCGACGTCCACCAGCGCGGGGCCGCCGGACTCGATGTGCTCGCTCGCGGGGTGGTGCCGCAGGTCGGCCGTCACGTAGGCGTCGACGCCCGCGCGCTGCACCGTGCCGAGGAAGCTGTCGCCGGCGCCGCCGCACACCGCGACCCGCTTGATCAGGCGTTCCGGGTCGCCGGCCGCGCGCACGCCCTGCACCGTGGCGGGCAGGGCGTCGGCCACGCGCTGGGCGAAGACCCTCAGCGGTTCGGCCTCGGGCAGCTCGCCGATGCGACCCGTTCCGGTGTCCTCCGGCAGGTCCGCGGGCGCGGGTTCGAGCGGCCCGGCGACCGTGAGCCCGATGGCTTTCGCCAACGCGTCCGAGACGCCGGGCAGGGCGCTGTCCGCGTTGGTGTGCGCGCAATACAGGGCGGCGCGGTTCCGGATCAGCTTGTGCACCAACGCACCCTTGGGGTCGTCGGCGGGAACTCCGTTGACGCCGCGCAGAAGCAGCGGGTGGTGCGCCAGCACGAGCTGCGCGCCGCACTCGACGGCTTCGTCCACAGTGGACGACGTCGGGTCGACGCAGACCAGGACGCGCGTGACCTCCTCGGCAGGGTCACCGCACACCAGCCCGACCGCGTCCCACTTCTCGGCGGTCCTTGGCGGATACGCGGACTCCAGCACCGCGATCACGTCGGCGAGCTTCAAGCCAGTTCCTCCATCACTACCCGCAGCGCGTCGACGAACACCGCGAACTCCTCCGGCGGCCGGATCGCCACGCGCAGGTACGTGTCGTCGAGACCGGGGAACGTGTCGCAGCGCCGGGCAGCGATCCCCTTGTCCCGCAACGCCTCCCGCGTGCCCCTCGGCACCCTGATCAGCATGAACGGCGCTCTCGGCGGCACGACGACCAGATCTTGGAGCTGCTCCAAGGCGTACGCGGCGTGCTCGACGGCCTCCAGCGCGTACCGGTGCGACGCCTCCAGCGCCTCCGGCTCGCAGCACGCGGTGATCGCTTCGAGCGTCAGGCTGCCGACGGGCCAGTGCGGGCGTCCGTGCGCCAGTGTCGCGAGCGTCTCGGGGTCGCCGAGGAAGTAACCGGCCCGCAGGCCGGCGAGGCCCCAGGTCTTGGTGAGGCTGCGCAGCACCAGCACGTCCGGGTCGTGCGCGAGCGACTCCGGTTCGCCGGGCACGGCGTCCATGAACGCCTCGTCCACGACGAGCCTGCCGGGCAGGGCCTTCAGCGTTGCCCTGGAGTGCAGCACCGACGTGGGATTCGTCGGGTTGCCGATGACGGTGAGGTCGGCGTCCGTTCGTGCGCCGCGCAGCTGGAAGTCGCCGTCGAGCAGCACGTGCTCGACCGGAATTCCGGCGTCGCGGAACGCCACTTCGGGCTCGGTGAAACCGGGGTGGACGATCGCCACCCGGCGCGGCGCGAGCTTCGGCAGCAGCGCGAAGCCCTCAGCGGCACCGTTGAGCAGCAGAACCTCGTCGGGAGAGCGCCCGTGGCGGCGTGCGACGGCCGCACGGGCGCGCTCCTCGGCGAGCTTCGAGGGATAACGTCCCAGGTCGCCGAGCGCCGCGGCCAGCCGTTCGCGCAGCCAATCGGGCGGGTGCGGCACCCGCACGTTGACGGCGAAGTCGGCGAGGCCGGGTGCGGCGTCGACGTCACCGTGGTGGCGCAGGTCTGGGCTGGTCATCGCCGGGATTCTAGGCGACCAGCTCAGAGCACCGCGTCACTGCATGTAGCGGCGGAGCTCGGTGAGGTGGCTGATCAGCTCGTCCAGCTGGAACGCGTCGAGCTGCGCGGACTCACCGGGCGGGGTGCGGAAGCAGACGCGCCCCTTCTCGTTGAGGTACACCTCGAACGCACGACGGCGCCCGAGGGCGTCGGTGCACCCGATGATCTCCCGTTGCGGGGGCACGTCGGTACCAGTCTGCATGGGCGGCCTCCATGTCGTTTGTCCGTACATCTTGCGACAGCGGTTGAGCGTTACCGTGTGGCGGTGAAGGTCGCCTTTGTCTGCACCGGCAACATCTGCCGGTCCCCCATGGCAGCGCTCGTCTTCCGAGAATGGCTGTCCCGCGAAGGATTGTCGTCTTTCGTCACCGTGTCCAGCGCCGGCACCGGTGGCTGGCACGTGGGCGACCCCGCGGACCCGCGAGCGTTGAAGACGTTGGCGGACAACGGATATCCGACCGACCACGTGGCCGCCCAGGTCTCTGACCTGCACCTGGACGCGGATCTGCTGGTCGCGCTCGACACCGGCCACCTGCGAGCGTTGCGCCGGATGGCGGATCCGGACCGGATCAGGCTGCTGCGCTCGTTCGACCCGGACGCGGACGGCGTGGACGTGCCGGATCCGTACTACGGGGACCGGTCCGGGTTCGAAGAAGTGCTGGTCATGATCGAGGCGGCGATGCCGGGGATGATCGCGTGGGTGCGCGAGCAGCTCTGAGGACGGTCAATCTTCAGGAAGCCGTGACCTGTCGGCGCATGGCTGTGATCCGCTGCACAACACCGAGCGTTTCCGCACCACCACGGCGAGCGGCGCGTTCCAGCGGGGCAAGGCGGTCGCGGGCGCGCCTGCTGTTCAACTGGCCGACGAGGTCCAACGACCTCGTCGCCACGCGCACGCCCTCATCGACGTCACCGCCGCGGAGGTGGCACGTCGCCAACTCGGCGAGGTCGAAGGAGCGAGCCAGCGCGTAGTCGTCGTCTCGCTGCCGCAGACTCCGCCGGAGGGCGGCGACCGCCCTGTCCCACTCACCCAGCTCGGCCCAGGTCACGCCGACCGCGGCGAGAAGTTCGGACTCGTCGAAGAACTTCAGCCATTCGGGCAGCTCACCTTCCGTGTGAAAGTTCTCCACGGCGAGCGACAAGGACCGCTCGGCCGACTCCCGGTTGCCCATGACCGCGTAACAACGGGCCTCCCGCACTTCCAGCAACGCGCACAGCCTCGGCGATCTCGACGCCAACGCCACGGGGTAGCCGAACTGGAACAACCTCAACGCCGCGTCGGGCGGTCCGTGGTACTGCTCCATCCGACCCGCGCAGTAGAACAACATCGCCTGCAGGGGCAGGTTCCGCGCGGCCTGGACGAGCTCCAGTGCCGCGAGGAGGTGGTCTCGTGCCTGATCGAGGCTGCCCATGTCGAACGCCGCGCTCGACGCACGCCTGTGCAGCAACGCCACCGCCTCGAACAGGGCGGGCTTGACGGCATCGCGCATCGACGCCTCCAGCAGGCCACGCGCCCACCGCAGCTGGCCCTCGACCGCCGCCAGCACCACTCCACCGCCGAACTGCGACTCCAAGCTGGTCAGGTCGTGCAGCACGCGGTTGAGGATCTCGACGTCGCTCGCCCCCACCTGGGACGGCACGGGCGTCGCCTCGGCCACGGGCGCTGTCCTCTCCGCACTGCCGAACACCGGTTGGCCGAGCACGGCTTCGGCCGCGTGAGCGAGGAACGAGGCGCGTTTCGCGGCCTCGTCCTGCGACGGCGGCGGGCTGATCGCCTCGTACGCCGGCCCGAGATAGCCCCTCGGGACGCCGAGGCTGAGCGCGATGCGTTCGAGCAACTCGTAAGCCATGACCTGACGGCCGCCGATGATCTCGGAGATCTCGGACTGGTTCTGGCGCGTGATCTCCGCGAGTTCGCGCTGCGGGACGCCGTCCTGCACGAGCAGCCGAAAGACCGTCCCGATGTCGCGACGGGCCAGCGCGTCACGCATCTCGGGACGGTCCCAGTAGGCCTTGAACCTGTCCATCACCTCGAACGTACTGCCGAGCACCGACACCGGCCCGGTTCATCGGCCAAGGTGATCGGCCGAGCCGATGAAGATCGTCGCTGGGCGGTCGTTCTGGCTGGTCGAGCGTGCCAGGATGAGTTCATGGACTTCACCGGGTGGACGTGGCTCAACGAGCCGCGGAAGTGGTCGGCCGATCCCCTGACCGTGCACGCCGACCCGCTGTCGGACTTCTGGCGCCTGACCGGCAACGGCGTGATCCGCGACAACGGCCACCTCTACGGCGTGACCGTGGCCGGCGACTTCACCATCACGGCGACGTTCAGCGGCGAGTACGCGGCGCAGTACGACCACGCCGGGGTCGGGCTGGTGATCGACGGCGAGAACTGGATCAAGGCCGGCGTCGAGGTGTTCGACGGGAAGCGGCAGGCGAGCACCGTGGTGACCAGGGGTTTCTCGGACTGGAACCTGGCGCTGGTGGACGGGTTCGAGCGGTTCACGATCGTTGCCGAGCGCAGGGGTGACGCGGTGTGGGTGCGGTACGGCCTCGACGGTGAGGAGCCGGCCAAGGTGTTGCGCAAGGCCTACTTCCCGCCGCAGATCGAGACCAAGGTCGGGGTGATGGCCGCGTCGCCGGAAGGCGAGGGGTTCGTGACCCAGTTCCACGAGGTCCAGGTCACGCAACTACCGTGAAGTTGTGCGCTTCAAGTTCCTCCTCAGGCCTGGCTGGCTGGCGCTGACCCTGGCCGTCTGGGTGTTCGCGGGTGCCTGCATCTACTTCCTGTCCCCGTGGCAGTTCGGCCGCAACGACGAGCGCCAGGCGCAGAACGCCGCCATCACCAAGTCGCTCAAGAGCGATCCGGTGCCGTTCGGCGCGCGGCACGACGAGTGGCAGAAGGTGGAGATCAAGGGCCGCTACCTGCCGGAACTGGAAGCGCTGGCCCGGCTGAGGACCGTGCAGGGTGAGGCCGCGTTCGAGGTCATCACGCCGTTCAGGACCACGACCGGCCACACCGTGCTGATCGACCGCGGGTACGTGCGGCCCGTCAACGGCATCAAGCCGCCGGACTTCGCCAAACCGCCCGCCGACGAGGTCACGGTCATCGGGCTGGCCAGGCCCAACGAGTCGAACGAGCAGCCCGCGTTCCAGCAGGACGGGCGCAGGCAGATCTACTCGATCAACAACAACGCGGTCGGGCCGGGCATCGAGCCCGGCTACTACCAGCTGATCGAGAACCAGCCGGGGGCGCTCGACACGTTGCCGTTGCCGCGGCTCGAGTCCGGGCCGTTCTTCTCCTACGCGCTGCAGTGGATCGCGTTCGGCGTCATGGCGGTCGGCGGGTGGCTGTACTTCACCATTCGCGAGGCACGGCCGGGTGGCGTGCTGCACGAAGGGCCCAAGCGCAAGAAGTCGATCGCCGAGCTACTTGCGGAAGAAGGCGATGACGGCGCTGACGAGGGCCGCACCGAAGCCGACGACGCGGGACAGCTCGACCGCACGCGTCACGTGACCTGAGTCCGGGTTGCGGCCGTGGCCGAGCACCGGGCGTTCCTCGACGCCGTGCGAGTACACGGTGCGGCCGCCCAGGCGGATCTCCAGCGCGCCGGCGAAGGCCGCCTCCACCTGGCCCGCGTTGGGTGACGGGTGGGCCGAGGCGTCGCGGCGCCAGGTTTCCAGCGCCTGCGTGGCCGAGCCGCCCACGACCGGGGCGCCGCCGATGGTCAGCAACGCCGCGAGCCGTGACGGCAGCAGGTTCAGCAGGTCGTCGAGGCGGGCGGAGGCCCAGCCGAAGCGCAGGTAGCGCGGGGACTTGTGGCCGACCATCGCGTCCAGCGTGTTCGCCGCGCGGTAGCCGAGCAGGCCGGGAACGCCGAAGGCGGCGCCCCAGAACAGCGGCGCCACGACGGCGTCCGAGGTGTTCTCGGCCACGGATTCGACGGTCGCGCGGGCCAGGCCAAGAGTGTCCAGCCGGGCAGCGTCACGGCCGCACAGGTTGGGCAACCGCGAACGGGCGGCCTCCAGGTCGCCCGAGTCCAGCTCCCGTCCCATCGAGGTGCCCTCGGCCGCCAGCGAACGGCCGCCGAGCACCACCCAGGTCGCCACGCCGGTCGCCAGCGCCTGCGTCAGCCAGTGGCGGCGGGCAACGCGTTCCACCGCGACGCCGAGGGCGGCGGTGCCGCCCACCAGCACGGCCGAGTACGCGACGCCGGCCGCCTGGGAGTCGGCGTACACGCGCTTCTCCAGGGCCGCCGCTGCGCTGCCGAATGCCGCTACCGGGTGAAATCGACGCGGATCACCGAAGACCGCATCCGCGGCCACGCCCAGCAACAACCCCAACGCGCGCCCCGCGCCCACGGCATCCTCCCCAGCTCGCTGTAGGCACGGTAGCGCCGCGTCGCCGAGGCGCGCGCATTAGGGTGGCCGGTCGTGGAGCACAAGCGGCTGAAGCTGTACGCCTATCTGGACGCGCGCGATCACCAGCGCACGTACCTGGCGATCATGCGGCTGTTCACCTCCACGCTGCTGGCGGATCTCAGCGCGGGTGAGGTCGCCGGAGCGCTGGCGGGTCAGGAGAGGGAAGGTCGCGTCGAACCCGGCGAGAGCCGCATCGAGAACGTCATCAACCGCCTCAAGCAGCTGGTCGAGTGGGGCAACCTCGTCCAGGGACGGCGTGAGGTGGTCGCGTCCAGCATCGCCGAGTTCCAGCACGGCAGCGTGCGGTACCAGGTCTCCAAGCTCGCCGTGCGCGTGCAGCGCGACGTCGACGAGCTGCTCAGGGTCCCAGAAGGCGCCCGCGAGGTGTCCCGCGAGCTGCTCCCCGCCATCGAACGCGGCCTCAACGAGCTGGGCGGATCGCTGAGCGTCGCGCTGCTCAACGAAGGCGACAAGACCAAGGAACTCCTCGCCGAACGCGTCACCACCCTGTTCCTGCAGCACGCCGAGCTCGCGGCGACGGTGCGCGACTTCTACGCCTACCTCGGCCAGGTCGTCACGCGGAACCACCTGGCACCGGACGAGATCGCGGGCTTCCGCAACCTGCTGGTCGAGTACATCCAGCGCGTCGTCGAGGACGTCCTGAAGTACACGCCGCCGATCGCGGAAGCACTGGCCCGCCTCACCAAAGCCCGCTCCGAGCTGCTCAGGCTGCTCAGCACCGACCTCGGCGCCAGTGTGGAACGCGCCCGCGGCCGCACGCCGGAGGACTGGCAGGAGCTGACGGACTGGTTCGTCGACCGCCCCGGCCGTCCGAGCCAGGTCACGGCGCTGCGCGAAGCCACCGCCCGCGCCATCGGCAGCCTGCTGGCCAGCGTGAAGCGCGCGACGTCCGGCGGCGGCCTGCTGCCGGGACGCCGCGCGGAGCTGCTGAAGCTCGCGAGCTGGTTCGACAACGCGACCAGAGAGGAAGCGCACGAGATCTACGCGTCCGCGTTCGGCCTCTACAGCGCGCGCCACCTCTCCCCCGCGCCGGAACACGACTCGGACAACGAGCGCACGCCGTGGCGCGACGGCCCGGTCTGCGACGTGACGGTGAGCGTCAGGTCCCGAGGCGACCGGGGCGCGCGCGGCAGGCCGTCCAGGATCCTCGACGACCCGATGACCGAGCAGTCGTTGCTCGCGGAAGCCCGTGAGGCGGACGAGATCCGCGCGCGGCACGTCGCGGAACTCACGAAAGCCGCCGGAAATCTGGAGAACACCACGCTGACGCACGGCGCGCTGGAGGTGTTCTGCGAGCTGCTCACGCTCGCGATGGCCCAGCGCGACTCGCCGCAGGACAGCGGATCGGCCAGCGACCCCGTGCGCGGCCTCAAACTCGAGATCGCCCACGGCACCACCACCAAGATCAAGTCCGCCGCCGGGACGCTCACCCTGCACGACGCGACGGTGGCACTGAAGCGATGAACCACTTGGACAACCTCTCCGACATCGACGCCGCCAACGTGGTGCGGTGCGCGCGAACGTTGCTGCGCAGGCCTTTGCTGCGCTCCGACGGCCCGGACGGCGAGCTGCTCAGCCTCGTCTACAGGCACCGGGCGACGCTGCAGGACCTGTTCGCCGGCCTGCTCGGCTACCGGCTCGTGGTGGAACGCCGGTTCGCGCGCCTCTACAAGTCCGGTCCCGGCCACGACGACACCCGCGGCGTGCTCAGCATGTCGCCGCGCGCCTACGCGTATCTGGCACTGACCCTCGCCGTGCTCACCGGCATCGGCCGCCAGACCCTGCTGTCCCGGCTCGTGGCCGACATCCGTTCCGCCGCGGTGGAAGCGGGCATCGACGCACCGGACGACGTCACCGAACGGCGGGCGCTCACGGCAGCGCTGCGCCACCTCGTCTCCCTCGGCGTGCTGCAGGAGACCGAGGGTTCGGTCGCGCAGGACATGATCCCGCAGGAAGCACTGATCACGATCGACACGGACCTGCTGGGCCAGCTCGTCACGGGCCCGGTCGGGGAAGCCCAGAGCCCCGCTCACCTGATCGAGCTCGCGGCGCGGCCCGGTCCGCGCGGGGTCGAGCACGCGGTGCGGCGCAAGCTGGTGGAGACGCCGCTGGTGCTCTACGCGGACCTGCCGGACGACCAGGCCGAGTGGCTGAGGCGCAACCAGCGCAAGGAATCCGCGCTGCTGGAGCAGGCGTTCGGCCTCTACACCGAGTGCCGCGTCGAGGGCGTGCTCGCCGCCGACCCGGAGGACTTCCTGACCGACCTGTCGTTCCCCGGTGTCTCGACGGTCGCGCGCATCGCGCTCCTCGCGTTGCCGGACCTCGTCGAGGACGACTCCGAGGACCCGCCCGCACGCCACGTCGTCACCGCGGAACGGATCCGCGAGGTCTGCGCCCGTCTGGTCGAGGACTACCCTGCCGCGTGGTCGAAGCAGTTCACCGACGACCTCGACCGGCTGGTCGCCGAGGTGACGGAGTTGTTGCGCCGCATGGGTCTCGCGGTGCCGGTCGACGAAGGCTGGTCCATCAGCGCGGCCGCACACCGCTGGCTGCCGGAACCCGACGGCGATCCAGAACGAGAACAACCGGACCCCGTTGTGGTGCCCGAAGTGCCGAGCTGGTCCCTGTTCGATGAGGAGAACGTGTCATGAGCAGGTGGCGGCTGCACCGCGGCGGCGTGGTCAACATCTGGCAGTACACCGAGCAGACGTTCGACTTCTCCGGTGGCCGCGCGATCTTCCAGGGCACCAACGGTTCCGGCAAGTCCCGCACGCTGGAGCTGCTGCTCCCGCTGTGCCTGGACGGCGATCTGCGCCAGCTCGGCTCGAAGGGCTTCGACACGGTCAGCATCCGGCGCCTGATGCTCGACGACTACGACGGCGGGCCGAACCGCATCGGCTACGCGTGGGTCGAGCTGATCCGCGAGGCCGCCGACCACTCCGGCAACGAGTACCTGACGTGCGGTCTCGGTGTGAAGGCGTCCAAGACCTCGCAGGCGATCACGGACTCGTGGCGGTTCGTCACACCGATGCGCGTCGGCACGGAACTGCAGCTCGCGGGTCCGGAACGGGTTCCGCACGGCCCTGCGCAGCTGCGGGACATCATCGGCGCGGACTGCATGTTCGAGGAACCGGCGTTCCGGGCGAAGATCGCCGAGACCGTCTACGGCGTGCCTGCCGCGCGGTACGGCGACCTGCTGCACCTGCAGCGGACGCTGCGCAACCCGGACGTCGGCCTGAAGGTGCTGGAAGGGCAGCTGGAGCAGATCCTGTCCGACGCCCTGCCGCCGCTGGACCAGACGATGATCGAGCAGCTCGCGACGTCGTTCGACGACCTGGAGTCGATCCGCGAGAACATCGTGCGACTGTCCTCTGCGGACAGTGCGCTCAGCACGTTCCTCAAGACCTACAGCGACTATGCGTTCGGCGGGTTGCGCAGCGCCGCGGAACGGCTGGAGTCCGCCGAGAAGTCGGTCGCGAAGCTGCGGCGCGAGCAGGCGAAGCTCACGCAGGAGCTGGACGTCACGCGGATGGAGCGGGCGGCGTCCGAGCAGGCGCTCGTCGACATGGAGACCGGCGAGCAGCAGGCAGAGGAGACCATCGCGGCGCTGAAGGAACTACCGGCGTTCCGCGATCTGCAGGACCTCAAGACGCGCGAGAACCTGGTGGCGCAGATGCGTTCCTCGGCGGTCGCCGCGCTCGAAACCGCGCACCGCCAGCGCGCCCAGGAAGACGCCGCCGTCGACAACGTGCTGCGCCTGCTGCGGCGGCTCGCGGAAGACCTGAGCGCCGCCGACGCGTTGAGCGAACCGTTGCGCGAGAACCTGCGCCTCGCTGGAATGGACCCGGACCTCGCGCCGGACGTGCCGCAGGTCCCGCCCGCCGAGGCCACCGTGACCACGGATTCCGTGCGTGCCAAGCCGGATCCCGAGGCGGGGCCGCTGCCGATCGAACGCCGGGTGCCGCCCGCCGCCGCGACCGAGGACGTGCTGGCCGCGCTGACGTCGGTGATCGATCAGACCACGGGCATTGCTTCCCTTGCGCGCCAACGGGGTGCGCTCGCGCTGTCGTTGCACGAGCAGGCGATCGCGCTGGACGCGCAGCAGCGCGAGGTGGAGTCGTTGCGGCAGAAGGCCCGCGACGCCCAGCTCGGCGCGACCGAGTCGACCGCGTTGCGCAACCAGGAGATGCAGGAGCTCGCCGAGGTCGTGCAGGCCTGGCTGGAGCAGGTCGAGGCGTGGACGTCGAGCGGACCACTGCTCGACGAACGCCCCGCCGAGGCCCTGGTCCTGCCGCAGACCGCCGATCCGGCCGCTGCCAAGGCGTTGAGCGCGACGGCCCGCGAGTGGGTCGGACCGCTGGTGCAGGCCGCCCGTGACGCCGCGCACGCGTTCACGCAGCAGCGCACCGAGCTGCGGGCCCGTCTGGACACGCTGGACGAGGAACTGGTCGGCCTGCGCTCTGGCAACGAGCGCGTGCCGGTGCCCGGCCAGTACACGTCCGCGGACCGCGACCCGGCGAAAGGCGCGCCCTTCTACCGGCTCGTGGACTTCGCGCCGTCGCTCACCGCCGACGAGCGGGCAGGCCTGGAGGCCGCCCTGCAAGCCAGCGGCCTCCTGGACGCCTGGGTGACCCCGCACAGCACCGACCTGAGCGATGTTCTGGCAGTCCCGCGGCCTGCGGTCGAGGGCCGATCGCTGGCCGAGTTCCTGGTGCCGGCCGTCGAAGGTTCGCCGGTACCCGAGTCGCTCGTCGCCGACCTGCTGCGGGCGGTGTCGCTGGACGACATGACCACCACCGGCGACTGGCGCACGGGCGTGCTGACCGGCCGGTGGACCAAGCCCGAGGCCGAGTTCATCGGTGCCGGTGCGCGAGAAGCCGCCCGTGGCCGCCGCATCGCCGCCCTGGAAGAGGAACTGGCCGAGCTGCGCGCCCAGCTCGGCACCGCGGAAGACGAACTGGCCCGTGCGCACGAGCACGTCGCCACCTGGGAGGCACATGTCGCGGCGTTCCCCGGCGACGCCGAGCTGATCGCCAAGCACAGCCGCGTCCAGGCCGCGGAGGAGTCCGCGGCACGGGCCCAGCAACGGACGTTCGAGCTCCGCGACGCGTTGGAGGACGCCAACGCACGGCTGGAAGCGGCACGTTCCGAACTGACCCGCCAGGCAGGCGACGCCGGGCTGCCGTCGGACACCGAGGGGTTGCGCCAGGCCCAGGCGGCGGCGTCGGAGGCCCAGCGGACCGCCGACCTGCTCGGCGACGCGGTGCGCAGGCGGTGCCAGGGCACGATTTCCGACCTCACGGACGCCTCCCACCGCTACCACGAGGCCGTGGCGGACCGGCAGACCGCCGAGGCCGACGCCGACGCCCGCTGCATCGACTACGCGGCCCAGGCCGGCACGCTGGCCGAGCTGACCGACGCCGTCGGCGGTGAGGCCAAGGAGATCAGCGAACAGCTGACGCAGCTGGAGAAGTCGCGCAAGAAGATGCGCGAGGACCTCAAGGGCGTGCGCGAGAGCATCACGACCGCGCGCGAACAGGCCGCGAAGCTGGAAGCGTTGCTGGAGACCAACTCCACGCAGGTCGAGGAGGCCTCCGAAGCACTGGAACGCGCGTCCGCGAACTTCCAGGCGACCGTGCGCGCTCCCGGCCTGCTGGCCGCCGCGTTCACCGACGTTCCGGAAGAGTCCATGGTGCGCCAGGCCATCGCCGAAGCAGGCGACCGTCGTGGCGGCACCGAGGCCACCGTGATCGCGAAGCTGCAGGCGTTGCAGACCTCGCTGGCGGGCAGCCACGACATCGCCGCCGAGCAGCACGCGGGCCTGCTGACCGTGACGGTGACCGGCGAGGAGGGCGCGAAGCCCGTCGCCGTCGCCGCCCGCCAGGTCACGACGAAGCTGGCCGAACAGCGCGGGTTCCTCGACGAGCAGTACCAGGGCATCTTCGCCGACTACCTGATCCGCGACCTCGCCGAGTGGCTGCGCGGCCAGATCACCGTCGCCGAGAACCTCACCAAGCGCATGAACGAGGTCCTCTCCCAGGCCCGTTCCAGCCAGGGCGTGCACGTCAAGCTCGCGTGGAAGTCGTCCAGCGCGCTCGACGACCAGACGAGGCAAGCGCTTGCGCTCGTCCGGCTCCCGTTCGGCGAACGCACCCCGGAGCAGGACGCCACGCTGCGCCGAGTCTTCACCGAGCGCATCGAGAACGAGCGCGACACGCATTCCGGCGGCTACGCCGAGATCCTGTCGCGAGCGCTCGACTACCGCACGTGGCACCAGTTCACGGTGACCGTCGCGGACACGGGCCCGGACGGCAACCCGCGCGAACGGCGGCTGCGCCAGCTGTCGTCCGGCGAGACCCGCCTGATCTCGTACGTGACGCTGTTCGCGGCCGCGGCGAGCTTCTACGACGCGGTGAGCGACGAGTTCGACCCGCTGCGCCTGGTGCTGCTCGACGAGGCCTTCGAACGTCTCGACGACCCGACCATCGCGCGCATGCTGGGGCTGCTGGTCGACCTCGACATGGACTGGGTGATCACCTGGCCGAGCGGGTGGGGCGTGTCGGACAAGATCCCGCGCATGCACATCTACGACGTGCTGCGGCCCAAGAACGGCCGTGGCGTGGCGTGCACGCAGACGACGTGGGACGGCGCGGCGCTGGACCGGATCGACCCCTAGCTGAACACCGGCGTGCCGCGACGGTGAGGCCGGTTGCCCACCGCCGCGAGCCGCGACGGCGTCCAGATGTCGTCACGTTCGTTCAGGCTCAGTTCGCCGTCGCGGCGGACCAGCCACACGACCTCGTAGTCGAAGTGCAGGACGGCGTCGCCGGGCACGTGGTCGAGCAGGCCGACGGTCCACCGGACCACGTCGTCGAGCTGCGGCCCGATCTCCTGCTGCTTGCTCAGCCGGAACACGACCCAGGTCGTGGGAGTGAAGCCGAGATCAGTGGCGACGACGTTCCACGGCCGCGGCTTGGCCTCACCGACGCGCACCCACGTCTCCCTGCCGGCAACCACGCCCTCCATCAGCTCTTCCGTCGTGAGATCCGGATCACCGACCAGCGGCCGCAGCTCTGCTGCGACCCGCGGCGCAGTCAGCTGAGTCGCGATGTCGAGGATGTACGAGAGGGCCATCTGATCTTCCTGCCTACGGGTAGATGTGGAGCACGTTGCCATTCTTGTCGATCACGATGACTTCTTTGAGCCCTTCGATCGGCCAGTCGCGCAGCTGAGCGCGCATCGCGTCGACGCTGACATTGCTGTCCGCGAGGTTGACCACCACCCGTTCGGTCTGGCCCGCGTCGACCTTTCGCTGGATCCGGTCGGCGACGTTGCGAGGGTTGCTGGTGGTGGGCGCAACGTTGTCGAAGACCTCGCCCTCGATGCGGTAGTCGGGATTCTTGTCACCGGGCACGGACGGGTTCTGCTCAACCTTGTAGCCGGCTTTGGCGAGCGTGGTGGCCGACTCGTTCTCCAGCTCCAGCGCGCGTTTGTTCTCCGGGCTCTCCCTGTCCGGGATCCTCGTGGGATGGCCGTCCGGCGTCGCGTCGGGATCCGGTTTGCCCGACGGCTGGGTGTGATCGGGGTGGCCACCGGTACCGGGCGGATCGTTCGGCTTCTTCGGCGGCTGGCCACCGCCGCCACTCTTGCCGCTGAGGTCGTCCATCTTCTTGCGGATCTGCTTCAGCAGCTCACCGAGCTTGCGCAGCATCGGGATCAAATTCTGCAACGCGCGCACGAGATTCTTGATGATCTGGGCGATGCGTGCGGCCCACTTCGCCGCGGCGGTGGCCGCCTGCGCCGCGGCCGCCGGCGCGCCGACCACGGTGAGCGCCTCGGCCGCCCACACCACCAGGCGACCGACGAGGTCCGCGATCAGGTCTCGCACCGTCTCCCTGACCACCGCGACCAGCATCCCGGCCATCCGCACCGCGCTGCCGATGCCGTTCGACGCCTCAGCCGCGGCTCCGATCAGCGCGGCCGTGTCCGCGGCCCTTCTCCGGTACGCATCGCCCGCCTTGCCCGCCCACGCGGCTGTGTCCGTGGCGGCGTCGCGCTCGTAATCGCTCTTCACCTGGGCGACCGCCTTGCCGACGTTCTGCCAGGTCTGAGCCTGTGCGGCCACGGCATCGGCGTTGCCGGCGAGGTCGTCGAGCGCCTCCCTGAGGGGAGCGACGTGTTCGATGATGAACCCGACGAGGTTCGACCCGACCGAGCCGATCGGGTCGATCACGAAGCTGAGCGCCTCGAGGCCGGTGGTGAGAGCGCCCAACCCGATGTCGGCCCAGTTGCCGCTCTCGATGCCCTTGACCAGGTCGCTGATCGACTCCGCGATACCGGAGCCCGAGTACCACTCGGTGGAGTCCTCCTCCTTCGCGACCAGCGGGTTGTCGGTCATCGCAACCCGCCCTCGATGCTGGTGAGACGCTCGCCGACCGCATTGTCGTGGCGCTCGTAGCGCTCGGCGCTGTGGCGCAGGTTCAACGCGGTCTCGGCCATGCCATCCCTGCTCGCCTTCAGTGCGTCCCGAGCGGTCTGTTCCAGCTCGTTGAACAGCGGCGGCAGAAACTGGCAGATGAGGCCGTACACGTCGTCCGACATCGCCTGGTCCGCCGCGTCCGCGGCCTGGCCGAGCGCGGCGGAATGGCGGTCTGCCTTGTCCGCGTGAGCTCGCAGAGCAGCCGGATCCACTTCAAAACCTGACATGACCACGCCCCTCGTACCGGCTACCGGTAGATCGATCCGCCGTAGTCCTCGTCATCGCGTGGCGGTGGAGGTGGCGGTTCGTCGGGAGCTCCGAACTTCTGCTCGTAGTAGCCCGTGATCCGGTCGGCGCTGTCGCGTGCCTCCGGCCCCAGCGTGTCGTCGGCGACCTCGCGGACGCGGGCCGCGATCTGTGTCTTGGCCCGCTTGAGCGCGCCGAGCACCTGAGCCCGCAGCTCGTCCGGGGTTGTCTGGACGATCCGATCGGAGAACCGGATGTCGACGAGGTTTCCGTTGGCATCGACGGTGACCGTCGCGACTCCGTTCGAACTGGTCGCCGACAGCCGGACTTCCTCGACCCGGTGCTGGAGCTCCTGGTAGCGCGCGGCTTTCCGCTCGAACCCAGCCACCCACTCGTCGAGTCCACGCTCGACCTCGGACGGGTCACTCCCGAACAGGTTCATCCCTCGTGTCATTGCGCGCCCTCCCCGTCACGCAGAGTACCCAGAACCGGCATCGGCGCACGACGAATCAGGAAACTAGGGTTGTGCCGTGAACATGGACCAGCCGGAGCTCGCGGAGTTCTGGCGCCTCGCCCGCGAGACCCTGGAGGGCGGCGGCCGCTCGGCGTTCAGCTTCCGCGTCGAGGACGCCCGCACCGCCGCCGTCCTCGGCGAACTGCTGCGCAAGCCGATCGCGCACCCGGCCCGCCGCCAGATCTCGTTGGCACGCCTGGACGAGCACCTCCGCGCCCACGGCAGCACGTTGCCCGAAGTACTGGAAGCCGTGCACGGCAAGCCGGTCGGCCTGTCCACGTCGGAAGAGGCCTCGACCGCGGACGCCGTGCTGAAGTTCGCGTTGCGCGAGCACGGCCTGCTCAACGCCCCGTGGGCGGCCGAGTGGATCGAGCACGTGCGGAAGTACGGCAAGATCCCGCAGCCCGCGTTGCCGATGATCGCGAACCAGGCCGCGGCGATTCTCGCGAAGCTCGGCCAGGAGCAGCGGCGGTGGACGACCCGGTTCGCCTTGGCGGGCAACGACTTGGACGACGGCCGTCCGCTCGCGCGCATCGTGCGGAAGGCGTTGCAGCTCGCGGGCACCGACTGGGAACGCGCTGGCGTCCTGCCCGACGCCTACAGCAACCCGGTGCTGACCTCGCAGGGTTACCTGACGCTGAACGACACCCTGGAAGCGCGGGAGATCACCGTCGTCCGCAGCCCGCGACTGCTCGAGTCGGGCATGCCGGGGCCGTTGATGGTGCTGCCGAACGGCCTGACGCCACAGGCGAAGCACCACCTCGACGGCAGGATCGTCCGGTGCCACAACGACTTCACGCCGGACGGCATCCGCGTCACCAACGAGGTGCTGGCGTGGACGGGTGGCACGGCGTGGCGGATGTCGGCGGCCGACTACCGCGAGGCCGTCGCCACGTTGATCGCGCGCGGGGTCGAGCTGCCGACGTTGAACAGCCGGCCGGAGACCGCGAGCTGGGACCCCGGCCTGGCGGAGACCATGGCCACCACGGGCCTCATGGTCACCGAGGAGCACGTGCTGCCGTCACTCCTCTGAGGGCGCGAAACGCTTGACGTCCCACCGCCCGTGGCCCTCCATCAGCTTGCGGCCGATGCGGCGCAGGTCGGCGAGGTCGCGTTCGTTCAGCAACCCGGTGAACTCCTCGGCGACCGCCGCCCGGTACACCCGCGCGGTGACGCCCTGGCACGCCTCCTCGCCTTCGCGCGTCAGCACGGCGTGGACCAGCCGCCGGTTGTCCGGGGGCTGCTCCCGCGTGACCCAGCCGCGTTTGACCAGCCGCTCGATCAGCCGCGTGACGCCGGACGGGCTCACGTCCAGCAGCTCGACCAGCTCGGACATCTGCAGTCGCCCACCGTTGCGGAACAGCTGGTAGAGCGCCACGTGCTCAAGGAGCGAGCAGCCGGCTTCCTCCTCCATCCGCCGCCCCATCGCGGCCTTCACGGCGTCCACGCCCTGCTGCACGTACAGCCACGCGAAAATCGGCTCGGTCACCAGCCCATCCTAAATCACGTTTGACTTCGCGACGTTTTCACGCTCAAATGTTGAGCATGAAAACCTCTGGGGACGTCACCATCGTCGGCGCAGGCCCTGTCGGCCTCCTGCTCGCCACCGAACTCGCCCTTCAGGGCGTCCGCACCACCGTGCTCGAACGCCTCACCACCCAGGCCGACACGATCAAGGCTCAGATGATCAACGGCCGCACCTACCAGATGCTCGCCATGCGCGGCTTCGGTCCCGCCATCGACGCCGCGAGCGAAGCCGAGGCCGCAGGCCTCTCCTGGCGTCCCACCGGTGCCACCGGCCACTTCGCCGGACTGTTCAAACTGGACGGTCTGCCGCTCGTCATGCTCAGCCAGCAGAACCTGGAACGCATCCTCGAAGCCCGCGCCCTCGAACTCGGCGTCGAGATCCGCCGCGGCGTCGACGTCACCGACCTGGACTTCGGCACCGAGTACGTCGTCGGCTGCGACGGCGGCCGCAGCAGCGTCCGCAAGCTCGCCGGCTTCGACTTCCCCGGCACCGGCCCCAGCCTCACCGGCTACCAGGCGGTCGTCGACCTGGAGGGCGACCTCCCGTTCGGCTGGCAGCGCACCCCGACCGGCGTCCACGCCTTCGGCCCGCTCAAGGGCCGGATCATGCTGATGGAGTTCGACGGCCCGCCCGCCACCCGCGAGGTGAACCGCGAGATCCTCGAAGCCTCCCTGCGCCGGGTGAGCGGCCGCGACGTGCGCATCACCGCCGTTCACACCGCCACGGTCTGGACCGACAACACCCGCCAGGCCACCACCTACCGCAAGGGCAACGTCCTGCTCGCGGGCGACGCCGCCCACGTGCACTCGCCGTTCGGCGGTCAGGGTCTCAACCTGGGCCTGCAGGACGCGCTGAACCTCGGCTGGAAGCTCGCCACCGGCGACTCCTGCCTGATCGACACCTACACCACCGAACGCCACCCGGTCGCCGAACGCGTGCTGCGCAACACCATGGCCCAGGTGGCGCTGACCCGCCCCGACCCGCAGTCCCGCGAGCTGTACTCGCTGTTCAGCGACCTGCTCGACCTGCAGGAGGTCAAGTCCCGCATCTCCGCGATGATCCAGGGCACCGACATCCGCTACGACACGGGCTGCGACCACCCGCTGACCGGCACGTTCGTCCCCGGCCTCGACCTCTCCGACGGCAAGGGCACCAGCGTCGTGCTGGACGGCCACGAAGCCACCGTCCGCCCGGACGGCTACATCTCCAGGATCGGCAAGTGAAAATCGCAGTCACCGGCGCGACCGGTACCCAGGGCGGCGCCGTCGCCCGGCTCCTGACCGAACGCGGCCACGACGTCCGCCGCGTGACGAGAAATCCCAAGCATCCCAACGACGTCCACGGCGACTTCGACGACCCCGCATCGCTGGAGCGAGCGTTCGCAGGGGTCGACGGCGTCTTCCTCATGACTCCGCTCAGCGACCCCAACGAGGTGGCGCAGGGCAAAGCCGCGATCGACGCCGCCCGGCACGTGCCGCACGTCGTCTTCACCTCCGCCACCAACGCCGACCGCGGCACCGGCATCCCGCACTTCGACACCAAGGCGGAGATCGAGCGCCACCTGGCCGCGAACCATCCTCAGTGGACGGTGCTCGGCCCGGCCGCGTTCATGGGTGCCGAAGGGCCGGTGGCCCTGCCGATCCCACCGGACCTGAAGCTCTACGTCGTCGCGCCCGAGGACATCGCCGCGATGACGGTGCTGGCCTTCGAACAGCCGGAACGGTTCCGCAACCGCCGCATCGACATCGCGAGCGACCGCCTCACCGGTCCGGAGATGGCTGCCATCAGAGGCACGGAGTTCATCGAGATCCCGCTGGCCAAGGCCGAGCGGTACTCGGCGGACCTGGCCGCGATGTTCCGCCACCACACCGAGATCGGCCTCGACCTGGACATCGCCGCCCTGCACGCGGAGTTCCCCGAGGTCGGCTGGCACACCTACGCGGACTGGATCGCCACCCGGACGAGCTGATCGCGGTGCGTCGAGCGTGCGGTCGTCACGCGTCCTCGCCAGGATCACGGCCATGGCGCCGAGCACAACGTCCTGCCGCCGGCCAGCCCGGACTGGGGCGAGACCCGTCCGGATCACGCCCCGGTTCCCGGCTGGCAGCCTGGCGCTGACCCTGCTTCGGCTCAGCCGCTGTGGGCTGCTCCCGACCAGCTCTGCAGCATCCGGAACGCGATGGACGCCCCGCCGGCGAGCCCGAGGCCGGGAACGCTGCCGGGCACCTCGATCGCCTTGCGGACGTCGTCCCGCGACACCCACATGGCCTCGGCGATCTCACCGTCGGCGGGCACGAGCGGTTCGGCGGGGTCGGCCACGGCCTCGAACCCGATCATCAGCGACCGCGGGAACGGCCACGGCTGCGACCCCAGGTAGCGGACGTCCCGCACGGTCACGCCGACCTCTTCGAGCACCTCGCGCGCCACGCAGGCCTCCAGCGACTCGCCGGCCTCGACGAACCCGGCCAGCACCGAGAACCGGCCCTCCGGCCACTCGGGTCCGCGAGCCAGCAGCACCTGGTCCGCCCCGTCGTGGACGAGGCAGATCACCGCGGCGTCGGTGCGCGGGTACTCCTCGCGGCCGCAGCCGGAGCACACCGAGACCCAGCCGGACTTCTCCAGCCCGGTCGGCGAGCCGCACCTGGCGCAGAACTTGCCCAGCCGGTGCCACTGGAACAACGCCGCCGCGGTCGTGAAGAGGCCGGCCGACATGTCGTCCAGCGTCGCACCGGCCTGCCGCAGGTCGAGCCACTGCGGCTCCTCGGTCAGTTCCGGCAGGACCCACGAACGGCCGACCGGGACCTGCTCGCCCTCCTCGGCGGGCATCAGCACGGCGAAGTAGGCCACCCCGTCCTGCTCACCCAGCAGGACGGAGCCGAGCGGCGGCTGCTCGCCGAACTCCACGGCGGGCCGGTCGACCACGCGGGTGCCGTGCTCGGCGACGAGCGTGCGGCCGCGGGTGTCGACCACGATCATGCGAGCTTTCGGCCAGAGCGCGGCGATCCGCTCGGAATCGCCGCGCAACGGCTCGCTCCTGTCGATCGTGAACCTCGACAGCGCGGGCAGACCTACCAGGTCGAAACTCACTGGAACGAGACTCCACCCAGCGCGGCGAGCTTCGGCTTGAGCAGCTCGGCGTCACCGACCAGCACACCGGTGAAGTTGCCGGGAGCGAAGAACTCCAGTGCCGCCGCGGCGACCTGCTCCGGCGTGACCTTCTCCAGCCGGGCCGGGTGCTCGATCAGCCAGTCGATGCCCAGGCCGAGGCCGACGAGGTTCACCACGAACGAGGCCAGGCCGGACTGCGACGACGTCGTGGTCAGCAACGTGCCGATGGCGTACCGGCGCGCAACGTCCACTTCGGACTCCGACGGCGGCACCAGGCCGAGGCGCGCGAGCTCGTAGCGCGTCTCCAGCAGCGCGGCCGCCGTCACCTCCGACGCGGTGTCCGCGTCGATGAGCAGCGTGGCGCCGTGGATCGTGAACTCGGGGTGCGACCGCGCGCTGTAGGTGTAGCCCTTGTCCTCGCGGATGTTCTCGACCAGGCGGGACGAGAAGAACCCGCCGTAGACCAGGTTCGCGATCTGCAGCGCGGGGTAGCGCTCGTCGGTGCGCGGGATCGCCTGCGCGGCGAGGCGGATCTGCGACTGCACGGCACCGGCGCGGTGCACCAGCAGCACGTCACCACCCTTGACGGCCGGCAGCGGCGGCAGCTGGACCGCCTCGCCCTCGCCCTGCCACGCGCCCAGCGCCTCGCCGACCTGGGCCACGGCCTCGGCCGGCTCGACGTCGCCGACGATCACGAGCACCGAGCCGCGCGGCAGCAGCGCCTTGCGGTGCAACGCCACCACGTCGTCGCGGGTGACGGCGGCGACCTCGTCGGCCTCCGGCATCTCCTTGGCGTACGGGTGGTCGCCGTACAGCACCTTCTGCAGCGCCTCGCGGGCGATGACGTTCGGCTGCGAGCGGGCGATCGTGATGCGCTCGACCAGGCGGCCGCGCTCGCGCTCCAGCTCGTCGGCCGGGTAGGAGGCGTTGGTCAGCACGTCGCGCAGCACGTCGAGCACCGTGCCGAGACCGGTGGCGAGCGCGTTGCCGGTGATGCTCAGCCGCTCAGGGTCGACCACGGAGTCGAGCTCGCCGCCGACCAGCGCCAGCTCGGTGTCGATCTGCACGCGGGACCGCGAGGCAGTGCCGGTGAGCACGGTGTTCGCGAGCAGCTCTGCCTGGGCCGAGTGGTGCGAGCCGGTGCTCGACGTGGCCGGGTCCGCGAACGGGACGCGCAGCCGGACCTCGACCATCGGCACGGTGGCGCGCTTGACCGCGATGACACGCAGGCCGTTCGGCAGCACGGTGTCCACAGTGGACAGGTCAGCGGCCGCCTTCTGCACGCCCAGCTCGGGCAGTGGACGCGGGCCTACCGACGTGCGCCCGATCTCCTCAGCCGAACGATGGGTCTTCGCGGCGGTCACTGAGCTCCTCCGGTGGGCTTGACGAGAAGAAGGGCGCGGGCGTCGGGACGCAGCGCCTTGGCCGCGGCGGACACCTCGTCCACGGTCACCGAGGCGATCCGCTCGGGCAGTTCGTAGATCAGCTCGGCGCGGCCGAACAGCAGCTCCGCCGAGCCGAGGCCCAGCGTGCGGTTCGTGAGCCGGTCGTGCTCCTTGTGCATGGTCGACGCCCAGCGGGCGGTGACCTTCGCGAGCTCCTCGGCCGACGGCGGTTCCTGCGCGAGCTTCTGCAGCTCCTCGTCGATGGCCGCGACGACCTGGTCGGCGGAGACCTCGGCGGTGTGGATCGCGGTGATGCTGAACGTGTCCGGGTCGCGGGCCTCCAGCGGCCCGAACAGGCCGCAGCCCGCGTTCAGGTCGATCACGATGCCCTCGCGGTGCACCAGGCGCTGCTGCAGGCGCGAGCTGTCGCCGTCGGTCAGCACGCCCGCGAGCACCAGGTACGCGAGGTAGCCGTCGATGTCGGTGACCGGGTCCGGCACGCGGTAGCCGATCGCGATCGCGGGCAGCGGGGCGAGCGGGTCGCCGTGCTCGTGCCGCACCTCGCCCTGCGGCGCGGGCTCGGCGAACGAGGGACGCTCCGGCTTCGGCCGTGCGGGCACGTCGCCGAAGTGCTTCTCCACCAACGCCTTGGTGGTCTCGACGTCGAGGTCGCCCGCGACCGTCAGCACCGCGTTGGACGGCGAGTAGTAGGTGTCGAAGAACTCCGCGCAGTCGTCGACCGTGGCGCTCTCCAGGTCGACGAAGTCGCCGTAGCCGTTGTGCGCGTTGGCGAACGTCTTGAACAGCACCGGCGGCAGGAGGATCCAGGGGAACCCGCCGTACGGGCGGTTCAGCACGTTGAGCCGGATCTCCTCCTTCACCACGTCGATCTGGTTGCGGAGGTTCTCCTCGGTGAGCTTCGGCGCGCGCATGCGGTCCGCTTCGAGGAACAGCGCCCGCTCCAGCGCCGCGCTCGGCAGCACCTGGTAGTAGTCGGTGTAGTCCGGGTGCGTGGACCCGTTGAACGTGCCGCCCGACGACTGCACATGGCGGAAGTGGGCCAGCTTCTCCAGGCTTTCGCTGCCCTGGAACATCAGGTGCTCGAAGAGGTGCGCGAACCCGGTGCGCCCCTCCGGCTCGGAGCGGAAGCCGACGTCGTAGTGCACGCTGACGCCGACGACCGGTGCGCTGGCGTCGGGGGCGAGCACCACCCGCAGGCCGTTGGGCAACGTGAACCTGTGCAGTTCGGGTGAGGCCATGCCCGCAAGCCTACGGGTTCGGCGCCCGGAGCGATCGAAGGTGGCCCGCCTGGGCGAGCACGCCGTCCAGCGCTCCCAGGAACGCCGGGAAGCTGCGCCGGAAATCGGAGGCGTTGCCGTACCAATAGAGGTCCTGCTGACCGAACGCCGAGAGCCAGCGCTCGGTCTCGCCGAGCACCACCGCGTACGGCAGCGAACGGGAGAACACCAGCTCGCGGTCGGCCTCGGGAACGTCGTCCGGCGTCACGCCGTGCAGGTAGCCGCGCAGGCCGCGGACGTGCTCCAGCAGCTCGCTGCCGCGCTTGGTGCGGGCGGGCATCGACCGCGACCCGAACGCCAGGGCAACACCGCCGACGGCGACGGCGAGCCCGAACAGCGCGTTGCCGATCGTCAGCGCCAGCACGACGGTGCCGGCGAGGCCCAGCACGGCGATCACGATGCCGACCCACCAGAAGAGGCTGCGCTCGGCGTCCGGGCGGCGCACGAACCAGCGCTTCTCCACCACGTCCGCGTAGAGCCGGTCGCGGACCTGGGCGAGATCGATCCGGCGGCCGCGCAGCTCGGACACCGTCACCGCGTCGACGCCTTGCGGCAGAAGGGCTTCGTAGACGGCCTTCTCGTAGCCGGACAGCGAGTCGTCGGCCGGGTTGCGGCGCACGATCTGCCAGTCGTGGCCCTCGACCTCGGCGATCCACAGGTAGTTCCGGACGGCGAGGTCGATGACCGTCGCGGTCACGTCGACGACGTCCACGTGCTCGTCGACGACCGTGCCGACCTGGCCGGGCAGCACACCGTCGGGTGATGCGAACGCGACACGTCCGGCCTGGTCGCGCACCAGCACCGACACCGCGCGGACCTCTCCGGCGAGCGCCGCCGCGTCCCGGCCGCGCAGGTACCAGAGCAGGGCGACCCCGCCGAGCAGCAACACGAGCAGGCCGCCGAGCGCGGCACCGCTGACCGGCGTCAGGGCGAACGCGGCCGCGAGGCCGGACTGCTCGACCACGACGGCGTTCGGCGGCACGACACCCGCGGACAGTCCAATCGCGACATCGACGCGTTCGCCGGCGCCGAGCTTGATCTCCTGGGCCCGCACGCCCTTGCCGTCCGCGAGGTCGGCGCTGGTGCACGGCTGCGACGAGCCGATGGGGCCGGCGAGGCAGTTGACCGACGTCGGCGAGTCGGGTGCGGAGAACGAGACGGTGACCTTGTCGACCTCGGTGTCCCAGCCGCCCGCGACCTGCCAGCGGACCTCCAGCGCGTCACCGACGGGGGCGACCGCGCCGACGACCGTGTAGGTCAGCGTCGCCTGGCCGCCCTCGAACGTGGCGGAGAACTGGTCGTCGCCGACGCTCGCACTGCCCTTGCCCTCGACCTTGGCATCGGTGACCTGGTACTGGCGCTCCAGGCCGTTGCCCACCGCGAGTCGCAAGGGGACGGTCCGCTTCACCGTCTTGCCGTCCGGCACGTGGACGGTCTCGGTCACGGAGAGCCTGGCGTCGCGCTCCAGCTTCATCCGCACCTCGGTGCTGACCGTCCCGGGAAGCGGCTGCGCGAGTGCGCCAACAGCCGTGCCCGACGTCATGACTGCGGTCAGCGCGGCCGTGGCGAAGATCGCCACTCCCCAGTTCTTCAACACGGCTGCGGACAATAGCGGAGTCCTCATATGCTCCGGCGGACTTTCGAACAGACGCCATCTGGGGGATTTTCGGCGATGACGCAACCACCGCCACCGGGCAACTGGCCGCCACCACGCCCGGTAGGCCCACCGCCTGTGCCCGCACCACGGCAGTACGGGCCGCCGATGCCTCCCCGCCCTGTTCAGGGGCCTCCGCAGATGCGCCCGATGGGCCCGCCGCCCGGCCGTGCACCGTTGCCGCCACCAGGCCGCGCCCCGCTGCCGCCGCCGCGTCCCGTGATGCCGCCACCGCAACCGACCTGGGGCCCGCCGCCTCCCGGTGGTTTCGCGCCGCCGCCGTACCCGGTGATGCCACCGCGGCGCAAGAGCAGCAACGGCCCCATCCTGGCGCTGGTCCTGGGCGGTGTGGTGATCCTGGGGCTCGGCGCTGTCGGTGTGTTCGCGGCGTCGCTCAACAGCAAGGTGAAGGACGCGGGCTACTCGAACTACACGACGTACAGCCCGACCTACACCTACACGGCAACGACGACGACCACGACCACCACGACGACGACCACGCGCACCTCGTCGACGCGGACGTCCTCCACGCCGACGCAGCCGCCCGGCCCGAAGGCGGTCTACAAGCTCGCCGACCACCCGATCTTCGGCACCGGTGTCGGCGCGAACGACTTCGCCGCGTGCCCGTTGCCGAAGATGGAGTACAACCCGGCAGGTGAGGAACGGTTCCTCTCGGCCGCGCTGCCGTGCATCGAGAAGGCGTGGCAGCCGGCGATGAAGGCGGCCAACCTCCCGTACCAGCCGGCCGAGCTGCAGGTGTTCTCCGGCACCGTGAAGTCGCCGTGCGGCTCGCGGCGCAACGACGAGACGGCGATGTACTGCCAGGGAGTCATCTACTGGCCGGCCAACTTCTACGCCACCCAGGCCGGCGCGACGGTCCGGCATCCCGGCGTGTACCTCGGCCAGCTCAGCCACGAGTACGGCCACCACATCCAGTGGCTTGCGGGCTTCCTGCGCGCCGTCGGCGAGGCCCAGTACGACGCGGGCGGCTGGGACACCAGGCAGGGTCTCGAGCTCAACCGCAGGATGGAACTCCAGGCCACCTGCATCGGCGGCATGACGCTGGCCCCGTTCTCGCACAAGAACGTCGTGCCGATGGACGTCGTGAACACCGGTCTGCAGGATGCGGGCATACGCGGCGACTACAACCGCACGCCAGACCACGGCAGCGCGCCGAACAACCAGCGTTGGGTGATGCACGGCCACAAGCAGAACGACATCAAGGCCTGCAACACCTGGGCGGCGAGTTCCGCGGACGTCTCGTGAACCGATCCCCCGGCCCGCGCGTCTGAAGAACGTGGACGGGACGCGTTAGCCCGGTCGGGGGACGAACGATCTCGCTCCGCATATGCTCGTACCCGACCCAGGCTCACCAATGGGGGGACCGCAGGCGATGACGCAACCACTCGGTGGTCCTGGCAACTGGCCACCGCCACGCCCGGTAGGCCCGCCGCCGATGCCCGCACCGCTCGGGCAGCGTCCGCCTCAAGGTCCCCCACCTCAGTACGGCATGCCGCCGCAGGGCCCGCCGATGGGCCCGCCACCCGGCCAGTACGGCCCTCCGCCGCCCCCGCCGGGCCAGGTCATGCCGCCGCCGCACCCGTCGTGGGGTCCGCCGCCCGGTGGCTTCCAGCCCGGTTACGCGCCGTATCCGGGCATGCCACCGCGGAAGAAGAGCACCGGCCCGATCGTGGCTCTGATCCTCGGCGGCGTGGTGATCCTCGGCCTGGGCGCGGTCGGCGTGTTCGCCGCGACCCTGAACAGCAAGGTGAAGGAGGCGGGCAACTCGAACTACACGACCTACAGCCCGACCTTCACCTACACGACCACCACGGAGACCACGACCTCGACGACGACCCCATCGCGTCCGTCGGCCTCCCGCACCCCGTCGACGTCCGCCACGCCCGCGGGCCCGAAGGCCGTCTACGCGCTGGCCGACCACCCGTTCCTGAAGCCGAACTTCGGCGCGAACACGATCTCCGGCTGCCCGCTCCCGGCGATGGACTACTCCCCCGCGGGCCAGGACCGCTTCCTGCGCGCCGCGCTGCCGTGCATCGAGAGCATGTGGAAGCCTGCGCTGCAGGCGGCCAACCTCCCGTACCAGCCCGTTGAGCTGCACATCATCACCGAGACCGCGCAGTACCCGTGCGGCACGGTCCGCCCGGACTCCACCGCGCGGTACTGCCAGGGCGGCATCTACTGGACGGCCAACGCCTACGCCGCGGAACGCAACCCGAACAACCCGAACCACCCCGGCAAGTACCTCGGCCAGCTGGCCCACGAGTACGGCCACCACATCCAGTGGCTCACCGGAATGCTCAAAGCGTCGGACCGCGCGCAGTACGACGCGGGAGGGTGGGATACTCCGAAGGGCCTCGACCTGAACCGCCGGATGGAGCTGCAGGCCACCTGCTTCGGAGGGATGACCCTGGCACCGCTGTCGCACGGCGCGATTCCGATCGACGTGATCAGGGTCGGCCTGACCGACGCGGGCAACCGGGGCGACTACGACATCTATCCGACGAAGGACCACGGCACACCGGAGAACAACGCGGCTTGGGTGGACCGGGGCTACCGCAGCAACAAGGCCTCGGAGTGCAACACCTGGGCCGCCGACGCGGGCTCAGTCTCCTAGAACCCGGAAGGGGCGAACGTGACCCAACCAGCCAAGAACAACCCGATCGTGCTCGGGGCCGTGTTCCTGCTGGTGGTCGCCTTCGTCCTCGGAATCGGTCAACTGAGCCGCCCCAGACTGGTGACCGGTCACGCCCTGGCGGGTTCCCGCCCTGCCACGTCCCCGTCGAGCCCGCCGGAGCCCTCGACCCCGGTCCGTCCCCGAGCGGTCTACCGCCTGGCGGACCACCCGTTCCTGGTGACACCGGCGTCGCTGCAGGCGGTGACCTGCCAGCTGCCGGCGTTCGGCGTCTCGGACCAGCAGCTGGCCGCCTACTACACCGCGGGCGTCGAGTGCCTGGACGCCGCCTGGGGCCCGGTGCTGACCGCGGCCAACCTCCCGTTCGAGAAGCCGTCGCTGGACGCCTCGCCCGACCTCAAGGACGGCCCGTGCGGCGCCGCCCCGGAGTCCGACCACGCCGTCGCGTACTACTGCGGCCGCAACCGCACCATCTACATGCCCACGGCCCGCCTGCGCGACAACGGCGGCGGCGACGCCCCGGCAACGCACCTGGCCACCCTCTCCCACGAGTACGGCCACCACGTCCAGGCCCTCTCCGGCCTCCTGCGGGCGGCTGACCTGAAGATCACCGACGCGGGCGAGAAGACCCCGGCCGGCCTCGAGATGTCGCGCCGGATCGAGCTGCAGGCCAACTGCTTCGCCGGCATGTTCCTCGCCGGCGTCGCGGGCAAGGGCTCCGTGACACCGGCGCTGGCCCGCCAGGCGCAGGAGGACTTCAAGTACGCCGTCGAGGAGAAGCCGGAGAACAACGCCCACGGCTCGGCCGCGAACCAGGCCACCTGGGCGACCACGGGCTTCAAGACCAACTCGACGGCGGCCTGCAACACCTTCGCCGCCCCGGCCGCCCAGGTCTCCTAACGCAACCGCGCCCGCTCGTCGACGTGCCGGGTGGGCTTGCCGAGGAACAGCTTCAGGTCGCTGACCGGCCCGTACGCCAGGTTCAGCGTGGTCAGCTCGTAGTTGTAGGCACCATCGCGCGGCCGCTGCCACCGGTGGTTGAGCTGCCACCGCAGCCACTCGCCGCGCGCGAGCCGCACCGGTGAAGGCCGGTTCCACCGCCGCGGTGCCGCGTGCATGGTGTCCTGCAGCTGCACGGCCAGCACGTCGTCGGATTCCAGGAGGCTCAGGCGGAGGCGGTCGATCGAGTCGCTCTCCTTCGACCACACCGGCTCGAAGTCGCACCACTCGAGCTGGATCACCTCGTGCACGGCAGGGCGCCCGTGCGGCAACGCGAACGCCTCCGGCACGGCGTTGCGCCGCGCCGCCTCGGCCCCTCCGCGTGAAGCCTTGGTCCACTCGGTCCGCACCCACTGCACCACGACGTCGACGTCCACCCCGGCAGGGAAGCAAAACCGCGGGAGCGACGCGACTGGTTATGCGGGCGTCACCGCCAGAACGACCCGGAACACGGCCCCGGACTCGGACGGCTCACAGGTCAGTTCCCCGCCGTGAGCCCGGACCACCCCACGAGCGATCGCCAGCCCGAGCCCCGACCCGCCGGACCGCCGATCCCTGGCGTCGTCCAGCCGGACCAGCCGGTCGAAGATCCGCTCCCGTTCGGACTCCGGCACGCCGGGCCCGTTGTCGGACACCGTGAACCCGGTCTGGTCGACCCGGATCCGCACCGTCCCCTGAGGACCGGTGGCCTGCCTGGCGTTGTCCACCAGGTTCGCGAGCACCTGCGCCAGCCGCTGCCCGTCCCCGATCACGGTCACCGGGAACCCTTCGGCGGCGATGTCGAAGTCCGGTGCCACGTACCGGGTCCTGGCCACCTCGGCCTCGGCCAGTCCCAGCAGGTCCACGGCTTCGCGCTGCATCTCGTACCCCGCGTCGAGCTGCGCGAGGGCCAGCAGGTCGTCCACCAGCCGCCCTGCCCGCCTGGCCTCCCTGACCAGCAGGAACGACATCTGGTCGCGGTCAGGCGAGTCGACCGGCGCCTGCACCAGGGCCTCCGCCACGGCCTGCACGCCGGTGATGGGCGTGCGCAGTTCGTGAGCGGCATCGGCGACGAACCGCCTGGTCCGTTGCTCGGACCCCTCCAGCGAGTCCAGCATCCCGTCGAACGCGGCGGCGGCCCTGCCCAGCTCGGTGTCCGTGCGGGAGGGGTTCAACCGGCCGCCCCGATGCCCGGCGGCGATGGCCTGGGCCAGCGAGGTCATGGCGTCGAGAGGTGCCAGCGCCCGCCGGACGACCCAGATCATCAGCACCCCGGTGACCACGATGGCCCCGAGCCCCAGCATGATCAGCAGCTTGCGCAGCCGGACCTGTGCCTGCGAGATGGCCTCGGTGTCGGCGTAGAAGGTGAACTTGGCGGCCCCGAAGTTCCGGTTCTTGCGCGCGAACTGCCCTTCTTCCGGCACGTCCCCGAACCGGTTCCCGTTGGGCAGCTCCACGGTGACGTGGATGTTCCGCTTGCTCAGCTGCCGGACGACGTCCCGCGGCGGAACGCCCTTCAGCAGCAACGCACCCGCACGGTTCTCGGCGTCGCGCAGAACGAGGTCGACGTCCCGGTTGGACTGCCCCTGGAAGGTCCGGTCGACGGCGATGACCAACGCGACCAGCACCAACAGGACCGAAACGGCAACCCGCCGCCGCAGGGAGACCGTGCGCAGGTTCATTCGTCGGCCCGCAACACGTACCCCAGCCCGCGCACGGTGTGCACCAGCCGTGGCCCGTGCTCTTCGAGCTTGCGCCGCACCGCGCTGATGTGGACCTCGACGAGGTTGGGGTCGTAGTCCTCGTAGCCCCACACGGCGGTGAGGATCTGCGTCTTGGACACCACCCGCCCGCGCTGCGCCGCCAGGTACACCAGCAGCCGCAGCTCGGTGGCGGTCAGCTCGATGGTCTGGTCGGCCCGCATGACCACGCCGGCGTCGGCGTCGACGACCAGGTCCCCGACCTGCACGGTGGACGGCGTCCGCCCGAGCCGCCGCAACACCGCCGACACCCGTGCGACGAGCTCGGCCAGCACGAACGGCTTGCCGACGTAGTCGTCCGCCCCGCCGGACAGGCCGCGCAACCGGTCGGGAACCCCGTCCCTGGCGGTCAGCATGACCACCCCGGCCCCTGACGACCTCCGGATGACCTCGAGCAGCGCGAAGCCGTCGCGACCGGGCAGCATCACGTCGAGCACGACCAGGTCGGGCCGGAAGCGGCCGAGATCGGCCTCGAGCTGACGCCCGTCCAGCCGGTGCTGCACCTCGTACCCGGACTCGCGCAACGCGGACGACACCGCGGCGCCGATCGCCTCGGCGTCCTCGATCACCAACACCCTGGCGGACACCTCCTCATTCTGCTGATCATCCGGACTTCGGGCGACTCGCCTTCAGCTCACGCTCAGAATGCGCGCGCACCCTGAGCCACATGTCGAAGAAATCTGCGTGGGCCGGCGCGATCGTCGCGGCCGTCGGGCTCACCGTCGGCGGCATCGCGGTCGCGGCAGCGGCCGACAACCCCGATGGCCCGCCCGCGGCGTTCGCGGAACGCCACCCCGGCGGTCCAGGCAAGCCGGGCCGCCCGGACAAGGTGAAGCTGAAGGACAGCACTCTCGTCGTCGGCCGGGTGAAATCCGTCGAGTCTGGCAAACTCACGATCATCAAGGACGACGGCAGCGAGGTGTCGTTGACCACTGACGGCTCGACGAAGCTGCGTGGCGGCGACCTGGGCGGGCTCAAGGCCGAGCAGCGCGTGACCGTGCGCGTGAAGGACGGCAAGGCGCTGAACGTGGCGCTCGCCAAGGCCCACGAGCAGGGCACGATCAAGGACGTCAACGGCAACAACGCGACGTTGATCCAGCTGGACGGCCTGCAGACGCCGCTCGACCTGTCGGGAGTGAGCGAGAAGCCGAAGAACGGCGACCTCGTCGCGGTGACCGGTTCGGTGTCCGACGGCAAGACCATCAAGGTCGAGCAGCTGCGTCAGCTGCCGAAGTAAACCTGGGCTCCACGCGGACCGCCGCGTCTGCGAACATCGCAGTGTGGCGGTTCCGCGTAGCCCGGACAGATGGGTGTTCATCCTGCTGGTCGTCGGACTGGTCGGGATCGGGGTCGCGATCGCCCTTCTGGTGCCGTTGAAGGTGCTCGGCGCCGGGGAACCGGTAAGACGCGTCTCCGCGACCGTCGTCGAGTCCGGCTCGTGCGGCCAGGGCATGGACACCGTCGAATGGGACGCGGACGGCACGAAGAAGCAGGCCAAGCTCGACGGCTGCGGCCACCGCAAGGGCGAGACGCTGGAGGTCGTGATGACGGGCGGTGACACCGTCCAGTCGGCGGCATCGGTCCCGGTCGGCCCGCCGGTCTCGAGCCGCCTCACCGCGCTGCTGCTGTGCATGGCGGCGCTGGCGGGCGGCTTCTACGCGTTCCTCTTCCGCTACGCGCCCCTGCGAGCGCCCGCGGTCCTGCCTACTCGCCGGCAGGAGTCACTTTCTTGACGTAGAGCAGCCGGTCACCCGGCTCGATCGCGTCGGCTTCCGGAGCATCGACCCGGTAGAGCGTCTTGCCCCGGACCACGCCGAGCACGATGTCCGACAGGTGCCGCGGCGACCCGCCGACCTCGCCCGGCTCGACGTCGCGTTCGGCGATCGCGAGGCCCGCGTCCGGCGTGAGCAGGTCCTCCACCATCGCGACCACGGACGGCGTCGCGGTGGCCATGCCGAGCAGGCGGCCCGCCGTCTCCGACGACACGACCACCGAGTCGGCGCCGGACTGCTTGAGCAGGTGCTCGTTCTCCCGTTCCCGCACCGACGCCACGATCTGCGCCTTCGGGGCGAGCTCGCGGGCGGTCAACGTCACCAGCACCGCCGTGTCGTCCCGGTTCGGCGCAACGACGATCGCGCGCGCTCGGGCCGCACCGGCGACCCTCAGCACGTCGTTGCGCGTACCGGAACCATGCACGGTCACGAGTCCGATGGCGGACGCGGCGTCGAGCGCTTCCTGCACGGTGTCCACGACGACGATCGAGCCGGGCTCGACACCGTCACCGAGCAGTGCCGCGACGGCCGACCGTCCCTTGGTGCCATAACCGACGACCACGACGTGGTCCCGCACGACCCGCCTCCACTTCTGAATGCGCAACGCCTGACGGGAGCGCTCGGTGAGAACTTCGAGTGTCGTGCCGACCAGCACGATCAGGAACAGGACCCGCAACGGCGTGATGACCAGGACGTTGATCAGCCGCGCTGACGACGACGCGGGCGTGATGTCGCCGTAGCCCGTCGTCGAGAGAGACACCGTCGCGTAGTAGAACGCGTCGAGCAACGAGACGCCGTCCTCGTTGACGTCGCGATAGCCGTCGCGGTCGAGGTAGACGATCAGCACCGCGAGCAGCAGCGCGGCCGAAGCCCCGATCACGCGCTTGACGATGGCACGGACCGGGCTCTGCGCCTGGTCCGGCATCTTGATCACGCCGACGAGCGAGTGCGACGCTTCGTCAGTCAGGCTCATCGAGTCAACCTCTTCGCGATCTTTGCTTGGGGAAGCATTCGCCACAGGTGAGCCGCCGCCTCCGCACCTTTGAGGAGCAGCGGTACAACGACGCGTTCGTTCGGCGCGTGCACGCGATCATCCGGCAAGGTCGCTCCGAGGTAGACGAGGGGCACCCCGAGCCACGCCTGCAGCACCGCGGCGGGCCCGGACCCACCGGCCCGCGCGAACCGCACGGGCCGGTCGAAGGCCAGTTCCATCGCCTCCTTCACCGTCGCGTTGGCCGGGTCGTCGGGGCTGATCGCGTACGGCGGCACCCCGTCGCCGCGGAAGCTCACCTCGGCCCTGATGCCCGGCGGCGTGTGCTTGGCGACGAACTCCCTGAGCTGGTCCGCGACCTTCTCCGGCAGCTGGTCGGGCACGAGCCGGAAGCTGAGCTTCGCGGTCGCGGTGGCCGGGATGATCGTCTTCAGGCCGGGGCCGGTGTAGCCGCTGCTGATGCCGTTGATCTCGGCGGTGGGCCGCACCCAGATCCGTTCGAGCGTCGTGTAGCCGGGTTCGCCCGCGGTCGCCTGCGCACCACCCCCGTTGTGCGCCAACCACTTCTGCTCGTCGAACGGCAGCTCCACGTAGTCCTGTCGCTCCTTTGTGGACGGTTCGCGGACGTCGTCGTAGAAGCCCCGCAGCTGGATCCGGCCTTCCTCGTCGTGCAGCGCGGCGATCAGTTTCGCCAATGCCGTCGCGGGGTTCGGAATCGCGCCGCCGGCCCGCCCGGAATGCACGTCGTCGGTACCGCCGAAGAACGTGATCTCACCGCCGAGAACACCGCGCTGGCCGGTGTTGACGGTGGGCGCATCGCGTTCGTGCAACGCGGTGTCGGTGAACACCACAAGATCACAGGCGAGCTGCTGCCGGTGGTCTTCGAGCAGCTTTCGCAGATGCGGAGAACCCGATTCCTCCTCACCCTCGATGAAGAGTTTCAGCGTGACGCTCGGCGCATTCTGTCCGGTTGCCGCCAGATGTGCTTTCACCGCGAGCAGGTGCATCGCAACCTGCCCCTTGTCGTCGCTCGCACCCCGGCCGTACAACTCGTCGCCGCTGGTCACGGGCTCGAACGGCGGATGGTGCCACCGCTCGACCGGATCGACCGGCTGAACGTCGTGGTGCCCGTAGACGAGCACGGTCGGAGCCCCCGGATCCGCCGCGGGCCAGCAGGCGTAGACGGCGGGAAGCGCCGGCCCGTCGTCCCAGATCTCGATCTCCGGCCAGCCGTCCTCCCTGAGCTGCCCGGCCAGCCACTCGGCGGATCTCCGCACGTCATCGCGGTGTTCAGGGTCGACGCCGATCGACGGGATCTTGATCCACTCGCGGAGCCCGGCAACGAAGGATTCGCTCAGCGCGGCAACCGCAGCGCGTTCGGGATGATGAGAATCACCTGCCACGCCCGTGGAGAATAGGCCAGCCCCACCTCGCCTACGCGGCGTAGGCATGACAGGGTGACCGCATGGAACCGAACCGTTCCCGAGCGCGATCGGCGCTGGCGCTCGCCGCACTGCTCGGCCTGGCCGGAATCACCCACTTCACCAGGCCGAAGTACTACGACGCGATCGTCCCGCGCGCCCTGCCCGGCACCCCGCGGCAGTGGACCTACGCGTCGGGCGCGGCCGAACTGGCCCTGGCCACGGCGGTGGCAGCACCCCGCACCCGCCGCCTGGGCGGTCTCGCCGCCGCGGCGTTCTTCGTGGCGGTGTTCCCGGCAAACGTGAAAATGGCTCTGGATTTCCGCTCCAAGTCGCCAAAGGCGCGCGCACTGGCGTATGGTCGCCTGCCACTGCAGATCCCACTCGTCGCTTGGGCCTGGAAAGTGGCCAAAGCGGCCCCATGACCACCCTGGGTAATCCTTAACCAAGAACCCCGCAAACGCTGTCATTTTTCGCGCGAGGAACCCTAGGATGCGCCCTGTGCAAACGCTTCTTCAGCGCGCCGCAACAGCGCTCGGCTGGGACGGAGTCGTCGTTCCCGACGTCGCCGTGCTCGGCCAGCAGGTGTCCGCGGTGGTGCGTTTGCTGCCCGAGGTCCACGAGTGGCGCACCCAGAACGGCTGGCCACCCCGCGCCGACCCGTCCTGGTTCCGCTCCTGGTTCGAGCCGGCGGCCCACGACCGCCTGCCCGTAGCCGCCGTCGAACTCGTCGGCGTGCTGGTCAGCGAGTCCACCACGGACCGCGCCCTGCAGTCGTGCGGCACCCTGCTCACCCTGGCACCGTGCGCGGTGCTGCTGCCCCGCTCCGACGAGTCGCAGGCCTGGTCGTACATCGAGCTCGACTACTACGGCATCGGCGTCGTGGTCGCGGACGACTCCGCCGCCGACATGATGGTGCCGCCGGAGGACCGCTCCCCCGAGTTCGGGCCGTCGCTCTTCGGACGGTGGCTGCTTGAGGTGCTGTACGAGCGGGTGCTCAAGGCCTCGCACGCACCGGCCAGCACCTGAGCCGCCGCACACCTCAGCCGCCCGGCACTTGAGCCGCCGCTGCCCCCCGCGCGCTTCCTTGTCACGCAACGATTGAAACGCATTTCCGGTTCCCGGCTTGTCCACAGGTTATCCCGTAACGCATCACCGCAGGTCAAAGCCCCGCAACCTGTGGACAACTCGCGATCATGGCCACAACCGACCGACCGCCACGCTCCCCATCACGGCCCCACCGACCTGATCAGGTCCTTCAGGCCCTGCTCGTCCAGCAGATCGGCCGGCCGCAACGTGTGGTCGTGGCGCACGTAGTGGAACGCGGCCCGGACCCGTTCCAACGGCTCCCCCACCAGCGCCGCCCAGGCCAGCCGGTACGCCGCCAGCTGCACCGAGAGCGCGGGCAGCGCGTCGGCGTCCGGGACCGCGCCGGTCTTCCAGTCCACGACGGTCCAGCCGTCCGGGTCCTGGTAGACGGCGTCCATCCGGCCGCGCACCGAGATGCCGTCGAACTCCGCCTCGAAGGGGACCTCGACGTCGTGCGGGGTGCGGTCCGCCCAGGCGCTGGCGAGGAACGCCTCCTTCAGGCGTTCCAGGTCGGCGTCCGGGGAGGCGTCGGCGTCGCCTGCGCCCGGCAGTTCGTCGATGTCGAGCAGGCGGGTGGCGCCGAAGCGGTTTTCCAGCCACGTGTGGAAGGCCGTGCCTCTGCGCGCCAGCGGGTTCGGGGGGAACGGCAGTGGGCGGCGCAGGCGGCGGGCCAGGAGGTCCGGGTCCTTGGCCAGTTCGACCAGTTGGCTCACGGAGAGGTGGTCGGGCAGTTCGACCTGTTCGCGGCGGGTCATCGATGCCGCGCGTTCGGCCAGCAGCACGTCCACGTCCTTGGCCCAGCCCTCCGGGTCGTCCTCCTCCGGCATTTCCGGGTCGTCGGGCACCACGTCGTCCGGGAGCGGTTCGGGCTCGGGTGGGAAGTCGTCGTCCGGTGGCTCGTCGGGGGGCGGGTAGTCCTCGTCTTCGATCGCGACAGCGGGTTCTTCCGGCGCGGTGAAGATCAGCGGCAGCGGTTCTGGCGGGGCGTTGCGCAGGTCGTCGAGGGCGGCCAGGACCATCTTGGCGCCCTCGACCACGGCGTCGCGGCGCTTGCCCAGGGGATCGGCCGGCCACTGCGACGTCTTCACGTCTTCGGCGAGGGGGTTCGGGGTGTCGGGGTCCGGCTCGTCCGCCCACACGCTGATGTCGCCCGGTGGGTTTTCGCGCTGCAGGACCTCGTGCATCTCCTGCAGGAACACCGACGGGCCCTTGGGCTTGTCGCCTGCCTCCGCCCACCAGTGGCCCGACATGAGCAGGCTGTGCTCGGCGCGGGTGACGCCGACGTAGAAGAGCCTGCGTTCCTCGACCAGGCGGCGGTCTTCGAATTCCTCGGCGTGGATCGTCAGCGCCTCGTCGACCTCCTTGCGGTTGAAGCCGGCCGAGAGTCGCAGCTGGGGCAGGTCCTGCGCGTCACCGCGAAGATCCGCCGGCAGTTCGGTGACGGACTTCAGCCAGCAGGAGGACTTCTTGCGGCCGGGGAAGACGTCCTTGACCAGGTGCGGCAGCGCGACGATCCGCCACTCCAGGCCCTTGGCCGAGTGCACGGTCAGGATCTGCACGCGGTCCTCGGACACCTCGACCTCGCCGGGCTCCAAGCCGTCCTCGGCGTGCTCGGCCGCGTAGAGGTAGTCGAGCAACGACGACAGCGTCGCCGACGGACTGGCCGCCGCGAAGTCCGTGACCACGTCGGAGAACGCGTCGAGGTGCGCCCGGCCCACCATGCCCGGCCGCGACATGGCCTCGATGTCGAGCAGCAACGTGCGTTCGACGTCCGCGACCAGCTCGGGCAGCGGCTGGTCCAGCCTGCGCCGCAACGCGGCCAGCTCGCCGCCCAGCCTTCTGATGCGCCGGTAGCCGTCCGGCGAGTAGGCGTCCGGATCACCGGGATCGTCCAGCGCGTCGGCCAGACCCGCCTGCTCGGCGTGCTCGCCGGGCAGGGCGTCGGCCAGCACGAGCAGCGGGTCGTCCACAACGGACTGTCTGCTTTGGACTCCCGCCAGCTCGCGCGCACGGCTCCACAACGCCGCCAGGTCGCGCGCGGCCAGCCGCCACCGCGACCCGGTCAGCAGGCGCGCGGCCGCCGTTCCCGCCAACGGGTCCACGAGCACCCTCAGCGCCGACACCAGGTCTCGCACCTCGGGCTCGTCGAGCAGACCGCCGAGGCCCACGACCTCGACCGGCAGCCCGCGTTCCCTGAGCGCGGCCGCGATCGCCGCCATGTCCGACCGCCGCCGCACCAGGACAGCGGCCGTCGGCGGCACGCCTTCGGTGTCGAGGTGCGCTTCCCATTGCGCCGCAACGTTGTCCGCCATCCAGTCCAGCTCCTGGCGGATGTCCGCGTGCAACGCGAGCCGGACGTCGCCCGGCCCGGCACCGGGGCGCGCTCGCAGCTCCTCGACGTCCAGCCCCGCCTCGCGCAGCGGCAACGACACCGCGTTCGCCAGCTCCAGGACCTCCGGCGGGTTGCGGAAACTGGTCAGCAGCCCGAACTTCCTGGTGGGCGGGAAGTCGTCCGCGAACCGCGGCAGGTTCGCCGCCGACGCACCGCGCCAGCCGTAGATCGCCTGCGCCGGGTCGCCCACCGACGTGACGGGCATCGGCTTGCCCTCACCGAACAACGACCGCAGCAGCACGCGCTGCGCATGCCCGGTGTCCTGGTACTCGTCCAGCAGCACCGCGCCGTACCGCTCGCGCTCGCCCTCCGCGACCTCCTTGAACTGCGCGAGCTGCGCGGCCAGCGACATCTGGTCCGCGAAGTCGAGTGCCGCCTCCTTCCGCTTGCGCAGCTGGTACGCCTCCAGCAGCGGCAAAAGCGCTACCCGCAGCCGTTGCGCCCGGATGACCTCCTTCAGCTTCTCCGGCAGTGCGTCCCGCTGGCCTTTGGCTCTCGGGGCGTTCTCGATGAGCGCGCAGAGCTTGTCCGCGTGGTTCTGCAGCGCTTCCGGCGTGACGAGGTGCTCGCCGAGCTCACCGGCCAGCGCCAGCAGGTAACCGGTGATCGTCGCCGGCACCTTGTCGGTGTCGAGGTCCTTGGCCCACGTCGACACCACGCGGTGCGCGAGCTGCCACGACGCGGTCTCGGTGAGCAGCCGCACTCCCGGCTCGACCGGCAGCCGCAAACCGTGCTCGGACACCAGGCGCCCTGCGTACGCGTGGTACGTCAGCACCACGGGCTCGCCGGTCAGGACGGCCATCTTGCGCTCGCCGCTCGGGTCGAGCTCGTCGAGCAGCGAAGATCCGGCCAGCCTGCGCAGCCGCGCACGCACGCGGTCCGCGAGTTGCCGCGCGGCCTTGCGGGTGAAGGTCAGACCCAGGACCCGGTCGGGCAGCACGATGCCGTTCGCGACCAGCCAGACGACGCGCGCGGCCATCGTCTCGGTCTTGCCCGCGCCCGCACCGGCCACGACCAGGGCGGGCTGGGCCGGCGCCGCGATGACCTCGGCCTGCTCGGGGGTCGGTTTGTTGAGCCCGAGCGCCTCGGCGATCTCGAAAGGACTGACCGTCATCGGACGACCAGTCCACACGTGACGTCGCACCGCACGTCGCGCGGGGCGACGGGCCGGTCATCAGTCCTGAACAACGTCACCAGCACATCTTCCTACCCGGGCTGTGCGCGTCCGCACCACCCAGGCCCTACTCGCTCACCTGTCGCCCTGACGGGTGGACCGGGCACGTCGTGCGGGCAGGGCAGCGGTCGCAGTCCGCGTTCTCCCGCGCTGTGTAGTTCGGGCCCAGCACCGACTCCGCCGCTCCCTGGACGACCTCCAGCCACGCGCGGACGCCCTGCTCGTCGAGCGGGGCCTGGGTGCGTTCCACCGCACCGGTCTTCTTGTCCTCCTTGGCGACGTAGAGCAGGCGCGCCCCACCCGGTTCGGTGCCCAGGCCGATGTGGGTGAAGCCGCCCAGCGACGTGGCCAGCTGGTAGACGGCCAGCTGGGGGTGCTCCTGCGAGGCCTCGCGGGAGACCGGGCTCTTGCCCGTCTTGATGTCGATGACGACCGGGCGGCCGTCCTCGTCGTGTTCGAGGCGGTCGACCCGGCCGCGGACCTGCAGCCACGGCCCGCCGTCGCGTTTGGGCACCTCCACGACCATCTCTTCTTCCACCGCGACCTGGGTCAGCTGGCTGCGGCTCATGGTCAGCCAGGCGAGGAACGTGTCGAGCATGCGTTCCACGCGCAGGCGTTCGCGGCGGGAGAACCACGGGGCGCCCGCGTCGACGGCGGCCCAGGCCTCGTCCAGCTTCACGCGGAGCTGGGCCGCGTCGGCGCCGGACGCGGCGGCCTGGGCCAGCGCGTGGACCAGGGTGCCCGTCACGGACGCCAGTTCGGCCGGATCCTGGCCTCCGTGCCGTTCGACGACCCAGCGCAGCGGGCACTTCGTGATCACCTCGATGGTCGACGGTGTCACGCTGACCTTCTGCTCTTCCGTCCACAGTGGAGCTTCGGTCGACACGTCGACCAGGCCGTACCAGGACTCCGGGTGCGCGCCGGGCACGCCAGCCTCGGCCAGGCGCGCCAGTTGGACGGCCGCGCGGGAACGGCGCGCCGGGTCCTCCGAGTCCGAACACACCACGCGGCGGAGCTCGCCCACCAGCTCGCCCAGCACCAGACCGCGCTGCGGGCGGTGCAGTTTGCGTTCCTCCTCGGCGGACGACTCGATCTCGTCGAGGAAGCGCGACGGCTGTTCGTCCTCTCCCCGGACAGCGCTGATCAGCAGTTTCGACCGGGCACGGGACGCGGCCACCAGCAGCAGGCGGCGTTCCTCCGCCAGGATCGGCGCCACGGCCGACACCGACGGTTCGAGGCCGGCCAGAACGTCCACCATGCGTTCGACGCCGAGCACCGTGCCGCGCAGGCGCAGGTCGGGCCAGCTGCCCTCCTGAACGCCCGGGACGGCGACGACCTCCCACTCGCGCCCCGCGGCGGAGTGCGCCGTCAGGATGGACACCGCCTCACCGGTGGGCGCCGAGGCGGCCAGCGTGTCGCCGACGATCCGCTGCGATTCCAGGTAGTCCGCGAACCCCGCCACGCCAGAACCCGGCAGCCGGTCGACGTACTTCGCGGCCGCCTCGAACAGGGCGACGATCGCGTCGAGGTCGCGGTCGGCCTGCATGCCCGGCATGCCCCGGCGGGCCGACTGGGCGACCCAGCGGTCCTGCAGGCCCGTCGCCGTCCAGAGCTCCCACAGGACGACCTCGACCGACTTGCCCGCCTCGATCGCCTTGCGCGCCAACGCGAGCAGGTGCGAGATCCGCCGCGCGGGCAACGACTCCACGTCCTCCAGCGCGGCCAGCCGGTCGGCGGTCTCCAGCACCTCCACCAGGAGCTCACCGCTGGGACGGTCGCCGCCCGCGGCCATCTCCAGGCGCCGCAGGCCACGTCGCAACCTCCGCAGCGCCAACGGATCTGCCCCGCCGTACGCGGACGACAGCAGCATCGCGGCCGTGTCCTCGTCCAGCGAACCCGGCACGGCCGCGGCACGGATCAACGCCAGCAGCGGGCGCACCGAAGGCTGCTGCGCCAACGGCAACTCGTCCGACGGCACGGCCACCGGCACCCCCGCCGCCAGCAGAGCCCGTTGCAGCACCGGCAAGGACAGCGTCGCCGACCGCACGACCACGGCCATCTGCGACCACGGCACCTCGTCGGCCAGGTGGGAACGCCGCAGCTGGTCCGCCACCCACGTCGCCTCCTGCGCGGACGACGCGAGCAGCCGCACCTGCACGGAACCCTCGCCGTCGGCGGGCAGCACCGACCGCGTGGGAGACGCTCCCGGCAGGCGGGAAGCCAGCCGCGCCACCGCGTCCCGGATCTCCGGCATCATCCGGAACGACCTCGGCAACACCACCGTCTCGCCCGGCACGTCCCGCAGGATCTCCGGATCGGCACCGCGGAACGTGAAGATCGCCTGGTCCGGATCGCCCGCCAGGACGAACCGCTGGGCACCCGAGCCCAGCGAGCTGATCAGCGAGTACTGCATCGGGTCGAGGTGCTGCGCGTCGTCGACCAGCAGGTACCGCACCCGGCGCCGTTCCGCCAGCAGCAGGTCCTCGTCGTTCACGAACGCCGCGTACGCCGACGACACCAGCTCGGCGGCGTCGTAGGCAGGGGCGTACGCCGTCGCGGAGTCCATGCCGGACAGCAGGTTCACCGACTCGTACTGCTGACCGAAGAGACCGGCCGCCACCCACTCGTCCCGCCTGTGCTCCTCGCCGAGCTCGATCAGGTCCTCCGGCCCCAGGCCCCGCTCGGCCGCGCGCAGCAGCAGATCGCGCAGCTCGTGCGCGAACCCCGGCAGCTCCAGCGCGGGACGCAACCGCTCCGGCCAGTTCAGCGCGCCCAGCTCCACGTCACCGGCGAGCAGCTCGCGCACCATCGCGTCCTGGTCGGGGCCCGACAACAACCGCGGCGGCGGCTCGCCCAGCAGCACCGCCTGGTTGCGCAGCACGGCGAACGCGTACGAGTGCACCGTCCGCACCAGCGGCTCGCGGATCGTCGAGAGCCGCCCGGTGAGCAACCGCGTGATGTGCGCGCGCAACGCCACGGACGCGCGCCGGTTCGCGGTCAGCACCAGCACGTTCTCCGGTGAGGCCCCCTCCTCCAGCACGACGTGCGCCGCCAGCTCGGCGAGCAGCGTCGTCTTCCCCGTGCCCGGACCACCCAGCACCCGCAGGAAGCCGGAGTGCGAGAAGACGCGCTGGACAGCCGGATCCCACCGGGGACGCGGGCGCGTCTCCGGCTTCCGGCGGACCAGCTGGGGTGCGAGTGCCACGTTCCGATTTCACCACGCTGCACCGACAAGATCAGTCACGCCCGCCGGACGGAGCACGGACGGATTTGGTCTACCTTCTTGACAGAGAGATGTGGTCTAGTCCATTTTTGAACACGTTGTGAGCCCCCTCACTGCCAGCTCCGCCGCCCTGGACCGAGCAGTCTTGGAGGACTGATGAAGCGGTTCCTCGTCGGCGCTGTCGCTGCCGCGTGCGCGACGATGCTTCTGCCCACGGCCGCGCAGGCCGCCGTGAACCCGGTGCTCGCGGCCCCCTACCTCTACCAGTGGGGCGGCGCGCCGAACCCGCAGACGGTGATGCAGCAGACCGGCATCAAGGCCTTCACCCTCGCGTTCATCCTGAGCGACGGCACCTGCAACCCGAAGTGGGACGGCAACCGCTCGCTGACCGGCTCGGACGCCACCCTGATCAGCAACATCCGCGCGGCAGGCGGCGACGCGGTGCCGTCGATCGGCGGCTGGTCCGGCAACAAGCTCGGCCAGTTCTGCACGTCGGCCAGCGCACTCGCGGGCGCCTACCAGAAGGTGATCAACGCCTACCAGCTCAAGGCGATCGACATCGACATCGAGGCCGCCGAGTTCGAGAACAACACGACGCAGGACCGCGTGCTCGGCGCGCTGAAGATCATCAAGCAGAACAACCCCGGTGTGAAGACGGTCATCACCATGCCGACCGACCGCACCGGCCCGAACTCCTGGGGCAAGCGCCTGATCACCCGCGCCAAGGAGCTCGGCGCGCCGATCGACACGTGGGCGGTCATGCCGTTCGACTGGGGCAGCGGCGGCGACATGTTCGCCTACACCAAGAGCGCGGTCGACGGCCTGAAGAACCACGTGAAGTCCACGTTCGGGCTCACCGACGACGCGGCGTACCGGCGCAGCGGCCTGTCGTCGATGAACGGCAAGACCGACACCGGCGAGACCGTCACCCCGCAGAACTTCCGCGACATCGTGACGTGGGCGAACTCCAAGCACCTGTCCCGCGTGTCGTTCTGGGCCGTGAACCGCGACCGCGGCAACTGCGGCGCGATGAGCTCCTCGTGCAGCGGCATCAACCAGCAGACCTACGAGTTCACCAAGGCGCTGGCGAAGTTCACCGGCTGATCGAGAACTCCTCCGGTGGCCGGACGTGCACCCCGACGCCGTCCGGTCACCGGGGCTCCAGCTCTTCCAGGAACTGCCCAGGCGGGCACGCCACCCCGAAGTGGTCGCCGGTCGCGAAGTCCGCGCCCGCCTCACGCCACCACAGGGCCTGCTCGGCGCTGCCGACCCCGTCGACCGCGACCGTCACGCCCGCCTTGCGCACCAACGGGATCAGCGCCGTGACGTAAGGCGACCGGCGCTCGACCAGACCGCGCGCCACGCGCACCGACTTCACCGGCAGCTCCAGCACCGTGGCGGGATCCAGCGGTCCGAGCCCGAAGTCGTCGACCCCGACGTGAACGCCGAGCCCCGCGAGCACTCCCAGGTTGTCGGCGGCGTCGGACTCCGGCAGCACACCGGCCGGCATGCTGACCGCCAGCTCGTGCATCTTCAGCCCGGTCTCGCCGAGCACCCGCACCACGCGCTCGACCAGGTCCGCGTCGGACGACTGGTGCGCGGTGAGCCGCACGACCAGCGCGTGGCCGAACTGCCCGCGCTGCCGCCACCACGCCGACTGCCCGCTCGCGACCCGCAGCAGCCACTCGCCGAGCGGCAGGATCAACCCGGTCGCCTCGGCCAGCGCCGCGCACCGGTCGTGGTTCAGCGCCTCGGCATCCTGGCGGTCCCAGTGCAACGCCGCCTCGACACCGCTCACCTCACCGTCGGACAGCCGCACGATCGGGCGGTACCGCACGGTGATCTCACCGTTCTCCCACGCACCTGGCATCGTCACGGCCACCGCGTGGGCGCGGCGCTCCTCCGCGTCCTGCCCGGCGTGGAACACCTCCCACTGGCCACGTCTGCGCACCTTGGCTCTTCGCAACGCCGTGTCCGCCGCGCGCAGCAGGTCGACCGGCTCGGCACCGCTCTCCGGCCGGTGCACGACTCCCGCGCTCACCGACACCGCCAGCCCGTGACCGTCCACATAGGTCGGTTCGAGCAGGTCGTCGTTGATCCGCTTCATGATCGAGCCGATGCTCGGCGTGGTCGCCGTGTTCTCCACGAGCACGCCGAACTCGTCGCCGCCGAACCGGGCGATCATGGCCTTCTCGCCAGCCAGCAACAGCCTGAGGCGCTGCGTCACGTGCTGCAGCAGCCGTTCGGCGACCCGGCCGCCGAGGCTGTTCGACACCATCCCGAACGCGTCGAGGTCGAGGTGGAAGATCGTGATGCCGTGCAGGGGATCGGCCTTGCGCAGCGCGATCTCCAGCCGTGTGGTGAAGAACTGGCGGTTCGGCAGTCCGGTCAGCGCGTCGTGCAACGACTGGCGCTTGAGCTCGTTCTGCAGCAGCTCCAGCTCGGTGCCGTCCTGGGCCACGACGACGAAATGGCTCGGTTCGCCGTCCGCGCCACGCAACAGCGACACCGTCAACGACAGCCGCGCGACCTCACCGTCCTTGCGCAGCATCCGTTGCGACTGCCGGATCCGCTCCGCGGTGCCGCGTACGAGGTCGTCCATCGCCTGCTGCAGCATCTCGGTGAAGCCGGGCGCGATGAGGTCGCTCAGCTGCGCACCGACGAGCTCCTCCTGGGTTCGCCCGAGGATGTCGCCGATCGCCGCGTTCGTCCTGAGCAGCCGCCCGTCGAGGTCGACCATCAGCACGCCATCGCTGGACGACGTGACGACCTCGTTGTACCGGGCCTCGCTCTCCTTGAGGTTCCAGTTGGCGTCGCGCACGGCCTTGAGCAACGACCGCTGCATGCCCTCCTGCTGCAACAGCACGGACTCGGTGTTGGCGTCGGCGAATCCGACCCCGAGCGCGCCGATCGCTTGCGCGACCCGGACCGCGTACCGCTCGACCGGCCGGAACTCCGGCAGTGCGAGCAGTCCCTTGCCGAGGACCTCCGCTGAGCAGCGCAGCCCGTGCTTGCCGAGGTATCCCAGTCCCGAAAGATCCGCGCCGACGCGCTCGATCGGAGCGCTGGCGAACGGTTCCTGGTGCAGCATCTCGCACAACTCGTCGAGCAGGCCGCTCAGCTTCCCGTCGAGATCTTCCCGGCCCATTGGAATCGCCGATGTGCCGTGCAGTCGATACGACCATTTCCGCGCGAGCGTCAGCCGCGCCCGGACATTGTCCTCGGGTGACGGCGTGCTGTCTGGTATTCGACTCGGGTTGGGCATTGACGCTGCCTCACATGGGCTCAGATTGCCCGGCAGTTTACCCACTCGCGGTGGGTTCCTTTTGCACCGACCGCGTGAATCCGCGTCGCTCGAAGGAGTTTCTACGGCTTACGAGCTACCCCGGCGTACGCGAGCCTGTTCACCCCCGGATCGGAGGAGATGTCGCCAGGCCCGGAAGTTCGCCATTCCGCGTATCTGACAAGTCCCGGCCCGACCAGCACGAAATCACCGAAAAAGGCGGCGATCTCGTCCCGGCTGCGCGGACAGGCCTGGTCTCCGCCTTGCTGGTTCACCCGTTCGACCGCGGCCGTGATCAGTTCGTCGCCATGGTCGTCGGCGTAGTGCGTGATCGCCAGGTAGCTCCCGCTGGGCATCGCGTCGCGGTAGCGCTTCAGCAGACTCGACAGACTCCACGGCTCGGCCTCTGCCGGCACCCAGTGCAGCATGAACAGCATCAGCAGGCCGATCGGCTGGTCGAAGTCGAGCAGCCGGCGCACTTCGGCGCTGTTCAGGATGCTGTCCGGATCACGCAGGTCGGCCTGCAGCACGCCGGCGCGGTCGTTGCCCGCGAGGATCAGTTCACTGTGCGCGACAGCGACGGGATCGCGGTCGACGTACATGACCCGGCACTCGGGGTCCAGCTCCTGCACGACCTCGTGCACGTTGCCCACGGTCGGGATGCCCGAGCCGATGTCCAGGAACTGGCGCACCCCCTCGTCGACCATGAACCTCACCGCACGACCGAGGAATGCCCGGTTGACCCTGGCCACGCTGCGCACGTGCGGCATCACCTGCTCGACCCGGTCGCCCAACTGGCGGTCCACCGCGAAGTTGTGCGCGCCCCCGAGCAGGTAGTCGTAGAACCGTGCCGCGCTCGGGACGGAGACGTCCACGCTCTGTGGAACCCAGTTCTGTTCGGTGGGCACGACGATCACCTCTTCGGATTGAGAACACACGAGCTTAGTCAGGCACCAAGTCCACACGACTAGACCGCCGGCGTGAACGCGCGTCACCCGATCGGGCACTGTCACTCTCGACCAAACGACTCCTATGGTTGTCCATCTCTTTCCGCCTCTTTCCGCCTCGCGAGGAGTGCTGATGTCCGCTCCGATGGCACCCGGCAGGCTGCCATTTCTCGGGCACACCCTGCCAATATTGCGGAAAAAATTCGAGTTCACCACGAATTTGCGGGCTCAGGGCGATCTCGTCGAAGTCCATCTGGGGCCGATGCGAACTTTTTTCGTGACCAGCCCCCAGCTGATGCACCAGGTGCTGGTCACCGATGCGCCGAAGTTCCACAAAGGGCGAATATTCGACAAGCTCCGCCCGATCCTCGGCGACGGGGTCGCGATGTCGAACGGAGCCTTCCACCTGCGACAGCGCCGAATGCTGCAGCCGGCGTTCCGCCGCGACCGGATCGCGGGCTACGCGAACACCATGGCCCGCGCGACGCGGGACCTGATGGAGGAGTGGAGTCCCGGCGAGGTGCGCCAGGTCGAGCTGGACATGCAGGGCCTCGCCGTCACGATCGTCGGCGAGGCGCTGTTCTCCACCGAGATCGGCAAACGAGCGATCGACGAGGCCCGCCGGTCTGTCTTCCTGGTCATCAAGCACGGGGTCGTGCGCGCTCTCTCACCGGGATTCGTGGAGAAGCTGCCCATCCCGGCCAACCGCGAGTTCGACGCGGCCATCGCCCGGCTGGGCGCGATCGTGCGCGAGGTCATCGTCGGCTGGCGTGCCGACGGAGCCGATCACGGCGACGTGCTGTCGATGCTGCTGCTGGCCAGGGACGCCGAGACCGGTGAGCCGATGACCGACCAGCAGGTTTTCGACGAGGTCATGACACTGCTGTTCGCGGGGATCGAGACCACCGCGCTGGCACTGGCGTGGATCTTCCACGAGATCGCCGCGAACCCCGGGATCGAACAGCGGGTGCTGACCGAGATCGACGAGGTGCTGGCCGGACGGCCGGTGACGTTCGACGACGTGCCGAAGCTGACGTACCTCGGGCAGGTCGCGAACGAGGTGCTGCGGAAGTACCCGCTCTGGCTGTTCATGCGCCGCACCGTCGAGGAGGTCGACCTCGGGGGCGTCCTCCTGCAGCCCGGCACCGAGGTGCTCCTCAGCCCGCACGCGATGCACCACAACCCCGAACACTTCCAGGATCCCGACCGCTTCGACCCGGACCGCTGGACCCCCGACCGCGTCCGGCAGCTGCCGAAGGGCGCGTTCGTCCCGTTCGGCGGCGGCGTCCACCAGTGCCTCGGCAACCACTTCGCACTGACCGAGATCGTCATCGTGGTGGCGACCATCTGCGCTCGCCACCGGCTGGTCCCCGTCCAGCCGGTGCGCACCAGGTTCACCAACGCGCTCTACCCCATCGGCCTCCTGATGAAGGCCGTTCCCCGTTAGTTGGAGGTTGTCCCCGATGCGTCTCCGTCGGCTCTGTGCCGCCGTATCGCTCGCATTGCTCGTCTCCGCACCCCCGCCGGCGAACGCGGTCCAGACCAGCTGTCAGGACGTGTACACGCCGGTGCAGTTCGGGCTCACCCAGCAGACCATGTACGGCAGGTTGTGCGTGCCGCACAACGCCACCACGGTCCAGGTCCTCGTTCCAGGGGGCACGTACAACAGCTCGTACTGGGACATCCCGCTCGATCCCGAGACCCGCTCGGCGCGGCTCGCGATGAACAACGCCGGCATCGCCACCATGACGGTGGACCGGATCGGCACCGGCAAGAGCAGCAAACCGCTGAGCGTGCTGGTCACCGTCCCGAGCCAGGCCGAAGCCGTGCACCACGTGATCCAGAGCCTGCGCCCCCGGTTCCAGAAGGTCCTGGTCGGCGGCCACTCCGTCGGCTCGGCTGTCGCGGTCGCCGAGGCGGCCACGTACCACGACGTCGACGGCGTGCTGATCACCGGCCTGGCCAACCAGTGGGACTACCTCAGGGTGGTTCCCGTCGCGGCCAGCCTGATCCCGGTCACGCTCGACCCGCGGCTCGGCAGGCTGGGCCTGGATCCGGGCTACGTGACCACGATGCCGAACACCCGCTACGACTCGTTCCACAAGCCCGGCCCGTTGAACACCGCCGTGATGGACTTCGAAGAGGCCACGAAGGACGTCGCCTCAGCGGGTGAGGCCATCGACCTCATCCTCATGAACAACATCGTGATCCCGTCCAGCAGCGCGATCACCGCACCGGTGATGGCGGTCGAATCGAGCGACGACTTCTTCTGCGGCACCCCACCGCTTGGTGCCGACTGCTCGTCGGCCGAGGCGCTGATCGCGTCCGAGCGGCCCTTCTTCCCGCGGGCGCCGCGAATGGACGCGTTCATCCTCAGCGGCTACGGCCACTGCTTCAACTACTCGACCGACTCGTCCGGCTACCACGCGGCCGTCACCGCGTGGCAGCGCAGCCTCTAAAGGCTCTTCAGGAACTCTCCCGCATCGAGCGGGACACCGAAGTGGGCGCCGATCGCGAGGTCGGCGCCCGCTTCCGTCCACCACTTGGCCTGGTCGGCGTTCTCGACGCCGTCCACGCAGATGTTCACGCCCAGCTCGTGCACGGCCGGGATCAACGCGGCGGAACGGGGATCCTGGCGTCGCACCAGATCGTTCGGCACGCACACGGACACGATCGGCAGCTCCGAGAGCCAGGCCAGATCCCGCGGCCCGAGGCCGAAGTCCTCGAGCGCGATCGTCACTCCCCTGGCCGCGAGCGTGCCCAGGTTGTCCGCCGCGTCGGCCACGCCGAGCACGCCGACCGGCATGCACAACGTCAAGCGCTCGTGCGGCATCCCGGTCTCGTCGACGACCTTCGCCACCCGTGACACGAGGTCCGCGTCGGTCGCCTGGTGGCGCGTGAGCCGGACGCCGAACTGCGCGTCGAGCTCGCCGCGCTGACGCCACCACTGCGCCTGGCCGGCCGCGATCCGCAGCAGCCACTCGCCCATCGGCAGGATCAGCCCCGTCTGGTCGGCGAGCTCGGCGCACCGGTCCGAGAGATCCCAGTGCAGCACCGCCTCGACGCCTGCCAGCTCACCGGTCGCGAGCACGCGCACAGGCTGGTAGCACACACCGATGTCGCCCTGTTCCCACGCTCCCGGCATCACGACGGCCAGCGCGTGGTCGCGCCTGCGTTCGGTGTCCTGGTTGGCGTGGAACAACTGCCACTGGCCGCGCTGGTCCTTCTTGGCCTGCCGCAACGCGAGGTCCGCCATGCGGAGCAGTTCTACGGGATCGATGTCCGGCGACGGCCGGTGGACCACGCCGGCGCTCACGGAGACCGCCAGCCCGTGTTCGTCCACATAGGTCGGTTCACCGAGGTCGGCGTTGATGGCCGCCATCGTCGTGGCGACGTCCGGCGTGGTGGCGGTGTTCTCCACGACGATGCCGAACTCGTCGCCGTCGAACCGCGCGACCATCGCCTGCTCGTGTGACATCAACGCGCGCAGCCGGCGCGCCACGTGCTGGAGCAGGTGTTCGCCGACGCGGCCGCCCAGGCTGTTGCACACCAGGCCGAACGCGTCGAGGTCGAGGTGGTAGATCGTCACGCCGAACTCGGGATCGGCCCTGCGCAGCACGGTTTCCAGGTGCGTGGTGAAGAACTGCCGGTTCGGCAACCCGGTGAGCACGTCGTGCAGCGACTGCCTGCGCAGTTCTCCTTGCAGCAGCGCCAGTTCCGTGTCGTCGTCGGCCATGACGAGCACATGACTCGGCTTGCCCTCGTCGTCGCGCAGCAGTGACGCCGTGAGCGTCACCTTGGCGAACTCGCCGTCGTCGCGCAGCAGTTGCATCGGTTCGCGTTCGAACTCGTCGCGCTCGGCGAGAACCCGTTCCATCATCTCGCGGAACACCACGATCGACTGCGGCGCGATGAGCTCCACGAGCCTGGTGCCGGGCTCCGGCTGACGGCCGAGGATGTCGCCGATCGAGTCGTTGCCCCAGGCCAGCTTTCCGTCGAGGCCGACGATGAGGACGCCGTTCGTCGACGACGACGCGATGCCCTCGAACTTCGCCTCGCTCTGGCGCTGGTCGCGTTGCGCGTCACGGGCGGCCTTGAGCAGCGAGCGCTGCATGCTCTCCTGCTGGTCCAGGATCACGCGGGCACGCGCGATCGTGAAGCCGCACGTCAACGCGCCGATTCCACCGACGACGCGGACCGGGAGTTGCTCGACCGCGTGGAATTCCTCCAGTGCCAGCAAGCCTTTGCCCAGCACGTCGACGGTGCGCCGGAGTCCGGGCTCGTTGACGTAGCCCAGAGCGACGAGTCGCTCGCCCACCTCCTCGAACGGAGCAGGGTCGAACGGCTCGCTGTGCAGCGACGCGCACAACGCGTCGAGCTGGGCGCTCAGTTCAGCGTCCAGCTCGTCTCTGCTCAGCGCGACGACGATGACGCTGCTGAGCAGGTAGCTCCACTTGCGCGCCAAGGCTTCGCGCGCGCGGACGGCTGCGGAGTCCGACGGTGGAGCGGCATCGGGTCTTCGGCTCGGATTCGTCATTCCCGTTGCCCTGTATGGGTTGGAGAGTGTTCGGCAGTTTACCTACCGGCAGTCGACGCCCGCTGCGCCGACGGAGTGAACCTCCGACACTACAGGGTAGTTTTACCCCTTACGACCGACCCCCGCGTACAGGAACATGTTCATGCCCGCCTCGTCCGCGATGTCGCCGGGCCCGTCCGGCCGCCACTCCCCGCAGCCGACGAGACCGGGCTCGACCAGCTCGAACCCGTCGAACAGCGCGCTGACCTGCGCATGCGTGCGCATGTGCATCTGGTCCGCGCTCTTGCTGCGGTTCACCACCTCGGCGGCCTTGTCCACGCTTTCGTCGATCTGGTCCTTGGCGACGTGCGTCATCGCGATGAAGCTGCCGGCGGGCAACGCGTCGCGGTAGGTGGCTACGAGCTTCTGCGGGTCGTCCTCATCCGGCACCCAGTGCAGCATGAGGAGCATGAGCAGCCCGATCGGCTGGTCGAAGTCCAGCAACCGCCTGACCTCGGAATGCGACAGCACGGCCTCGGGGTCGCGCATGTCGGCCTGCACGATCGCGGCGTTGGAGTTGCCCGACAGCATCAGTTCGCTGTGCGCGACGGCGACCGGGTCCTTGTCGACGTAGACGATGCGCGCGGCCGGGTCGCGGTCCTGCGCGACCTCGTGCACGTTCGCCACGGTCGGGATGCCGGAGCCGATGTCGAGGAACTGGCGAACTCCCTGGTCCATCAGGAAGTTCACCGCGCGGCCGAGGAACCGCCGGTTGAGCCGGGCGACACTCGGCAGTCCGGGAACGAGCTTCTCGATCTGGGAGCCGACCTGCCGGTCTGCGGCGAAGTTGTGGGCGCCGCCGAGGATGTAGTCGTAGACGCGGGCCATGCTGGGCACGTTCGTGTCGATGCCGAGCGGCACCCAGTCCTGGGTCTCTGCCACGGTGCACACCTCTTCGGTTCGTGGCGTTCGGGGAAGACGAACGAGCTTAGTCACCCGAGCGGCTACCGCACTGAACCAACAGAGTGATGAGGAACCACCCGATCAGGCACTGTCGTCCTCCCCCAAACGGCTCCTAGGGTGGTCCGTCCCCATTCGGCCCAACTCCTTGGAGTCTGGATGCCCGTCCCGGTGGCTCCCCGCCGCTGGCCGTTACTCGGGCACACCCCGGCGATGCTCATCCGGCGCGCCGAGTTCACCGACGCGCTGCACGAGCACGGTGACGTGGTGCGCCTGGACCTGGGCCCGCTGCACGCGTACTTCGTCACCAGTCCCGCGCTGACCCACGAGGTGCTCGTCTCCCAGGGGTCGAAGTTCCGCAAGGGCGCGATGTTCGACAAGTTCCAGCCGTACCTGGGCACCGGCCTGCTGCTGTCGAACGGCGAGTTCCACCTGCGCCAGCGCCGGTTGATGCAACCCGCGTTCCATCGGGAACGGATCGAAACCTATGCCTCGACGATGGCTCGTGCCGCTGCTTCGCTGGCTGCGCGGTGGCAACCGGGCGAGATCCGCGTCATCGAGAACGACATGCAGGAGCTCGCGGTCACGATCGTCGGCGAGGCGCTCTTCTCGACCGAGATGGGCCACCGGGCCGTCGAGGAGGTCCGCCGGTCCATCTTCACCGTGATCCAGCAGGGCATGATCCGCGCGCTCTCCCCCTCCTTCGTCGAGAAGCTCCCGATCCCCGGCAACCGCGAGTTCGACGCGGCCATCGCCCGCATGAAAGCCGTTGTGCTGCAAGTCATCGAGAGCTGGCGCGCCGACGGCACCGACCACGGCGACGTCCTCTCGATGCTGCTGTTGGCCGGCATGACCGACCAGCAGACCTACGACGAAGTCCTGACCCTGCTCACCGCGGGCATCGAGACCACCGCGATCGCCCTGGCCTGGGCCCTCTACGAGGTCGGCCGCAACCCGGAGATCGAACACCGCCTGCACGCCGAGGTCGACGCGGTCCTGGGCGGCCGCCCGGTCACCTTCGCCGACGTGGCCTCCCTGACCTACACCGAGCAGGTCGTGCAGGAAACCCTGCGCAGGTACCCGATCTGGTTCGTGATGCGCCGGACGCTGACGGACGTCCAGCTGGGCGACGTCCACCTGCCCGCGGGCGCCGAGGTGATCGTCAGCCCGCACGCCCTGCACCACGACGAGCGGTACTTCCCCGAACCGCGGCGCTTCGACCCCGGCCGCTGGACCCCCGAGTTCGCCGCGAGCCTCCCGCGCGGAGCGTTCATCCCGTTCGGCGGCGGCAACCGCCAGTGCCTCGGCAACACCTTCGCCCACACCGAGATCGTCATCACCCTCGCGACCATCGCGACCCGCTGGCGTCTCGTCCCCACCCGTCCGGCGCGCGTGAAGTTCACGTCCGCCCCGTACCCCCACGGCCTGCTGATGAAGGCCGTCCCCCGCAACTAGTTGGAGGTCGTTCCCCCATGCGTTTCCGCCGGTTGTGCGCCGCGGCTCTGCTCGCCACCGGAACACTGCTCGCCCCCACACCCGCCTCAGCCGCAGTCACGTGCGAGGACGTCTACACGAACGTCAACATCGGCCTGACCCCGCTCGTCCCGTCCCTGGAACGGATGTACGGCCGCCTCTGCGCCCCCCAGGGCGCCAGGACCGTCCAGGTGCTGATCCCCGGCGGCACCTACGACAACTCGTACTGGGACATCGGCTACGACCCGGACACCCGCTCCTACACCCGAGCCCAGAACAAGGCGGGCATCGCCACCCTGGCCGTCGACCGCCTGGGCACCGGCAGGAGCTCCAAGCCTCTGAGCGCCCTGGTCACCGCCTCAACCCAGGCGAGCGCCGTCCACCAGGTGATCAAAACCCTGAAACCGCGCTTCGAGAAGGTGATCGTCGCCGGCCACTCCATCGGCTCCGCGATGGCCATGATCGAGGCGGGCACCTACCACGACGTCGACGGCGTCCTGGTCACCGGCTTCACGCACAAGATGAACTACATCACCGTCGTCCCGGTGCTGGCCAACATGATCCCGGCGGGCCTGGACCTCGGCTACCTGACCACGATGCCGGACACCCGCTACAACGCGTTCCACAAGCCGGGCCCCCTGGTCGACGGCGCCATCTCGTTCGACGAGTCCACCAAGGACGTCTTCGCCGCCACCGAGGCCGTGGACACGATCCTGCTGAACACCGTGATCATCCCGGTCTCCCGCAACATCAACGTCCCCGTCCTCCTGGTCGTCGGCAACGACTTCCACTTCTGCGGCGACGACTTCCCCCTGATGGGCAGTGACTGCTCCTCGCCCGCCGCCCTGAAGGCCGACGAGGGCCAGTTCTTCCCCTCCGTCCCCCGCCTGGACACCTTCATCCTGAACGGCTATGGCCACTCCATCAACTACGCGCCCAACGCCTCCGACTACCACGCCGTTGTGGCCACCTGGTCCAAGTCGATCTGACTAAACTCGGGGGATGGACGAAGAGATCCACGAGCGAGTCCGCGACTTCATCAAGGCCATCCCCCGCGGACGCGTCGCCACCTACGGCGACATCGCAGATCTCGCCAAAGCCCCGTCGCCACGGCTGGTCGGCCGCATCCTCAACGAGGACGGTCACGACCTGCCGTGGCAACGAGTGCTGAAGGCCGACGGCACCTGCGCGCCACACCTCCGCGAGACGCAGCTCCAGCTGCTGCACGAGGAGGGCGTCCCGAACCTGGACGGCAAGGTGAACCTGCGCGAGTACCGCTGGGAAGACGCGCGCAAGGAAGAAGAGCCGGGCCTCTGGTAGGCGAGCACCTCACGCCGACTGGCGCAGCACCGCCCGAGCCGCGTAGTACTTGCGCACCAACGCCTCGACCACAAGGGGATGCGCTCCGATCGGATCGGACACGACGTCCGCGCCGCACTCGGCGAGCGACCCGTGGAACACGCCCGGTGCCAGCAGCCACGAAGCGACGGCCACGCGGCGCCCCCGCACCCCGGCGACGACCTCGGGCACGCGGGGCGTCGCGGTGGCCACGTACCCGACACCGCAGGCGCCGAGCAAGGCCGCAGCCCGCTTGACGTCCGCCAGCGCCCGAACGTCCGACGAACCCGCCGCGGCGAGCACCACTGCGTCGCCGCGGCGGAAACCTGCTTCCCGCAACCGATCCCGCACCGCGGGCACCGCATCCACCCCGAGCGGCGAGGTCAGCACCACGTCCGGCCGATTCCCGATCTGCTCCGGGATGTCGACCCGAACGTGGTAGCCGGCGGCCAGGAACGCCGGCACCACAACGGCCGGACCGTCCACAACCGACCGAACATCGGGCTGCCGCACGTCGGCATAAGCAACCTCGACAGGCACATCCACCTGCGGCCGCACCAGAGCAGCGATCTCTTCGCACACCACGGCTCCACGAGGATCCCGAGTGCCGTGAAACGCCAGTACAAGCTTCATGCGGGCTCCATGGCCAACCGGTAACCACGTTTGACAACCGTGCACACCATCTGCGGCGAGCCGAGAGCGGTCCGCAACCGCCCGATGGCCGTCTCGACGGCGTGCTCCTCACCCCCGGAAGGCAAGGCGGCCAACAGGTCCTGCCGGGACACCACCCGTCCCCGAGCGGCCACCAGCGTCCGCAGAACAGCCATGGGAGCCGGAGCCACCGGCCGCAACTCCCCGTCGATCACGACGGCCTGCGCCCGCATCTCCATGTCCCGCGACGCGATCCGCAACCGAGTGGCCCGAGAAGGCAGCTCCACAGCCAACTCCCGGACCATCGACCCGATCCGGGACCGGGCGGGCTGCACCACGGGAATCCCGGCAGCCACCAACGGCCCTGCGGTGATCGCGCCGACCCCGACCACGAGAACGTTGCGCCGCAACGCCTCCACCAGTTCCGCGTACCGGTCCCCCGCCGTGCGCAGAACCGAGGAGGCCGCGGGCGCGCTGGTGAACGTCAGCGCGTCCACCTGCCCGGCCAGCGTCGCGTCGATCAACCGGTCCAGCGGCCCGATGTCGGCAGGCGGCTCCCAGCGGTACACGGGAATCTCGACGACGTCGGCACCGGCGGCGCGCAGAGTGTTCACGAAGTCCGGCAACGGTTCGCCGTGCAGCTGGACGGCAACGCGTTTGCCGGACACGCCCATGCGGAGCAGGTACTGCAGCAGTTCGGCGTTCGACTCGGACTCCGGCGACCAGGTCTCGACCAGGCCGGCCGCCCGCACCGCGCCCTTGGCCTTCGGGCCGCGCGGCAGCACCACCGCGCCCTCCAGAGCACGGTGCAGGCGGGCGGCCAGTCCCCACCCCTCTGCTGCTTCGAACCACCCGCGGAACCCGATGCCGGTCGTGGCGACCACGACGTCGACCGGTGTCTGGACCAGGCGCGACGTGGCCTGGTGCAGCTCGGCGTCGTCGGGCAGCGGCACGATGCGGATGGCCGGGCCGTGGATGACCGACGCGCCCTTGCGTTCCAGCAGGGCGATGAGTTCGTCGGCGCGACGGGCCGCGGTGACGCCGATGGTGAAGCCCGCCAGCGGTCCGTTCATGGCAGCTCCACGACGCCGTCACGCACTCGCACCGGGTGCACCGCGACCGACACCGACGGTTCGTCGAGGCACTTGCCGGTCGCCAGCTCGAAAGCCTGCTTGTAGACCGGCGACACCACGACGGGAACACCGCCCCGGTCGCCCACGATGCCGCGCGACAGAACGGCGGCACCGCTGAACGGGTCGATGTTGTCCAACGCGTGCAAGGTCCCGTCGGCGGTCAGGAACACCGCCACCTGCGTGCCGTCTGGCAGCAGAGCGGCCACGCCGGTCTCGGGACGCAACAAGTCGAAGTCACAGACGACGGTCACCTGACGACCTCCGGAATGCCGAGCTGGACGGGGACGCGCTGACCACGCTCAGCGCGGAACGAGATCGTGGGGTCGGGCGTGCCGGGCGCGTTCACGAACGACGTGAACCGCGCGAGCTTCTCCGGGTCCTCCAGCACACCCTTCCACTCGTCGGCGTAGTCCTCGACGTGCGCGGCCATCGCGGCTTCCAGCTCGTCGCAGATGCCGAGCTTGTCGTCGACGACGACCTCGCGCAGGTGGTCGAGCCCTCCGTCGAGGCCTTCCAGCCACGCCGAGGTGCGCTGCAGGCGGTCTGCGGTGCGGATGTAGAACATCAGGAACCGGTCGATCACCTTGATCAGCGTCTCGGTGTCCACATCGGACACCAGCAGGTCGGCGTGGCGGGGCGTGAAGCCGCCGTTGCCGCCGACGTAGAGGTTCCAGCCGTTCTCGGTCGCGATCACGCCGAAGTCCTTGCCGCGTGCCTCCGCGCACTCGCGCGCGCAACCGGAGACGGCCGACTTCAGCTTGTGCGGCGACCGCAGGCCGCGGTAGCGCAGCTCCAGCTCGATCGCCAGACCGACCGAGTCCTGCACGCCGTAACGGCACCAGGTCGTGCCGACGCAGGACTTCACCGTGCGCAGCGCCTTGCCGTAGGCGTGACCCGACTCGAAGCCCGCGTCCACCAGCCGGCGCCAGATCTGCGGCAGCTGGTCGACGGTTGCGCCGAACAGGTCGATGCGCTGACCACCGGTGATCTTGGTGTAGAGGCCGAAGTCGCGGGCCACCTCACCGATGACGATCAGCTTCTCCGGCGTGATCTCACCGCCGGGGATGCGCGGCACCACCGAGTACGTGCCGTTGCGCTGCAGGTTCGCCAGGAACCTGTCGTTGGTGTCCTGCAACGAGACCTGCGTCTCGCTCAGGATGTGCCCGTTGTTCAGCGACGCCAGGATCGAGGCCACGGCGGGCTTGCAGATGTCGCAACCACGACCGGTGCCGTGCTTCTCGACCAACGCGGTGAACGTCGTGATGCGCGTCGCCCGGATGATCTCGAACAGCTCGGCGCGCGAGTAGGTGAAGTGCTCGCACAACGCCTTGGACTGCTCGACACCGCAGTCGGTCAGCAGCTTCTTCAGCATCGGCACGCACGAGCCGCAGCCCGTACCGGCCTTGGTGCACGCCTTCAGCTCCGCCACATCGCACGCGACACCGGACTGGATCGCGTCGGTGATCGTCTGCTTGGTGACGGCGTGACACGAGCAGACCTGGGCGTCCGCCGGCATCTCGACGTCGACGGCACCACCGGGCTGCAGCAGCGCCGCCGGAACTTCCTTGCCCACCAACGGCCGCAGCGACGGGTACGCGGAGGCGTCACCGACGAGCACACCGCCCAGCAACGTCTTCGCGTCGTCCGACACGACGAGCTTGCTGTAAGTGCCGGCCACCGCGTTGTTGACGACGACTTCCAGCGCACCCTCAGTGGTGGCGTGCGCGTCACCGAACGACGCCACGTCCACACCGAGCAGCTTCAGCTTCGTGGACAGGTCCGCACCGGGGAACACCTTCGTGCCACCCGAGAGCTGGTCCGCGACGACCTCGGCCATCGCGTAACCGGGAGCCACGAGCCCGTAGGCCACACCTTCGACCGAAGCGCACTCGCCGATCGCGAACACGCGCGGGTCGGCGGTCCGGCAGGCGGCGTCGACCAGGTAACCGCCGCGCGGTCCCAGTTCCAGGCCGAGGTCGAGGTCGGTGCGCGGCCGGATGCCCGCGCTGAACACCACGACATCGAGGTCGAGCTCGACCCCGTTGGCCAGCTTGGCGATCAACCGCGAGCCGTCGCGTTCGATGGAGGAAGCGGAGGTACCGGTGTGCACGGTCAGGTCGAGCTTCTCGACCAGCCGCTTGAGCAGCCCGGCACCGCCCTCGTCGACCTGGATCGGCATCAGCCTCGGTGCCAGCTCCACGACGTGCGGCGAGACGCCCATGCCGCGCAGCGCGTTGGCCGCCTCCAGGCCGAGCAGGCCACCGCCGAGCACCATGCCGGAGTGCCGGCCGGGCCGGTCGGCGGCCTGCACGGTCGCCCGGATGGCGTCCAGGTCGTCGATGGTGCGGTAGACGTGGCAACCGGGCAGGTCACGGCCGGGAACCGGCGGCACGAACGGCACCGAGCCGGTGGCCAGCACGAGCGCGTCGTACTGCACCTCGATGCCGGACGCGCCCGTCACCACACGACGTTCCCTGTCCACCGAGACAGCCTTCTCGCCGAGGCGGAGCTCGCAGCCGGTCAGCGGCGTCAGCTCCAGGTCCGCGGCGTTCCAGGTGTCCACATAGGACGACAGCGCGACTCGATCGTAGGCAGGGCGCGCTTCCTCGCCGAACACCACGATCCGCCAGGACGAGTCGCGGAGGATCTCGACGAGCCTGTGGCCGACCATGCCGTTGCCGATCACGACCAGGGTCTGGGTCATCGGATATCCCTCCTTCCGCCCGGTATGCTCACCGGGCGGCGTGTCATCCCGAGGTCCGCACTATTTCGCGGGTGTTAAAGGAAACTCTCTCCGCAGCTCAGCGCGTTGTGCGCGTCACACTCCGGCGTAGGCCAGCGAGGGTCGCGTCGCGAACACGCTGCGCCGCAGGTAGAACCACCACGTCGTGGCGAGGCAGAGCGCGTAGAAGACGAGGATCGCCGTGAGCGCGGGCGTCAGCGTCTTCGAACCCTCCAGCGAGAACTTGAAGACGAGGTTCACCAGAACGCCACCGGCAGCACCGATCGCACCCGCGATGCCGACGACCGCGGCGGCCTGGCGCTTGGCCGACTTGTCGTCGTCCACCTGCGTCTTGAAGATCGCCGGGATCATCCGGTAGGTCGAGCCGTTGCCGACGCCCGCCAGGATGAACAGCGCGATGAACGAGGCGAAGAACAGCGGGAAGCTCTTCATGTCCACGCTGACCATGACGCCGATCGTGCCGATCCCGAGCCCGACGAACGTGCCGAGCGTCACCTTGGCACCGCCGATCCGGTCGGCCAGCCAGCCACCGGCAGGACGGGCGATCGAGCCGATCAGCGCGCCGAGGAACGCGAGCGCCACCCAGCTCTTGTACTCCACGAAGCTGATCTTGATCAGCGACGGGAACGCGAACGAGTAGCCGATGAACGACCCGAACGTGCCGATGTACAGGAACGACATCACCCAGGTGTGCTGGTTCGACAGCGCCTTCTTGTACGACTGACCGTCCGGCTTGGCCTGCGTGAGGCTGTCCATGAAGAACCACGCGAGCGCCGTGGCGAGGACGATGAACGGCATCCAGATCAGCGCCGCGTAGGCGAGGTGGATCCCGGTGCCGATGGTGATGACGACCGGCACGATCAGCTGGGTGATCGCGACACCGAGGTTGCCGCCGGCCGCGTTCATGCCGAGCGCCAGGCCCTTCTTGCCCTCCGGGTAGAAGAACGAGATGTTCGCCATCGACGACGAGAAGTTGCCGCCGCCGAGGCCCATCGCGGCCGAGGTGAGCAGGAAGAACCAGTACGGCGTGCCCGGCGTGGTCACGGCGTAGGCGAGCATCGCGGTCGGGATCAGCAGCAGGCCCGCGCTGATCGTGGTCCACAGGCGACCGCCGAACTTCGGCACCGCGAAGGTGTACGGCACCCGCAGCACCGCGCCGACCAGGTTCGGCACGATCAGCAGCCAGAACTGCTGGCCGACGGTGAAGTTGAAGCCCACCGAGCCGAGGCTGACGACGACGATGCTCATCAGCACCCAGACGCTGAACCCGAGGTTCTCCGCGAAGATCGACAGCGCGAGGTTCTTGCGCGCGATCTTCTTGCCCTTCGACTCCCAGAACTCGGGGTTCTCGGGTTCCCAGTGCTCGATCCAGCTCCGCATGTAGTTCCTCCTGGGGTCGGCGACTGCCGAAAAAGCTAGGAAGTCCGGATTACCGAGGGGTTCTGGCCGATGACGACGAAGGCAACTCCGCCGCACATCACGCCGAGGCGGGCTGTGAGGCTCCGAGCCAGTCGAGCAGTCCGCACACAGCGTCCTTGCACCCACCACAGCCCGTGGTCGCGCGGGTGGCCTCTGCCAGCTGCGGCAGGGTTTCCGCTCCCGAACGCCAGGCCGACACGATCTGTCCCTTGGAGACGGTGTTGCACCGGCAGATCACCGCGCTGGACGGCAGGTCCGCAGGTGACGCGGCCTCCGCGGGCAACGCACGGCCCAGCAACAACGCCAGCCGGTCGGTCGGCGCGGGGATTCCCCGGTCGTAGAGCTGGGTGATCGTGGCGGCCGCGTCCGGTGCGCCGAGCACGATCGCGCCGGCCACCCGGTCGTCCCGCAGCACGAGCTTGGCGTACCGGCCGCGGGAAGGTTCCTGGAAGCACAGGACTTCCGCGTCCTGGCAGTCCACGTCGGTGTGCACGTCACCCAGCGCGGCGAGATCCACGTCACGCGCCTTCAACCGCGTCACGACGGAAGTGCCGCGATAGCGGGCCGCCGGGTTGGCGCCGGTCAGACGGTCGGCGAGCACCGCGGCCTGGTCCCACGCCGGCTGCACGAGACCGGACACCGTGCCGGGGTGCTGGGCGCAGTCGCCGATCGCGTGGATGCGCGGGTCGCTGGTGCGCAGGGCGTCGTCGACCAGGATTCCGCGGTCGACCTCCAGGCCTGCCTTGACCGCCAACGACGTTTCGGCGCGCACACCCGCGGAGACGACCACGAGCTCGGCGGGCACGTGGGTCCCGTCGTCGAGGATCAGGCCGTCGCCGGGGAGGTACTTGGCGGCCAGCGAGTTCAGCTTGAACTCGATGCCGAGCTGGCCGAGCGTGCGGGCGAGAACGCCGCCCGCACCGGGGTCGAGCTGGCGTTCCATCAGGTGGCCGACCGGGTGGACGACGGTGACGAGGCAGCCGCGTCCGGCGAGGCCACGCGCGGCCTCGATGCCCAGCAGGCCACCGCCGAGGACGACGACGGGCATGCCCTTCTTGGCCTTGGCCTCGATCTCGGCACAGTCGTCGAGAGTCCGGAAGGCGACGACACCCGGTGCCAGCTTGCCGTCCTCGACCAGGCCTTCCGCCGGCGGCACCCAGGGAGTGCTGCCGGTGGCGAGAACCAGTGCGTCATAAGGAATTCCGTCGACCGTGCGCGAAGCCCGGTCGATCTCCGAGATGGTCTGCCCCAGCCGCAGGTCGATGTTGTGCTCGGCCGCCCACCTGTCGTCGTGCAGCCGGGTCGACTCCGGCGTCATGGTTCCGGCGACCACGGTCGAGAGCAGCACGCGGTTGTACGCGGCGTGCGGCTCGGATCCGATGATGGTGATGGAGATGTCCTGGTCACGACGGCGCAGCTCGTCCGCAAGCCGAGCGCCCGCCATGCCGTAGCCAACGATCACGACTCGTCGCATACCTGCTCCAATCGCACCGCGCAGACCTTGAACTCGGGCATCCGGCTCGTGGGATCGAGCGCGGGGTTGGTGAGCAGGTTCGCCCTCCCGTCACCGGGGAAGTGGAACGGCAGGAACACCGCGTCGGCGCGCATGCTCGGCACGCACCGCACGGTCGCCGTCACCCTGCCCCGCCGGGACACGACGTGCGCGGGCTCACCGGAAGCGAGCCCTGCACGCGAAGCCGTGTCCGGGTGCATTTCCACGTACATCTCGGGAACCGCCTTCATCAGTTCGCCGATCCGCCGCGTCTGCGCACCCGACTGGTAGTGCTGCAGGACCCGCCCGGTGGTGGCCTGCAACGGGAACTCCTCGTCCGGCGGTTCCGCCGGACCCTTGTGGTCGACCGGGACGAACCGCGCGAGACCGTCCGGATGCGCGAACCGGTCGAGGAAAAGCCTTGGCGTGCCTGGATGATCGACGGACGGCACCGGCCAGTGCAGCTGCTCGGCGTCGAGCCGCTCGTAGGTGACGCCGGAGTAGTCGGAAGGGCCGCCGGCGGACGCCCGGCGCAGCTCCTCGAAGACTTCCTTCGGCTCGGTCAGGAACTTCTCCGCGCAGCCGAGGCGCGCGGCCAGCCCGTGGATGAGGTGCAGGTCGCTGCGCACCCCGGCGGGCGGGTCGAGTGCCTTGCGGCGCCTGATGATCCGGCCTTCGAGGTTGGTCATCGTGCCGTCCTCCTCCGCCCACTGCGTGACGGGGAACACGACGTCGGCCATCGCGGCGGTCTCGGACATCACGAAGTCCGCCACCACCAACAGGTCCAGGGCCTTCAGACGTTCCGCTACACCGGACGCCCGCGGTGCCGAGACCACCGGGTTGCTGCCGAACACCAGCATCGCCTTGAGGTCGTCGGCGTTCAGCAGCTCGTACGCGCTGCGGCCAACACCGGGCAGCCAGTCGACGCCCCAGACGTCCATGATGTGCTTGCGCGCCACGGGATCGTCGAGCTTGCGGTAACCGGGCAGCTGGTCGGCCTTCTGCCCGTGCTCGCGGCCGCCCTGGCCGTTGCCCTGCCCGGTCAGGCAGCCGTAGCCGGAGCCGACGCGGCCCGGCAGACCCAGCGCCAGCGCGAGGTTGATCCACGCCGACACGGTGTCGGTGCCGGACGCGTGCTGCTCGGTGCCGCGGCCCGTGAGGATGTACGACCGCCCGGCCAGCATGTGCACGGCAGCGCGCTGGTCAGCGGCCGAGACACCCGTGACGCGTTCGGTGTGCTCGGGCCACCACTGCGCGGCGATGCGCCAGGCGTCGTCGAAACCGCTGGTGCGCGAGGAGATGTACTCCTTGTCGACCACGCCTTCGATGACCGCGGTGTGCAGCAGTCCCAGCGCCAGCGCGAGGTCCGTGCCCGGCGCGGGCTGCAGGTGCAGCGTCGCGCGCTCGGCGGTGGCGGTGCGGCGCGGGTCGATGACGATCAGCCGCGCGCCCTCCAGGTGGCGCAGGAACGGCGGCATGGTCTCGGCCGGGTTCGAGCCCGCCAGCAGCACGGTGTCGGCAGTCTTGAGATCGCTCAGCGGGAACGGCATGCCGCGGTCCAGCCCGAACGCCTTGTTGCCCGCCGCGGCGGCCGAGGACATGCAGAACCGGCCGTTGTAGTCGATCTGCGAGGTCTTCAGCGCGACCCGCGCGAACTTGCCGAGCAGGTACGCCTTCTCGTTGGTGAGCCCGCCGCCGCCGAACACGGCGATCTCGTCGGGCTCGAACTCCTTGATCCGGGAGGCGACGAAGTCCAGCGCCTCGTCCCAGGAGGCGGGCCGGCCGTGGATCAGCGGCGTGGTGAGGCGGCCTGGATGGCGCAGCAACTCCCCCGCCGTCCAGCCCTTCTGGCACAGCCCACCGGGACCAGGGGCCACCTGGCCGTCGATGACGCTCATGGAGCACTGCAGCGCGCAGTAGGGGCAATGGGTCACCTGGCTGACGCTAAGAAGCGCGCGTTAACCCGATGCTCCGCAATGTTTCGAACGTGGAAAGTTGTCAGCTCAGAGCAGTGCGGTGACTTGGTGAGCAGCTCGTTCCAAGCCCGAAAACGACTGTGACGTTGACAACGGGTGCAAAGCGTGCACTGCCAACCGGAACAGGGTCGCGCGCACCAGAACCTGCGGCCATTCGGCGAGGTGGGCCCACCGCTTGAACAGGCCGGGGTCCGCGCCACCCCACGCGACGGCGTCCACCGCGATCACGGCGGCGGCCCACTCGGCGGGGCGCCAGTACGCGGTGAAGTCGATGACGGCGGGCGGGGCGTTGCCCGCGAACAGCACGTTGCCGAAGAGGTCGCCGTGCACGACCTGCGACCGCAGGTTGAGCGGCTTCTGCGTCTCCTTCAGCAGGTCGAACAGCCTGCCGCCGAGATCGGCCTCCAGCGGCACGTCCTCCTCGCCCCAGGCCTTGCGGTCGGCGACGGCGAACACGTCCGTCCTGGCGTCGAGGAAGCGGGGCTTGGGCAGCTCGGCCGTGGCCTGGTGCAGGCGCTGGGCGACGGCGATGACCTCGTCGTGACGTGCCTCGGCACGACCGGCGAGGAACTTGGTGGCGGACCAGCCGCCCACGACGTACCGGCCGTCGGTGGATCTGAGCGGTCTGCCGATGCGCAGGTTCGGCACGTCCAGGCCGTCGAGGGTCTTGGCGATCCAGGTGGCCTCGGCCGGCTTCGGCGCGGGCCGGATCGTGGCATCGCCACAGCGCCACGCGGGGCCGCCGTCGATGAGCTCCGGTTCGGCGTCACGTGCCCCGAACGCCGCACGCACGTGCGCTGGGGGCGGTTCGGGGCTGCGGGTCACGGTCCGGCACGCTACCTGGCTAGACCGTCCGGGTGGTGGAAGGCGACACGCCGTGATTCATCCCACCACCCGAACAGCCCAGTCGTTCATGAGTGCTTTCGGGCACCGAAGCGCCCGAAAGCAGTCACCGGGGTTAGTACGTCGGCAGGCTGGGGTCGACCTCGCGCGCCCACGCCAGCACGCCACCACCGACGTGGACGGCGTCCTTGAAGCCCGCCTTGTGCAGCGCCGCGAGGGCCTCCGCCGACCGGGCGCCGGACTTGCAGTGCAGCACCAGCGGCTTGTCCTGCGGCAGCTCGGACAGCGCCTCACCCGAGAGGATCTTGTCCTTCGGGATCAGCACCGAGCCGGGGATCTTCACGATCTCGTACTCGTGCGGCTCGCGGACGTCCACCAGCAGGAAGTCCTCACCGGACTCCTGCTTGTGCTTGAGCTCGAGCGGCGTGATCGTGTTGCCCGCCGCCGCCTGCTGCGCGTCCGTGGAGACGACACCGCAGAACGCCTCGTAGTCGATCAGCTCGGTGATCTTCGGCGAGTCCGGGTCCTTGCGGATCTTGATCGTCCGGTACGTCATCTCCAGCGCGTCGTAGACCATCAGGCGGCCCAGCAGCGGGTCACCGATACCGGTGAGCAGCTTGATCGCCTCGGTGACCATGATCGACCCGATGGACGCGCACAGCACGCCCAGCACGCCGCCCTCCGCGCAGGAGGGAACCATGCCGGGAGGCGGCGGCTCCGGGTAGAGGTCGCGGTAGTTGAGGCCCTGGCCGTTCGGGGCGTCCTCCCAGAAGACGCTGACCTGGCCCTCGAACCGGAAGATCGAACCCCAGACGTACGGCTTGCCCAGCAGCACCGCGGCGTCGTTCACCAGGTACCGCGTGGCGAAGTTGTCGGTGCCGTCGAGGATCAGGTCGTAGTCGCGGAAGATCTCCAGCGCGTTCTCGGAGTTGAGGTGCGTCTGGTGCAGCACGACCTTGACGAACGGGTTGATCTCCGCGACGGAGTCGCGGGCGGACTCGGCCTTCGGGCGGCCGACGTCGGACTGGCCGTGGATCACCTGGCGCTGCAGGTTCGACTCGTCCACGACGTCGAAGTCGACGACGCCGAGCGTGCCGACCCCGGCCGCGGCCAGGTACAGCAGTGCCGGGCTGCCCAGGCCGCCCGCGCCGACGACGAGGACCTTCGCGTTCTTCAGCCGCTTCTGCCCGTCCACCCCGACGTCCGGGATGATCAGGTGCCGGCTGTACCGCGCGACTTCTTCCTTGGTCAGCTCCGCGGCTGGCTCAACGAGCGGCGGAAGCGCCATTTGCTCCTCCTCGACGGACTGCATGCCTCTGTATCCGAGACAACGTCAACCTTGCCTGGACTCTTCCTCGTTGGAAAGCCGTCTCAGCCAGCGGGAAACGCGTTCGGCGTGCACACCTTGCCGTCGGCGGGAACCACGTCCTGGCCCGCGTTGAGCTGCGACACGAAGTTGTTCGCGACGCCGAACGTCTGCTGCATCATGACCGGCGCCGGCGCGCCGTTCTCCTGACAGGCCGCGTGGCCGCTGCCGAGCGCGTGCCCGACCTCGTGGTTGATCACGTAGGTCCGGTATCCGGCGAGGTCGGGGCCGTAGACCATGGCACCGCGCACCCACCGGGCGACGTTGATGATCACGCGCTTGCTCGCGGGGTTCCAGCAGGAGGTCTCGAACGGGATCTCCTTGCCGCAGAGCGTGTGCGTCGTCTTCGTGCTGGTCAGGCTGACGATGAAGTCGGGGTTCTGGTTCGCCTCCACCCGCTGCAACGCGACCTGCTTCGTGCCGATCCAGCTGCGCGGGTCCGACAGGATCCCCTCGACGGTCCGCGCGAACGCGGCCTCGTCGTTGTTGTAGTCGGCGGGCTTCACACCGTCCTCGACGGCGATCGCGTACTTGCGGAACTTCGGCGCGTTCGCCTCACCGACCCGCGCGCCGCTGCCGGGGATCACCCGCCACGTGCCGACGCCGTCCTCCGAGAACGCCGGCCCTGGGGGCAGTTCGGCGGTGGGGACGTCGAGCTTGGGCTTCTGCGCCTGCACCTCGGACGCGGGAGCCTCCGGCGTGGTGGTGGCCACGTCGGTGGGGTTGCCCGCGCTGCCACCGGCGGCGGGCGACTTGGGCTGCACGGTGTCGAGCACCACGAGCGCCGTCAGCACGACGAGCACGGGGATCGCGTAGATCCGCCACCCGTAGTTGGCGACGAGCTTCTTCACCCCGCGCTTGCGCGGCCGCCGGTGCTGCGCCGTGCCCTCGGGCTCCCAGGCGGCCGCAAGCGGTTCCGCGCTGGTCCGGCGCGCGCCACGGCGATAGCGGTCAGCAGGCGGATCAGTACGTCCTCGCTCGGGGGCGCGATTCACGTTGCCCAGGGTCCCACATCCCCCGTATGGCCGTTGTTCATCACCATGTGTGTCGGTCGACCGCCTCCCACATGCCCAGCACGGCCCTGGCCACGGTGGCGGGCCGTTCCATCTGGGCGACGTGCCCGGTCTTCGGCAACACGAGCAGTCGCCCCTTGGGCAGCAGCCGGGCCGTGCGCGGCCCCTTCCGCACGCTCACGAGCCTGTCGTTCTCGCCCCACACGACCAGCGTGGGCGCCTTGACCAGCGGCAACAGCCTCCACAGCGACTTCGGCCCCGGTATCAGCCAGCTCTGCATCAACCCCAGCGTGCTGCGGTTGAGCGCCTGCCCCGCCCACTTCTGCCGGGCGCGCTCCTCGTTCTCCTTGATCGACTCCTCGATGCGGTGGTCGGGCACCACGCTCGGGTCGGCGAAGCACAGCTCGAGCATCTGCCTGGTGCGGTCGTGCGCGGTGAGCTTGGCGAGCTCACGGCGCACCTTGGCCCCGATGATCGGCAGCACGGCGAGCGCCATCCGCGGATCCGACATCCGGTCCAGCCGGGGCCGCAGATCCGGCACGGCCGGGCTCACCAGCGTCAGCGTCCTGACCAGATCAGGCCTGGTCGCGGCCACGATGACGGAGATCGCACCCCCCATCGAGTTGCCGAAGAGGTGCACGGGCTCGTCGAACGTCTCCAAATACTTGATCACCGTGCGCGCGTGCGTGGCGAGGCTGAAGTCGTACCCAGGAATCGGCTCCGATCGCCCGAACCCGGGCAGGTCGATCGAGTACCCGCTGACGTGGTCGCGCAGCTGGGCGGCGAGGTCCGTCCAGTTGGTCGCGGACCCACCCAGCCCGTGCACGAACACGGCGGGCGGCCCGTCCCCCTTGGTGACCCTGACGTGCACCTCGTGCCCTTCGACCTGGTGGAATTCGCCGGGCCACGGTGTCTGCGTCGTGTCCAGCGGCGGCAGTTCGACGGTGGACAGCGGTGCGGGAATCAGGGCGCTCACCAGACCAGGATGCGGGAAAGAAGCAGGAGATGGTTCCCGGATCTGGGCTACTAGCGAGTAAGGTTGCGCTCACGCCGCGGTCAGGCAACCCCTCTCCGACGGCAGATGACTCGTGCTGGAGGCACCATGACGGAGACGGCGCAGAGCGCACCCGCAGGCAGGGGCGTTCGACTGCCGCGCACCGCCCGCCGCGCGCAACTGCTGGCAGCGGCACAGGACGTGTTCGTCGCCAACGGCTACCACGCCGCGGCGATGGACGAGATCGCCGAACGAGCGGGCGTGTCCAAGCCGGTGCTCTACCAGCACTTCCCCGGCAAGCTCGAGCTCTACATGGCCCTGCTCGAGTCCCATGTGGACGAGCTGGTCGGCCGAGTTCGCACCGCCATCGGCTCGACGACGGACAACAAGCTGCGCGTGCGTGCCGCCGTGGCCGCCTTCTACGACTTCGTGGACGGCGAGGGCCAGGCCTTCCGCATGGTGTTCGAGTCCGACCTGCGCTCCGAGCCCGCCGTCCAGGAAGCCGTCGAGCGCGCGACCACCGACTCCGTCGACGCGATCACCGAGACCATCACCGCCGACGCGGGCCTGGACCCGGAACGAGCACGCCTGCTGGCCGTGGGCCTCGTCGGGCTTTCCCAGGTCACGGCCCGTTCCTGGCTGGCCGACAACCGCCGCGTGCCCAAGGAGGAGGCGGTCGCCCTGATCTCCAACCTGGCGTGGCGGGGTATCGGCGGCGGCTTCCCGCTCCAGCACTGAGGTCGATGAAGGGCTCCTTCCTCCACGTCAGGGGTGGATTCGAGGGGTCGTCGCAACACAGGTGATCAACTGGCTTGGGC
>NZ_BMRE01000040.1:205-83683 GCF_014648475.1 Lentzea flava | reverse complement strand
AGATCGCTAACAATCCATCGGTGGATCCGGGCTCAGGTGAACAAATGCGCCGTTCATCGTTTCCGGTCAGAGCTTGGCGACCATCTCCTGTGCCACGCTCAGTGCCGCGGCCTCGAACTCCGCGGCGTCCGGCTTCTTGTTGGTGAAGATGCCCACGTCCCAGCCGATGTAGTTGACCTCCACCACGTTGTCGCCCTTGCGCACGTAGATGGTGAGGTCCATGTACGCCGACGTGGAGTCCAGCAGCACGGCGGTGGCTTCGTCACCGAGACCGTCGAGCGGTTTCTGCCGCATCGTGCCCTGGGTGTTGGACATGGCCTGCTGGACCTTCTGCTGGTACTCGCGCCCGGCGTCCTTCGGAACGTTCATCACGTACACGCTGGTTTCGCGCAGCCCGCTGCCGTCGACGCCCCTGGTCTGGTTCCAGGAGCACCTCGTGTTCTTGCCGGTCGGCGAGTCCCGCTCGGACGAGCCGAGCCCGTTCGGGTTCGTCGTGCGCGCCTTGGCCAGTGCGGCCTCGGAGACGTTGCCGCACAACGCGGGCAGCGCGTCGTTGCGTTTGGGACCACCGCCGTCCCTGTTGGCGTGGAGGTAGAAGAAGAGCGCGATGCCGCCGCCACCGAGCACCAGCAGGCCGACGAGGATCGACACGATGATGATCGGGGCCTTGCTCTTCTTCCTCGGCGGCTGGGGCGGGTAGCCGTAGCCGGGCTGCTGCCATCCGGGTGGCGGCGGTTGCTGCTGCCAGCCGCCGGGTGGTTGCTGCGGTTGCCAGCCGTGCGGCGGTGGCGGTTGCTGCTGCCAGCCGTGCGGAGGTGGTTGGTTCACCGGCTTTCCCCTCGACTTTCCGGGTGATCCGGCCACCGTAGATGACCTTGCCGGGCGCCGTGGACCTGTCCCCCAAAAGAGTGACGTTCCGGCATTGACAGGGGGGTGCGCAGGCGCGCTACGATCATCCCGTTCGTTCGAACAGGAGTTCGAATAGCAAGTCGCCGAACTTCCCGCGGCGACCGTGCACAGGGGTGCGCACGGTCCGAGACGGGAGGTGGGTGGAGTGTCCAGGTCGGCAACGGCGTCGTTGGCCGCGCTCGGGGTGAACCCGGCCAGCGAGCTGACCAGCACCACCACCGACCACGCCACGGGGCGGGTGTTGCCGGTTCGCGGGGAACTGGCGGGCCTGCTGCCGTGGGGCGGCTTGCGGCGAGGCAGCACGGTGTCGGTGGGCGGATCGACATCGTTGCTGCTCGCCCTGCTCGCGGGCGCGACCGCGGACGGCTGCTGGGCCGCCGTGGTCGGCCTTCCGCAGGTGGGCGTGCTGGCCGCGGCCGAGCTCGGGGTCTCGGTGCAGCGGCTGGCACTCGTCCCCCGTCCCGGCGCCGATCCGGGGCCCGTCATCGCGGCCCTGCTGGACGGCATCGACCTGGTGGCCGTCGCGTGCCCACTACCTCCTTCCCTCGCACGCCGGCTCACGGCCCGTGCGCGGCAACGTCGTGCCGTCCTGATCGCGTTCGGTTCCTGGCCTTCTGCCGACGTGGAGCTGACCGCGGAGTCGGTGCGCTGGAACCCGCTCGACGACGGCGCGGACACGTTGCGGCGTCAGCAGATCAGCGTGCGCAGCGGTGGCCGCGGCTCCGCGGGCAAGCCGCGGCAGATGGTGCTGACGTTCGGGGAAGAAGAGATCGAGCTCCCGCTGGTGGCCGGCGAACCGGCCAGGTCCGACGAGCCGGCTGATGCCGGTCCGGACCGGGTCGACGAGCTGGCCGCCAGGCGGGCCGCACCTCGGGATCGTCCCGCGTGAAGGACACCCGTCTGCTCGCGGTCTGGTGCCCGGACTGGCCCGTCGTCGCCGCCTGCACCGCCACCGGCACCAGCCAGCACGTGCCGGTGGCGGTTCTCGACGGCAACGAGATCGTGTCCACCTCGGCCGTCGCACGCGCCGAGGGCATCCGCAGTGCCATGCGCAAACGCATGGCCGAGTCGCTGTGCCCCGAGCTCGTGACCTTCGAGCACGACCCGCAGCGCGACGCCAGGTTCTTCGAGCCGGTCGCGGAGGCCGTCGAGGAGCTCGCGCCCGGCATCGAGGTCGTGCAGCCGGGACTGGTCGCGGTGCCGGCGCGCGGCCCGGTCGGCTACTTCGGATCAGTCGAGCAGGCGGCCGAACGCATCGTCGACCACATCGCCGCGAAGACGAACGTCGAAGCCCAGGTGGGGGCGGCCGACAGCCTCTTCGCCGCCACGAAAGCCGCGCACCGCAACGTGATCGTCCCGCCGAACCGGACCGCGGAGTTCCTCAGACCGTTGGGCGTGCACGAACTCGACGCCCCGGAACTGGTCGACCTGCTGCGAAGACTCGGCCTGAAAACCCTCGGGGCGTTCGCGGACGTGCCGGAGAACGCCGTGGCGTCGAGGTTCGGCGGCCCTGCCACGCGCCAGCACCGCCTCGCGCGCGGCCTGCCGGAACGCCCGCTCGACAAGCGCAGGCCCGCGCCGGAGCTGGCCGTCACGGAAACCTTCGACGACCCGGTCGACCGGATCGACTCGGCCGCGTTCGCCGCGAAGATCCTCTCGGAACGGCTGCACGAGAACCTCGCGAACCGCAGTCTCGCGTGCACCAGGCTCGGCATCCACGCCCGCACCGAGAACGACGAGGAGCTGCACCGGGTGTGGCGGGCCGCGGAACCGTTGACCCCACGGGGAATCGCGGACCGCGTGCGCTGGCAGCTCGACGGCTGGCTCACCCGCGAGCGCCTCACCTCCGGCATCAGGACGCTCACCCTCGAACCGGTCGAGGTCGTCAACGGCACGGCGCTCCAGCTCGGACTGTGGGGCCACGACGACGAACGCGCGGTGCGGGCACTGCTGCACGTCCAGGGTCTGCTCGGCCCGGACGGCGTGCTCACGCCGGTGCTCGACGGCGGCCGTGGACCGAAGGAGCAGGTCAGGCTCGTGCCGTGGGGCGACGAACGGGTGCCGCTGCAGAACCCCGGCCACCCGTGGCCAGGCCGGTTGCCCAGGGCGCCCGCGACGCTCGCCGACGACCCCGCCGACCTGAGGGACTCCGACGGCAACGAGGTCGGCGTGACCGGCCGTCTCGAACTCACCGCGCGGCCCAGAAGCCTTGTCGTGAAAGGAAAAGCGCAGGAGGTGACCGCGTGGGCCGGGCCGTGGCCGGTCGACGAGCGGTGGTGGGCGCCGGACCCGCACCGGGCGGCGCGCATCCAGGTGCAGACGCCGGATCAGGCGTTCCTGCTGATCCGCAGGGACCAGAGGTGGTTTCTGGAAGGGGTGTACGACTGATGCACGACGAGCAGTACTGGGATCTGCTGGAGCTCCTGATCCCGTTGCCGCGCAAGGCACCTGATGGGCTGGAATAACCCGCCGGTCCGCTGGAAGGAGCTGGAACGCGCTCTGTCCGGCAAGCCCGTCGAGCAGAAACCCGACGGCGGCGACGGTCCTGGCTGGTCACGGCACCGCGACCGGTACACCGCGCCGCCGGGTTTCGAGCTGCGCGTGGACGAGCTCGCGGTCACCCGCAAGCGCGTGCCGTACGCGGAGCTGCACTGCCACTCGAACTTCAGCTGGCTCGACGGCGCGAGCCACCCCGAGGAGCTCGTCGAGGAGGCGCAACGGCTCAAGCTCGACGCCATCGCGATCACCGACCACGACGGCATGTACGGCGTGGTCCGCTTCGCCGAGGCCGCGAAGGAACTCGGCATGCACACGGTGTTCGGCGCCGAGCTCAGCATCGGGCTCAGCAAGCCCGCCAACGGAGAACCGGATCCCGAGGGTGATCACCTGCTTCTCCTCGCACGCCAGCAGGAGGGCTACCACCGGCTGTGCCGCACACTCACCACCGGCCATCTCCACGACGACGCGGAGAAGGGTAAACCCGTCTACGACCTCGACCAGATCGTCGAGGACACTCGCGGCGAGGTCGTGGTGCTGACGGGCTGCCGCAAGGGAACCGTCCGCAGAGCGCTCACCAGGGAAGGACCGGAGGCGGCGTTCCGGGAGATCCAGCGGCTCACCGATCTGTTCGGCACGAGCCGCGTCTACGTCGAGCTGACCGACCACGGGCTGCCGGAGGACAGCAGGCGCAACGACCTCCTCTTCGCGATGGCGCAGCAGCTCAAACTCCCCGTCGTGGCAACGAATGCCGTGCACTACGCCACCGCGAGCCGGGGCAGGCTGGCTGCCGCGATGGCCGCCGTGCGCGCGCGGAGCAGCCTCGACGACATGGCCGGCTGGCTGCCACCGGCCCCCGCCGCGTTCCTGCGCAGCGGTGAGGAGATGTGGCACAGGTTCCGCCGTTTCCCCGGCGCCGTGCACAACGCCGCATTGCTCGGCATGCAGCTGGCGTTCGACCTGAGGCTGGTCGCGCCGCAGCTGCCGCCGTTCGACGTGCCGCCCGGCCACACCGAGAGCACCTGGCTGCGCGAGCTCACCTACGAGGGCGCACACCGCCGGTACTCCGACTCCGAGAACAGGGAGAAGGCGTTCGCGCAGATCGAGCACGAGCTGAAGATCATCGAACAGCTCGGCTTCCCCGGCTACTTCCTGGTCGTGCAGGACATCGTGAACTTCTGCAAGCGCAACGACATCCTCTGCCAGGGTCGGGGTTCCGCCGCGAACTCCGCGGTGTGCTTCGCGCTCGGCATCACCAACGTCGACGCCGTCCGCTTCGACCTGCTCTTCGAACGCTTCCTCGCCCCCGCCCGCGACGGCCCTCCCGACATCGACGTCGACATCGAGTCCGACCGCCGCGAGGAGGTGATCCAGTACGTCTATGAGAAGTACGGCCGCCGCCACGCCGCGCAGGTCGCGAACGTCATCACCTACCGCGCCCGGTCCGCCGTGCGCGACATGGCCCGTGCCCTCGGCCACTCGCCTGGCCAGCAGGACGCGTGGAGCAAGCAGATAGACAGGTGGGGCCCGCTGGCGACCACCACCGACGACTGCGACATCCCGCGTCCGGTGCTGGAGTTGTCCGCGCAGCTGGAGAACTTCCCGCGCCACCTCGGCATCCACTCCGGCGGCATGGTGATCTGCGATCGCGCGGTCAGCGAGGTCTGCCCGGTGGAGAAGGCGCGCATGCCGAACCGCACGGTGCTGCAGTGGGACAAGGACGACTGCGCGTCGATCGGCCTGGTGAAGTTCGACCTGCTGGGCCTCGGCATGCTCTCCGCCCTGCACTACGCCATCGACCTCGTGCGCGACCACGAAGGCGTCGACGTCGACATGGGACGCATCGATCTCACGGACGAGCGTGTCTACGAGATGCTGCAGAAAGCCGACTCCGTGGGCGTTTTCCAGGTGGAGAGCCGCGCGCAGATGGCGACGTTGCCGCGCCTGAAGCCGCGCACGTTCTACGACCTCGTCGTCGAGGTGGCGCTGATCCGGCCTGGCCCGATCCAGGGCGGCTCGGTGCACCCGTACATCAGGCGCCGCAACGAGACCGAGAAGTGGGACTACGACCACCTGCTGCTGGAGAACGCGCTCCGCAAGACCTACGGCGTCCCGTTGTTCCAGGAACAGCTCATGCAGATCGCGGTCGACGTGGCCGGCTTCACCGCCGCCGAGGCCGACGAACTGCGCAGGGCGATGGGCGCCAAGCGTTCGACCGCGCGCATGGAACGCCTGCGCGACCGCTTCTACGAGGGCTGTCACGCCCAGGGCATCGACGACGAGCTGGCCGGCCGCATCTACGCGAAGCTGCTGGCGTTCGCGAACTTCGGCTTCCCCGAGTCGCACGCCCTGTCGTTCGCCCACCTGGTGTTCGTGAGCGCGTGGTTCAAGCTCTACTACCCGGCGGCGTTCTGCGCGGCGCTGCTCCGGGCCCAGCCGATGGGCTTCTACTCGCCGCAGTCCCTGGTCGCCGACGCCCGCCGTCACGGCGTCACCGTGCACGGCCCGTGCGTGAACCGGTCGCTGCCGTACGCGGGCCTGGAGCCGTTCGAGGGTGCCAACGCCGTCCGCATCGGCCTGGAGGCGGTGCGCGGGATAGGCACCGCGGACGCCGAACGAATCGTTGCCGCACAACCGTTCCGCGACATGGAGGACTTCGGCTCCCGCGTGCAGCTGACCACGGCCCAGGTCGAGGCCCTGGCCACCGCGGGCGCCTTCTCCTGCTTCGGTCTCGAACGCCGCGAGGCGCTGTGGGCGGCGGGCGCGGTGGCCGCGATCCGTCCCGACCGCCTGCCGGGCACCACGGTCGGGGTGGACGCGCCTTCGTTGCCGGGCATGGACGACGTCGAGCTGGCGGTGGCGGACGTGTGGGCCACCGGGCTGTCGCCGGACAGCTTCCCGACCCAGTTCGTGCGGTCCACATTGGACTCGATGGGTGCGCTCACCACCGCCGCGCTGTCCTCGGTCGAGCCGGGGACTCGGGTGCTCGTCGGCGGCGCGGTGACCCACCGGCAACGGCCGGCGACGGCGGGCGGCGTCACGTTCCTCAACCTCGAGGACGAGACCGGGATGGTGAACGTCGTGTGCTCGCCGGGGCTGTGGGCGCGGTACCGCAGGGTGGCGCGCAGCAGCGGGGCGATGCTCGTGCGGGGTGTGGTCGAGTCGGCAGAGGGCGTGGTCAGCGTGATGGCCGACCGGTTGCAGCACCTCGACCTGCGGATCCCGTCCCGGTCACGCGACTTCCGCTGACCGGATCATCTCCACCAGGCCGCTGAGGTCCTTCTCGAAGGTGAACTCGCGCAGGAGCGTGACCGGCCTGCCGTCCTCCAGCCGCCAGATGAACGTGTAGAGCGCGGGCACACCCTCCTCGACCCGGCGCATCACGACGGCTCCGCTGTCGCCGAACACGGAGGTCGCCGGGAAGCTGATGTCGTCGATGGAGTCGCCCACCTTCTGTCCCTGTTCGCGCAGCGCGCGGAACCGGGCCATGAACTGGTCCTTGGTCAGCGTGACCACCTGACCGGCCTCGTCGACGCGCACGTTCACGAACGCCGGGTCGTACAGCTCGTCCAGCTTCTCCACGTCCATCGCCAGCCCGGCCCGCAGATAGGTCCGCATGCTGTCCATCAGTGCCTGATGCACCGCAACCCCCTCTATAACGTCGTTACATCGAAGCCACTGTAACACCCTTATAGACTGCTCGTCGTGGCTCTGGACGCGACGACGATCGTGCGGGAGGCCCTGGCGCTGCTGCGGCACGAAGGCCTGCCGGGGGTGACCTTCCGCAACCTCACCAAGCGGCTGGGGGTGAAGGCGCCCGCCATCTACTGGCGTTTCGAGAACAAGCAGCAGCTCCTGGAGGCCATGGCCGAGGCGATCCTGCGGGAGCGGTTCGCGGATCTCGCACCGTTCTCGGGAGCCGAGCCGTGGCAGAGGTGGCTCGTCGAGCTGCTCCGCCGCCTGCGCCGGGCGCTCCTGGCGTATCCGGACGGCGCTCGTGTCGTCGTCGGTGCGCGGCCTCTGGAGACGCCCACCCTCGCTCGTATCGCCGAGTGCGCACTGCACGGCGCAGAGCAGGCCGGCCTCGACGTGCAGCACGCGGCGAGCGTCGTCTTCACCGCGCTGCACTACACGTTCGGGCACGTCATCGAGGAACAGGACTCGGCAGAGGCGGACCGGATGGACGGCGAGGCGGCGGAGAGGTTCGCCCGGGAGTTTCCGACCATCGCCCGTGTGCTCGCCGGCGCCAGAACTGCCGGGACCACCCGCGACGACGTCTACGACGCGGGCCTCGCGTTGATCATCGGAGCCTGACGGCTGGTGGCGGAGGATGCAGGATTCGAACCTGCGCGGCGCTCGCGCGCCGACCACCGTTTTCGAGACGGATGCCTTACCGGGCTCGGCCAATCCTCCTCGCAGGGACGCGGAGGGCGCGCGGGTCGAACGCGCGCCGGGCACGATGCCCGGACCACGGAGTAGCAATCCGGTGCCTTACCACTCGGCCAGCCCTCCTCGTCCTGCGTGGCTCCCCGGGGAGTCGAACCCCGCCCTCCGGATCTTCACCCCGGTGCTCTGCCAGTTGAGCTAAAGAGCCTGGTGCACCCCCGAAGGGGTGCCAGTCGGATGCCCGCGAGTCGAACGCGGTGTGTCCTCATCCCAAATGAGGCGGGTTGCCGTCTCCCTCGCATCCGCGGAGCGCTCACGACGGGACTCGAACCCGCGATAGCCGCATCGACAATGCGGTGCCATAGCCGCTAGGCGACGTGAGCTCAGTACCCCTGCCAGGAATCGAACCTGGACTTCGGCGTTCGTAGCGCCGCGCTCTTTCCGTTGAGCTACAAGGGCAGGAATTGAATGTGCGCGAAATTGAGAAAGCCGCCCTGATCGGTTTCCCGATGGGGGCGGCTCCCTTGGTCATGACCTGGACCTCAGGTCACGGTGGGGAGCCGTCGCCGCTGGTGAACGACGCGAACGAGCGTCGTGAGGCGCGGTCGTCAGACGGTCGCGCGTCAGCGAAAGCAGCGCTGTCAAAGCGCTCCACTCGCATCTGCTGGCTCGTCATGACGTTCCCCTTCGGCTTGGTGTGGTCCAAGTATTGCGGGCGCACACGGCGCCCGTCAATCATTTTTAGGAACGCTCGTAAGTCATGAACGAAACCCCGCTCTCGAACAGGCGCGCGTCGGTGCGCCGGAACTTCGTGATGTCGGCCTTCCCGTCGAACAACGGGATTCCGCGGCCGAACACGACCGGGTGGATCTTGAGGAGCAGCTTGTCGATCAACGGCAGCAGCTCGGCGGCCAGCTTGCCTCCGCCGCACAGCCAGATGTCGAGGCCGTCCTCCTCCTTCAGCTCCCGCACGCGGCCGGCGACGTCCTGGCGGATGACCGCCACGTCGTGCGGGGTGTCGATCAACGAGGAGGACACCACGAACTGCCGCAGGTGGGCGTACGGCGACGGCAGGCCGCCCGGCACCTGGTAGGTGTTGCGGCCCATCAGCACGGTGTCGAAGTTCCGGTTCGGTGCGTCCTGCAGGCCGAGTGCCGAGCGGAACTGGGTGGGCAGGGTGTCCGGGTACTCGGCGTTGATGCCTTCCATGTGGTCGCCTTCGAAGACGAACCCGTCGAAGGTCCCGTCCTCGGCCGCGATGAACCCGTCCAGCGTCACTGCCACGTAGTAGACGAGCTTTCGCATACGAACCATCCCCTCAGAGGTTTTCAACCACGACAACTGTAGTACTATGGCTGTAGTGGTTGTCAAGGAGGATCTGTGGTTCGGAACGAAGCACGGCGAACCGCCCTGTTGGACGCGGCGATCGACGTCCTGGCGGAAGAGGGGGCGCGGGGCCTGACCTACCGCGCGGTCGACGCGAAGGCGGGGGTGCCCGCGGGCACGGCGTCGAACTACTTCGCCAACCGCGACGACCTCATGTCGGAGGTGGCGATCAGGGTGACCCAGCGGCTGGTGCCGTCCGACGAGTCGATCGCCCAGTCGCTGGCACTGCCCCGCGACAAGTCGCTGACCATCAGGTTCATGCACGACATCGTCAGGCGGGCGGACGCCGACAAGGCCTGCTACCTGGCGTTGATGGAGTTGCGGCTGGAGGCCACGCGCAGGCCTGACCTCCGCACGGCGCTCACCAGGACGATGGCCGACAACCTCGAGTTCAACATCTCGTTCAACGAGGAGTCGAAGCTGCCGGGCGACCGGATGACCGTCATCCTGCTGTACTTCGCGATGACGGGGTTCATCTACGAACGGCTGACCCTGCCGGACATCACCGAGCCGATGGACCTCGACGAGTTCATCGAGGTCCTCGTCGACAGAGCCATCGGCTCCGACTAACGACTCAGCGGGCCGCCGGTGATCGTCAACGCCACGGCGATCACCACGATGCCCAGCGTCGAGTACAGGAACGCGTCCATGCCGCGGCCGCGGATCTTGATCAGGCCTGCCTGCTCGTCGGTCACGAGGATCCGCAGCACGGCCGCCACCAGCAGCGACAGGCCGAGCAGCACGGCGCCCTGCCGCCAGTGGTACTGGAAGATCCGCACCAGGCCGAGCACGCCGACCCCGAGCACCAGCGCGAACGGCAGGTGCTTGCCGGGGCCCGACCGCCAGCGCTGTTCCGGCATGAGCGCTTCCGCGTCAGACCGTCGCATGGGCGCGCTCGGCGGCTTCGACGGTGTTGGTCAGCAGCATCGCCACGGTCATCGGGCCCGCGCCGCCGGGGATCGGGGCGAGCCAGCCGGCGACCTCGCGGACGTCGGGGGCCACGTCGCCGACCAGGCCGGCCTCGGTGCGGGTGATGCCGACGTCGATCACGGCCGCGCCCGGCTTGACCATGTCCTTGGTGATCAGGCCCGCGCTGCCGGCGCCCGCGATCACGATGTCCGCGCGGCGCACCTCGGCCGCGAGGTCCTTGGTGCCGGTGTGGCACAGCGTCACGGTCGCGTTCTCGCTGCGGCGGGTGAGCAGCAGGCCGATCGGGCGGCCCACGGTGACGCCGCGGCCGACCACGGTGACGTTCGCGCCCGCGAGCGGCACGTCGTAGCGGCGCAGCAGCTCCACGATGCCGCGCGGCGTCGCGGGCAGCGGCGCGTCGACACCGAGGACGAGCTTGCCCAGGTTGACCGGGTGCAGGCCGTCGCCGTCCTTGGCAGGGTCGATGCGCTCCAGGATCGCGTTCGCGTCCAGGTGCTTGGGCAGCGGGAGCTGCACGATGTAGGCGGTGACCTCGGGGTTCGCGTTCAGCTCGTCGATGACGGCTTCCAGCTCCTCCTGCGTGGTCGACTCGGGCAGGTCGCGGCGGATCGACTTGATGCCGACCTTCTCGCACGCCCTGTGCTTGCCCTTCACGTACGAGTGCGAGCCGGGGTCGTCACCGACCAGCACGGTGGCCAGACCGACCGGCACCGGCAGCGCGGCGACCCGCGCCTTGAGGTCCTCGAACAGCGCGTTCCGGGTTTCGTTGCCGTTGAGCAGCGTCGCAGTCACGTCCTCATCCTCCCACTGGGCAGCGCGGCGACGCCCACCGACACCAGCGTCAGCACCACGCCGATCACCGTCGGCAACGCGAGGTGACCGCTCACCGCGTCCAGCAACACAGCCCCGACGAGCTGCCCGCACACCGCGCACAATCCGACCATCAACACGCCGATGAACCGCACCGACACGATCGCGCCGCCCACGCCGACGATGCCGAGCAGTCCGCCGAGGTAGAGCCACCACTGACCGGGGAACTCGGCCACGCCGCGCGCGGCCACCAGGTTGACGAGCAGCAGCGCCGCCGTGCCCGTGGTGAAGTTCACCAAGATCGTGGCCACCGAGTGGCCGGCGGCCTCGCGCACCAGCCCGTTCACCGCCTGCTGCCAGCCCATCAGCAGTCCCGCGACCAGCGGCAGCACCGCGAGCCACAACTCGTCCGGCGACGTGAACCGGTGCGAGACGGCGACCACCACCGCGACCACGCCGACCGCCGCTCCGAGCACGCGGGTGATCGTGAGCGGCTTGGCCTCGCCCGGCCCGATCCCCCTGCGGTCCACGACGAGGCTGCTCACGACCTGGCCGACGACGACCGCGACCGTGAACACCGCCACACCGATCGTCGCGATCGCGATTCCCTGCGAGGCCACCAGGAACGCGCCGGAGACCCCGCCGACGCACTCCCACCAGCGGATCCGGTGAGCTGCCAGCGAGTCCCGCAGCCTGCGCAGGCCGTCCCGTCCGGACTGTCGCGACAGGACCGCGGCGACCAGCACGAGCCACCCGCCGCCGAACGAGATCAACGCGGCCAGGAAACCGTTGTGCAACGACTGCGCCAGCGATCCGTTGACCCGGCCCTGGACCGCGACGGCCACACCGCCGATCGCTGCCAGCAGACCACCGGTCAACTGCGCGGATCGGGACAAAGCTCCTCCAGCTCCTCGACAGGGTGTTCTTGATCAGCTTTAACCGGGAAGGGCCGCCGCGTTATGGTCGGTCCTCCACCGTTCGGCGCAGCGGCGGGGGACGTGTGCGATCCGGCGATTTGCAGGGGAAGATGTTGGCGTGTCCGAGCCGAAGCCGTTGAACCCTACAGAGCAGGACGCTCTGGTTAAGCAGATCGGCCTGACTCTCATGCGGGCCGCGCCGGAGGACTGGCGCAGCGTGATCGCGCAGTACCGAGCCACCGGCCGGTACTTCGAGCTGGAGGCCGAACTGCGGTTGCAGGACGGCACCTCGCACTCCTGGGCGCCGCCGCAGGACGTGGCTTCGCTGTTCGCCCGGCTGCGAGCAGGCATGCACCGCGAGGGGCGGGGCAGCTGGACGAACGCCCGTTACCAGCTCGACCACCCGTCGAGCTACAACCTCGACTTCGACCGCGCGGAGCCGAGCTGGCAGACGCCTCCTCCGCAGCAGGCGTACTTCGACGAGATGCGGTTCTTCCCGCGCGCGGACGAGAACGTCCCGGACTGGCTGCGCCGCAGGCTGAACCCGCCGACGCCGGTGTTCCGCACGGTCCGCGTGTTCGACGGCGCGGGTCCCGGCGGCCGTCCGTCGGTCAACCGGCCACCGGTGCCGGAGCCCGAGGTCGCGCCGCTGCTCGCATACCTGTCGAACGCCCCGGTCGCCGTGGCCGGACGTGGCTTCGACGCCGACGTCCTGCACCCCGACTCGCCCCAGGTCGTGCCGTCCGGCTTCCAGACCGACGGCGTGTGGATCTGGCCCGCGGGTGTCTCGTACTACCTGCGCAAGTACGGCGTGCCGCCGGAACCCGAGCTCGTCGACCGCGCCAGGGCCGCAGGGTTCAGCCTGCCGGAGGTCTCCGAGGAGTCGAGGCTCGCCGCCGCCGCGAACCTCGGCGCGCCCGCCGCACCTCCCGGCACCCAGCTGCTCGAACCGGAACCGGAGCCCGAGCCCGAGCCCGAACCGCAGCCCCAGGCCGAGGCGACGCAGTTCGTGCAGCAGCCGAAGTTCGAAGCCGACGAGGAGCCGGAGGAGTACGACTTCGAGCAACTGGCTCCGGAACCGCAGGCCGCCGAGGTCACCACCGAGCAGCCGCAGATCGAGGCGGAGCCGGAGCTTCGTGACATCGGCCCGACCGTCGCGGTGCCGATGCCGGTGCCGACCGGGGACGGTCCGCCCTATCGGGTGGTCTTCGACTCCGACGGCGTGCCCGACCACGTCGACGACAGGCGCCTGCGCGACACCTACGGCGCGGGCATGGACCTCTTCGCGCCGCACGCGACCGAGGCCGAGGAACCGGAGCCGGTCGCCGAGCCCGCCGCGGAGATCGTCACCGAGGAACCGAACGAACCGGACCTCGGCCACGAAGACGACGTCGTGGACGTCGCCGACGAACCCGAGATCCCGACCGCCGGTCCGGACGAGCCGGAGCTCCTCACGCACCACCGCGAGGAGGAGCGCACGGACCACCTCGTCCCGGAGGAACGCCCGCGCGACGCCATGCAGGACACGATGGCGTGGAGCCCGGTCCTCGACGAGCCGCTGGAGAGCCCGGCGGAGGTCACCGAGGAGCATCCGGTCGTCGCGGTCGCCGAGGACGAGCCGGACCTGGCGGAGGACGAGATCGAGTCCACCGCCGAGTTCGAGGCCCAGAACTTCGAGCAGCAGTCCTTCGAGCCCAAGGCGTTCGAGCAGCAGTCTTTCGAGCAGCAGTCCTTTGAACAGCAGGCGTTCGAGCCGGAGCCCGTCGCCGAGCCCTCGCCGGCGGCACCTCCGGTGGTGCCGGTCTCCGCGCCCCCACCGCCGCCCCCGCCCGTGCCGGTGCCCGCGCCCACCCGCGCCGAGGAGACGACCCAGTTCGACGCGGCGCTGTTCAACGAGCCCGAACCCGAACCGGAGCCCGAGCCGGAGCCGGTGATGCCGCCGCGCACCGTCACGCCGGAGGAGGACCGCGAGCTGGCTGGCACCCGCCGAGCGCTCGACGACCTCAGCGTGCCGCACGGCGTGTACCGGATCGGCGAGCCCGCCGACCGCACCTGGACGCTGCGCCTCGACGGCGACAGCTGGGAGGTGTGCTGGTTCGACCACGGCCCGAAGAGCCCGGTGCGGTTCGACAAGGTCGAGGACGCCTCGGCGTACCTGGTCGGCAAGCTGGTGCTGGGCAACTTCCGCACGATCGTGCGGACGCCGCCTCCGCCCCCGCCGCCACCGCGTCCGATGGCCAACGGCTTCCGGGAGGAACCGCCGCGCCGTCCCGTTCCGCCACAGCGCCCGCCGATGCCCCAGCCGCAGGCACAGCAGGCCCCGCCGCCTCCGCCACCACCGCAGCAGGCGCCCGCGCCCGCACCGGTGGCCGCCGCGGTCGCGCAGGAGGAGCCGGCGAAGCGGAAGTTCCCGATCTCCCCGCTCGCGGGCGAGCCGCCGCTCACGTTGTTCCGCCACAAGCAGATGTTCGAGCTGCCGGCGGGCACCGAGGTCGACCGCTACGGCGACCAGAGCGGCAACCTCGTCTACGTGGCGGGCACGCCGTTCCCGGAACGCAGCCTCGTGCCGTCGTGGATCAACCGCCCGTACCGCGTGTACCGGTTGCGCCGCCCGCTCGAGGTGCTGACCGGTGTCGCGGTGCCGTGGTTCGAGCAGCCCGGTGGCGGCACGGCCTACCTGCTGCCGAAGGCGATCGAGGAGATGGTCGCGGACGGCGTGCTGGTGGAGATCACGGGATCAGCCGACAACTGATGCTGGTCCCGTCCGACGCCGAGTTCGTCGACGCGTTCGGGGTGAGCCCCGAGGCCGGGGACGAGCCGTGGATCAAGGCTGTCCGGGTCGAGGACGTGCTGCTGTCGTTCGACGCCGTCGCCGCTTCCGTGCGGGTGCGGTGGTTCGACGGCGAGGAGCCCGTCGTCGACCTCTACCGCGAACGGGCGAGCCGGATGCTCGTGTGGTCCGGCCGCGGCGAGTCGCACGTCCTCGTGGAGTTCACGGACGGGGAACTGGCGGTGCGCATCCACCCGTCCGTGCGCATCAACTCAAGACACCACTAGCCCGTAGGCGGCCGCGAAAGCGATCGCCGTGTCGACGTCGATCACGGCTCCGGCGAGCTTGGCCTGCCGGAGCCCGTTCGCGTCGATCTTCGCCCCGCGCAGGTCGGCACCCTCCAGCTTGGCGTCGAGCAGCCGCGCGCCCATCAGGTCGGCACCGCTGAGGTCGGTGTTGCGCAGGTCCGCCTCGCTGAGGTTCGTCTCCCGGAACCGCTGACCGCCCAGCTTCAGGTCGTACAGCGGTGCCTTCACGAACGACGCCAGCGTGAAGTCCACCTCGGTGAAGGTGACCGGTCGCAGCACGCAGTCGACGAAGTTCGACCCCATGAGGCTGCACGAGGTGAACGACGACCGGGTCAGCACGGTGCGGTCGAAGGTGCACTGCCGGAACGCGGTCGCGTGGTGTTTCGACTCACCGAGGTCCGTCCGGGTGAAGTCGCACCGGGTGAACGTGCAGCCCGTCGTCACGAGCTCGCGGAGATCGGCTTCGGTGAAGTCGCAGTCGGTGAAAGACCGCTTCTCCCAGTGCTGATTGGGCAGATTGGCGTCGGCGTAATCCTCGCCAACCTCTTCGACCAGGTTGTCCACTCTCACACTCTGCCACTGTCCACGTGTTGGTAACGTGCGGGACGCCGGGCGACCTGCCCGACGTCAACGAGGATCGTCATTCGGGAAGGCTCATGACCCGCACGCCCGTGAACGTCACTGTCACCGGTGCAGCCGGCCAGATCGGCTACGCACTGCTCTTCCGCATCGCTTCCGGCCACCTGCTGGGCCCGGACACCCCGGTCAACCTGCGCCTGCTGGAGATCACCCCGGCGCTGAAGGCCGCAGAGGGCACCGCGATGGAGCTCGACGACTGCGCCTTCCCGCTGCTCAAGGGAATCACGATCACCGACGACGCGAAGACCGCGTTCGACGGCGTGAACGTGGCCCTGCTCGTCGGCGCCCGCCCCCGCACCAAGGGCATGGAGCGCGGCGACCTGCTCGAGGCCAACGGCGGCATCTTCAAGCCGCAGGGCGAGGCGATCAACGCCGGCGCCGCGGACGACGTGAAGGTGCTCGTGGTCGGCAACCCGGCCAACACCAACGCCCTCATCGCCCAGCAGCACGCGCCGGACGTCCCGCGCGAGCGCTTCACCGCGATGACCCGCCTGGACCACAACCGCGCCCTGTCGCAGCTCGCCAAGAAGCTGGGCGTCGCGGTCACCGACATCCAGAACATGACGATCTGGGGCAACCACTCCGCCACCCAGTACCCGGACCTGTTCCACGCGAAGGTCGGCGACAAGACCGCCGCCGAGGCCGTGAACGACCAGGAGTGGCTGGAGAACGACTTCATCCCGACCGTCGCCAAGCGCGGTGCGGCGATCATCGAGGCCCGTGGCGCCTCTTCGGCCGCTTCGGCCGCGAACGCCGCCATCGACCACATCTACGACTGGGTCAACGGCACCGAGTGGACCTCGATGGCCGTCCCGTCGGACGGCTCGTACGGCGTGCCCGAGGGCATCATCTCGTCGTTCCCGGTCAAGTGCTCCGGTGGTTCGTACGAGATCATCCAGGGCCTGGAGATCGACGAGTTCTCCCGCGCCCGCATCGACGCCTCCGTGGCCGAGCTGGTCGAGGAGCGCGACGCGGTGAAGGGCCTCGGCCTGATCTAAATCGTGGCAATGTGGGGAACGTGCTGATCCCTTGGCCCGTTCCCCAGCCACAGCTCCCCGACGACGTGCACCCCGCGCTCGCCGACGCCGCCCGTGCGGCGTCGGCGGCGTACGGGGCCGCCCGATCCCTGCACACGCGCCTCGAACTCCGCGAAGAAGTGGCCGACGGCGCCGATGGAACACCGACGATGCGCGTGGACCGCATCGTCGAGGACGCGGTTCTGGAATCGATCCACCGCAACCGCGTGAACCTGCTCTCCGAGGAAGCCGGCTTCGTCGACAACGGCTCCTCGATCACCCTCGTGATCGACCCGGTCGACGGGTCCGCGAACGCCGCGTTCGGCGTTCCTCTCTCCTGCTTCGCCGGTGCCTTGGTCGAGGACGGCACGGCCAAGGAAGCTCTCACGACGTGGTTCGACACGGGCCGTGCGTGGCACGCGCGCGCAGGAGTGCCTGCGTTCTTCCGCACGACCGGACGCACGTCGCTCGACGGCGCGTCCGTGTGTCTGATGCGTCCCAAGGCCGGCACGCAGGACGCGTGGCTGCGCATCGCGAACCGCGCCGACCGCATCCGCGTGCTGTGCACGACCTGCCTCGAAACGATGCTGGTCGCCGAGGGCACCGTCGACGCGTTCATCGATCCGGGCAGCGACACGCACCGGATCATGGACCTCGCGACGGCGCTGGTCACCGTGCCTGCCGCGGGCGGGGTGCTGGTCGACCTGCACGGGCGGCCGTTCACGTTCGAACCCGACCTGACCAGGCGGTGGTCAGGCGTGGCGGCAGCGACTCCTCAGCTCGCCGAGGAGTTGATCAGCACGGTCCTGGGTTAGATCTCGCTGCGCGGCTCGACGATGCAGTCGGGGCCGGGGAACACCAGACCCTCGTGGCCGTCGTTGAAACGGACCAGGTACGGCGGCTGGCCGTCGGTCCCGCGCACTTCGAGGATCTCGCCCAGGCGCTCCTCGAGTCCCACGGAGCGGCTGTGGACGTGGAGCCTGTCACCCACTGTTGCTTGCATGGTTCTGCGACACCTCCGGTGTGCGGCGTGAGGCATTGCGCGTCGAACGCGTAAAGCCTAGGCCGACACCGGAGGTGCGCAACAGGGCTCTAGTGCTCATCCGCCGCAGGCGGAGGAGACCTTCGCGACGAGGTCGGCCTTCTGCTGCACCCAGTCCGCGGCGGAGCCGACGTTCTGCATGCCGGTGGCCGCTTCCTGCAGAGCCTTCTTCACCTGCTCGTCCGGCGACGAGTTCGCGAGGTTCTGCAGCTCCTTCGCCTTGGCCTGGGTGTCCTCCAGTGCCTTCTGCGGGTCGCTCAGGTCGGGCGAGAAGCCCAGCAACTGGATCGCGTCGGCGCACAGCTTCACCTTGTCCGCGGTGTTGCTGACGTCCTGGATCGTGTCGCAGGCCGTCAGGCCACCCAACGCGATGACGGCTGCTGCCAGCGGTCCGACTAGGCGCATTCGCTCTCCCTCTGCCCGATGTGTCCGTTTACCGTTGGTTACGACTCTACCGATGTGCGTCCTGCGCGACCTGGCGTTGGTAGAGCTTCCGAATCACGTCGTCGATTTCCGGCTCCACGACGGCGAGGTCGTGCACCTCGACCTGCCGGACCACCTGGGTGATCAGCTGCGCCGCCGTCGTCTCCGCTCGCCTGAACGTGAGGTGGTGTCGCAGTCCGTTGGCCTCGCTGCGCACCGCCGTTACTCCAGGGACGTCCGGCGCTGGTCCGGGTTCCCTGAGGTCGATCACGAGCTCGCGGTCCGGGGTGACCTCGGCTCGCAGCTCGTCCAGCGGTCCGTCGGCGAGCACCCTGCCGTGGTCGATCACCATCAGCCGCGGGCAGAGCCGTTCGATGTCGTCCAGGTCGTGCGTGGTGAGCAGGAGCGTGGTGCCGCGGCGGGTGTTGATGTCCTTCAGGAACTCCCGCAGGCGCTCCTTCGACTCGAGGTCCAGGCCGATGGTCGGCTCGTCGAGGACCAGCAGCTCCGGTGCGTGCAGGAGGGCCGCGGTGATTTCGCCGCGCATCCGTTGTCCCAGCGAGAGCTGACGCACCGGGGTGAGCAGGGTTTCCTGCAGCCCGAGGAGCTCGACGCACTCGTCGAGCCTGGTCCGGTAGTCCTGCGCGGACACCCGGTAGATCGACTTGAGCAGGTCGAAGCTGTCCTTCAGCGGCAGGTCCCACCAGAGCTGGCTGCGCTGGCCGAACACGACGCCGATGCGTTTGGCGAGATCGCGTCTCTGCTTCGACGGGTCAACGCCGCTGACCCGGATGTCGCCGCTGGTCGGCACCAGGATCCCGGTCAGCATCTTGATCGTCGTGGACTTGCCGGCACCGTTCGGCCCGACGTACCCGACGGCCTCGCCCGCTGCGACGTCGAACGTGACGCCGTCGACCGCCGTGACCGTCTTGTAGTTGCGCCGCAAGCCTTTGGACGTGGCGACCTTGAACTCCCTGCGGAGCTCCCTGACCTCGATCATGATCCCGTTCCCCGGTAGTGCCTGACCGCGAACCGCCACACCAGCCCGGCCACCCCTGCCGCCAGCGCCGCGACGAGCGGTGATGTCCAGCCGACCCAGCCTGGAAGGCCGAGCGGATCCTGCTTCCCGAGCAGCGCGATGCTCGGGTAGTACGCCACGAACGCACCCGGCACGACGTACGCCATGAACCAGCGCAGCGGCCGGGAGTAGACGTTGATCGGGTACGACGTGAAGGCGTTGCTGCCGTAGGTGACCGCGTTGGCGAACTCGCGCCCCTCGACGATCCAGAAGCACACCGAGCACGCCATGATCCAGACCGAGCTGTAGATGACCGTGCCGGCGAGCGGCGTGGCGATGGTCAGCAGGACCTTGGCGGGCGTCCAGTCGATGTGGACGTGCAGCAACGCGTAGATCATCACGGCCGCCGCACCGGCGATGCGCCCGATCCGGCGCAACCTGATGTCCGACACCATGATCTGCGGCAACGTGCCGAGCGGCCGCATCAGCAGCACGTCGAAGCTGCCGGTGCGGATGTAGGTCGGCAGGTTGTCGAGCTGCCCGGCGAACAGGTCCGCGACGCCGAACGCCGCGCCCGCGAACGCGTACATCAGCAGCACTTCTTCCCTGGAGAACCCTCCGAGCGCGCTCACCTGGCTGAACAGCACCAGGATCACGAACAGCTCGATCCACTGAGCCAGGATCTGGGCGACGAAGTCGAGTGCGAACGACGTGCGGTAGGCCAGCTGGCTGCGCAGCTTCGCGCCGATGAGCCGCGGGTAGATGACGTCAGCCACCCTGGACCACCACCTTGCGCACCGCGCGCTGCAGCGCGAAATGGCCGGCGGCGAGCAGTGTCACCGCCCAGAACACCTGGTACAGCAGGATCTTCACGGCGTTGCCGTGGCCGAGGAAGACGTCGATCGGCGCCTGCAGCAGTGCCGGGAACGGTGTCATCCACAGCACGTCCCGTGCCCAGCCGGGGAAGAACGCGATGGGCACCGTCAGCCCGCACAGCAGCCCGGACGAGATGTTCCAGAACCCGTACAGCCCGCGGTTGTCGAGCAGCCAGAACGCGCTGATCTCGACCAGGAACCGGAACGAGAAGCTGATCACCAGCGCGACGACCGCGCTGACTCCGAACAGCGGCCACTGCACCAGGTTCGCGGGGAACTGGAACGGGAACAGCAGCATCCCGAACGCCATCGGCGGCGCCAGCCTGGTGAAGAAGGCGAACCCGCCGCGGCCGACGTCCTGGGCGAGCAGGGCGCTCTGCAGGTGCCACGGGCGGTACAGGTCTACGACGACGTCACCGGATCGCACGCGCTCGGCGAGCTCGTTGTTCCCCCACAACAGGATGAACCCGAGCAGCCCCTGCCCGATCCAGACGTACGTGTTGGTGGCAGCGATGTCGTAGTCCGCGATCTCGCCGTCCGCCGCCTTGAGCGCGGCGACGATGACGGAGACCCGGAGCAGGCCGAAGACCACGTTCGTGGTCATTCCGGCCAGCATCGCTTGTCGGTAGGTCGAGTACCTTCGGAATCCAGCAATGATCAAATCGGCGTGGACACGCACGTCGTTCTACGTTAGCGACCGTCGCAAGTGGATTAGTTCAGCTGCCGAACGCGCTGGTGGTGAACGTGCCGCCCTCCTCGGGCGCGGCCAGACACAGGAAGTACGAGCGCTCGCCGTCCTGGTAGCCGATCGCGGTGAACTTCCACCCCGTGAGGTCGACGCCGGGCCGCTTGGTGGCCTGCATCATCTCGTCGGTGCACGTCCCGGCGACTTCCGGTGCCTTCACCAGCTGCTCGTCGTCGACCTGCGGGATGTCACCGGAGAGCCAGCCACCCGCGAACGCCTCCCAGTAGTGCTCCTCCGCGCAGCTGCCGACCCGCCTCGCCGTCGATGCCTTGCCGCCGATGCTGTTGATGCCGTAGAAGCACGTCGACTTGTCGATGCAGAACTTGTCGCCGCACGCCTTGAGGAACGGCGGCACCGACTCCAGCTCCGTCGTGTTCGTACGAGCCGGTGTGTTGTTGGCTGCCTGGGACTTGTCGCCGTTGAGGCTCCAGATGAGCGCTCCCGCCGTGACCGCGACGACGAGCCCTGCGGCGACGTACGGCCAGACTGCCCGCCTCTTCTGCGGTGCGGGCAGGTGAGTCAGGCCGCGCAGTTCGTCGCGGAACTGCGCGGCACTCGGTGTGCGCAGGTTGGCGTCGGGGTGCAGCGCCCGCGCGATCGCCTCGTGCAGTGCCGGCGGCACACCGTTGACCGCGGTGATGGGCCTGCGCAGCACCTCGCCGAGGTGGTCGAAGCTGGTGATCGGCCACGGCACCGGCCGCGGCGGCTTGCCGGCGAGCAACGTGTAGAGCGTCGCGGCGAGCGAGTAGACGTCGGCCTGCGGCGTGGGCTGGGCCATCGCGAACGCTTCCGGCGGCGCGTAGCTGGGGCTCAGCGCGTCCCTGGTGACCGTGCTGCCGCCCTGCGCGTCCAGCAGCGCCGCGAGCCCGAAGTCGGCGAGCTTTGGCGTGCCGTACCGGTCGACGAGGATGTTGCCGGGCTTGATGTCGCGGTGCAGCACGCCTTCCGCGTGCGCCGCGGCCAGCGCGTCGGCGAGCTTGATGCCGAGATCGCGAACCTGCTCGTGCGGCAACGGCCCGCGCTGGTCGAGCTGGTCGGCGAGAGAGCCGCCCGTGCACAGCTCCATGACCAGGTACGGCGTGCCGTGGGCGGTGATGTTCGCGTCGTGCACCCCGACGACGTGCGGATGCCCCGACAACTTCGCCGCCGCGTGCGCCTCGCGCAGGAACCGCCGCCGATCGCGCTCGTCGGCCAGTACGCGATTGTCGATCTTGACCGCGACGTCGCGGCCGAGCTGGGCCTGATGAGCGCGGTAGACGGTGGCGAACCCGCCTGCGCCCAGGGGTCTCAGGTCGGTCAAACCGGGGATGTGGGGTGCGGTCACGCGCGCGAGCGTAGCCCCGCACCCCGACACTCCCGCTCAGCTGTTGCAGTACAACGAACCGCTGCGCAACGCGTGGCCGTTCGTGTTGTCGTCGTCCGACCACAACACGACCTTCTTGCCGTTGACGCAACTCGGCGAGATCGCAAACCCTTCGAGGTTCACGTTCGGCAGCGTGGACGGCCGGTTGTACGTCGCCGTCACCCTGAACTTCCCGCCGCTGATGCCGAGCGTCGTCGTCCGTCCGCCGCAGTGGTTGTCGCAGGCGGCCCACAGCTTGCCGCCGTTGAACTCCAGGTCCATCACCTGCGCCTGTCCGCTGGCGAACGTGCTGAGCAGCTCGGCTTCCTCGCCCTGCAACGCGTACACGTACACCTCGCCGGTGGCCTCAAGACCCACGAAGAACAACCCGCTGCCGTGGCCGGGGTAGTCGGCGGGGTTGTAGACGCGGCCGCTGTCGTCGGTGAAGCCGTTCCGCGTGAGGAACGAGTCCGGCACCCACGAGATGGCCTCGGGCCCGTCGTTGGGGTCGACCTCGGGCATCCCACCGAGGTCCCACTCGCCGATCGCGTTGCTGCCGGTGCCGTACTTGAGGATCATCGGCCTGCTCACGTCGCCGTCGTCGTTGTCGCGCTCGATGGCGACGAACAGCCCGTCCGGCGTGGAGACCACGGCTTCGGTGTCCGGCTCGCCGTGCCCGTCGGCGAACCTGAGCGTCCTCTTCTGGTCGACCTTCCACGCGCTGCCGTTGGGCACGAGCCGGTAGAGCGCGGCAGGCCCGTTCTTCACCGCCCAGACCACGCCCGCGTTCTCGAAGGACAGCCCGCTGAGGTTCGTCCCGAACACGTTCGTGCCGTCAGCGGTCCTCGTGGCGGAGTCGCCCGGCCACGTCGTCGCGGCCTGCGCAGGAGTGCCCGTCAGGCCGAGCACGAGCACCGTGAAAACGCCAATTGCCTTGATGCGCAACGCATACGCCCCTTCTCTCACGAGGCGCGATGGCACCTCGTTCGGGCTGGCGGCGTACGTCCAGTGGACCAGACCTTCAACAGCCGGTGCTACTTCTTGGCCGCGGCCTTGGCGGCCTTCTTGAAGTCGCGCACCTCGAGCAACGACTGCTGATCCGTCACGTCGGCGACGCTACGTCGGCTTCCTTCCTCGCCGTAGTGCCCGGCGGCCTCCCGCCACCCGTCCGGCGTGACGCCGAACTGTTTGCCCAGAAGTGCGAGGAAGATCTTCGCCTTCTGGTCCCCGAACCCCGGCAACGCCTTGAGCCGCTTGACCACCGCGGCCCCGTCCCCGTCGGCCCAGATCCGCGTGACGTCCCCGTCGTAGTGCTCGACGACGAACTGCGCCATCGCCTGCACCCGCTTGGCCATCGAACCGGGGAACCGGTGCACGGCGGGCGGGGTGGCCATGATCGTGGCGAACGCGTCGGGGTCGGCCTCGGCGATGCGGCGCACGTCCAGGCCGTTCATGCGGTCGGCGAGGACCTTGGGGCCGGAGAAGGCCTTCTCCATCGGGATCTGCTGGTCGAGCAGCATGCCGAGCAACAACGCGAACCTGTCCTCGGCCAGGAGGGCGTCGGCTTCCGGGTTCTGCGCGAGGCACACCGTGCGGGTCATGGCCGCATCCTGGCACATCCGGTGGGTCCGCTCAGGACGAGCAGTGCCGCCACAGACGCGGCCGCTGTGCTCACGGCCGTCCGACGGGAAGGCCGGCACGAATCTTTGCGGCGGTGTGAAACGAGTCGATTCGGTGGCGTCCGTCTGTTGCCGGTGAAATTGAACTGGCCGCCCGCTGAAAATGTGCGGGCGGCCAATTCACGTGCACTTCAGATCAGGAGTACGCCTTGTAGAGCGTGAACAGCTGGTTGTCGCCGCCGTGGCAGTCCCACTGCAGGAATCCGGTGCCATTCGCGCTGCCGCCGTGGTCGAGGTCGAGGCACTTGCCCGTGGCGCGGTTCTTGAACAGGACCGGCCACGTGTGGGTCTCCGGGTCGGCGCCGGCGGGGAGCACGACGTCCCAGCGCTGGTTCGCGCCGTTGTGGCAGTTCCACTGGATCACGGCGGCGCCGTTCTCGGGGGCGTTGCCGGACAGGTCGAGGCACTTGCCCGAGTTGCCGTTCACGAACATCGCGGTGCCCTCGGGGTTGTCGCTCGCGACCCAGATGGGAGCCCACGTCTGGTTGGGCGTGCCGTAGCAGTCGAACAGGATGACGCGCGCGCCGTTGTCCACGGAGTTCCAGGCCACGTCCGCGCAACGCGGGTCGCCGCCGGTGTACCTGGGGTCGGTCGTCTTCGGGATGATGACGGTCCACTGGGCCTCGCCGACAGCGGCCGCCTGCATCTTGCCCGCCTTCGGCACGGCGTACGGCTCGAACTTCGGCGCTGCCGAGGACGGCGCGATCGCGATGGTGATCAGAGCGGCGCCTGCCGCAATGGCGGCGGAAACTCTCCGAATGACGGTCTTCACTTCTGAATCCCCCATGTTTGAATGGCTATTACGCGCATGGGAGAGCGCCCCGACTCCACATTGCCCCCCAGCGAGTGAGCCCAATCTTTCAGGCCGTCAGTCGTCCGTCAAGGGTCTTTTTGTCTCAATCGGGAGGTATTCGTGCCGGAACGAAACTCCGGTCAGGCTCCGGCGACTCGGACTTCGGAGACCACCTGCCGGACCAGAACGCGCAGCGCCTCCCGGTCGACGGTGGCCGGGTCGTCGGCCAGCCAGTCGCCGATCTCGCGCACGAACTGTTCCGGCGTCATGGGCGGCACCTCGAAGTCGAGGTCGTCGTCGCACGTGACCTCGCCGGCGCGGCTCGGGTAGACGATCAGGGCGCCGCGGATCTCGAGCCACGGCAGCAGTTCGGCGAAGCGCTCCACGCCGTCGAGCAGCTGGGTGCCGCCGCCGCGGAACGGGTGTCCGTTGCGCCAGAGCTCGCCGTCCTCGTCGCAGTAGTAGTGGCCGGGCAGCCACGACTTCGACTCGATCAGGACGAGGCGGCGGCCGCACAGCAGGGCGTGGTCGACGTCGGCGAAGACGGAGCCGGGCCAGGCGAGGCCGTGGAAGATGCGCACGCCCGGCAGCTGCGTCAGGTACTCGGTCAGCAGTCCGGCGGTCAGCCGTTCGCGTCTGTTTTCACCCGGACGGCCGAAAATCGTGTTCCCGTCGTACTCGCCGGCGAACGCCCGTTCGGCCCGCGCCGTGGCGATGTAGCGGCGCACCAGCCGGAACGCCCCGTAACCGGCGCCGGCCACGAGCGGCAGCCAGACGGCCAGCAGGAGCGGCGACAGCGGCATCGCCAACGGGAGCAGCAGGACGAACCACCCACCGATCGCGGCGGCCGCCGGGGCGTGGCCGAGGCCCGCGGCCGGTACGTAGCGGACGCGCGCGCCGAGGTCGATGCGGTGCCACCAGTCCATCGAGCCGAGATCGACGCGAGGCCGCGGCGCCATGTAGTTCGGGTCGTCACCGAAGTCGCGCAACCGGCCCGTGTGGCCCGTTCGACGAGGTCGCGGGCGTGCCTGCGGGCGTACGGGGGGTGGTGGCGGCGCGGCGGGGCGGTCGTAGTCGGCGCGGCGGACCGGGTCCTTCAGCGTCTCGTACGCCTCCTGGAGCAGGCGGAAGCTGCCGGACGTCCCACCCGCGTCGGGGTGCATGACCTTGGCGAGAGAGCGGTAGGCGGACTTGATCTCCGCGGCGCTCGCGCCCCGGCTGACACCGAGCAACTCGTAGTAGTCGATCCCTGGCACGACACCGTCCAGTCCGAGGTTGGTGCATGAACCTTATTGGGTCCAACACTTTCGCCGGGCATACGGCCCGCGATTCGCCGACTAGTGTGGGGAAAGCGGTCGCGATGGGGCCTGTAGCGCAGTGGTCGACGCGCCCTCCGGCACGGAGGGAGAACGCCGGTTCGAATCCGGCCGGTCCCGCTCCCTCAGTCCCGGTGTGTTCGCGGAGAGCAGCCTGTGCCCCCTTCCCTGTTCCTCGTGCGGACCGGTCGTCGTCCCGGTTCACCATTGACGACAGTGGTCTAGTCCACTTAGCTTGAGTGCTGCGCCGCCGCGCCGTCACCCATCGAGGAGACCGCCATGTTCAGGCGCAGGATCATCGCGGCAGCGACAGCCCTGCTGACAGCGGCGACGCTGGCAGCACCGGCATCTCAGGCACGGGAAGACATCGGCATCCAGGCCGTCACCAACCGCGTCGTCGGCTACTTCGTGCAGTGGGGCGTCTACCAGCGCAACTACCACGTGAAGAACATCCGCACGTCCGGCTCGTCGAGCAAGCTGACGCACATCAACTACGCGTTCGGCAACGTGTCCGGCGGGCGTTGCGTCCTCGGCGACGCCTATGCCGACTACGACAAGTTCTACGATGCAGCGTCCTCTGTGGACGGTACGTCGGACACCTGGGACGCTGGTGCGTTGCGCGGCAACTTCAACCAGCTGCGCAAGCTGAAGAAGCTGCACCCGAACCTCAAGGTCCTGTTCTCGTTCGGCGGCTGGACCTGGTCCGGTGGCTTCGGTGCGGCGGCGAGCAGTCCGAGCGCGGCGGCGGCGTTCGCGGACTCCTGCTACAAGCTCGTCGAGGACCCGCGCTGGGCGGACGTGTTCGACGGCATCGACATCGACTGGGAGTACCCCAACGCGTGCGGACTCACCTGTGACACCAGCGGTTACAGCTCGTTCAAGACGCTGATGCAGGCCGTGCGCGCCCGCTTCGGCAGCAACAACCTGGTGACCGCCGCGATCACCGCCGACGCCTCGACCGGCGGCAAGATCGACAAGGCGGACTACGCCGGCGCCGCGCAGTACGTGAACTGGTACAACCCGATGACGTACGACTTCTTCGGCGCCTGGGCGGCCCAGGGCCCGACCGCGCCGCACTCGCCGCTGACGAGCTATCCCGGCATCCCGCAGCAGGGCTTCAACACCGACGCGGCGATCCAGAAGCTCAAGAGCAAGGGCATTCCGGCCGGCAAGCTGTTGCTGGGCCTCGGTTTCTACGGCCGCGGCTGGACTGGCGTCACCCAGTCCGCACCCGGCGGCACGGCGACCGGCGCGGCACCGGGCACCTACGAGGCGGGCATCGAGGACTACAAGGTCCTGAAGGGTCGTTGCCCGGCCAACGGCACCGTCGCCGGCACCGCGTACGCCAAGTGCGGCAGCCAGTGGTGGAGCTACGACACCCCGGCCACGGTCCGCAGCAAGATCTCGTGGGCGAGCGGCCAGAACATGGGCGGCGTGTTCTTCTGGGAGCTCTCCGGTGACACGTCCAACGGCGAACTGATCAGCGCGATCCGTTCCGGCATCGGCTGAGCAGACGGAAAACCCGTGGCCGGACCCCGCGTCCGGCCACGGGTTTCACGAGCTCAGCAGCCGCTCGACTCGATGACCACTTCCCAGGAGCCGCCGCCCCAGTCGGCGAAGCCCACGGCGCAGTTGTCGCCCGGCGAGTAGACCATGTTGCCGTAGTGCCGGCCGGGGGTGGGCGACGAGGCGAAGCGCACGAGCTTGTCCCGGTCCCTGTCCTGCACCGTCATCTCCAGGTTGGGAGTGCCGCCGGCGAAGTTCGGGGTCTCGATCCAGTTCGTCCTGCACGTGCTGGAGTAGTAGAGGATGAAGGTGCCCTTCGAGGTCGACTTCCGGCCGGCCTCCGACCGGCCACCGCAGCCGCTGGAGTACGGGTCCTTGCCGTCGCACCCGGTACCGCTGCAGGTCGCCGCGGCGGAGAGCGGAGCCTCGGCCGCGGCGGCGTTCGCGACAGCCGTGACACCACCGAGCAGCGCGATGGACAGGCCGGCGGTCGCGGCCGCACTGGCCAGGAACTTCTTCCCCATGTGGGATCTCCCTCAGATGTGAACATTCCCCGCGACCCGTGTTCCGGTCGCGGGCAGAATGCTGGCCGCGCCGCCTTGCAAGATCCTTGTGGAAAGCTGGGACAACTCGGGATCAGCGGGGACGATGTGCGGGTGGACGCACTCGAACACCTGCGCCGCCTCTGCCTCGCACTCCCAGAGGTGACGGAACGCCTGAGCCACGGCGAGCCGACCTGGTTCGTGCGCGGCAAGAAGACCTTCGTGACGTTCGCGAACCAGCACCACGACGATCGCGTGGCCTTCTGGTGCGCGGCTGGCCCGGACGTCCAGCAGACGCTCGTCGCCCAGGCGCCGGACCACTACTTCCGTCCGCCCTACGTCGGCCACCGCGGCTGGCTCGGCGTGTACCTGGACGTCGAGGTCGACTGGGACGTCGTCGCGGACCTGGTCGAGGACGCCTATCGGGTGATTGCACCGAAGACGCTGGTCGCGCAACTCGACGCCTCGAGTTGCCGACCCGACTGACCTGGCCCAGGCTTCCGCGCATGGCGACCTGTGACGTCTGTGGCAACGAGTACTGGATGGCCTTCGAGGTGCGCACCGTCGGCGGCGGCGTGCACACGTTCGACAGCTTCGAGTGCGCGATCCAACGCCTCGCCCCGCGCTGCGAGCACTGCGACTGCCGGGTGATCGGGCACGGCGTGGAGGTGGAGGGCCGCTTCTTCTGCTGCGCCCACTGCGCGCGGTCGGCGTCCACCGACCTGGGCGCGCAGATCCGCGACACCGTCGGCGCCCATCCCGGTTAGAACCCGGTCGGGCTATCGAAGCACCAGGTCCAGGCTGAGCGGCACGGGCGGCGGCAGCGCGTCCGTGCCAGCCCGGAACGCTTCCAGCAGGTAGGCGACGAGGCGCTGCGACGCGCTCACCGCCACCTCCACCGGCACGCCCGCGAGACCGCTGTTGGCCAGGAGCACCAGCGTCAGGTCGTGCGGCGAGAAGTCCGCCCGCAGCTGCCCGCTCTCCTTCGCCCGCTCCACCAGTGCGGCGAACCCCTCCCACGTCCTGTCCCGCACCTCGGAGTGCAGTTCGGGGAACGTCGAGACGAACGCGGCGGTGAACCCGCGGTCGGTCGCCTGCATCAGGCACACGTTCTGGATCACCGTGCAGAAGCCGCGCCACGGGTCCTCGTCCAGCAGTGCCTCTTCGATAACGGCCCGGCAGTGTGCGAACTGCTCGGTGAACGCCTCCACGACCAGCGATTCCTTGGTGGGGAAGCGCCGGTACAACGTCGCCACCCCAACGCCCGCACGGCGCGCGATCGCGGCCATCGGCACGTCGAGCCCGCGCTCGGCGAACAACTCTCGTGCGACGGCCAGCACCCGTGCACGGTTTTCCTGTGCGTCGGCGCGCAACTGAGACTGCGAGGCGGTCATTTCTTCTCACTTCGAGCCAAGTGGACGGGGGTCTCCACTTACCAGGCTACGTTGGACGTCATGGACTTCAAGGGACCGTTGGTGCGTCGCGTGAACAAGGCGATCGTCGGACTGCGCAACGCACCGCTCGTGGGGAAGCTGGTGCGCAAGGGCATCACCGTCGTGTCCTACACCGGAAGGCGGTCCGGTCGCACGTTCTCCACACCCGTTGGCTACCAACGGAAAGGCGACGTCGTGAACATCCAGGTGATGATGCCGGACGCCAAGACGTGGTGGCGCAACTTCAACGGCGAAGGCGGCCCGCTCACGTTGGAACTCGATGGCACGCAACGGACCGGGCACGCGACATCGCACCGTGACGACAAAGGTCGCGTCACGGTGCGCGTCCAGCTCTAGATCGCGAGGGTGGCCGATGGCCGTCTCCGCCAAGTAGCGTCGGCATGTGCCGGAGCAGGGAGAGGTCATCGCCGAGCGGTACCGGCTGATGTCGTTGGTCGGAAACGGGTCCATGGGGGTGGTCTGGCAGGCGCGCGACGAGCACACCGGCCGTGTGGTCGCGGTCAAGCTGCTCAACGCGGACCGGCGGTCTCCGGACGCGGTGGCGCAGATGCTGCGCGAGGGCCGGGTCGCCGGGCGGCTGCGTCACCCGCACGCGATCAGCGTGTACGACGTCGTGGAGCACGACGGCAAGCCCTGTCTGGTGCTGGAGTACCTGCCCTCCCGCAGTCTCGCGGCGCTGATCGCCGAACGGGGCGCACTGCCGCCGGGCGTCGTCGCGGACATCGGCCGGCAGATCGCCGCAGCGCTGGCGGCGGCACACGCAGAGGGGATCGTGCACCGGGACGTCTCGACGTTCAACGTCCTGGTCGCAGAGGACGACATCGCGAAGATCACCGACTTCGGCATCGCCCGCGCGGTCGGCGAGGGCACGGTGACCGATGCCCGCCTGATCGTCGGCACGCCGGCCTTCCTGGCGCCGGAGGTGGCGGCGGGTGAGGCGGCGACGTTCGCCTCGGACGTGTTCTCCCTCGGTGCGACCCTCTACGCGGCGCTGGAGGGCGTGCCGCCGTTCGGTGTGGACGAAAACCCCTACGCGCTCCTGCAACGCGTGGTGCGCGCGGAGGTCGAGCCGCCGCGGTCGGGTGGCCCGCTCGGCGAGGTGCTGCTGCGCCTCCTGCGCCGTGACGGGGCCGAACGTCCGACGATGGCCGAGGCCCACAAGCTGCTCGCCGCGGTCGCAGAGGGACTGCCGTTGCCCGCCGCGACCCCGAAGAGCGGGACGCGGCTGCTGCTCGTGCGCCGGCCACGCCGGGTGATCGCGATGGTCGCCGGTGCGGCCGCCCTGATCGCCGCCGGCGTGGTGATCGGCACCGTCGTGCAGGGCGATCGGCCGGGAAGTGCCCAGGCCAACCCCACCACGACGACGCCGGCGACCGCCTGCGATGCCCGCTACGAGGTGACCAACTCGTGGCCGGGCGGCTACCAGGTCGAGGTGACCGTGCGCAACACCAGCCCGCGCGGCCTGAGCGGCTGGACCGTCACGTGGCAACCACCCGCAGGCCACACCATCGGCAACCTGTGGAACGGCACCCTGACCCAGAACGCGACCGCGGTGACCGTCACCAACGCCGGCCACAACGCCGTGCTCGCCACCGGAGGCACCACCTCGTTCGGGTTCGTCGCCGCCGGCCCCGAACCCGCCCGCCCTGCCGTGACCTGCTCGACCGCCGCCTGAGCGAAAGGCCTACCGGTCGGCGGAAGCCAGGCGGCGGGGCTCCAGGAACGCGGCCACCAGGTAGGCGCCGCCGCCGAGCACCGCCAGCACGCCGAACAGGCCGGGCGCCGGCACGAACAGGGAAGCGGCCGCGACCAGCGCGAGCCAGGTGCCGAGGTTGTAGTGCAACCCGTTGCGGCGCACGGCTCCTTCGGCGATGTAGATCAGACCGACCACGATCGTCGACCCCGCCGGCCAGAGCACGGTCTGCAGCTCGGGTTGGTCGAACACGGTGCTCAACCCGGTGATCGCGAGACCGAGCGCCACGAACCCGGTCACCCAGGCCGTGCCCACCAGTTTCTCGGCACGGCGCTGTTCCGGAGACACGCTGCGCTGGATCCGCAGCGACACGTTCATGGCCAGCGCCGTGCCGACGGCGAGTCCGCCGGCGAGCAGCCCGATCGGCAGCCAGCCCGGCAGGTCCACCACGCCGGACCTGGACAGCAGCGCGGCACCGTGGCCGAAGACGTAGGCGAACGCGAAGCCGAGGTAGGCGGCGATCATGACGAGACCTCCGCAACGATGACGACCTTGCCCAGAACGGTGCGCGACTCGGCCAGCGCCAACGCGGAAGCGGCCTCCGGCAAGGGAATGCGCGCGGCGATCTGCGGCGTGAGCACTCCGGCGCCGACCAGGCGCAGCACCTGCGTGAGGTCGTCCCGCAGCCGGGCGCGGAACGCGGCGGGGCGGAAACGCTTGCCGGCCCAGAAGTTGTAGAAGCCCGCGCGCTTGCCGTTGGGCAGCAGGTTCCACAACATCAGGCGCCCGAACAGCTTCAGCACCGGCAGCATCGCGTTGCCCGGCTCGTCCTTCGTCGCGGCGGAGCCGTAGTTGACCAACGTGCCGCCCCGGCGCAGCAGCCGCCACGACTCGTGCAGGCCCGTCCCACCGACGTGGTCGAACACCGCGTCGACACCGTCGGGTGCGAGCTCGCGGATCCGGTCGTACATGTGCGGGTCGCGGTAGTCGACGGGAATCGCACCGAGCGCGCGCACTGCGTCGTGGTGACGGGTCGAAGCCGTGCCGATCACCCTGACCCCGGCGTGGCGAGCGAGCTGCACCAACGTCGAGCCGACGCCACCGTTGGCGCCCAGCACGACGATCGTGTTGCCGCGCTTGACCTTCGCGGTGCGGTACAGCATCTGCCACGCCGTGACTCCGTTGATCACAACGGTTTCCGCTGCGGCCGCGTCCACGTCGTCCGGCACCGGCACGAGGTCGGCGGCCTCGACGATCAGGTGGCTGGCCCACCCGCCGACCTTGGTGACGGCGGCGAACCGGCGCGACTTCAGCGAGGGCTCCACTCCGGGTCCGACGGCGACGACCGTGCCGACCACGTCGTAGCCGGGCACGAACGGGAACGGCGGCTGATCGAAGTACTTGCCCAGCCGCATCTGCTGCTCGGCGAACGAGACGCCGGTCGCGTCCATGCGCAGGACGACCTCGCCCTCACCCGGTGCGGGCAGCTCGCGGACCTGCACTTGCAAACCCGTGGGCTCGACGATCCCCGGCAGGACGATCTCGGTGGTGGTGCTCATCGGTCGACTCCTCGGCTCGTTGTGCTGACGGACGTAAGCTAACGGCCGTAAGTCTACGAAGGCAAGACCTAACGCCCATAAACTTTCAGGTGTATGGTTACGGCCGTGACGACCACCGAACCGCGCAAGCGCAACCGTCGGGGCGAGGGCGGCAAGCTGCGGGAAGAGATCATCGCCGCTGCGGTCGCGTTGCTCGACGAGGGCGGCGACGAACGCGCGGTCACCCTGCGCTCGGTCGCCCGCAAGGCGGGCATCGCCGCGCCGTCGATCTACGCGCACTTCGCGGACCAGCCGTCGATCATGCTGGCCGTGGTGCAGCAGGAGATGGACCGTCTCGCGGCAGCACTGCGCGAGGCCGACGAGAACGCGGGCCAGGACGCCCGGCAGCGGCTCTTCGCGGTGTGCAACGCCTACCTGGACGTCGCTCGGCAACACCCGCAGCGCTACCGGATCATGTTCGGCGGCCTGTGGACGCCGTCGGTGAACGACACCTCGATCACCGACGACGACCTCGAGTCACTGGGTGCGGAGGCGCTGACCCTGCTCGCGGACGTGCTCGGTGCGTGCGTGGATCAGGGAATCGCGCACGGCAGCGACGACCTCTACGGCGACGCGGTGGCGTTGTGGCTCGGGTTGCACGGCCTCGCGCACCAACGTGCCGTGGTGCGCAAGATGCCGGGGCCTGCCGACGTGGCAGACCGGCTGATCAAGGCACTCGCGCACCTCAAGGCCTAACCGAACACTTCCTCCTGGCCGCAGTTCATGACCACCTCGCAGTCGCAGTAGCCACCCAGTTCGGCCAGCGCGTCGGCGATCGGATCCCAGGCGAGGCCGTGTTCGTTCACCCAGCGCTCGGTGTGGCGCAGGGTGTGATCGCAGCCTTCCTCGGCCACGAGCACGTCGACGAACTCGACGAGAGCCGTCAGCTGCTCGCGGTCCAGGGGCAGGCCCGCGGTCCGCGCTTGGATCTCCGCGCGTTTGTACTGGTCGCGCAGTTCCCTCCGACGGGACTCGTCCGGTGGAGTGCCCATGTCAGGGAGCCTCGAAGAGCGTCGACACCGACTCGCCGACGTTGATCCGCCGCATCGCCTCCGCCATCGCCGGCGCGATGGACAGCACCTTCAGCTTCGGCACGACCTTCTCCTCCGGGATCGGCACGGTGTTCGTGGCGACGATCTCCAGCACGTCGTCGAACGCCTGCAAGCGGTCCAATGCGCCCGACGAGAACAACCCGTGCGTGCACGCCACGCGGATCGCTCCCGCCCCGCGCTCCCGCAGCTTGTCCAGCAGCTCGATCACGGTCGAGCCCTTCGCGATCTCGTCGTCGAGCACGATCACGTCACGCCCGGCGACGTCACCGATCACCGTCGAGATCTGCACGTTGTCGTCGGCGAACCGCTGCTTGGCGCCCGCGGCCACGGGCACCCCGAGAATCCGCGCGAAGTGCGCGGCCTCCTTGGCGTTGCCGAGGTCCGGTGACACCACGACCGTGTTCGACAGGTCGTGCCGGGAGAAGTGCGCGGCCAGTTCGCGCAGCGCGTGCAGGTGATCAACGGGCACCGAGAAGAACCCGTGCACCTGCGGCGAGTGCAACGTCATCGCCAGCACGCGAGACGCTCCGGCGGCCACCATCAGGTCGGCGACCAGTCGTCCGCCGATGGAGATCCGCGGCGCGTCCTTCTTGTCGGAGCGCGCATAGGCGTAGTGCGGCAGCACGACGGTCGTGCGGGCGGCGGAAGCGCCACGGGCAGCGTCCAGCATCAACAGCAGTTCGACGAGATGTTCCTGCACCGGCGGAACCAGTGGCTGGATCAGGAACACGTCCCGTTCCCGGCAGTTCGCCTGCAGCTGGACCTCGAGGCAGTCGTTGGCAAACCGGGTCAGGCGGCTGGGGGACAGGCCGACACCGAGGTGACGGCAGATCTCCTCGGCGAGGGAAGGATGGGCAGAACCACTGAAGACAGCGATGTCGCGCACATCCCGAAACCTAGTCGATGACCAGCACCAACTTGCCGTCCTTGAAGAACGGTGTGAGGTTCCCGCGCGTGTCGACGGTGTGCACTCCACGCGGTAAAACGGCCTCGATGGCCGTGAACGCGAGGATGTCCGAAACACCGTGACGGCCGCGCAACGACCGTTGACCCTGGAACCGCAGCGCGCGCCCCTCGCGGCGGTACTGGTGGGCCTCGGCAGCCACGGAGGCACCTGCGCGCAGCGTCTCCGGACCGGACAGGCGGCCTGACGAGGCACCGCGCACGGCGACGCCGAAACCCTGCTCGACCAGTGAGTTCACCACTGCGTCGGACGGGGGAACGGGCAGCAGGAAGGACATCGCGTAGTGGCTGTCGACCTCGTGCACCACGACTGTTCGAGCCGTGGTCAGCACCGTGTCGTGCAGCTCCAGCGCGATCTTCTCCGCTTCCCAGCGGTTTTCGTAGCCGGCGTCGATGCCGACGAAGGTGCTGGTCACCTGACCTCCACGAAGATCGGGTTGGTGTAGCACCACAGGTCCTCCCACGGGTTCGCGGCTCCCGGAGTGTCCGCCTGCGGTTCGAACGCACCGCGGTTGCCGTCGGTTCCGCGCAACCGGAGGTAAAAAGGCTCCCGGACGTTGCGGAACGTGTGCGTGAAGACCGCATAGTGCCAGCGCGGCTCGTAGGATCGCTCGACCTTCACGTGTGGCGTGGACAACGTTTCGGCTGACGTCCTGCCGGTTACCAGGCCTTTGACGAGGTCCAAACGACGGAGGCGCGGCACGAATCCCGCGCTGTTCGGGCGTGTCGCCAAACGTGCCTTGACCAGCACCGTCACGTCGGAGCCGCGCCGCACGCGCAGCCGTCCGCCCATGGTCTCGGAACCGCCAGTGCCGTGGACGCTGAACCGCAGGTCGTCGACCAGCCCGCCGTGCGAAACCCATGCCCGTCCGGCCCGCAGGCCCTCCATCACGGCGCCGCGCGTCCGCCGGGTCGCGCCGACGACGATCCGGGAGAACTCGCAGGGGAAGAAGTCGACGTAGGGCGGCGAGAGCTGGGGCGGGCCGGTCTCGACCGGGTCGAGGTGCTTGCCGGTGAGGTCGAACTGGTTGCCCGGTTCCGGCACGCGGACGATCGTGTCGCGCGAGTTGAAGTGCGAGTCGGAGTTCGACGTGATCCACCAGCCGAGGCCCTCGGCGAGCAGCGAGTCCCACACACCGCCGAGCTTCGCCGTCATCCAGTCGAAGCCGCCGTAGGTCCGGTAGGCCTCCGGCGGGTAGGCGGCGTACGAGTTGCCGCCGGGCTTGTTCGCGTACCCGCCGCGGTACCCGCCGGGACCGCGCACCGGGTCCCCGTCGCCCTGCGCACCGGGTGCGCCCTCCATGCCGACAACGATGTCGGGAGCCAGGTCGCGCATGTTCCGCAGTTCGTACGGCGCCACGCGGCCGTTGCGCATCGGGTGGTTCACGAGCACCAGCGCGGACTTCATGGTGCCGTTGCGGATCTTGGTCTGGAGCCACCGGATCGCGTCCAGCGCCTTGCGCTCGTTGGCGGGGCTGGAGGCCTCCTGCCCGTTCAGCCGCCAGTCGAACTGCCGCTCGAAGTCGCGCAGCACACCGGGCTCGTCGTGGCAGTCCTCGAAGAAGAGGGTCGCGTGCTCGGCGCCGGGGACGTTCCACTCCATGCCCTGCCACAGCAGCAGATGCGGGAACTTCTGCCGCGCCCGGCGGATGTCCGCGGCCGTCGCCTCGACGGAGTGCGCCTCGTGCGACGCGTGCCCGTGGTCGGTGATCACGAGCCAGTCGGTGCCGTGCCGCAACGCGCCGCGGATTTGCTGCTCGATGGTGTACATGCCGTCGTACGAGTACTGCGTGTGCGTGTGGTGGTCACCGGAAAGCCAGTGATAGCCAGAAGATGCCGACGCACGGCCGGTGCCCAGCACCCCCGCCAGACCAAGCGCGCTCGCGCCAGACAGGAAACGGCGGCGGGCTACTTCGGACACGGCTGATCCTCCACGCGACTGGTCGGTTCGTGGAGGCTAGACCGATCGGGTGAGGCGGAGGTAGCCGCTGAATGGCTGGTGAGAAAACGATTTAGACAGGCAGCAGGTCGACCCAGTCGAGGAACGGCAACGCGCCCGTGGCCTGCAACGCAGCCAGTCCCAGCCACACCGACAGGATCGTCACGATCGGCCCGACGATCGCCATCTCGACCACGCCGCCGGTCTTCATCCGCATGATCTTCGGCGGGGCCACCGGGAACCAGGTCTTGCCCATGATCGGGATCGGCCACAGGATCGGGCAGCCCTGCTCGGTGATCGCGTCGCCGACGTAGTGCGCGAAACACCCGACACCGACCGCGATTCCGCACGCCGCCGCGGAAGCGTTCGTCTGCGAGGTCCACGCGATCATCGCCCACGTGATCCCCGCGGACACCACCGTGATCATCAGCGCGTCCTGCTTGGGGTTCCAGTCGTTCATGATGCCGCGCACCGCGAGGCCCGCGAACACGAACATCAGCACCGGCAGCGCCCACTTCTGGCTGTTCTGCACGACGGCGGTGGTGAAGATCGCCGCGAACAACGCGAAGACGAGCGTGTGGGTGAGACCGCGATGTCCGCCGTCCCGCTTGGAATCCCTCTTCGTCCTCGTCGTCCGGTACACGAAGCTGCTCACCGCGTTGATGCCGGCGGACAACCCGCCGCTCAGTGCTCCGAACGTGCGCGAGATGGTCGAACCGGGGTGGTCGAGGTCGGGCAGCAGTGCCGCTCCGGTGGCGAGAACCGCGCCGACGGCCCAGCTCTGCGGCGTGAGTTGGCCGATCGGGTGACTCGACGCGAGTGCGGTGACAGCGCTCCAGGCGAGCAGCCCGCTCATCGCATGTGTTGGCCCAGTTGACACTTACGCCCCTTCTGGTGATCACCCGACGGTGAAAACACTAGCTGCCGGTATCAGGTGTCCGAGCCGAATCTCCATATCTCCGGACAACCAACTCCTCGGCAAGGAGCACGGACATGGCGCAGGTTTGGCTCATCACCGGCAGTTCCCGCGGCATCGGCCGCAAGACCGCCGAAGCGGTGCTCACCGCCGGACACCGGCTCGTCGCCACCGCGCGCAACCCCCGCGATCTCGACGACCTCGTCTCTCAACACGGCGACCGGGTCAGATCTGTTGCACTCGACGTGCGGAACGCGGAGCAGGCACGGGACGCGGTGGCGACGGCGGTCCGCGAGTTCGGCCGGCTCGACGTCGTGGTGAACAACGCGGGCGCTGGTCGCGTCACGTCGATCGAGGAGTGCTCGGAGGCCGACTTCCGCGACCAGCTGGAGATCAACCTCATGGGCGTGGTGAACGTGACCAAGGCCGCGCTGCCCGTCCTGCGCGAGCAGCGGTCAGGTCACTTCCTCCAGGTCGGGTCGACCGCCGGGCACATGGCGTTCGGCGGCGGGCTCGCGCCGTACGTGATGGCGAAGTTCGCGCTGCGCGGCTTCACCGAGTCGCTGGCCGCGGAGTGCGCGCCGTTCGGGGTGAAGGCGACGATCATCGAACTGGGAGGGTTCCAGACGGACTGGACCGGCCCCTCTCTGGTGGTGACCGAGCCGGGAGAGGACTACGTTCCGTCTGTCGGGGCAATGCTCGACATGATGCGTGGCGCGCACGGCAACATGCCTGGTGATCCGGCCAAGGCCGCGCGGGTCATGCTCGACGTGGTAGCCATGGACTCCCCTCCGCTGAGTCTGCTGCTCGGCAGCGACGCGGTGGACATGGTCCGGATGGCCGACCAGGCACGGAACGCAGAAATCGACAAGTGGGAGCACGTGAGCCGTTCGACGGACTTCGACCCTGAATCGGTGTAACCAGGGTCGCAGGCACACCTCGGCGGTTTACCAGTACGCTTGTCTTGCTTGCATCGTCGCGAGAGGAGCGCCCGGAGTTATGGGCAAGATCAAGGTTCAGGGCACCGTCGTCGAGCTCGACGGCGACGAGATGACCCGGATCATCTGGCAGTTCATCAAGGACAAGCTGATCCACCCGTACCTGGACGTCACCCTTGAGTACTACGACCTGGGCATCGAGCACCGGGACGCCACGGACGACCAGGTCACCATCGACGCCGCCAACGCCATCAAGAAGCACGGCGTCGGCGTCAAGTGCGCCACCATCACCCCCGATGAGGCGCGCGTCGAGGAGTTCGGCCTGAAGAAGATGTGGGTCTCGCCGAACGGCACGATCCGCAACATCCTCGGCGGTGTCGTCTTCCGCGAGCCGATCATCATCTCGAACGTCCCGCGCCTGGTGCCGGGCTGGACCAAGCCGATCATCATCGGCCGTCACGCGCACGGCGACCAGTACAAGGCCACCAACTTCAAGGTGCCCGGCGCCGGCAAGCTGACGATCACCTTCCAGCCGGAGGACGGCTCGGAGCCGATCGAGCACGTCGTCACCGAGTTCCCGGCGGAGGGCGGTGTGGCGATGGGCATGTACAACTACAACAAGTCCATCGAGGACTTCGCCCGCGCCTCGTTCTCCTACGGCCTGCAGCGGGGCTACCCCGTCTACATGTCCACGAAGAACACGATCCTGAAGGCCTACGACGGCGCCTTCAAGGACATCTTCCAGCGCGTGTTCGACGAGGAGTTCAAGGCGGAGTTCGACGCCAAGGGCCTCACCTACGAGCACCGCCTCATCGACGACATGGTCGCCGCGGCCATGAAGTGGGAGGGCGGCTACGTCTGGGCGTGCAAGAACTACGACGGTGACGTCCAGTCCGACACGGTCGCGCAGGGCTTCGGCTCGCTCGGCCTGATGACCTCGGTCCTGATGACGCCGGACGGCAAGACCGTCGAGGCCGAGGCCGCGCACGGCACCGTGACGCGCCACTACCGTCAGCACCAGGCCGGCAAGCCCACGTCGACGAACCCGATCGCGTCGATCTTCGCGTGGACCCGCGGCCTGATGCACCGCGGCAAGCTGGACAACACCCCCGAGGTGATCCGCTTCGCCGAGGCGCTCGAGTCGGTCGTCATCGAGACCGTCGAGGCCGGTCAGATGACCAAGGACCTGGCGCTGCTGATCAGCCCGGACCAGGAGTGGCTGACCACCGAGGACTTCCTCGCCGCGCTGGACGAGAACCTCAAGAAGAAGATGGCGTCGTTCTGACGTTCGCCTGATCAAGGCAGTCGAGAAGGCCACCCCGGTCACGCCGGGGTGGCTTTTTTCGTCCCGCGTCACCCGGTCGGTTCCTCTTGCGGGTGGTTGCCGCGCCGAGCCGTCCACAAGGGTCCTTCAGCCGCTATATCTGCAGGTCCAGGGCAGTGCGGCAGTCGGAGGCGGCGATGTTGGGCGTTCCCGTGCGGGGCATGATCGTGATCGGCGTGCTTGGCATCGCCGGTGTGATGTACGTGGCGAACGGCGGCAAGCCGATGAACAGCGAGAAGGGCGCCCAGATCTGCAAGGTCACGGTGACCGCGGACATCCTCAACGTCCGCTCGGGTCCCGGTGACATGCAGCCGATCGTCTCGACCATGCCGCGCGACGCCGTCGCCGACGCCCAGCCGCGCGTCGAGAACGGGTACCGGATGCTGAGCGACCGCCGGTGGGTGAGCACCCAGTTCGTCGCGTTGACCAGCGACTCGACCTGCAAGTGAGCGATCCTCCGAATTTCCGGCCTTTCCACGGCCAGGTGCCCTCCATAGGATTGACCCGGCTGGAGTAGCCGAACGCGCCGCCACGTGTTCCAACTGCGTGTGGCGAAAGGGCGTGTCCTGGTGGCGGTCACGAGTTCCGTGGTGTCCGACCGCAAGCGTGAGTTGACGGTTCTGCGGCGTGCGCTGGAGGAGGCCGCCGCGGGCGCGCCTTCTGTGGTGTGCGTCGAGGGTCGCGTGGGCATGGGCAAGACCTCGGTGCTCGCCGAGACCGTGCGGATGGCTCGCGAGCTGGGCTTCGAGGTCTTCCGGGCGCAGTGCTCGCCGTCGGAGCACGGGTTCCGGTTCGGTGTCGTCGCGCAGCTCTTCGAGAGCGAGGCCGACGAGATCCTGGACGGTGACGCGGACCAGGCCGCGATGCACCGGCTGCACCGCCTGGTTCGCGAGGTCTCGCTGGAAACCCCTGTGCTGCTGGCCGTGGACGACGTGGAGCACGCGGACGCGCCGTCGTTGAACTTCCTGTCGTACTTGCGAAGACGGCTGGGCGAGCTGCCCGTGGCCGTGGTGGTGACGCGCGGGCTCGCCGTGGACGCGACACCGTTGCTGCGCGAGGTGGTCGGGGACGCACGACGGGTCCGGCTGTCCGGTCTCGACCAGCTCGCGTGCGGCAGGTTCCTGCGGACGATCTTCGCGAGCGGTGTCACGGACGAGGTCGTCGCCGAGTGGCGGGTCGCCACCCGCGGCAACCCCTATCTGCTCGGACTGCGTCTTCGCGACCTGGGGGAACGGTCGGGCGAGCTGGTCGCCCGGCTCGCGCACGCCGGCGCGGAGGTGGTCGCGCTGGCTCGCTCGTTCGCGGTGCTCGGTGAGGCTGATCTGGCGTTGGCGGGCGCGGCGGCCGGGTTGGAGCCGCAGGAGGCCGTCGACGCGTCACGGGCGTTGCACGGCTTGGGTTTCGCGGGTGTGCCGATGGTGCTGACGACGCTGGAGCAGAGCACCACCGCGTTCGACCGGTCGGTGATCCACGCGCGTGCCGCGCGGTTCCGGCACGACGACCAGGCGCCGGTCGAGGACGTGGCGGCGCATCTGCTGGAGGCCGCGCCGATCGGGGAGGACTGGGTGCGGGACGTGCTGCGGATCGCGGCCCGCCGGTCCACTTCGGACAGAGCAATTGCCTGCCTGCGCAGGCTTCTGCGCGAACCGTTGCCGGACGACCTGCGCGGCGAGGTGCTGGTCGAGCTGAGCGAGGCGCAGTCGCTCGTCGACCCCTGCGCGGCGATCGCGTCGCTCAACAAGGCCGCGAGCGCGTCGATGGACGTGCTGGCCGAGGGGCGGATGGCGTTGCTGATCGCCTACGACCTCGCCGGGCGGCGGCTGTACCGGGACGCGGTCGCGAAGGTCGAGTCGGTGATCGCGCGGGTGTCCGGTGTGGACCCGGATCTCGCTCAGCGGCTGGACCTGTACGCGTTGTCGCTGGGGCTGGAGGAGTCGTTCTTCTCCGGTGAGGTGGAGACGCGGATCGCCCGGTTGTGCGGCTCCCGGATGACCTCGGCGCGCAACCAGCGGTTCCTCAACGCGGTGCTGGCGTACCGAGGCGCGTGCATCGGTGCGAGCCACGGGGAGACGCGACGGCGCGTGCAGTCGTCGTTGCCGCTGCACATCGGGCGCGATCTGATCGACCAGTTCTCGTTCGCGCACCTGATTGTGGCGTTGATCGGGATCGACGAGTACGAGCAGGCGGACCGGCAGTGCGAGGAGGCGCTGCGGGTGACGGCCGAGCGTGATCTCGCCGTGTGCGCAGCGATGGTGCAGGGGCTGCGGTGTCACGTGGCGCGGCGGCTGGGAACGTTGCCCGTCGCGGAACAGCTCGGCCTGGCGTCGCTGGCGCGGCTGGATGCGTTGGGGGCCAACCAGGACGGCAATCTCGTGATCGCCGTCGCCGGGCTCGTCGGCGCGTGGGTGGACACGGGAGACACGACGTCGGCTCTCCGGCTCGTGCGCGAACGCGAGCTCGACGGCGACCTGCCGGAATACGCGCACTACCACGCACTTCTGCACCAGCGCGGCCGTCTGCACATGGCTCTCGGCGACCCGGCGTCGGCGTTGCGCGACCACCTCGACTGCGGCCGCCGGATGGAACGACGCGGCGCGCGCAACCCGTCGTTGCAGCCGTGGCGTTCGCACGCGGCGTTGGCGCACATGGCGTTGGGGGAGCGGGATCAGGCACTGCGGCTGGCAGAACAGGAACTGGAACTGGCGCGGGACTGGGGTCTTGCCGTGCCGGTCGGGGTGGCTCTGCGCGTTTCCGGTGTCGTAACAGGCGATGTGGCGTTGCTGGAAGAAGCGGTGGTGACGCTGCGGTCCACGCCGGCGCGGCTGGAGCTGGCGCGGGCGCTGGTCGACTGGGGTGTTCTTCTGCGCACGTCGGGTCGTGGCCCGGAAGCGCTGGCGGCGTTGCGGCAGGGCCACGACACGGCGAAGAGGTGCGGCGCGATCCCGTTGATGGGCGTGGCGGCACGGGAGCTGCGTGCGGCGGGAGGCAGACCGGCCCGCACACCGTCGGGTTCGGTGCTGACCGCGCAGGAGGACCACATCGTGCGCCGCGCCGTGCTGGGCCTCACGAACCGGCAGATCGCGGCGGAGCTGTTCGTGACGCCACGAGCCGTTGAACTGCATCTGACGCGCGCGTATCGGAAACTGGGCATTTCCGGGCGACGCGATTTGGCGGCGGCATTGGAAAAGGCCGGCGCGTGAGGGCGTCGCCGGCCTTTTCTCGGATGCGTTACTTGATGACGACGATGCCCGACGCGACGATCTTGCCGTCGACCTTCTTGCCGTTGACGCTCACCGACGCGCCGACCTTCAGCTCACCGGAGACGACGGTCTTCTTGAGGTCGTAGTCCACGTCCACCGTCGTGGAGGCGTCGACGCGCACCTTGATGGACTTGCCCTTGACGACCGCGACGACCTCGCCGGTCACGTTCGCCGCTGCCTCGGCCGACTGGCTCGCGGCCGGCGCGGCGACGGCCTGGGCGGCACCGCCGAAGAGCACGGCGGTGGCGGCGAGACCGACGAGAACACCCTTGATCGCGTTCATTTGTTCTCCTTGGTGCTTTCGTGCTTCGGGAGATTTCCTGGGCCCGCCGAAAATCTGGCCCACGCCGATCCGCACGCTCAAGATCCGGGCACGAACTGTTCGTGTTCGCCGAAGTGCCGGTTTGCATTGGGCAACGGCTTCGGTGGCGTGTGGCAAACTTGCAGGCATGCTGCGGAACATGTTTCGGTGGGGCCGGGGTAGGGGCGTCACGCAGTGCTCCTGCACGCCCGAGTGGCAGGGTCTCTACACCGAGATCGACGGCCAGCGCCAGCTCGCGCTGCCCCGCGACGAGATGGCGACCATCGTCGGCTACCTCGACCTGACCGCGCACTGCGCTGGCTGCGGCGCCGAGTACCCGAAGCCCTGGGGCCTGGCCTCCAAGTAGGCTCCTCCGTCGTGCTCACGGTCTCCACGGTCAACGTCAACGGTCTGCGCGCCGCCGCCAAGAAGGGCTACCTGGAGTGGCTCGCCGCTTCCTCCGCCGACGTGGTGTGTTTGCAGGAAGTCCGCGCGGAGCCTGACGAACTGGCTGCGGAGGTCCACTCGCCTCTTGGTTGGCACGGCGTCTACGCCCCGTCGTCGTTGAAGGGCCGCGCGGGCGTTGCCGTGCTGTCGCGCGTTGAACCGTCATCGGTCCGCGTGGGCTTCGGTGTCTCCGAGTTCGAGTCCTCCGGCCGGTACGTGGAGATCGAGCTGCCCGGTGTCGTCGTGGCTTCGCTGTACCTGCCGTCCGGCGACGTCGGCACCGAGAAGCAGGACGAGAAGGACCGCTTCATGGCGGCCTTCCTGCCGTACCTCGTGTCGTTGCGCGAGAAGGCGGCCGTGTCGGGCCGTGAGGTGCTCGTGTGCGGCGACTGGAACATCGCGCACCAGCAGGCCGACCTGAAGTCCTGGAAGACCAACCAGAAATCGTCCGGGTTCCTGCCGTACGAGCGGGAGTGGATGTCGTCGGTGTTCGCCTCCGGCTACAACGACGTGGTGCGCGCGCTGCACCCCGACGTGGCCGGGCCGTACTCGTGGTGGTCGTACCGCGGCAAGGCCTTCGACAACGACTCCGGCTGGCGCATCGACTACCACGTGGCGACGGACGGGCTCGCGGCTCGGGCTCAGTCGGCGGTGGTGGAGCGGGCGGCGACGTACGGCGAGCGCTGGTCGGACCACGCCCCGGTCACCGTCGTCTACTCGGACTGAGAGCGCGCCGCGCCAGGTGATACCCGCCTGAAAGCGTTCGCCCTGCACAAGGACTCCGATGTCGAAGTTCCATGTGCGCTTAGGGGAGAAGCGCGGGGCCGACCTCGGTTCGCAACCAGTCATGTGCTGGTCGAGCTGAGGTATGCCCGCAGATCGACCGGCCGGAGACGAAAGGCGCTCTGGTGGTCGGCGAGATCATCACCATCTGTGCGGTAGCGGCTGCCGTTGCCAAGCCCGCGTGCGACTACCCCAAAGTCCGCGTGCTCGCGAAGAACGCGGACAAGACCGACATCCCCGAGATCGCGAAGGCCGCGTTCCGGAACTGGGCGCTGTCGCTGGAGACCGAGCACTGCGCCGACTGACCCAGCCCACCCGGCCTTTATCGCTCCTGTCGCCCACCCGACGGCTCGATTTCACCTGCCAGCTCCCCGAACATGAGCACGATTCACCATCGATGAATCGGGGGCGCGCTCATGACGGGTTTCAGCCGGCGTTCGTTTCTTCTGGCGATGGGAGTGGGCGCGGCGGGCGTGCCGCTGCTCGACCGCCAAGCGTTTGCGTTCACCACGGGTACCACGCTCGACGTCACCGCAACGCCGATCGGCACCAGCGGCTACCGCAGGCTCGCGGCGGGGCCTGGCTGGCCGACCGTCGTGCGCAGCGACCTGGTCCAGGCGAAGGCTGGCCGGGAAGCGCGGCGGCAGGCCCTGGCGAGCTTCGTGCAGTTCTCCGACATGCACATCTGCGACGCGCAGAGCCCGTTGCGGTTCGAGTACCTGCACCCGCAGATCGGTTCGGGGGCGCACCGGCCGCAGGAGACGCTGACCGCGCAGGGCTCGACGTCACTCGTCCGGCGCGTCAACGCCGTCCGGCGAGGCCCGGTGACCGGCCGGCCCTTCGACTTCCTCATGACGACCGGGGACAACACCGACAACCACGAGCACGTCGAGCTCGACTGGTTCCTCACGATCCTCAACGGTGGCCGCATCACGCCGAACACCGGCGACTCCAGGTACGAGGGCGTGCAGAACGCGGGCATCAGCACGTTCTGGCAGCCGGACCTGTCAGGCCAGGACGACTACAAGGCCAAAGGCTTCCCGCAGCTCACGGGGTTGCTCGACGCCGCGGTCCGCGAGTTCACCAGCCCCGGCCTGAACATCCCCTGGTACGCGACGATCGGCAACCACGACGACAGCGTGGTCGGCTCGTTGCCGGACGGGCTGCTCGACAGCTGGTACACCGGGCGCAAGAAGATCGTCGGGTTCGGCGACCCCGTGCAGAACGCGAAGGTTGCGCAGGCGTTCAACGACCCCAAGGCGATTCCCGAGGCGCTCACCATCCTCACGAGCGGTGGTGTGGTCAGGACCGTCACGCCCGATGATCGCCGCAGGCTGTTCACCACGGGTGAGTTCGTGCGCAAGCACCTGCCGACGGGCGGGCACGGGTACACGGAGGCCAACGCGGACGGCGTCGACGTCTTCTACACGTTCCGGATGGCGCCCGGCGTCACGGGAATCAGCATGGACACGACGAACCTCGCCGGGTTCGCCGAGGGCTCGATCGGGCTGCACCAGCTCAACTGGATCGAGAAGACCCTCAGGCGCAACAGCTCGCTCTACTACGACTGGCTCGGCCTGCCGCAACGGCAGAACGTCACCGACGAGCTGTTCGTCCTGTTCAGCCACCACACGTCCAAGACGATGGGCAACGTCCTGCCCGACCGGCGCCGGCCGCTGGACCCGCGCATGAACGGCGACGCGCTCGTGAACCTCCTGCACCGGTTCCCCAACGTGCTGGCGTGGGTCAACGGGCACACGCACCGCAACGTGATCACGCCACACCGGCACGAAACGCCCAGCAGGAGCTTCTGGGAGATCAACACCGCCGCGCACGTCGACTACCCGCAGCACGCCCGCGTGATCGAGGTAGCGGACAACGGCGACGGCACGTTGTCGCTGTTCACGACCCTTCTCGAAGCGGACGCGCCGTACCAGGTCGACTACGACGACCGGTCGGACGCGGCGCTGGCGAGCCTCTGCCGGGAGTTCACCTACAACGACATCCACTCGCGGACGAACCCGCTGGGCACGCCGCTGGACCGGAACACGGAGTTGCTGGTCAGCGTGCGGTGACGTAATCCTTGCCACACCCTGATCGCGGTGATCAGGAATTTCGGCGGCCTAAGGTCGTTGACGTGGCAGTGGACATCTCGCTAACCCCACCGCAGCCCCGTCCGAGTGCGGCGGCCATGAGGCGTGCGCTGCGCCGGGCCGCTGACGGTGCCGTGCTCGACGCGACCGAGGCCGCCGTGCTGCTGCACGCGCGCGGCGAGGACCTGGACGTGCTGTTGACCGCGGCGGGCAAGGTGCGGGACGCGCACCTGCTCGCCGAGGGCCGTCCCGGGGTCGTCACGTACAGCCGGTCGGTGTTCATCCCGCTGACCAGGCTGTGCCGCGACCGTTGTCACTACTGCACGTTCGCGACCGTGCCGCACAAGCTGCCCGCCGCGTTCCTCGAACGCGACGAGGTGCTGGCGATCGCGCGGGCGGGAGCGGCGCAGGGGTGCAAGGAGGCGCTGTTCACGCTCGGCGACCGGCCGGAGGACCGCTGGCCGGCCGCGAAGGAGTGGCTGGAGGCGCGCGGCTACGAGTCCACTTTGGACTACGTGCGCGCCAGTGCCATCGCGGTGCTCGAGGAGACGGGTCTGCTGCCGCACCTCAACCCCGGCGTGCTGAGCTGGGAGGAGCTGCAGCGGCTGCGGCCCGTCGCGTCCAGCATGGGCATGATGCTCGAGACCACGGCGGAGCGGCTGTGGAGCGAGAAGGGCGGGCCGCACTACGGCAGTCCGGACAAGGATCCCGCCGTCCGGCTGCGGGTCCTCACCGACGCCGGGCGCGTGAACGTCCCGTTCACCACCGGGATCCTGATCGGGATCGGCGAGAACCTCACCGAGCGCGCCGAGTCGTTGCTCGCGATGCGGCAGATCGCCAAGCAGTACGGGCACATCCAGGAAGTCATCATCCAGAACTTCCGCGCCAAGCCGGACACGGCGATGCGCGGCATGCCCGACGCCGACCTGACCGAGCTCGCCGCCACGATCGCCGTGGCACGCCTGGTGATGCCGTCGACCGTGAGCGTGCAGGCGCCACCGAACCTGGTCGGCGAGGAGTTCGGCCTGATGCTGCGCGCGGGCGTCGACGACTGGGGCGGCGTCTCGCCGATCACGCCGGACCACGTGAACCCCGAGAAGCCGTGGCCGCAGGTCGACCAGCTCGCCGACGTCACGCGCGAGGCCGGTTTCTCCTTGCAGGAGCGGCTGAACGTGTACCCGCGCTACGTCCGCGCGGCGGCGGGGCAGTGGATCGACACCCGGCTCACGGCGCACGTTTCCGCGCTGGCGCTGGAAAGCGGGCTGGCGAACCCGGACGCCGAAGTGGTCGGCCGCGAGTGGCAGGAGCCGGACGGCGGGCTCGACACGTTCGGCCGCGCGGACCTGAACACCGCGATCGACACCGAGGGCCGCACGAGCGACCGGCGCGGTGACTTCGACGAGGTCTACGGCGACTGGAACGAGCTGAAGGTTCCCGTTGCGCCGCAACGGTTTCCCGAAGACGTCCAACGTGGACTGAAGATCGCCGCGAACGACCCGGCGGCGTTGCTGGACGACACCGACGCCGCGATGGCGCTGCTGACGGCGGACGGCCCCGCGCTGGAGGAGATGACCCGCCTGGCCGACGACCTGCGGCGCGAGGTGGTCGGCGACGACGTCACGTACGTGGTCAACCGGAACATCAACTTCTCGAACGTCTGCTACGTCGGCTGCCGGTTCTGCGCCTTCGCCCAGCGTGAGCGCGACGCGGACGCGTTCCGGCTCTCGGCGGAGGAGGTCGCGGACCGCGCGCAGGAGGCGTGGGACGCCGGTGCCACCGAGGTGTGCATGCAGGGCGGCATCGACCCCAAGCTGCCGGTGACCTACTACGCCGATGTCGTGCGCGCGATCAAGAAGCGTCTGCCCGAAATGCACGTTCACGCGTTTAGCCCGATGGAGATCGTCTCCGCCGCGGCCAAGGCGGGCGTGAGCGTCCGCGAGTGGCTGACCGAGCTGCGGGAGGCCGGCCTCGACACGATCCCCGGCACGGCGGCCGAGATCCTCGACGACGACGTCCGGTGGGTGCTGACCAAGGGCAAGTTGCCGACCGCGACCTGGCTCGAAGTCGTCAGCACCGCCCACGAGCTGGGCATTCGATCGTCTTCGACGATGATGTACGGCCACGTGGACCACCCCGGCCACTGGCTGACGCACCTCCGCGTGCTGGCCGGGCTGCAGGATCAGACCGGCGGGCTCACCGAGTTCGTCGCGCTGCCGTTCGTGCACCGCAACGCCCCCATCTACCTGGCAGGAGTCGCGCGCCCCGGCCCCACCCGCCGCGACAACCGCGCCGTGCACGCGTTCGCGCGGCTGGCGTTGCACGGGCGGATCGACAACATCCAGTGCTCGTGGGTCAAGCTCGGCGACGAGGGCACCGCGGAGATCCTCAACGGCGGTGCGAACGACATCGGCGGAACGTTGATGGAGGAGACCATCAGCCGCATGGCAGGGTCCGAACACGGGTCGGCGCGTACTGTGCGTGAGCTCGAGACCCTGGCTTCACTAGCAGGGCGTAACGCCCGTCAGCGGACTACGACATATGGGCGAGTGCGAACCGATCATCAGTGACCGATAGTCTGATTCGGCGCATAGACGCTACCGGTGATCGGTAGCTTGGCGGCCAATCAGTCAGCAAGGTTCACTCTTCCGGGGTGGATCTGTGCCATGGGGAGGCTCGGCAAGTGCACGGCATGAGTCTGGTACTGAGCGCTGCGGTCGAGAGCAGCATGACCGGTACCGCTGCTGCGGGTCCCGTGGGTCTGGTCGCGGTCACGGCCGGCGTGGGTGGTCTGGTGTACGGCCTGGTGAAGCGCCGCAAGCCGGCCCCGGTCACCGCCGCCAACCAGCGCGTCGACCTGGTCCAGCAGGACACCGCGCAGAACTGATCCACCTGGTCTGAGAAGATTTCGTCCGTGTCCACGGAGAACGCACCCACCAGCCGCCCTCGTGTCCTGTCCGGCATCCAGCCGACGGCGGGCTCGTTCCACCTCGGCAACTACCTGGGTGCCGTGCGACAGTGGGTGGCCCTGCAGGAAGACCACGACGCGTTCTACTGCGTCGTCGACCTGCACGCGATCACCGTGGAGCAGAACCCGAAGGAACTGCGCCAGAACACCCGCGTCTCGGCCGCCCAGCTCCTCGCGCTGGGCATCGACCCCGACCGCGCGACGCTGTTCGTGCAGTCGCACGTGCCGGAGCACGCCCAGCTCGGGTGGGTCATGCAGTGCATGACGGGCTTCGGCGAGGCGTCGCGGATGACGCAGTTCAAGGACAAGTCCGCCCGCCAGGAGCAGTCCGTCGGCGTGGGCCTGTTCACCTACCCGATCCTGCAGGCCGCGGACATCCTGCTGTACCAGGCGCACTACGTGCCGGTCGGTGAGGACCAGCGCCAGCACCTGGAGCTGACCCGCGACCTGGCGACGCGCTTCAACTCGCGCTACGGCAAGACCTTCCGCCTGCCGGAGGCGTACATCGTCAAGGACACGGCCAAGATCTTCGACCTGCAGGACCCGACGGCGAAGATGAGCAAGTCGGTCCCCGGCGGTGTCGTCGAGCTGCTGGAAGACCCGAAGCGCTCGGCCAAGAAGATCCGCTCGGCCGTCACCGACACGGGCCGCGAGATCATCTTCGACGTCGAGAACAAGCCGGGCGTCTCCAACCTGCTGACGATCTACTCGGCCCTCACGGGCCGCTCGATCGACTCGCTGGTCGCCGACTACGACGGCAAGGGCTACGGCGACCTGAAGAAGGACCTCGGCGAGGTCTTCACCGAGTGGGTCACGCCGGTCCAGGAGCGCGTCCGCATGTACCTCGACGACGTCGCGTCGCTCGACAAGATCCTGGCCCGCGGCGCCGAACGAGCCCGCGAGGTCGCCTCGGTGACGCTGCGCCGTTCGTACGAGAAGATCGGTTTCGTCCTGCCCGAGTAGTGCACTTGCACTAGCGTTCTGACCGTGGACAAGTGGCGGCGGAAGTACGCGTGGCTGGACCACATCATGCTCGCGTACGAGCGCTACACCGAGAGCTACGGCACCCACTACGCGGCGGCCGTCACCTACTTCAGCATCCTGTCCCTGGTGCCGATCCTGATGATCGGCTTCGCGGTGGCGGGCTTCGTGCTGCAGTCCCAGCCGGACCTGCTGGCCGAGCTGCAAGCCAGCATCGCCAAGGCCGTGCCGGACAAGAACCTGCGCGACCAGATCAACGAGGCCGTGACCACCGCCCTGGACTCCAAGGGCACGGTCGGCATCATCGGTCTGCTCGGCGCCGCCTACTCCGGGCTGGGGTGGATGAGCAACCTCCGGGACGCGCTGACCGCGCAGTGGGGGCACGCCAAGGAGAACCTGCCGTTCCTGGGGACGTTGTGGCGGGATCTGCTGGCGCTGGTCGGTCTCGGGCTCGCGATCGTGCTGTCGTTCGGGATCACGGCCGCCGGGTCCGGGTTCGCGAACCACGTGCTGGAGTGGCTCGGGTTCGAAGACGCCGGGTGGGCGCGGGCGCTGCTCAAGATCGGCACCATCCTGTTGTCGTTGCTGGCCAACTGGATGGTGTTCCTGTGGGTGCTGGCCCGGTTGCCGCGCAAGCCCGTCGGGTGGCGCAGTGCGTTGCGGGGCGCGTTTGCCGCTGCCATCGGGTTCGAGTTCCTGAAGCAGGCGGCGACCGTGTTCTTGTCGTTCGTCACCCGGTCGCCCACTTCTGCTGCCTTCGGGTCCGTTATCGGTGTGCTGGTCTTCGCCAACATCGTGGCGCAGTTCCTGTTGTTCATCACCGCGTGGACGGCCACTGCTCGGGAGAACCGGGAGCCTGAGGTGGTTCCGGCGCCGCCTCCTGCCGTCATCCGGCCCGTGGTTTCCGTTCGGTCCGGGCCGTCGCCGTCCCTGATGCTGGGGGCTGGGGCGCTGGTCGGGGCGTTGCTCGGGGTTCGGTGGCGCAAGCGGTAGTCCTGGTCAAAACGAAACGGCCCCAGCGCGCGCTGGGGCCGTTGCTCGTTGCGGGGGCTCAGACGCCCTGTGCCGCCTGGGCGGCTTGGCGGCGTGCCCTTGCCGCTTTGGCTCGCTTGTTGCGGATGTAGAGGAACACGGCGGCCAGGAGGCCGATGCCTGCCGCTGCCGTGATCGGCAGGCCCACCGTGCCGAAGGCGGTGGGGGTGGGGCGGCCCGAGTTCGAGTCGGCGGCCGCCGAGTCGTTGGACGTTTCGGTGTTCTCCTGGGTGGAGGTGACCTTCGGTTTGGGCTGCGGGGCGCCGTCCACCAGCTTGCCGACGCCGCCGGGGCCCATGGCGAAGCCGTAGTCCAGCAGCTTCGCGGCCTGGTTGGTGATGTGCGTGGGCTGCTGCTGGCCGCGCAGCAGGACGACGACGAGGCGGCGGCCGTTGCGTTCGGCGGCGCCCACGTAGGTGTGCTGGGAGTCGTCGGTGTAGCCCGTCTTGCCGCCGATGGCGCCCTGGTAGCTGGTGAGCAGGCGGTTGTCGTTGTTCAGCATGATCGTGCCGCCGTTGCGGCCGGGGAACTGCGCCTGCTGGAGCTTGATGGCCTGGGCGAACTCGTCGTACTTCATCGCGCCGCGGAAGATCAGGCCAACGTCGTAGGCAGAGGTGCTGGTGCCGGGGGCGTCGAGACCGGACGGGGTCACCGCGCGGGTGTCGAGGGCGCCGAGCTCCTTCGCCATCGCGTTCATCTTGCGCAGGGCGTTCGGGACGCCGCCGAGCTGGCGGGCCAGGGTGTGCGCCACGTCGTTGCCCGAGGTGAGCAGCAGGCCCTGCAGCAGCTGGCGGACCGTGTACTGCCCGCCGTCCTTGAGACCCACGCAGGTGCACTCCTGCTGCGTGTCCTCGGCGCTGGCGGTGACGACGAGGTCGCCGCGCAGCTCCTTGGCCACGACCATCGCCAGCAGCACCTTGATGACGCTGGCCGGGCGCTGGCGGCCGTGCGGGTCGTACGCGGCGAGGACGGCGCCGCTGTCGATGTCCGCGAGCAGCCACGAGGCGGCCGTGATGCCGCTCGGGGGCTGCGCCGAGTTCGGCGGCAGGATCAGGCCGCACTCGCCCAGGCGGTCGCCGCCGATCGGCTTCTCCGGCACCTCCAGCGGGGGCGGCGCCTTCTGGCCGGGCGCCGGCTGCTCGGACGTGTCCACCGGGGGCGGCGGGGTCTCGCGGTTCGCGCACTGCGCCGAGGCGGCCTGCTGCGCGGTGCCGGTCGGTGCGGCGAACGCGGCTGTGGCCGTTGCTAGGACCAGGGCGACGATGAGCCGTTTGGTGAAGGGCACGCCTCCAGGCTATCCACCCCCGTTTAGCGTCTTGCACGCACCACGTCCGATACTGGTCGCCGTGAAGCTCTCGCGCCCGATGTCACTCTTCCTGGTGGCTTTCGGGGTCTGGTCGTGGGTGATCTGGCCCACGTTCCTGAAGAACATCTGGAAAGACCCACGTTCGTTCAGCGACGGACCTACCGCATTCTTCACCGTGCACCTGGTGCTCGTGATCGTCTCGCTCGTGCTCGGCAGCATCATCGGGGTGCTGGGCGTGCGGGGCTTCCTGGCCACTCGACGTCGATAGGAAACGCTGTGGAGTTCGTACGCCTGCTGCTGGTGTTCCTGCACCTGCTGGGCATGGGCATGCTCGTCGCGATGATCATGTTGCAGGCCAAGGCCGGCAAGGACGCGCCGGTCAACAAGGGCTGGCTGCACGGCGCCGCCCTGCAGCTGCTCACCGGCGTCGCGCTGGTCGGCATCGACCCGCTGGTCGACTCGGTGAAGTACGACCACATCAAGATCGGCGTGAAGCTGCTGGTCGTCGTGGCCATCGCCGCGGTCGTCGCCATCAACGTGAACAAGCCCAAGGCCCCGTCCTGGCTGATGCCGACGGCCGCGTCGCTCGTCGTGCTGAACGTGGGCATCGCGGTCTTCTGGACCTGATCGGGCGATGTCGGACGCACCCGTGGGTGATGTCCGCCCGCACCGCGCGCGACACGCTGTACGTGGGCGAACCATCGTGACATGTCACGTATCGCCTGTATCGGTGTGCTCGCCGCCGGAGCTGTGTTGACGATGGTCGCGCTGCACGGTGCCGCCTCGGAGGCCTCGGCCTCCGGGGATGGCCGGGTGTGCGCCGCCGCGTGGTGCCCGAAAGAACGTCCAGGATGGCGCACGCCTGCGCCGAGAGGTGACGAACCTCCCACCTCGACGTACCCGACCACCTGGACCAAGCCGTCCACGTCCACGTACACGAAGCCGTCGACCACCACGAGCACCAAGACGACGACTTCGACCACGACCACGTCCTCGACCAAGACGACGACGTCGACCACGTCGTCGACGAGCACGACGACCCCGCCGGTCTCAACGACGACGACCACGACCACGACGACCACCACTCCACCGACGACGAAGCCGCCGACGACGACCAAGCCGGTCGCGAAACCTCCGCGTCACCAGGACAACCGCCTGGCGAACACGGGCGCTTCGCTCGGCTGGCTGCTGTCGCTCGGCGTGCTGCTCGCCGTGGCCGGTGTGCTCCTGCTCCTGTTCGACCGCGCCAGGCACGGCCACCGGAGCTGACCGTCAAAAACTGTCGGTGGCGCTTGTCACACTGACTCCATGCTCATCGAACACCTGCGCGAACGCAGTGATCTGGGAGTCATCAGCGCCACCGCCCTGAAGTCGCTGGGAGTCTCGAACCCCTGGCGCCGATGCGAGCCGGGCGGGCCGTGGCAGCGCATGCACCCCGGCGTGGTGCTGCTGCACAACGGCCCGCCCACCCGCGACCAACAGGTCACCGCGGCCCTGCTGCGCGCGGGCCCCGGAGCCGTCCTGACGGGCGCGGAAGCCTGCCGCCGCCACGGCCTGCCCGCCTCCGGCACCGAGATCCACGTGCTGGTGCCGAATTCCGCCCGCGGCAGCGGCGCGCTGATCCTCGAACGCGCCGCACCGATGCCCGCGTCCACCGACGTGGGCGGATTCCCGGTGGTGTCGGCGGACCGCGCCGTGGTCGACGCGTGCCGCCTGCTGCGCTCGGCCGACTCCGCCACCGCCCTGGTGGCCGCGGCCATCCAAAAAGGCCGCTGCACGCCGGAAAGCCTCGCCGCGGAGGCCAGGACCAACCGCTACGGCACCAAGCTGGTCCGCGCCGTCCTGAAGGAGCTGGGCCGCGCGCAATCGGTGGCCGAGCGCGACGCCCGCCGCCTCTCCCGCCGGATCCGCCTGACCACACCGCACTGGAACGTCACGATCGCCGACGCCGACGGCCAGATCATCGGCAGACCGGACGCCTGGTTCGACGACGTGGGCCTGGCCTGGGAGATCGACTCGAAGGCGTTCCACTTCGGACCGCGCGACTACGAACGCACCCTCGCGCGCAACAGTCGTTACGCGGCAGCGGGAATCCTGGTCCTGCAAACGCTCCCGGCCCGCCTCCGCGACACCCCGGACGCGGTGGCTCGCGAGCTGAAGAAGGCCCACCGGGCAGCGGCAGCCCGGCCGAGACCGCCGGTGCGCATTGTGCCCCTCGATCACCCGGCGGCTTCTGGCGATCCGCCGCAGAAGTCGAAGCGGTAGACGCCGTGCCCGCCGACCACGACCAGGTCGGCGTTCCCGGCCCAGACGCAGTCGGCCACCGTGCCGTCGAGACGAATCGAGGTGAGGCACTGCCAGGTGGCGCTGTCGTAGATCCGCACGACCTGGTCCTCCGTGGCCACGGCGATCAGTGAGCTGTCCGGCGTCCAGGCAACCTCCTCGGCCCCGGTGGTGATCTCCACGAGAGTCACCTCGTGGGTCCAGGTGTTCGTGTTCCACACCCGCATCGAGTCCTCGTGGCCGATGACCAGCCAGCGTCCGTCCGGGGAGATTGAGGCACTGGTCGGCGGTTCGTCCACGGGGATGGTGGTCGTCACCTCGTTGGTGCGGAGTGCGATGACGAAGACCGCGGTGTCGGCGGCGACCACCAGTGAGTCGCCGGACGGGTCGACGGCTGCGCCGACGATCCTTCCCGTGGTCGATCCCTTCCGGCGTTGACGAGACCTGCGTTGGTTCTCCGCCGGTGGCCGCAAGGAGATTCGCACCGAGTTGTCGTCGAGCACGACGAAGATGGGACGACCCCAGATGGCCGTGTCCCAGAGCAGTGCCTGTCCGGAGGAGTCGACCGCGCAGACGAACGAACCGCCGGCGGTGGCTGACGTGAGCATGTGGCCGCGAGGGTTCTCCAGTGCTCGGCCAGCCAGCCAATCACTCTCATCGAGGAGGTGGATGCTGCTGTACTTCTTCACCAGCAACATGCTGCCGCCGTGAAGGGACATGAGAGCGCCGGCGCCGGCGGCGAACTCGAGTTCGAGCACGGGCTCCGCGAGATCGGAGCTGTGGATGCGTGTGGTTCTCGGCGTCGCGACCGCGAGCCACGAGCCGTCGGGCGCGGCTGCACAGGCGGACGCGGCAGTGTGTTGTTGTGTCTGTTCTGACGCGAGCGATGGATCCCACAGTCGTGCTGTCCTGTCGTCACTGGTTGACACGAGCACGGAGCCGTCAGGGGAGAAAGCCAGGGAATTGATCATAGAACCGTGCGCGGCCACCTGGCCGAGCAGACGCCACTCGGCGACGCTCCAGATGGAGATCATGCCTCGGTCGTCGGCGGTGGCGAGCAAGTCACCACGAGGGGAGAACGCAGCCGTCGTCAGATCTGTCTGATGCCGCAGCACGAGTGCGGACTGACCGGGCGCGGTCAGATCGCGCACCGTGAGACCGGTGCCGTCGACCAGCGCCATCCACCGGTGGGTGGGGTCGACCGCCATTCCGGCCCAGTAGCCCGTCGGCAGCTCGACGGGCGTCACCAGCTCGCCGGTGTCCGTGTCGAACAGATGCACGCCGCTGCCGTCGATGCCGAGCAGCGTGGTACCGGTCAAGGCAGCACAGTGGTCGAGGTCGTTCTCGATCTTGAACTTTCGCAGCTGCTTCCCGGTGACCACGTCCCACACGATCAGCTGCTTCCGATTGTTGACCGTGACCAGCGTGCGGCTTTCCTCCATGAAGGCGAAGCACCACACGGAGCCGTGGCTGTCGATGACGGTGTGCACCGTCCACGAGCTGGTGTCGAAAACGTGGACCAGCGCGCGGACACCCTCGACCGCGAGCCACTTGCCGTCCGGTGACAGAACACAGTTGCCGTACAGCGGTTCGTCGCTGCTGATGATCTGCAACAAGCGGCCGCTGCTCGGGTCCCACACACGAATCGTGTCGTCGTCGCTGACTGTGGCGAGCCACTTCCCCGTGGGCGCGAACGCGCATCCCTTGACCTCGTCGTCGTGTCCGACGAGCACTCGGTTCAGCGCCGGATCCGGCAGGTCCGGCATCGGCTCGCGCGGAACCAGCCGAGGCAATTCTCGTGTTTCGGCGATCGCCGCTTCCCGCAGCTTCTTCAGTGCCGGATACCGCACCAGCCGATGCGCCAAGGCGTTGACCACTGCGTGTTCGGGAACGGTCGGGGTGAGTGTGTGCCCCAGCTGGTCGAGGAACCGGGTGAGCTCACGGCTGTGTTCGTTGTCGACGAGGGCGACGTCCTCGGCGACCGCGACCGGGCCGAGCCTGCGCAACTTGCCGATGAGCCAGGCAGGCGTCTCCACCAGCTCGGCCAGCTCCTCGGTCCGCTGCGCACCGGTGAGGTGGTAGGCGAGCGTGCGCCACAGGTGTTCCTGCTCGCCAGGAAGCTGCCACCACCCGTCGCCTGGAAGCGTTGCGGCGACACCGTCGAGGAACGTGTTGTGCAGTGCGGTGAGGCGGTCGAGCCCGCACTCGTGGCGCAGGTACGAGCGGATGACGTCGTGCAGGCGCACGCGGTGCAGACCGGTCGCCAGCGAGAGGTCGACGATCTCCTGGCACAGCAGGTCGGTCTCGTCGGACGACAGACCGGCGGTGCGGTGCCAGAGCAACGCGATCAGGTCCCGCGGGATGTCGGTGTCCTCGGGGAAGATCGCCAGTTCGACGACGCGGTCGCGCCGTTCGCCGAGCAGGCTCAGCGAGGATTCGAGGGTGGCCGCGACGGTGCGGTCCCGGCGGTCCGCGTCGGTGACGTCGAGCGCGGCCGGACCCTCTTCCTGCAGGCGCTGCAACAGTTTTCGCGCGGTCTCGACCACGTCGGCGCCGGTGCGGTCCGCTCGGCGCAGGGCGGCGTTGGCCAGGCTGAGGGCGAGCGGCCACCGGCCGGTGATGTCCAGCAGGCCGTCCCTGACGGAGTCGGGCAGTCCGGCGAGGCCGCTGTTCACCAGCGCGCTCGCCTGATCCGGGCGCATCTCGTTGACCTCGACGGGTTCCGCATCGCCCGGCAGGACGTCCGGGAACCGGGTGGTCACCAGCAGCGTGCAGCCGCGGCCCGCGTCGAGGAACGGGCGCAGCTGCTCCGCGGACCAGACGTCGTCGACGACGAGCAGGGAGCGGCCGCGCTCCTTCAGCAGCGCGCCCAGGTGCATGCCCGCCTGCTCCGGCCGGGTGAGGCCGGGGCTCTGGCCGTCGATGCGCTTGATGACGTCGTTGATCGTGTCGGCGAGCGCGGCGCCGCGCACCTCCTGGCCGACGGTGACCCACCAGATGTTCGCGCCGAACGCCGCCTTGATCTCCGGGTTCTCGCAGACCTCCGCCGCGAGAGTGGTCTTGCCGAAACCGCCGGCGCCCCAGAGCCCGGTGGTGATGGCGACCTTGCGCGTTCCGGAGCCCAGCAGCAGCCGGACGATCCGGCCGGAGAGTTCCGGCCGGGCGACGATTCCGCCGGCAGAGGTCGCCGCAGGCGCGCCGAGGGGCTTGATGCGGCCCGCCGAGACCTGCCACACCGCCAGCGCGACCCAGACGGCGGCCAGCACCGCCAGCAGCACGAAGAACGTCCAGCTCCACCCCGACGTCAGCAGGTTCACGACGATGGCGACGGCAATGCTCACCACGGTGACTGCCGCCGCAGCGGTTGTCTGCTTCGTCAACGTGGGCTCCGTCCGGTCGTGCGGGTCCGGACAGACTTACCACGCCAAAGCAAAGCGCCGCGTCCGAACGGAACGCGGCGCTTCGGAAACAGAGAGATCAGACGCGCTTGAACAGCAGCGCGCGCTTCACTTCCTGGATCGCCTTGGTGACCTGGATGCCACGCGGGCAGGCGTCGGTGCAGTTGAACGTGGTCCGGCACCGCCACACGCCGTCGATGTCGTTGAGGATGTCGAGCCGCTCCTCAGCGCCCTCGTCACGCGAGTCGAAGATGAACCGGTGCGCGTTGACGATCGCGGCGGGGCCGAAGTACGAGCCCTCGGTCCAGTACACCGGGCACGACGTGGTGCAGCAGGCGCACAGGATGCACTTCGTCGTGTCGTCGAAGCGCTCGCGGTCGGCGACGGACTGGATCCGCTCGCGCGTCGGCTCGTTGCCGTACGTCACGAGGTACGGCTTGACGGCGCGGAACGCCTCGAAGAACGGCTCCATGTCGACGAGCAGGTCCTTGTTCACCGGCAGGCCCTTGATGGGCTCGATGGTGATCGTGGTCTGCTTGCCGCCCTTCTCCAGCAGGTCCTTCAGCAGGACCTTGCACGCCAGGCGGTTGACGCCGTTGATGCGCATGGCGTCGGAGCCGCAGATGCCGTGCGCGCAGGAGCGGCGGAACGTCAGCGTGCCGTCCACGTACCACTTGATGTAGTGGAGGAGGTTCAGCACGCGGTCCGAAGGGAGCGCGGGGATGTCGAACGAGTCCCAGCGCGGCTCGTCGTCGAACTCCGGGTTGAACCGGCGGATCTTGACGGTGACCGTGACAGCGCCGTCCGGAACCGGCGGCTGGGAACCGCGCGAGCCAGTGGTGGTTTCAGCGGTGGCGGTCATCAGTACTTGCGCTCCATCGGCTTGTACCGGGTAAAGGTCACGGGCTTGTAGTCGAGGCGGATGTCCGCGGTCAGACCCTCACCCTGCTTGTAGAACATGCTGTGGCGCATGAAGTTCGTGTCGTCGCGGTTCGGGTAGTCCTCGCGCGCGTGGCCGCCGCGGGACTCCTTGCGCGCCAACGCGCCGACGACGAGAACCTCGGCGAGCTCCAGCAGGAAGCCGAGCTCGACGGCCTCGAGCAGGTCCGTGTTGAAGCGCTTTCCCTTGTCCTGCACGGAGATGTGGGCGTAGCGCTCCTTCAGGGCCTGCACGTCGTGCAGCGCCTGCTTCAGCGTGTCCTCGGTGCGGTACACGGACGCGTTGGCGTCCATGGTGGCCTGCAGCTCGGTGCGGATGTCCGCGACGCGCTCCTGGCCGTGCTCCGACAGCGCGAGAGCGATCTGAGCCTCGACGGAGGCCGCCGGGTTCTCCGGCAGGTCGACGTGCTCGTGCGCCAGCGCGTACTCGGCGGCGGCGATGCCCGCGCGACGGCCGAACACGTTGATGTCCAGCAGCGAGTTCGTGCCCAGGCGGTTCGCGCCGTGGACCGACACGCACGCGCACTCACCGGCGGCGTAGAGGCCGGGGACGATGTTGTCGTTGTCCCGCAACACTTCGCCGTGGACGTTCGTCGGGATGCCGCCCATCGCGTAGTGCGCGGTCGGGTACACCGGGACGGGCTCGTGCACCGGGTCGACCGCGAGGTACGTGCGGGCGAACTCGGTGATGTCCGGCAGCTTGGTCTCCAGCACCTCGGCGCCGAGGTGCGTGCAGTCGAGCAGCACGTAGTCCTTGTTCGGGCCGGCGCCACGGCCTTCCAGGACCTCCAGCGCCATCGAGCGGGCGACGATGTCGCGCGGCGCCAGGTCCTTGATGGTCGGGGCGTAGCGCTCCATGAACCGCTCACCCGAGGCGTTGCGCAGGATCGCGCCCTCGCCGCGGGCACCCTCGGTCAGCAGGATGCCGAGACCCGCGAGGCCCGTCGGGTGGAACTGGTAGAACTCCATGTCCTCCAGGGGAAGGCCCTTGCGGAAGACGATGCCCATGCCGTCGCCGGTCAGCGTGTGGGCGTTCGACGTGGTCTTGAAGACCTTGCCGAAACCACCAGTCGCGAACACGACGGACTTGGCCTGGAAGACGTGGATCTCGCCGGTCGCGAGCTCGTACGCGACGGCGCCGGTGCAGACCGGGCCGTTCTCCGTCTCGGTGAGACAGATGTCGAGGACGTAGAACTCGTTGAAGAACTCGATGCCGTGCTTGACGCAGTTCTGGTACAGCGTCTGCAGGATCATGTGGCCGGTGCGGTCCGCGGCGTAGCAGGCGCGGCGCACGGCGGCTTCACCGTGGTTGCGCGTGTGGCCGCCGAACCGGCGCTGGTCGATCTTGCCCTCGGGCGTGCGGTTGAACGGCAGGCCCATCTTCTCGAGGTCAAGAACGGCGTCGATGGCCTCCTTCGCCATGATCTCGGCGGCGTCCTGGTCGACCAGGTAGTCGCCGCCCTTGATCGTGTCGAAGGTGTGCCACTCCCAGTTGTCCTCCTCGACGTTGGCGAGGGCGGCGCACATGCCGCCCTGGGCCGCGCCGGTGTGCGAACGCGTGGGGTAGAGCTTGGTGAGCACCGCGGTGCGGGCGCGCTGGCCGGACTCGATCGCCGCGCGCATTCCGGCACCACCAGCGCCGATGATGACTACGTCGTACTTGTGGAACTGCATTGTGGTGGGCTCCCCGCGCGGGTCAGTTCGAGATGTTCGGGTCGAAGGTGAAGATCACGAACGTGCCGAGCGAGACGATCAGCACCATCGAGACGTAGAGCAGCATCTTCAACCAGAACCGGGTGGAGTCCTTGCGGGCGTAGTCGTTGATGACCGTCCGCACGCCGTTGCCGCCGTGGATCTGCGCGAGCCAGAGCATCGCGAGGTCCCAGAACTGCCAGAACGGGGACGCCCAGCGGCCGGCGACGAAACCGAAGTTGATGCGGTGCACACCGCCGTCGAGGATGTTCATGATGAACAGGTGGCCCAGGACCAGGACCACGAGCAGCAGGCCGGAGAGGCGCATGAACAGCCAGCTGTAGAGCTCGCCGTTGCTGCGACGGGCCGCGGGACGGCGCGGCTGGCGGGGCTTGTCGAGTGCGAGAGACATGGTCAGTGACCCCCAACCAGCTCGGAGATCGTGCGCTCCATCATGAAGTAGAAGCCGGGGATCATGACGACGACCCAGACGGCCAGCACGGTCCAGAGCATGACCCGCTGGTACTTGGCGCCCTTCTCCCAGAAGTCGACCAGCATGACCCGGATGCCGTTCAGCGCGTGGTAGAGCACCGCGCCGACGAGGCCGACCTCGAAGAGGTTCACGACCGGGTTCTTGTAGGTCTCGATCACCGCGTCGTACGCGTTCGGTGACACCCGCACCAGTGCGGTGTCGAGCACGTGGGTGAACAGGAAGAAGAACGTGAGGACACCGGTGATCCGGTGGGCGACCCAGGACCACATGCCCAGATCACCGCGGTAGAGCGTCCCACCCCCTCGGGTGGTGCCCGAACGCTCGGGTGCGCCTGCGCTGGTCATGCGCCGAGGCCTCCAACGTCAGTGGTGGTGGTCGGTGAACAGTTCATGCCGACCATGACCGGAAAATCCTAGTCCCGCACGTTGGACCCGACCCAGCAGGCGCACCCGCTCTGTGATCGATGAGACACGCTGTCGATCGGCCAAGCGGTCTTTATCGATCCCGAAATGCGGTCCACGCCACAAATGGCGCGCGCGTACCGGGAAACGGAGGACGGCGGCCGGACCTCCGCCTTGGTCCGGGCCGCCGTCGTCGGCAAGGGCACTTGCCACCCCCTACACGACGGGGGGACCGCGAACGGTTCACCGTCGCGCCGAGAAACTTCGCCGAACTACGAACGCCGAGGTCAGCGATGCCGCATCCTGGGCCGCATGGGGAGGAATCTGCTGCCGGGAGGGCCGGTGGCGGGAGTGTCGTCGGCACTGGAGCGCTGGGCCCAGCGCGCGGAACTGCGCCGTTTGGACGACGATCAGTGCGTTGAAGCGGCCGAAGAGGACGTTTCACCACGCGCCGAACACGAGTGATCACCACAGGTGGGGCCAATGCGTCGAATGAGTAACCGATAGGGGTCTTTGTAGGTGCTCGCCGCAACAGTGTTGGTTACTAAGAGGTACGGTGCGCCGTCTAGAACCCAACGAGGTCGTTGGGGAGGAACCTCAGGGAGGAGACGAGCCGTGCGTCGTCGTATGCGTGGCGTCGCGGTCGCCGCGATCGCGCTCACCAGCGTGATGACTATGGCCGCCTGCGCGAAGGACTCGGGTGGCGGTAGCAACAACTCGAACACCGGCAGTGGTGCCGCCTGCGAGTTCGCCACGCCTCCCACAGCGCCTGCCACCTCGAACACCAGCAGCGCCGCCGGTGAGAAGGTGGACGGAAGCGCGCTGAAGGTCGGCCTGGCCTACGACATCGGTGGCCGTGGCGACGCGTCGTTCAACGACTCCGCCGCCGCCGGTCTGGACAAGGCCCTCGCCGACTTCGGCATCAAGAAGGAGAACACCAAGGAGCTCTCCGCTGCGCCGAACGAGGACGAGTCCTCCAAGCAGACCCGTCTGCGCCAGCTGGCCGCCGAGGGCTTCAACCCGATCATCGGTGTCGGCTTCGCCTACGGCGAGTCGATGAAGCTCGTCGCCGCGGAGTTCCCGAACGTCAAGTTCGGCCTGGTCGACGCGGCCGTCGAGGGCGCTGCCAACGTCACGCCGCTGACGTTCGCCGAGCACGAGGGTTCCTTCCTGGCCGGTGTCATCGCCGCGTACCAGAGCAAGAAGTGCCACGTGGGCTTCGTCGGCGGTGTCGAGATCCCGCTGATCCAGAAGTTCGAGGCCGGCTACGTCCAGGGTGCCAAGGCCGCCGCGCCGAAGATCCAGATCGAGAAGAAGTACATCACCCCGGCCGGTGACTTCACGGGCTTCCAGGACGCGCCGAAGGGCCAGGAGGCCGCGAAGGGCCAGATCGACAAGGGCGCCGACGTGATCTACCAGGCCGCGGGTGCGTCCGGTAAGGGCATCTTCTCGGCCGCCAAGCAGGCAGGCGTGCTGGCGATCGGTGTCGACTCCGACCAGTACAACCAGGCGACCGTCGCGGACACCAAGGACGTCATCGTCTCCTCGATGCTCAAGCGCGTCGACGTCGCGGTGTACGACTTCGTGAAGGCCGTCGCCAAGAACGACCTCGCGTCGCTGCCGAAGGTCTTCGACCTGAAGGTGAACGGTGTCGGCTACGCCACCTCGGGTGGCAAGATCGACGCGAAGCTGCAGGGCATCCTCGAGGGCTACAAGGCCCAGATCATCGAGGGCAAGATCAAGGTCGCGGACAAGCCGTAGTCCGCTAGCCAAAGCACACGCCGGGCCCTGTGAGGATCTGCCCTCACAGGGCCTGGTGCGTCGTATGAGGAGCCTCGACGATGAGCAGTTCCACGTCCGTACGGACGGACGATCCACCCGCGGTGGTGCTCACCGGCATCACCAAGCGATTCCCCGGTGTCGTCGCCAACAGCGACGTCCACCTGACCGTCCGCCGCGGCGAGGTACATGCCCTGTGCGGTGAGAACGGCGCGGGCAAGTCCACCCTGATGAAGATCCTCTACGGCATGCAGGCGCCGGACGAGGGCACCATCGAGGTCAACGGCGAGCAGGTGCGCTTCCGCACGCCGTCCGACGCCATCAAGGCCGGCATCGGCATGGTGCACCAGCACTTCATGCTCGCCGACAACCTCACCGTCCAGGAGAACGTGGTCCTGGGCGCCGAGGCGCTGCACGGCATCGGCCAGAAGGCCCGCAAGCGCATCATCGAGCTCTCCGGCCGCACCGGGCTCAACGTCGACCCCGGCGTGCTGGTCGAGCAGCTCGGTGTCGCGGACCGCCAGCGCGTCGAGATCCTCAAGGTGCTCTACCGCGGCGCCAAGGTGATCATCCTGGACGAGCCGACCGCCGTGCTCGTGCCGCAGGAGGTCAACGAGCTCTTCGACACCGTCCGCGGCATGCAGGAGCAGGGCTACACGTTCCTGTTCATCTCGCACAAGCTCGACGAGGTCCGCGCGATCGCGGACTCGGTCACGGTGATCCGCCGCGGCACGACCGTGGGCAGCGCGGACCCGAAGACGGTCTCGTCGCGCCAGCTCGCCGAGATGATGGTCGGCAGCGAGCTCCCCAGCCCGGAGACCCGCGAGTCCACCGTCACCGACAAGGTCGTGCTGGACGTCAAGGGCCTGAAGCTGATGACGCCGGACGGCTCACGGCCGATTCTCGACGACGTGGACCTGGTGGTCCGTTCCGGCGAGGTCGTCGGCATCGCCGGTGTCGAGGGCAACGGCCAGACCGAGCTCGTCGAGACGATCATGGGCATGCGCAAGGCCGGCAGCGGCACGATCACGTTGCTGGACAAGGACCTCACGAAGCTGGGCACGCTCGCGCGGCGCGAGGCGGGCATCGGTTATGTGCCGGAGGACCGCCACCGGCACGGCCTGCTGCTCACGCAACCCCTTTGGTACAACCGGATTCTCGGCTACCAGACGCGCAAGCCCGCGGCCAAGGGCATCTGGCTCGACACCGACGGGGCCAAGAAGGACACCGAGCGGATCGTCAGCGAGTTCGACGTCCGCACGCCGGGCATCGACGTGCCCGCGGCCGCGCTGTCCGGTGGCAACCAGCAGAAGCTCGTGGTCGGACGCGAACTGTCCGGCAACCCGGTGCTGCTCATCGCCTCGCACCCGACCCGAGGCGTCGACGTCGGCGCGCAGGCGTTGATCTGGGACGAGATCAAGCGCGCCCGCGCCGCGGGTCTCGCCGTCCTGTTGATCTCCGCCGACCTGGACGAGCTGATCGGCCTCTCGGACACGATCAAGGTCATGCTGCGCGGCCGCCTGGTGGCCGACGCCGACCCGAACACCGTCACGCCAGAGGACCTCGGCAGTGCCATGACGGGTGCGGGCAGCACGAGCGCGGCGGTGCACGAGACCGCGGTGGTTGAGGAAGGCGAGAACTGATGGGAAACCTGCGCGGCAAACTCCTGCCGCCCGCGTTGGCGATCGTCTTCTCGATGCTGCTGTGCGGCCTGGCGCTCGTGATCTCCGGCGCGAACCCGCTCAGCGCGTTCGGCGCGATGGTGACGCAGGTCGGCAAGGGCACGACGCTCGTCGACATCATCAACTCGACGGGCATCTACTACATCGCGGCGCTCGCGGTGGCGATCGGGTTCCAGATGAACCTGTTCAACATCGGTGTCGAGGGCCAGTACCGCGTGGCGGCCGTCGTCGCCGCGGTCGTCGGCGGCTCCATCGCGCTGCCGCCGGGCATCCACACGCTGGTGATCATCATCGTGGGTGCGCTCGCCGGTGCCGCCTGGGCCGCGATCCCCGCGATCCTCAAGGTGACCCGAGGCGTGAACGAGGTCATCTCGACGATCATGATGAACGGCCTCGCGATCGGCTTCTCCGCCTACCTGATCCGCCGCGACGTCTTCGGTGAGCTGCGGGGCAACAACATCCGCACGCCGGAGATCCCGTCCAGCGGCTGGATGCCCGGCATCTCGTTCGGCGGTTCCGGCACGATGTTCGGCTTCCTGTTCGTGGCCGTCGCGCTCGGCATCGGCTACTGGATCATGATGAACCGCACCCGGTTCGGCTTCGAGCTGCGGGCGTCCGGTGAGTCGTCGACCGCCGCGTCGGCCGGTGGCGTCAACGCCAAGAAGATGGTCCTGGTGTCGATGTTGCTCTCCGGCGCCATCGCAGGCCTGATCGGCCTGCCGGAGATGCTCGGCCGCGACCACACGTTCAGCCTGAACTTCACCGCGGGCATCGGTTTCTCCGGCATCGCGATCGCGCTGCTGGGCCGCAACCACCCCGGTGGCATCGCGTTCGGCGCGCTGCTGTGGGCGTTCCTGGACAAGTCGGGTCTCGCGCTCGACAACGTCGGTGTGCCGAGGGAGATCGTCACCATCATGCAGGGCTCGATCGTCCTGTCGGTCGTCGTCGCGTACGAGGTGGTGCGCCGCGTCGAGCTCGCCGCGGAACAGCGTCGCGTCGGCCGTGAGCTCGGAACTGTCGGAGGTGCCGCATGATCACGACGCTGGAGGAGAAGCCCCACGTCCCGGCGGCGCCTCGCAAGCGCAAGGTGCCCGGCTGGGCTGTCGGCCTGCTCGGTGTCGCCGGTGCGATCGTGCTGCTGTCGGTCACCTCGTACCAGACCGGTTTCCTGCAGCTGACGTCGTCGGGCACGACCCAGACCGCGGTCCGGCTGGCGCTGCCGATCCTGCTCGCCGGTCTCGGCGGCCTGTGGGCGGAACGCGCCGGTGTGGTCAACATCGGCCTCGAAGGCATGATGATCATGGGCACCTGGGGCGCGGCGTGGGCCGGCTACCAGTGGGGCCCGTGGGCCGCGGTGATCGCCGCCGTCGTGTTCGGTGCGCTGGGCGGTCTGCTGCACGCGATCGCCACCGTGTCGTTCGGCGTCAACCACATCGTCTCCGGTGTGGCGATCAACCTGCTCGGTGCCGGTCTGACGAAGTACCTGTCGACGCTGATCTTCGAGCCGCTGTCGCACAACCCGCGCCAGTCGCCGCCGGTCCAGCCGTTCGAGACGTACTCGGCGGCGGGTCTCGCCGACTGGCTCGGTGAGCTGGAGCAGGGTCAGCGCCTGATCATCTCGGACGTCGCGGGCATCCTGCGCGGCCTCGTCACCGGCGTCTCGCCGCTGACGATGCTGACGATCCTGCTCGTGCCGCTGTCGTACTACCTGTTGTGGCGCACCAGGTTCGGCCTGCGCCTGCGCTCGGTCGGCGAGAACCCGCACGCCGCGGACTCCCTCGGCGTGAAGGTGTACTTCCACAAGTACGTCGCCGTGATCGTCTCCGGAGCCCTCGCGGGTCTCGGCGGCGCGGCCCTGGTGCTGAACGCGGGCCAGCTGTCCTATCTGGAGGGTCAGACCGGCGGCCGCGGCTTCATCGGCCTGGCCGCGATGATCTTCGGCAACTGGCGCCCCGGCGGGCTTCTGGGCGGTGCGGCGCTGTTCGGCTACGCCGACGGCCTGCAGCTGCGTTCCGGCGGCGAGACTGTGCTCGCGCTGGTCTACGGCGTGGTCCTGCTGCTCGGCGTGATCGTGGTCTGGCAGCTGATCAAGCGCAGGTGGTTCTCCGCGGCTGCCGCGATCGTCGTGGCCGTCCTGCTCTACCTGCTGTACATCAGCCTCGACGAGATCCCCAGCGAGTTCGTGTCCTACGCGCCGCACATGGTGACGCTGGCCGTGCTGGCCGTGGCATCGCAGCGGTTGCGCATGCCGGCGGCCGACGGTGTGGTCTACCGCCGTGGTTGATTGGGAGTTGTTGCGAGCACGGGCGGTGGAAGCGGCGTCGTTCGCCCACTGCCCGTACTCGGGACTTCAGGTCGGGGCCGCGGCGCTGTGCGACGACGGCCGCGTTGTCGTCGGCTGCAACGTCGAGAACGCTTCCTACGGCCTCGGCCTCTGCGCCGAGTGCACCATGGTCGGCCAGCTGCGGCTGACCGGCGGCGGCCGGCTGGTCGCCGTGGCGTGTCGTTCCGGCAGCGGCGAGCTGCTGATGCCGTGCGGACGCTGCCGCCAGGTGATCTACGAGTTCGGCGGGCGCGAGTGCCTCGTCGACACCGCGCGCGGCCCGCTGCCGATGACCGAGGTGCTGCTCGACGCGTTCGGACCGGAGGACCTGCCATGAGTTTCTCGGCTGTGGACGTCATTCGCGCCAAGCGTGACGGTCATGTCCTGTCGGACGCGCAGATCGACTGGGTCATCGACGCGTACACGCGCGGTGTGGTCGCGGACGAGCAGATGTCCGCCCTGGCGATGGCGATCTTCTTCAACGGCATGTCGCCAGCGGAGACCGCGCGCTGGACGCAGGCGATGATCTCGTCGGGCGAGCGCCTGTCGCTGCAGGTCTCGCGCCCGACCGTGGACAAGCACTCGACCGGTGGTGTCGGCGACAAGATCACGCTGCCGCTGGCGCCGCTGGTCGCCGCGTGCGGTGCGGCCGTGCCGCAGTTGTCCGGGCGCGGGCTCGGACACACCGGCGGGACGCTGGACAAGTTGGAGTCGATCCCCGGCTGGCGGGCCGCACTGTCCACTTCGGAGATTCAAGCGCAGCTCTCCTCGGTTGGTGCGGTGATCTGCGCTGCCACCGAGGGCCTGGCTCCTGCCGACCGGAAGCTCTACGCGTTGCGGGACGTCACCGGGACGGTCGAGGCGATTCCGCTGATCGCGTCTTCGATCATGTCGAAGAAGATCGCGGAGGGCGCGGAGTCGTTGGTGCTGGACGTGAAGGTCGGGTCCGGGGCCTTCATGAAGGATCTGGCTTCCGCTCGTGCTCTCGCTGAGGCGTTGGTGGCCATCGGGGTTGAGCACGGTGTGCGGATTTCGGCGTTGCTGACCGACATGTCGGTGCCGCTCGGGCGTGCCGTCGGCAACGCGGTCGAGGTGGCCGAGTCCGTCGACGTGCTGCGCGGTGGCGGGCCTGCCGACGTCGTCGAGCTGACGGTGGCGCTGGCTTCGGAGATGCTGTCCCTGGCTGGAATTTCCGCTGACCCGGCCGCTGTGCTGGCCTCCGGTGAAGCGTACGAGACGTGGGCTCGGATGATCCGCGCGCAGGGCGGTGATCCGGAGGCTCCGCTTCCGGTCGGCTCGCACCGGCACGTCGTCACGGCACCCGCCTCCGGTGTCCTGTCCACTTTGGACGCTTATGGCGTCGGGGTGGCCGCCTGGCGGCTCGGAGCCGGGCGGGCGCGCAAGGAGGACCCGGTGCAGGCAGGGGCTGGCGTGCTCTGCCTGGCCAAGCCGGGAGACGCCGTGGAGGCCGGGCAGCCGTTGCTGGAGCTGTACACCGACACCCCGGACGCGATCGACGGCGCCCTGCAGGCGTTGGAGGGCGCGTACTCGGTGTCGGAGTCGGCGCCGGAACGGTCACCGCTCGTCATCGACACCATTCGCGGCTGAGGAACCAACGAGAACGGCCCCGGAGCTCACGCGAGCTCCGGGGCCGTTGACGTGTCAGGCGATCAGGCGCCCTCGGCCGCCAGGTCGTCGTCGTCCATGTCCTTGCCGCCGTTGGCCGGCTTCGGGCCGTTCTTGCGGGTGCGGCGCTGCGGACGCGGCAGGGCGGTGGGCGGCGGGGGAGGCGTGGGGGAGCCGCCGCCGAGGATGAGCTCGGCGAAGGTGGCCATGGCCTCGTCCAGCTGGCCGCCGATGCGCAGTTCGGACTCCTGGTTCGACTTGCGGACCAGGGACTGCAGGGCGTCGGTGTCCGGGCGGGCGCCCACGGTCTCGGCGACCTTCGACAGGCCCGCGTCCACCGAACCGCCGAGTTCGGCGATGCGGGCGGCGAAGTCGTCCTCGACCTTGTCCAGGCGGTCGGTCATCGTGTCGAGCTTCGAGGTGACCTGCTCCAGGCGGCTGGCGAGGGCCTCCAGGCGGTCGGCCGCGTCGACCTGGTCGCGGGTCTGCTCGATCGCCGCGTACAGGGCCGTGCGGGCCTCGTCCAGCTTGCCGTTGACGGCGTCGCGGGTGTCGGTGACGGCCGAGGCGAGTTCTGCGCGGGTCTCGGCCAGCGAGGTGGCCAGGGAGTCGCGGGTTTCGGTGACCGCGCCGGCCAGTTCGCCGCGGGTCTCCGCCACGGCGCCGGACAGCTCGGTGCGGGTCTCGGCGAGGGACGAGGCCAGCTGGTTGTGGCGGTCGTTCACCGCGGACACGAGCTTCTCGCGGCTGTCGGCGACGGCGGCGGCGAGCTCGGCGCGGGCGGCGGCCAGGGCGTCGCGCTGCTCGTCGGCGCGGCCGTGGATGCCGGAGAAGGAGTCGGCGAGGATCTTCTGCAGGGCCTCGCGGGTGCCGTCGAGGTGCTCGTGCACGCCCTCGTCGACCTCGTCGAGGCGGCCGCGCAGGGCGGCTTCGAGGGCCTCGATGCGCTCGCGCAGCGGGGTGGTGACGGCGCCGGGGATCGCGTCGACCTTGCCGTCCTGCTTGTCCAGGTGACCGTCGAGGTCGTCGATGCGCTTGTGGATGCTCGCGAGCTTGTCCTCGAGGCCGTCCATGCGGCCCGCGACGCCCTCGAAGCGGCCCGCGACGCCGTCGAGGCGGCCGTCCAGCTGGGCGAAGGGCTTGGCGAGCTTGTCGACGAGGGCGTCGACGGCACGGCCGATGTCGGCGACCGCGTTGTCCTGGGCCTCCAGCTTGGCGAGGGCCTCGTCCAGGCGCTCCGCGAGCACGCTGACCTCGGTGCGGTCCGGCAGCTCCGACAGGCGCTTGCGGACCGAACCCAGCGACTCCAGAGGCGACATCCGGGCGTGGATCTCGTCCAACGCGTCGAAGATCTGCTGCTGCTCGCTCTCACGGATCTCCGCGGCGCGCGTGAGCATGTTGCGCATCCGATCGAAGGACATCGTGGAGTTGTTGTTCTCTGTCACGGCTGAGTGCCTTCGTCCAGGGGAGGGGGAGACCACGGGAGCCTATCCGCGTCACGGCGCGTGTCTGTACCACCCCCGCCAGAAAATGGCCGGGCGCGGACGGGCGACTGACCCGATCAGGCTACCTCACTGCTCCGAACGCCAAGTTACTGGCCGGAAGCGTCCGATTGCGACCGGTGATGTTCCTACCTTGGGGTGACTCAAGCCGCGATCCGGTTGCAGAAAGTTGCTGATCACGGATCGGCAACATCCGTGAACCGACAAACGATCATAGTGGTAGCAAGATCATTTTGGCCAGCGCTGAAGCGGCGTGTCGCCTGAAGTAACGTGTAGCAATGTCCACGCCGCTTTCCTTGGAGACCATCCGCAGCGCGCCGAAGGTGCTGCTGCACGACCACCTCGACGGTGGCCTCCGCCCGCAGACGGTGATCGAACTCGCCGATGCCTCCGGCTACCAGGGCCTGCCCACCACGGACGCGGGCGTGCTCGGCGGCTGGTTCCGCGACAACGCGAACTCGGGGTCGCTCGTGCGCTACCTCGAAGGTTTTGCCCACACGTGCGGTGTCATGCAGGACGAGGCCGCGCTGGTGCGCGTCGCCGCCGAGGCCGTCGAGGACCTGGCGGCCGACGGTGTCGTCTACGCCGAGATCCGCTACGCGCCCGAGCTGAACACCGAGAAGGGACTCTCGCTGGAGCAGGTCGTCGAGGCCGTCCAGGAGGGCTTCCGCCTCGGCTCCGCCCGTGTCGCCGAGACCGGCCGCAAGATCCGCATCGGCACCCTGCTCTGCGCCATGCGCCAGAACGAGGGCTGGCTGCGCATCGCCGAGCTCGCCGTCCGCTACCGCGACCTCGGCGTCGTCGGGTTCGACATCGCGGGCCCGGAGGCCGGCTTCCCTCCCACCAGGGGCCTCGACACGTTCGAGTACCTGCGCCAGCAGAACGCGCACTTCACCATCCACGCCGGTGAGGCGTTCGGCCTGCCGTCCATCTGGGAGGCCATCCAGCACTGCGGCGCCGAACGGCTCGGCCACGGCGTGCGGATCGTCGACGACATCAAGGTGTCCGGCGACGGCACGGTCCAGCTGGGCCGCCTGGCCGCGTACGTCCGCGACCGCCGCATCCCGCTGGAGATGTGCCCGACCTCGAACCTGCAGACCGGCGCCGCGGCCAGCATGGCCGACCACCCGATCGGCCTGCTCGCCAAGCTGCGGTTCCGCGTCACCGTCAACACCGACAACCGCCTGATGAGCGACTGCACGCTCTCCAGCGAGTTCGCCGCGCTGGTCGACACGTTCGGCTACGGCTGGGCGGACCTGCAGTGGTTCACGATCAACGCCATGAAGTCGGCGTTCATCGGGTTCGACGAGCGGCTCGCGATCATCAACGAGCTGATCAAGCCGGGGTACGCGGCGCTCACCGCGTAGTCGTCTGCTGGGCCCACGCGCTCTCGTCGATCGGGCCGAGCTTCAGCAACGGCTCCCACCACGCGCGATTGGCCGCGTACCAGCGGATGGTGTCCCGGACACCGGCCTCGAAGCCGATCTCCGGGCGCCATCCGAGCTCACGGCCGATCCGCGCGGAGTCGAGCAGATAGCGCCGGTCGTGCCCCGGCAGTGGGCCGACATCGCCCGCGGCGAACGGCGGCGATGTCGGCGCGGCTGACCGGTGCCGCCAACGCCAGCGGCACCCACTCCGCGACGACGTCCAACGGTGAGGAACCGGTGCGGCGCAACGAACGCACGCGCAGCATCTCGCCGGCGCCCAAGGTGAGTGCGACGCTCGAAGGGAGAGGTTCCAGCGCACGCCTGACGGTCACGCGGCTGACCTCGTAGCGGCGGCCGAGCTCGGCCTCGCTCTACAGCCAAAAAGAGGGCCACCCGCGGGTGGCCCTCTTCATCGTTGAAACGCGTCAGTTGACGTTGAGCCGGTCCTCGAACTTCGCCTGCAGCTCGCGGAACGCGGCCACTTCGGCGTCGTACGGGGCGGACGGCGCGAGACGCGTCGGGTCCGGCGCGACCACGAAGGACACCAGCCAGCCGAGCGACTCGGACGATGCCAGCGCGTCCTTCACCGAGTCGTCCTCTGCCCACTCGCCCGCGTCCTCGAACAGTTCGACGGCGAGGTCGAGCTGCTGCGGGTCGAGGGCGTCCGGGCCCTCCTCCATGTCCTCGGCGATGCCGGTCAGCACGTAGACGTTGTCGTCGTCCACGTCGACGTCGAGCTCGCCCGCGGTGGCCTTGACCTTGACGTCGTTCCACGTCTCGACCTCGGCGAGGTCGTGGTCGTCGTTCTCGGCCACGAACCGGCTCAGTGCGCGCGGCGAGGTGAAGACCTCGATCTTGCCGCGGCGGCCGAGGAACACCGGGTCGTCGCCGAGGTAGCAGCGCAGCGTGTAGAACTCGCCGGCGGACGTGATGATCTTGATGGGGTCGATGCCGACCTCGGCCCAGAAACCGGTGGGCTCGGCGCTCTCCTCGGCGGAGTCCTCGTCGTCGGAGGTGTCGGCGGATGCCGCGGTCTCGGCCTCGAGCGCGGCGAGCTCCTCCTGCGCGATGGCGAGCTCCTTCTCCGGGACCTCCGGCGTGCTCACCACGCTGTCGATCGCGTCGAGGACCTCGTCCCACTTCTCGGAGACGATCTCGGACAGCTCGTCCCACAGCTTCGCGCCGTCGCGGCCGCTGAACGGCAGCGTGCCCTGCGGCAGCAGCGAGAAGCCCTCCGCGGAGTCGAGCACCTCGTGGACCTTCTCCAGGTCGCAGACGTCCGCGAGCGCGCGCACGATCGCGATGACGTCGGCGAGCTCACCGATCGTCCAGGTGTCCGGGTCCTCCGCGATCAGCTCGGGCACGCCGACGAGGTCGAACTGGTGGTTGTCGTCGGGCGAGAGGTCCGCGACGCCCAGCGACGGCACGATCGACCACGCCGGGTGGTCGGTGAGGTCGTGCTCCTCGGCGGTGCGGACGAAGGCGGCGAGGTGCGCGGCGTCGGGGAAGACGAACAGGTCCTCCTCGTCACCGAGGAACGCCTCCCACTCCTCGCCCTTCTCGCGCCAGCGGGGTGCCCACAGCGTGACCACGTCACCCTGCGTCAGCCCCAGCTCGATGGGGACGATGTCCTGCGCCATCCTGACCTCCCGGTCACGCCTGCCTGATGCCGTGGGCGAGCCTAACGGTGCTGATCACCGGCGCCCAAAGGGGTTCTCGAAGAACGCGTCCTCGTCGGGGTCGTCGACGATCGGCGTCCTGGGCCGCCGCTCGGGCGGTGCGTCTCCAGCTGCGGGTTTGGGCGGCACGACCGGGTTCCACGTCGACCGGAAGGGTGAATCGCCGGCGATCGATTCGACGTCGATCGCGATTCCGTCACCGAGCGCCAGCGCCATCTTGTTGAAGCTCGTCTGCACGGCGGCGTTGGTCGCGAGCCGCACTGTCTCCGTGACGACCTCGCCGACCGCCTGCGCGCCCTGCTGCAGCAACGCCGGGTGCAGGTGCAGCGCCCTGATCTCGCCCTTCGGCGACGCCGTGACCATGCACAGCCCGTTCGGGTGCTCGACCGTGGCCGTGAGGACCTCGAGGTCGCGCCGCAGCTGCTCGGTGGCCTGGATCCGTTCCTCGTTCACCGCCGCCACCCGAACTCGTCCTCGTCCTGCTCGCGCGTGAACCCGAGCTCGGTCAGCTCCCGCGGGTCGACCACGCGTTCCAGCGTCTGGTGCAGCCTGCTCGACGCGGCGCGCTGCGCCTTTTCCGCGACGCGCATGATCTCGGCGGCCAGCCCGTGCGGCCCCATCCGCAACGCCGCGGCGCTCACCGTGATCTGCTGCGGCGGACCGCCGGGTGTGGCGATCACCGTCACCGCGCCGTCCGGTGAGGACGCCCGCCCGGTGACGGGACCGCTGCGCTCGACGTGCTGCGCCACGGCCTGCTCGACATCGCGCACCTTCCTCGCGGCGCGCTCGACGTCGTCGTCCACCTGATCACCCCCTACTGCGACAGTGTGCCGCATGATCCTGCGTTCGGTCGTGCTGTTCGCCCTCGCCGCCCTGATGGAAATCGGTGGCGCCTGGCTCGTGTGGCAGGGCGTGCGGGAGCACCGGGGCTGGCTGTGGATCGGCGGTGGCGTGATCGCGCTGGGCGTCTACGGCTTCGTCGCGACGCTGCAGCCCGACGCGCACTTCGGCCGGATCCTCGCGGCGTACGGCGGCGTGTTCGTGGCAGGTTCGCTCGCCTGGGGGATGGTCGTGGACGGCTTCCGCCCCGACCGCTACGACGTGATCGGCGCCCTGGTGTGCCTGGCCGGCGTGGCCGTGATCATGTACGCGCCCCGGTGAGGTCAGCCCGTCGGGCGGTAGAAGCCGTAGAACGACATCCCGCTGTTGGTCGTGCGGATCTTGCTGACCTGCACCGGGTCGCCCGCCTCGACCATCTGGCCGTTGCCGATCACCATCGCCACGTGCCCGTCCCACACCACGAGGTCGCCGGGCAGCACCTGGTCCGGCGGCACCGAGGCGCCCATCGCCTGCGAGGACGCCGGACGCGGGATGTCGAACCCGGCGTTCTTGTAGGCCCACTGCGTCAGGCCGGAGCAGTCGGTGCCCTGGGGCGGGTTCGCGCCACCCCACACGTAGGGGGTGCCCAGGGCCGACAAGGCGTTCCGGACGGCCTTGGCCGCGGTCTCGTTCGGGGCCTCGGCACTGCTGCCGTCGGGCAGGTTCACGCCCACGCCGGTGCCGGGCTGCGGCGGGATCGCGACGGGAAGCCGGGGGCCCGAACCGCCGCCTCCGCCACCACCGCCGCCTCCACCACCGCCACCGCCGCCTCCACCGCCGCCCCCACCACCGGAACCGGAACCGGAACCCGTGTGGGAGTTGGAGTTCTGCTTCGGCGTGTCGGAAGCACTGGAAGCGGAGGTCGACCCGTCGTCGCCACCGAGCGGCTCGCCGAGCTTGCCGAGGGCGCCGACGTCCGGCTTCTGCAGGCCGTTCAGCTGCCCGACCAGCTGCGTGAGCTGGTCGCGCACCTTCTGCACCTCGGCGGAGGTCTTGGCCTGGTAGCCGGACGCCATCCCGGCGAGGTCGGCGAGAGCGGCCAGCACCACGCCCGGCCCTGCCACGAACGAAGCGGCGACCGCGGCCGCGAGCTTCGGCGTCGCCTTCGAGGTGAACTCGTCGATCAGGCCCTGGATCGCGGTTCGCCCGCCGGTCACCGCGGACACGCCGGTGGCGGCCACGGTCTTGAAGGCGGAAGCGTTGGCGGACAACGTGTTCGTGGCCGAAGCGAAGGTGGCAACGCGGCTGGTGAACGCGTTGGCCCTCTCTCCGGACCACGTGTTCAGCACGGCGTTGGCAGCCGAGGTGTGCCGCGTCCCCAGGTCCGTCAGAGCGGTCTGCGCGCGGCCGAACGCGTCGCCGGCACGCGTGGCGCCGCCGGTGTCGCCGTCCAGCTTGGCCAGGTCTTCCTTCATCGGCGCGATGAACGCGCTCAGGAGGCCTTCGACGCTCATGCGCGCGCCGCCTTGTTCAGCGCGGCCTTGTTCGCTTCCTCCTGGGCGATGTAGGCGTCACGGGCCTTCGCGACGGCCGTGCCGAGGCCCGCGAGACCGGACGACGCCGCCTTGAGGGCGTCCATCTGCGCCTGCGCGGCGGTCTGGAACGCGGCGTTGAGGCCCACCTCGTTGCCGATCTTGCCGAAGCAGTCGGCCGGCAGCGCTGTCGTGCCGCTCAACGTTCCGGTGCCGACCGCGCCGACCTCGCTCGCCAGACCGCTCACCGCCGACGCGTACCCCGTCAAGGCGTCGAGGTCGACCCTGAGACCCTGTTCCGCCATGTGAAGCTTCTTTCCCCCAGTCGTGACCTGTTCGCCTAGATCCTGCCCCGATGAGCGGTACCTCGCCCGACGTTCCGCCAAGATCATGGAACAGTGGGTGTGATCGAGCACTGGAACCGGATCCTGGCATGGCTGGCGGAGCACGCGCCCGCCACCCGTGCCGTGCTGCGGCCGAGGTATGACGCGCTGCCGGAGCTTCGGGTTCCGATCGATCTCCAGATGTGGTGGAGCGTCTACGGAGGCACCGAGGACGGCCTCTACGCCGAGATCCTGCCGCCCTTCTACACGCCGCTGGGCGCCGACCGGGCGTTCGTGCTCAGGGACACCCATCTGAGCAAGCCCGCGGACAAGTCCGAGGCGGGGTCGCCGACGACCGGCTTCCACCCCGAGTGGCTGCCGATCGCGTTCGACGGCACGGGTGACGTGCTCGCGGTGGACCTGCGGCCCGGCGTGCTGCGCGGCTGCGTGGTCGAGTGGGACCAGGAGCGCAACGAGATGGTCAAGCCGGAGTGGACGTCGATCGTCGAGATGTTCGACCAGGTCGCCACGGCGCTGGAGACGCGCAGCGCGGTCGGGCACTGCTTCCCCGAGGTCAACACGGCCGGTGAGCTGGGCTGGCGGACTAGCTGACGGCACGTTCCAGGATCCCCAGCGAGATCAGGCCTTCGATGATCTGGTCCACCCCCAGCGCCGCGAGCAGGACGCCGAGCACCCGCACGAGCACCCAGGCGTAGGTCATCTTCACCCACCGCATCAGGATGCCGAGCACCGCGATCGCGGCGAGGTCGAGCAGGATCACCGCGGCGAACCCGCCAGCCAGTGCGAACGTCGTCCCGACCGACTTCGTGTCCGACAGCAGGAACAGGTAGGCGAGCGCCACCGGGTTCGCGTAGTAGGCGGTGGCGAGCTCGTGGGTGCCGCGGGTGGGGTCGTGCGCCGGCTCCTGCTTGCGCCCGAGCACGAGGTCGAGCGCGTGCACGAAGAGGATCACGCCGCTGGCCAGGTAGAGCGAGCCCTCGCTGATGTGGAAGATCGAGAGCAACGCGCGCCCGGCCACCACCACGAACAGCCCGACGCCCAGCGCGATGGCGGTGGAGGTCAGCGCCACCCGCCAGCGCGTCCGGGAGTCGGCGCCCTCGGTGTCCATCAGGAACGCCAGGATGATCTTCGGCGGGCCGACCACGGCGACGAGGATGCTGAACGCCTCCACGAACTTCATGGCGATCATCGTCGAGCCGGGACGACGGCCCCGCGCGTTACCTCACGCTGGCGAGTGAACGCTGGGGCAGCGCGGCCGTCCGCACGCGGGCGTAGATCTTCACGGCGGTCAGCGCGCCGAGCCAGCCGAGCGCGGTGCCGGTGGTGTTGGTGATCAGGTCGTCGACGTCGAAGATCCGGTTGGCCCACATCAGCTGCGAGCCCTCGATGAGCAGCGAGACGCCGTACCCGATCAGCGCGGCCTGCCCGATGGTGCGCCTGCCCCAGAACATCAGCATCGCGCCGAGCGGGACGAACAGCAGCACGTTCAACGTCATCTGGTCGAACGCGATCTGCCCGTCGCGGAACGTGTCGGCGATCCACTGGAACGGCACCAGCTGCACGGCCTGGCGCGGCGGCACGGTCTGCACCGGCAGGAAGGTCGCGGAGAACAGCATGCTGGCGTACACGGTGATGGTCGCGCTGCGGAAGGTCAGCTGACGGAAGAACAGCTGCGGCAGCAGAAAGACGACCGACAGGAAAAGGCCCCACTGAATGCTCGCGAGCTGTGCATTGGTCATGAATCAAAGCTATGAAAATGGCTCTCAGCGGACATCGCGCTGAGAGCCACTTTCACCTCGTACTTACGGTCGAGTGCTACTCGGCCGCGTAATCCCGTGGGCTGATGCCGCGTAGTACCGGACCGCACGCCAGGGCTGCTACCAGCGCAACCACCACGCCGACGGCCACAGGGGCGACCACCCAGGGCGTCAGCGGCATTTCGCCGTGGCCCACCAGTCCGCGAGCCAGGACGAGCAATCCGAGGCCGACGGCAATGCCCGCTCCGCACGCCGCGATCGTGACCGCGAACACCGGCAGCGTCACTTCTCGGCGCAATGCGTGACGCAGCACACGAATTGGTGTTCCCGCCGCGATCAATGCACCGAAAGTGCGCCTGCGGTCGATCACGGACCCGGCCGCGGCCACCGCCGCGCCGATTCCGCCGAGCACCGCCGCGATCGAGAGACCGATGATCGTGGCCCGCTGCAGGTCCTCCATCAGCGTGTCGCCGTACAGCTCCCGTTGTTCGCCGTCGACCAGCCGGACGCCCGGCAGCGTGCCGATCAGCGCGGTGTGCACGGCGTCGCGGTTCTCCGGTGTCGTCGGCACGCCGACCATCGACACCTTGCCCTCGGTGCCCGGCAGCAGCTCCGGGTCGATCACGGCGCTGATGCGGCCGGAGCCGGTGAACGGCCGGGTTTCGTACTGCGCGGGCAGCGTCGCGGTCACCTGGTCCTTCTGCCCGGTCGACTTGAACACGTCGCCGGTCAGCTTCGAGTACGCGTACACGGCGGGACCGGGCCGGCAGCTCAAGCCGTTCAACACCTTCGCGACGTCAGCGCACCTGCCGACGATCACGTACGTCCCGTAGTCGGTGTCCTTGCCGGTGCTCACCGAACCGTCCAGCATCGTGGCGATCGGCGCCGAGGTCTGCAGCCGCAACGGTGTGACGTCGTGCGCCACCTGTTCGGCGACGATCGCGTCCTCCCGCCACGTGCCGTCGCGGAACGGCACCTGACTTTCCAGTCCTGGCAACATGGTCAGCGCCATCGAGCCGGTGAACACCGCGATGACCACACCGGCCGAACCGCGGAACGCCGCCACGGGATCACCGGACAGCCTGCGTCCCGCCAGCAACGTCGACGGCCTGCGCCACCGTCCGACGAAGAACCTGCCGACCCACGCCGTCACCACCGGCCCCGCCAGCACCAGGGCCAGCGCCACCGCGCCGAGACCGAGGAGCACCACGGTGAACTGGTTGTCGCCACTGGCTTCCTGCGCGTAGACGATGCCGAGGAAGAACACCCCCAGCGCGCCGGCGATCGTCAGCAACCGCCACGAGCGGACCTTGCGCTTCTCCTCCGCCGCGAGCGGTTTCTGCACCACGCGCCGCAGTCCCATGATCGCCGCCGCGACGACCAGCACCGGAGCGAGCACGGCGACGGCGGCCACGACCGCGGCCGAAGGCACGAAGTCACCCGGATACCAGGTGCCGCCCTCCCACGGGATCGTCGCGGTGAGGTGGCTGAACGGCTGGGCCAGCACCACGCCGAGCACGCTGCCCACGACGGCGCCGACCGCGGTCTCCGCGGCGGTCATCACGATGACCTGCCTCGGTGACGCGCCGGCCAGCCTCAGCGCGGCCAGGCGCCGCTCCCGTTTCGCCGCGGTCAGCCGAGCGGCCGACGCGACCAGCACGAGGCACGGCACGACGAGCACCACGAGCCCGACGCGGGTGAGCAGGTAGAGCATGCCGTGGTAGTCGTCGCGGTACGAACCGCTGCCACCGCGCAGACCTGCGGCCTGGTAGCCGTTGTCGAGCTTGTCCTGCCCGACGATCGCGACGAGTTCACCGGGGTACTTCAGCGCTTCCCGCCCGAGCTCGCCGATCTGCCTGCCGGGGAAGCGGTTGCCGAGTTTCTCGGCGGGTGTGCTGCGCACGAGGTCGGTCAACGCGGGGGACAGCAGCACCTCGCCGGCTTCGGGAAACTTCGTGATGCCCGCGGACACCGGCACATCGCCCTGCCGCAGCCGTGCGACGTCGAACCGTTGGATGAGCTTGCCGTCGAACGAATCGTGGTTCACCGCAACGGAGATCACGCCGCTCTGGTCGGGGTTGCCAACGAGGTCGCGCCAGGCCGTGCGATCCGCCCGCGCCTGCAGGCCGTTCGGTGCGGCGAGCAGCCACAGCACCAGCGACACCGCGATCATCACGCCGAGCGCGACCAGCGCGGTGGCGACCTGGCTGCGCCGGTCGCGGCGCAGCACCGCGAGCGCGATCCTCATGCCGACACCCCGGCGGCGATCCGGCCGTCCTGGATCTCGACCACGCGCAGCGCCCTGTCCGCGATCGCCTTGTCGTGCGTGACGATCACGACGGCGGCGTTGGTCTCCTCCGCCGCGGCCAGCAGGGCGGTCATCATCTCCTGGCCGGTGCGGGTGTCGAGAGCACCGGTCGGTTCGTCCGCGAAGATCACCCGCGGCCGGTGCGCGAGGGCTCGCGCGATCGCCACGCGCTGCGCCTGCCCGCCGGACAGCTCACCGGGGCGTCGCTTCTCCATGCCCTGCAGGCCGAGCCGCCGCAGCCACTCCACGGCCGCGGCGAGCGACTCCTCACGCGAACGGCCGGCGAGCAGCATCGGCAGGGCGGCGTTCTCCTCCGCGGTGAGCTCGGCGACGAGCATGCCCGACTGGAACACGAACCCGAACGCCGTGCGCCGCAGCTCGCTGCGTCCCGTCTCGTTCAGCTCACCGATCGCGCGCCCGTCGAGGAACACCTCGCCGCCGTCGGCGCGCAGGATGCCGGACAGCACGTGCAGCAGGGTCGTCTTGCCGGAACCGGACGGACCGACGACCGCCAGCACGTCCCCGGCGGAGATGTCGATGTCCACCCCGGCGAGCGCGTGCACGTCGCCGTAGGTCTTGACCAGGCCACGAGCGGCCAGAACCGAATTCATGCGTATCAAGGTGCCGGGGTCGCGCGGCGAAAACCTCAGCCTTGACGACACACCGGATCAGCCGGATGACCGAGGCCGGAGAGGTGTGGTGGTCCTACCGTTGTCTTCCGTGGACAGTCATCGGGGCCAATGGCCGATCGCCGCGGCACTCGCGTTGCTGATGCTGGGCGAGCTCGTGCTGATGAACGGGCCGCGCAGCGCGGAGGCACTGGTGTGGCTGCTCAGCGTGCCACCGTGCATCGCGGCCGTCACGTCGTTCAAGTCGCGCGCCTTCGCCGTTCCGGTGACGGTGGGGTCGATCTTCGTCTCGTCGTTCGTCATCCGGCTGTTCAACGTGAACCTGCCGACGCTGCTGAGCCCGCTGACCGTCGCCGAGACCGCCGCGTGCCTCGTCCTCACCGCCGTCATCGTGCGCGAGGAGCCGCGCCGCGCCGCCACCTGGTCGGTCGGCTCGCTGATGGCCGTGAGCTTCTTCGCCGCCATCGTCCGCGACAACTGGATCTCGTCCAGCAACTACAACGAGATGCTGGGCTCGCTGGTCCTGGGCTTCGGGGCCGTCGGCGTCGGCCTGTACTTCCGCGCGCGGGACGCCGAGAGCGGCAGGTTGATCGCGGCCGCCGTCACCGACGCCCAGAAGGAAGAACGGATCGCGCTGGCCCGTGAGCTGCACGACGTGGTCGCGCACCACGTCACGGGCATGCTCGTGCAGGCCCAGGCCGCGCTGGAGGTCTCCGACGACGACCCGAAGGCCGCCCACCGCCTGCTGCCGGGCATCGTCCGATCGGGCACGGAAGCCCTCGGCGCGATGCGACGCATGGTCGGCACGCTGCGGCAGGGCGAGAACGAGGTCGCGACGACCGATCTGGCGGCGGACGTCATCGCGACCGTCGAACGCACCCGCGAGCTCGGCTTCGAGACCAGGCTGCGCATCGACCTGCCCGACGAGGTGCCGCCCGAGCTCGGCCGCTCGGTGTTGCGCCTGGTCCAGGAGTCGCTGACCAACGTGCACAAACACGCGTTGTCCCCGACGATGATCGACGTGGAGATCTCCCGGACGCCGGGAGGAGCGCTGCGCGTGATCATCGCCGACGACGGCCGGCCGCACGAGCTGAACCAGGGCGGATACGGTCTCGTGGGTATGCGTGAGCGGGTGGACCTGCTCGGCGGCCTGTTCTCCGCGGGGCCGCGGGAGAACGGCTGGCAGGTGCTCGCCGAGCTACCTCTGGAAGGGAAGAAGTGATCTCGGTTCTCATCGCCGACGACCAGGAGATGGTCCGCGTCGGCTTCCGGATGATCCTCGAGAAGCAGCAGGACATCAAGGTCGTCGCGGACGTCGCCGACGGCATCAGCGCGGTGACCGCGGTCCGCGAGCACAACCCGGACGTGGCGTTGCTCGACATCCGCATGCCCGGCATGGACGGTCTCGAGGTCACCAAGAAGATCTCCGGCTCGACCAAGGTCGTGGTGGTGACCACGTTCGACCTGGACGAGTACGTGCACACGGCGTTGGAGAACGGCGCTTCCGGCTTCCTGACCAAGGACGCGGGCCCGGCGTTGCTGGTGGAGGCGGTGCGGGCAGCGGCTCAGGGCAACGCGCTGATCTCGCCCCAGGTGACCGTCCGGATGCTGGAGCACTTCTCCCGCCCGGCCGAACGTCCGGACCTCAGCCTGCTGACCGCACGCGAGCAGGACGTCGTGCGGGAGGTGGCCCGCGGCCTGAGCAACCAGGAGATCGCGTCGGAGCTCTACCTGTCCCTCTCCACGGTGAAGACGCACCTGGCGTCCGTACAAACGAAGCTCAACGTGAAGAACCGCGTGGGCATCGCGTCCTGGGCGTGGCGAGCGGGCCTGATCAACAGCTGAAAACGATGAACGGCGCTTTTGTCCACCTCAGGTGCACCTGGTGTTTTAACCAGGGGTGAGTTCGTTGGGACGGGTCGCCGCGTCAGCGGCGGCCCGTTTCTTGTTGTGTGGCTTGGGTTTGCGGGTG
>NZ_BMRE01000040.1:0-156 GCF_014648475.1 Lentzea flava | reverse complement strand
GGCCGGGGCCTGGCCGCGAGGGTTTCCGGGACTTGGCTGGTGTGCCCAGTGCGGGCTGAAGTATCCGGAATCCGCGTTTGACTCGCAGCGGGGACATCAGGCCCGGTTGTTCCCAGCGCAGGCGGTGGTCGCCGACGAGGTCGCGGGCGGCGAGCA
>NZ_BMRE01000039.1 GCF_014648475.1 Lentzea flava | reverse complement strand
GGACACCCTCGTCCCATGCCTGGACCCAGGCCTACCCCTTGGAATCAACCATCTAGACGGTGACGACGATCTTCTTGCCGGCGTGGAGCCCGTTTTCGAGGTGACGGTGTGCCTCGACGACGTCGTCGAGCGCGAACACCCTGTCGATGGCGGGCCGCAACGCACCAAGGCGCACCCCGGCGTTCAGGAACGCGGCCATGCGCTTCACCACCACGGCGTCGAGGGTGTGCTCGAAGCTCCGGTAGCTGAAGATCGTGAGAGGCGGGCCCGCGGGGAAGGGCGTGGGCCTCGGGTCCAGGAAACCCGCGGCGACCAGTGTCCCGCCGGGACGGACCGCTTTCAGGAGATCCTGCTGACCAGGCCCCATGACGACGTCGAGGACGATGTCGGCGCCCTTTCCCGCGGTGTGGTGGAGAACGGCGTCGACGACGTCCTCGCGGTCGGCGGCGATGACCACGGCGGCACCGGCAGCCACCAGGTCTTCTTCGTTCGCGGCGTGCCGCGTGAGGGCGATGGGCACGGCGCCGATCTGGTTGGCGATCTGCATCGCCGCCCGGCCGACGCCACCGGACGCAGCGGTGATGACGACGTGGTCGCCGGGCCGCATCGCCGCCTTCTCGACGAGTGCGCCGTAGGCGGTGGAGAACGCGACCCAGATCGCCGCCGCCTCCGCGACCCCGAGCCCGGCCGGCCTCGCGACGACCCGGCTCGCCGGAACCGTGGTGTAGTCGGCGTAGCTACCGCGCACGCTCGCGTCCGGAACGGCTGTGAGGACGACCGGATCGCCGATCTCCCACCCGGTGGTCCCTGGGCCGAGCGCGTCGACGACGCCGGTTCCCTCGACGCCGAGGCGGGCGTGGGGCAAGGGGATGGTCGCCGGCGAGGTGCCGGACCGCATCATCCGGTCGAGGGGGTTCACGGCGAACGCTTCGATCCTGACCCGCACTTCGCCGGGTGCGGGCGCGATGACCGGCTCCTCGACGACGTGCATGACATCCGGTCCGCCGAACTCGTCGAACACGACGACTCGTGGCATGGGGTCCTCCGCAGCTGGTGCTGATCCGTTGCTGCGAAAGACGTTACGAAGCGGTGAGTTACCTCGGGGTACCTTCGATCTCATGCAGAGCGCGGCTGGACCAGCCTTCCTCGCCGACTGCCCCACCCGCCTGGCGGTCGAGATCATCTCCGACAAGTGGGGCGTGCTCGTGCTCTTCGGCCTCAGCCGGCGGCCGCACCGGCACGGTGAGCTCGTCGACCTCATCGGCGGCGTCTCGCGCAAGGTCCTCACCCAGACGCTGCGGCGGCTCCAGCAGTACGGTCTGGTCGAACGCCACGCCGAAACGGCCCGCCGGGTCGAGTACCGCCTGACCGACCTCGGCCGCACCCTCGTCGAACCCATCGAGGTGCTGACGGACTGGGCGAGGGAGTACGGCGGCGCCGTCGCCGACTTCCAGGAGGCGGCGTCCGGCCGGTCGTCCTAGCCGGTCGTCCTAGTCGTCGGCTTTCTCGTGCACGACCTGCATGAACTCGCCGAGCTGCGCGAGCTGCTCCGGCGTGAAGAGGTCGATCAGGTACGCGCGGACCGTCTCGACGTGACCGGGCGCGGCGGAGTTCAGCAGGTCCTTGCCCGCGTCGGTGAGCACGGCGAGGATGCCGCGCTCGTCGGACTCGTGCGGTTGGCGCCGCACGAGTCCGGCCTTCTCCAGCTTGCCGATCTGGTAGGTGAGCGAGCTCTTCGACACCACGACGCGGCGGGCCAGCTCGGTCATGCGCAGGCGGTTGCCCGGCTGTTCGGACAGCACGACCAGCACGTTGTACTGCGCGTGCGAGAGGCCCGCGTCGCGCTGCAACTGCTGTTCGATCTGCCTCTCGAGGAGGTGGTACGCCTGCACGAAGTGGTGCCAGGTGTTCCCCTCCTCCGCGGAGAGCCACCGCGCATCGCCCATGGCACGAAGGTTAGTTGGTGTAGAGCTGTTCCACGGGCACGACCTGCTGGTTCTGGTTCGCGGAAGTCCACAGCAACTTGAAGTGGGCCTCGCCGGTCCGTTCCGCGAAGTCGACCCTGACGGCGTACTTCTTCCCGGCCTGCAAGGCGATGGTGCCCTTGTCGATCCGGGCCTGGTGGGGTGCGGAGGCGTCCACGACGAGCTTGCCGTCGATCCACACCTTCGCGATCTCGTCGGAGACGGCGAGGAAGGTGTAGGTGTCGCTGAACCTCGGCTGGACGAAGCCGGTCCAGCGCACGGAGAAGTTGTCGCCGTCGAAGCGCCACGCGAAGTTCAGCGACGGATCCGTGCGGGTGACGGGCGTTCCGGTCCAGTTGTTCGTCGGGAAGTACTGCGCGCGCAGACCGTTTCCGGTGCCGATGGGTGCCGCCTGCTCGCCCCTGACGGTCAGCTCGATCACCGTTGCGACGTCGTTCGTCTTGGCACCACTGGGTTTCACGTCGTAGCCGTCGCCGGCCTTCGTGACGGTGACGGTCTGCGGGCTGTTCAGGACGCGCGCGCCGGTGACGTCGAACTGTTCGAGAACCTTGAGGTGCAAGGAGTTCGACCAGTCGTAGACCGACAGGTAGAGCTTGTCGCCCTTGCGCGACACGGCACCCCAGGCCGGGTCGGCGACCCAGGACGCGACCGACGCCCCGTAGACCGCGTCACCGTGCTGCGCGAGCCAGGAACCCATGGCGCGCAAGCGATCCGACTCGGGTTGCGGGATGCGGCCGAGCTTGTCAGGACCGACGTTGAGCAGGTAGTTGCCGCTGCGGCTCGCGATGTCGACGAGGTTGCGGGTCAGGGTGGTGGCGCTCTTGAAGTTCTTGTCCCACTTGGCGAAGCCCCACTTGCTCGGGATCGTCATGCAGGACTCCCAGAGCTGGCCGTCGATCGGCGCGGCCGGGAAGGTCTGCTCCGGCGTGCCGAAGTCGCCGTCGACGACACGGCGTTCCTTCACGCCCGGTGCGCGCTTGGAGATCCGGTTGTTGATGAGCAGGTCCGGATCCTTGGCCTTGAGGAACCTCTCCAGCTCCGCGCCGTCCTGCTTGGTCCACGGGTTGGGCGGGTTGTCGGTGTCCCAGTCGCCGTCGAACCACAGCAGCGCCGGGTCGTAGTTGTCGATCAGCTCGACGAGCTGGGCGCGCATCCGCGCCTTGTACCGCGCGAAGTTCTGGGTGCTGCGCGCGTCCGGGTCGTGCCAGTCCCAGGTCGAGTAGTAGAGGCCGAACCTGATGCCCTGCCGGTCGGCTTCCGCCTTGAGCTCGGCGAGCACGTCGCGCTTCTTGTCGAAGGCGGAGTGGTCGCGGAGGTTCCACTTGTTGACCTTCGTGGGCCACATCGCGTAGCCGTCGTGGTGCTTCGACGTGATGACGATGTACTTCTGCCCGGCCGCTTTCGCCGTGGCGACAACGGCTTTGGCGTCGAACTGGGCGGGGTTGAACGACTTGACCAGCCGCTCGTAGTCGGCGGTCGGGATCTTGCACTTGTTCATGATCCACTCGGCGTCTTGACACGTGGAGCCGTCGGACCTCTGGTACTCGCCTTCGAGCTGCGAGTAGCCGCCGAAGTGGATGAACATGCCGAACCGGGCGTCGCGGAACCACTGCGCCCTTGACGCCGTGAACGGGTCGTCAACAGCGTGATTCGGGCCAGGGCCAGCCAATGGCAGCACCGCCAGCAGCGCCGCGACCAGCGCGTGGAGCATCGGACTCCTCCTCCAAGCTCATGGCGGCACCACGAGCTTGGAGGAAAAGAGATCCGATGTCTAGAGTCCTGGCTCCTCGCCGTGCTTGACGACCGGCTCGTTGTGCACCGCGGCGTGCCCGGTCTTGCCGAGCACCGAGTTGCGGCGGCTGTAGACGAAGTAGACGACGACACCGAGCGCCATCCACGCGATGAACCGGACCCACGTGAGGGCGGTCAGGTTCAGCATCAGCCACAGGCACGCGAGGATCGAGAGGATCGGCACCAACGGCACGAGCGGCACCCGGAACCCGCGCGAGAGGTCGGGCCGCGTCCTGCGCAGCACCCACACGCCCGCCGAAACCAGGATGAACGCGAACAACGTGCCGACGTTCACCATCTCTTCGAGCTTGCCGGCCGGGAAGAAGCCCGCGGCGATCGCGACCAGCACACCGATGATGATCGTGATGCGCGTCGGCGTGCCGTGGCTGCCGGTCTTCGCGAGCCCGCGCGGCAACAGCCCGTCACGGGACATCGCGAACAACACCCGGCTCTGCCCGAGCATCAGCACCATCACGACCGTGGTCAGACCGGCGAGCGCACCCACCGAGATCACCGTGGCCGCCCAGTCGACACCGTTGTCCCGGAACGCACTGGCGAGCGTGGCGCGCGTGCCGTCCGGCTGCGTGGCGAGCTTCGTGTACGGCACCATGCCGGTGATCACGAGCGTGACGGCGACGTACAACACGGTGACGATCGCGAGCGAACCGAGAATGCCCCGCGGCACGGCCTTCTGCGGGTTCTTGGTCTCCTCCGCCGTGGTCGCCACGACGTCGAACCCGATGAACGCGAAGAACACGATGCTCGCCGCGGCCAACATGCCGAGCACGCCGTAGGTGCTGCCCGAGTACCCGGTGAGCAACGAGAACAGCGACTGCTCGATCCCGGTGTGCCCAGCGGAACCGCCCTCGGCGGCCGGAGGGATGAACGGGCTGTAGTTCTCGGCCTTGATGTACCCGATGCCGAGCACGATCACGAGCAGCACCACGGCAACCTTGACGGCCGTGATGACCGCGCTGACCCGCGAGCTCAGCTTCGTGCCGATCACGAGGAGAACGGTGAGCACCGCGACGAGCAGCACAGCGCCCCAGTCGAACTTGACGCCCTCGCCCACCTCGGTCTTGACGTCGACGCCCAGCAGGCCGAGCGTCGTCTGCAGGTAGGCGGACCACCCCTTGGCCACGGCAGCCGAGCCGACGGCGAACTCGAGCACCAGGTCCCACCCGATGATCCACGCCGCGAACTCACCGAACGTGGCGTAGGAGAACGTGTACGCACTACCGGCCACCGGCACGGTCGAGGCGAACTCGGCGTAACACAACGCCGCCAACGCACAGGCGATCGCCGCCAGCACGAAGCTCAGCGACACCGAGGGCCCCGCGAGGTTGCCCGCCGTGCTGGCCGTGAGCGTGAAAATACCGGCACCGATGACGACCGCGACACCGAAGACCGTGAGGTCCCATGCGGTCAGATCCTTGCGGAGCTTGGTGTCCGGCTCGTCCGTGTCAGCGATCGACTGCTCGATCGACTTGGTGCGCCACAACCCGTTCCCCGGCACGGTGCATACCTCCTTGATGGACCTGTTCGACTCACCCTAGAGGTATCCAGCATGTGGAACGCCTACAACCATGTTCGCGCGTTGTACGGACTTTGGCTGGCTCGAAACCTGACAGCGCCGTGGTCCGGTTTGGGCGGTTGGGTTCCAGTGGAGGGGCCGGCTTGCGCGGTTCGGTTGCGTGCGTGGTTGCAGCCGGTGGCCGGGTTCCAGAAATTGCCGCTTCCCGTTTCACTCAATGGTGTTTGTTTTCGGCCGTAATATTCTCGTGATCTTGCGGTAGAGTCGAACACGTGAGCGACCCCCGGCTTTCTCTCCTCTCCACTGACGAGCTGCTGCGCAGCATCGTCGGCAAGGTGACGGAAATCCGGGCCCGCGAATATGCAGTGATGCAGGACATCGCGGAGCTGAATCGGCGCGGGGCCGCCGCGGAGCTGGGGTACAAAACTCTGCCGCAGGTGTTGCGGCACGCGGTCCGCTGGGATCCGACGACCGCCAAGCGCTGGGTTGATCAGGCCGTGCTGCTCAGCAGTGAGATCACCCCGACCGGCAGCGAACTCGCCCCCGTCCTTCCGGTGACCGCCGCGGCCGCGGCCGAGGGCGCGTTGTCGCTCGACCACGTCGTCGCGGTCGCGGAGGCGATGAAGAACCTGCCCGCCGAGGTCGAGAACCTGGTCGTGGACTGCGCCCGCGACCACGAGCCCGCCGCGGTGCGCGCCTTCGGCAAAGACCTGGCCTACGGCCTCTACCAGAACGACCCCGAACCCCGCGACCCCGAACCCGCGCCCGATGGCAACCGGCTCACCCTGCGGCAGAACAAGACCGGGGACTGGAAGCTCGCGGCAACCCTGGACGCGGTCACCGGCGCGAAGCTGGTCACGCTGCTGGATCCGCTGGCCAAGCCCCGGCCGACCACCGACGAGGGCCCGGACCCGCGTTCGCGTGACGAGCGCCAGGGCGACGCCCTGGCCGAACTCATCGACCTGACGCTGCGAGCCGACCAGCTGCCCGAACACGGCGGCGAACCGGTCGCGTTGACCCTGACCATGGCCTACGAGGACCTGGCCGCGCAGACCGGAGCGGCGACGCTGGACAACGGCGAGCGGATCCCGGCTGACCAGGTCCGCCAGCTCGCTTGCTCTGCGGGCATCATCCCCATGGTTCTGGGCGGCAAGTCACAGCCGCTCGATGTGGGCCGCCGGTCGCGGCTGTTCACCGCCGGGATCCGCCGCGCGCTGGTCGCGCGTGACCACGGCTGCGCCTTCCCTGGCTGTAACCGGCCGCCGAAGCATTGCGATGCCCACCACGTCCACCACTGGGCCGACGGCGGCGACACCCGCATCGACAACGGCGTCCTGCTCTGCCGCCACCACCACACCCTGATCCACCGCAGCGGCTGGGAAGTCACGATCGAGCAGGGCGTGCCGGTCTTCTACCCTCCCGCCTGGCTCGACCCTCAACGCAGACCCAGACGCAACCAGCTCCACACCGCCGCCTGACCCCGACCAGGGGAACGCGAGCGGCCCTCACCGCCACCTCGACCGCCACGGCCGTGCAGCTCCACCACGGCCGTGGCACAGCCATGCCCACAACCCGCCAGGCGCATCGGCAAAGCCGAAGACAAGCACCGAACCCGTTGCGGCTATACGACACAAACCGCAAAGCCCCTGCCACCACGCATTGCCAACGGTAAACCCGACGCACCCGGAAACCGCGAAGGCGAAGCCGAGCCGGACAGCACCCGATGCCACGCCGTTCAAGCGGTAATTTCCGGAGCCCGACCGCCTAACGCAACCACGCACGCTCGCGATTGGGGCTTGACTTTGGGTGCGAGGTGCTACCGTGTTCGGATCGGCCGGGCTCCTCATGCCCGGCTTTTACAGGCCGATCTGCGCCTCGCAAGGGCCCCGAAGTCAAGCCCCAATCGCAATCGTCGCGAAGCGGCGATGAAATGACCCGGCTCGTCAATACCCAGCGCAACCCCGAAACAAAAGGCCGCCCAAGGCAACACCCGGGACGGCCCAAGAACTCACCCGCTGGTAACGGTGGTCCGATCCAAATCCGGCTCCAAGTAGATCAACCGGGCATGCGGCACCTTCCCGCGCACCCGCTGCTCGGCATCGTTGATCGCCTGCGCCACCTGGTCCAGCGGCAACTGCGGCTCCAGCGCGATCTTCGCCGCGACCAGCAGCTCCTCCGGGCCGAGGTACTGCGTCTTGATGTGGATGACGCGCTGCACCTTGCCGGCGGCCAGCTCGTCGCAGATCAGGTCGAGGTCGGCGTCCGAGGCGCCCTCGCCGATCAGCAGCGACTTCATCTCGATGATCAGGATGATCGCGATGACGCCCAGCAGGAGGCCGATGGCGACCGTGCCGAGGGCGTCGAAGACCGGGTTGCCGGTCAGGGTCGTGAGGCCGACACCCAGCAGTGCCAGGACGAGGCCGAGCAGGGCGCCTGCGTCTTCCAGCAGCACGACGGGGAGTTCGGGGACGCGGGACTGGCGGATGAAGCCCCACCAGGAGACATCGCCCTTGATCTTCTTGGACTCGCTGATCGCGGTGACGAAGCTGTAGGTCTCCAGGCCGATCGCCACGACGAGGATGCCCACGGCGACGATCGGGTTCGAGAGGCCCTCTGGGTGTTGCAGTTTGTGGATGCCCTCGTACAGCGCGAAGACCGAGCCGAGGGTGAAGAGCAGCAGGGCCACGACGAAGGACCAGAAGTAGCGGTCGCGGCCGTAGCCGAACGGGTGGAGCCTCGTGGCCTTGCGCTGCGCGGTTTTCTGGCCGAGCAGCAGCAGGCCCTGGTTCGACGTGTCGGCCACCGAGTGCACCGACTCGGCCAGCATCGACGACGAGCCGGTGATCAAGAAACCGACGAACTTGGCCGCCGCGATACCGGCATTTGCCACCAACGCCGCGACGATGGCCTTGGTCCCGCCCCCTGCTGACACGCCTGTCTCCTCGCAACCAGTCCTGGCCAGAAAAAAGTCTGCTTTGTCCGGTCGTGAACCTTAGTCGTTCCCGGCCGTGGCACGGAAAAGTTGAGCGGATTCAACACCATCCGGGCGGACGATCACCGCCGGGTCCGACGCGGGCAGCCACACGGACTGGCCGCGCGCCAGGCGCATCGAGTCGCCGCGGGCGTTGGTCAGCTCGGCCGCGCCCTCGGTGCAGATCAGGATCTGCGGGCCGTCGTGGTTGATCCTGGTCTCGCCGGTCAGGTCCAGGCGGGACAGCTCGAACTCCGGTGCCGGGGTGCGGTAGACGCGGACGCCCGGTGAGACCTCTTCGCCGGTCAGGACTTCCATGTCGCCGCACGTGAAGTCGAGCACGCGCAACAGCTCGGGCACGTCGACGTGCTTGGGGGTGAGGCCGCAGCGCAGGATGTTGTCCGAGTTCGCGAGGATCTCGACACCGGTGCCGCGCAGGTACGCGTGCAGGTTGCCGGCGGACAGGAAGATCGCCTCGCCCGGCTGCAGCACGATGCGGTTCAGCAGCAGGGCCGCCAGCACGCCCGCGTCGCCGGGGTAGGACTCGCCCAGCTCCAGGATCGTGCGGCATTCCAGGTCGAACTCGCCGTGCTCCTTCACGTGCAGCACGCACGCGTCGAGCACCTGCGGCAGCAGCGACGAGAGCGACGTCTGCGGCAGCGTGATCAGCATCGTGAACAACGCGCGCAGGCCTGACGAGTCCGGCTGTGCGACCAGCATCTCGGTGTACGGGGCCAGTGCGGGGGCGTCCAGGCTGCGCAGCAACGCGATGGTGCGCTCCGGCGCGCGGAAGCCCGCCAGCGCGTGGAACTCCGTCAGGGCGCAGATCAGCTCGGGCTTGGCGGCCGGGTCCTTGTAGTTGCGCACCGAGGCGTCGCGCGGGATGCCCGCCGCCTCCTCGGCCGCGAAGCCCTCTGCCGCCTGCGTGGCGGACGGATGTGCCTGCAGGCTCAGCGCCTCGTCGGCGGCGAGGATCTTGAGCAGGAACGGGAGCCGGCTGCCCCACCGCTCGGCGACACGGGTGCCGAGCTGGCCGTCAGGGTCGGAGTTCAGCAGGTCGAGCAGCGAGCGCTCCACGCCGTCCGCGCCGAGCACGCGGGACGGGTCGCCGGGGTGGGCGCCCATCCACAGCTCGGCCTCGGGATGGGGTGCGGGCACCTCCTTCCCGAGCAGCTCGGCGATGGCCGTGCGCGAACCCCACGCGTACGGCCTGACCGTGTTGTGCAGCAGGTCCACTTCTCTTCTCAGCTCCCAGACTCAGTACGGGTTGCCGCCGAGAGTTCCGGAGGCAAGCCCGAGGTACAGCGCGGCCAGTTCGAAGCGGAGCGCGAGCAGCGCGGCGCTGACCGCGTCGCCTCCCACCACCTCCACGGCCGGTTCCAGCACGTCTGCTCCCGGCAGGGCCTCCTCGGCCGCATGTCGCACAGCATCGGCCACCGGGCCCTGGCGCACGGCCAGCAACAGCACCCGCACGAGGCCACCACCGGTCTCGTCGTCCGGGTCGGCGAACAGGTCGGCGCCTGAAGTGCCCTGCACCGCGCGGCGGTGCAGCACCGGGCGGGTGAGCGCCTGCGGATACCCGGCGACATCACAGGCAACCCCGGCGAACGCGGCCAGCACGCCCGCGCCGTGCACGCCCACGGACGTGGCGACCTCGTCGAGGCCCCACAGCAGCGGCGTGCGGTCGGCGACGCGCAGCGCCAGCGACTTCGCCGGGTTCACGAACGACTCGTGCATCGGGTGGTCGCGCTCGGCCTCGCGGTCGAGCTCGTCCGCGACGAGGTCCACGTCGACCTTGAGCAGTCCCAGGGCGTTCAGCACCACGATCCACGCGGCGAGCGCGCGGTGGAAGCTGAAGCCGGGCGGCACCTCGACGCGGGGCGCGAGCAGCACGGCCTGGCCGGCCGCGGCGGCCGCGACCGGACCGGAGTCCGGCGCGGTCAGCAGAGTCCGCGCGCCACGACGGGAAGCGCGGTCGATCGACTCGGCGAGCACCCGGTCACCGGGGTCCTCGGTGTGGGCCAGCACCACGTCGAGCGCGCCGACCCACGGCGGCACCTCGTCGGACACCACCACGGGCACCGAGCAGCCGGGACCGAGCAACGCCATGACGACGTTGGCAACCGCGACCGCGTGGCCGGGCCGGGTGACCAGCACGACCGCGCGCGGGCGTTCGGAGAAGATCCGGTCCACCCCCGCCTCGGTCGCGGCCTCCGCGGTGGAACGGACCTGTGCTCCCGCCCGTGCGGCAGCGCGCAGCCAGCCACCGGTGTCGGCGTCGGCGAGGCGGCTCGGGTCGTCGAGCAGCATGTCGTCGAGCACGGGTCACCCAGCCGAGGGCGGCTCGACCGCCTCGTCCAGCAGCAGCACCGGGATGCCGTCGCGGACCGGGAAAGAACGCCCGCACGCGGTGCACGTGAGGAAGTCCGCTTCCGGGTCGTCCGGCTTCCCGACCTGCAACGGCGCGTGCTCGGGGCACGGGCAGGCGAGGATCTCCAGCAACTGCTCTTCGAGCTTGACGGCCACTTCTGTTCTCTCCTCAGGCCCGCACGATCGCGAGGACCTCGTCGCGCAGTGCGGCGACGGCCTCGTCGTTGGCGGCTTCGACGTTCAGGCGCAGCAGCGGCTCGGTGTTCGAGGCGCGGAGGTTGAACCACGACCCGTCCGGCAGCTGCACGGTGAGACCGTCGAGCTCGTCGAGCGTGACGCCGTCGCGGGATCCGAAAGCGTCCTTGATCGCGGCGATCCGGCCCGCCTGGTCGGCGACCGTGGAGTTGATCTCACCGGACGCGGCGTAGCGGTTGTAGGACTCGGTCAGCTTCGACAGCGGACCCTCCTGCTCGCCCAGCGCGGCCAGCACGTGCAGCGCGGCCAGCATGCCGGTGTCCGCACGCCAGAAGTCGCGGAAGTAGTAGTGCGCCGAGTGCTCGCCACCGAAGATGGCGCCGGTCTTGGCCATCTCCTCCTTGATGAACGAGTGGCCGACGCGCGTGCGCACGGGCTGACCGCCGTGCTCCTTGACGATCTCCGGCACCGCGTGCGAGGTGATCAGGTTGTGGATGATCGTGCCGCCGGGGTCCTTCGCGAGCTCGCGCACGGCCACCAGCGCGGTGATCGCGGACGGGCTCACCGGGTCGCCGTTCTCGTCGACGACGAAGCAGCGGTCCGCGTCGCCGTCGAACGCGACACCGGCGTCGGCGCCCTCGGCCTTCGTGCGGGCCTGGAGGTCGACGATGTTCTTGGGGTCGAGCGGGTTCGCCTCGTGGTTGGGGAAGCTGCCGTCGAGCTCGAAGTACATCGGGACGATCTCGATGGGCAGGCCCTCGAAGACCTGCGGCACCGTGTAGCCGCCCATGCCGTTGCCCGCGTCCACGACGATCTTCAGCGGACGGATGTTCTTGAGGTCGACCAGCTCGTTGAGGTACGCCGCGTAGTCCACGAGCATGTTGCGCTCTTCGAACGTGCCCGGCGTGACGCCCTCTGCGTCCGGCACCTGGTTCTCGGCGTCCTGGCGGATCTGCGCGAGACCGGAGTCCTGGCCCACCGGCGAGGCACCCGCGCGGCACAGCTTGATGCCGTTGTACTGCGCCGGGTTGTGGCTCGCGGTGAACATCGCACCGGGCAGGTCGAGCTTGCCGGACGCGAAGTACAGCATGTCGGTGCTCGCCAGCCCGATGCTGATCACGTTGACGCCCTGCGCCTGCGCACCCTCGGCGAACGCCCGCGAGAGCTCCGGCGACGAGTCACGCATGTCGTGACCGATCACGATGGCTGGTCCACCGACCAAGCGCGCGAATGCTGCGCCGAAGTCGCGGACTACGCCGGCGTCCAGCTGCTCACCGACCACCCCGCGGATGTCGTACGCCTTGACGATGCCGGACAGGTCACGCACGCCGCACACTCCCGAAACTCGCTCTTGACGGCCACTGCCAGGGCAGCCTACCGGCGAGCAGATCAGTGATGCGTGTGGTCGTTCAGTCCTCGTGCGGATCGGGCAATACCCGCAGGTGACCACGCCTCTGGGTGCCCAACGGCACATCGGGCACCTTGGGGGTGACGTCAGCCCGCCCGGCCTCGCGCACGGCCTCGGCCAGCGCGGTCAGGTCGTCCACAGTCGGCTCGGGCGCCGCGAACTCACCCTGATGCCTCACGACCTCCCAGCCGCGCGGCGCCGTGAGCCGCAGGGCGTGCTCCTCGCACAGGTCGTAGCTGTGCGGTTCGGAGTACGTGGCGAGCGGTCCGACGACTGCGGTGGAGTCCGCATAGGCGTAGGTGAGCGTGGCGACAGCCGGGTTAGCACACCCGGTTCGCGAGCACCGTCTCACGCTCCGCACGATCGGGGACGATAGCGCGTCCACGCGAGCCTGTGTGTGAGGCACGCTGTGTTTGCTCGCCCGCGGCAGCAACTAGGCTGCTGGGTTGTGGTGATGGCACGGGGTTCACGTCGACAGAACTCGCCTCGCCGGCGCAACCGCGACCGGCACGGCCGAGGGCTGCGCGGTCCGCTCTACCCGGCCACCCTGCCCGCAGCCCGTTCCCGGGCCGAGCGCTTCGACGCGCTGGTCATCGAGGCTCTGGAGCCGATCGAGGCACGGTGGCGGACCGAGCTCACCCAGCTCGACGTGGCCGTGGACGACGTGCCGGACGTGCAGGTCGAGGGTGAGGACGGCGTGGTCGAGGACGGCAACGTCCCGCTCGCCCGGTTGCTGCCGGCCGGATCCGATCACCGTGCCCGGATCGTTCTCTACCGGCGTCCGCTCGAGGCGCGGGCGAAGGACGGCGCGGACCTCGCCGACCTGGTGCACGACGTCCTCGTCGAGCAGGTGGCGAACTACCTCGGCCTCGACCCGGACGTGATCGACGAGGGCTGAGACCCCTCTCACACCGCAGGGCGCCGCCGGGTGGGGATCGCGGTCAGGAACGTGAACAGCGCCGCCGCGGCCTGAGCCAGCAGCAGGAAGTCCCGCAGGGTGGTCGACATCTCGACCCTGACCTCGGCGTCCGACGACGGCAACGGCACCCCGACGAGGTGCCCCCACGCCCGCACGACCGGCACCTGCCTGCCGTCGACGGTGATCACCCAGCCGGGCTCGTCCTCGGCGGCCAGCACGAGCACCCGGCCCTCGCCACCAGCGGAGACCTTCACGGCGACGTCGGGCAGCGTGACGTTGACCGGCGCCACTCCCTGCGCTGCCAGCTCGGCGGGCGGTTCCCCGCCGGTGCGCGCCCGCCTGGCGAGATCGGGCCCCAGCAACACCCCGGTGTCCGCGGCCAGCCGCACCCTCAGCACCGGCCGCCCGTCAGTGGTGCCCGGTGCCACGGACACCAGTTCCCCGGCAGCGCCGCGCACCCGTGCCGCTGCCTCCTCCGACGGCAGCACCAGGAAGGAGACCCCGGACGCGGCCGCCTGGGCCAGCGTGACCTTCACGACGGGAGCGGCCCCGTCGAGCAACGACGAGTTCCACCGGCGCAGCCGTGCGGGAGACGACACCGTGGGCACCAGATCGTCGTCCCCGAACGCGGGCATCCGTCCGGCGACCTGCCGGACCGGCGACCCGAGGATCAGCACCGACCGCCCGGTCCGCTCCAGCTCGGCGGTCAGCGACGAGGACAGCTGGGCCCCGCCGTCGGCCTTCAACGGCCCGGACCGCAGATCCAGCAACCCGGCCACGCCGAGGCTGACCAGCGTCACCACGCCCACGGCGTAGACGGCCCGCCGAACCCGGACCTGCCCGGCGATTCCCGGCGCCACCCCGCGCCGGCACCCGGCCAGCACCACCCAGACGAGCCCCCAGGCGAGGATCACCAACGGCGTGCCCGGCCAGGCCCGTACAGCCGCGACGGCAGCCAGGGCCCCGATCGCCAGGACGATCACGAACAGGCCGGGCAGCATCGCGGCGTTGGGCCGCAACACGGCAGCGGCGAACGCGGCGGCCACGAACACCGAGCACACGATCAGGTTCGGCGGAGGCGACTCGAAGGCCGCGCCGAGCCCGTTCAGGACCTTCTCGGGGTGCTGCAAGAGGACTGCGGGCCACGGCAACAACAACGCCATGGGCAACAGCACGATGGCGAACAACGCAGCGATCCGCCGCGCCCCGCCGGACACCGCGATGAACCCGCCCAACGCCCCGACGATCGTCACGACGTGGGTCAACGGCGAGAAAGCTCCGAGGACCGCAACACCCAGGGCCGTCCCGGAAGCCATCGGCAGCCAGGCGTGCGTGGACGATGCGCGCAGAACCGCGTACACCCCGGCGAACACCACGGGCGTCACGACGTGGACGACGACGACGTCCAGCCGTCCCTCGGCCACCGCCGTCGTGGCCACGGGCAGCAACCCGTAGAACGCCGACACCACCGCACGCACGGACCGACGCACGCGCATGCCGCGTGACGCGATGTAGGCCGAGAGCGCGGCGAGCGGGATGTCACCGAGCAACAACAACGCGACGGCGAACGAAGGCCCACCGGGAATCAGCCCCAGGACGGCCAGCGCGGCGGGAGCCGGAGCCGCGGTGCCGCCGAACACCGGATGCCACGACGCGAGATACGTCGACCACACGGAGCCCGCGGACCCGACGGGCAGCAACCGGCCGCCGGCCAGCGACAGCCCGAGGCGCGACCAGTTCGCCACCACCGCGACCACCGACAGCCCCAGCACCAGCAGCACCGGCGGCGCCAGCAACAGCGACCGCAGCACCCTCGACTGGTCGACCTCGACGAAGACCATCTCGGGGCCGCGCGGTCCCGGCGACGGCCGAGGGCGCGGTGACGGACGGAGGGCGCCGGGCAACGCGGCGTCGACCGGGACGACGACCGGTGGACGCCGCAGACCGGCCACGCGCGGACGGCCCCTGGAGGCGCCCGCGGGCAGTGCGGCGGGACCTACCGGCCGAGAGTCCACTTCGGACGGTTCGAGCCATGCCGAACTGGCGTCGGAAGCGGGCAGGCGGCCCAGCGCGGCGTCGGCCTCGACGCGGCGGCGGATCAGGAACGCGGCACCGGCGCGCAGGGCGTTGCGGAACCTGGTCAGCCGCGAGGTGAACAGGCCGCGGACGACGGCGGAACCGCGACGGGCGCGGCGGCCCTCGAAGAGCCTGCCTCTCGTCAGGAGGTAGCGGGCGGCGCCGATTTCGGCGTGAGCGTCGGCGAAACGCCGGAGGAACAGGAAACCCAAAGCCCGCAGCAAAGACAGAAAGAGGAGCCGCGGAAGTCCTATGAGGAACGAAAAACCCGAGGTGTTGACCAGAAACGTGCGCATGCCGTGTGCGCGGTCGACCCCGCGGAACGACGGACCGGGGCGCGCCATCGTCGCGTCCAAACGACGTGCGCCTCTGGTCGCGGCGCGGGCGTGCCGCATTCGGGCCACGGGAACGCACAGGACCAAATGACCGGCACGGTTCACGCGCCAGCCGAAGTCGAGGTCGTCGCGCAGCAGCGGCATCGCCTCGTCGTAGCCGCCCAGCGCGTGCCAGACCTCGCGGCGGATCAGCGAGCCGGCCGACGAGACCGCGAGCACCTCGGTGCTCTGCTGGAACGACGCGGAATGTTCCGCGGACGAGAGGCCCGTCTGCCGATGCCCGGAGGAATCCGTCGACAAACCGGCCTCGACGACGAGCCGAGAATCCACCCAATCGAGGCACAGCGGGCCCAGGACGGCAGCCGAGGGCGACACCTCGGCCGCGGTCAGCAGTGCGGCCAGGCAGTCGGGTTCGGGCGCGCTGTCGTCGTGCAGCAGCCACAGCCACCTGCCGGGGTCGCCCCACCTGTCGACGGCGTGCTCGACGGCGATGCGCACAGCGGTGCCGAAGCCCGTGCCGCGCGGCACGGTCAGCACGCCGTCCAGCAGATCTTCCGCCTCCGCCAGGATTTTGCCCGTGCGGTCGGTGGAACCGGTGTCGACCGCGATCACGTGCCTCGGGCGAATTCGCTGACGCCGCAACGCGGACAGCGCCGTGCTGAGCCACTGGTCGCCGTCGTGGCAGACCAGGACGCACAGCACCGGCGCGGTCCGGAGCCTCGGGTGAGGACTTGTCACGTCCTCAAGTTAAGGCACAAAGATCACACTTCAGTGCTCCGGCTAGACGGCTCGCTTCTTCAGCTTGCGGCGTTCTCTCTCCGAGAGACCGCCCCAGATGCCGAAGCGTTCGTCGTGCTGGAGCGCGTACTCGAGGCACTCCGACCGGACCTCGCAGCCCAGGCAGATGCGCTTCGCCTCCCTCGTCGATCCACCCTTTTCGGGGAAGAACGCCTCGGGATCCGTCTGTGCGCAGAGCGCACGCTCCTGCCAGTCTTGCTCGTCGGCGGGGTCGAACAGGTACGACAGTTCGCCCTGCACAACCGGCTGCGCGACGTGATCTTCTTCGAATTCCTGCATTTCGTCCGCCTCCTCGCCTTCCGCTCTCCCCGGTTGGCGGACGCCAGACGCCGCTCCCACAACGACGAATGACACCGATGTGATTACACCTGCGTCACAGCAGGGGGTCAAGTGGAGTCCACACGTCGGGGGATATTCGCGCAGTTGGCCGCTAAAACCTTGACTGGCAGCACAGACAGTGATCCACGCGTCGCAACGGGTCCCCGAACGGCCCACCACGCCAGCCGACACGCCACACTGGTGGGGTGAAGCGATCAGCGGTGCGACCCAGTCCACTGTTCCTCGGCCTGCTCGCGGCGACCGTCGCCGGAGGGGCCCTCACCCTGCTCGAGGGCGATGTCGCCATCATCGCGGGCACCATCCTCTTCGTACTCGCCGGCTGGGCGGTGACGCTGTGCCTGCACGAGTTCGGGCACGCCGCCGTCGCCTACAAGGGCGGCGACTTCTCCGTGCGGGACAAGGGTTATCTGACCCTCGACATCCGCCGCTACACCGATCCGGTGCTGAGCATCGTGCTGCCGCTGGTGCTGCTCGCGTTCGGCGGCATTCCCCTTCCTGGTGGCGCGGTGTGGATCAACCACCACGCGCTGCGCTCGAAGAAGATCGAGTCGTTGGTCTCACTCGCGGGACCGGTCACGAACCTCGTGCTCGGCGTGATCCTCGCCGGAATCGTCACGCTGTTTTCGCCGCCGGCCGCGCTCGCCGGCGCAATTTCGTACCTGGCTTTGTTGCAGGTGATCGCGTTCGTGCTGAACATCCTGCCGATTCCCGGTTTGGACGGCTGGGGTGTTTTGGAGCCGTTCATGTCGTACCAGGCGCAGCAGTTCGGCGCGAAGGCCCGGCCGTGGGCGCCGCTGATCCTGTTCGCCGTGCTGATCGCCTTCGCCGAGGTGAACCGGCTCTTCTTCGCGCTGGCCTCGACGGTCTTCGAGCTGATCGGCGGCGACCCGGGCTCGGCGGGCTCCGGTGTGGTCGCGTTCATGTTCTGGCGCTACCTGTAGACCGCGCACCGCACTGTGGAAGCATGGCGCGGCGTGAAGGTCGTAGCACTGGTCGGCGGGGTCGGCGGCGCGAGGTTCCTGCAAGGGCTCAAGCGGTTGGGAGCCGACGTCACCGCGGTGGTCAACACCGGCGATGACGTGTGGATGCACGGGCTGCGCATCTGCCCCGACCTCGACACCTGCATGTACACGCTGGGCGGCGGGATCGACACCGAGCGCGGCTGGGGCCGCGAGAACGAGTCGTGGACCGTCAAGGAGGAGCTGGCCGCCTACGGTGCCGAGCCGACCTGGTTCGGGCTCGGCGACCGGGACATGGCCACGCACCTCGTCCGCACCAGGATGCTGCGCGCCGGATACCCGCTGTCGGCCGTGACGGAGGCGCTGTGCGACCGGTGGAAGCCGGGCGTGCGGCTGCTGCCGATGTCCGACGACCGCGTGGAGACCCACGTCGTGGTCGAGCTGGACGGCGAGCCGAAGGCGATCCACTTCCAGGAGTGGTGGGTGAAGCACCGGGCCGGCGTGCCCGCGCAGTCGTTCGCGTTCGTGGGCGCAGAGGCCGCCACCGCGGGGCCCGGCGTGCTGGAGGCGATCGCCGAGGCCGACGCGGTGGTCCTGGCCCCGTCCAACCCCGTCGTGAGCGTCGGCACGATCCTGAACGTGCCCGGTGTGCGCGACGCGCTGCGCAAGACCGAGGCCGGGGTCGTGGGCCTGTCGCCGATCATCGGCGGGAAACCGTTGCGGGGCATGGCGGACGCTTGTTTGGACGCGATCGGTGTCGAGACCTCCGCCGAGGCGGTCGGACGGCTCTACGGCTCCCGCAAGTGCTCGGAAGACGGCATTCTCGACGCGTGGCTGGTGCACACCGGCGACCGCGCCGACGTGCCCGGTGTCGCGGTCCGCGCCGTTCCGCTGCTGATGTCCGATGTGGACGCCACAGCGCAGATGGCGCGGGACGCGCTGGAACTGGCCGGAGTCGACGTTGACTGATCACGCCGCCGCGGCGCTGGAGCTGCTGCCGGTGCCGGGCCTGCCGGAATTTCGCCCCGGCGACGATCTCGCCGGTGCGATCGCGGCCGCCGCGCCGTGGCTGCGCGACGGTGACGTGCTCGTCGTCACGTCCAAGATCGTGTCCAAAGTGGAGGGACGGCTCATCCGGGTGCCGGCCGACCCGGAGGAGCGGGACAGGATCCGGCGCGAGCACGTCGACGCGGAGTCGGTGCGGGTGCTCGCCCGCAAGATGCGGACGCTGATCACCGAGAACAAGCTCGGCATCGTGCAGGCCGCGTCCGGGGTCGACGCCTCGAACGTGGCCGGTGACGAGATCGCGCTGCTGCCCGTCGACCCGGACGGGTCAGCGGCCGCACTGCGCGGTGCGTTGAAGGCCCTGCTCGGCGTCGAGGTCGCGGTGGTGATCACCGACACGATGGGCCGCGCGTGGCGGGTGGGTCAGACCGACGCCGCGATCGGCGCTGCGGGCATCCGCGTGCTGCACAACTACGCGGGCTCGGTGGACCAGCACGGCAACGAGCTGGCCGTGACGATGGTCGCGATCGCCGACGAGATCGCGGCCGCCGCGGACCTGGTGAAGGGCAAGCTCGGCGCGGTGCCGGTGGCGGTGCTGCGCGGCTTCGACGTGGTGGACGACGGCTCGACCGCCCGCGACCTGGTCAGGCCGACCGAGGAGGACCTGTTCCGGCTCGGCACCGAGGAGGCGCTGGCCCAGGGCAGGGCCGAGGCCGTGCTGATGCGCCGGTCCGTGCGGTTCTACTCGCCGGAGCCGGTGGATCCGGCCGCGGTGAAACGCGCCGTGGGTGCCGCGTTGACCGCGCCCGCGCCGCACCACACGAAGCCGCTGCGGTTCGTGCTGGTGCGGCAGAAGCGCGCCGAGTTGCTGCGGGCGATGCGCGAGCAGTGGGAAACCGACCTGCGCGGCGACGGGTTCACCGACGAGCAGGTCGCACGCCGGGTGCGCAGGGGCGACCTGCTGGTGGAGGCGCCGGAGATCATCGTGCCGTTCCTCGTGCGCGACGGCGCTCACGCGTATCCGGACAAGCGCCGGTCCGAGGCCGAGAAGACGATGTTCACGGTCGCCGGCGGTGCCGCGGTGCAGGGCCTGCTGGTGGCGCTGGCCGCCGAGGGGCTCGGCTCGTGCTGGGTGTCGTCGACGATCTTCTGCGCCGACGTGGTGCGCTCCGTGCTGGGCGTGCCGGAGGACTGGGAACCGCTGGGCGCGGTGGCGGTCGGGCACCCGACCGAGCCGCTGACGCCCCGCGAGCCGCTGGAAGGGCTGATCGAGCTGTGACGTTGCACGCCGACGCGGTCGCCACGCTGAGCCGGTTCACCGGCCAGGACGCGTTGAAGGAGGCCTACCTGGGCTTCCTGGCTGCCCGTGAGGACGCCTGCCAGCGGTCCTGCGAACCCGGCCACCTCACCGCGTCCGCGCTGGTCCTGGACGCCACCGCGGAGCACGCGCTGCTGACGCTGCACCCGCGCGTGGGCCGGTGGCTGCAGCTCGGCGGCCACTGCGAGCCGGAGGACGACTCCCTGGCCGCGGCCGCGTTGCGCGAGGCCACCGAGGAGTCCGGCATCCGCGGGCTGCGGATCGAGCCGACGCCGATCCACCTCGACGTGCACCCGATCACGTGCTCGCTCGGCAAGCCGACGCGGCACTTCGACGTGCGGTTCCTGGTGCGGGCGCCGGTCGGCGCGCGGCCGGTGCGGTCAGCCGAGTCGGTGGACCTGCAGTGGTGGCCGCTCGACTCGCTGCCCGCCAACGTGGACGACCTGCACCCGTTGATCGAGTCGGCGCTGGCCCGCCTCCGCTAGCGCTCGATGAAGGGCTCCTTCATCCACGTCAGGTGGATGAAGGAGCCCTTCATCGTTTTCGTCCGGGCCGGGTTAGCGGCGGAGAGCGCGGTAGCGCTTGAGCAGGGCGGTGATCCGCGCGGGATCGGCGGCGCCGTTCAGCTCGGCGAGGAGGTCGTCGGGGCACAGCTCGTAGTGGTCGCCCCACCAGCGCCGCGACCTGGTGTTCCAGATCCGGTAGCCGCCCGGCACGCCCCTCGCCACGTACTGCCGCTTCGCCAACCAAGCCCCCCTCAGAACCTGCGGTAGTCGCGCGGCGAGAACCTCGGTGCCCGCCGCGGCCGCTGCATCCCCGCGGCCTCCAGGTAGCGAACGGCCCGGTGGCGCTGCGGTGTGTACGGCTCCAGCAGCTCCATCATCCCGTCGTCGTCCACCGGTTTGCCGGTCAACGCCCAGCCGACGTTCTTCGCCACGTGGTAGTCGCCGACGCTCACGGCGTCCGGGTCGCCCCACGACCGTTGCGCCACCTCGGCCGACGTCCACACGCCGATGCCGGGCACCTTCTCCAGCAGCTCGCGGCTGCGCATCTCGGCGGCCTTCTCCAGCCGGTGCGCGACCTGGGCCGCGTTGATCAGCGTGCGGCGGCGGGCGCCGTCGAGGCCGCACTGGTGCCACTCCCAGTCCTGCAACGCCAGCAACCGGTGCGGTGTCGGCGGCACCTTCAGAGGCAGCGGGCCGGGTGCGGGCTCGCCGAAGCGGCGGCCCAGCTCGCGCCACGTCCGGAACGCCTCCTTGCCGGTGACCTTCTGCTCCAGGATCGAGGCGAACAGCAGGTCCCAGACGCGACCCGTCGCGCCGAGCCGCAGGCCGGGGCGTTGACGACGGGCCTCGGCGACGATCGGGTGGTGCGCGACGAACTCGTCCAGCGGGTCGTCCGCGCCGAGCAGAGCGGGCAGGCCGTCCAGCAGCCACAGGCCGCCGTCGCCCCACGCTTCCGCTTCGATCGCGTCCGTACGACGGATGTGCAGAGTTCCCGGACCGCACGGCGTGTTCGCCGCGAACCAGATGCCGCCCTCGGTCGAGAAGGACGGGTCACCGGGTCCGCGGCGCAGCGGTCCGAGCACCGCGCCCAGGTCCAGGGGGAACGGTGGTGTCCAGGTTCTGCTAGGCATCCGTGGAGAAGCGCACGCCGGCCTCTGGCAGCACCACGCCCGGCCAGACCCGCGCCCCGCCGATCAGCTCGCACCGCGCCCCGATCACGGCCGAGTCGCCCACCACGGCGTCGCGCAGCACCGCACCGGCCTGCACCAGCGCGCCCGCGCCGACGATCGAGCGTTCCACCACGGCATTCTCGCCGACGACGGCGCCGTCGAACAGGATCGCGCCGTCGAGCACCGCGCCGTCCGCGACCGTGCAGTTCGCGCCGACCGTGCTGCCGCCCTTCACCGTCGCGCCCTCGTGCACGGAAGAGCCCTCCAGCACCAGGTAGTCGCCGGGCTGGGCGACGGCGGCCGACGGCGCGATGCCGCGCACCAGGTCGGCGGAGCCCTGCGTGAACGCCTCCGGCTTGCCCAGGTCGAGCCAGTACGTGGCGTCGACGTGGCCCTGCAGCCGCTTGCCCGCCTCCAGCAGACCGGGGAACGTCTCGCGCTCCACCGAGACCGGACGGCCAGCCGGGATGGCGTCGATCACCTCGCGGCGGAAGACGTAGCAACCCGCGTTGATCTGGTCCGTCGGCGGGTTGTCGGTCTTCTCCAGGAACGCCTGCACGCGGCCCTCGTCGTCGGTCGGCACGCAGCCGAACGCGCGCGGGTCCGCGACCTTCACCAGGTGCAGCGTGACGTCCGCCTCGTGCTTGCGGTGCGTGTCGACGATCCCCGTCAGGTCGACGCCCGACAGGATGTCGCCGTTGAAGACCATCACGTCGGGTTCGCGCAGCTTGTCCGCGACGTTGCGGATGGCTCCCGCCGTGTCGAGCGGGACCTCCTCGACCACGTACTCGAGCTCCAGCCCCAGCCTGGAACCGTCACCGAAGTACTCCTCGAACACCTCGGCCTTGTAGGACGTGCCGAGCACCACGTGGGTGATCCCGGCCTCCTTGATCCGCGACAGCAGGTGCGTGAGAAACGGCACCCCCGCGGTCGGCAGCATGGGCTTGGGAGCGGACAGGGTCAGCGGGCGAAGACGGGTGCCCTTGCCCCCGACCAGCACCACAGCTTCGACGCCGTGCACCTTTTTCCTCCTCCGCGTTACAGCGAGCCGTTCGACGGAATACTCTGACACGAAGCAGATCGTCATACGGGATCTGGTCCCGGCAAGGAGCTAAATCCGACATGGACCCCCGCGACCGGGCCGACGCCATGCTCGCCCGCGCCCGCGCACGTGGGCGGAACATCGTGACGCCGGACAACATGACGTCCCCGATGGACGCGTCCGACACGCTCCAGATCCCTCGCACGCTGGTCAACGCCGTGGACCCGCGGCTGGACCCGGACTCGACGATGATCCTGCCGCCAGGGCAGATGGGGCAGCTCGGGCAGCAGCGGCCTCCCCAGCCGATGCCCGCCCAGCAGCCGATGCAGCAGATGCCGCCGCAGCAGCAGCCGAGGCCCGCGCAGCCGAAGCCGGTCGCGGACGACGCGGAGATCACTCAGGTCGTGCAGCCGGGTGTGATCCCGACCGTCTCGAACCACCAGCAGACGCGGAGCTCGCTGTCGCAGCGCCTCAGCGGAGACATGTGAGGCTAACGCCCTGCCCAGTCCCGCCACACCACACCGCGGGTGATCTTCGACCGCGCGCCGATCACGAGTCGCTGGACGAGGGTCACCGGCGTTCTGAGCAGCACCTCGCCGATCACCCGCAACCGCAGCCCGATCCGGAAGTTCGCCGCGTCGGGCACGCTCCTGCGCACCGGCAGCAACGCCGTGATCACCAGAAACCGCGCGAACTCGCGCAACGCCACCAGAATCGGCGCACACCGGAACAGCATGAGCAACCGGTTGCGCTCGTTCCACCGGTGGAAGAGCGGAGAACCCGGCCGCGTGCTCGCCCCGTGCCGGTGCCGCACCCGCGCCGGTCCGACCGAGATCACCCGGTGCCCGGCCAGCCGCAACCGCCAGGCCGTGTCGGTGTCCTCGTAGTAGCAGAAGAAGTCGGCCGGCACACCGCCCACCGCGCGCAGCACGGACGTCCGCAGCAAGGCGGCGCCGCCGCAGAACCCGAACACCTCGCGCCCGGCGAGCACGACGTCCTTGCCGTAGCCGGCCGCGGTCAGCGCCACACCGACGGACTGCGTCGAGCCGTCCGTCAGCAGGATCGACGAGGTGGCGGCGGCCGCGTCCGGTTCGGCCTCCAGCGCGTTCTCCAGCTCGCTCAGCCACGACGGATCCGGCACGGCGTCGTCGTTGAGCCACGCCACGTACGGGGTGTCGATCATGCCGAGCACGGCGGCCAGCCCGCCGGCGTAACCGCGGTTGCGCGGCAGCCGCACGACCTCATGCCCGCTGATCAACGCGGCTGTGCCGTCGTCGGACGCGTTGTCGACGACGATCGTCCTGTGTGGACTCTTCTGGGCTGCGAGAGCGTCCAGGCAGGCCGTGATGTGGTCACGTCCGCGCCACGTCACGACCACCACGGTGCTGAGTGCCGACACGGCGTGAGACGGTACGCGACGTGCCAGAGCTCGTAGTGCTGACCGAGCAACTCAACGCCCCCGTCCCCGGCGGCACCGGCCGCTACACGGCCGAACTGCTGAAGGCCCTGCGGGAGACCGCGCCCGGCGGCTGGAGGGTGACCACCGCGGCGACGGCGAACGCGGACCGCGTGATCAGGCTGCCCCGCCGGGCGTTGGTGGCGTTGTGGGAGCGAGGACTGCCGCCGAAGCTCGGCCCGCACGTGCACGCCCCCACGCCGCTCGCCCCACTGCCGGGTGCCGTGGTGACGGTGCACGACGTGGTGCCGTGGACGCATCCGGAGACGCTGACGCCGCGCGGTGTCGCGTGGCACCGCAAGGTCATCGCAAGAGCCGCCACCGAGGCGAAAGCACTGGTCGTGCCGACAAACGCCGTCGCAGACCAACTGCGCGACCACGTGCGCGTCGAAGTTCCGGTGCACGTGGTGCCCAACGGGGTCACCAGGCTGGTGGGTGAGAAACCAGGCGATCTTCCAGGACGCTACGTGCTCGCCATCGGCACGATCGAGCCGCGCAAGGGCTTCGACCTGCTGGTGAAGGCGACCGAGCAGCTCGACGTGCCGTTGGTCGTGATCGGTCCGCAGGGCTGGGGCGGTGTTGATCTGCGCGCACCGCACGTCACGTTGCTGGGCAAGGTTTCCGACGAACGGCTGGCGTCGGTGCTGGCCGGTGCGACGGTGCTCGCCGCACCCAGTCTGGCCGAGGGTTTCGGGCTGCCGGTGCTGGAGGCGATGGCCGCGGGCGTGCCCGTCGTGCACTCCGACGACCCCGCTCTCGTCGAGGTCGCCGGCGGTGCCGGAACCGCCGTTCGGCGCGGGGATCTGGGCTCTTTGACGGAAGGTTTGCGGGAAGTGCTGATGGATCCGCATCACACCGTCGCGGCCGGTATCACCCGCGCGAGTGAGTTCACCTGGGAAAAGACCGCACGAGGTGTCTGGGACACGCACCTGTAACGACCGGATTGGCGCATTCCCGCTAAACGCATTCGCAACTGACATTACGCTAGCTGATCGTGCCGACCGCCGAACCCAGCGTGCTGATCGACGCCACCGCGGTCCCCGCAGACCGGGGTGGCGTCGGCCGTTACGTGGATTCGCTCGTCGCGGCACTGGACGCCGACGGCGCCAAGCTGTCCGTCGTGTGTCAGCCGCGCGACGAAGAGCTCTTCACCAAGATCGCGCCGAACGCCCGCGTCGTGCGGGCCGCTGACGCCGTCGCCACCAGGACAGCCCGGCTGGCCTGGGAGCAGACGACGTTGCCGCGCCTGGTGCGGTCGCTCGGCGTCGACGTCGTGCACTCACCGCACTACACGCTTCCGTTGGCCAGCAAGGCCGCTTCGGTCGTGACGCTGCACGACGCCACGTTCTTCACCGACCCGGTGCTGCACTCGTCGGTCAAGGCGCGCTTCTTCCGCGCATGGACCCGCGCCTCGTTGAAGCGCGCGGATCTGTGCGTGGTGCCGTCGCAGGCGACGTCCGACGAACTGGTGCGCGTCGCCGGAGCCGACAGCCGCGTCCTGCACATCGCGCAGCACGGCGTCGACACCGAGCGCTTCCACCCGCCGTCGCCGGACGAGATCACCACGGTGCGGCGGACGCTGTCGTTGGGGGACACGCCGTACGTGGCGTTCCTCGGTGCGTTGGAACCGCGCAAGAACGTCCCGGCGCTGATCCGCGGGTTCGCCCAGGCGATGGTCGGCCGCACCGACCCGCCCGCGCTCGTGCTCGCCGGTCAGCCCGGCTGGGACAGCCAGGTCGAACGGGCGCTCGACTCGGTGCCGCACCGGATCCGCGTGATCAGGGCGGGCTACCTGCCGTTCGAACAGCTCGCGGGCTTTCTCGGCGGTGCCCAGCTGGTCGCCTACCCGTCGCTCGGCGAGGGCTTCGGCCTGCCGGTGCTCGAAGCGATGGCGTGCGGCGCGTGCGTGCTCACGACCCGAAGACTGTCGCTGCCCGAGGTCGGTGGCGAGGCGGTCGCCTACTGCGGTGTCGGAGCGGGGGACATCGCGGCGGCGATCGCCGATCTGCTGGACGATCCCGCCCGCCGCTCGGCCCTGGCAGCTTCCGGACAGCAACGCGCGAAGGACTTCTCCTGGGCGGTGAGTGCCGACCGCCACCGGCTCGCCTACGAGCGGGCGGTGCTGGTGCGCCGCCGCCGGTGAATCGCGAGCCACTACTGTGTCGCGCGTGAACTACGGCGACGGACTTGGTGTCGTGACGGTCACGTACTCGCCGGGCGAGACGCTGGCACCGTTCGTGGACACCCTCGCGAAGGCGACCACCCGCTCGGTGCAGGTGATCCTCGCCGACAACGGTTCCACCGACGGCGTGCCGGAGCAGGTCGCGGCGGAACGCGAGCACGTCACGTTCCTGCCGACCGGCGGAAACCTCGGTTACGGCCGGGCGGCGAACATCGGTGTGGCCGCGTTCGGGCAGGACGTCGGCTGGGTGCTGATCGCCAACCCGGACATCGAGTTCGCGCCGGGCAGCGTGGACACGTTGATCGAGGCCGCGTCCCGGTGGCCTCGGGGCGGCATGTTCGGGCCGCTGATCCGCGAGCCGAACGGTGAGGTCTACCCGTCGGCGCGGCTGCTCCCCTCGATCGGGCGTGGTCTCGGGCACGCGGTGTTCGGGTCGTTCTGGAAGTCGAACCCGTGGACGCGGGCGTACCGGCAGGAGAAGACGCCGGTCGAGCGGACCGCCGGGTGGCTGTCGGGCAGCTGCTTCCTGATGCGGCGCGAGGCCTTCGACTCGGTCAAGGGCTTCGACGAGCGCTACTTCATGTACTTCGAGGACGTGGACCTCGGCGAGCGGGTCACCAAGGCCGGCTGGCAGTGCGTCTACGTGCCCGACGCCGAGGTCACCCACATCGGCGGTCACGCCACCGCGCGGTCGTCGGACCGGATGCTGCGCGAGCACCACCGCAGCGCCTACCGCTACCTCGCCGACCGGCACCAGGGCGCGCTGTGGGCGCCGTTCCGGTTGCTGGTGAAGGCAGGGCTGGCGCTGCGGGTGAAGATCCTCACACGCGGTTGAACCGCCGGCTCCTGGGAACCTGTTCCGATCGTGGGCGTCCTCCCAGCATGAGGAGGCAGCCGTGAGGCGACCACTACCGCTCATCGTGATCGGGCTGGTCGCGATCGCCGCCGCGGCCGTGCTGGGCGCGATCGTGCCCGAGCAGTACGAGCTCGCGGTGCTGGTCCCGTGCTGCCTGCTGTCGCTCGCGTTCGCGTGGGGCGTGGGCAAGCTCGGCCCCGCGTGGCTGGTGCTGCCCGCGTTCATGGTCGTGATCCCCGGCACGGCGGTGCTCGTCGGCGACGGTCACCGCGCGTTGATGGACGTGCTGGCGACGCCCCAGACGTGCGTGATCACGTCGGTCGAGGACCTCCCCCGGCCCGACAACCCGGCCTTCGCGCACCACATCACCTGCCCCGACGGCGCGCGGCTGCGCATCGTCGTGCTGGGCGAGCAGGACAAGAAGATGGCACCGGGTCCGGCCACCGTGCTGCGGCACCCGTTGATGCGGCCGTTGCTCGCCGACCGCAACGACTGGTCCGGCGAGTGGGTGTTCGGAGTACCAATCGCGATCTTGTTGATGCTGATCTGTGCAACCACACTGCGGGCGCGCAGAGTGATGAGGCAGGCTTAGCACGTGGATCGCGCATCACTGCCCGTCGTGTCAGTCGTCGTCGTCAACTACCACGGCGCGGAGGACACCATCACCTGCGTGCGCGGACTGGCCGAGGTGGACTACCCGGCCGAGTTGCTGCAGGTGATCGTCGTCGACAACGAGGCGCACGACACCGCGCGGCTCAAGGCGGAACTGCCCGGCGCGAAGATCATCACCTCGGAGCACAACCTCGGCTTCGCGGGCGGCTGCAACCTCGGCGTCGAGCACGCCACCGGCAGCGTGCTGGCGTTCCTGAACAACGACGCGCGCGCGGACCGCGACTGGATCAAGACCGCGATTCGGGTGTTCCACGCGGAGCCGGCGGTCGGCGCGGTCGCGAGCAAGGTGCTCGACTGGGACGGCCAGAAGATCGACTTCGTGGACGGCGGGCTGACCTGGTTCGGCATGGGCTACAAGCGCCACGCCGGGCAGGACGACACCGGCGCGTACGACGCCCCGCAGGACGTGCTGTTCGGCACCGGGTCGGCGATGTTCGTGCGCGCGGAGGTCTACCGCGAGCTCGGCGGGTTCGACGACCGGTTCTTCATGTTCTACGAGGACGTCGACCTCGGCTGGCGGCTCAACCTGCGCGGCTGGCGGGTCCGTTACGAGCCCGCCTCGCTCACGTTCCACCGCCACCACGCGTCGATGACCTCGATCGACCACAGCCGCGAGCTGTACCTGCTGGAACGCAACGCGCTCGCGTCGCTGTACAAGAACTTCTCCGACGAGACGCTGGCCAAGGTGCTGCCCGCCGCGCTGGCGTTGTGCGTGCGCAGGGCCACCGCGCGCGGGGAGATCGACCCGACGCAGCTGGAGATCACCCGCAGGCCGGCGGACCCCGCGCTCGACCGCGAGCCGGTCGGGGTGTCGCGCCAGGCGCTGGCCGGGTTCCTCGCGATCGACCAGTTCGTCGAGCTGATGCCGTCGCTGGCCGAGTCGCGCAAGATCGAGCAGGCCGCGCGCCGCAGGTCCGACACCGACCTGGTGCCGTTGATGCGCAAGGCGCTGGAACCGGCCTATCCCCTGCCGCGTTACCTCGCGGCGCACGACATCCTCGTCGACGTGCTGGGCCTGGACGAGGTCTTCGGCAAGCCGCGCAGGATCCTGGTGATCACCGGCGACGCGATCTCGGACCGGATGGCGGGCCCCGCGATCCGCGCCTGGCACATGGCCGACGTGCTGTCCGGCGAGCACCAGGTGCGCCTGGTGACGACGAACCCGTTGTGCGTGCCGCCGGACGCGCCGTTCGCCGTCGAACGCGCCCGGCCGAAGGAGCTGCCGCCGCACGTCGCGTGGGCGGACGTGGTCGTGCTGCAGGGCCACGCGCTGGAGATGATCGGCGAGCTGAAGAAGAAGTCGTCGACCAAGATCGTGGTCTGCGACATGTACGACCCGATGCACCTCGAACTGCTGGAACAGGGCAAGGACGACACCGACGAGAAGCGCGCCCTCGACCTGGAGACCGTCACGCGGGTGCTGAACACGCAGCTCGAACGCGGCGACTTCTTCCTGTGCGCGTCGGAACGGCAGCGCCACTTCTGGCTCGGCCACCTGGCCGCGCTGGGCCGTCTCACGCCGACGTTGTACGACAACGACCCCACGACGCAGTCGTTGCTCGGGATCGTCCCCTTCGGACTCTCGGGCAAGCCGCCGCAGCGCACCGGCCCGGCGATCAAGGGCGTCATGCCGGGCATCTCGGACACCGACAAGGTCGTGATCTGGGCCGGTGGGGTCTACTCGTGGTTCGACCCGCTGTCGTTGATCCACGCGATGGACCGGCTGCGCGCGCGGCGTTCCGACGCGAAGCTGTTCTTCCTGGGCATGAAGCACCCGAACCCCGAGGTGCCGGACATGGACATCGCCGGCCAGACGCGCGCGTTGTCGGCGTCGCTGGAGCTGACCGGCTCGACCGTGTTCTTCAACGACGGCTGGGTGCCGTACCAGGATCGGCAGAACTTCCTGCTCGACGCGTCCTGCGGCGTCACGACGCACTACGAGCACGTGGAGACCACGTTCGCGTTCCGCACGCGGGTGCTCGACTACCTGTGGGCGGGGCTGCCGATCGTCACCACGTCCGGCGACTCGTTCGCGGACCTGGTGCTGCGGGAAGGTTTGGGCGTCGTCGTGCCACCGGAGGACCCGGAGGCACTGGCCGACGCGCTGGAGAAGGTGCTCTACGACGAGGAGTTCGCGGCCGCGTGCCGTGAGCGCATCGCCGTCGTCCGCGAACGGTTCACCTGGGAGACGGCGCTCGCGCCGCTGGCGGAGTTCTGCCGCGACCCCAGGCCCGCGGCGGACCGTCTGCCTGGCTCCGCACCACTGGTGCGCACACCGGGGTTGAGCAAGGCGGACAAGGTGAAGCGGGACCTGCAGCTGGTGCGCGAGTACCTGGACGCGGGTGGCCCGACCGAGTTGGCCAAGCGGGCGACGGGGCGTCTGCGCAAGATCGCGCGTGGTGGACGTCATGGCTAGAGCCCCGAAGAAGAAGACACTGTCCGTGCTGCTCGACGGCACGCCCCTGCTCGGACATCGCACCGGAATCGGCCGCTACACCGCGGCACTGGCGGAAGAACTGGCTTCCATGCCGGAGGAGGCCGACGTGCGGGCGGTCGCCTTCACGTTGCGCGGCTGGCGCGCGTTGCGGACGGTGCTGCCGCACGACGTCACCGCCCGCGGCCTGCCCGTCTCGGCACGGGCGCTGCGCCGGCTGTGGCTGGGCGCGCCGTTCCCGCCGGTCGAGCTGCTGGCGGGGTTCTCCGACGTCATGCACGGCACGAACTTCGTGCTGCCGCCGACCATCCGGGCCGGGCGCGTGGTGACGATCCACGACCTGGCCTTCCTGGACTCCCCCGGCGACCTGCCGCCGTCCGACCGCCGGTTGCCCGAGCTGGTCCGGCTGTCGGCCCAGCGCGCGGACGTGATCTGCACACCGACCGCGGCCGTCGCCTCCGTCGTGGCCGACCGGTTCTCGGTGCCGCTGGAGAAGATCGTGGTCACGCCGCTGGGCGTCGACCCGGCCTGGTTCGCGTCCCGGCCGCCGTCGCCGACGTTGCGCGGCCGGCTGGGGCTGCCGTCGGAGTACCTGCTGTTCGTCGGCGCGGACGGGCCGCGCAAGGGCCTCGAGTACCTGATCAAAGCGCACGCGGCGGATCCGTCGCTGCCGCCGCTCGTGATCGTCGGGCCTGGTCAGTCCGGAGTGGACGGTCGGGTGCTGCGGACCGGGTACCTGTCGGACGTCCACCTGCGGTCGGTGGTGGCGGGGGCGACCGCTCTGGTGCTGCCGTCGCGGGACGAGGGGTTCGGGCTGCCGGTGCTGGAAGCGTTGGCGTGCAACGTTCCCGTGGTGTGCTCGGACGTGCCCGCGCTGCGCGAGGTCGCCGGTGGGCACGCGTTGCACGTGCCGGTCGGGGACGTCGAGGCGTTGGCGGAGGGGTTGGCTCAGGCCGTCGCGGCACCGGCCACTCCTGCCGCCCAGGCGGAGCGGCGTGCGTACGCGGCCGGGTTCACCTGGCGGCGGTGCGCGGAGATGACCGTCGAGGCGTACCGGAAGAGCCGGGCGTGACGTGCACCTGAAGCTGCTGCACGCCAACTTCCTGAACGATCCTGACCGCGACACGTTCGTGGCCGGGATCGTCGAGCGGGCGCACACCTCGACCGACGACGAGATCGAGTCGTTGCTGCGTGCGACCTGGCGGGAGAAGCTGATCGGCGCGTACCTCGCCGGGTTCGCGCGGAGGAAGGCGTTCCGCGACCGGATCGGCGTGCTCCTCGTGGACAGCGCCACCTGCTACGCGGGCCAGGGCTACTGCTTCGCGCTGGCCGCGTTCGGCGAACCCGACGACGCCGAGTGGCTCGCCACCTACCTCGACAGGTGGCTGCCGGAACTCGACCGCCAGTACGACCAGCCGTGGGCGATGGGCGCGTTGCTGCACATCGACCCCGTCCGAGCGGCGACGTTCACCGACGCCTGGACCAACTGGATCACCAACGGCTGCCACGGCATCGGCTACCGCGGTCTCACCGACGAACGCGAGACGATCAAGAGGCTGTGCAACGCGTGAGGCGTCAGGAAATCCTGACGCCCCAACGACTTCACCGAGAGTGCGGCCTCGATGAGTGCTTGTCGAGCTGGCTCATCGACACCTGCCGCGAGCCCGTGACAATCGCAACGCACCTCAGGAAACGCTGCCGATCGGAATCCGCTGTCGCGGGACGCTGGGGGTTGCGCCCGGAATCGAACATGCCGAACAGGTTCTCGCACTTGGAACGACCGTGCCAGACCGGTCACTCCAATGGCGCAGCACCGGTACGGGGAGCTACCACCCCTGCCTTGAATGCCTCCGAAAGGGCGCTTCGCCAGTGCGGCAACGGACGTAGTCCCGCTGCTGCCCACGCCGCACCCGACAGCACCGAGTAGGCGGGCCGCGGGGCCGGGCGCGGGAAGTCGGCCGTGGTGCAGGGCCGCACGCGGGCCGGGTCGGCACCCAGTTCCTCGAAAATCGCCTGTGCGAAACGGAACCACGTCGTCTCGCCGCCGCCGGTGGCGTGCAGGAGGCGTTGCTCCGGCAGGACCGAGACCAGTTCGAGAAGGCCGGCCGCGAGGTCGTGGGACCACGTCGGCGAACCCACCTGATCGTCCACAACGGACAGCGTGGGCCGCGACGATTCCAGTGCTGCCATGGTCTTCACGAAGTTCGTGCCGTGCACGCCGTAGACCCACGAGGTGCGCACGACCCAGCCGCCCGCGTCCAGCACACGGCGTTCGCCTTCGAGTTTCGTGCGGCCGTACGCGGACTTCGGGCCGACGGGGTCGGACGGCTCGTACGGCCGCGTCCCGTCACCGGAGAACACGTAGTCCGTCGACACGTGGATCAACGGAATGCCAACGGAAGCGCACGCTTCGGCGAGCAGGCCCGCGCCGACGGCGTTGACCGCGAACGCGCGGTCCTCGTCGGTCTCGGCGGCGTCGACCGCGGTGTACGCGGCGCAGTTGATCACCGCGGACGCGCCGGCGAGATCGGCGGGGGACACCGCGGTCACGTCGAGCTCGGCGGACGACACCGCGCGGACGTCGGGCGACAGGGCTGCGAGGTCGTGGCCGAGCTGGCCGCGACCACCGGGAACGAGGATCAACGCTCAGCCCTTCACCAGCGCCGCGCGCTCCTTGAGCGGCTCCCACCAGGCCCGGTTCTCGCGGTACCACTCGACCGTGTCGGCCAGGCCGACGGTGAAGTCGACGCGCGGCTGGTAGCCCAGCTCGGACGAGATCTTGGAGATGTCGACGGAGTAGCGGCGGTCGTGGCCCTTGCGATCGGTCACCGGCTCGACGAACGACCAGTCGCGGCCCGTCGCGGCCAGCAGCTTCTCGGTCAGCTCGCGGTTGGTGAGCTCGGTGCCGCCGCCGATGTTGTAGATCTCACCCGGCCGGCCGCCCTCGGCGACGAGCTGGATGCCGCGGCAGTGGTCGTCGACGTGCAGCCAGTCGCGCACGTTCAGGCCGTCGCCGTAAAGAGGCACCTTCTTGCCGTCGATCAAATTGGTGACGAAGAGCGGAATCACCTTTTCGGGGAACTGGTACGGCCCGTAATTGTTCGAACACCGGGTGATGCACACCGGCAGTCCGTGCGTGCGGTGGAACGCGCGCGCGAGCAGGTCGGAGGAGGCCTTGGAGGCCGAGTACGGCGAGTTGGGCTCGAGGATGTGCGTCTCCGACCACGAGCCGTGCTCGATGGAGCCGTAGACCTCGTCCGTCGAGACGTGCACGAACCGGCCGACGCCCGCGTTCAGCGCGCCCTGCAGCAGGGTCTGCGTGCCCAGCACGTTGGTCAGCACGAAGTCGGCGGATCCCGTGATGGAGCGGTCGACGTGCGACTCGGCGGCGAAGTGCACGACCACGTCGACGCCGCGCATCTGCTCGGCCACGACGGCGGGGTCGCAGATGTCGCCCCGCACGAACTCGAACTTGCCGGCGACCGGTGCGAGGTTGGTCTCGCTGCCCGCGTAGGTGAGCTTGTCGAGCACCACCACCTCGGCACCCGCGAAGGCCGGGTACGAGCCGCTCACCAACTCCCGCACGTAGTGCGAGCCGATGAAGCCGGCCCCACCTGTCACCAGTACGCGCATGCTCATTTCCTCCTGTGGTGTTCCCCGCTCGCAGTCTGTCACGTACCTAATCGCTGCAACCCACAGCAATGTCACGTCGTGTGTCTTATAAACGACTAAACTCGACGTGGTGGGGGAGGAAACGGCTGTGGAAGGCGAAAGTCTGCCGGTCAGGGTGGAGGGGACCCGGCCGCCCACGGCTTTGCACGCGTTCCTCGTGGCCGGAAAGATCTTCGTCGCGCTCGTCTCCGCCGCTGTGCTCCTCGTCACGTCGTACGGCTGGGGCAAGTTGCGCGCCGCAGAGGGCGGCATCGTCAAGACCAAGGTCATCGAGGACGAGATCGCGAAGGACGCCGGGCGCAAGCCGCTCGACGGCGCCGTCGACATCCTCCTGGTCGGCATGGACAGCCGCACCGACGCGCAGGGCAACCCGCTGTCGAAGGAAGCGCTGGCACTGCTCAACGGCGGGTACGCCGACGGCGAGCAGAACACCGACACGATGATCCTCGTGCACATTCCGGTGGACGGCACGCGCGCGGTCGCGATCTCGTTCCCGCGCGACTCCTACGTCGAGATCGCCGAGGGCTTCGGCAAGCACAAGCTCAACTCCGCGTTCGCCCGCAAGCGCAACACCGTCGACCAGGAGATGCGCGCCAAGGGCGAGACCGACGAGCAGAAGATCCGCACCGAGTCGATGGCGGCCGGGCGCAAGACGCTGATCAAGACGATCGAGAACATGGCCGGCGGCGCCGTGCGGATCGACCGGTACGCCGAGGTCAACCTGGCGAGCTTCTACGAGGTCACCAAGGCCATCGGCGGCGTCGAGGTGTGCGTGAAGGAGGACACGCAGGACAGCGACTCCGGCGCGAACTTCAAGGCGGGCCCGCAGACGATCGAGGGTGCGCGGGCGCTGTCGTTCGTGCGGCAGCGCAAGGGCCTGCCCGGCGGTGACCTCGATCGGATCGTGCGGCAGCAGGTGTTCATCGGGGCGCTGGCGAAGAAGGTGCTGTCGACCGGCACGCTGACCGACCCGAGCAAGCTGAACGGGCTCGTCGAGGCCGTGCAGAAGTCCGTGATCCTGAGCGACGGCTGGGACATCACGACGTTCGCCGAGCAGATGCAGGGCCTGGTGGGCGGCAACATCGAGTTCCGCACCATCCCGGTGGGCGACCCGACGGACACCTACGGCGACGGCAACGTGCTGCCGGTGAACCCGGCCCAGGTGCGGAAGTTCCTCACGAGTCTCGCTGCGGACAAGTCGCCGTCCAGCTCGTCGGTGCCGACGCCCACCACGACGCTGCCGGCGCCGCCGAACTCGTCGATCACCGTCAACGTCTACAACGCGGCGGGCGTGCAGGGTCTCGCGAGCCAGGTGCAGAACGCGTTGGTGGCCAAGGGTTTCAAGCGCGGGTTCGTCGACTCGGCGCCGCAGAACAGCGACACGACGGTCGTGCGGTACGCGGCCGGCGAGGAAGGGGCCGCGCGCAAGGTCGCGGCCGAGGTCGGGCCGAACGTGACGGTCGAGGAGAGCGCGTCCGTCCGAAAAGGACAGGTGCAGGTCTTCGTCGGCTCGGACTACTCCGCTGCGGCAGGCGACGAGGACGTCGACCCGCAGGGCGTGCCTGGCACGTCGTCGACCGCCCCGTCCAGCAGTGCTCCGCCGATCACGGCCGGCGGACTGGTCTGCGTGAACTGAAACCCCGGCGTAACGGCTTTCCGATAGTTACGCTGAGCACGCAAATCCAGCACACGGAGGACCAACGTTGAGCGCTGCCACACGCGCGAAGAAGACCGCACTGGTCGTCGGCCGGACGGCCGTCGCGCTGGTCGCCGTGACGACGCTGGCCTTCTCGGGCTACTTCTGGGCCGCGCTGAAGCTGGTGAAGCAGAACACCAACACCACGCAGATCCTCGAGGTGCTGGAGGACATCCCGAACTCGCCACCCGTCGAGGACGGCGCGGTCGACATCCTGCTGGTGGGCAGCGACAGCCGGACGGACGCACAGGGCAGGCCGCTTCCCGCGGACGTGCTGCGCCAGCTGCGCACCGAGGGCACGGACACGGTGAACACCGACACGATCATCGTGATGCGGGTGCCGCGCAACGGCGGCAAGGTGAGCGCGATCTCCATCCCCCGCGACACGTACGTGCCGATCGCCGGCTACCGGGAAGACAAGATCAACTCCGCGTACGGCGCGGTGAAGTTCCTGACCGCCGAACGGCTGCAGGCCGAGGGCGTGAGCGACCAGCAGGAGCGCGAGCGCAAGTCCGACGAGGCCGGGCGCAAGGCGCTGGTGCAGGCGGTGCAGGACCTCACGGGGATGCGCGTCGACCACTACGCCGAGGTCAACCTCTACGGGTTCTACCTGCTGACCGAGGTGATCGGCGGCGTGAAGGTGTGCCTGAAGGCCGGCACGTCCGACCCGAACTCCGGCGCGAACTTCCGCGCGGGTGAGCAGGTGATCTCCGGCGGCGACGCGCTGTCGTTCGTGCGGCAGCGGAACATGCCGGGCGGTGACCTGGGTCGCATCGCGCGGCAGCAGGTGTTCATGTCGCAGGCGATGAAGCAGCTGCTGTCCGCGGGCACGTTCACCGATCCCGCCAGGATGAAGGGCCTGCTGGACGCGGTCTCGAAGTCCGTCGTGGTGGACGAGAAGCTCGACCTGGCGACGCTCGCCACACAGGCGCAGGGGCTCGCGTCGGGCAACGTGGAGTTCGCCACGATCCCGGTGACGAACATCGACGCGCGCAACGAGCGCGGCCAGAGCGTGGTCACGGTGGACCGCGAGGCGGTGAAGGCGTGGGTGGCGCAGCTGATCGGCGAGAAGTCCACTCCGGCGCCGGCTTCCTCCTCCAGCACCCCCGCTACGCCGTCGCGGTTCGGCCCTGAGAAGCTGCTCTCGCTGGACGGCTTCCCCGCCGTGGCAGCTGCCGCCCAACAGGACGTGCCCTGCGTCGACTAGGAGTACCGCGTGAGCGTGACCGAGATCCTCTTCACGCCGTTGCTGAAGGCCGACTCCGGCCGTCCGCTGATCACGCACTACGACGACGCAGTGGGTTCGCGCATCGAACTGTCCCGCGCGACCATCGCGAACTGGGCGGCCAAGACGGCGAACTGGCTGCGGGACGAGCACGACGTCGAGCCGGGCGACCCGGTGGCGGTGCTGCTGCCCGCGCACTGGCAGACCGCGGGCCTGCTGCTCGGCGCGTGGTGGTGCGGCGCCCACGTCGTCGGCGCGGGGGTCGAGGCGAAGGTGGCCGTGGTGCCGAAGGGCGGGACCGCGGACGCGGACGTCGTGGCCGTGGCGTCGCTGGACACCTGGGGCCTGGGCTCCGGCGCCCCCGTCGACTACCTGGACGACGTGCGCGGGCACGGTGACGACTTCACGCCGTGGGAGCCGGTTCCCGGTTCGACGCCCGCCCTTGGCGAGTCCACTGTGGATGAAGTGGTCGCGCGGGCGCGCGAGCTGGGCGCGGAGCTGGGCCCCGAACCGCGCGTGCTGTCCACTTTGGAGTGGAACGTGCCCTCCTCCGGTGTGCTGGAGGGCTTCCTCGCCGTGCTGGCGGCCGGTGGCTCACTGGTGCAGGTGAGCAATCCCGACGCGGGCCGGTTGGCCGCGCGCCGGGAGAGCGAGAAAACTACGCTGCAGCTGGGTTGAGCACCTTGTTGTTCTTGAACAGCACGCGGTCCAGCGAGTAGGCACCACCGTTGAAGCCGAGCGCGAGCGCGGCCGCGGCCAGCACGACGACGAGCTCCGAACCGCCCTGACCGATCAGCGGCCCGGACGCGTGGACGAGCAGGAACGCGCCGAGCATGTTGACCGTGAGCAGCACGCCGGCGATCGGCAGTGCGAGGCCGACGATCAGCGCGAGGCCACCGGCGAGCTCGACGGTCGCGGCGAACGCGGCCGAGACCGACGGCAGCGGCACACCCATCTTCTCGAACGCCGCCGACGTGCCGGCGAGACCCCACTCGGTCCACTTCTGCCAGCCGTGCGCGACGAACACGATGCCCACACCGATGCGGCCGATGAGTGCGGCGACGTCCTTGACCATGCTTGCTCCCCGATCCTGTCGTACTGCTGTCGTTCAGCTTCGAACCAAACTAGTACAGGTTTGAACGACCTTAGGAAAACGACAGGAACCCAACAGCAAGTCCACAGGTCCAGGTGAGGCCACGCACGGAGGGCCTCTCGCCGACGTCGGCGAGAGGCCCTCCGCAGTGCTGTTCTCGCAGGTCAGGCCGTGGTCAGCTGCTCCACGGTCCAGTGCTGGTTGGGCAGGCCGGTGCCGTCCCACTGCACGACGCCCGAGCCGTTGGCGGTGTGCTGGTTGTACACGTCAGCCGACTTGCCGGTGAGCACGCTCACCAGGCCGACCGTGTTGTTCGGGCCGGAGCTGAACACGAACTGCTGTGCGCCGTTGAAGTGGCACGTGTACTGGATGAGCGGGTTGCCGTTGTGCGTCTCGCTGTACCGGACGTCGAGGCACTTGCCGGACATCTTGTTCTTCAGCGCGTACTTCTTGCCGCCCAGGTCGACGAGTTCCCACACCATCTTGTTGCCGCCGACGCAGTCCCAGATCTCGGTGCCAGCGAGGTCGGCGAGAGCGCCCTGGTTCGGGGTGTCCCACAGACCCGCGACCTGCAGGCAGCGACCGGACTGCAGACCCTTGAGCCGGATGGTGCCGAGCGTCATCTGCCGGGCCCACTCGACGTGGCTCGGGTCGATGATGCGCCACTGCTGGTTGACGGCGTTGGTGTTGGTGTACTGCACGACCAGCGTGGCGTTGGCGGTGCCGTTGTCCGCGGCGGTCGCGAACTTGCCGGTGCCGACGTTGCGCAGCTGGAAGGTGCCGTTGGGGTTCTCCAGGAACTCCCACCGCTGGTTCGGGTGGTCGTTGCAGGGGTTCTGGATGACGCTGGTGCCACTCACGTCCAGGCACTGCTTGGAGCTGAGGTTCACCAGCTGGTACTGGCCCTCCACCTTCTTCACGAGCTCCCACACCTGCTTGGGGCCGCGCAGGCAGTCCCACAGCTCGGTGCCCGCGCCGGGAGCGTTCGCGCCCTGGCCGGGCTGGTCCCACAGGCCCGCGACCTGCAGGCAGCGGCCGGACTGGATGCCCTGCAGCTCGATCACCCGGTGGTCGGCCGGCTTGATCAGGTCCTGCTTCGCGGCCGCGTGCTGGCCGGTGTTGAGGAACGCGTCGTAGGCGAGCTTCGTGCCCGCGGCCAGTGCGGCGCGGGCGGCGGCGACCAGGTTCGGCTGGTAGCCGTCGGCGACCGCCTTCTCCAGGATGGCGCGGATCTGCCGCTCGGCCTCGAGCTTGTCCAGGCGGTCCTGCTCGTCGATGTCGGCCTGGTGCGCGGCGTGCACGCCGGTGAAGATGAACTCCTTCCACACGGCGGGATCGCGGCTCTCGTACGCGATCTGCGCCTTGGCCTTCACCTGCGCGCCCTTGGTGCGCTTGATGATCTCGTAGATGAACTCGCGGTCGGGCAGGTTCTTCAGGTCCTCGGTCGCCGTCGACTGGGTCGCGGCGGCCCAGGCCTGCTCCTTGGCCTTCCGGTTCGCCTCGCGCTCCAGACGTTCGCGCTCCAGGCGTTCCGCTTCCTCGATCTTGCGCTGCTTGTCGGCGCGCGACGCGGCGTAGATGCCGTTGACGAGGAACTCCTGGCGCTGTTCGTCGGTCGAGCCGGTCTTCAGCACGGCGGCGGCGCCCTTCTTGACGTCGCTGCCCTCCTCCGCGCGCTCCCAGAGCCGGAAGACGAAGTTCTCGAGCGAGCTGTCGAGCTGCGCCTGCGTGACGTCGGTCCACCCGATTTCCGCTGCCGCGGCAAGGCGTTGGCGGTCGCGCTCCGCCTTCTTGGCCACCTCGATCTGGTCGAGCAGGCTCGCGTCGAAGATGCCCGCGGTGATGAACCGGTAGCAGGCGCTCTCGTCGGTGTTGGTGAGCGCCGCGAGCGCCGCCGACTTGATGTTGGTGCCCTCACGTGCCTTCTGCCACAACGTGATGACGAAGTTCTTGTCGGTCATCACCGCCATCTCGGGCGTGAGGATGATGTTGAGCTCACGGGCAGCGCGCTCGCGTTGCTCCGTTGTGGACTCCTGCACGGCGGCCTGCGCCGAAGCCGAGGCGTCCGAGCTCGTGGTGGGCGCGGCCATCGCCGGCGCGGTGAAAGCACCGCTCGCCAAAGTGGCCGCTACCGCGAACGCTGCGATTCTGCGCATGCCGCGGCCGGCCAGAGTGGATCTGGACAAGTGAATCCCCCAAGATTCATCAAGTAGTCGGCACCCGCCCCAGTTACCCCCGAAATGTGGTGCCAGCGCGCACTGTATGCATGCGGTCTGATCCACCGCAACCAACCTTGGTTGGTGTAACACAGGTCACGTTTGCGCCAAACGGACCTGCATTGACATGCGTGTTAGGAAACTCGTGGGCGCTACAGCCCATCGTTTCACTGGGGTTCTGGGGGAAGTTCATGGGGCGTCATACGCTCATGCGCGCGGTCCTGGGGGCCGCGCTCACGGTGGGAACGGTCGTCACGACCACTGTTCCCGCTGCCCTGGCCGACACGACGACCGTCACGGAGAACCAGGTCGCCCTGGCCTCGTTCCGCCGTGACTTCGTCATGAGACTGGCGTTGCGGGACGCGATGCCGGAAGTCAGAGCCGAGGCCTGGAACGCGTTGCGCAGCAACGCGGGTGAGGCCGCACTCGTCGACTTCCTGGCCGTCGGGTATCCGAACGCCAAGGCGCGGGCAGCACAACGAATCGACCGCAACTACAAGTACATCAAGCGCGTCAACGACTTCTCGTTGCCGGGCAGCGCGGTGCGGGCCACGTCCACCGTGGCTTTGGCGGCCACACCGGCCGCACAGGCCGAGTACGTCCAAAGTGGACATGCCAACGCGCAGGAGCTGGATCGCGTCAACGGCAACAGGTACGAGGAGAAGCTCGCGCGCATGGCGCAGGCGGACCACGACTACGTGGCCGAGCTCGCCGCGAGCGATCCAGGCCCACAGGTCCGTGCGGCGGCGAACCGCGCTCTGTCGACGGGAACCGAGGCCGCGATCGGGCTGTTCTTCAAGTACTACTGGGGAATCGGTGCGGACCTGGACAACGAGGCGTTCCGCCGCACCACCTCCGACCAGAACGAGATCTGGCACAGCAAGATCCGTTCGCTGACCGAGGCGGCGCTGGCCGCGGAGAAGGCGGAGCGCGAGTCGAGCGGCGAGCTCGCCCGCAAGGCGCGGGCCGACGCGATCGCGGCGTGGCGCGAGATCGAGGGGCAGGCCGGTCAGTCCTCTGTGGACTGGGCAGCGGAGAAGGCCAAGGCGGACAGGCAGGCGGCCAACTGGGCGTCGGTCGCCGCGCACGCCCGCGCGGCGCAGACGGAACAGGACTGGGCAGCTGTGCTCGCACGGGCCGACCAGGGCAACACGTCCTGGGCGGACGAGGCCGAGTGGGCTCTGCAGCAGGCGAACTCGTGGCGAAGCATCGCCGCACAAGCACGTTTGAACGCTCTCGCGGCGATCGACCGTGACCAGGGGGACAGCTAACACCATGCGCACAACGGAACCCAGCGTCGCCTCGTGGCGGCGCCGGTCGATCGCGGCCGTCATCATCACGGTGTTGCTGGCGCTGGTGGGCGGCACCGTGCCGGCCGTCGCGGCGCCGCAACAGCCCGCACCCGTGCTCCAGCTGCAGTCCGCGGCCAACGAGCCGGTGGACGAGGAGTACGAGTTCTACAAGCAGCTCGTGCAGGACATCGCCGACCACGCGGAGGACGTCGAGGTCCGCGACGCGGCGAAGGCGGCACTCGCCGCGAACACCAAGGAAAAGCTGATCTGGTTCCTCGACCACGGCGAGACCGAGGCGAGGGCCAAGGCGGCCGAACGCAAGCGCGCCGAGGCCACGGAGAACCGGCGCAAGGTCGAGGAGTGGGCGCGCACCGGCGGCCCGAACGTCAAGGCGGGCGCGCAGGCCGCGCTGAACTCCGGTGACCAGGCGATCAGGGACTTCGTGGCCTACGGCTACGAGATCGCGCTCAAGCAGGACAAGCAGCAGGCCGAGGACGACAAGGCAGAACGGGAGCGCATCACCGCCCGCGTCCGCGACATGGTCGAGCACGGCGGCCCGCAGGTGAAGATCGAGGGTGAGGCGCTGCTCCTCCGCGGTGACTACGCCCTGATCAGGGAGTTCTACCTCACCGGGTACGCCGAGGCGAACAAGCGCGACCACGACTTCCAGGCGACGGTCGAGCAGGCGCTGATCGACCGCAACAAGGCGATCACCGAACTCACCGCGCTCGCCCGGCGCAGCGAGGCGGCGGCGAACGCGCGGGCGGAGATCCTGCGCGCCAACATCAACGCGGTCAAGGCGCTCGACGACGCCACGACGGCGATGAACATGGCCGCCAAGGCCGCGCACCGCTCCGACCAGATCCTCCAGGAGGACAAGCCGGGCAGGGCGAACGGGCAGAAGGGCCGCAACGCGGACCTCGACGCGCTGCGCGCCGAGGCGACCCGGTACGCCGACACCGCCGCCAGGGCGTCGCTGGCCGCCGCGGAAGCGACCGCGCAGGCGCAGAACGCGGCCGTGCGGTTGATCGACTCCGGCATGACCAACGGCCTGGACTGGGCCAAGGTCACCATCGCGATCGGCGGTGCGGCCGAGGCGGCGTCGAAGGCGGCCGAGACCGCGCAGCACGCCACCGAGGCGACGCTCGCGGACAGCCGCGCGCTGGACGCGAACGCCGGTGCGCAGGAACACGCCAACAACGCCAAGAAGTACCACGACGAGGCGGAACGGCAGGCGCAGCAGGCGGCGAGCCTGGCAGCGGCCGCGCTCAAGCAGCAGGAGATCGCGATCGGGTCGCGTGACCGGGCCGCCCAGCAGAAGGTGATCGCGCAGAACGCCGCTGCCAAGGCACGCCAGCACGCGGTCAACGCGCGCAACCACCGGCTCAGCGCGCAGTCCGCGGCATCCAACGCGGTCAGCAAGGCGCAGGCCGCGGTCAAGGCGCACAGCGACGCGGTCGACGCGAGCGTTCGCGAGCAGGCGGCGATCGACGCCGCGCAGAAGACCGGCCGCGAGCTCAAGACGGCCACGTCGGTCTGCTTCGGCAAGGTGAGCTTCGCCGAGCAGGTCGAGACCGCGCTGCGGACGGCGCGGGACGAGGCCATCAAGCAGGGCAAGGACGCCGACGCGGCGACGAAGGACATCGCCGAGGCGGCGGGCAGGGCTCGCAGCGAGGCCAATGCCGCCGAGGCCTGGGCCGGACGCGCCCGTGCTGCCGCAGCGGCGGCGAACGCCGAGGCGGAGCGCGCGGCCGCGGCAGCACGCGCGGCCAAGGCCGCGGCCGCGCGGGCCGACCAGGAAGCCGTGAACGCACGCCGGGCAGCCGACGAGGCGAACCGGCTCGCGATCGAGGCCACCAACGTCGCGGTCGCGACGCAGGCGTCGGCCGACCAGACCCGGCTCGAGGCCGAGGCCGCGGTGAGCGAGGCCAACGCCGCGGTGTGGCAGTCGACGATCGCCGACCGGGCCTCCGCGGCAGCCGCCGCGTCCGCCTCGATGATCATCGACCCGGCCCGCATGGCCGAGGTGATCGCGCGGCCGTACGCGGGGATCAACGGCGACGCGCGCAGGGCGCTGGAGACAGCGGCCAAGGCGTTGCTGATCGGTGAGGAGCAGTCCCGTTCCGCGCGGGAGAAGGCGGAGGAGGCGGCGCGGGCGGCCACGCAGGCGCAGGACGCCGCCACCCGTGCGATCGGCGAGGTCAAGCCCGCCTACGAGGCGGCCGCCCGTGCCGCCAAGTCCGCGGAGCAGGCGGCGCAGTACGCGGTGAACGCGCACAACGCGGCGAACGAGGCGGCACAGCACGCCGCCGGCGCGCACAGCGCAGCCTCGGCCGCGGGACAGCACGCGTCGTCGGCCCGTGCGGACGCCGTGGGCGCGGGCAACGCGGCAGCGGTCGCGTCCAGCGCAGCACAGTCCGCCGGCCAGGCGGCGGCCGCCGCCGAGGCGATCCACCAGTGGGCGATCAAGGCCACGGACTCGATCCACGCGTTCGCGAACGAGGTCAGCACGCACCTCGACCAGTTCCTCGACGCGAAGGAGCGCGCGGCGGAGGCGCAGCGGATCGCCAGGGAAGCGGAGCAGCGCAAGAAGGACGAGCTCAACAAGGAGTTCTACGACGGCCTCATGGGCGTCGTCGCGTGCAAGAACAACGCCGCGTCGCCCCAGTGCAAGGAACTGGCCGCCAAGGTCGGCGAAGCGGCCGCCACGGCACTGGAGTCGCTCGCCGAGTACGCCAGGGACGCCGCCCTCTGCCACGGCGGTGACCCTGCCGCCTGCGACAGGTTCAACGAGGCGACCAAGAAGATCGGCAACTTCGCGGTCGAGGCGGCCAAGGGTTTCGCCGAGGGCGCGGTGAACACCTGGAACGGCATCGTCAAGCTCGCCGAGTGCGGCGTGCAGAGCGTGTCCCAGGCGAACACCCCCGCCTGCAGCGAGATCTGGGCCGGGATCAAGGACCTGGCCGACAACCCGTACAAGCTGATCCACCTCGACGTCTGGCACGAGAACCCCGGCAAGGCGTTCGGCCTGCTCACGTTCGACATCGCGGCGGCAGCGGCGACCGCTCCGATCGGCGGCAGCGGCTCCGCGCTCTCCAAGACGCTCGGCGTGGTCGCGACGGCGGTCACCAAGGCCACGACCAAGATCGCGGAGGGTCTCGGCAGGATCGGCAGCTTCGTCGTGAAGCTGTCCGACAACGTGCCGAACAAGCTGCCGGGCGGCTTCGGCGAGGTCATCAACCTCTCCGTCAAGGTGGAGAACGGCATCGCGAAGCTCGACGGCGCGATCGCCGCGATCGACGGCAGGCTCTACAAGCTCGAGTCGATCACGTTGAGGGCGGAGGGTGACCTCTCGCGGCTGGAGGGCTCGATCGCCCGCATCGAACCGAAGGGCGGTCTCGACCTCAAGCTCACCATCGAGAACGGCGTGGCGAAGCTCGAGAACGCGACGTTCAAGTTCGAGCAGATGGAGAAGCTGCCGCCGCCCAAGCCGCTCACCCCGCCGAAGGGCGTGGTCAAGGACGGCGTCTGGGAGATGGAGGAGTTCGGCCAGAAGCTCAGGCTGGAGAAGGTCAACAACGAGGCCGTCGACAGGTTCCGCGAGAAGGCGATCTCGGCGGAGTCCGAGATCACGCCGAAACTGAAGAACGTCGTCAACGACATCAAGAACGACCTCCCCAGCGTGGATCTGGAGGGCCTGGCGCACAGCGTCAAGGGCGCCGACTCGCTCAAGCGCAAGGTCGTCGACAAGCTGAGCAAGAACCCGGACATCGACGCCGTGCTCGGTGACGTCAAGGACGCCGTCCGGTACACGATGGTCGCGGACGACGCGAGCTACGTGGCCGCGGTCGAGCGGGGCATCGCCGCGCTGGAGGCCAAGGGATTCGTCAAGATGGAGGTCAAGAACTCCTGGCTGCAGAACAGGTACGTCGACAAGTACCGCGGGATCAACAGCGTGTGGAAGGACCCGAAGACCGGTCAGATCTTCGAGTTCCAGTTCCACACGCCGAAGAGCCTGGCCGCCAAGACGGTCGAGCACCCGTGGTACGAGCTGCACCGCGTGCCCGGCACGACCCAGCTGGAGATCGACCACGCGATCGCGCAGGCCGAACTGATCTTCGCCGACGTTCCGTTCCCGACCGGCGCCGTCCGGATCCCCGAGTTCGGCCAGTAGATTGGATTTCCATGAGCTACCAGTACTTCGCGATCGTCACCGACGCGCACCCGGTGGAGAACCCGTTCTTCGTGGTGCGCGTGGGCGGCGAGACCGAGGAGTTCTTCTCCACCAACCTCCGGTGGGAGCGGTCGGACGCGCTGTACCGCATCGAGTCCGGCCGTGAGTACTGGAAGGCCGTGCCGATCAGCGAGGAGCAGGGCAAGGGCTTCGAGGAGGTCCAGGCCCGGCGGGTAGCCGCGGCACGGAAGTCCTGATCGACGCGCGGGCCGGGGTTGCGGGGTCGTCCCGCAACCCCGGCCTGCTGCTGTTTCCTGCTGCTATTTGCGGAGTCGCACGCCGTCGCCCTTCGCGTTGGTCAACGCCAGCGTCTGCCGGTCGATCTTGTACGTGACCTGGCCGTTCAGCGCGTCGAGCAGGGCCTTCTCGACGAGCATCTCGTCGGGGCCGCACGCCTTGTCGGTGTGCAGCAACGACGTGAACGTGATCGCCCGACCGTCCACTTTGTAGGAAGCCGAACCGGAGTTGCAGCCGGTGAACACGTTGACCTTGCCGTCCATGAAGGCCAGCGTGGCGGCGACCGCGCCGGGCACCGACGAGACGGCGTCACCGGTGACGAGGCTGTCGACCGTCCAGGTGCCGCCTTCGAGGGCAGCGGGTGCCTCCGTGCCGAGCACGATCTGCGCGTCCGATCCGGTGATCACCAGGTTCCCGCCGTCGAGCTCCCACGAGGGGCCGGAGCCGAGCAGCTTCGACAGCCACTCGTCCTGCTTGTGCAGATCGGGGTTCGGGCAGCCCATCGCGGTGCTGCTGAGGTCGGGGACGGACAGCTTCCCGTCGTCGAGGGAAACCGGGCCCTGCAACATGTTGCAGCCGGCCCTGGCGATGAGTCTGCCGTCGTCGGTGAAGTTCAGTTCGATCGACGTGCCCTCGACCAGGGCGCGCGGCTTGCCCTGCTCGGTGACGGAGGTGGAGACGAACACCTTGCCGCGCAGGTCCTTCCCCTGCGCGCCGCCCGCCGACCTGGCACCGCAGCCCGGCGCGACGGCGAGCAGCGAGACGACGAGCGCGGCGAGGAGGATTCGGTTGGTCATGACCCTAGGACGGAACACGTTCGCTCCATGGTTGCCCGAAGGCCGGACACGGAATTCCCGCGTCCGGCCAACGGAAATTCGACGTCACGGGGACAGCGACTCCGCGAAGTCGTAGAGGCTCTTGATGTCGTTGTCGAAGTACGGCCCGTCCATCTGGCTCGCGTCGGAGTGCCGGTGACTGACGACGCTGTTGATGTAGCCGAGCCCGTTCTGGTCGTTGTACTCCTGCAGCCACGGACCGCCGCTCGAACCGCCGGTCATGTTGCACCAGGCCCTGACCTGCTGGCCGTGGCCGTTCCAGGTCGTGCCCTGGCAGAAGTACTGCAGCTCACCGGTGAACGGCGCACCCGCGGGGTAGCCGAGGATCGTGACGGCCACCGAGTAGCCCCAGTTCCAGCGCAGGCCGTTGCCACCCACGACGTTGACGATCGAGTTGCCGCCGAGGGTCTGCATGATGACGATGCCCATGTCCTCGTCACTGCTGCTGGAGTTGGTCCACGCAGTGCGAGCCGTGAGCTGGTAGGCGCTCCACGTGCCGAACGGGCGAGCCCCGTTGCGGTAGCGCGGAACGAAGACCCAGTTGCGCATCCACTGGCCACCGGCACCGCCGTGCACGCAGTGCCCCGCCGTCTGGACCAGCTTCTTCTTGCCACTGTTGACGGTCGCGCCCGAGCACACGTAGTTCAGGCCGTTGGCCGGGTTGGTGAAGTACACCTTGCCGACCGTCTGCGACTCGTTGAGCATGATCCCGATTCCCTGGGCCTGCTCGGTCTGGACCTTCACCGACGGCGCGGCACCGTCGATGCTGCCCGCACGCCCCGAGGGCTGGGGTGCGGACTTCGCCTTGACCGTGGCAGGACCCGTGGCCGGGATCGCGTTCGCCATGCGCTCCGGCGTCCAGTACGACTCGGCTGCGGCGGCCGACTGGATCTTGTCGTCGGAGGTTCTGGCCAGGCTGGCCGAGCTGCCGTTCGGTGCCGCCTGCGCGGTCGGCACGAAAACGGAAGCGGCCAGCACGAATCCAAAAGCTAACGAAACAGTTCTTTTCGCTGTCATTCGAAATACCCCACTAAACGAGGTTAACTTGCGGCTTTGCGAACGTAGCGAGGCCTCTGACCTGCTGTCCAGGCGTTCGTTTGAAGTTGCTCTGTTCAGCAGAACTGCCATTCCAGGCCTACCGGAAAAAGGTCCGTCCGGGCCATTTCTTCGCCGAATGTGCAGAATCGGAAAGCGCTATCTTGGTTGTTGATCTTGAACCGGGGGCTTGACAGCCGACCGCCACGGGTCTCTACTTAACCCAGCGGTTAGATAACCAAGTGGTTAGGTACGAGATGGATCAGCTGAGCGCCACCTTCGCCGCACTGGCGGACCCGACCCGCCGGGCGATCCTCGCGCGGCTCACCGAGGGCCCGGCGACGGTGAAGGAGCTCTCCGAGCCGTTCGACATCAGCGGCCCGGCGATCTCCAAACACCTGCGCGTGCTGGAGAAGGCAGGCCTGATCACCCGTGGCAGGGAGGCGCAGTGGCGTCCCTGCCAGCTCGACGCGACGCCGTTGAAGGAGGTCGCCGTGTGGGCGGAGAACTACCGCCGCTTCTGGGATGCGAGCTACGCACGCCTGGACGCACTCTTGACCGAGATGAAGGAGACAGAGCAATGACCACCGTCAAGTTCGGCACGACCGTGACCCTCCCGTCCGACACCGAGATCGCGATGTCCCGCACGTTCGACGCGCCGGCTTCGCTGGTGTGGAAGGCGTTCACCGAACCGTCGCTGCTGCGTCGCTGGCTGCTCGGCCCCGACGGCTGGGAGATGCCGATCTGCGAGGTCGACCTGCGCGTCGGCGGCAAGTGGCGGTACGGCTGGGCGATGCCGGACGGCTCCGGCGCGTTCGAGATGTACGGCGAGTACACCGAGGTCACGCCGTATTCGCGCATCGTGAACACCGAACACTTCGAGGACAACCCGCCGGCTGTGACGACGGTGGAGTTCGTGGAGTCCGGCGGGCAGACGACGATGACCACGACGATGAAGCTGGTGTCGCAGGAAGCCAGGGACGCCGTGCTGGCGACCGGGATGGCGGACGGCGCGGGTCGTTCGTACGAGCGGCTGGGCGAGGTGCTGGCCGAGCTGTGACCCGTTCGGCGGAGTGATGCGAGCCGTCGTCCGGGTGATGCTCCGCGTGACGGTCACGCGGAGGGTTGCTGCTCATGAATTCGTTCTTGCTCCTGATGGCGGTGCTGATCACCCTCGCGATCGCCGCCGTCGTCACCTGGTCGTCGCGCCGGGCCGCCAAGCGCGCCGAATCGCGGAGCACCACCGCCGTAGAGACGGCGAAGCTGGCGATCGTCACCGCCACGACCCACCAGCGCCCGGACCCGGCCGACCTCGAACAGGGCCGCATCCGCACGTTCCTGATGCTCGACGAGAGCTCGATCATGAACATGTACGGCCAAACCCCGCAGGCCGCCGCCGAGGCACGAATCCGCGAGGTGGAACGCGGCACCCACCGCGAGGGCTCGCTGGGCCTGACCGGCTCACTGGTCGAGGCGGGCGGCAGGCGCTCCCGCGGCGAAACCGTGCGGGAGACGTTCGAGGCGGAGACGAACGCCGCACGCGCCCTCGACGCCGTGCTCCGGCACCTCACCACCGAGGGCGAGCTTCAGCAGTTCGACCTGACCGCGCAACCACTCCCCGCATCCGCACAGGGCTACGTGAAGATCAAGGCGTCGTACCGGATCACCCTGGGCGACAACGACATCACGGTCTCCGCCACCGGCGTCAGGTTCTCATTGCGGCGTTCGCAGGTGGTGGACTCCGCCGCGGGCGCGTTCGCGGACGGCGAGTCCATCACCGCGATCTGCTTCGGCCGCACGGCGCGGTGGGAGGGGTCCACTCTGGTCATCCTTCCCACCGCCCTCTACCTGGCCTGAGCTTCGTCCACTTCGGACGCTTGCGCGGAGCGTAGTAACCGGCCGTGGCCACGGTTCCCCCAGTAGGGGGCATTTCGGCTGGTTACGTTCGTCCTCATGGGACGTTTCCTCGGTTTCCTCGCAGCCCTGGCCCTCATGCTCGGCTTCGCGGTGCTCTCCGCCCCGCTGGCCAGCGCGGCGCCCGGCACCCGCTGGCAGATCACGCCGTGCCCGTCCGGTACCAAGGCGTTGTGGCTGCCGCGCGTCGCCAAGTTCGGCACCGACATCAGCTGCACCACGGAGGAAGCCCGTGCGGCGGCGGTGAAGGAGGCCGTCGACAGCGGCAGCCCGATGCGGATGATGAACGTGGCGATCGCGTTCGCGCAGCAGATCTCCGACAAGTCGTTGACGCCGGAGTCGTCCTGCGTGCTGGGCGCCAAGGGGGCGATCGGGGAGGCGATCGGCACGTGCGTGGCCGCCTGACCGTCATGCCACTCGACGTGGCTTGTAGTGCGGGGCCTACGAGAACGGCACGATCCCGCTGGGGAGCTGGAAGTGACAGCCGGCTCCCCAGCGACTGAGCTCAGCCGTTGAGCACGGCGCGCGACATCACGACGCGCTGGATCTGGTTCGTGCCCTCGTAGATCTGCGTGATCTTCGCGTCCCGCATCATCCGCTCGACGGGGAAGTCGCGCGTGTACCCGGCGCCACCGAACAGCTGCACCGCATCCGTGGTGACCTCCATGGCCACGTCAGAGGCGAAGCACTTGGCGGCAGCCGTGATGAAGCCGATGTTCGGCTCGCCGCGCTCGGCCTTGGCAGCAGCGACGTAGACCATGTGCCGAGCGGCCTCGATCTTCATGGCCATGTCGGCGAGCATGAACTGCACGCCCTGGAAGTCCGAAATGGACTTGCCGAACTGCTTGCGGTCCTTGACGTACGCGACCGCGGCCTCCAGGGCGCCCTGGGCGATGCCCACGGCCTGCGCGCCGATGGTGGGGCGCGTGTGGTCGAGGGTCCGCAGGGCGGTCTTCAGGCCCGTGCCCGGCTCGCCGATGATGCGGTTGGCCGGGATGGTGCAGTTCTCGAAGTAGATCTCGCGGGTCGGCGAGCCCTTGATGCCGAGCTTGCGCTCCTTCGGGCCCACCGAGAAACCGGGGTCGTCCTTGTGCACGACGAAGGCCGAGATGCCCTGGGACTTCTTCGGCGCCTGAGGGTCGGTCACGGCCATGACCGTGTACCAGGTGGACTCGCCGGCGTTGGTGATCCAGCACTTGGTGCCGTTGAGCACCCAGTGGTCGCCGTCCAGGACGGCGCGCGTGCGCATCGAGGCGGTGTCGGAGCCCGCCTCGCGCTCGGACAGGGCGTAGGACGCCATGGCCTCGCCGGAGGCGATGGACGGCATGACGAGCTGCTTCAGCTCCTCGGAGGCCGACAGGAGGATCGGCATGGTGCCGAGCTTGTTCACCGCCGGGATCAGCGACGACGAGGCGCAGACGCGGGCCACTTCCTCGATGACGATGCACGTGGCCACCGAGTCGGCGCCCTGGCCGTCGTAGGACTCGGGGACGTGGACGGCCGCGAAGCCCGCCTTCACGAGGGCGTTGTGGGCCTCCGTCGGGAAGCGCTCGTTCTCGTCGACCTCGGCCGCGAACGGCTTGATCTCCTTCTCGGCGAGCGAGCGGACGGCCTCTCGCAGCGCCTCGTGCTCCTCGGCGAGCTGGTAGGTGCCGAAGCTCGGGTTCACCTTGTTACCTCCGGGTAGCGAGTACTCGGCACGATGTTAGCGCCCGTTCACCAGGGGCGCCGGTGTGCTGTTGAGCACTCAGAGCGACTTCTGCAGCGCCGCGTCCTTGTCCAGTACGAGCTGCTCGAGTTCCGCCTGGAAGCGGGCCACGCGCTCCTGCAGCGCCGGGTCCGACGCGGCCAGGATGCGCACGGCGAGCAGACCGGCGTTGCGGGCTCCACCCACTGAGACCGTCGCCACCGGGATGCCCGCGGGCATCTGCACGATCGAGAGCAGGGAGTCCATGCCGTCGAGGTACTTGAGCGGCACGGGGACGCCGATGACCGGGAGCACGGTGGCGGAGGCGACCATGCCGGGGAGGTGGGCGGCGCCGCCGGCACCCGCGATGATCACGCGAAGACCCCGGGAGGCTGCCGAGGTCGCGTAGTCGAGCATGCGCTGCGGGGTGCGGTGGGCGGAGACGACGCTCACCTCGAACGAGACGCCGAACTCGGTGAGCGCCTCGGTGGCGGCCTTCATCACCGGCCAGTCCGAGTCGCTGCCCATGATCACGCCAACCTGAGTCACTCCGCACTCCCGTGAATGTCGTATCCGTCTGACCAGACGCCGGTGGACAACCAGTGCGCGGCCAGCCGCGCGCGTTCCCGGACCGACGTCATGTCGTTGCCGAGGAACGTGACGTGACCGACTTTGCGGCCCGGCCGTTCCTCCTTGCCGTAGAGGTGCACGTGGGCGTCCGGGAAACGCGCGAACAGGTGGTGCACGCGCTCGTCCGGGCCCATCGCGGGCGGTTCGGCGGCGCCCAGCACGTTCGCCATCACCACGGCCGGTGCCATCAGGTCGGTGCGGCCCAGCGGGTAGTCGAGGACGGCGCGGAGGTGCTGTTCGAACTGGGAGGTGCGGGCGCCCTCGATCGACCAGTGGCCAGAGTTGTGCGGGCGCATCGCGAGCTCGTTCACGACCACGCCGTCCGCGGTCTCGAACAGCTCGACGGCCAGCACGCCCACGACACCCAGCGCGTCGGCGACCTTCAGGGCCAGCTCCTGGGCCGCGGCACCGTCCAGGTCAGGTGCCGGCGCGAGGACCTCGACGCAGATGCCCTCGGACTGCACGGTCTCGACGATCGGCCACGCCGCGCCCTGCCCGAACGGTGAGCGCGCGACCACGGCCGCCAGCTCGCGGCGCATCGGCACGCACTGCTCGACCATCAGCGGCGTCCCGGCCTCCAGCAGCTCGGGGACGACCAGCTCGGCGCTGTGCGGCTGGTTCAGCATCCACACACCGCGCCCGTCGTAGCCGCCGCGGACCGCCTTCAGCACGCACGGCCAGCCGTGCTCGGCACCGAAGCGGAGCACGTCGCGGACCTCGTGCACCTCGGCGAACGGCGGCACCGGCAGCCCCAGCTCGGCCAGCCGCACGCGCATCTTCAGCTTGTCCTGCGCGTATTGCAGCGCGTCCGGACCTGGGTGCACCTTCACGCCCTCCGCGACCAGCGCCCGCAGGTGCTCCTGCGGGACGTGCTCGTGGTCGAACGTGACGACCTCGCAGCCCTTCGCGAACGCGCGCAACGCGTCGAGGTCGGTGTGCGTGCCGAGCACCACGTCCCGCGCGACGAGCGCGGCGGGGTCGTTCTCGGAGACGGCGAGCACGCGAAGTGACTGGCCGAGCGGGATCGCGGCCTGGTGCGTCATGCGGGCGAGCTGCCCGCCGCCGATCATTCCGACGACGGGGAGACGGGTACGGGAGTCCACGGTTCAGGCAGCCTACCTGCAGCTTCGGTGACGCTCACCAGCAGCTAGCCCTGTGCGGCCGCGGCCTCCGACGCGGGTGCGGGCTCCGTCTCGGAGGTGATGCGGCGGTGGGACCGCGACGGCTTCCACCCGCCGCCGTGGCGCAGCAGCCGGAACGTCAGCGCGAGCAGCACGGCGGAGAGCGCCACGAACAGCCCGAACTCGATGTAGCGGAAGGCCTCGATCCGCTCGACCGGCTGGAAGTCGACGTACGTGCCCGCGGCGCCACCCGACCTGCGCATGCAGCTGTTCGGGTTCACGAGCTTCGCGCACGCCTCCGGCACGCTCATCGGGCTCAGGTCCTTGCCGACGAAACCGTTGCCGAGTTCGAGAGCGCCCGGCGGGACCACCGGGGTGCTGTCCCAACGGGCAATGCTGCGGCTCGCCGGCAGGTAGTGGTCGCGCAGGAGCACCGCCAGCAAGGTCCGGGACAGGGTGTAGAAGACCAGCGTCGCCGCCATCGCGGTCACGACGTGCCTGCTGAGCAGGCCGATGAACACGCCGAGGGCCAGGCCGAAGAGCGCGTAGCCCGCCTGCACGGCGGGGTGCCCCTCGAACGCGGACCACGCCTTGTTGACACCGACGCGTCCGTCGCCGAGCCCGGCGACGGCGCCGAGGACTGCGGCCAAGACGCCGAGCACGAGCGCCTTGCCGCGCAACCACTGCACGGGAGTCACGTCCTGGCCCCACGCCACGAAGTAGGTGCGCTCCTCCAGTTCGCGGGCGATCAGCGGGGCGCCCCAGAACACGCCGATCACGCCACCGAACGACAGCTGCACCATGAGCCCGTAGAAGCCGCTCATCGGCATCGAGTCGATGCCCGTGTTCTTGTTGGCTTCCGCGGAGATCAGCCCGTAGGCGGCGAGGACGACGAGAACCGCGGAGAAGATGATCGTCCACCGGTGCTGACGCCAGGTCAGCCAGACGAAGGCGTTCACGCGGCACGCTCCAGGTGCGCCACGACCAGCTCCTCCAGCGTCACGTACCGCGCGGTCCACGGCTCGGCGATCTGCGTGCCGCCGGAACGCACGAGGTACTGCGACTGCGTCTTGCTGTGCTTCGCCAGCACCACGGGTCCTTCCACAGGGGATTCCGAGTCGCGTGGACCCGTGTAGAGAACGTGCTCTTCCAGCAGCTCGTCGGTGTCGCCGTCCACGATCAGGCGCCCGTCGGCGAGCAGCAGCAACCTGTCCGCGACGCCACCGATCTCCGCGACGACGTGCGTGGAGAAGATCAGCGTCATGCCGTTGTCGTTGACCTCGGTCAGCAGCTCCCGCATGACCTTCCTGCGCGCGAGAGGGTCCAGTTCGGACAGCGGTTCGTCCAGCATGAGGACGTCCGGACGCGATCCCAGCGCCAGCGCGAGGGTCACGTGCGTCCGCTGACCGCCCGAGAGGTCGCCGACCTGCAGTCTGCGCGGCACCTTGAACCTGGTGAGCCACCCGTCGGCGCGCTCGTGGTCCCAGACCTTGTTCATGCGGCGGCCGAACTGCAGGACGTCGGCGACCTTGAAGTCCTTGTACATCGGCTTGTGCTGCGGCACGTAGGCGACCCGGCCCGCGATCGACGTGTGCCCCGACTCCGGCGGCAGGTGACCGGCCAGCACGTTCAGCAACGTCGACTTGCCGGAGCCGTTGGCTCCCACGAGTGCCGTGACGCTGCCCGGCGGCAGCTCGAAGGAGACGTCGTGCACCGCCCACTTCGACACTTCGGCCGCGACCACGCTCATTGCGCTCCCCCACTCAGCACCTCGCGCAGCAGCGCGTAGATGTCCTCGTCCTCCAACCCGGCGGAGCGTGCCTCCGCGACCCAGGCGGCGAGCGTGGCCCGCAGCGGGTCGAAGTCCTCGGGGGCGGCGGACCCCGGAGACGCCTTCACGAAGGTGCCGGAGCCCTGACGGGCTTCGACGAGGCCCGCGAGCTCCAGCTCGCGGTAGGCCTTGAGCACGGTGTTCGCGTTCACGCCGCTGGTCGCGACGACATCGCGGACCGTCGGCAGGCGATCGCCCGGTTGCAACCAACCGAGCCTCAAGGCTTCCCTGACCTGCTGCCCCAGCTGCAGGTACGCGGGAAGGCCGCTGCCACGGTCGACGTGGAACTCGACCACACACGCTCCCCAGATTGTTCTACTGAACTAAGACAATAGAACACTTCTGCGGCCGTTGGGAAGCAAACCGGTGGGGACGGGGAAGACCTGGGCGCGGGACAGGGGGAGATCAGCGCCCAAGCGAGCTCAGCAGCGCGCACGCCTCGGTGTGCGTGTCCGGCAACCGTTCGGTCCAGACCTTCGCGGGCCCGACCGGCCGCACGTTCGGGTCGTCCGCGAGCCGGTCCGCGGCGAGAACGCGCAGGTTGGGGATCCTGCGCGCAAGTGTTTCGTCGCGGCGCACCAGGACCGCGGCCACGCACGGGCCGAGCGTCGCCAGCGTCTCGCCGCCGTCGAAAACGGTCCGGAGGGCGTCCGAGACGAGAGTCATCGCGACCACGCGTGACCAGCCGGAGGCGCGGTGCACGTCCAGGCGCAACAGCACGAGCGCGTAGTCGAGGGGCGCGACCGGTGTCTCCCGGTACACCTCGCCCAGCCGGGTCCGCAGGTACGCGGCCGTCGCCAGCCCGGTCAGCGGGTCCTCGGCCGCGCAGTCGCCGGCCTGCTTCGTCACCACGTCCGCCCATCCCAGCGCTGTCATGCGCAGCATCCGTGAAGGGAGCGCGTCGACGTTCGGCGACACGATGTGCGACTCGTCGGTCAGCACGGCGTGCAGCGCGGCCAGGTCGAGCAGCGTCTCGCTCAGGCCCGCTCCCGCCTCCGCGCGTGCCCGGCCCAGCCGGACCAGCGCGTCGCCGGGGTCGGCGTCCTCCAGCATCGCCGCGCACACGTCGTCGACCTCGGCGAGCGGCCAGTCTGCGGGGAACGCCCAGCCTGCGGCCATGGTGGCGGTGCGCCACCTGGACTTCAGCAGGCGCTCCGCTTGTGCGACACCCACCCGGTCTCCCTTCCTGCTCTCCGATTCCAGGTGGGAAACGCAGCCGGTGCCGACTCATGACGCAACCCGCGTGGGGGATTGAGATGACTCCTCACGGCGTCGTGCGTCACACTGAGCGCCGCGAGGAGGGACACGAGACTTGGCGACCGTTCCTGCAGACGTCCAGGGCCCCAGCGACGCGGAACTCATCGAGTCCGTGCGCGGAGGGACCATCGACGCCTACGGCCAGTTGTACGAACGGCACGTCTCGGCGGCCTACAACCTCGCCCGCCAGTTGGCCCGCTCCCAGGCCGAAGCCGACGACCTCGTGTCCGAGGCGTTCGCGAAGGTGCTCGACACGCTCCGCGCGGGCCGCGGCCCCGACTCGGCGTTCCGCGCGTACCTCCTCACGGCGCTGCGCCACACCGCGTACGACAAGACCCGGCGCGACAAGAAGGTCGACCTCACCGAGGACATGACCGACGTCGCGCCCGCCGTGGCGTTCAGCGACACCGCGGTGGCCGGGCTGGAGCGCTCGATGGCCGCCCGCGCGTTCGCCGCGCTGCCCGAGCGCTGGCAGATGGTGCTGTGGCACACCGAGATCGAGGGCCAGTCGCCCGCCGAGGTCGCCCCGCTGCTCGGGCTGACGGCCAACGGCGTGTCCGCGCTCGCCTACCGCGCCCGTGAGGGCCTCAAGCAGCAGTATCTGCAGATGCACCTGGCCGAGACCAGCGCGGAACGGTGCAGGGCGACGGTCGACCGGCTCGGCGCGTGGACCCGCGCGGGTCTGTCCAAGCGCGAGGCGACGCAGGTCGAGGCGCACCTCGACGAGTGCGGCCGGTGCCGCGCGCTGGCCGCCGAGCTCGCGGACGTCAACGGCGCGCTGCGGATCTTCGTCGCGCCGCTGGTCCTCGGTGTCGGCGCCACGACGTACCTGGTGGCCGCGGGCACGACCACGGCCGTCGTCGGCGCGGGAGCGGCAGCTGGTGGCGCGGGCGCGGTCGGTGCCTCGATCCCCCGCCAGCTGATCACGGTCGGTGGTTCCGCCGCCGCCGTGGCCGCCGCCGTGGTGATCGCGCTGACCGCGGGAGGCGGGCAGCAGCAGCCCCCGCAGGTGCAGGCCGCCGAACCGCCACCAGCGCAGACCGTGGTCGCGCCGCCGCCGTCACCGAAACCGCCGGTGCCCAGCCCCGTCCCGCCACCGCCACCGGCGCAGACCCCGGCCCCGGCGCCCACGCCACCGGCGCCCTCCGCACCCCCGGCCCCCACGCCGGAACCGACCCCTCCGCCCGCGTCGCTCACCCCGACGACGCCGAGCGGCTACACGCTCACGCCCGGCGAGGCGCCCAAGGACTTCCCGATCACGGTCAGGAACACCGGCGGCACCGCGGCCCCACCCGCGAGCATGACGCTGAACCTGCCACCTGGCGTGCTGTCGACCGGCGGGCCGTCGTCGTTCGCCGCGCGGCTGCTGCAGCCGGACGGCGCGACCGACCAGACCGTGAACTGCCCCGCTGGCAGCGGCACGATCACCTGCTCGACGCCCCGGGGCATCGCGCCGGGCGGCCAGGCGACGTTCCTGTTCCGGCTGCAGGCGACCCAGGACGCCCAGCCCGGCACGATCACCGGCACGATCAGCGCGGGCGCCACGATCTCGGTCAACGTCAGCGTCGCGGTCGACGTGCCGCCGGTGAACGACGACATCGAGCTGACCGTGTCGACGTGGCACGAGATGTTCTGGGACCCCCGCGTGGACGTGAAGGTGCGCAACAAGGGCCCGCGCGCCGGCACGTTGAAGCTCGACGTGTCGTCGTCGGAGCACATCGTGGTGTTCACGCCGTGCCGCGAGTGCTCGCGGACGGACAAGAACTCGATCCACTGCGAGACCCAGCTGGACAAGGGCGACAGCTTCCGCACGTCGATCTGGGCGTTCGGGCTGCCGCACCGCGGCGGGACGATCACCGTCACCGCGTCGCTCGGCAACGCCACGAAGACCGTGACGGTGCCGGTGAAGACGCGGCCGGACCACTGGCCGGTCGACGACGTGGTCAAGCCGCAACCGCCGGCCGAGCCCGCGCCGACCACCGTGCCGCCGACGACGACCACGCCGCCGGTAAAGCCGACGCAGCCCACCGAGCCCACTGCGCCCGCGAAGCCGACGTTGCCCCTGCCGCTACCGGGCACGCCGTCGCAGCTCCCGCCGGTGCTGCCGCCGTCGACCGGCTCGCCGACGCCGTCCGTGCCGCCGTCGACCTCGGTGCCGACCGCGCCACCGAGGTCGGAGGAGCCGTGCGAGCCGAGGCCCGGCCTGCTCCCGTGGTTGATCCCCGACCTGCTGGGACGGCCGTGCGCACCAACGCGAAGTTGATCAAAAGTTGATCTTTTGTCGTCACTGAACGTGCAGGTCAGGCACCTCTGGGTGGCGAAAGGTAACACCCGGAGGCAAGCGTCGTTACCTTGATCCGTAAGCTGGCGCGGTGCTGCCAGTCGTTCGCCGCGCCATGAGCCGGTTGCCAGAACCACTCCAGTTCCTGCTGCACAAGCACCGCGAGATGATCCGGTTCGCAGTGGTCGGCGGCACAACGTTCCTCATCGACAACGGCGTCTGGTACGCGCTGAAGCTCACGGTGCTGACCGACAAGGTCGTCACGGCCAAGGTCATCGGCGTGCTCGTCGCGATCATCGCCTCGTACGTGCTGTCGCGCGAATGGTCGTTCCACACCCGCGGCGGTCGCGAGCGCCACCACGAGGCAGCGCTGTTCTTCCTGGTCAGCGGTCTGGGCGTGGCGATCAACATCATCCCGCTGTGGCTGTCACGGCACCTGTTCGGCCTGCAGGCCCCGTTCGTCACGGTCATGACCGAGGAGATCGCGGACTTCGTCTCCGGCTCGATCATCGGCATGCTGCTCGCCACGGGCTTCAAGTTCTGGGCGATGCGGCGCTGGGTGTTCCCGGACGCGGGCGCTCGACCTGACCGGCGCGTTCACCCGATCTCCGTAGACTCGTCCCGTGTCCCTAGCCGAAACAGTGGTCTCCCGGTTTCCGGAGCCGATCCGGTCGATCGCGCTGAAGCATCGTGAGCTGGTCAAGTTCGCCCTGGTCGGGGGCACGTGCTTCGTGATCGACACGGTCCTGTTCTTCGGGATCAAGACCGTCGTCCTGCCCAACAACCCGGTGACGGCGAAGATCATCGCGACCCTGGTCGCCACGATCGTGTCGTACGTCCTCAACCGGGAGTGGTCGTTCCGCACGCGCGGCGGGCGTGAGCGTCACCACGAGGCAGCGCTGTTCTTCCTGGTCAACGGCATCGGCATCGTGCTGAACTCGGCGCCGCTGTACATCGCGCGGTACCTGTTCCACCTGCAGGAGCCGCACGTGACGCGGCTCACCGAGGAGATCTCGGACTTCCTGAGCGCGCAGATCATCGGCACGCTCGTCGCGATGGCCTTCCGCTGGTACGGCTACAAGAAGTGGGTGTTCCCCGAGGAGAACGCGCGCGGGCCGCGGCCGTTGGACGAGGAAGAGGCGCTGGGCCACTCGTGACCGGGAAGCGCTGACTCCTCAGCGCGGCGTGCTGGGCGCCCGCCAGGGGATGCCGACGACGTCCTGGGCCTTCGGCACCGGCAGGAACACCGCGAACGTCGCCGGACGCGCCGTCGAGAGCTCCAACCGGCCGCCGTCCGCGTCGACCAGCGCCCGAGCGAGCGCCAGCCCCACACCGGTCGACCCGCCGCCGGACACACCGCGCTCGAAGATGTGGGCCGCGAGCTCGTCGGGCACGCCGGCGCCACCGTCGCTCACCTCGACCACCACCGTGCCCTCCTCGCTGCGCGCCGAGACCACGACGGGGCCCTCGCCGTGGCGCAGGGCGTTGTCCAGCAGCACGCCGATGGCCTCGCGCAGGCGGGCCGGGGTGGCGCGGGCGAGCAGGCCGTCCGGGACGCGGACGCGCAACGTCCTGCCCTGGCTCTTCACCTGCTCGCGCCACTCGTCGACGATCGCGTTGATGGCGGGCCTGAGCTCCAGCGGCTCGGCGCCGACGGCTCTGGCCGCGCGGGCCGCGGCGAGGAGTTCGTCGAGGACGGCGGCCAGGCGTTCGGCCTGTTCGAGGGCTGCGCGGGCCTCGGCCGCGGTGTCGGGTTCCGGGTGTTCCGCCAGGGCCTCCAGGCGCAGCTGGAGGGCGGTCAGGCGGCTGCGGAGCTGGTGGGAGACGTCGCCGACCAGTTCGCGTTCGCGTTGGACCAGGCGGGCGAGGGCGGTCGCCGACGTGTCCAGGGCTTCGGAGACGGCGTCGAGCTCGGAGATGTTGTAGCGCTGCTGGTCCTCCCGGAAGTCGCCGGCACCCAGCCGGGACGCGCGGGCGGCCACGTAGCCGAGCGGACGGGCAAGCGTTTGCGCCGTCACGAGGGCGACGACCGTGCCGGTACCGACGGACAGGGCGAGCAGGAGCAGCACCAGGCCCGCCACCTGGGCCTGGTTGGTGTGCATCTCCGCGGAGGGGATCTCCAGCCGGACGGTGCCCTGCTGCGCGATCGGCAGCTCCACGACGAGCGGGTCCTCGCCGGGTGAGGGGCCCGTGACCGTGGTCGCGCCGCCGGACACCACGGTCAGGCGGCCGTCGGCTGGCACGACGAACTTGACCGCCTCGACGTCGATGCCCTGCCGGTTGGCGAGCTGGTCGTCGAGCTTGGTCGCGATGCTCTGGGCGCGTTCGGTGAGGGCCCCGCGGGCGTTGTCCTCGACTAGGGTCAGCGCGGAGTAGCCCAGCGGGAGGCCGAGGACGATCCCGGTGACGGCGACGGCGAGCAGGATCGCCCGCAGGATCCGGCGGCGCATCAGTCGGCGTTGAAGCGGAAACCGCGGCCGCGCACGGTCGCGATGCGTTTCTCGGCGGAGTTCGGTGTGCCGTCGCCGAGCTTGCGGCGCAGCCAGGACATGTGCATGTCGAGCGTCTTGCTGCCCTTCAGGTCCGGGTCGTTCCAGACCTCGGAGAGGATCTCGTCGCGGCTCACGACCTGGCCCGCGCGCTGGATGAGCACCTTGAGGAGCTCGAACTCCTTGTTCGCGAGCTGGACCTCACCGCCGTCGACGGTGACGCGGCGGGCGGCGAGGTCGACGCGCACGCCGTTGACCTCGAGCGTGCCCGGCGCCCGGCGGCGCAGCAGAGCCCGGATGCGGGCCATCAGCTCGGCGAGGCGGAACGGCTTCGCGACGTAGTCGTCGGCGCCCGCGTCGAGCCCGACCACGAAGTCGACCTCGTCGGCGCGCGCCGTGAGCATCAGCACGGGGATGCCTCTGCCGTTCTGCCGGAGTCTGCGGCACACCTCCAGACCGTCCATGCCCGGCAGGCCGAGATCGAGCACCAGGAGGTCGATCCCTCCCACCATCGCCGCCTCGAAGGCACTCGGCCCGTCGCTCACTACCTGCACCGAATAACCCTCCCGCGTCAACGCGCGGGAGAGCGGTTCCGCGATGGCCGGATCGTCCTCGGCCAGCAACACCACGCTCACGGCACCCAGCGTATTCGTGGAACGATCGCCGCGTGTCACGCCACGATGCTGATCTCGAACTCGCCCTCCGCCTCGCCGACGCCGCCGACGCCATCACCGCCGCCCGGTTCCGCGCGCACGACCTCTCCGTCGAGCGCAAGCCGGACCGCACGCCCGTGACCGATGCCGACGTCGCGGTCGAGGACGCCGTGCGCGCTCTGCTGTCCGCAGAGCGTCCCGACGACGTCGTCATGGGCGAGGAGCGCGGCGGCACGCTGGACGCCTCGCGCGTCTGGGTGCTCGACCCGATCGACGGCACCAAGAACTTCCTGCGCGGCGTGCCGATCTGGGCGTCGCTGATCGCCCTGGTCGTCGACGGCGTGCCGGTCGTCGGTGTCGTGTCGGCGCCCGCGCTGGGCCGCCGCTGGTGGGCGGCGGCCGGTGGTGGTGCGTTCATGTCGGACGCGTCCGGCGAGCGCGCGATCTCCGTGTCCGGGGTGCGCTCTCTCGAGGACGCGTACGTGTCCACTACGGACATCAAGACGTGGGTGGAGTACCACTCACGCGAGGCGTACCTGCGGCTCGTCGACGCGACCTGGGAAAGCCGCGCGTTCGGCGACTTCTACCAGCACTGCCTGGTCGCCGAGGGCGCCATCGACCTCGCACCCGAGGCCGTGGCGAACCCGTGGGACATCGCCCCGTTCCAGGTGCTGGTGACCGAGGCGGGTGGCCGTTTCACCTCGCTCGACGGCGAGGAGCGCTACGACGGCGGCAACGTGCTGACGTCGAACGGCCACCTGCACGAGGCCGCGCTCAAGCTGTTGGCACGGTGAGGGTTCCGCGCGCGACCTGAGCCCACGCCAGCCGGCCGAAGAGGTAGTGGCACGCCACGCTCTCGTCGTCGAACCGGGCCCAGTCGTAGCGGTTGCCCTGCTCCTGCCAGAACACCTCGTGGCCCTTGCCGTCCTCGTCGGTGAGGAGGCACCAGCGCTGGTCCGCCTCCTCACCGATGCTGACGACGTCGTCGGGCACGCCGATCTTCGTCAGCCACTCCGGCAGCGTCTCGACGTTCATGCGGTGATCTCCGTGAGGTAGCCGAGCGCGACGAGGTCGGCGACTGGATAGGTGGTGCGGTAACGACTTCCGCCGCCGGGCTGGCCGAACCACGGCGCGCTGATCGTGCGGTGGACGGGCAGATCGCGCGTGACGCGGTACCGGCGGTAGCCCTCGTCCGCTGCCTGCGGCGGCAGCGAGCGCTCCTTGAACGGCGTGCCGGCGGTGGACAGGACACGGCCCTCCGGGGTGCCGAACCGGTCGAGCTCGGCGCCCGCCTTGAGGATCTCCGGCTGGCTGTCCTCGTAGCCGCCTTCGCGTTCGACCGGCCAGCGCGGGCTGCCGTCCTCGTTCTGGAAGAGGCTCTCCCAGTCACGCTCGTGCATGCCCGCCAACGGGTCGTAGCCCTCCAGCAGCTCCTGCACGACCGGGTGATCCTTGCCGAGGCCCTCCGACTTTTCGAACGGCTGCGGGAAGGACGTGTCGACCAGGCCGGCCTGCGGGTGGTCCTGCGGGGCGAACCGGGGGATCACCTGCTGCTCGTCCTGCTGGACGGGTGCGGGGAGCTGCCTCGACGGCTTCGGGGCGAGGCGCGGGGCCTGGCTCGAACCGAGGAAGACGGCCATGAACCAGCTGCCGACCGCGGCCGCCGTGTAGGTGTGGCGGGCGACGTCGTAGGCGACGCCGGGAACGCCGGACAGCGCCTGGTTGTGCTCGCGGTTCTCCAGCCGGTCGGTGAGCGACCCGCTCTGGTGAGCGCTGAAGTCGACACCGGCCATCGGACCAGAAGTCACGGTCTGGCCGATCTGGTGCGTGCCGCGCTCGTCCGCTCCGTCCTGCAGAGCGTCGAGGGCCTCCTTCGACAGGTCCTTGGCCGCCGGGTCCTTGGCGCCTGGCTGTCCCTGGCCGGGGGCCTGGTTGCCGCCCTGGCTCGGCGTCTGCGGCTGGCTCTGACCGGTGACCTGGTTGCCGGACTGGCCGACCTGAGCCGCCTGGCTCGCCTGGCCGGTGATCGCCTGACCCGCCGATCCCGTCGGCAGGCCCGTCTTGGCCGCCGGTCCCGCCTGCGGCCCCGCCGCCTTGGCGTCCACGGCCTTGGCGCCCTGCTGAGCGGCCTGTCCCTGCTGCGCAGCCGCCTGCGCGCCACCCTGCTGCTGACCCACGACCGAGCCGACCTGGGCACCGGCAGCGGGTGCCGCCGACGGCACACCACCGACAGCGCCGCTCACGGCACCGCCGACCGCACCGGCCGCGCCACCCACCGGACCACTCACCGGTCCAGCGGCGGGTGCGCCGCCGAACGCCGGACCGGCGGGAGCCGCCTGAGCCTGAGGCACCGACGCGGCAGGCGCGGGCCCCGGCTGGCCGTGCACTTCGCCGCCACGGATCAACGGCTGGTCGAGAACAGCGGCCGAGGCCTGGGTCGTGCCCTCGGCGATCGGGCCGAGGGAGCCCTGAACGCTCGGGATGACGTCCGCCACCGGCGGCACGACGTGCGCGGAAGCCTGGCTCGTGTCGGGCACCAGACCGGGGAGCGTGGGGTTGCCGGGGCCTTCACCACGACCGGGATTGCCGGGAGGGCCTTCACCACGGGGACCTTCACCCCGGCCGTCGACCGCGTCGAACACCTGGCCGACGGTGTCGTGGCCGCCGGGCACCGCTTCGACGGCCGGTTGCACGACGGCCGCGACAGGCGCGGTCACGGGGGCCGTGGCATTGAGAACGGGAGCCGCGGTGTCGGTCACCGCACCCACGACGGGCGCGACCGGCGCGGTCACGGCGTTGACGACGGGTGCCACGGGAGCGGTCGCGGTCTGCACGACCTGGGCGACGGGCTCGACCACGCCACCCACGACGTTCGTGACCGGGGACAGCAGCCCACCGCCACCACCCGGCCCGTGCGCTCCTGGCGCGGTGTTCACGGGCGGTGAGGCCTGGCTCATGTCCACACCGCTGTCGAGGCGGATGGCGGAGGAAAGCGTGTTGTGGAGGTTCGCGACGTTGGCCGCCGTGCCGCGGGTCAGCGTGTCGAGGCCGAGCAGCGCGTTGGGGTTGCCCGCCGACGCCGACGCATGAGCCGCGTCGTTGTTCTTGGCGAGGGTCACCAGCTCGCGAACGATCTCGACCTTCGCGGCCCCCACCTGCTGGGCGGCGTGGTCGAGCCGGTCGGCGGCGGCGTGGCAGCCCTTGGCCGCCCGCTGCAGGTCGCCGTCCGGCGCCACTACCTTGGCCCACCGGCCGCGCGCCGCGTCTCCGGTCGCACCGGTCACACCTTCCAGCGCCCGCGTGGCAGCGCCGTCAGAAGAGGTGCCGAGGGTCTTGATCTTGTCGCCCGCCTCGCGCCACGCGGCGGCACTGGACCGCATCGCGTCCTCGTCAGCCTTGGGCCACGAAACACCGGCCTTGGCAGCGACCTCGGTGAGTTCGACGGGAAGCTCGATGCCCATGTCAGCCGTCCAACCTTCTCATCGCGGTCGCGTTGCTCTCCTCGACGTGCCGGTAGGTCTCGGCCGTCGCGGCGAGCTTGTCGCCCACGTCCCCCAACGTCGTGGCGAGCCCGGACACGGCCCCCGCCGCGTCCCCGGACGGCTTCTCGTGCGAGGCGGCGAAACTCCGCCCCACCGCGTCGTCCCCCCAGCAGGCGCCGAACGACGCCAGCGCCCTGTCCAGCGCCCCCGCGATCTCCTTGGCCTGGCCGGCAAACCCGCGCAGCTCACGCGCCCCGGCGTCCAGCCGATCGAGGTCGGCCTCGTACCCGGTCATCGAACCCTCCTGTGGATGAGCTCGGAGTCGAGCCAGCTCTCCCGTTGCTCGTTGTCCTCGTCGTCGTCAACGCGACGACGTGCGGGCTGCCGAGCCACCTCCTGGGCAGGCTCCGGCTCGTACTCGGCGGGCTGCAGGTCGGCGGTACCGGCGACCAGCGCGGCAGGATCGGTCGAGGCCGGCAGCACCGCGCTCAGCGTCTGGTACGTGTCCTCGGCGGCGGACGCGGCAGCCGCGGCGACGGTCCTGACGATCAGCTCGGCCAGCTGCTCCGGCCGGTGCCTGCGGTAGGCGAGCTCCGACAGCTCCAGCGACCTGAGCTGTCCGCCGGGGCCGACGAGCGCGGTGACCGTCCCGTCCGGACTGGAAGCCTGCCCCGACACGGCAGCGAGCTCGCGCTGGACAGACGCCAGCTGCTCGCGGCTGCGCCGGTAGTCGGCCAGCAGCTCCTCGACCTGCGCACGGTGGTCGTCCACCGAGTCCCCCTCACACACGCATAGCCCTGGGCTCAGGCTGTTGGACGCCGTCGCCCTTAGATCGGTTCCCAGCGAATTCAGTTACGTACGATCAACGCGTGATCGCGTTCGAGGATCTGCCCGCAGGCCGAATCATCCCGCTCGGCGAGATAATCGTCGACCGGGACGAGATGGTCGACTTCGCGAAGAAGTTCGACCCGCAGCCGTTCCACCTGGACGAAGAAGCCGGCCGGAACTCGATTTTCGGCGGTTTGTCCGCCTCCGGCTGGTACACGGCGTCGCTGTGGATGCGCCGCTGGGTGGACGTGGTGCTGTCCGACTCGACGTCCCAGGGTTCGCCGGGCGGCCGGGAACTGTCCTGGCTGGCCCCGGTCTACGCGGGCGACAAGCTGACGTTCGCCGCGGAGGTGCTGAGCGCCCGCCTGTCCAAGAAGCGCCCGAACCTGGGCCTCGTGGAGTTCGCCGGGACCGCCCACCGGGGCGACGAGCTGGTCTACCGGTTCATCGCGACCGGAATGTTCACAGCACGCGGTTGACCAGCGCCCGCCGCGTGCCCCTGCGCTCGACCAGTTCGAAGCCCGCGTCGAGGAACGTCGACAGCCGCCCGTGGTACAGCTCGCCCGCCTGCAGCTTCCGGCCCTCGGTGTCGATCGGATAGCCCTCGATCGACTTCGCGCCGGCCTTCCGCGCGTGTTCAACTGCCGCGTCCAGCAGCAACGACGTGTCGCCCTGGCGGCGCGCCGACCGGTGCACGTAGAAGCACGTCACCGACCACACGCCGGAGATGTCGCCGGACACCGGCGCGGTGATCTTCGACCGCGCCAGCCGCGAGTACGACGCCCGCGGCGCGACGGCCACCCAGCCGACGGCCTCGCCGGTGTCGGCCACCGCCAGCAGCCCGATCGGCGAGCCGAGCCGTTCGCGCAGCACCGCGCGGTTGTCGTTCGTCTTCATCTCGGCGTTGGTCTGCATGAACCAGGTGCAGAAGCACCACTCGACGGTCTTGCTCGTGCTGAACAGGGCCTCGGCGAGCGGCCAGGTCTCCTGCGTCAGCTCGACGACCTTCACTTCGCGAGCGCCCTCACCACGCGCGACGGGCTCGGCCTGCCGAGCTGCTCGGCCATCCACACCGAACACTCGACGAGCTTGTCCAGGTCGACGCCGGTCTCGATGCCCAGACCGTCGAGCATCCACACCAGGTCCTCGGTGGCGAGATTTCCGGTCGCGGACTCGGCATACGGACAACCACCGAGCCCACCGGCCGACGAGTCCACCGTCGTGACACCGCACCGCAACGCGGCCAGCGTGTTCGACAGCGCCTGCCCGTACGTGTCGTGGAAGTGGACGGCCAGCTTGGTCACGTCCCGGAAGCCCTCGATCAACGACTCGACCTGACCGGGAGTCGCCACCCCGATGGTGTCCCCGAGCGACAACTGCGAGCAGCCCATCTCCAGCAGCCGCTCGCCGACGGCCACGACCTGGGAGCGCGGTACGGCGCCCTCCCACGGGTCGCCGAAGCACATCGACACGTACCCGCGCACGTCCATGCCGGCGGACAACGCTCGCTTCACGGTCGGCTCGAACATCTCGAACTGCGAGTCGAGCGTCCGGTTGAGGTTGCGGGACGCGAACGTCTCCGTCGCCGAGGCGAAGATCGCGATGTGCCTGACCCCGGCCTCGATCGCCCGGTCGAGCCCCCGCTCGTTCGGCACCAGCACGGGGTAGCTCACGCCGGGCCGAGCGTCCAAACCGGACAGCAGCTCGGCGGCGTCGGCCAGCTGCGGCACCCACTTGGGGTGCACGAACGACGTGGCCTCCAGAACGGACAGACCGGCGTCGGCCAGGCGGGACAGGAACTCCAGCTTCACCGCGACCGGCACGACGGTGGACTCGTTCTGCAGCCCGTCCCGCGCGCCGACCTCCCAGATCGTCACCCGAGAGGGCAGCGACCCGGACGGGACGACGTCGGGCAGACCGACCTCACGCGCGCCCATCGAGCGTCCTCGGGTGGAAGTCGTCGTCGGGGTTGTCGTTGACTTCGCGGTACAGCAACGAATGCACCTTCTCCACGGACGGGATGTCGTCGAACTCGAGCGGCTCGTCCGACGCCGACTCGATGATCAGCGTGCCGCAGCCCAGCACCCGGTCGAGCAGGCTGTGCTCGAACCGGACGCTGTTGATCCGCGACAGCGGGATGTCCAGGCCGGTGCGCTTGAAGACGCCCTCGCGCGCCATGACCCGGTCGGAGGTGACGATGAAGTGCGTGGTCCGCCAGCGCACCACGGGTGCGAGGGTCAGCCACATGATCAGCACCACGCCGATCACGGTCAGCGCGATCCACGCGATGGAGGCCCACGACTGGTCCACGACGAGCCCGGCGAGGTAGGTGCCGATCGCGACCACCACCAGCAACCAGAACACCGGGAAGATCAGCATCTTCCAGTGGGGGTGCTTGTGGATCACGACGTGCTCGCTCGGGCTCAGCAGGTCGTCGGGATAGGCCATGGGCCAACCCTAACTACGCCGGACGCAAATGCACCACGTCACCTGCGGACACGCCGTGATCGACACCGTCGGTGCCGCGCACGACCAGGGTGCCGTCCGGCTCGATGCGCTGCGCCGTGCCTTCGAGTTGCAAGCCGCCGGCCAGTTCCACGCGCACGCGCTCGCCGACGGTCGCCGAGTGCTCCAGGTACTCCTCCAGCACGCCGGACTCGACCGCGTCGCCGCCGTTCTTGCGCCACACGCCTTCCAGCACGGCCAGTTCGGCCAGCAACCGGAACGCCAGCTCGCCTCGATCCAGCTCGGCCGCGCCCACGTCCTCCAGCGACGTCGGGGCGAGGCCGCCCGGCGCTGGCTGCACGTCGTCCGGGAGCTTCGCCACGTTCAGGCCGATGCCGACGACGACGGCCTGCGCGACGCCGGCCGTGATCTCCGACAGGATCCCCGCGCCCTTCTCCCCCTTGGGACCGAGCAGCAGGTCGTTCGGCCACTTGAGGGACGCCTCGACACCAACCGATCGGGCGACGCGCACCAGCGCCAGACCGGCGATCAGGTTGAGCCACGGCAGCTGCTTCGGCGGCACACCGCTCGGGCGGAACAGCACGCTCAGGTAGAGCCCGCCGCGCGGCGACGACCAGGTGCGGCCGCGGCGGCCCTGCCCCGCGCTCTGCTCCAGCGCGATCAGCACGGTGCGGTCCTTGGCGCCTTCTGCGGCGGCCTTGGCCAGGTCGGCGTTCGTGGACGCCGTCGTCGCCACGACGTCGAGCGCGGCGTACGGACCGTTGGGTGCGACCAGCCGTGCGCGGAGCGCCTCGGCGTCGAGTGCGGTGTCCATCGGGCCAGGCTATTGGAACGGGAGAGAGTACGTGCGATGGGAGATGACCAACAGGTTGCCGTGACCTGGACAACTGCACGGGGCAGTTCAGCAATGCTCTCGTTAGGCTGCGAGCCCATGAGCAGTGCGACCGAGCCGATCGGGCACGTCCCCACCGACGCTTCAGGCGTCCCGGACGTCCACACCACCGCGGGCAAGCTCGTTGACCTCTACCGGCGCAACGACGAGGCGGTTCACGCCGGCTCGGCACGCGCTGTCGAAAAGCAGCACGCGAAGGGCAAGAAGACAGCCCGCGAGCGCATCGACCTCCTGCTCGACCCCGGTTCGTTCGTCGAGCTGGACGAGCTGGCGCGGCACCGCTCCACCAACTTCGGCCAAGAGAAGAACCGCCCGTACGGCGACGGCGTGGTGACCGGCTACGGCACCGTCGACGGCCGTCCGGTGTGCGTGTTCTCCCAGGACGTCACGGTCTTCGGCGGCTCGCTCGGCGAGGTGTACGGCGAGAAGATCGTCAAGATCATGGACCTGGCGATCAAGACCGGCCGCCCGATCATCGGCATCAACGAGGGCGGCGGCGCGCGCATCCAGGAGGGCGTCGTCTCGCTCGGCCTCTACGGCGAGATCTTCACCCGCAACGTCCGCGCGTCCGGCGTGATCCCGCAGATCTCGCTGATCATGGGCTCCAACGCGGGCGGGCACGTCTACTCCCCCGCGCTGACCGACTTCGTGGTGATGGTCGACCAGACCTCGCACATGTTCATCACCGGCCCGGACGTCATCAAGACCGTCACCGGCGAGGACGTGACGTTCGAGGAGCTCGGCGGCGGTCGCACGCACAACACCAAGTCCGGCAACGCGCACTACCTCGGCAGCGACGAGGAGGACGCGATCGCGTACGTCAAGGAACTCCTGTCGTACCTGCCGTCGAACAACCTCTCGGACGCACCGGCGTTCGAGGGCACGCTGACCGAAGGCTCGGTCTCCGACTCCATCACGGACACCGACCGCGAGCTCGACACGCTCATCCCGGACTCGGCGAACCAGCCGTACGACATGCACGAGGTCATCTCGCGCGTTTTGGACGACGGCGACTTCCTCGAGGTCCAACCGCTGTTCGCGCCGAACATCCTGGTCGGCTTCGGCCGCGTCGACGGCCACTCGGTCGGTGTCGTGGCGAACCAGCCGACGCAGTTCGCGGGCTGCCTCGACATCGACGCCTCCGAGAAGGCCGCCCGGTTCGTGCGCACCTGCGACGCGTTCAACATCCCGGTGCTGACGTTCGTCGACGTGCCCGGCTTCCTCCCCGGCACCGACCAGGAGTGGAACGGCATCATCCGGCGCGGCGCCAAGCTGATCTACGCCTACGCCGAGGCGACGGTGCCGCTCGTCACCGTCATCACGCGCAAGGCGTACGGCGGCGCGTACGACGTCATGGGCTCCAAGCACCTCGGTGCCGACATCAACCTGGCGTGGCCGACCGCGCAGATCGCCGTCATGGGCGCCTCGGGTGCGGCGAACATCGTGCACCGCAAGACTCTCGCGGCCGCCGCTGCTGCCGGTGAGGACGTCGACGCCCTGCGCGCGCAGCTGCAGCAGGAGTACGAGGACACGCTGTGCAACCCGTACGTCGCCGCTGAGCGCGGGTACGTCGACTCGGTGATCCCGCCGTCGTACACCCGCGGTTACGTGGCGCGGGCGTTGTCGATGCTGCGGGACAAGCGGGAGACGCTGCCGCCCAAGAAGCACGGGAACATCCCGCTGTGAGCGCCGACCAGAAGCCTCTGCTCCGGGTGGTCAAGGGCGACCCGGACGACTACCAGCTCGCGGCGCTGACCGCGGTCATCGCCGGGCTGGCTGCGGCCGCGCCCTCTTCCGAGGACAAGCCCGCTGCGCGCTCCGAGTGGGCGAACCCGGCTCGGCGGATGCGGCGGCCGTTGCAGCACGGGCCCGGCGCCTGGCGCGCCTCCGGCTTCCCCGGCTAGACAGGCTGACGCAGGGGTACCCCCGAGCTGGGAACCCCTGCGTTTCAACGTACTCACGAGGTCCGACAAGATCAGCCGGAGCAGTCGACCCGGCGGCTGGTGATGTTGAGGCCGACGGCGACCTCGCGGCAGCGCGTCTCGCCGTCGACCTTCAGTTCGAGGGTCCAGAACTCGCTGCCGTAGGCGTCGGTCCTGCGCAGGACCTGCACGTCGTGGCGGTCCAGCGGCAGGTTGTCGCGCACCGCAGGGAGAACCTGGCTGAGCAGTGCGTTCTCGGCGCGGTCGACGCGGTCGGCGAACGGCCAGATCGGCACGCCGTAGCCGATGGGATCGCTCGCGAGCACGCTTCCGATGCCCCACGAGCCGACGAGCCCGGCGAGCACGAGGAGAACCGCGGCGATCCGTCTGCGCTTGCCTTCGCGATCGGAACCGCGTTCGGTGAGGACAAGCACCCAGCGCTTCACTCGGTCGAGGGTGCCTACGGACGGGGTGATCGCGCATCAGTAGCACTACTCAAAGCTGGCGGGCCGTCTCGGCACTGTGCGTCGGGTTCTTCATGATCCTGCTGGACACGACCATCGTGAACGTCGCGATGCCCGCGATGATCGAGGGGCTGCGGGCGTCGCTCAACGACATCATCTGGGTCAACAGCGCGTACCTGCTGGCGTTCGCGGTGCCGTTGCTGCTGACCGGCAGGCTGGGCGACCGGTTCGGGCCGAAGCGGGTCTACCTCGCGGGCCTCGCGATCTTCGTGCTGGCCTCGCTGACCTGCGGGCTCGCCGGAAGCGCCCACGTGCTGATCGCCGCCCGTGCCGTGCAGGGGCTGGGTGCCGCGGCCATGACGCCGCAGACGATGGCCTTCATCACGCACCTGTTCCCCCCGCACCGCCGTGGTGCGGCGCTGGGTGTGTGGGGATCGGTCGCCGGTTTCGCGACGGTGTCGGGGCCGCTGCTCGGTGGTGTGCTGGTCACGCAGCTCGGCTGGGAGTGGATCTTCTTCGTCAACATTCCGGTCGGGGTGCTCGCGCTCACGCTGGTGCTGCGCTGGGTGCCGGACTGGCAGCCCCGCCGCTCGCACCGGTTCGACGTGCTCGGCGTCCTGCTGTGCTGCGCGGGGCTCGGGCTGGTCGTGTTCGGCGTGCAGAACGGCGAGCACTACGGGTGGGGCAGGGTGGCGGGGCCGATCACGATCACCGAGATCATCGTCGCGGGCGCGGTGCTGCTGGCCGTGTTCGTGCTGTGGCAGGCGGCGGGGCGCAACGCAGAACCCCTGCTGCCGTTGCGCATCTTCGGCAACCGGAACTTCTCGCTCGGCAACGTCGCCAACGTGATCATCGGCTTCTCGGTCACCGGGCTGTTCGTGCCGCTCGTGCTGTTCGTGCAGACGGTGCCGAAGCTGTCGGCGTTCGAGGCGGGGATGCTCACCGCGCCGACCTCGCTGGTGTCCGGTGTCGTGGCGTTCTTCGCCGGTCGGTGGTCGAACGGGCCGGGGGCCAAGTACCTGCCGATCACCGGTTTCGCGCTGCTCGGGCTCGGCATCGGCGTGATGACGCTGCAGCTGGGCGGGTCGCCGTGGGTGTTGCTGCCGGCGCTTGTCGTCGTCGGTGCCGGTATGGGCATGGTCTACTCGCCGCTCACGAACATCGCCACGAAGACGCTCGACCCGGCGTTGATGGGCGCGGGCGCCGGGATCTACAACACCTCGCGGCAGTTCGGCGGTGTGCTCGGCAGCGCGGGCACGGGCGCTGTCCTGCAGATCGTGCTGGCGGCGACCGGCGACTTCACCGCGGCGACGCGGGCCGCGTTGCTCATGCTGGTCGTGTCCACCGTCGTCGGGGTGACCGCGGCGGTGCTGATGAGGCGCGAAACGGGCATGCGAGACTCCGGGCGTGCGTCTGATCCTGGCCTCCCAGTCACCCGCCCGTCTTAGCGTCCTGCGGTCCGCCGGCATCGAGCCCGTCGTCCGCGTGTCCGGTGTCGACGAGGACGCGCTGGTCGCGTCGCTAGCCGACCCGACGCCCGAGGAGACCGTCGTCGCGCTGTCGGCGGCGAAGGCGGAGGCGATCGAGCACGACGACGAGTGCGTGGTGATCGGCTGCGACTCGATGCTGCTGTTCGAGGGTGAGCTCGTGGGCAAGCCCGGCACGGCCGAGGTCGCGCGGGAGCGGTGGCGGCGGGTCGCCGGCAAGAGCGGAGTGCTGATCACCGGGCACACCGTGCTGCGGGTCTCCGGCGGAGACGTCGTCGATCGCGCTTCGGGAGCCGAGTCGACGACCGTGCGGTTCGGCACGCCGACCGACGAGGAGCTGGAGGCCTACCTCGCGACGGGTGAGCCGCTGCACGTCGCGGGCGGCTTCACGATCGACGGGCTGGGCGGCTGGTTCATCGACGGCATCGACGGCGACCACACGTCCGTGATCGGTATCAGCCTGCCGCTGACCCGCCGGCTGCTCGGCCAGGTGGGCGTCGCGGTGTCCACACTCTGGTAGCGCTGGTCACACTTGGCTTGATCAGGGAAGACTGCCCTCAGCACACGCGTTGGGGGCAGTGCGATGAACGAGTTTTTGACCCGCCGCCGGCACATCGACCACGGCCGCAGGACGAGCACGGGCTGTCGGAGCTGACGCTCCCAGCCCTGTTTCCGCTCATCCCTGCCCAGGAGATGTTCCAGTGTCCTTCGTCCAGACATACCGCAAGCCCAAGGTCTTCGGCCTGACCGTGCTCGGCGCGCTCGTCCTCGGCGCGCTCGCCGGCTGGCTCGGCAAGGGCACGTGGCTCGCGCCCGTGCTCGCCAAGATCGGTTCCACCTTCACGGCGCTGCTGCAGCTCACCGTGATCCCGCTGGTGTTCACCGCGATCGTCGTCGGCATCGCGTCGCTGCGGAACCTCGGCGGCGGCCGCACCGCCGCCCGGCTCGGCGGCAAGACGTTCCTGTGGTTCGCCATCACGTCGTTCATCGCCGTGCTGATCGGTCTCGCCGTCGGCGCGATCCTCAAGCCCGGCCAGGGCGTGCACATCGAGCCCGCCGCCGGTGCGGTCGACAAGCTCGCCAAGCGCGCATCCGGTTCGTGGAGCGCGTTGCTCGACAACCTGGTGCCCACCAACATCTTCAGCGCCTTCACCGAGGGCGAGGTGCTGCAGGTCGTGTTCATCGCCGTGCTGGTCGGCTTCGCCGCCTACGCGCTCGGCGAGAAGGCAGCGCCGTTCACCAACCTGGTCCGCTCGTTCTTCGACATCGTGCAGAAGGTCGTCGGCTGGATCATCCTGCTGGCGCCGATCGGCATCTTCGGTCTCATCGGCAACGCCGTCGCGTCGTACGGCAACTCGTTCGTGCGGCCGCTGTTCTCGTTGATCCTCGCGGTGTACGTCGGCACGTTGCTGGTGCTGTTCGTCGTCTACCCGATCCTGCTGAAGTTCGTCGGCAAGACGTCGCCGGTCGAGTTCTTCCGCAAGGCGGGCACGGCGATCCAGTTCGCGTTCGTGTCGCGCTCGTCCGGCGCCACGCTTCCGTTGTCCCGCAAAGCCGCCACGGACCTGGGCGTCTCGCCGGAGTACGCCAACTTCGCCGTGCCGCTGGGCACCACGACCAAGATGGACGGGTGCGCCGCGGTCTACCCGGCCGTCGCGACGATCTTCATCGCGAACCTGTTCGGCATCCAGCTCTCGGTGTGGCAGTACGTCGGCATCGTGCTGGTCGCCGTGTTCGGCGCGCTGGCGACCGCCGGAACCACCGGCTGGTACACGATGCTCACGCTGACGCTGAGCGTCGTCGGCCTGCCGCCGCAGGTGATCGCGACCGGTGTGGCCGTGGTCTACGCGATCGACCCGATCCTCGACATGATCCGCACCGCGACCAACGTGGCCGGGCAGATCACCGTGCCCGTGCTGGTGGCGCGCAGCGAGGACCTGATCGAGCAGCCGTCCGAGGAGAAGGAACTCGTCAACGCCTAGGAGTCGGCGCAGGGCCGGATCTGGGACATCTTCGGCGCCGGTGCGGGCCAGCCAGGGAGCTGGTCTCGCGCCGGCGCCGGCGTCGTACAACCGATGATCTTCCCGCCGATGGACGACACCTGCACGAACGCGTTGTTGCACTGGCCGTCGCAGGCGAGCTGGGCCGCGACGACGTCCGCGACGCCGTCCTCGTTGACGTCGTGCAGCCCGAGGTAGCCGGCGCTGGCCAGGTAGGTGGTCTGCTCGCGCGACCACGTGCCGCGCCTGCTGACCAGGACCTCGCCGAGCCACTTGCCGGCCTGCGCACCCCGCACGAGGCACACGCTGGTCGCGGCCTCCTGGCACACGAGCGACTTGTCGTTGATCGTCGCGCCGGTCTCGGCGATGGTCATCTCGAAGATGAACGTGCCGGACTCGCCGGTCACCCTGATCCGTCCGCCGCCGGTGCCGCCGAGCAGTTCGACGAGGTCCTTGCCGACCGATCTGCCCACCACGGACTGGCAAACGGTGGTACCGCAGCGCATGGTGGCGTCGGTGCCGGGCTGAGCTGAATCGGTGTGGTCGGGGCGCTGGAGGAAGGCGTAGGTCAGCCCCGCCACGACCACGGCGGCGGCTGCGGCAGCGGTCACCAGCACGGACCTGGATCCACCCACGTCGCAGATTGTGGCCGATGGGCCCAGGATTGATGTGAAGTGAGCCGTCTCTCCCTCTCGGAGTTCACCGATTTCCGTAGACTGCGGCACCAGCCAGAGCCGTAATTACCGGTCCAGCAGGAGGTACGACGCCGTGTCGCTGCGCAAGGTCCTCATCGCCAACCGCGGTGAGATCGCCGTCCGGGTCATCCGCGCCTGCCGAGACGCCGGCCTGGCCAGTGTCGCCATCTACGCGGACCCCGACCGCGACGCGCCGTTCGTCCGGCTCGCCGACGAGGCGTTCGCGCTCGGCGGCAACACGCCCGGCGAGAGCTACCTGTCGTTCGAGAAGGTGCTGGCGGCCGCCGCGCAGTCCGGTGCCGACGCGGTGCACCCCGGCTACGGCTTCCTGTCCGAGAACGCCGACTTCGCGCAGGCCGTGATCGACGCGGGCCTGACCTGGATCGGCCCGACCCCGCAGGCGATCCGCGACCTCGGTGACAAGGTGACCGCGCGGCACATCGCGATGCGCGCCGGTGCGCCGCTGGTGCCCGGCACCAAGGACCCGGTCTCCGGCCCCGACGAGATCATCGCGTTCGCGCAGGAGCACGGGCTTCCCGTCGCGATCAAGGCCGCGTTCGGCGGTGGCGGTCGTGGTCTGAAGGTCGCGCGCACGATCGAGGAGATCCCGGAGCTCTTCGACTCCGCCGTCCGCGAGGCCGTCACGGCGTTCGGCCGCGGCGAGTGCTTCGTCGAGCGGTACCTGGACAAGCCGCGCCACGTCGAGGCGCAGGTCCTCGCCGACACCCACGGCAACGTGATCGTCGTCGGCACGCGTGACTGCTCGCTGCAGCGCCGTCACCAGAAGCTGGTCGAGGAGGCGCCCGCGCCGTTCCTGACCGACGAGCAGCGCGCCACGATCCACAGCTCCGCCAAGGCGATCTGCAAGGAGGCCGGCTACCACGGTGCCGGCACCGTCGAGTACCTCGTCGGCCTGGACGGATCGATCTCGTTCCTCGAGGTCAACACCCGCCTGCAGGTCGAACACCCGGTGTCGGAGGAGACGACGGGCATCGACCTCGTGCGCGAGCAGTTCCGCATCGCCGCCGGGGAGAAGCTCAAGCACCTCGAGGACCCGACGCCGCGCGCGCACTCCATCGAGTTCCGCATCAACGGTGAGGACGCCGGTCGCGGCTTCCTGCCGGCGCCCGGCACCGTCACGAAGTTCGTCGCGCCGTCCGGTCCCGGTGTGCGGGTGGACGCGGGTGTCGAGAGCGGCACGGTGATCGGCGGGCAGTTCGACTCGTTGCTGGCCAAGCTGATCGTCACCGGCGAGAACCGCGAGGAGGCCCTCGCGCGGGCCCGCCGGGCGCTGGACGAGATGGTCGTCGACGGCATGGCGACGGTGCTGCCGTTCCACCGCGTGATCGTGCGGGACGCGGCGTTCACCGCCGAGAAGCCGGAGGGCTTCACCGTCCACACGCGGTGGATCGAGACCGAGTTCGACAACCAGATCCCGCCGTTCGCCGGTGGGGCCGAGGCCTCCGAGGAGGAGACGCCGCGCCAGACCGTCGTGGTCGAGGTCGGCGGCCGCCGTCTGGAGGTCTCGCTGCCAGGTGACCTCGCCGTCGGTGCCGCTCGCCCGGCCGCCGCGGCCGCGAAGAAGCCGAAGTCGAAGCGTGCCGGTGGCGGGTCCGCCGCGGTGTCCGGTGACGCGGTGGCCGCGCCGATGCAGGGCACGATCGTGAAGGTGGCCGTCGAGGACGGGCAGACCGTCGAGGTGGGCGACCTGATCGTGGTGCTGGAGGCCATGAAGATGGAGAACCCGGTGACGGCGCACAAGGCGGGCACCGTGACGGGTCTCGCGGCGGCTCCCGGTGACCCGATCACCCAGGGCACCGTGATCTGCGAGCTGAAGGACTGACGGGATCGGTCGCTCACCTACGATTGAAGGGTGAGCGACCCGTCCAGGGACATCCGCATCGGTGACACCGAGCGCCAGCAGGCGTTGCAGGTGCTCGGCGAGCACATGAGCGCGGGCCGCATCGACGTCGACGAGTACGGCGAGCGGTCCGCGAAGATCACGACCGCGAAGACCCGCGGCGAGCTGATGGCGTTGTTCTACGACCTGCCGGACCCGCGTCCCCAGTTCGCCACGCCGATGCCGATGTTCCCCGAGCCGTCCAGGGCGCCGGCGCGCCGGTGGGAGGGCGCGGTCGTGCCGGTCGTCGGCGTGGCCGTGGTGATCCTGTTCTTCGCGGTGCTGCGGAACCCGTTGATCTTCCTGCTCATCCCCGCGGTCGCGATCCTGTGGGGCCAGTGGAACGGACGCCGGCGCTGAAACCGTTGCTGTTGCTCGATCTCGACGGCGTGGTGCGCAGGTTCCCGCCGCTGCCGGCGGAGATCGCCGAGGTCGCTTTCGAACCGTCGCTGCTGCGCCGCGCCGTCACCGGTGAGATCACCGACGAGCAGTGGCGCGAGCAGGTCGGCCAGGGCTGGGCCGCGTCGCCGGGCGAGGTGATCAGCGAGGCGCTGGCGTTGGTGCGTGCCGCCCGCAGGCAGTGCTTCGTGGCGTTGCTGTCCAACGCGACCACTCGGCTGGAGTCCGATCTCGCCGCGCTCGGGCTGGACGCGGAGTTCGACGCGGTCTTCAACTCGGCGCGGCTCGGTGTCGCGAAGCCGGATCCCGCGATCTTCCGGCGCGTGCTGGCCGAGCTCGGCCACGAGACGGCGGTGTTCTGCGACGACTCCGCGGAGAACGTGCGAGCCGCGTGCGAAGCCGGGCTGGACGGCGTGCACGTGCCGGACACGGCGGCGTTGCGGACCGCGCTGGCGGTGCGCGGGCTCATCCCGCCGACCGTGCTGCTGATCCTCCCCGACCGCGACGACGCCGAGGAGCTGGCCACCGAGCTGCTGGAGGACGGCTGGGGCCCGTGCGCGGTGCACAGAGACATGCTGGCCGGTGAGGACGACGCCGAGGACGTGGACTGGGTGATCGAGCTCACGACGGCCCCGGACGGCACGCCCGCCTCTGCGCACCGGGCCGAGCTCGATGATCTGGCGGAACGTCACGACGGGTTCACCGGCGCCGATTAGCCTCTGGGCTCGTGGAGCCAGTCGAGATCAACGCCGGTGAGTACTACCTGCGCGCATTCCGCAACGACGACCGCATCAGCGACGTGAAGGCACTCGTCGAGATCTATTCGGACGAGGAGACCAAGCGGTACATGAACCGCCTTGGCATCGACGACGCTCCGAGCGCACAGACGTTCATCATGCTGATGACCAACGGCTGGGAGAGGAACTACCGCTGGTCGTGGGCGGTGTGCGACGCGGTCACCGCGGAGATGGTCGCCGGAATCGTCCTCCACAACCTCGACCACTTCGTCGGATCGGCCGAGGTGAGCTGCTGGACCCACGCGGAGCACCGGGGCAAGGGCATCCTGCCGATCGCGCTCAACGCCGTGATCGGCTGGGCGTTCGGCGCGGCCGGCATGCACCGGATCGTCTACAAGCACTCGGTGTTCAACGCGGCGTCGCAGCGGATCCCCGAGAAGTGCGGGTTCACCCTGGAGGGTCGACTTCGCGGCAGCTTGATCATCGATGACCAGCGCGTCGACGAGATGCTGTGGTCACGGCTGGCGACAGACCCCCACCCCGAACAGCTACGGTGACCTGCCATGCGGATCACGGCGCTCCTCGTCGTCGCGGTGGCGCTGGCCGGGTGCACGGCCGGACCTGCCCCCAGTTCACTCGACAGCCCACCGCCCTCGCCTCCGCCGCCGGCGACGACCACGCACTCGCAGATGGACTTCCCGCAGCGGCCCCGTGCCGTGCCGCTCGACAACCTGGACCCGTGCGCGATCCTGACGCCGGAGCAGCGCACGTCGCTGAGCCTCGACAACCCGCCCAGCGCGTACGTCGAGACGAGCTTCGGCGGCGCGAAGGCGTGCACGATCCGCAGCACGACCAGCGGCAACGTCGCGCGGCTCGCGCTCGTGCTGGTCTCCGGCGCCGACGTGTGGCTCTCCGAGAACGCCCAGGTGGACTACACGGTGAGCTCGATCGAGGGCTTCCCGGCGATTACCGTCCGCACACCCGACGTGAACGACGTCTGCAACGTGGAGATCGACGTGGCGGACGGTCAGTTCCTCGACGTCATGTTCCGCGACGGCGGGAATTCCACTGCGGTACAACAAGATCATCTTTGTCTGGGAGCCCAGCGCGTGGCCGAGGCGGCGATGGCCAGTTTGCTGCAGAAGCGCTGACCCACACGGGCGGATGTCACTGATCCCACTCCCCAGCGTTACTTTCGGTGGTTAGAGTGTCGACGCGCTTGTACGCACAACCGCCGGAGGTCTCACCATGCCGCCAGGGGGACGCAGCGGGGCAGACTCCTCGCCGCCAGTCAGCCACGAGCTGAACGTGGAGCCAGCGGCGATTCCGGCGTTGCGCAGCACGTTCTCCGCCGCGCTGACCAAGCTCGACAAGCAGATCGAGATGGCGATCACGGAGTTCCGCGTCCGGCCGTGGGCGGGTGACCCGGTCAGCCAGGAGGCCGCGGAGAAGTTCAACGACAGGTCGATCTCCGACGGCGACTCGGCGCTGCAGGCGTTGCTGAACTACCAGCGCCAGCTCAAGACCGCGATGGACAACCTGAACCAGATCGAGCGCCAGTACCGGGTGGTCGAGGGCGACAACACCGGCATGATGAACAAGAGCGGGTGCTGACCATGGCAGACCACCGCTGGCAGGGCTACAGCCACAAGGAGCTGTACGAACGCATCCACGCAGGTCCCGGCCCCGCCGCGTCCTTCGCGTCGATGGAGCGCTGGACGGGCGTGTCGGCCGCGCTGAGCGAGATCAACGACGACCTGCACAAGGGCATCACGCTGTCGGGCGCGAGGTGGGTGGGCAAGGCCTCCGAAATGGCGCAGGCGGGCCTGAACCCGATCGCCGCCTGGGCGGACAGCGCGCGCACCGGCGCGGACGTCATGCGCTACTCGGCCGAGCTGCAGGCGAACCACATCTCGAAGGCCCGCGCGGACATGCCGCCGCCCGTCACCGTGACGGCCGAACAGCCGGGCGCGCTGGTCACCGGCCTCACCCACCTCTTCGGCGGCCAGACCGACCACGAGAAGCAGGAGGCGGCCCAGGACGCCGCCGAGCGCCGCGCCCGTGAGGTCATGTCCACCTACGCGTCGTCCACGACCGCGAACACCTCGACCCTCGGCCAGTTCAGCCAGCCGCCGCAGCTGCAGATCAGCAGCACCGGCGTCACCCACGGCGGCGGTGCCCAGGTGGGCACGGCCGGTGCCTGGGTCGTCGGCCCGAACGGCACGACCGGCGGCGTCACACGCGGCCGCACCGGGTCGGGTCCGCGCACGTCCGCTGTCACCCCACCGCGCGGCACCACGCAACCTGGTTCGCAGACCCGCACGTCCGGGGTGTCGGCGTCCACCGGTTCTTCCTCCTCCGCGAAGGGCTCGACGACCTCGCTGTCGTCGGCCGGCACGTCCGGCGCGGCCGGGACGGGCACCGCGGGTGCCGGTCTGACCGGTCAGCGCTCCGGCCGTCCTGGCTCCTCGGAGCGCAAGGAGCGCAAGGAGATGGAGGAGGGCGCGACCGCGGCGTCGTCGGCGGCCATCGGCCCGGTGATGGGTCACGGCGGTGCCGCCGGTGTGTCCTCGGCGCCGGGTTCCGCCATGGGCCCGATGGGCACGGTCGGCGCCTCCGGCAACGATCAGGTCCACCGCAGGGCGGTGCCGATCCAGCAGTCGTTCGACCCGTTCGGCGGCATGGGCCCGCGCAAGGGTGAGGACGAGGAGGACCTGGAGCACAAGGCCGCCGACTACCTGCGCGAACGCGACGACATCTACGGCGTCGGCAGCTACACGCTGCCCGTCATCGGGGAGAGCACGACCGACTGATGACTCTGTTCGACCTGGACCTCGGGATGGGCGACACGCGCGACCCGGTGGTCATCTCCACGCTCGAGTTCGACGTCCTCTGGGAACACCTGGGCCTGGAGACGATGCCGCTCGTCCTGAAGGTCCCGTCACCGGGCAAGACCCGCGAGGAACGCAGGGAGATCGAGGACCAGGTCTGGCGCCAGCTCGGTGCCCGCGGTCTGGGCGGCCCGCGCGCCCTGGACCCGACCCTGGAGGACCTCCTGCACGTGCTGAACCGCCCGCAGCAGGAGATCGACGCCCGCATGTGGCTCAACGAGCGCAGCGTCCGCCTCCTGGCCGCCGGCAAGGGGCAGGCAGGCGTCCTGGCCGTCATGGACAGCGGCCAGCTGGTCCTGCGCCCCGCCGAGGCCGGTGGACTGCCGCGCGAGGCCCTGACCGCCCTTCCCGCGGCCCCCGCAGGCGAGGGCCACTCGATCACCCTGCCGTCGGCCGATCTGGACGCAGCGGCCGCCTCAGCCTCGTCCCCGGAGGAGCTGGAGGCCGCGCTGCGCTCGCGCGGGCTGCGCGGTGACGATGCCCACACGCTGGCCGAGATGGTCCGCGACGCCTCCCACCGCGGGCAGTTCGGTGCCGCCGCGCGGGACAAGTGGGGGAAGCGGGTGCGACCCGATCGGGTGGTGGCGTTCTACGACACGCCGAAGGGGCGGTACCTGCAGATGAGGCGGGCAGTGGACGGGCAGCCGCCGTGGTCGACGATCACGCCCGTCGACTACCGCCGGCTGCACCACCACCTGGTGGAGCTGCTGGCGGAGGCCGCCGGTTCCTGATCAGGGCCCGATGCCCTGGCAGGGGCGCGTCCGCAGGTCGTTCACGTAGTCGTCCGGCGCCCCGGCCGCCTCCGCGGCGTCCGCCACCACCCCGATGTACCGGGCGGACGGCAGGCCGCCCTCGTAGGCGTCCAGCACGTACAGCCAGGCCACCACGGACCCCTCGAGGGTCTGCACCCTCAGCCGGATCTTCTTGTACAGCCCGAGCGCGCCCTCCCACCTGTCCAGGCGCGACTCGTCGCGCGGCGAGACGTCGTAGAGCACGCAGAACGTCTGGGCATCGGGGTCCTCGACGATGGTCGCGAGAGCGCCCTCCCAGCCGAGGTCCTCGCCACCGAACGTCAGACGCCAACCGACGAGCCAGCCGGTCCCCGCGAGCGGGGAGTACGGGGCTCGCTCCATCATCTGGTTCGGATCCATGTTCGACCCGTACGCGGCATAGAGCGGCACGTCCGACAGCGTAGCGACCCAACGATCAGCTTTCGGTACTGACGACACGGGCGATTCGGCCAACGCGTACGGTTGTGCCCGGCCAGCAAGCGCGCAGAAGGGGAATGATCGTGACCCGCATCGTCATCATGGGCGGCGGACCCGCAGGTTACGAGGCAGCCCTGGTCGCGGCGCAGCACGGCGCCGACGTGACCGTGGTGGAGAACGACGGGGCCGGTGGCGCGTGCGTGTTGTACGACTGCGTGCCGTCGAAGACGTTCATCGCCTCGGCCGGGGCTCGCAGCGCCTTCCGCAACGCCGGTGAACTGGGCATTCAGACCAACAACGACCAGGCGGCCGTCGACCTGCCCGTGGTGCACGGACGGGTGAAGGGCCTGGCTCTGGCGCAGTCCGCGGACGTCCGGGCGCGGCTGCAGCGCGAGGGTGTGCGCCTGATCAACGGGCGGGCGAAGTTCGCGGACGACTCGAAGGGCCTCGCCCAGCACCGGGTCGTCGCGATCGCCGCGGACGGCAGCGAGGAGATCCTCAGCGCCGATGTGGTGCTCATCGCAACGGGCGCCACGCCGCGGGTGCTGCCGGGCGCGGAGCCGGACGGCAAGCGCGTCCTCACCTGGCGGCAGATCTACGACCTGCCCGAACTGCCCGAGCACCTCGCGGTCATCGGCTCCGGTGTCACCGGTGTCGAGTTCGCCTCCGCCTACACCGAGATGGGCGTGAAGGTGACGATGGTCTCCAGCCGGGACCGGGTGCTCCCCCACGAGGACGCCGACGCGGCCGCGGTGCTGGAGGACGTGTTCGCCGAGCGCGGCACGGCCGTCGTCAAGCACGCCCGCGCGGACAGGGTCGAGAACACCGGTGACGGTGTGCTGATCCACCTGGAAGACGGTCGCACGATCGAGGCGTCGCACGCCCTGATGACCGTCGGCTCGGTGCCGAACACCACCGACATCGGCCTGGACAAGATCGGCATCGAGCTCGGCCGCGGCGGGTACATCCCCGTCGACCGGGTGAGCCGGACCAACGTCAGCGGCGTCTACGCGGCCGGCGACTGCACCGGTGTGCTGCTGCTCGCGTCGGTGGCCGCCATGCAGGGCCGCATCGCGATGTGGCACGCGCTGGGCGAGGGCGTCAGCCCGATCAAGCTCAAGACCGTCGCCGCGAACGTCTTCACCAACCCCGAGATCGCGAGCGTCGGCATCAGCCAGCAGGCGATCGACTCGGGCGAGGTGCCCGCGCGCACGATCATGCTGCCGCTCGCCACGAACCCCCGCGCCAAGATGGAGGGTCTGCGCCGCGGCTTCGTGAAGCTGTTCTGCCGCCCGGCGACGGGTGTCGTCATCGGCGGTGTGGTCGTCGCCCCGAACGCGAGCGAGCTGATCCTCCCGATCGCGCTGGCCGTGCAGAACCAGCTGACCGTGGAGCACCTCGCGACGACGTTCTCGGTCTACCCGTCGCTGTCCGGCTCGATCACCGAGTCCGGCCGCCAGCTCATGCGACACGACGATCTCGATTAGGTAACGTGCAACAGCAAGGCAACCGTGCCCCGGACACCCGCGTGTTCGGGGCATGCGTTCGTCATGGGTGATCTTCGTCGCACTGGCGCTGCTGACCGGCTGCGCCTCACCTCCTGACGTCACGTTGCCCACCACACCCGCACCGACCCAACAGCAGAGCAGCACCACCGTTCCACCGTCCGCTGTGGACAGAGGAATGCCGCCCTCGGAACCGACCGAGGTGCGCATCCCGAAGATCGGGGCCACGTCCTCGCTCATCCCGCTCGGGCTCAACCCGGACGAGACGATCGAGGTTCCCCCGGTCGAGAAACCGATGCAGGCGGGGTGGTACAAGCTCGCCCGCACACCGGGAGAGGTGGGCCCCGCCGTGCTCCTCGGTCACGTCGACGGCAACAGGCAGCCGGGAATCTTCTTCCGTCTCAAGGAACTCGTCGCTGGCGACGAGGTCGAAGTGTCCAGAAAGGATGGAAGCACGGCGAGGTTTCGCGTGCACCGGACCGAGCAGATCGCCAAGAACAGCTTCCCCACCGAGGCCGTCTACGGCGACACCCGCGAACCCGAGCTGCGGCTGATCACCTGCGGCGGCAGCTTCGACCAGGCCGCGCACAGCTACCGGGACAACATCATCGTCTACGCCAAGTTGATTTGAGGGGCACCGATGAGAAGGAGAACCATCGCACTGCTCGCCGCCGTGGCAACCGCGTTCGTGTTCACGCCGACCGCCGTCGCACAGGACGGTTTCACCCTGGACCGCGACATCTACGGTCCCCACGAGGTGGTCCACGTCTCGGCGACCGTCTGGTCCGGCTGCGAGAGCCCGGTGACGTCGGACGGGTTCGAGGCGCCGATCGACCTGCGCGTCATGTCCGGCCAGTTCCCGACCCTCTACGGCAGCGGGAAGACAACCGCGTCCGTCGGCAAGTACACCGCACAGGCGACCTGCAACGGCAAGGTCTTCACGCGGGCGTTCGAGATCCACCGGATCCATCCGCCGATCTTCACCTTCAGCCTGGACCAGCAGGAGTACGACCCCGGCGAGGAGATCCAGGTGCAGGCCGTCCTGGTCAGAGGCCGGTGTCCCAGCACCGTGACGTCGCCCGGTTTCGCAGCTCCGATCGTCCTCGTCCGCAACCCCGGCCCCGGAGCCGAGCTGGCGGGCACGGGCAGGGCAGTCACGACACCCGGCACCTACACGGCCGAGGTGGCCTGCCCCGGCGTTCCACCGTTCACCCAGACCTTCAAGGTCAAGGGCGGCCCGCCGACGACGCCACCGCCATCCGGCAGCCCCAGGCCGCCGATCGTGAAGCCGAAGGGCGCGCCCGACACCGGTGGTGGCAGCACCGCGCAGGAAAAATGATCACGGTTCGGTTGTGTCTCGACCGGACGAGCAACTGACCCACCGGATGTGCGTCAATGGGTTCGTGGGGACTCGTGTCTTGATCGCGGTGCTGAGCGCGGTGCTGGCCACCGCCTGCTCCCATGGGCCGGCACCGAAGCCGTCGGCGGCGACGAGCGACAGCGCGCCGCCGCCGGTGGTGTCACCGCTCGGCAAGTCGGATCCGATGGAGCTGCGGATCGAGCGCATCGGCGTGCGGTCGTCACTGGTCGAGCTCGGCCTCGACCAGCAGGGCGTCGTCGAGATGCCGCCCGTCAGCGAGGGCATGCAGGCCGGGTGGCGCCAGACGCACCCCCAGCAGTGGATCATCGTCGGGCGGATCGAGAGCAACGGGGCCAGAGGCGTCTTCTACCGGCTGAACGACCTGCAGCAGGGCGACGTCGTCGAAGTGTCCAAGAAGGACGGTTCGGTCGCCCGCTTCACCGTGTCGCGCACGGAGAGGATCATCCGCGACGACTTCTTCGCCGAAGCCGTCGCGAGGGACGCGGACGAGCAGGGACTGCGGCTGATCACGTGCGGCACCCCCGACAACGTGATCGTGCATGCCGCTGCCACGTCGTGATTCGGCGAAGCCCAATCAGGACGTGGCAGCGGCCAGCTTCCCTAGGAGTCAACACAGCGCCGGCCTAGGTCGATGAAGGGCTCCTTCCTCCACCTGAACTGGTCCCGGAAAGTTGGACTGGCTAAGTAAAGGTTAGGCCGCGAGGGTCTGGG
>NZ_BMRE01000038.1 GCF_014648475.1 Lentzea flava | reverse complement strand
CCAGCCGAGCGCTTGACTAAGCTCCTGGCCCAAGCCAGTTGATCAGTTGTGTTGCGACGCCCCCTAGAACTCGCCGGGAACGAGAGGGGGCCTCTGGCGTGTTGAGGGGCGATTACAGCTGGGGCGGACGCGAAGCCGCGATCTTCACCCACTTCACCAGCAGCACGATCACCGCGATCACCGCGATGATCAACCCGGCACCGGGACCCGGCCCGATCGCCTTGTTGCTCGTGGTCGTCTGCTGCGTCCAGATCGACAGCACACCCGTGACGGAGCCCGCGAACAGGCCCAGCGCGCACACCCACGCCAGACCCCACCGGCGGACCGCGAGCGTGATCCCGGAACCGAGCACCCCGACCCCGAGCGCGAAGAACGAGAACAGCCGCGGCACGAACGACGTGGACTCGCCGAGCACGACCGAGAGACCCGTGTCGTCGCCGACCCACGGCAGGATCAGCGACACCAGCAACGCCAGCACCGCGATCGAGATCGTGAGCGCCCCGGTGCCGGGATCGATGCGGCGGGCCGCCTGCTGCTCCACCGCGTCGATCTCCTTGCGCAGGTACTCCTCTTCGCTCACTGCGCGGAACACCCCGACACGGCGGGCAGCGGAGCCGGAGCCCCGAACGACGGCAGACCCAGACCCACACCCGCGGTCTTGGGCTTGATGCCCGCCTCGGACCGGTCACCGGCCTTGGTGCGGCGCCACGTCAGCGGTTCGCCGTCCGCGACGAGGTAGTGCGGCGCGGCGTAGGTGACGACGGTCTCGACGACGTCGCCGGGACGCGGGGCCGTGGCACCGGGCGTGAAGTGCACGAGGCGTCCGTCGCGGGCACGGCCGCTCATGCGGTGCGTCTCGGCGTCGCGTTTGCCCTCGCCGGTCGCGACGAGGACCTCGACGGTCCGGCCGACCTGCTCGAGGTTCAACGAGTGCGTGATCTCGTTCTGCAGCGCCACGAGCCGGTCGAAACGCTCCTGCACGACGGCCTTCGGCAGCTGGTCGGGCAGCTCGGCGGCCGGCGTGCCGGGACGCTTGGAGTACTGGAACGTGAACGCCGAGGAGAACCTGGCCTGGCGCACCACGTCGAGCGTGCCCTGGAAGTCCTCTTCGGTCTCACCGGGGAAGCCGACGATGATGTCCGTGGTGATCGCGGCGTCCGGCATGGCCGCGCGGACCTTGTCGATGATGCCGAGGTACTTCTCGGTGCGGTACGAGCGGCGCATCGCCTTGAGCACGCGGTCCGAACCGGACTGCAGCGGCATGTGCAGCTGGTGGCACACGTTCGGCGTCTGCGCCATGGCGGCGATGACGTCGTCGGTGAAGTCCTTGGGGTGCGGGGAGGTGAACCGCACGCGCTCGAGGCCCTCGATGCCACCGCAGGCGCGCAGCAGCTTGCCGAACGCGAACCTGTCGCCGAACTCGACGCCGTAGGAGTTGACGTTCTGCCCCAGCAGCGTCACCTCCAGCACGCCCTCGGCGACCAGGGCCTCGACCTCGGCGAGCACGTCGCCTGGGCGGCGGTCCTTCTCCTTGCCGCGCAGGGACGGGACGATGCAGAACGTGCAGGTGTTGTTGCAGCCCACCGAGATCGACACCCAGCCCGAGTAGGCGGAGTCGCGGGTGGCGGGCAACGACGACGGGAACGTCTCCAGCGCCTCGAAAATCTCGACCTGCGCCTCGGAGTTGTGCCGCGCGCGTTCGAGCAGCACCGGCAGCGAGCCGATGTTGTGCGTGCCGAACACGACGTCGACCCACGGGGCACGGCGGACGATCTCGCTGCGGTCCTTCTGCGCGAGGCAGCCGCCGACGGCGATCTGCATGCCGGGCTTCGCGGCCTTCTGCGGCGCGAGGTGGCCGAGGGTGCCGTAGAGCTTGTTGTCGGCGTTCTCGCGGACCGCACAGGTGTTGAAGACGACGACGTCGGCCTGCTCGTCCTCGGCGGCCCGCGCGTAGCCAGCGTCCTCCAGTAGACCGGCGAGCCGCTCGGAGTCGTGCACGTTCATCTGACAACCGAACGTGCGTATCTGGTAACTGCGGGTCACTGCAACCAACCTTTCGTCGGGTGCAAGCGTAGAACGCCCGCGTGGCACGATGCGCAGGTGCTGGGACGAGTGCATGCCGCCGTGAGCCTGCTGACCGCCGCGACGGTCCTGACGGGCTGTGGCAGCACGGTCGAGGACGTCAAGATCACGATGGCCACCGGCAGCGAGGGCGGCGTCTACTACCGGCTCGGCAACGGCCTCGCGGACATCTGGAGCGGGCGTCTGGGCATCGTGCGGCCCCAGGTCGTGGCGACGGCCGGGTCCAAGGACAACGTCACCCGCCTGGTCAACGACCAGGCCCAGGTCGGCTTCTCGCAGGCGGACGCCGTCGAGGGCGTCGAGGGCGCGTCCCGGCTGCGTGCGCTGGCCCGCATGCACGACGACTACCTGCAGGTCATCGTGCGCGCCGACCTGCCGGTGACGAAGCTGCGCGAGCTGTCGGGGCTGCGCGTGTCGATCGGCGCCCAGGAGTCGGGTGTCGAGATCATCGCGAGCCGGCTGCTGAAGTCGCTGAACGTCACGCCGCAGACGCTGAACCTCGGCCTCGAGGAGTCGGCCCAGTGGATGCGCGAGGGCAGGCTCGACGCGTTCTTCTGGTCGGGAGGGTTGCCGACCTCGCGCATCTCGCAGCTCACCAAGGAGCTCGGGGTGCGGATGCTCGACCTCAGGGACGACCTGTCGTCGTTCCGCGAGCAATATCCCGTGTACGGGTCCGCGACGCTGCCGGCGTCGACCTACAACCTGCAGTCCGGGCCGGTCATCACGCTCGTCGTGCGCAACTTCCTGCTCGTCAACGAGAAGATGCCCGACGACGTCGCCGAGGCGCTGGTGCGGCAGCTGTTCGAGGGGCAGCCCGAGCTCGTGAAGGCCCATTCGGCGGCGCGGACGATAGAGCAGCGGTCGGCGATCGAGACGTCACCGGTGCCGCTGCACAACGGCGCCATGCGCTACTACCGCGAAGCCAAAGTGTAATATCCAATATATTGGTCGGCGGGGAACGTCAGACCGCGGGCAGTTCGACGACGACCTTGAGGCCGCCCTCCTCCGGCGACTCGAGGCGGACCGTCCCGCCGACGCGCTCGACGACCAGGCGCACGATCGAGAGACCGAGCCCCGAACCGGGAACGTTCTGGTGCGCCGGGCTGCGCCAGAACCGGTCGGTCGCGCGTTCGAGCTCCTCGGGTTGCAGACCGGGCCCGTGGTCCGCGACCGACAGCCGCACGACGTCGCCGTCCTTGCGCACGTCCACCACGATCAGCGTTCCCTCCGGGGTGAACTTCAGCGCGTTGTCGAGCAGCGCGTCGAGCACCGTCTCGACACCACGCGGAGGCGCCAGTGCCATGCCGACACGCTCACCGTCGAGCACGAGGTGAACCTCCTTGGCCGTCGCCGCCGCCTGCCACGCCGACAGCCGCGCCGCCACGGACTTGTCGACGTCGACCGGCACCGGATCGACCGAACTGGACTCGGCGCGCGCCATGGCGAGCAGCTCGTCGAGGATCCGGTTCAGCCGGTCGGCCTCGCTCAACGCCTCCACCTGGTGCACCTCGGCCTCGGCGTCGACGTGACCCTCCAGGTTGGACAGCCGGAGCTTCAACGCGGTCAACGGGTTGCGCAGCTGGTGTGACGCGTCGGCGACGAAAGCCCGTTGCGCGGCAAGCACATCGCTCACGTTCGCGGCCATCTGGTCGAACGAGCGGCTGAGCTGCCGCAGTTCCGGCGGCCCGCTCTCCGCGCCCACCGGCGGCACCGGCCGGCCGGACACCACCGCGGCGAGCAGCTTCCCGGTCGCGTCGTCCAGCGCCTGCACCGGACGCAACGTCCACCGCACCACCGGCAGCGCCAGCAGCACCGCGAGCGCCAGCACCAGAAGGCTCGCCGCGAGCAGCAACCCCCACCACGCCAGCACCTCGAACCGGGTCTTCGACGTCGGCGAGAACGTGATCACCGCACCGCGCACCTCGCCGTCGACCAGCACGGGCTCGGCGAGCACCAGCTTCGTGTCGCTCCACGGCATGAACAACGGCGGCGCGACCGGCAACCGTCCGGCCAGGGCCTTGCTCACGAGGTCCTGGACGGCGCTGTCGCCGAGCGCGAGGTCGTTGCGGGAGGCCACGAGCGGCACCGTCGGCGCGTCGCGGCCCACCACGGCCACGCCGATGTCGTAGAGCTCGCTGTACCGCTCCAGCTCGGGCCGCAGCAGGTTCGGCTTGTCGTCGATCAACGGGCGCTGCGCCAGCGAGGCGAACCGGCTGGTGTCGGTGAGCCGGTCGAGGAACATCTCCTGCTGTTCCGCGGCCGCCACGCCGCGCCCGAGCGGCACGCCCAGGCCGACGAGCACCAGCACGATCAGGGCGAGCACCACGCCCAGCAGCCGCGACCTCACGACACGTCACCGAACACGATCAGGTGAAGATTCACGACACCTGGCCCAACCGGTAGCCGACGCCGCGCACGGTTTCGAGCAGCGCCGGGCGGCCGAGCTTGGTGCGCAGCGTGGCGACGTGCACGTCGAGCGTGCGGTTGGCGCCGGACCACGTGCGGCCCCACACTTCGGCGAGGATCCGCTCCCGTGTGCACACCGCGCCACCCGCCGCCATGACCAGCGCGAGCACCTGGAACTCCTTGCGCGAAAGGGCGACGGATTCACCCGCCACGGTGACTTCGTGGCGTCCCAGGTCGACTCGCACGTCCCCGGTCTCGAACACCTCCGTCGACACCGCCCCCACCCCGACGGGATCGGCGCCGCGACGTCGGCGCACGGCGTGCACCCGCGCGACGAGTTCGCCCACGTCATAGGGCTTCACCAGGTAGTCGTCGGCTCCGGCGTGCAGGCCGAGGATCCGGTCGTCGATCTCCCCTCGCGCCGACACCACGATGATCGCGACGTCCGACGCGGCTCTGATGGCACGGCACAGCGTCACGCCGTCCATGTCGGGCAGGCCGAGGTCGAGCAGCACCACGTCGACGCCGGTCAGGCGGTCGAGCGTGCCGCGCCCGGTGGCCTGCCGGTCCACCTGGAAACCCCGTCTGGTCAGGGCTGGGACCAAGGCCTCTGCGACCCTGTCGTCGTCCTCGACGAGCAGCACGCGCACTTTCGCTACCTCCCGGGCAACCGATGTCTGCCTGTGACAGAGTTGAGACCCTAAGTCTTGCTCAATGTCCTGGACTGGTGTGGTGGCGGACACCTAGGTTTCCGCCAACGCCGACGACCCCAAATGGAGGACTGGATGACTGCCGCCTCTACCTCGCCGATGATTCGCGTGGCGGGTGTGGACAAGTTCTTCGGCCCGTTGCACGTGCTCAAGAACGTGCAGCTGGAAGTGCCGAAGGGGCAGGTCGTGGTCGTGCTGGGGCCGTCGGGTTCCGGTAAGTCGACCCTGTGCCGGACCATCAACCGACTCGAGCCGATTGATTCCGGTGTGATCGAGGTCGACGGTCAGCCACTTCCCGCCGAAGGAAAGGAACTGGCCCGCCTGCGCGCCGATGTCGGCATGGTGTTCCAGTCCTTCAACCTTTTCGCGCACAAAACCATCGTCGAGAACGTGATGCTCGCTCCGGTGAAGGTGCGCAAGACCCCGGCGACGGAAGCGCGCAAGACCGCGATGGAGTTGCTCGAGCGGGTCGGGATCGCCAACCAGGCGGAGAAGTTCCCGGCTCAGCTCTCGGGTGGGCAGCAGCAGCGTGCGGCGATCGCCCGCGCGCTCGCGATGAAGCCCAAGGTGATGCTGTTCGACGAGCCCACGTCCGCTCTGGACCCCGAGATGGTCCAGGAGGTCCTCGACGTCATGACGGGCCTGGCCAAGGACGGCATGACGATGCTGGTCGTCACCCACGAGATGGGCTTCGCCCGCAAGGCCGCGGACCGGGTGATCTTCATGTCCGACGGCGAGGTCGTCGAGGACTCGACCCCGGAAGAGTTCTTCTCGGCCCCGAAGTCCAACCGCGCGAAGGACTTCCTTGGCAAGATCCTGACTCACTAGAAGTCAGCCCACTTTCGAACGAATGGCAGGAGAAGGACGATGAGGGTTCGCACCCTTGCGGCGGTGCTGCTGACGGGCGCACTGGCCCTGACCGCGTGTGGCAAGGAGGGCAGCCCGACCGACCAGGGCGCGCCCGCCGGCCTCTTCGAGGTCGCCAAGGACGTCAAGGTCGACGGCTCGCCCACGTTCGAGAAGGCCAAGGCGCGGGGCAACCTCGTCATCGGCGTCAAGGAAGACCAGCCCGGCCTGGGCTACAAGGACCCGACGACGAACAAGTACAGCGGGTTCGACATCGACATGGCGCGCCTGATCTCCGCGAAGCTGGGCTTCGACCCCGAGAAGATCCAGTTCAAGACGATCCAGTCCGCCGCGCGCGAGCAGGCGCTGATCAACGGTGACGTCGACTACTACGTCGGCACCTACACGATCAACGCCGGCCGCAAGGAGAAGGTCGGCTTCGCCGGTCCGTACTTCGTCGCCGGCCAGGACCTGCTGGTGAAGAAGGACAACACCGACATCACCGGCCCGGAGACCCTCAAGGGCAAGAAGGTCTGCTCGGTCACCGGCTCGACGCCGATCAAGCAGATCCGGGACAAGGGCTACACCGAGCCGGAGAACATCCTGGAGTTCCAGGGCTACTCGCAGTGCGTCACCAAGCTGCTCAACGGTGAGGCCGACGCGGTCACCACCGACGACGCGATCCTCAAGGGCTACGCGGCCGCCGAGGAGGGCAAGCTGAAGGTCGTCGGCAAGACGTTCTCCAAGGAGCCGTACGGCATCGGCCTGCCCAAGGAGGACAAGGCCCTGCGCGACAAGGTGAACGACATCCTGCAGGCGGCGCTGGACGACGGCACCTGGCAGAAGATCTACGACGGGACGCTCGGCAAGTCGGGTTCGACGGCGCAGAAGCCGACGATCGACCGCTACTGACGTCGCTCACGTGGCCGGTGGACCCCACGTGGGTCCGCCGGCCGTTCCATTGATGGCGGACGGACGGCAAGGAAACCGATGAGCGTCCTCACCAACCACCTGGATCTGTTCCTGTACACGTTCGGGCAGACCCTCCAACTCTTCGCGATCTCCGCGGTGCTGTCGCTGGTGCTCGGCACCATCCTGGCGGCGCTGCGGGTCAGCCCCGTGCCGGTGTTCCGCGGCATCGGCGCGACCTACGTGACGGTGCTGCGCAACACGCCGTTGACGCTGGTCTTCGTCTTCTTCGTCTTCGCGTACCCGCTCCTGGAGATCGTGAAGATCGAGCCCTACACCGCGGCGGTCGTGTCGTTGTCGCTCTACACGGCGGCCTTCGTCTGCGAGGTCGTGCGGTCGGGCATCAACACCGTGCCGGTCGGTCAGGCCGAGGCGTCGCGCGCGCTCGGTCTCACGTTCACCCAGATGCTGGGCAACGTGGTGCTGCCGCAGGCGTTGCGCTCGGTCGTGCCGCCGATGACGAGCACGATGATCGCGTTGCTGAAGAACACGACGGTCGCGTCCGGTTTCGCCGTCGTCCAGGCGGGTTCGATCCGCGACTCGCTGTCGGAGCAGGGTGAGAACGTCCTGTTCGGACTCCTGTGGGTGGCGGTCGGGTTCGTCATCCTGGTGATGCCGCTGACGTACGTGCAGCAGGTCTTCGAGAAGCGGTGGAGCGTGGCCCGATGAGCATGGTGCTGTTCGACGTCCCCGGCCCGAAGGCCCGCGTCCGCCACAAGATCATGGCCGTCGCCGGCATCGTCGTGGCGCTCGCGGCCGTCGCGTACGTGGTCTGGCGGTTCATCGCCACCGACCAGTTCTCGGCCCGCAGGCTCGACTGGATCAACTACAAGCAGATCCAGCTCTCGCTGGTCGAGGCGATCGGCAACACGCTCAGCGCGTTCGCCGTCGGCGCGGTGCTGGCGCTCGTGTTCGGCGCGATCTTCGCGGCGGCCCGGCTGTCCGACCACGGGTGGGTGCGTGCTCCCGCGGCGGTGATCGTCGAGATCTTCCGCGCCATCCCGCTGGTGATCATGATGTTCTTCTTCTACTACGGCCTTCCCGTGGCCGGGGTGAAGCTGAGCGCGTTCACGGCGGTCGTGATCAGCCTGATGCTGTACAACGGCTCGGTGCTCGCGGAGATCTTCCGCGCGGGCATCAACGCGCTGCCGAGGGGCCAGAGCGAGGCCGCGTACGCGCTGGGCATGCGCAAGACGCAGGTGATGACGCTCGTGCTGCTGCCGCAGGCGTTGCGGGCGATGCTGCCGACCATCATCAGCCAGCTCGTCGTGTTGTTGAAGGACACCGCGCTCGGCTTCCTCATCACCTACGAGGAGCTGCTGCGCTGGGGTACCCGCATCGGCAACGACGCGGTGAACTTCGGCCGCCCGATGATCCCGGTGATGATCGTCGTCGCCCTGATCTACATCGGACTGTGCCTGTTGCTGACGTGGCTCGCGAACTACCTGGAGAAGCGCAACCGCCGCAACAAGAAGGTCATCCACACCGATGACGACGCGGCCGCCCAGGTCCAGCTCGGCGCGGCGTCCACCGCCACCGTCGGCGGCGGACTGACCGTCTGAGCCGGCACTCGAACGACGGGGCGTGTCCACATCGGACACGCCCCGTTCGCTGTTTCCGGATCACTGATTCGCAGTTCGACACGGTTGCCCTTCAGGAGTAGACGTTCCAGTCGACGACGCCGCACCAGGCGTCCCCCGCGTCACCGACGACGTCCAGGCAGAACGTGGTGCCGGCGCGGAAGTTCGCGCCGATGCGCCGACGTGCGTGATCCCCCGCGGGGAACAGGACGGGACTGCCCGCCACCCGGTGGTCGTCGTCGCGGTACCAGCGGATCTCCAGGTCGACTGGGCTGGACGTGACCCGCAGGTAGACGTCCGAGCCGTCGGCGGTGATCGTGCGGACGGCGAGCAGATCGGCCGATGCGGTTCGCATGTGCCGCAACGTATCGGCGTCAACGGAACCAGGTCGTCTCACGAACAGTGGATCTCGCGTCAACTTTCGCGGTACGCTCCCGGTTGGGGGAATCTACTGCGGTGACGTCACATGAATGAGGGACATTGTGACGCGCGTGCTTGTGGTTGACGACCAGCCGTTGTTCAGAGCGGGCCTGGTCGCGTTGCTGAACGCTGCACCGGATCTGACCGTCGTCGGCGAGGCGGCGGACGCCGAGACCGCCGTGGGGCTGGCGCAGTCGTGCGCGCCGGACGTGATCCTGCTGGACATCCGCCTGCCGGGGCTCGCGGCGCTCACCCGCGTCACGAAGTCCGCGCGGGTGCTGGTGCTGACGTCGTTCGACCTGGACGAGTACGTCCAGGAGGCGTTGCGCCTCGGTGCCGCCGGGTTCGTGCTGAAGGAGTCGGAACCCGAGCGGCTGCTGGCCGCGATCAGCGCGGTGGCGTCCGGCGAGATGCAGTTCAGCCCGACGGTGATGCGCCGGCTGGTCGCGGCGTACCTGCTGGGTGATCCGCGTTCCGCGCCGTGGGTCCCGGTGGGGCTCGACGACCTCACCGAACGCGAACGCGAGGTCCTGAGACTGGTCGCCACCGGCATGACCAACGCCGCCATCGCGACCAGGCTGAGCGTCACCGAGGGCACGGTGAAGACGCACCTCAACCGCGTGATGACGAAGCTGCGGCTGACCAGCCGGGCGCAGGCCGTGGTGACGGCCTACGAGTCCGGACTGGTCACGCCGCAGCCCGCCGGATGACTACGAGCGCCGGAACAGCTTGTTGCCGAGCCAGACGACCGGGTCGTACTTGCGGTCGGCGACGCGCTCCTTCATGGGGATGAGCGCGTTGTCGGTGATGTGGATGTGCTCGGGGCACACCTCGCTGCAGCACTTGGTGATGTTGCAGTACCCGAGCCCGTGCTCGTCCTGCGCCTGGTCGACTCGGTCGGCCGTGTCGAGCGGGTGCATCTCGAGCTCGGCGACCCGCATCAGGAACCGCGGCCCCGAGAACGCCTCCTTGTTCTCCTCGTGGTCACGCACCACGTGGCAGGTGTTCTGGCACAGGAAGCACTCGATGCACTTGCGGAACTCCTGCGAGCGCTCGACGTCGACCTGCTGCATCCGGTACTCGCCCGGGGCCAGGTCCTTCGGCGGCGCGAACGACGGGACCTCACGCGCCTTGGTGTAGTTGAAGGACACGTCGGTGACGAGGTCGCGGATGATCGGGAACGTCCGCATCGGCGTGACCGTGATCGTCTCCGACTCCTCGAAGACCGACATCCGGGTCATGCACATCAGCCGCGGCCGGCCGTTGATCTCCGCCGAGCACGAGCCGCACTTGCCCGCCTTGCAGTTCCACCGCACCGCGAGGTCCGGTGCCTGCGTGGCCTGCAGCCGGTGGATGATGTCGAGCACGACCTCACCCTCGTTGACCTCGACGGTGAAGTCCTCCAGCGCGCCGCCGGAGTCGTCACCGCGCCACACCCGGAACTTCCCCTGGTAGCTCATGACAACTCCTCGGCGGTGAGGTACTTCTCCAGCTCGGTGCGGTCGAACAGGTCCAGCAGGTCGCTGCGGATCGGGATCTGCGGTTTCTCCTCCACGGCGACCCCGTCGCCGGATGCCGTGCACACCAGCAGCTTGCGCCGCCACTCGGCGTCCATCGACGGGTAGTCGTCACGGGTGTGGCCACCACGGGACTCCGTGCGCAGCAGCGCCGCCTTCGCCACGCATTCCGACACCAGCAACATGTTCCTCAGGTCGAGCGCGAGGTGCCAGCCCGGGTTGAACTGCTGGTGTCCCTCGACCGTCAGCGACTGGGCGCGTTCCTTGAGCTTCTCCAGCCGTTGCAACGCCTCTTCCATCTCACCGGCGCGGCGGATGATGCCGACGAGGTCGTTCATCGACTGCTGCAGCTCCATGTGCAGCGTGTACGGGTTCTCGCCGCCCTCCTGCTGGAACGGCTTCAGCGCCGTCGCCCGCGCTTCGGTGACGGATTCCTCGGAGACGACAGGTCGGTCGGTCATCGCCCGCACGTACTCCGCGGCTCCCGCGCCCGCGCGCCGGCCGAACACCAGCAGGTCCGACAACGAGTTGCCGCCCAGCCGGTTCGAGCCGTGCATGCCGCCGGACACCTCACCGGCGGCGTAAAGCCCTGCCACGGACGAGGATCCGGTGTCCGGGTCGACCTCGACGCCACCCATCACGTAGTGGCACGTCGGGCCGACCTCCATCGGCTGCGCGGTGATGTCGACGTCCGCGAGTTCCTTGAACTGGTGGTGCATCGACGGCAGCCTGCGCCGGATCTCCTCGGCGGGCAGGCGCGTGGACACGTCGAGGAAAACGCCGCCGTGGGGTGACCCGCGCCCGGCCTTCACCTCGGAGTTGATCGCGCGCGCGACCTCGTCACGCGGCAGCAGCTCCGGTGGGCGCCGGTTGTTGGCCTGGTCGGTGTACCAGCGGTCGGCTTCTTCCTCGTTGTCGGCGTACTTGTCCTTGAACACCTCGGGGATGTAGTCGAACATGAACCGCTTGCCGTCGGAGTTGCGCAGCACGCCACCGTCACCGCGGACGGACTCGGTGACGAGGATGCCTTTGACGGACGGCGGCCAGACCATCCCGGTGGGGTGGAACTGGATGAACTCCATGTTGATCAGCGAGGCGCCCGCGCGCAGTGCCAGCGCGTGGCCGTCGCCGGTGTACTCCCAGGAGTTCGAGGTGACCTTGAAGGACTTGCCGATGCCGCCGGTCGCGAGGATCACCGCCGGAGCCTCGAACAGCACGAACCGGCCGGACTCGCGCCAGTAGCCGAACGCGCCGGCGATCCGGTCGCCGTCCTTGACCAGGTCGGTGACCGTGAACTCCTGGAACACCCGCAGGCGTTCCTCGTAGTCGCCGAACTCCTTGTGGTCTTCCTGTTGCAGCGACACGATTTTCTGCTGCAGCGTGCGGATCAGCTCGAGGCCGGTGCGGTCGCCGACGTGGGCGAGGCGCGGGTACTCGTGGCCGCCGAAGTTGCGCTGCGAGATGCGGCCGTCCTTGGTGCGGTCGAACAGCGCGCCGTAGGTCTCGAGCTCCCAGACCCGTTGCGGCGCCTCCTGCGCGTGCAGCTCGGCCATCCGCCAGTTGTTGAGGAACTTGCCACCGCGCATGGTGTCGCGGAAGTGCACCTGCCAGTTGTCGCTCGAGTTCACGTTGCCCATGGCGGCGGCGATGCCACCCTCGGCCATCACCGTGTGGGCCTTGCCGAACAACGACTTGCAGAGAACGGCGGTGCGCATGCCGTGCTCACGGGCCTCGATCGCGGCACGCAGACCGGCGCCACCCGCGCCGATCACGAGAACGTCGAACGAATGCCTTTCCAGCTCGGGCAAAACCACTCCTTAGTTGATGAAGCGGAGGTCGGAGATCGTTCCCGAGGCGACCAGCGCGACGTAGAGGTCGGTGAGGCAGACGAAGATCAGCGAGGTCCACGCCAGCAGCATGTGCCGGTTGTTCAGCTTCGAGATCTGCGTCCACATCCAGTACCGGACCGGGTGCTTGGAGAAGTGCTTGAGCCGCCCGCCCGCGATGTGGCGGCACGAGTGGCACGACAGCGTGTACGCGGCGAGCAGGCCGACGTTGACGAGCAGGATGATGTTGCCCAGTCCGACGCCCGTGCCGAACGCGACGATCGCGTCGTAGATGTTGATCAGCAGCAGGATCGAGGCCGCGTAGAAGAAGTAGCGGTGCAGGTTCTGCGCGATCAGCGGGAACCGGGTCTCACCGGTGTACTTGCTGTGCGGCTCGGCCACGGCGCACGCGGGCGGCGACGCCCAGGCGGCCCGGTAGTAGGCCTTGCGGTAGTAGTAGCAGGTGATCCGGAATCCCAGGAGGAACGGGATGATCACCACCGGCGGAGTGAGGAAGCCCGGCAGCGCCGGGAGCGGCTGGCCGAAGTGCGACGCCGCCGGCAGGCACTCCTCGCTCAGGCACGGGGAGTACATCGGTGTGAGGTAGTGGTACTGGTCGACCCAGTAGAAGTCCCCCTGGAACGTGCGGAACGCCGCGTAGATCGAGATGAGCAGCAGGCCGACGAAGGTCGTCAGCGGCGGCAACCACCATCGGTCCGTGCGCAGAGTCCTGGCGGCGATCTCTGCCCTCGCCATTACTCACCTTTCTGGGGGTCCACGCCGTTGTGGAGGAACGCACGACGGCCCCCGCGTCACGCGGGGGCCGTCTGGTCAGCTCGGCTCAGGTCCGGTTGCGGTAGCCACCGAGTCCTTCGTCGTCTGCGTCCTTCCACAACGACTCGTCGTAGGGCGTGTCGGGCACGACCACGACCTCGCGTTCCACTTGAGGAGCTTCCCGCTGCCTCGGGGTGCTGAGGTCGACGAGTTCGGTGGCGTCGATGTCCATGCGTTCTACGTCGTTGGCAAGGCGTTGAACGGCCGCCACGTCGCCGTACCTGGCGCGCAACGAGCTGACGCAGTGCCGCATCTGACCGATGACCCGGCGCAGTTCGACGATCTCCGTGGACGTCATGGGACACCTCCGTTCCAAGGTCGTGCCCCGCACTCTGCCCAATCTCAAGCCATGTGACAAGCACCACACGCCAAGATTCGGAACTGGTTCCTTCCCAGTTACTGAATCGTTTTTGTGTCGACGACCTGCAATGACTTACTGTGTGTGGCGTCACGCCCGTCCGTGGGACGCCACCGTTGTCGTCTCGTGAGGGCCTCACCACGGCCCGTGATGACCCGGAGAGACCCATGAGCCAACTGCATCCCGTACTGACTGAGGTCACACGCCGGATCGCCGCCCGCAGCGCCGATTCGCGTCGCGTCTACCTCGAACGTGTGGCAGCGGCCGCGCAGGACGGCACCTCCCGCTCGGGCTTCGCGTGCAGCAACCTGGCGCACGGCTTCGCCGGCATCACCGGCGGCGACAAGGCGGCGCTGCGGGCGCTGCGCAAGTCCAACGTCGCGATCGTGTCGTCGTACAACGACATGCTGTCCGCGCACCAGCCGTTCCAGGAGTACCCGGCCTGGATCAAGGACTCGGTCCGCGCGGCGGGCGGCGTGTCCCAGTTCGCGGGCGGTGTGCCCGCGATGTGCGACGGCATCACCCAGGGCCGTGAGGGCATGGAGCTGTCGCTGTTCAGCCGCGACGTGATCGCCATGTCCACCGGCGTCGCCCTGTCGCACGAGATGTTCGACGCCGCCGTGCTGCTCGGCGTGTGCGACAAGATCGTGCCGGGCCTGCTGATCGGCGCGCTGTCGTTCGGTCACCTGCCGTCGATCCTGGTGCCCGCGGGCCCGATGTCGACCGGCCTGTCGAACAAGGAGAAGGCCCGCGTCCGCCAGCTCTACGCGGAGGGCAAGGCGACCCGCGAGGACCTGCTCGAGGCCGAGGCCGCCTCGTACCACTCCCCCGGCACCTGCACGTTCTACGGCACCGCGAACTCGAACCAGATGGTCGTCGAGGTCATGGGCCTGCACCTGCCGGGAGCCTCGTTCGTCCCGCCGGGCACCCCGCTGCGCCGCGCGCTGACCGAGTACGCGGGCCGCCGCGCCGTCGAGATGGCCCGCGGTGACGACTACACGCCGATCGCCCACATCGTGGACGAGAAGGCCGTGGTCAACGGCGTGGTGGCCCTGCTGGCCACCGGCGGCTCCACCAACCACACCATGCACCTGGTGGCCGTCGCGGCCGCCGCGGGCATCGAGCTGAGCTGGGACGACTTTTCGGACCTGTCCGCTGTCGTGCCGCTGATCGCGCGCGTCTACCCGAACGGCAGCGCCGACATCAACCACTTCCAGGCCGCCGGCGGCGTCCAGTTCGTGGTCGGCACCCTGCTGGACGCGGGCCTGCTGCACAACGACGTCACCACCGTCGCGGGCCACGGCCTCGACCGCTACCGCCAGGAACCCAAGCTCGCCGACGGCTCGGTGGTCTGGGTGGACGGCCCCGGCCACTCCCTGGACCTCGACGTCCTGCGCCCGGCCTCCGACCCGTTCGCCTCCGACGGCGGTCTGCGCATGCTCTCCGGCAACCTCGGCCGCTCGGTCATCAAGGTCTCGGCCGTGGCGCCCGAGAACCACGTCGTCGAGGCACCGGCCCGCGTGTTCACCACGCAGGAGGCGTTCCAGGAGGCCTTCAAGGCGGGCGAGCTCAACCGCGACGTGGTCGTCGTCGTCCGCCAGCAGGGACCCCAGGCCAACGGCATGCCCGAACTGCACAAGCTGACCCCGCCTCTCGGCGTCCTGATGGACCGCGGCCACAAGGTCGCCCTCGTTACCGACGGCCGCATGTCCGGCGCCTCGGGCAAGATCCCGGCCGCCATCCAGCTGACCCCGGAGGCCGCAGTGGGCGGCCCGCTCGGCCGGGTCCGCGACGGCGACGTCATCCGCCTCGACGCGACCGCCGGAACACTGGAGGTCCGCGTGCCCGCCGAGGAACTCGCCTCACGCCCGCTCGTCGACTTCCCGCCGACCGGCCGCGAGTGGGTCGGCACCGGCCGCGAGCTGTTCGCCGCACTGCGCCGTACCGTCGGACCTGCCGACCGCGGCGCGACGGTGTTCGGCCCCATCACCGCCGACCACTTCGCCCCGGTCACACACCACTAGCCCGACCCCGCACCACCAATATATTGGTCCCATCCACCCGCTGACCTGCCCCTTAGCAACGACTCTTTTGACTTCGTCGTCAAAAGACCTGTTGCAAAGGCCGCAGCGACGCCAGACCCCGCCCGCCGACCAGCCCGCCGACCAGCCCGACAGCCGCAACCCGCCCGCTCCGCCGCCCGCTTGCCAGCCTTTGCAATGAGTCTTTTGACTTCGTCCGCAAACGTTTTTTGCATCCGGGTGGGGCTCGGCAGGCGTGGAACGGCATGCGATATATCGGTTTTCGATCAAGGAGTGCGCTCGTGACCAACGGTGACAATCTTCGGGTGACCACCGGGGCAGACCTGCTCGCGCTGTCGCCCGTCATCCCCGTCGTCGTGGTCGACGACGCCGACCACGCGGTGCCGCTCGCCCAGGCGCTGCTGCGCGGGGGCGTCCGCGTCATCGAGCTCACGCTGCGCACCCCGGCCGCGCTCGCGGCGATCGAGAACGTCGCGCGCGAGGTGCCGGAGATCGTGATCGGCGCGGGCACCGTCACGGCGCCGGAGCACGCCGAGCAGGCGGCGAAGGCCGGGGCGGCGTTCCTCGTCACGCCCGGCACCACCGAGCGCGTGCTCGACGCCGCCGACGCCACCGGGCTGCCGTACCTACCGGGCGCGGCCACGGTGACCGAGGTGATGCGGCTGGCCGAGCGCGGGCTCACCGCGCTGAAGTTCTTCCCGGCCGAGGCGGCGGGCGGCGTCGACTACCTGAAGTCGATCGGCGGGCCGATCCCGCACGTCCGGTTCTGCCCGACCGGCGGCATCACCCCGCAGACCGCGCCGAACTACCTCGCGCTGCCGAACGTCGGCTGCGTCGGCGGCTCGTGGCTCGCTCCCAAGGACGCGCTCAAGGCCGGCGACTGGGACCGCATCGAGACGCTCGCCCGCGAGTCCACCGCGCTCGGGTAACCGGGGTCACGAACCGGAATTTCGGCTCGCATCACGAGACCGGCGTCCCACCACGTTGGATTGTTCACCCAACAGGCGGTGACGCCGGTCTCGAATTAACAGGGGTTTGAGGAAAGATGAACCGAACCGCCGCCAAATGAGATTTCTCCCGGAATAACGGCCGGCTCCCCGGTGTCACACTTGCTCGTTGCAATGGAGCACGAGAGGAGCGGGTGTGGCTGTCCAGGAAGCCGACGTGGCGGGGTTGGTCGGGGAGCAGCTGACGATGTCGGCGTTCAACCAGCTTTCCGGCAGTCTGGGTGGTTATTCCTTCGTCAAGGTGGTCGTCGACCGGCAGGACGGGACGATCCACTTCTTGAACAACGCGCGCCACGAGTTCCACGCGCTCTACATCGGCCAGGAGATCCTGGGCATCGGCGAGCAGGAGATGCGCGCGCGGATCGACGAGTTCAACCAGAGCTTCTACCACGCCCCTGACCGGCGCTTTTTCCTTGGGATCCTCTCCTTGCACCAGCGCGAGGACAAGCGGATGTTCTCGCTGGAGACGGTCGAGGTCGACACGATGTCGGCCGACATGATCGAGTTCTTCTACGCGGAAGTGCGGAGGAACGTCGACGCCGCGGTGCCGTTGTTCTTCAAACCCGCCAATCACCTCCAGGAACAGGAGGTCGCGGAACTGCCCGTGGAAAGGCTTCCACGGATCCTGGCACACGAATTGTTCTCCACCGCGGAGTTCGTGGCGTTGAATCCGGGCACGGCGAAGGGCCGCCTGCGCGCATTCCGCACCGAGAAGGAGTACCGGGAGAACACGCTCGAGTGGTTCGACATCGTCGTGATGCACCGCGTTCCCGACGACATTCCGCGGCTCGCCGGCATCATCAACGCGAGCCACACCACTCCCCTGTCGCACACCAACGTCCTGGCAACCGGCTGGTCCATTCCGAACGCCATCCAGATCGGCGCGTTCGACCTGATCGACCGGGAGAACCTGGACGGCCAGTGGGTCGAGTACGAGGTGTCGCCGAAGAACGCCGGTGTCGCGCTGCGGCTGATCGACGAGCCGTCCGACCTCGGCCAGCGGCCCGCCTGGTACGCGCAGCGCGTCACGCTCGAGGAGCCGGAGGACACCTACAACCCGATCCTCAACCTCAGCAAGATCCGCTACAACGACAGCCACCGCTACGGCACCAAGGCCGCGAACCTGGGCGAGCTGCACCACGTGCTCACCACCGAGACGCCGCGCCGCCTCCTCGGCTTCTTCTCGGTGCCGCGGCCGCCGCGCGACAACCTCCTGCCGTACCTGGCGAAGCTGCTCGGCCGCACCGAGGGCGACGACCTGCTCGCCGCCGCTCGGCAGCTGCTCGCGGAGCGGGTGCGGGTGCCGCGCGGCATCGCGTTGCCGTTCTCGATGCACCAGGGGTTCCTGGAGTCGTCGCCGAAGATCCAGCAGGCGATCGGCAAGCTGAAGATGGCGCTGGAGCTCAACGCCCGCGAGATCGAGCCGTTGTGCGTGGAGCTGCAGCGGCTGATCCGCAAGACCCGCGTGCCCGACCACCTGCTGTCCGAACTGGACACCGCGCTCGTCGAGAACCTCGCGGGCGTCCGGACCTTCGTGGTGCGCAGCTCGTCGAACGCCGAGGACCTCGCCGGGTTTTCCGCCGCGGGCATCTACGAGTCGTACAACCACGTCACCAGCGCCGAGAAGATCGTCGAGTCGGTCAAGGAGGTGTGGGCCTCCCTCGTCTCCGCGCGCAGCGTGCGGCTGAGGCAGCAGGCCGGCATCTCGCTCGACGACTGCTTCATGGGTGTCGTGATCCAGGAGCAGGTCAACGCGGACTTCGGTGGCGTCATGGTCACCACGAACCCCATGAACCGCAACGACTTCCGCAACGTCTACATCAACGTCTCACCGAACGTCACCGACGTCGTCGAGGGCTCGAAGCAGCCGATGCAGTATCTCTACTCCACTGTGGAGGGTGGCGGCCGCACGGTCTCCCTCGGTGACGCGAAGGAGGACCTCAGCACCAGGGCGCACGCACAGCTGCAGCGGCTTGCGATCGTGGGCCGGTTGCTGCAGGCGCACTTCTCGCCGGACTACACGTTCGACTCGCCGGTCGACATCGAGTGGCTCGCCACCGACGAGGTCCTGTACGTCCTGCAGCTCCGGCCGTACTCGATCTGATGCTGGGTCTTCGCGTACCGGCGACTCCGGAAGTGGCGCGTGCCGTCCGCCTGACGTACGGCTTCCAGTTCTTCTTCGGGCTGCTGCTGTGGATCCCGATCTTCTACGAGTACCAGAAGCAGCTCGGGCTGAGCGACGCCGAGATCTTCGGCATCCAGTCGATCTACTACATCGCGTTCTGCCTCATGGAGATCCCGACCGGCATGGTCGCGGACCGCTTCGACTACCGCACGTCGTTGTGGCTCGGCGCGAGTGTTCTCGTCGTGGCGAACGCGGTGCCGGTGCTCGCCGGCAACTACACCGGCTTCCTCGTCCACTTCCTGCTGATCGCGCTGGCCAGGTCGTTGATCTCGGGCGCCCAGAGCGCCTACCTGTACGAGTACCTCAACGCGCACAACGCCGGGCACCTCTACCTCAAGGTCGAAGGTGTCGGCCGGTCGTACAGCCTGGTCGGCAAGATCGTGTACTGGCCGGTGATCGGTCTGCTGATGCAGTGGAACATGCCGTCGCCGTACTGGCTGACCGCGATCAACGCCGCGATCGCCGTCGTCCTGGCGCTCAGGCTGCCGCCGATTCCGGGCTGGGAACGACCGGAAGGCAAGACGTCCAAGCTGCTGGCGGGTGTCGGCGGCGCGTTCGGAGCGCTCAGGAAGTCACGGTGGCTGCTGCTGTTGATGGTCCAGGGCATCGCGATGTTCACGCTCGTCCGGATTCTGCAGGTGAACCTGTTCCAGCCGGTGCTGGAGTCGAAGAGCGTCTCCGTCACCTGGTACGGCTCCGTGCTCGCCGCGATGACGATCTTCGAGGCCGTCGCCGCCGCGCGTCCGCACTGGCTGTCGAAGAAGATCGGGCCCGCGAAGTCGGTGTTCCTGCTGACGGTGGTGATGGCGTTGTCGATCGGCTTCATCGTGCCGTCCGGCGGGATCGTGACGATCGTGTTGCTGTGCCTGTTCTCGGTGACGGCGGGCATGAGCTTCCCCATCCAGAAGAAGCTGCTCAACGACGCGATCCCGGATTCCCGTTACCGCGCAACGCTTCTGTCGATGGAGTCCATCATGGACCGTGCCGTGTGCGCGGTCGTCGCGGTCGCGCTCGGCGCCTACCTCGCGGGCGGGCAGCTCAACGAGTTCCTGGTGCTGTCGTCGGTCGTCACCGTGATCCTGATGGCGCTGCTGGCCGGACTGCTGATCGCGGTCAGGACCACAAGGCGGCGACGAGCTCAGCTCGTCCCGTGATGCCGAGCTTGCGGTAGGCGCTCGACAGGTGCAGCTCCACCGTGCGGCGGGTCAGGTGCAGGGTCTCGGCGATCTGCCGGTTCGTCAGGCCCTGCGCCGCCATCCGCGCGACCCTGTTCTCCTGCTTGGTCAGGCCCTGCACCTGGTCGTCGCCGTCGCGGACCTCGTCACCGGCGAGCTTGGCCAGCGGGTGCGCGCTGAGCTGGCGGGCGAGGTCGAATGCGCGGCGCAGGTGTGGGGCCGCGGCGTCGGTGCGGCCCTTGCGACGCAGGTGGTGGCCGAGCCAGTACAAGGACTGGGCGTGCAGCAGCCGGTGCGGTGACGAGGCGAGAAGCTGTTCCGCCTCAGCGAGGACATCGATGTCGTCGGTGCTGATGCCGACGCTCATCAACGCGGTTCCGATGACGCGCGTGGAACCCCACCGCTTGGCCAGATCCAGCTCTTCGTGCGCCAGCCGGGCAGCGTCGTCGCGGTTGCCCAGCGCCAGGTACGCGCGCACGGCGTGGTGACGCCACGGCATCAGCGCGGGGTTCGGCATGTCGCGTTCGGCGAGCCGCCTGCCCACTTCGAGCAGGTCTTCCAGCGCGCCCTCCGCGTGGCACGACGCGAGCTTGAGCCGGCCGCGGGCGTAGCGGATGTTGATGTGCTGCAACAGGTCGCCGTCCACGGTGACGAGCGGGGCCGCCTCGTCGAACTGGCCCATCTCGATGCACACCTCGGCGAGTTTCGCCGTGGCGAGCAGCACTGCGGGACAGTCCGTGTTCCCCGTCGCGACCGGCGGCGTCAGGAACGTGTACGCGCGCGAGAGATCGCCGCTGTTGTGGAAGGCCGCGGCGCGAGCGATCATGCTCAGCATTCCGCGGCGCAGGTGCGGGTCGTGCGAGACCGGCGCGGTGCTGTGCGTCAGCCAGAGTTTGTTGATGTGCTGCGGGTTGTCGGCGAGCACCGGCACCAGGAACGTGAACAGGTAGGGCTCGCCGAAGACGTCGACCCACTCGCCGTCGAGTGCTTCCAGCGCGCGCCCGACGGCTTCGTCGGACGAGTCACCGCTGCGGGCGTTGGCGACCGCGAGCAACGCGAGCCGCGCACGCTTCAGGTTCGGGTCCTGCGGGATCTCGCCGATGAGGTCGTCGAAGTACTTGCCCGCGCAGTTGGCCATCTGCACGTCGCGGTTGGCAGCGAGAAGATAAGTGGTGCAGACGATGTTCCAGACCATGTCGCGGTCTTCTGGCAGCAGCCGGGCAATCACCATGATCGCCAGCGACACCGCGAAGTGCGCGTCCGAGCCGGTGCACATGTTCTGGATCAACGACAGCGCGACGTTCGCGGCGAGGTGCGGGTCCTCGCAGGCGGTCAGCGCGTCGCGGACCCGGTCGCGGCCTTCCCTGTTGTCCTTGAGGTGTTCCGCGTGACCGAGCTCGACCTCGATCGACAGGCGGTCCTCTTCGGACAGGTGTTCCTCGAGCGCCCGTTCGAGGTGCTCGACGCCGCCGACCTCCCGCAGCAGGTCCACCGACCACGGCAGACGGACGGACCGCGCCTTCAGCACGTGCTCGGCGACGCGTTCGTCGGGAGCGTCGGACTCGAACAGCAGCCAGGCGGCACGGGCGTGCGCGGCGGAGCGCACGGCGATCGGCATGTCGGCGAGGATGCTGTTGCGCACGAACGGATGCCGGAACGTCAGCGGGTCGGTGTCGGCGAGCACGCCGAGGCGGACGAGCGTGTCGACGGCGGGCAACGCGTCGAAGCCGGTCAGCGCGGACAGCAGTTCCAGGCCGGCGTCACCGTCGAGCACCGCGGCGGACCTGGCGACCTCGGCAGCGCCGGTGTACTCGCGCAGCCGCATGCCGATCATCTCGCCGACCGCGGCCGACCCCTCGCCTTCCTCGCGCAGCAACGCCTGGAGCAGGTACGGGTTTCCGCCGGTGAGTTCGTGACAGCGCTGCGGATCCCGGTCGGGGAAGTCTTCGGTGAGCTGCGCGATGGCCGCGACGTCGAGACCGTCGAGGTCGATGCGGTGCGGGTGGGCGCCCGCGATCTCGGGCAGCGTCACCTCGTCCGTGGACAGGTAGCCCTGGGAGGCACCGAGAGCCATGACGACGGGGAGGCCTTGCAGGCGCGGGCGCAGGTACGCGAGTGCGCGCTTGGAGAAGGTGTCGGCGACGTGGACGTCGTCGACGACCATCAGGATCGGTGCCTTGCGGGCGGAGGCCGCGGCGCGCGCGTACAGCTCTTCAAGGTCGTGCTCGTTCGCGAGGCACGGTGCGAGCTGGCGGACCACGGCGCCCGGTAAGTGACTCTCCAGGCGGGCACTCTTGGCCAGGCGGACGGCGAAGCCGCGCTCCCGCGCCTGGGCGGTGAAGGCGTCGAGCAGGGCGGTCTTGCCGATGCCGAAGCCCCCGGTGACCACCACGCAGGAGGCCGTGCCGTTCAGTGCGTCGTCCAGCAAACGCCCGAGAGCTGCGAGTTCCGCGTCCCGGCCGAGTAGTGGAGATGTCACCTCTACCTACCCCCGCCTTCGGTACCGAGAGGACCGCGGCTCGAAGGTGTCGGTGTTCCTTCGGTGCGGACCGTAAAGACCTGCGCTTCGTCGTCGGGCAAACTTACCCACAGGTAACGGTCAACGGAACTGTGAGCTGTCCGGGAGAGAGCGATGATCTGGGCCAGGCTGGTGCGCGGGTGGCTCCGCCTCGCCTGCCTGCTCACGCGTTCACACGTGACGGAACAGCGGAAACGGCTCACCGCGGACGGGCTGCGCGCGCGTCAGGGAGCCGACCTCGACCGCGTCGTCGACGTGAGAAGACAGCGACTCCACGACCGAGAGCACCGCGGCGATGGCGACCACGACGCCCGCCGCCACCAGCAGGATGCTGCGGGTGATCGGGCACGGACGGCGCGCCGCGGGCTGACTGACGACCTGACGCAGCACCGGCGCGAACACGCCGAAGTCGGCCACGTCGCGCCGGCAGCTCTCGCACCCGGCTAGGTGCCGGGAGAAGATCACGTGCTGGGCGGGTTCGAGTACCCCGAGCACATACGCCGCAACGTCACCGCACGGCCCGTCGGGGCTCGTGCGGTTTTCGGCGTTCACGGCTGTGTGCACGTGCTCCTGATGTGGTTGACGGGTCACCATCGCGCTAGCTCCTGTCCTGAAGCGCCCGGCGGATGGTGTGCATCGCCTTGTACAGCCGGGACTTGACGGTTCCTTCCGGGACTCCGAGAACGACTGCGGCCTCCTTCACCGTTCGTCCCATGACATACGTTTCGTAGATAGCCGAACGGTGTTCATCACTCAATTGGCGTACAACATCGGTAATGACCATCACCGAAAGTGTCTGTTCCGTGTCATCGGGAGATTCGGCGATGTCCGGACGAAGCAATTCCACTTCCTGCGGGCGCGCCTGCCGGCTGCGCCATCCGTCGATCACAATGCGACGAGCGACAGTACAAAGCCAGCCGCGCAACATCCCCGGTTCACGAACGAGATGCGCGGAGTTCTGCCAAGCCCTGATCAACGTCTCCTGGACGACATCTTCCGTCCATTGACGGTCGTAGTTGGTCAGACACAGGACCTGCGAGAACAACATCCGCTGAAACTGCCCGTAGAGCAACGTCAGCAATTCCTCGTCCTGCTGGGCCTCGGCAACCCTGCCCTGATCGACCATGAAGCTTGCGCCCTCCCCAGATATCGGCGACGTCTTCGCTTCGGGCGGCAGGCCTAGCGACTCGGTGGCCGAGCGGAATCGTTCGCATACTACCTCGCGAACGCGAAATCCTCTCGGGTACGTAAATCACGCCCGAATGGTTCGCAGATCTTTGTGTGATGCACGTCACATCGACACCTGTGCATGCGTCGTGAACCACGGCCCAACCAGCGCGTATCACCTTTGAAGGCAGCTCGATCGCGGGAGGGAACGGGCACTATGCGTCACCGGTTGGGCACGCTGGGGCAGCACGCAGCGCTTTTTGCCGTTACGTCGGCTGTATTTATCGGGGCTTTCATCGGAGCAGTCCCGGCGAATGCGCAGTCCACAGAAGTGCAACCCTCGGACCGCTCTTTCATGGTATCTCTGCGCCAAGCGAACTCGTGGTTGGTACCAGTAAGCAAAGAGGCTCCGGCACGCACCACCAATGCGGGCATCAGCAATGCCGGAAGGGACATCTTCGAAGGACACTCCCGACTCGACGTCGATCTCCTCAAAGCCGCCGGCGAACTCGGTGTGGTCCTGCCGAACGACGTGAGCAGTGAACACCAGGCCCTCATCAACGAGATGGAAGGCCGCACCGGAGACAACCACGACCGCGCCTACGCGACGATCGTCCGGCAGACGCAGGGCGGCCTTCTCGTGATGGCAACACAAACGCGCGCCACAACGCAGAACACCACAATTCGCACGCTCGCCCACCAAACCGTGCAAATGCTGATCCGAACGATGACGGTCCTCGAGAACACCGGACAGGTCGACCCGTCCGCTCTCGAATTGGTGACGGCCAAGGCTCAGGTGAACGCGGTCCGCGTCATCGGCCAGAACATCGAACCGTCGGACCGGGAATTGCTCGTTCTGCTCATGCAGCATTCGCTGTGGCAGAAACCGGCGAGCCGCGAGAGCTCCGACCGCGCCCGTGACGCGAAGGTCCGCAAGGTGGCCGGCCAGCTCGCCGCCGAGCACACCCAGCTCGTCGCCGCGGTGAACGAGGCCGCCGGCCAGATCGGCGTGGACCTCCCGGCTGAACCGACGACCGAACAGAAGTCGTGGGCCAACGCGATCTCGTCCAGCTCGGGCGAGGAGCTCGACCGCATGTACGCGAACCTGTCGCGCGCCGCCGACGGCTCACTCATCGTCCAGGTCGCCAGGGCACGCGCGACGACCAAGAGCGTCCCCGCGCGAGTCGCAGCACAAACCGGTCTGACACTCCTCCTCAAGCACATGCTCCTGCTGGAGGGCACGGGCCTGGTGAAGTCGAACTCCCTGCAGATGACCGACGTCCCCGCCATCACCCAGACCAGGTCCAACGCCAGCCCGCCGGCCCAGCCGGACGACTCCTCCACGAGCGTCGGCTTCCTCACCGGCATCGCCGTCCTCGTCGTCGCCGGCGCGGGCACCCTCTGGCTCGTCCGAGCCATCGGCCACCGCGGCGGACACCGCCGCTAGCTCCCACCGACATATCGGCCGCCGCCCTCGCCGACCGATATATCACCGCCCGGCGTGCCTTCCGCCAGCCCGCCGGGCCGCCCGCCCGCACCCCTTAGCAACGAGTCTTTTGACGACGTCGTCCAAAGACTCATTGCTAAGGCGCAGGTCGGCGCGGTGACGGGTTGACATAATCAGGGTGAGAGGCGAAAGGTGCCGAGGACCTCGGTGCCGGAGCCCTCGGTGTTGTGGCCGTTGGCCCGGCTGTCGCGGACGACGGCGACGTGGTCGGCGTCAGGTGGGGAAGGCACCACGACGGTGAGGACGCGCGGGGTGTCCGAGCTGATATATGGATCTTCGGGGAACGTTTCGACGTTGCTGCCGATGCCGGCCCAGACCGGTACCCGGCTGATGGTGCGGCCGTCGCGGTTGCGAACCTCGACGTAGTCGCCGGCGTCCTGGTCGCGGAAGAGTCCCACGGTGACGTTGACCGGGTGTTGCTCCAGGAGCCGGACGCCGTCCGCGGTGAACTCGAAGATCAGGCGGACCGATCTGGTCAGCGGAACGTCGGTCATGGCGCGCGCCTCCAGGGGGTGGGCAGGGCTCCCTTGTATGAGGCATCGGCGGCGGAGCTAAGTACGTGTCGACGTCTGTGCCGTGTCCACCCGTTCGACGGCATGCGCTTCGGTGACGTCGACCGCTTCCCACTTGTCGACGAGCCGGTCGATCACCGCCGCCGGCACCGGTTCCGGGCGGGCGCGGTTGCGGGCGTGGATCACCGGCTTCGGGGCTTCGAGGCCGACGAGCGTGACTCGGGCGTGGTAGTCGGCGGCCAAGCTGATGCAGCGGTCGCGGAGCTGGCGGGAGATGTTGGTCGCGTTCCAGACGAACCGCTCCCCCGCGCGAAGCAGCGTCCGCGCTTCCTCGAAGGCCGCGGCTGCCACGGCGCGTTGGTCGCCGTCCGGGGCGATGCCGAGCCGCGTGCGCACGGAGTCGAGACTTACCACCGGCCAGCCTGGCCGGTTGGCAGCGATCCAGTGGTCCTTGCCGACGCCCGGCAGGCCGGACAGCACTGTCACCTCGACGCGCGTGTCGTCGTAGGCGGCGTAGTCCGGGTCGCGGCCGGGGGTGCGGAAGTACTGGAACCGCGCGTGGTCGGACGGGAAGTCGCGCGGGCGGTCGAGGCAGTCGCGTTCGCGGCAGTACTCCTCGAACAGGGCGATGTTCTCCAGCACGGACTCGGCGTCGCCGCAGATCCGGCCGAGGATGTCGGCGCGGGCCAGCGTCGCCAGGTCGTCGTTGCGGGCGAGCAGGCTCACCCGGAACGCGATGCGGTCGAGGTCGGGCCGCTCCAGCGCCCAGAACGGCACCTGGTGGTGGCGCACCAGCGCGGCGACGTGCTCGCGCCAGGCGATCGGGCGTCCCATCTCCCACAACACCTTGCGCGCCATGAGGTCACCGGCGCGGGAGTGGCCGTGTGCGGTAATGCGGCCGTCTTCGATCTGGGTGCGGAACGGCTTGGCGACGTCGTGCAGCAACACCGCCGCGAACAAGCGCACGCGATCGGGCTCCGGGCGCGCTCGCCACTCCGGCAGCGAGGCGAGCACCTCGCAGGCCATGCGGGTGTGCGTGGCGACGTCGCCTTCCGCGTGGTGGATGGGATCCTGTGGCACGCCTTCCAGTGCGCGCACCCACGGGAACGCCGTGCGGACGGCGTCCCAGTCCAGCGTCCACTGTGGACCCGCCGGGCAGAGCTGCTCAAACACCGGACACCACCCGGTTCGGCAGGATCGGGCGGTCCTGCCAGTGGCTGCCCGAGTCCAGCACGGCGGTGAGGAACGTCGGCCGCACCCACTTGTAGCGCTCGACCGTTCGCCCGTCCTCCTCCACCTTGATGTAGAGGCCTTCCATGTGGTCGTCGGAATCTGTTTCCGCGACAACGACTTCCGGGTCCTGTCCCGCGGCACGGGCCGCCTCCACGAGCACGTCACGCCAGCCGGGCGTGCGGCACGTGGACGGGCCGATCAGCGACGTCAGCTCTTCCAGCTTGCGCAGCGGACCCTCGTGCAGCACCGGCACGGAGACCACCGGCGTTCCTTCGAGCAGACGGCGGCGCTCGGGTGTGGACAGGAAGTCGCCGGTCTCGCGGTCGAGCAGATCGAACTCGCAGAAGTGGTGCGGCAGCGCGTCGTAGAACACGGTGTGCTTGGCGTACAACCATTCCCCGTAGAGGACGTAACGCGTGCCGAGCCGCTCCCAGAGCACGCTCTGGTGCGTCGCGGCCCACGCCTTCAGGGGCGCGAACTGCCGCTCGCGCGGTCCGCCCGTCAGGAAATGGCCGCGTGACTGCAACTTCAGCACACCGGCGGAGTCGAAGCTGATGCCCGCGTTGGCGCCGTCGAGCTTCTCCTCGACGACCAGATGCCGTCCCGCGATCGCGCGGAACGGCACCTGGTCGAGGTCCTCGTCACCTGGCTGCAGGCGCGAGCCCTCGAGGTGGGGCGTTCGCGGGTACTTGCGCAACATGCCCCGATTTGTAACCCGTCCGAGCGCCCGCTCGCGAACGGTTTACGCCTGACCGACGAACACGGCCTTGTCCGAGTTGAAGGTCGGTTCGAACACGAGCTGCATCTCACCTCGCTCCGCGCCCACCGAGTACGCCACCTCGTAGGTGTAGGTCTTGCCGGGCAGCACGGTCGTGTTGTCGACGGTGCTGTTGCAGTCTCCGTTGCTGTCGAACACCTTCGAGACCTTCTGGCTGTTGAACTGGGCGTCGTTGCCGAGCGACAGCAACGCGGTCTCGAACGCGGCGCTGGTGCCGTTGGTGATGGTGACCTTGAACTTCACCGCGCGGGCGATGTCCTGCGGCGCCGCGTACTGGCCGGGCGTGCAGGCGACGGGCGCGGCGACCTCGACCGAGAGGCCGTTCGCCCACGTGAAGCGCTTGCCCCACGTCGGGGGATCGACGAGCGCCTGCTGCTTCGGGGTTTCGCTCACGACGCCCTGGTCGAGGATCTTGTCGAGCTCTTCGACCGCGGCCTGCTGAGCGACCACGGTGAAGACGATCGCCAGCACGCACAGGACAACGCCGATGGCCGCCAGGATCTTGCGCGTCCCGAACAACGCGATGATGCCCAGCACGAGCCCGACGAATGCCGCGATCGCGGTGAGGTTGTTGAAGACGATGACCGGCGAGCCGACGACACCGACGATCCCGAGGATCAACGCGCTCCAGGCCAGCGCACCGAACCGCGAGGGCTTGGGCGGTGCGACCGGTGGCGGGGCGTAGACGGGCTGCGTCGGATAGGTCATCACGGCTCCTGGCGGTTGCGATGTGTGACCACGACGTCGATTGGTCTGCTTTACCCGTTAGCTCAGCCCCGGAGCGTCACTCGATCGAGTTACCGACGGCACGTCAGCCGACTTCCGAAGGTAGCGAGATGGCTACGATCCGTACAGGCTGGCACTGGATGCCATCCCTGAAAGGAACCCTGCACATGGCACGACGACTCGTCGGAACCCTGCTCGCGGCGATCGCCGCACTCGGCGTGACGACGGCACCCGCACAGGCCGCCGTCGACTACACCGGGATCGTGAAACTCAGCAACTGCTCCGGTTCACTGGTCCGCCTGCCGAACTCGACCGCGGCGGACAAGGCGCTCGTTCTCACCAACGGCCACTGCTTCCAGCTCATGAAAGCCGGTCAGGTCGTCGTCAACCGGCCGGACGGTCGCGAGTTCACGCTGCTCAACAGCTCCGGCTCGCCGTTCCCGACGAAGCTGAAGGCGACCAAGCTGCTCTACGCCACGATGACCGGCACCGACGCCGCGCTCTACCAGCTCAACACGACCTACGGGCAGATCCAGCAGCAGTACGGCAGCCGCGCGCTGGAGCTGTCGGCCTCGCACCCCGTGGCCAAGACGGACATCCGCGTCGTCTCCGGCTACTGGAAGAAGATCTACTCCTGCCAGATCGACGGCTTCGTCCACCAGCTCAAGGAAGCCGACTGGACCTGGCGCGACTCGCTGCGCTACACGTCGTCCTGCAACACCATCGGCGGCACCTCGGGCTCGCCGATCATCGACAACGTGAGCGGCAAGGTCGTCGGTGTCAACAACACCGGCAACGAGAGCGGCGAGCGCTGCACGATGAACAACCCGTGCGAGGTCGACGCCGCCGGAAACGTCACCGTCCGCAAGGGCATCAACTACGGCCAGCAGACGTTCGACTTCGTGGCCTGCTTCCGCCCCGGCACGACGCTGGACCTGTCGCTGCCCGGCTGCAAGGTCGCCAAACCGTAGACACGACGAAAGCCGGGGCGCCCCTGCAGCGCCCCGGCTTTCTGCTTTCACTACCGCGCCGCGCGGACGATCAGATCGGCCACGGTCTCCGGGTGGGACACGGCCACCGAGTGCGAGGCGGTGCCGACCTCGACGACGGCGCGGGCGTGGGCACGCTCTGCCATCCACTTCTGCGCCGCGATCGGGATGTTCTTGTCCTTGCCCGCCACCACGAAGTACGACGGGATCGTGCGCCACGCGGGCTCGCCGGCGCCCTCGGTCAGCGCGCTGTCGTTGACCGGCCGCTGCGTCGCCGCCGCGATGGTCGCGTCCTTGCGGGAGACGTCGGCCGCGAACTGCTGCCAGTACTTGTCCTGCTGGATCGCGAAGTCCTTGGTGCCGTCACCGAGGTCGATGATCTGCAACGTGTCGCCCAGTGTGCTGCCGGGGAACTTGTTCGACAGTTCGAGCGCGCTCTCGCCCTCCTCCGGCGCGAACGCCGCGACGTAGACGAGCGACTTCACGTTCGGGTTCCCCAGCGCCGCCTGGGACTGGACCATGCCGCCGTAGGAGTGACCGGCGAGCACGATCGGGCCGTCGATCGAGGCGAGCACCTTGCGCAGGTAGTTCGCGTCGTAGCTGAGGTCGCGCAACGGGTTCGCGACCGCGACTACCGGGAATCCCTTGCGCTGTAGGCGTTCCACGACCCCGTTCCAGCTCGACGCGTCGGCGAACGCGCCGTGCACGAGCACGACGGTCGGCTTCTTGGCGCCGGACTTCTCTGCGTCGTCCGCGGCACCGGCACCCGACGGGACGGAAGCAGCCAGGGCCAGCAGGGCTCCGAGAAGGACGAACACCTTACGAACTCGCATTGGTCTCTCACTCTCTCGTCGAGCACCGCGGTGGCGGTGCATCGTGCTCGATTAGGTCGTGCACGATGTAAGTTACCCGGCGAGATACCTCGCGCGCGATGTGTTTCAGGCCACTAGCGCTCGGCGCCGTGCTTGACCCGGTGCAGGGCCTTGCGCAGGACGGCGATCTCCTCGTTGGTCATGCCGAGTGCCTCGCCCAGGCGGTTGGTCATCTCGGCACCGATCCACCGCAGGTCACGACCCTTGTCGGTGAGCTGGACGAGCACCGACCGCTCGTCGTCGGGATGCGTGACGCGGACCAGCAGGCCGCTCTTCTCGAGCCGTTTGATCAACGGCGACAGCGTGCTGTACTCGAGGTCGAGCTCGTGGACGAGCTCCCGGATCGGCCGTGAGTCCCGCTCCCACAGCAGGAGCATCACCAGGAACTGCGGGTAGGTGATGCCGGCCTTGTCCAAGATCGGGCGGTAGAAGCCCGTGACCGCCCGCGACGTCGTGTACAGGTCGAAGCAGAGCAGGTCGGCGACCGTGGGCGTGGCGGCGGACGGCGCGTCGGGAGTGGTGCTCACGGGTTTCAGGCTACTCGGGACGAACCGGTCGAGCGGCGAGATCGGTCACGGGGCGCCGGGCCAGGCAAGCACGGTCAGCTCAGGCCACTGTTCGCGCCAGCGGCGGGCTTTCGCCTCGTAGACCTCGCGGGGAGCGAGCACCGGGTTGGGGCGGACGACGAGGTTGAACACGTCGGCGAGACCGTGCGGGGCGTAGATGCGCCACCGGCCCTCGCGGTCGGTGCGGATGCCGAGACAACACGTTGTGGCCGCGAAGGAGTCGATCGCCGCTTCCGTGGACGGGTAGGGCTCGCAGGGAACACCGAAGCGGTCCTCGTACCAGAGGTGCACGCGCGCCTCGTTGCGGATCTCGACGACGACGGGCAAGTCGCCGAAGGCGTGCGCACCCGCCTTGATGACCTCGTTCTCGGCGTCCCAACCGAGATCGGAGTCGTCGAAGTAGAACAGGTCGTAGTCCCTGATGCCGTCGGCCGGTGGCCGGCCGGTGACCACGTTCCACACGGTCTGGACCAGACACCCTGCGGTCAGGTACCACCCCGGAAGGCCGAGCCGCGCGGCGCGGGCCAGGACCTCCATCACCAGGTCGTTGCGCGCGAGGGTCGCTCGGAGGGCGTCGACCTGGGCGTCCAGCGGAAGCCGGCCGATCGGCACCGGCCTCACGACCAGGGCTCGTCCAGCGCCGACGCCTCGTCGCCGGCCGCACGCAGCTCGTCACGCACCACCCGGTACGCGAGCCCCTCCGCGTAACCCTTGCGCGCCAACGCCCCCACGAGCCGGCGGATCTTCGCCGTCTCGTCCACACCGGACATCGTGCGCAGGCGTTTGCGGACCAGCTCGCGCGCCTTCTCCTCCTCGGCCTCGCCGTCGACCGCGGCCACCGCCTCGGCCACCAGCTCGTCGGCCACGCCCTTGCGGCGCAACTCCATGGCGAGGGCACGACGGCCCAGGCCGCTGTAGTTGTGCCGCGACTGCACCCACATCTCGGCGAACTGGGCGTCGTCGATCAGACCGGCACGGTCGAACTTGCCGAGCACGGTCTCGGCCACGCCGGGGCTGATTCCCTTGCGCAGCAACGCTTCGTTCAGCTCGTGCCGGGATCGGGCGCGAGCGGTGAGCAGCGCGTAGCAGATGTCGCGTGCTTTGCGCTGCTCCTCAGCCTCGTCCAACCTCTGCTACCTCTTAGAACTCGACCGGCGCGGCGGGAGCCGACTCGTCGGCGTCGAGGGTGGCGCCGATGCCGAGCTTGTCCTTGATGCGCTTCTCGATCTCGTTGGCGATGTCCGGGTTGTCGCGCAGGAACTTCCGCGCGTTCTCCTTGCCCTGGCCGAGCTGGTCGCCCTCGTAGGTGTACCAGGCACCGGACTTGCGCAGGATGCCCTGGTCGACGCCCATGTCGATGAGCGAGCCCTCACGCGAGACGCCCTGGCCGTAGAGGATGTCGAACTCGGCCTGCTTGAAGGGCGGCGCGACCTTGTTCTTCACGACCTTGACCCTGGTGCGGTTGCCGACGGGCTCGCCGCCGTCCTTCAGGGTCTCGATGCGGCGGACGTCGAGGCGCACGGAGGCGTAGAACTTCAGCGCCTTACCACCGGTCGTGGTCTCCGGGGAGCCGAACATCACGCCGATCTTCTCGCGCAGCTGGTTGATGAAGATCGCGGTGGTGCCGGACGCGTTGAGCGCACCGGTGATCTTGCGCAGCGCCTGGCTCATCAGGCGGGCCTGCAGACCGACGTGGTTGTCGCCCATCTCGCCCTCGATCTCGGCGCGCGGCACGAGCGCGGCGACCGAGTCGATGACCAGGATGTCGAGCGCGCCGGAGCGGACCAGCATGTCCGCGATCTCGAGCGCCTGCTCACCGGTGTCGGGCTGGGACACCAGCAGCGCGTCGGTGTCGACGCCCAGCTTCTTCGCGTACTCGGGGTCGAGCGCGTGCTCCGCGTCGATGAACGCCGCGATGCCACCGTTCTTCTGCGCGTTCGCCACGGCGTGCAGCGCCACCGTCGTCTTACCGGAGGACTCAGGACCGTAGATCTCGACGACGCGCCCCTTCGGCAGACCACCGATGCCGAGCGCCACGTCCAGGGCGATCGCGCCGGTCGGGATGACCTCGATCGGGGCGCGGCCCTCTTCGCCGAGGCGCATCACGGAGCCCTTGCCGAACTGCTTGTCGATCTGCGCCAGGGCCAGCTCGAGCGCCTTGTCCCGGTCGGGTGCTGCGGGTGCCATCTTGGGTCCACCTTTTGTCGTCTGCCGTTGCTTCGTCATGTTGGACCTGACGCTACTGGCGGGGTCTGACAATTTTGCGAAGCCGGGGTCGGGGCCACTCTAGCCGAACACGTGTTCGAGCACACGCGACACTCCGAACAGCCAGCTCAGCGACGATTTTCGGGAACTTCGAACGCGTCGCAGACCGCGATCCAGACCTCCTTGGCGCCGATCCCCGCCTCCAGCGCCTGGTCGGCGGTGCGGCCGCCGAGCGAGGACAGCACGTGGTCGCGGGCGATCATCTCGGCCCTGACCTGGCCGAACTCCCCTGCCATGAGTTTGCGGAACATCGTGATGCGCACCGGAAGACACTAACGAACGGGCCTGCGCAGCGATGCGAAGAGGCACACGATCAGCAACGGCAGCGCGGTGAACCCGACGATCAGTCCGAGCACGCCGTACGACCACGCCGTCACGACGATCCCGGACACGGCGCCACCAACGGCTCCGCCGACGTTCATCAGCAGATCGGACAGTCCCTGCGCGGCCGGCCTGTCCTCGACCCGCACCGACTCGGTCAGCAGCGCGGACCCCGACACCAGCCCCGCCGACCAGCCGAAGCCGAGCAGCGCGAGACCCGCGCCGAGCTGCGGAGCGTCGTGCGACGGCGCCATCCCCGCGATCCCGGACGCCGCCACCACCAGCGACGCGCCGATCGCGAGCACCGGCACACGTCCCAGCCGGTCCGCCATCCACCCGAACAACGGACTCGCGGCGTACATCGCGGCGACGTGCAGGCTGATCACCACACCGACCACGCGCAACGACGACCCGGCGTGGTTCATGTGCACCGGCGTCATCGACATCAGCCCGACCATCGCCGTGTGGCACAACATCACTCCAACGAGTGCAAGTCGCGCCATCGGCCCGAGCGAGCCCCAGATCTTCAGGCCACCGGGCGTGCCCCCGCCGGAACAGTGCGGGGATTCAACCGGTCGGGTGCTCTTCACGACGGCCAACGGGTCCGGCCGCAGCCCGAACTGGATCACCAGCACCGCCGCGCCGAGCACGAGAGCGGCGAGCAGGAACGGTCCCACACCCACCGGCAGGCCCAGCGAAGCAGCCGTCCGGCCGGCGGGATCGGCGAGGTTGGGGCCGATGATCGCGCCGATCATCGCCGCCCACACCACACGGGAGAGCTCCCGCGCACGACGTTGCGGATCCGCCAGATCCGTTGCGGCATAACGGGCCGCGTAGTTCGCGCTGGACGCCCCTCCGAACAGAAGAAGCCCCACCAACAACATTTGCCACAACCCGGCGCTCACGGCGACAGCGGCGACCAACGCGCCGAGCGCGCCCATGCCGTAGCCGAGGATGAGCGCGGGACGACGTCCACGCCGCTGCGCGAGACGGGCACCGGGCAGGGCGAGCACCGCGGCACCGGCGACGGCCGCGGTCTGCGCGAACCCGCCGACGGCATCGGACCCGGACAACGACGCGGCGATCAACGTGCTGATCGCGAGGCCGATCGTCACCGCGGCCGACCCCAGGACCTGGGTGCCGGTCAGCACGCGAACGACCTTGCGCTGCACGCGTTCGACCTGCGGCGCGACGGTCACCATGATCGCGATGGTGGCACGCTCGGGCGGCGCGCCGACAGGTCCATCAGTGGCGCTTACTCACCCGGTTGAACGGACTTCTCGAAGAAGTCGGCGATTTCGTCCGGCTTGAGCTCGTCGGCGTTCTCCTCGGCGGTCTTGGTGAGGATGCCGAACATGGGGCGGCCCTTGGCGGTGAACACCAGCACGCCGGTGCCGCTCGACGTCGCCGCGCGGTAGTTGCCCTCCAGGCCGTTGCCGGTCCAGTCGGCCTCGACGCGGTCGGTCTGGAACGACTTCGCGATGGCGGCGGCGTTGTTCTCCGCGCCGGTGACGCTGTCGGTGAGGATGTACTGGACCGCGTAGCCGTCGCGGATCGTGCAGCTCACGACCGTGCCCTTGATCTCCTCCATGCCGGTGATCTGCGCGGAGTCGGCCTTCTCGCAGCCGCCGCCGTCGGGCACGTGGCCCGCGAGCTGGCGCAGGCACCTCGTGAAGCCCTGGCCGTCCCGGGCCGTGTCGTCCTTGCACTCGTCCGCGCTGGGCAGGTCCGGTCCGGAGAACGCGAACACGGCGCCGATGACCACGGCCAGCGCCACCACCGCGCCGCCGATGCCGAGGAGGACCTTCTTGTTGTCCTTCTTCGGCGCCTGCTGCGGGAAGTTCATCGGGTAGCTGCCGCTGACGTTCGGGTTCACCGGGTACGGCGACGTCAGCTGGTAGGTGCCGCTCGCCGAGTACGGCCCGCTCACGTTCGGGTTCGGGTACGAGCCGCTGATCACCGGGTTCGGGCCGCTGACGTTCGGGTTCACCTGGTGCGGGCCGCTCACGGCCGGGCTGACCGGCGTCGTCACGACCGTGGGCGGTTCGACGAACTTGGGCTTGTCGTCCTCGGGCTTCAGCGTGATCGTCGCGCGGTCCACGACCAGCGCGCCGGACGCGACGATCGTCTCCGGGTGGTCGGGGTTGGTCGGGACGATGCCGACCTTCTCCGCGATGACCTGCGCGACCAGCGGCATCCGGCAGGAGCCGCCGACGAGGTAGACGTGCTCGGGCGTGACGCCCGCCTTGTGCACGGTGGAGATGAGGAGCTCGGCGCTGCGGATCAGGCTCGGCCGGATCAGCGCCTCCAGCTCGGCACGCGTGACGACGACCTTCTCGAACGGCTCGGGCATCATCACCTCGACCTGAGGCACCTCGGAGAGGTCCTCCTTGGCGAGGCGCAGCTCCTCGCGCAGGCCGAGGCGGGCGCGGTGGTCGTCCACGGTGACCGGGCGCAGCAGCCGCTGCCAGCCGGCCGGGTCCTTGTGGGAGACCGAGCGGCCGATGTGCTCGAGCAGCGCCTGGTCGACGTCGAGACCGCCGACGTCGCTGAGGCTGCCGTCGGCGAGGATGCGGTGCTCGGAGTCGAGCACGGAGACGTCGAACGTGTCGGCGCCGAAGTCGTAGACGGCGAGCGGGCGGCCGCCGCCGAGCGACGCCACCGCGATGGCCTCGGGAACCGGCACGAGCTCACCGGTCATGCCCGCGAGCCTGGCCGAGGACAGCAGCTTGTTGCGCCTGGTGGGGCCCCATTCGGCGGGGTGCGTCAGCCGGATCTCGTCGAGCTGGCCGCCACCGAGAAGCGGCGTGACGGCCTCCATCACGCGCGCGTAGATGGCCGCGATCGCGTCGTTGACCGGCACGGTCGTCTCGCCGAGCTTGATCGTCACCTCGTCGATGTGACGCTTGGGGTTCGGCTCGTAGCGCGACGGGTCCTGGCGCGAACGCCGCTCCGCCTCTCTGCCGACGTGCAGGGTGCCGTCCTCGTCGAGGTAGACGGACGAAGGCATGGTGGGCCCTCCGTCCAGATCCACCACACCGTGGTCGGACAGCACCGCAACCGTGTTGGCGGTGCCCAGGTCGACGGACAGGACGCGCACCGTGCTCCCCTCGAAAGACGTACGGGGTGATCGTGCCACAGCGGCCTTCGGCGGGTGCCCGGACCTGCGCAATCAGAAATTGTCAGACCCCGGCGTCATGATGGTCGCCATGGACGTGATGAAGGCATTCTCACCGGCGACCAGGCAGTGGTTCGCCGGAGCCTTCGCCGCGCCCACCCAGGCGCAGACAGGTGCGTGGGCGGCCGCGGCGGCGGGCGAACACGCGCTGGTCATCGCCCCGACGGGCTCGGGCAAGACGCTGGCCGCGTTCCTGTGGGCACTGGACCGGCTCGCTTCTTCTCCGACGCCCGCGGAGCCGAAACGACGGTGCCGGGTGCTTTACGTGTCGCCGCTGAAAGCGCTGGCGGTCGACGTCGAGCGAAATCTGCGCGCGCCCCTGGCGGGCATCCGGCAGGCCGCGCACCGGCTGAACCTCACCGAGCCGTCGATCACCGTGGGCATGAGGACGGGCGACACCTCTCCGGAGGAACGGCGGGCGTTCGGGCGCACTCCTCCTGACGTGCTGGTGACGACACCGGAGTCGTTGTTCCTGCTGCTCACGTCGTCGGCCCGCGAGTCGTTGCGCGGCGTGGAGACGGTGATCGTCGACGAGGTGCACGCGGTGGCGGGCACCAAACGCGGCGCGCACCTGGCGTTGTCACTCGAACGGCTGGACGCGCTGCTGGACAAGCCCGCTCAGCGCATCGGCCTCTCCGCGACGGTGCGTCCGGTCGAGGAGATCAGCACCTTCCTCGCCGGCGGGCGTCCGGTGGCGGTGGTGCAGCCGAAGACCCCCAAGACCATCCAGGTCGAGGTGGAGGTGCCGGTCGAGGACATGTCGCTGCTCGGCCAGCCGACGGGTGAGGTGTCGGGCTCGGCGGCCGGGGCGGAGCAACGCACCTCCATCTGGCCGTCGGTCGAGGCACGGGTGCTCGAACTGGTGCGGGCACACCGGTCGACGATCGTCTTCGCGAACTCGCGGCGGCTCGCGGAACGGCTGACCGCGCGCCTCAACGAGCTCGCGGAGGAAGCGGCGGAGCTGGAGTCGTTCCCGGCCGAGGCGATCGGCCAGTCGGGGCTGACGGTCCAGAAGACGGCGTCCGTGGCCCGTGCGCACCACGGGTCGATGTCGCGTGAGCAACGCACCGCGGTCGAGGAGGACCTCAAGTCGGGCCGGCTGCCGTGCGTGGTGGCGACGTCGTCGCTGGAGCTCGGCATCGACATGGGCTCGGTCGACCTGGTGGTGCAGGTCGAGGCGCCGCCGTCGGTCGCCTCCGGGCTGCAGCGCGTCGGTCGCGCGGGGCACCAGGTGGGCGCGGTGTCGCGGGGCGTGATGTTCCCGAAGTTCCGCGGCGACCTGGTGTCGTGCGCGGTGGTGGCGGAACGGATGCAGAACGGCGCGATCGAGGCCGTGAAGTTCCCGCGCAACCCGCTGGACGTGCTGGCACAGCACATCGTCGCGATGGTGGCGATGGAGACGTGGACGGTGCAGGACCTGACGGCGCTGGTGCGGCGGGCGGCACCGTTCGCGGGCCTGCCCGACTCGGCGCTGCACGCCGTGCTGGACATGCTGTCGGGCCGCTACCCCTCCGAGGAGTTCGGTGAGCTGCGGCCGCGGATCACCTGGGACCGGGTGAACTCCGAGCTGCGCGGCCGGCCGGGGTCTCAGCGCCTGGCCGTCACGTCCGGCGGCACGATCCCGGACCGAGGGCTGTTCGCGGTGATGACGCCACCGTCGGAGAACGGTCCCGGCTCACGCGTCGGCGAGCTCGACGAGGAGATGGTGTACGAGTCGCGCGTCGGCGACACGTTCCTGCTGGGCACGTCGTCGTGGCGGGTCGAGGACATCACCCACGATCGGGTGATTGTCGTGCCCGCGCCGGGACAGCCCGCGCGGATGCCGTTCTGGAAGGGCGACGCGCCGGGCCGCCCGCTGGAACTGGGCCGGGCGATGGGCAAGTTCCTCCGCGAAGTGTCCACGATGGAGGATTCGGCCGCGCGCGAACGAGCGGCGAGTGCCGGTCTCGACGAGTGGGCGACGGACAACCTGCTCGCGTACCTGGGCGAGCAGCGGGAGGCGACGCGGCACGTCCCGAACGACAGAACCGTTCTGGTGGAACGGTTCCGCGACGAGCTGGGCGACTGGCGGCTCGTGGTGCACTCGCCGTTCGGTGCCCAGGTCAACGCGCCGTGGGCCCTCGCGATCGCGGCTCGGCTGCGCGAACGCCGTGGTGTCGAGGTGCAGGCGGCGCACTCCGACGACGGCATCGTGCTGCGGCTGCCCGATGCCCTGGACCACGAGGGCATGGAAGTCACCGCGGGCGCCGAGGACGTGTTGCTCGATCCCGACGAGGTCGAGCAGATCGTCGTGGCCGAGGTGGGCGGTTCGGCGTTGTTCGCGGCCCGGTTCCGCGAGTGCGCCGCCCGGTCGCTGCTGCTTCCCCGCCGTGATCCGAAACGACGGACTCCGTTGTGGCAGCAGCGGCAGCGCTCGGCGCAGCTGCTGTCGGTGGCGGCGAAGTACGAGCGGTTCCCGGTGGTGCTGGAGGCGATGCGCGAGTGCCTGCAGGACGTCTACGACGTGCCTGGCCTGCGCGAGCTGATGTCGGACGTCCGCGCGCGCCGGGTCCGCGTGGTCGAGGTGGAGACGCCGTCGCCGTCGCCGTTCGCCCGCAGCCTGCTCTTCGGCTACGTGGGCATGTTCCTCTACGAGCTGGACGCTCCTCTGGCGGAACGCCGTGCGGCGGCGCTGTCGCTGGACTCGACGCTGCTCGCGGAGCTGCTCGGTTCGGAGGCGATCCGCGAGCTGCTCGACCAGGAGGTCGTGGCCGAGGTCGAACGCAGCCTGCAACGCCTGACCGAGGACCGCCGCCCGCGCCACGCCGAGGACGCCGCGGACCTGTTGCGGTTCCTGGGAGATCTCTCCGACGCCGAGGCTCTCGAGCGCGGCGTGCCGCGCGAGTGGCTGGACGAGCTGGTGTCCGCGCGCCGGGCCATTCGCGTCCGGATCGCCGGTGAGGAACGCACGATCGCGATCGAGGACGCGGGCCGTGTCCGCGACGCGCTCGGTGTCGCCTTGCCCGTCGGCGTTCCGGAGGCGTTCACCGAACCGGTGGCCGATCCGCTGGGCGACCTGCTGAGCCGCTACGCCCGCACCCACGGTCCGTTCGCCGCCGCGGAACCCGCGGCGCGCTTCGGCCTGGGCGTGGCCGTGGTGACGGGTGTGCTGGAACGGATGGCCGCCACGGGCAGGTTGGTGCGCGGTGAGCTCCGGCCCGGCGGCACCCACACCGAGTACTGCGACGCGGACGTGCTCCGCCGCCTGCGCCGTGCGTCGCTGGCCCGGCTGCGTTCGGAGGTGGAGCCGGTCGAACCGGCGGCGCTGGGCCGGTTCCTGCCGGCGTGGCACGGCCTGGGCCGGCGGCTGCGGTCGGCGCCGACGGTCGACGACGTGTTCTCGGTGGTGGAACAGCTCGCGGGAGCACCACTTCCCGCGAGTGCGCTGGAATCCCTGCTGCTGCCGTCCCGGCTGCCGGGCTACTACCCGGCGTTGCTGGACGAGCTGACCGCGTCCGGCGAGGTGACGTGGACCGGTTGCGGCGCTTTGGCCGGTGGCGACGGCTGGATCGCGCTGGCCCCGATGGATGTGGCGGACCTGCTGCTGCCGGATCTGGTGCCGGAGGCAATCCCGGAGTCGCCGCTGCACACGGCGGTGCTGGAGGCCCTGTCCGGTGGAGCACTGTTCTTCCGGCAGGTGGTCGATCGCGTCTCGCTGTCCGTGGAGTGCACGGACAGCGAGGTCGTCGGCGCGCTGTGGGATCTGGTGTGGGCAGGTCTGATCACCAACGACACGTTGTCCCCGCTGCGGGCGTTGGTGTCCGGTGGCGGCGCGGCCCACAAGCCTCGCCGCAGCGCTCCGCGAGGTCGCTACGCACGGCTGCGTGCCGCGCGTCCGGACATGCCGTCGCGGACGGGTCCGCCGACAGCCGCGGGCCGCTGGTCGCTCGCGGTGAGCCCGGCGGAGGACCCGACTCGCCGGGCGCACGCCCGAGCCGAGGCGTTCCTGGAACGCCACGGCGTGCTGACCCGCGGTGCCCTCGACACCGAACGGGTGACCGGTGGGTTCAGCGGCGTCTACAAGGTGCTGCGGGCGATGGAGGAGTCGGGTCAGGTGATCCGCGGCTACGTCGTCGAGGGGCTGGGTGCCGCCCAGTTCGCGGCACGGGGCGCGGTGGACCGGCTGCGGGCGTTGTCGCGTCCACCGGGGCAACCGGCGCAGACCGACCAGGCGGCTGTGGTGCTCGCCGCGGCCGATCCGGCCCAGCCGTACGGTGCCGCGCTGCCGTGGCCGGACCCGTTGGGCGAGGGCAAACACCGTCCGGCGCGCAAGGCCGGTGCGTTGGCGGTGCTGGTCGACGGCAGTCCGGCGCTGTACGTCGAGCGGGGTGGCAAGTCCCTGCTCTCGTTCACCGACGACGATCCGACACTGCGCACCGCCGCGAACGCCCTGAGCCGGGCGGTCCGCGACGGCTGGCTGGGTCAGCTGGCCGTTCAGCGGGCCGACGGCGAGGTGGCGCTGACCTCGCACCTCGCGACGGTGCTGCAGGAAGCGGGTTTCCGCGCGACGCCGAAGGGACTCCGGTTGAGAGCTTGATCAGGCCGGGAAGAGCGAGCTGTAGGCGTTCAGCGCCGGTTGGCCGCCGAGGTGGGCGTAGAGGACCGTGGAGTCGCGGTCGATCTCGCCGGACGACACGAGGTGGATGAGGCCTGCCAGCGACTTCCCCTCGTAGACGGGGTCGGTGATCATGCCTTCGAGGCGGGCGCCGAGCCGCATGGCGTCCACAGTGGACTCGTCGGCGATGCCGTAGGTGCCGGCGTGGAAGCGGTCGTCGAGGAGGATGTCCTCTTCGGACACCGTGACCTCGCGGAGCTTGGCGGTGTTGTGGGCGATGCGGGTGATCTGCTCGAGGGTCTCGGCGGGTTTGGCGGACGCGTCGATGCCCAGCACGCGGCGGTTGGTGTCGTTTGCGAAACCGGCGACCATGCCCGCCTGGGTGCTGCCGGTGACCGAGCAGACGATGATGGTGTCGAAGAAGACGCCGAGCTGGGCTTCCTGCTGGCGGACCTCGTCGGCCCAGCTCGCGAAGCCCATGCCGCCCAACGGGTGGTCGGAGGCGCCGGCCGGGATCGGGTAGGGCTTGCCGCCGGATGCGCGGACGTCCTCGATGGCCTGTTCCCAGGCGGGTTTGATGCCGATGCCGAACTCGGCGTTCACCAGGCGGACGTCGGCTCCCATCATGCGGCTGAGCAGGATGTTGCCGACCCGGTCACTGCCGACGTCGGTCCAGTCGACCCAGCTTTCCTGCACCAGCACGGCTTTCAGGCCCGCGCGCGCTGCGGCGGCCGCGACCTGGCGGGTGTGGTTGGACTGGATGCCGCCGATCGACACGAGGGTGTCGCAGCCGGTGGCCAGTGCGTCGGCGACGAGGTACTCGAGTTTGCGGGTCTTGTTGCCGCCGTAGGCGAGACCGGAGTTGCAGTCCTCGCGCTTCGCCCAGACCGACGCGCCGCCGAGGTGCGCGGACAGGCGGTCCAGGCGGTGGACCGGTGAGGGGCCGAAGAGGAGCGGGAACCTGTTCACAGTTCCTCCCGCAGCGTGTTCCAGTTCTTGTCGACCAGGGTGGAGGCCAGCGCGTAGTCGCCCTGCTCGCACGCTTCGATGATCTGGTCGTGCTGGGTCACGGAGTGGCGGGCGTTCGGCGAGGAGAAGCGGCTGTGCTCGAGCCTGCGGATCAGCGGGGTGTAGCGCTCGATGGTCGCGGCGATCGCGAAGTTGTTGCAACGGTGGACGGCCACCGCGTGGAACTCGTCGTCGGCGGCCAGCGCGGCGTCGGCGTCGTTGACGTCGAGCGCCTTCTTGAAGGCCTTGTTCGCGGCGCGCATGGCGGCGATGTCCTCGGCCGTGATCGATCCCGACTGCACGATCATGCCGGTGGCGAGGGAGTGCATCGACTGCACGACGACGAGAGCGTCGAGCACCGGCTCCGCTTCCAGTGCGGTGACCCGGGTGTACGCGTGCGGCTTGGTCTCGACGAGGCCCTCGTCGGCCAGCGTGGCGAGCGCCTCGCGCACCGGGGTGCGGGAGAGGCCGAGCTTCTCCGCCAGTTCGACGTCCTTGATGGCGGTGCCCGGCTGGAGGTCGCCGCGCACGATCGCCGACCTGATCTCAGCCGCCGCCCGCTCCTTCAGCGACCCATATCCAATATATTGCATATTGGTGAGAGTAGGGCTGCGGCCAGGTGATCGCAACCTAGGCTGGAAGGCATGGCAGTACGCGATATCCGATACTTCGGCGACCCCGTGCTGATGAGCCGCGCCGACCCGGTGACGCGGTTCGACCGCAACCTCGAAGCGTTGATCGCCGACCTGCTCGACACCGTCAAGCCGGACGGGCGGGCGGGACTCGCGGCGCCGCAGATCGGCGTGGGGTTGCGGGCGTTCAGCTACGACGTTCCGAGCGAGAACGGCCGTCTGCTCGGATACGTGATCAACCCGGAGATCGTCGAGCTGTCCGAGGAGACCCAGGACGACGACGAGGGATGCCTGTCGGTGCCAGGGCTCTGGTACCCGACGCGACGTGCGCGGGAGGCCGTCGTGCGCGGCGTGGATCTGCGCAACGAGCCCGTGGTCGTGCGCGGGACCGGCCTGCTGGCGCGATGCCTGCAGCACGAGACCGATCATCTCGACGGGAAGCTGTACCTGTCCCGGCTCACTCCCGAACTGCGGCGCAAGGCGTTGCGCGCGGCACGGGAGTCGGAGTGGTTCTGGGCGAGCTAGAGGGGCAGCGCCCGGCCGAGCACCGCGAACGGTCGCGGGTCGCCGGTGAACTGGTAGTGCCGCAGCACGTCCACGAATCCGACGCGCCGGTAGAGCTTCCACGCCTTGCTCGGGCCTTCGGGCGTGGACAGCAGCACGCGGGACGACGACACGCCCTCCAGGAGGCGCCGCAACAGGTCTTCACCCAGGCCGCGGCCCTGCGCGCGCGGCAGCACGTGCAGCTCGGTCAGCTCGAAGTAGTCGGTGAGCCAGTGCTCGACGACGGCAGGCGACGAGACGGCCATCAGCCCGCGCCGCACCTGTTCGTGCCACCACTGCCCGGCGGCGCCGCGGTAGCCGTAGCCGATGCCGACGAGCTCGTCCTGCTCCCCCAGCGCCACGACGCAGCGCCAGTCCTCGCGCATCATGTGCGCGAGCCACATCGGAGCGCGCTGCTCGACGGTGCCGGGCGGGTAGTTCATCGCGGTCACGTACAGCGCGAGCGCTTCGCCCAGCCGGACGTTCAGCTCGGAAGCGGTCATCTCGACGATGCGCTCCAGCCGCGGCGACGCCGTCATGACGACACCACCGCCACGCGCCCGCCCGTCAGCGCCACCAGATCGGCGAAGGTCGTGGGGTACACGGCGTGCGGATGGCCCGCGGCCGCCCAGATCTCCTCGTAGCCGGACAACGCCTCGTCCACCACCGTCTCGATCGGCGCGGGGTGCCCGACCGGCGACACTCCGCCGATCACCTGGCCCGTGTGCTCGCGCACGAATTCCGGGTCGGCGCGCTTCACCGCGTCCGCGCCGACGAGCTGGGCGACCAGCGCCGTGTCCGCCCGGTGCGCACCCGAGGTCAGCACCAGCAGCGGGGCCGCCACGCCGTCGCGCACAGCGGCGAAGAGCAGGCTGTTCGCGATCGCGCCCACCTGCACGCCCACCGCCTCGGCAGCGGCCGCCGCGGTCCGCACGGCGTCCGGCAGCACGACGATGCGTTCGGCGGTGGCGGGTGGCAGGGCTTCCGCGACCTTGCGGATTCCGGGGTGTTCGAGCGCACTCACGTAACCATCAGACCACGACTGGCCACCACGTGGTGGGCCGGGTTGAGGAATCCATCGGCCGGGAGCTACGCTGGGAGCGACTCGAACATGTGTTCGAGTCTCACCATGCCTCGGAGGTGGGGTGGGGGAAGCACCCCACCTCCGAGAGCCGCCGGCTTCCCCTCGGCGGAGACGTCGTTCACCGACGCCACGAGGAGGCCGAGATGACTGCCATCGACTTCCCCCTCCCCCTGCCGCCCGCATCCGCGCTGGCGCTGCTGCAGCAGGCCCGCGACTCGCTCGCCGAGTCGGAGCGCACGCCGGAGCCACCGGAGCGGTTCGCCACCGCCTACCTCGCCGCGTTGCGTGCCGCCGCCGCGGTGCTCGCGTTGCGGGGACGGCCCCATCGCGGACGTTCGAAGCCGACCAGCGCGTGGGTGCTGCTCGCCGCGATCGCGCCGGAAATGCAGGAGTGGGCCGCTTTCTTCGCGTCGTGGTCGTCGACGCGTGCCGCGGTGCTCGCGGGCATCACACGGCACGTCACCGCGCGCACGGCCGACGACCTGGTGCGTCAGACAGATCAGTTCGTGTCTCTCGTCGACCGCGTCATGAACGAGGCGAGTCGGTGAACTCTCTCGAAGTGTTGCGTCGTGAGGCCGAACTGCTCGCCATGTCCGCGATCGGCCAGCCACCGCACAAGGGTGTGCCCGCGTGTCCAGGACTCAATCTCGGCGAGACCGTGCGGCACGTCGGCAGCGGTTACCGCATCGCGCTGGAGTGGATCAGGCTCGGCCGCAAGCCCGAAACCGGGGAATGGCAGGAGTTTCCCGCGGACGGCGAGGACCCGTTGGACTTCATGCGTTCGGGTGCGGAAGCCGTGCTGGAGGAACTGGGCGCGCACGAGGAGACCGAGCCGTGCGCGACTTGGTGGCCGGTGCAGCAGAACTACGGGTTCTGGCGGCGGCGGCTCGCGCACGAGACCACGTTGCACCGCATGGACGTCCAGGGCGCCGCGGGGATGCAGGTCGGTGCCGTCACCGACGAGGTGGCGATCGACGGTGTCGACGAGGTGCTCACGTTGTGGTTGGGGCACAAGCTGGACGTGCTCGGGGTGCGGGGGTCGCGGGACGCGCTGGTCGCCGTGCGCGTGGGCGACGACGTGTGGCTCACGCGGTGCGGTCCGCACGGCGCGTCGGCGTGGCGCGTCGTCGACCCGGAGGACGCCCACCTCGCCGACGCACAGGTGTCGGCGCCCCCGATGACGATGTACCGCTGGCTGTGGGGACGACTGCCGGACCGGATGGTCGAGGTGATCGGCGACCACGACGCGATCGCACAGCTGTGGGCGCTACTGCGGCTCGCGACCAAGTAGCACCGACGCCGTCTCTGCGCCCGTTGCCGACAACAGCCGGTAGCGGGCGCGGCGGCCGTCGAACTCCAGCAGTGCCACGGAGTTCCCGAAGTGCGGTCCGCTGGTCTTGCGCCAGTGCACCAGGTCCTTCGGCACGCCGGCGAGGGTCGCGAGCCCGCGGAACACCCACGCGGCGATGCGGGACCACGACAGCCGGAAGATCGGCAGGAACACGCTCGGCGGCTCGTTGTGCACGGGCGAGCAGACGAGCTGCGTGACGGTCGCCTTGGTGGGCGTGGGGAACTCTGCCTCGGCGACGTAGCTGTGGTGGACGTCGCCGGAGAGGACGGAAACCGTTGCGGCGCCGTTGTTCGCGGCCTTCTCGATCATGCGGGTGAGCCGGTCGAACGACTCGCGGAACGCCGGCCAGTGCTCGAGGTCGGCCGCCTGCCTGATCTTCTCGGCGGCCCGGCCCTGCCAGCCCTTCTTGCGCGCGCCGATCTCGTTGAGGGACTGGAAGTGGCTGAGCGAGTGCGGCATCAGCCAGGGCAGCGACGTGCCGATCAGCAGGTGGTCGTAGTCACCTTCGGCGTTGCGCTCGAGCCACTCGAACTCCTCGTCGCTGACCATCTTCCGCATGCCGTTGCCGAGGATGCGGCCGCAGCGCGTGTCGATCATGAGCAGCCTGGTGCGGCCGAAGTCGCGGCGGTAGCTCCACCACGTGGCCTTGCGGCCTGAGGTTTCCTTGTCCGCTTCCTCCGCGAACTCCTCCAGCAGCGGCAGCACGTCCGTGTCCTGGGCCTTCACCTTGGCGTACAAGGGATCCCTGGCGAGCTCGTCCGGGCCGAGGTTGCCGAGGTGCTGGTACACCCAGTACGAGGAGATGGCGCCGCGGATCCTGTCGCGCCACCACGGTTTGCCTTCCATCTCCTTGCGCCACACGGCCGACGTGTTCCAGTCGTCGCGCACGTCGTGGTCGTCGAAGATCATCGACGTCGGAACGACCGACAGCAGCCAGCGAATCTCCGGATCGCCCCAGGTCTCGTGGTAGAGATGGGCGTACTCGGCGAAGTGCACGACCTCGCCATCGGGTTCCCGCGTGCCGTGACGGTGGTCGCGCAGCCACTGCTTGGTGGCCTCGGTGGGTTCGTCGGCGTAGACCTGGTCTCCCAACAGGATCAGCGCCTGTGGCCACTCCTGCTCGGGAACGCTCATGAGCCGTTGCGCGAACGCGTCGAGGGCGTCGGGCCCGACCGGCTGGCCCGGCGCGGCGCGGCACGACCCGAAGGCGATCCGGCGGACCTCGCCGGTGCGGATGACCGGTTTCGGGAACCCGCTGCCGGGTTCCGGCCAGACGGCCTCGTGGTTCAGCCGGACGTCGTACTCCGTGCGCGGCCCCAGGTTCTCCAGTCTGACCAGGGCGAAGTGCTGCTCACCGACCTGGAACGTGCGCGCGGTGTGCCCCGCGATCGTGACCTCGCAGGAGGCGTCCGTCTCGACCCACACGGTCGCGGACGTCTCGTTCACATGCCTGAGGAGCGGTCCGAGCACCAGCTTCGCCACGCGCGAGACAGTACCCTCGCACGGGTGGAAATCACGTTCGACGCAGCCGATCCTCCCGCACTGGCCGCGTTCTGGTCCGAGTTCGCCGGTGACGAGATCGAGCTGACGTTCGTGTGGAGCGACGCCCCGAAGATCGAGAAGAACCGGGTGCACCTCGATCTCGCCTCGTCGTCGCCCGAGCACCAGGCGGACATCGTGGCGCGGGCCCTGAAACTCGGCGCCGAGCACGCCGACATCGGCCAGCGCGATGTGCCGTGGGTCGTGTTGCGAGATCCGCAGGGCAACGAGTTCTGCGTCCTGGAGCCGCGGCCCGAGTACACCGGAGCGATCGCGGCCGTCGTCGTCGACTCCCCGGATCCGCTGGCGTCGGCTCAGGCGACCGGGCATCCGGTGGTGCGCAGCGGCGACGGCTGGGCCTCGGTGCGCCCGGAGCCGGGACCGTGGCTGGAGTTCGTGCGGACCAACGACTCGGAGCCGATCACGAACCGCGTCCGCGTCCGGTGGCGCGATCCGTCGTAACGACTGCCGGCGAGCCCGCGACAGGCCGTCCATCCGATCCGCTGCCGCAGGAGGACGTGCCACGTGAGCATCTGGGAGAAGCTGTCGGTCCAGGAGAAGGTCCGGGCAGCGCTCGGGACCGTGACGATCGTCAACGAGTCGGGCCACCACTTCGGCCGCCCCTACATGACCGCGTACCAGCTCGCGATCAAGGTCGATCAGGCGCACCCGGAGATCGCCAAGGAGCTCAAGGTCGAGGTGGGAGGCACCGGCAAGGGGTACAGCCTTGCGCAGTACCTGGCCAACCAGCTGTCGCAGCGCATCAAGAACGGTGGCGACGGCTACGAGATCGAAGGCGCCTTCCTGTCCAACGACGACGTGTGCAGGCTGACCTACACCGGACCGGACGGCGAACCGTTCGACAGCAGCCTCACCAGCACCGGTTTCGACATCTCGATGTTCCGCCTCCGTCACCCCTGACAACGACGCCCAGCACCCGCCCACCAATATCCGATATATCAGTTATGCAAAATACGTTTGCGGACGTCCGCAAACGTATTTTGCATAAGGGTGCGTTGACGCAGGTCAGAGGGCTGCGACGGCCAGGTCGGTCAGAGCGCTGCCAACCGTTCACGCAAGGTGTCGAGGCCCATCGAGCCCATCTCCAGGGCGTCCTTGTGGAAGCGCTTGAGATCGAAGTCGGCGCCCTTGCGGGCCCGAGCGTCCTCGCGGGCGGCGAGCCAGAGGCGCTCGCCGAGCTTGTACGCCGGCGCCTGCCCCGGCCAGCCGAGGTACCGGTCGACCTCGTCGCGGGCGGCCGCAGGCTCCTGCAGCGTCCTCGTCAGCATGAACTCGAGGCCCAGCTCCGGGGTCCAGCGCTCGCCGGGGTGGAAGCCGGTGCCCGCGGGGATCTCCAGTTCCAGGTGCATGCCGATGTCGATGATCACGCGGGCCGCGCGGAACAGGTGCGCGTCGAGCATGCCGAGCAGGTCGCCGTCGTCGTCGAGGTAGCCGAGCTCGCGCATGAGACGTTCCGAGTAGAGCGCCCAGCCCTCGCCGTGGCCGGAGACCCAGCACATCAGGCGCTGGAAGTCGTTGAGCGTCTTCGACTGGTACACCGCCGTCGCGCACTGGAGGTGATGGCCCGGCACGCCCTCGTGGTACACGGTCGAGGTCTCGCGCCAGGTCGGGAACACCGTCTTGCCCTCGGCGATCGACCACCACATGCGGCCGGGGCGCGAGAAGTCGGCGGTCGGCGGCGTGTAGTACGCGCCGACGCCACCGCCGGGCGGCGCGATCCTGCACTCGAGGTTCATCAGCGCGTCCGGCAGGTCGAAGTGCACGTCGCGCAGGTCGAGCAGGGCCTTGTCGGACAGTTCCTGCATCCACGCCTGCAGGCCGTCCTGGCCGTGGACCTGGTAGCGCGGGTGCTCGTCGAGGTAGGCGGCCGTCTCCGCCAGGGTGGCGCCCGGCTTCAACCGTGCCGCGACCTCCTTCATCTCGGCCTCGATGCCGAGGAACTCCTCCCAGCCCCACGCGTAGGCCTCGGCCAGGTCGAGCCGCGAGCCGGTGAAGTAACGCGAACCGAGGCGGTAGCGCTCCTCGCCGACGGCGTCCTTCTCGGGTGCCTGCGGGGCCAGCGTCGTGCGCAGGAAGGAGGCGAACTCGGCGTACGCGGCCGAAGCGGCGGCGGCACCGGCGTCCAGCGACGACCGCAGCGCGCCCTCGGCATTGGACGAGGCGACGAACGAGGTGAAGAACGTCGAAGCCCAGACATCGCACTGTGCGGCGACCTTGGTCACCTGGCGCAGCGCCGAAACGTGGCCACGGGATGCGGCGTGCGAGAGAGAAGCGCGCAGACCTTCCAGGGCGGCGGGCACGGCGGAAAGACGACGCCCGATCGTGGCCCATTGTTCCGGCGTGTCGGTCGGCATCTGGTCGAAGATGTCGCGGATCGACTGGATGGGGCTGGCGATCACGTTCAACGACGACTCGGTCTGGCCGGCCTCGTAGAGCTCGTGCTCGAGACCCGTTCGTTCCAGGAAGACGGCGCGTGCGGCGTCCTCGGAAGCATCCGCGGGGGTGGCGGCGGTGATGTCGGCCAGGGCGCGGACGGCGAGTTCGTCGCGTGCCGCGTGCCCTTCCGGCGAGAAGTCCGTCAGCTGGTCGTCGGATCCCGCGAAGCCGAGGTTGGTGGCTGCGATGGGGTCGAGTGCCACGTAGTCGCTGACGTACTTGTTGCTGATGTCGTGCACGGATGCCATGGCGCGAGACGCTACCTCGCGGCCCTCGACACCAAAAGGTAGTTAGTCAAGCTCACGACCAATGGAGGTACTGCGTCGTTTGGACCGCCCTGGCAGGATGTCCGCCGTGTGTCGATCCCGGGCACTTCTGGTGCCGGTCTTCCTGCTGCTCACCCTGTTCTCGTTGAGCGGTTGCGTTCGTGTGTACGCGGCCATGGCCGTGTCGGACGACGACCGCATCTCGGGTGAGATCGTCGCGGCCACGCCGCCCACGCAGGACAACGACCCCGGTCCCCAGCTGAAGGTGCCACCGGAGCTCGCGAGCCGCGTCACCACCAAGCCGTACCGGGTGGAGTCGTACGCGGGCACGCAGTTGTTCTTCAACGGCCTGTCGTTCGAGGAGATGCGCACGCTCTCCTCGGCCACCAGTTCGTCGAACAGCCGCTACAGCCTCAACTTCCGCCGGTCGGGTGATCTTGTCACGCTCTCGGGCTCGGTCGATCTCACCCAGGTGCCCGTCGAGCGCGCGGACATCCAGGTGAAGGTCAGCTTCCCCGGCAAGATCGTGAACACCAACGGCCGCGAGGAGGAGAACAACACCATCGCGTGGTCTCCGAAACCCGGTCAGGCGTCGATGCTCCAGGCCACCGTGCAGTACGCGGGCGAGGACTCCGACTCGTTCCTCGGCTGGGCGCTGCTCGTCGCCGGGCTCACCGGCGGCGCCGCGCTGATCGTCGTCGTGCTCGCCCTCATCGCGCACAAGCGCAACGTGATGGTCTAGGCGCGAGCCACCAAACCCAAGCGCCCCAGTACTTCCCGCGTCGCCTTCGACCGGTTCATCGTGTAGAAGTGCAGCGCGGGCACGCCCTCGTCGAGCAGCCGCTGACACATCTCCGTCGCGATGTCGATGCCCGTCGCGCGGAATCCTGCCGGGTCGTCGGCGTACGGCTCCAGCCTGCGCGAGATCTCCACCGGCAGGTCGGCCCCGGACAGCTCCACGATCTTGGCCAGGCCGCGCGCCGACAGCATCGGCATGATTCCCGGCAGCATCGCCGCCGAACAGCCAGCCGCCGCCACCCTGTCGCGCAGCCGCAGGAACGGCTCCGGCTCGTGGAACAGCTGCGCCACCGCGTAGTCCGCACCCGCGTTCAGCTTGCGCAGCAGGAACTTCAGGTCGGTGTCGAGGTCGGCCGAGCGCGGATGCCCGTACGGGAACGCCGCCACGCCGACGCAGAAGTCGCCGAGCTCGCGCACCAGCCGCACCAGCTCGTCGGCGTAGTTGAGGCCCTCGGGGTGCGCGACCCACTCGCCCATCGGGTCGCCGGGCGGGTCGCCCCGCAGCGCCAGGACGTTGCGCACGCCGATCGCCGCGTACCAGCCGATCACGTTGCGCAGCTCGGCCACCGAGTGGTCGACGGCCGTCAGGTGCGCGACGGGCAGCAGTGTCGTCTCCTGCGCGATCCGGCCGGTGGCGCGGATCGTGCGGTCCCGTCGTGATCCGCCGGCGCCGTAGGTGATCGACACGAAAGCCGGGTCGAGGCCTTCCAGTTCGCGGACGGCCTTCCAGAGGATCTTCTCGTCCTCGGCGTCCCGCGGCGGCAGGAACTCGACCGAGAACTTGGGAGTGTCTCCCTGCAGCCTTTCCACCACCGACGTCATGGGAACAACATTAGTGGCACTTCCGCTGAGTGAGACTAGAGCCCAGCATGTGGTACACGGGCCCCGACATGCGGGTGGTCCCGGACACAGCGGACCATGGACATGTGTCCCACCACCCCATCGACGTTGCCCTGCCCCAGCACGTCGAAGAAGCGTTGACCACGTACCTGGCCTCCCGGCGCGCGTCCGGTGAGGCGATGGACCGGAGCTTCGCGAGCGCGGTGGATGCGCTCTCGGACTTCGTGCTGGGCGGCGGCAAGCGCATCCGCCCGACCTACGCGTGGTGGGGGTGGCGCGCGGCGGGCGGCGACCCGGACGGTGAGCTCGCGGACGAGGTGCTCACGGCGGTGAGTTCGCTGGAGCTCATCCAGGCGTGTGCCCTGATCCACGACGACCTGATGGACGCCTCGTCGGTGCGCCGGGGCAAGCCGACCGTACACATCGCGTTCGGCGCACGGCACCGCGAGCACGGCTGGCTCGGCTCGTCGGAGCGGTTCGGCATGTCGGCTGCAGTTCTGATCGGCGACATCGCGCTGGCGTGGGCGGACGACATGCTCTTCGCCGCCGGGTTGCCCGCCGAGGTGCTGCGGCGGATGAGCGAGCCGTGGCGGGACATGCGCACCGAGATGCTCGCGGGCCAGTACCTCGACGTGCTGACGCAGGCGCGCGGCGACTCGTCCGCGGACGCGGCGCTGCGCATCGACCGGCTCAAGACCGCCGCGTACACGGTCGAACGGCCGTTGCACATGGGCGCGGCGATGGCGGGCGGCTCGCCGGAGCTGATCGACGGGCTGCGGGCCTTCGGTGCCGACATCGGCGTTGCGTTCCAGTTGCGCGACGACCTGCTCGGCGTGTTCGGCGACCCCGAGGTCACCGGCAAACCCGCTGGTGACGACCTCGCCGAGGGCAAGCGCACGCTGCTCGTGGCGCTGGGCATGCAGTTCGGCGCCGATATATTGGATATCGCTCTGGGCAAGCCGGACCTCGACCTCGAGACCGTCGAGGAGGTGCGCCGCGCACTCGTGAAGGTGGGTGCCGTCGACGCCGTCGAGGAGCGCATCGAGGAGCTGACGAAAAGCGCGCTGGCCGCCCTCGACGCGGCTCCCGTGGCCGAGCCCGCCGCGACGAAGCTCGCCGACCTCGCGATCAGTTCCACGAAGCGGACCTTCTGAAGTCGATCATGCCTCGCGCTTCTGGTTGCTTGATTAACTCCTCGTGACCAGTCTGGGCCGTTGCTTGCTGACGCTTCCACGCGTTGTGCAACGATGTTCGGGCGATGGCAGCAACTCCGTCCCTTCCCCGCACGAGCTCCGAGGTGTCTCCGCTGGAGCCCTCACCTGTCGTGCGCGCGAACACCTACGCCATCCCCATCCGCACGACCATGCTGGGCCTCCTCGGCGTGGCATTGGTCGCGCTCGGCGGCATGGGCGCGGGCGCGATTTTGGAGCGCGATCCGCTGCTCGCCCAGGTCGGGCTGAGCTGGCTGCGCTACGGGCACGGCCGTGACCTCGCGAGCATGGTGCTGTACCTGGGTCTGGGCCTCGTCATCTGGGCGTGGATCCGGCTCGGCAGGCTGGTGCGGTGGGGTGAGATCGGCGACTTCGCGGTGCTGGTCGCGGTGACGGTCTGGACGTTGCCGCTGCTCTTCGCGCCGCCGCTGTTCAGCAAGGACATCTACAGCTACCTCGCGCAGGGCCAGCTCGCGCTGAGCGGCTACGACCCGTACGAGGTCGGGCCCGCCGTGCTGCAGAGCACGCTCAGCGAGAACGTCAGCTGGGTGTGGCAGCACACGCCCGCGCCGTACGGGCCGCTGTTCATCCTCGTGGCCAAGGCGATCGTGTGGCTCACCAACGCCAGCGTGATCCTCGGCGTCGTCGCCATGCGCTTCTCGCTCGCCGGCGGGCTCGTGCTGCTGTGCTGGGCGCTGCCGGGCCTCAGCCGTCACCTGGGTGGCAGGTCGGCGATCGCGCTCTGGCTGGTGGCGGCGAACCCGTTGCTGCTGATCCACCTGGTCGGCGGCGCGCACAACGACCTGCTGATGATCGGCCTGATGGCCGCGGGCGTGCTGCTGGTGCTCGACCGCAGGCACGTGCTGGGCTTCGTGCTGCTCGGCCTCGCGTTCTCGGTGAAGGCGACGGCGGTCGTGATCGTGCCGTTCCTCATCTGGATCTGGGCCGCGCGGCTGGAGGGCGACAAGCGGGCCCAGTTCCGCAAGGCGCTGCTGCCGGGCGCGGCGGCGTTCCTCGGCGCGTTCGTGGCGTGCACGCTGGTCGCCGGCGTGAGCCTCGGCTGGATCCCCGCGCTGCGCAGCTCGTCGATGATCATCAACTGGCTCTCGATCCCGAGCGCGGTCGGCGACTTCGTGCGCATGGTCGTGAACTGGTTCGTCTACGTCGACGGCGGCATCTTCATCGGCGTGGCGCGAGCGCTCGGCTCGGTGGTGCTGATCTGGATCGCGTGGACGCAGTGGTGGGCGGCGCGGGACGGCGACGTCCGCGACAGCATCCGGCGCGGCGCGCTGACGATGCTGGCCGTCGCGCTGCTCTCGCCCGCGACGCTGCCGTGGTACTTCAGCTGGCCGCTGGCGCTCGCCGCCGGATTCCTGTGGACCACGGGCGCGCTGGTGACGGTGTCGCTGGCGTCGGTCTTCCTGCTGCTGGTGACGTACCCCAACGGCGACACGGCGCTGTACTCGTGGGGCTACCTCTTCTTCGCGCTGGTCGTGTCGTGCCTCGCCGCGCGGTCGCTGGTGAAGCCGGACCCGTTCGGCCTGTCCAGCCGCTACGAATGAGCGCCAATACAGTGGATTTGGCGTCCGCGTATGCCGCGTGCCGCCGGGTGAACGCGCGGTACGGCAAGACCTTCTTCCTCGCGACGACACTGCTGCGTCCCGAGCAACGGCCTGCGGTGCACGCGCTGTACGCGTTCGCGCGGTGGGCCGACGAGATCGTCGACGCGGCCGGGGTCGACGACCGCGAAGGCGAGCTCGCTCGCCTTGAGCGACTGCTAGAGAAGGAGCCGTCGAACCCGGTCCTGCACGCGCTGACGGACACGATGCGCCGCTACGACATCGACAGGTCGCTCTTCACGGACTTCCTCGCGTCGATGCGGATGGACCTCCACGTCACCGAGTACGCCGACCTCGACGCGCTCGGCGTGTACATGCACGGCTCCGCGGAGGTCATCGGGCTGCAGATGCTGCCGGTGCTCGGCACCGTCGTGCCCCGCGCGGAGGCCGAGCCGTACGCCGCCCGGCTCGGGGTGGCGTTCCAGCTGACGAACTTCCTGCGCGACGTCGGCGAGGACCTCGACCGCGGCCGCGTGTACCTGCCGCAGGACGTCCTCGGCGCGCACGGCGTCGACCGCGACCTTTTGCAATGGTGTCGTTTGCGTCGTCGCGCAAACGACCGGGTGCAAAGCGCTCTTGACGACCTCGTCGCCCGCACGCATGCGATATATCAGTCGGCCGAGCCGGGCATCGAGATGCTGTCGCCGGCGTCGCGGCCCTGCATTCGGACGGCGTTCACGCTGTATCGCGACATCCTCGGCCTCGTCGGCTGCGAGGTGCTGTGGCGGAGGGTCGCTGTGCCGAACTCACGACGTCTCGCGGTGGCAGTGCCCGGCGCGGGCCGGGCACTGCTCGCACGTGCGATGACCAGATGAGCCCGGCTTTAGATCACGACGACGCCGACGATGTTCGACGTCGAGGAGGCGTACACGCTGGTGCCGGGGAAGTAGAGGCGCAGATCAGCGGACGCGTCGATCGTGAGCTTCGCGGTGAACGTCGAGTTCGGCGTGCAGGACCGGGTGTAGATGTTGGTCCACGTCGACGCACCGACCTTGATCTGGGCGAACACGTCGAGGCCGAGGGTGAGCTGACGCTCGCCGGCAGCGCCGAGCTTGCCCTTGATCTGGAGCTGGTTGCCCTTCTTGAGCTTGACCTTGGCGCCACCCGCGTCGAGTTCCAGCGTGGTGGGCTTGGCGTGCACGGCCGGCGCGGCACTGGCGACGACCGGCGAGAGAAGCAGCCCGACAGCCGTGAGGCCGGCGAGCACAGTCTTGGTGATCATGCGCACCAGTTCAGGGGTTCCGGGCGTCTCTCGCCTGGGGAGACGCCCGGAACCGCCACATCGTGTGAACTAGAAGCCCATGGCTTGCGCGCGTCGCTTTACCTCACGCCCACGGTCTCCGCGCAATGCTTCGATCGGAGTGCCAGGGAGGCTCGCGTCCTCCGTGAAGAGCCAGCGCAGAATCTCGTCCGTGGAGAAGCCCTGGTCGCGCAGCACCGTGATGGTGCCGGGCAGACCCTTCACCACGCCTCCGGCGGCGAGGAACGCTTCGGGGACGACGAGAACGCCGTCACGCCGCTCGGCGAGCAGTTGCCCGTCGCGCAGCAGTTGGTGGACCCGGGTGACCGGAAGTCCCATTCGGTCGGCCACCTCGGGGAGAGGAAGAACCTCCAGGTCGGCAGCCAGTACATCCGCAGCGGCAGGAATCGCACTCACGGGGGTCACGATGCCATAACCGAACTGTGAACGCCCTTCCGCCAACCGGGTCATCCTGAGCTTTACCATCTCGCACTGTGGAGAGGTCGGTTTCGAACGTGATGGGTGGACTGCTCGAGCAGCGCTACCGGGTGGACTCCGTGCTCGCGCGCGGCGGCATGTCCACCGTCTATCGAGGTCGCGACACCCGCCTCGATCGAGATGTCGCCATCAAGGTGATGGATCCGCACCTGACGGCGGACCCGGCCTTCGTCGCGCGCTTCGAGCGCGAGGCACGCGCGGCGGCCCAGTTGCATCACCCGGCCGTGGTGTCCGTGCACGACCAGGGCGTCGACGGTGACCAGGTGTACCTGGTGATGGAGCTGATCGACGGCGGAAACCTCCGTGACCTGCTGAACCAGCGCGGTAAGCTGCCTCCCGCCGTTGCGTTGAGCGTTCTCGGCCCGGTGTTGTCGGCGTTGGGCGCCGCGCACCGCGCAGGGCTCGTGCACCGCGACGTGAAGCCGGAGAACGTGCTGATCGGGCCGGGCGGCCAGGTCAAGGTGGCGGACTTCGGACTGGCCCGCGCGATCGCCGAGAACGGCGTCACGAGCGACAGCGAGATCCTCGGCACCGTCGCCTATCTCTCGCCCGAACAGGTGGAGACCGGCGCCGCGGACGCGCGCAGTGACGTCTATTCGGCCGGAATCGTGCTCTACGAGATGCTGGCCGGGCAGGCGCCCTATCGCGGCGACACGGCCATCTCAGTGGCCTACCAGCACGTGAACTCGGACGTCCCGTCCATCCCTGACGTCCCCCTGGCGCTCGACACGCTGGTGCGCAAGGCGACGCGGCGCGACCCGTCGCTGCGGCCGCCGAACGCGGACGCGTTCCTCGCCGAGCTCGAGCGCGTGGGCGCGGAGGTCGGCCTGACGCCGCAGCCGGTGCCCGTTCCCGGTTCGGCGCCCGAGAACGACAAGACGATGGTGATGCGGCCGGTGCCGGTCGCGGTCGGCGCCACTCCCCCGTCGATCGCGGAGGCGACCCGGCCGGTGCATCCCGTGCAGTCGGCGATGACGACCATCAACACGGGCCCGCCGACGCCCCCACCGGGTATGTCGGCCACGCGCACGATGGCGCGCCCGGAGCAGCCCCGCCGTCGTCCGCCCCAGACCCGCGCGAAGAAGCCGAAGGTCGACCCGGTCGAGGAAGAGCGCAAGCGCCGCAAGAAGCTCTTCATCATCTGGGGGTCCGTGGTCGCCGTGCTGGCGTTGATCGTCGGCCTGTTCGCCTGGTACCTCGGCGCGGGCCGCTGGACGGCCGTTCCCGCGGTGGTGGGGCAGTCCGAGGCGAACGCTGCGCAGCTGATGAAGGCGGCGGACCTCACCGGCCTGGTCGACAAGGTGCCGTCCGACGACGTGCCGAACGGTCAGGTCATCAGCACCGACCCGCCCGCGGGCACGGAGCTGCGCAAGAGCCAGTCCGTGAAGATCGTCGTGTCGCGCGGCAAGCCCCTGGTGCCGTTCGTCAACGTCGGCGTCGACGTCGAGGCCGCGACGAAGGAGATCGAGGCGGCGGGCCTGAAGGCGGTCAAGGACGCCACGAAGGACGCGTTCCACGACAGCGTGCCGATCGGCAAGGTCGTCGCACTGGACCCGCGTCCCGGCACGGCACTCAAGATCAACAGTCCGGTGACCCTGGTGCTCAGCAAGGGCCCTGCCCCGCGCAGGCCGGTGCCGAACGTCACGGGCAAGTCGAAGGACGACGCGTTCGCCGAGCTGCAGCGCGCCGGTCTGGAGCCGGTCGAGGCGAGCGGTGAGGACGCCGCGGACGGCGACGAGGCGCGCGTGGTGCGGACGGATCCGCCCGCGGGGACGGTGCTGGAGGGCACGGCGAACAAGCGCGTCACCGTGTTCTTCCAGAGCAACAAGGAGGTCGAGGTCCCCGAGGTGACCCGGCAGAAGGTGCGCGAGGCCAAGGAGGAGCTCGAGAAGCTCGGCCTGAAGGTGCGGGTCGAGTTCAACAGGAGCAACAACGCGACCGTCGTGAACCAGTCGATCCCGCCGGGCACGCGTGTGCGGCGCGGTACGGAGATCACGATCGTCGGCCTCTGACCAGAACAGAGCGAAGGGCCCCGCGTTCTCGACGCGGGGCCCTTCGTTCTTCAGCTCCTCTTCAGGAAACTCGCTACGAGCGCAGCATCTCGGCGACGAGGAACGCGAGCTCGAGCGACTGCTGCGTGTTCAGACGCGGGTCGCACGCCGTCTCGTAGCGGCCGGCCAGGTCGTCGTCCGAGATCTCCTGCGCGCCGCCCAGGCACTCGGTGACGTCCTCACCGGTGAGCTCGATGTGGATGCCGCCGGGGTGCGTGCCGAGACGGCGGTGCACCTCGAAGAAGCCCTGGACCTCGTCGACGATCCGGTCGAAGTGCCGGGTCTTGTAGCCGGTGCTCGACTCGTGCGTGTTGCCGTGCATCGGGTCGCACTGCCAGATGACCTTGTGGCCGCTCGCCTCGACCTTCTCGACGATCGCAGGCAGCACGTCGCGCACCTTCTGGTTGCCCATGCGCGAGATGAGCGTCAGGCGGCCCGGCTCGTTGCGCGGGTCGAGGCGCTCGACGTACTCGACGGCCATCTCCGGCGACGTCGTCGGGCCGATCTTCAGGCCGATCGGGTTCGCGAGCATCTCCGCGAACGCGATGTGCGCGCCGTCGAGCTGACGGGTGCGCTCGCCGATCCACACGAAGTGCGACGACAGGTCGTACAGCTTCGGCTGGTCACCGGTGGTGTCCAGGCGCAGCAGCGCACGCTCGTAGTCGAGCAGCAGCGCCTCGTGCGACGCGAAGATCTCCGTGGCGTGCAACGACTGGTCGTTGACGCCGCAGGCCGACATGAACTTCAGGCCGCGGTCGATCTCGCTGGCCAGTGCCTCGTAGCGCTCGCCGGCGGGCGAGGTGCGCACGAAGTCCCGGTTCCAGTCGTGCACCCGGTGCAGGTCCGCGAGGCCGGCGCCGGTGAGCGCGCGCAGCAGGTTCATGGCCGCGCCGGCGTTGGCGTAGGCGCGGATCATGCGGCTGGGGTCGGGGATGCGCGCCTCGGGCGTCGCGACCAGGGAGTTGATGATGTCGCCGCGGTAGGACGGCAGGCCGAGCGCGTCGATGTTCGACGAACGCGGCTTGGCGTACTGGCCGGCGATGCGGCCGACCTTCACCACCGGCAGGCTCGCGCCGTAGGTCAGCACCACGGCCATTTGCAGCAGGGTCCGGATGTTCGCGCGGATGTGCGGCTCGGTGTTGTCCGCGAACGTCTCGGCGCAGTCACCGCCCTGCAGAAGAAACGCCTCACCGTTCGCGACCTGCGCCAGTTGCGTGTGCAGCCGGTCGATCTCGGCGGGCACGGTGATCGGCGGCACGCTCTCGAGCACGGTCCGCACGCGACGCACCTGTTCGGCGTCGGGCCATTCGGGCTGCTGGGCGGCCGGGCGCGACAGGGCGTCGTCCAGGCGCTTGCGCATCTCGGGAGGCAGCGGCGGAAGCTCGGGAAGCGTGTCGATGGGCACGTCCACGGTCCAGTTCACGCTGCTCATCCTAGTTGTCCCACACTGAGAGACCGGGCCGGGCCTGTCAGTTACCCCGTTAGGTGGCTGTGAGGTAGCCCAGCTGATGTCTGTTACTTGTCAACTATCAGCCTCTGCCCTATTGAGACGGCCCATTGCATGATGTGGCCATGAACGCCACCCGATTGGATGACGGCACCGCGACCCGGCTGCTGGCCATCGCGATCGACAACATCCAGCGCGATCACCCGGTGCACTGGACGCACGTCATCGACTGCGACGACCGGCTGATACCGCAGCGGGTGCTGCACCCGGTCTTCGCCGGGTCGTTCGACTGGCACTCGTGCGTGCACCAGACGTGGCTGGCCGTGCGGCTGCTCCGGCTGCGGCCGTCGTTGTCCGGCGCCGATCTGGCCCGCGACGCGCTGGACAAGCTGATCACGCCCGACAACTGCGCCGTCGAGGCCGCCTTCTTCGCCTCGCCGACGGGACGGCACTGGGAGCGGCCCTACGGGTGGGCGTGGCTGCTGCTGCTCGACGCGGAGCTGCGGACGTCCGGCCTGCCGTGGTCGGTGGCGCCGATCGCCGACGTGCTGCGCGACCGGTGGCTGGAGTGGATCTCGGCAGCACGGCTGCCGGTGCGGACGGGGACCCACGGCAACACCGCGTTCGCGACCGGGCTGGTGTTCGACGCCGCTCAGGCGAACGGGGATGCCGAGCTGGCTTCGGCGTGCGTCGACGCCGCGCTGCGGTGGCACCGGGACGAGACGGCGTACGGCGGGTTCGAGCCGGATGCCGCCGACTTCCTGTCGCCCGCGCTGACGACGGCCGACCTGATGCGCCGCGCGCTGGACACCTCGGAGTTCGGGGCGTGGTTCGACGCGTACCTGCCCGAGCTCGACTCGCCGCGGTGGCGCGTGCTGCGCGAGCCCTTCCCGGTCGACGACCCCAGCGATCCCTACGGCTCGCACCTCGCCGGGCTCGCGTTGTCGCGCGCGTGGAACTGGGAGGCGATCGCGGACTCGCTGCCGGCGGGGCACCGGTATGCCGAGCTGGCCCGCACCGCTTCCGCGGCTCACCGCGAGGCCGGGTGGACCTACGTCTTCGGCGGGCACGGCTACATGGCCGACCACTGGCTCGGCACCTTCGCCGCCTACCTCGACGTCAAAACCTTCTGACCTGCGCCAACACCTGCTTATGCAAAAGACGTTTGCGGTCGTCCGCAAACGTCTTTTGCATAACTGATATATCGGCTGGCCTGCGCGACGCTGCGGAGGCCGGCGATATATCGGATCTCAGGCGCCGAAGAAGACCTCGGCCTCTTCGTAGCGCTCCGTCGGAACGGTCTTGAGCTCGGCGGTCGCCTCGGACAGCTTCACCCGCACGATGTCGGTGCCGCGCAGCGCGACCATGGTGCCGAAGTCGCCGGCGGCGACGGCGTCGACGGCGTGCAGGCCGAAGCGGGTGGCGAGGACGCGGTCGTACGCGGTCGGCGTGCCACCGCGCTGGATGTGGCCGAGGATGGCCGCGCGGGACTCCTTGCCGGTGCGGTCCGCGATCTCCTCCGCGAGCCACTGGCCGACGCCACCGAGGCGGACGTGGCCGAAGGCGTCGCGCTCACCGGAGTGCAGCACCTCGGCGCCGCCCTCGGGCATCGCGCCCTCGGCGACGACGATGATCGGCGCGAACTCGCGCTCGAAGCGGCGCTCGACCCACTCGACGACCTTGTCGACGTTGAACGGGCGCTCCGGGACGAGGATGACGTTCGCGCCGCCGGCGAGACCCGAGTGCAGCGCGATCCAGCCCGCGTGGCGGCCCATGACCTCGACGACGAGCGCACGGTGGTGCGACTCGGCCGTGGTGCGGAGGCGGTCGATGGCCTCGGTCGCGATGTGCACGGCCGTGTCGAAGCCGAACGTGTAGTCCGTGGCACCGAGGTCGTTGTCGATGGTCTTCGGCACGCCGACGACGCCGATGCCGTCGTCGGTGAGGCGCTTGGCGACGCCCAGGGTGTCCTCGCCGCCGATCGCGATCAGCGCGTCGACCTGGTTCTCCGCGAGGACCTCGCGGATGCGGTCGACACCGCCGTCGACCTTGTACGGGTTCGTGCGCGACGAGCCCAGGATGGTGCCACCGCGGGTGAGGATGTCCTCGACGTCCGTGAGGCCGATCGGCTTGGTCAGGTTCTCGATCGGACCCTGCCAGCCGTTGCGGAACCCGACGATCTCCCAGCCGTGTGCCTTGATGCCCTTTCGGACGACGGCCCGGATCACGGCGTTCAGACCGGGGCAGTCACCACCGCCAGTGAGCACACCGATGCGCATCTGCTTGCCCAATCTCTCGTGTTCTGTGTCACTCAGACTTTCACGAGCTGTATCGGTGCAGCAACGCGGGTCTCACTTACCGGACGGGAAAACCGAGTTTCCGCCGGTGTTCCTCGATCACCTTCCACCTCGCGAGGTTGTGGCGGGCGTCGGCGAGGGCGTCGTGCGCGTCGGCCGGCGGGGCGGGCAGCTTGGGGCGCCCGACGTCCTCCCAGCGTTGGCGCAGGTCGCGGGTGAACCGGGGCAGGGCACGCGGCAACGCCGGCATCGCACCCCACAGCTGCGCCAGCGCGACGTGGTCGTAGGCGGCGAACCACGCCCACAGCTCCACCTCGTCACGGGCGGCGTTGCGGGCGCCGAGGAAGTCGAGCAGGTCCTCGCGGATGCGTTCGCGGCTGCGCCACGCCTTGTCCGCGGGCGAGGGCAGCTGGTTGAGGACGTTCTGCCGCACCCACGGCCCGGCGCGCTCGGGGTCGAACTCGGTGGACACGGCGTAGAACTCGCGGCCTTCCTCGTCGACCACACCGATCGACACGAGGTCGATCGTCACCCCGTCCTCGATGAACTCACAGTCGTAGAAGAACCGCACCGCGACACCCTAGGGGGTGCGGTCAGCTCGCCTTCGTCTCGGGCACCCGGTCGGCGGCCTTGCCCTGCTCGGGCACGGCCGTGGACTGCTCCTTCGCCTTCGCCGCGTAGACGTCGACGTACTCCTGGCCGGAGAGCTCCATCAGCGAGTACATGATCTCGTCGGTGATGGACCGCAGCACGAACCTGTCGCCGGACAGCCCCTCGTAGCGGGAGAAGTCGAGCGGCTTGCCGATCTTGATGCGGATCGGGTACGGCTTCCACATCTTCGAGCCGATGGGGTTGGCCTTGTCCGTGCCGAACATCGCCACCGGGATGACCGGCGCGCCGGACTCCAGCGCGATCCACGCGACACCGACCTTGCCCTTGTAGAGGCGGCCGTCGGGCGAACGCGTGCCCTCGGGGTAGATGCCGAGCAGCTTGCCCTCGCGCACGATCCGCACGCCGGTGTCGAGCGCGCCCTGGGCAGCCGAGGCGCTGGACCGGTCGATCGGCACCTGGCCGACGCCGGAGAAGAACCACTTCTGCAGCTTGCCTTTGAGTCCCGTGCCGGTGAAGTACTCGATCTTGGCGGGGAAGGTCACGCGCCGCGACAGCATCAGCGGCAGGAAGAAGGAGTCGGAGACGGCGAGGTGGTTGCTCGCCAGGATCGCGCCGCCCTCCTTCGGGATGTTCTCGGCGCCCTCGATGATCTTCGGCTGGAAGAACAGCCGGAGAATCGGCCCCAGGAGGATGTGCTTCATCAACCAGTACAGCACCTTGGGAAGCGCCTCCTCAGACCCCGCGAACCTTGATCCCGGCAACCAGCCTACGGAGCCGACCGCTGCTCACACAACGAGTCCCAAAGTAGTGCGTGACGGCCGGGACTGAGCCGACTGCCGTAACCCGCAACACATCCCGCCCGTGCAACGATGAGGGGTCAAGAGGGTTGCGGCACATGGAGAGGCTCTGGATGAACGCCCGGCGCGACTCGACCGACGGCCCCGAGAACGTCGACGAGCTCTTTGCCGAGATCGTCGCGGGTCTCGAACGGGACGGGGTCGGCAAGGACTGGCTCGACCTCGACGAGGCGAGCCCAGAGGACCTCAATCCACGCGACGACGCGACCGACGACTTCGCCTCCGAGCCCGCGGACGAGCCCGAACGGCGAGACCGCGACGACGAGGACCACTACGTCCCGCCGGAGCCGCCGCCGTTCCCGGTGCTGCGCGCGTCCACGATCGCGGCGCTCGGCCTCTTCGTGCTCGGCATCGTCCTGCTGGTCGCTCCCGGCATCTTCGGCCTGCAACCGCGCATCGGCACCCCGCTGTCGCTGGTGGCTCTCTGCGCGGGTGTCGGCTGGCTGATCCTGCGGATGCGCAACACCCCGCCGCCCGACTCGGGATGGGACGACGGCGCGCAGGTGTGACAGGTCACGTCCCGGTTGGTAACGGCGTGATAACGGCCACTCAAACCTTCAGATAACGATTCGGTCATGCCTACGGTGTCCGGCATGGACCAGATGCAGCACCTGATGATGGCCCGCGCCTTGGCAACCCTGAGCAAGAAGGACGCGGAGCGCGCCAAGCGCCGCCGCCCGCGCATCCTGCGCGTGCTCGGCCGCTGACCCGAAGCTTCTCCCCAGAGCCCTCCCCGGCTCCACGCTGACGCAGGCGTCCCCCGCGAAGGGGGACCCCTTGCTTTCATTCTCCTCGCGACGTCCGACAGTCCCGCGCCCTCAGCACGCGCGAAGCGGGCATTTCAGACAAGGTGTTCGCGGCGGGCGAACAGACCCCGACACGCCCGCCGCGACACCTCTCAAAGGCTGCGAAACCCCTGCCGGAGTCAGTTGGCCACCAAGCGCCAGCGGTTGTCCGCGCTGCCGTTGTCCGAATCCTGCACGACCTGCGCACCGGCGCTGGTGGAACCGTTGAGGATGCCGAGCAGCTTGCCGCTGTTGGCGTTGCGGACCTTGTAGGTGCCGTCGCCGTTGGCGATCAGGGTCCACCTGTGGTCCGCGGTGCCGTTGTCGGACCACTGCAGAACACGGGCGTTGTCGGCCGTGGACATGTTCTCCACGCCCAGCACCTTGCCGCTGTTGACGTTGCGCAGCCGCACGTCCGACCCGTCGGTGATCAGCTGCCAGTTGTGGTCGGCGGTTCCGTTGTCGTGCCACTGCACGGCCAGGCCGCCGTCCGCGGTGGACATGTTCTGGATGCCCAGCACCATGCCGGTGCCGGCGTTGACCAACCGGTAGCTCGTCGTGCCACCGCCCGTGCTCCAGTAGACGGTGTAGTTGAAGCCGTGCGCGTCGTGGAACGGTCCGAGGTTCACCTTCGTGCCGTTCGCCGTCGCGGTGAACGCCAGCGACGACGTGCTGGTGCGCGTGACGGAGTTGACGTCCAGCGACGGCAAGGCCGACAGGCTGGTGTTGCCGTAGTTGCCGGCCAGCACGACCGGGCCGTAGGTCAGCGCGACGACGTTGGCGTTGTCGTTGGAGGGCTGGACGGTCACGCGCATCGGCAGCCGCAGCGTCACGACGTCGCCGGACGTCCACGACCGCGTCAGGGACGCGTAGCTGCCGGGCGTGGCGGTCACGTTCTGCGCGACGCCGTTGACGCTGATGGTCGCGTCCGTGGTCCACGCGGGGATGCGCAAGCGCATCGTCCACGACCCGCTCGCGTTGCCGGTGACGGTCAGCGTCGTGGTGTCGCTCACCGGGTAACTCGTGCTCTGGGTGACCGTGATGCCGCGCGACGACCACGTCAGCACCGACGGCGCGTACAGGTTCACCGTGAGCGTGGTGCCGTTGAAGAAGTAGATGGAGTCTGCGAGCTTGGTGTTGGTCTCCAGGCCGGTGCCCTGGCAGCACCAGAACGTGCCGTAGTCCGTGCTCCAGTTGCCGCCGCCCCACGCCGGGCCGGTGTTGCCCCGCCGGTGGCCGGGGTTGAGGCCGGTGAAGTAGCAGATGTGGCCGTGCGGGTCGGCCGGGTTCTGCGCGCCGATCAGGTGGTTGAGCAGGGCGCGCTCGTAGTAGTCGAAGTAGGCCGCGCGGCCGGGGTCGGTCAGCCACAGCTCACGGGTCAGCTTGAGCATGTTGTAGGTGTTGCACTGCTCGCACGTGTCGGTGTTGAGGTAGCCGGCGATGGCGTTGGGCGCGCGGAAGTGCTCGGCCTGGCTGTTGCCACCGATGACGTAGGTGTGCGCGCCGACGGTGATGTTCCAGGCGTTGGCGGCGATGTCGTGGTAACGGGTGGTCCCGGTCGCCTTGTACTCGCGGGCCGCGCCGATCCACTTCGGGACCTGGGTGTTGGCGTGCAGGCCGCTCAGGCGGTCCTGGTTGGCCGCCAGCGGGTCGAACACCGCGGCGTGGTCGAACCGCTGAGCCGTCGTCAGCCAGCGAGAGTCGCCGGTCTGCTGGTACAGGTCGGCCAGCACCGCGTTCATGCCGCCGAACTCGGTGCCCAGGACGCTCTGCATCCGGCTGTAGGACAGTCTGGCCGTGCGCCAGTCCACCCACCCGGCCAGGCGCAGCAACACGTCCCGCGCCTGGGTGTTGCCGATGTAGCGCCACACGTCCAGCAGCCCGGCGAGGGTCTTGTGCAGGGAGTAGTACGACGCCGACTTCGGCGAGCCGGCCTCCATCGCGTCGAAGTCCGACTCCGGGAAGCCCGACAGGTAGCCGGTGTTGAACCCGGCCGCCGAGTTGTTCGCCTGACACTTGGCCAGCTCGGCCACCATGTAGTTCGCCCTGTCCCGGCACGTCGTGTCGCCCAGGACGGCCCACGCCTGCGCCCAGGCCGTGAGGAAGTGGCCCTGGCTGTGCGTGCGGAACGGGAAGTCCGGAGCTTCCCAGCCGCCCAGTGGCGCGGCGCCGTTGGTGGACAGCCGGTGGTTGGCGCGGAAGTTGTACAGCAGCCGGTCGACGTCCACGAACCGCAGGTAGGACAGCGTCCGGTTCTGGTTGTCCAGCCACCTGCCCGGCGTCAGCCGCACCTCGGACAGGTCGAACGGGTAGGCCGACACGCCCGCGTCACCGCGGACCGGGGGCACTGTGGCCGCCTGCGCCGAACCCTGCACCAGCGACGGCGCCGCGGTCGCGACGGCTGCCACACCCGCCGCCTGGAAGAGCCTGCGTCGACTCAACGATGAGGACATGAGGATGCTCCGGTTTCTTCGGCGAAACGGTGCGGTGGCGTTCCTGCGACGGAATGTAGCCACGACCTCACTCGGCGGTCAACGCTGGATGTTAACGCTAACTTGTGCATATACCGTCGAATGACGTTCGAATCGCTATCCAAGGGTTAGCGCTCACACGGCGGGTCGTCACTCCACGCTTCCTCTGGCGATCAAGCCCTGGGCCCGTGTCCCCCGATGAGACAGGTTGTTGTCGGCCGATCGGCCATTAGTGGCGCACGGGGATGGATGTCGATCACGCCGACAGTCACCTTGTACGCATCAAACGCGCTGATCGGGGGCTGGGTCATGATTCGACACATCGAAGTGGACGGCATCCCCACCATGATCGCGCCGACCCAAGGCCCCATGAAGGCGGGCCTGGTGTTCCGCGTCGGCATGGCTGACGAGACGCTGGCCACCTCGGGCATCACCCACCTCGTCGAACACCTGGCGCTCAGCGAGTTCGCGCTGCCCGACTCGCACGCCAACGGCGCGACCGGAATGATCAACACCCACTTCTACGTGGAGGGCGCGCCGGACTACGTCAGCACGTTCCTCACCCGCGCGTGCGACGCGATCACCGCGCTCCCGCTCGATCGGCTGGAGCGGGAGAGGACGATCGTGCGCACGGAGGCCGCGACGCGCGGCAGCGGCGCCGCCACCGAGATGCCGGTCTGGCGCTACGGCGCGCAGGGCTACGGTCTGGCGGGCAGTTGCGACTTCGGAGTCGAGACGCTGCGGGCGGAGGACGTCCGCGCGTGGGCCGCGGACTGGTTCACCCGCGAGAACGCGATGCTGTGGATCGCCGGTGACGACGTGCCACCCGGACTGCGCCTGCGACTCCCCGGCGGCGTTCGGCGCCCGGCACCGCCCGCGAAGTCGATCCTTCCGCTTCTGCCCGCCTACGTCGTCAACGGCAGCGGGCAGGTCATGATGGATGCCGTCGTGTCGCGGTCCATGAGCGCGAACGTGTTGTCGACGGTCATCGAGCGGCGGTTGTTCCAGACCTTGCGGCACGAGCGGGGCGGGTCGTACGTGACCGCCGCCGTCTACAAGTGGCTGAACTCCGAACACGGGACCATCACCGCACTGGCCGACACCCTGCCGGAGAACCAGGGCGTCGTGGTCAACGGCTTCATCGAGGTGCTGGCGGCGTTGAAAGCGGGCGACATCCCCGCCGCGGACGTCGAAGCCGGCAAGGCGGCGCTGCAGGAGTTCGTCCGCGACCCCGACTTCGAGGCGATCAGCCTGCGCAACGACAGCGCCGACCTCCTCAACGGCGGCCGGCCCCTGACCGTCGAGGAGCTGCTCGCCGAGTCGGACGCGATCACCACCGACGACGTGCACGCGGTCGCCGTCGAGGCGATGGGATCAGCACTGCTGCGGCTTCCGGAGGGGCACGAGGCCGACTGGGCGGGATTCGCGCGAGCCCCGCTGTTCTCCCCTGCCGCGGTCCCTGGGACCAAGTACGCCACCCACGAGTCCTCCGACGAGAGCATCGTGGTCGGCACCTCCGGCGTCAGCCTGATCACCCCGCACGGGCCGATCACGATCCGGTACGACCAGTGCGTCGCCGCGGAAGCGTGGCCGCACGGCGCGCGCAGGCTGGTAGGCGCGGACGGCTTGATCGTCGGCATCGACCCGAGGTACTTCGCCATCGACCAGAAGGCGATGGCGATGATCGACGCGGGGGTGCCTCCCTCGGCGGTGATCTGGCGGCCGGCGCTCCCGGACGAGCCGGAGAAGCCGGCGAATCCCGTGGCCGAGGAGCCCCGGACCGAGCAGCGGCCTGTGCGCTCCGTGCTGAGGACCTCGGTCCGGGTGATGACCGGGATCGTGTTCACCGCGTGGTTCGTGTTCGCGCTTCTCGCGACGGCCGGGGTGGCGACGAGAAGCGACGCGGACGCCACCGACTGGGTCGCGATCGCCCTCATCTGGTTCATCGGCTGGCCGTTCAAGAACGCCGTGCTTCGCTACCTCACGAAGCTGCGAACTGCGCACTGACCGCATTCCAACCGATATATCAGTTTGCGGCACGGCCGCTGACCTGGACCTTAGCAATGAGTCTTTGGACTTCGTCCGCAAAAGACTCGTTGCAAGGGATTCGAACAGGGCGGGTCAGCCGCGCCGGGCGGCACGGCTGGATCGGTGGCTTGACACCGCCGACTCGAAGGAGGCTCAGGACGCGACAGGATGCCCGCCCGACGACTACCGGCGCATGCAAAGTCGTCGAACGTGCAGCGGCCGCACGGCGACGTCGAGGACAGCCGGTGGCAGTCAGGAGCGGCGTGAGCTGTTGCGCGTCATCGAGGCGGTCATCTCGCGGGCCAGGGTCGCCGCGCCCACGATGCCTGCGTCGTCGCCGAGCTGCGCGGTGCGGATGCGGGCGAGCGGGCGGTGGCCCGCGCCGGTCACCACGGCGGCGTAGCGCTCGCGGGCGTCGTCGAGGAACAGCGGTGCCGACTCCGACACCCCTCCCCCGATGACGATCACCTCGGGGTCGTAGACGTCGGCCACCAGTGCCAGGCCCTCGCCCAGCCAGCGGGCCAGGTCGGCCATCGCGCGCTTGGCCAGCGGGTCGCCGTCGCGGGCCGCTCCGGCGACGCGGCGGCCGGTCACCGCGCGAGAGTCGCCCGCGGCTTCACGGGCCAGGACCGTCGAGACGCCGGGATGCTTGGCCAGCAGTTCCACCGCGGTGGCCGACAGGGCCGTGCCGCTGCAGTAGCGCTCCCAGCAGCCGTTCTTGCCGCACGGGCAGGGGCGGCCGTCCGGGACGACGCGCAGGTGGCCCAGTTCGGGGGCCACGCCGTGGGCACCGCGGAAGACCTCGCCGTTGAGCAGCAGCGCGGCGCCGATGCCCGTGCCGATGGCGACCAGCACGGCTGTGCGGGCGCCGCGCGCGGCACCGAAGCGGTGTTCGGCGAGGGCGGCGGCGTTCGCGTCGTGTTCGAGCACGACGGGCATGCCCAGGCGGTCGCTCATGCGGTCGGCCACGTCGGCCTGCCGCCATGCCAGGTGGGGCGCGAAACGGACCGTGCGGCGGTCCGAGGCGATGAAACCGGCCACGGCGAGACCGACGGCGTTCACCGCGTGGCGGTCCGCCACCTCCTCCACGGCGGCGACGATCGCGTCTTCGAGGGCGCGTTCGCCGGCCGGTGTCGGGGCGCGTGAGGTGTCGAGCACCGAGCCGCGCGCGTCCACGACGCCCGCGCGCACGCTGGTGCCACCGATGTCCACTCCTACGGTGAGCACTAGTCGCTCTTCCTGACGACCTTGATGTGCTGCACCCGCTGCCCGGAAGGCTCCTCCGCACCACCGGAGGGTTCCGGCGGAGGCGGCGGTGCACCGGGTTCGCGCAGGGCCGCGCGCAGCACCGCAATCAGGCCAGCCGCGTGTTCGGCGGCCTTCGCGGCCAGCTCGGAGCGGTCGCCGCGCAGCAGCGCCACGCCGTTGCACAGCGGGCACCAGCCGCACGTCTCGGGCGTGTGCGAGCCGTCACCCGCCTCCGCCACGCGCTGCAGCCACGGCTGCATGCGCTCGGCGGCCGCGTCGATGAGCAGCCGCAGCTCCTCGGCGAGCTTTCCGGTGTTGTCCTGAGTCATGAAAAGCTCCTGATCAGCGCCACAGCGAGGGGTCTGGGCGGAACCCCACCGTCACGCCACCCGAGTCCATCTCCGCGCCGGTCACGATGCAGCGCCTCAGCAACGAGGGCAGCGCCACGAGCCGGCGCCGGCCGTCGACGGTCAACGCCAGGTCGTCGCCCACGCGCGCGAGGTCCAGCTCCGTGTCGTCGGCGAGCGGCAACGCGATCCGCAGCGAGTATCGGGCGTCGAGACCACGTCCGCTGCCCGACACCTCCAGCAACGAGTCCCGCACGGCGGCACCGGGCAACGGGTCCTCCGAGCCGTAGAGCTGCGAGGCCACCTCCAGCAACGCCGGCACACCGACAGGCTCGGAAGCCCGGTGGTCGACGGTGCGGATCTCACCGATGCCGGTCAGCTCGGCCAGCACCGCGTCCTGCTCGTGCCTGCGCGTCCGCAGCCACGTCGCGGCGGCACCACGCGCGGAACCCGGCGACGGCACCAGCCGGTTCGCGATGACGCTGTCGACTCGGATTCCCTGCAACGCCAACGCGGTCAACGTTCGCCGCGTCTCGGCCGCGACGACCCGTTCCGGCGTCAGCACCAGCCGCACCGAGCACGACGACGGATCGGCGAGCATGCCCCGCAGCGCGTCCAGCCGTTCCGCGAGCCTGCTCAGCGCGTCGGCCGTCGCGTCCCACTTCTCGACGGTCCCGGTGCCCGCGACACCGGCCAGCAGCCCGCGCACCACCCGCCGGTGCGTCGGGAAGAGCCGTTCCAGATAGCCCGCGAACGCCTCTGGCAACGACAGCAGCCGCAACGTCTCCGCGGTCGGCCCGCAGTCGACGACCACGACCTCCCACGGGCCGCTCGACGCCAGCCGCCGCACCTCCGCGAGCGCGAGAAGTTCCTCGACGCCCGGCAGCACGGTCAGCTCCTCGGCGTCGAGCTCGTCGACACCCGCACCCGCGAGCACGGTCCGCAGGTGGCCGCGCAGCTCGCCCCAGGCCTCGTCGACGAGACCGCGCGGGTCGATCTGGCACGCGAACAACCCGTCCGCCGTGTCCACTTCGGACGGTGAGGCGCCCAGGCGGACGTCGAGGGCGTCGCCCAGCGAGTGAGCGGGATCGGTCGACACCACGAGCGCCTTGCGGCCGTGCGCCGCCAGCGAGGCCGCCGTCGCGGCGGCCAGCGTCGTCTTGCCGACCCCGCCCTTGCCGGTGAAGAGCAGGACCCGGCTCAAGCCGCCTTCTCCGCGCGCTTCTTGAGCTCCTTGAGCGCGGTGTCGAGGATCAGCTTCTCGGCCTTGCGGCGGAACAGCCCGATCATCGGGATCACGAGCTGCACCGACAGCGTGTAGGTGACCTTGGTGCCGGAACCGGACGGCTCAAGCACGTAGCTGCCGTGCTGGGACTTCTGCATGGTGCCCTTGACGAGGTCCCACTGCACCGACAGACCGTCCGCGGCCCAGTCGTACTTCAGGACGTACTCGTCCTTGACCGGACCCTGGTCGATCGCGAAGCGCACCTGCTCCGCGCGGCCGTCGTCGCGGGCGTCGAGGACCTCGACCTCTTTCATCCCGTTCGCCCAGTCCGGGTACGACGGGAAGTCCGCGATGATCGCCATGATCTTCTCAGGCGGCGCGTCGATGACGATGGACTGAGTGGACTCGTCGGCCATGTGTGAGGAGGTTACTCGCGTCTTTACCAGTTGAGGACGTGAGGCTTGCCGCTGCGCTGGAAGTGCCCGACGTTGACGCATTCGGTGTAGCCGATCCGCACCCGCCGGGCCAGCGGCTGGTGCACGTGCCCGAACACCGACCAGCGCGGACGCTCGCGCAGGATCTTCTCCAGCGCGGGCCGCGAACCCCATTCGGGACGGCGCGCGACGACGTCGTAGGTCAGATCGGCGACCGCGGGCGGGATGTGCGTGCACAGCACGTCGACCGGGCCCATCCGGTCGAGGGCGTCCGCCATGTCCTCCTCCGTGCGCAGGTACGGGAACCACGGCGCGTTGGGGTTGCGCACGAGTCCGGGCAGCATCAGCCCACCGCCCGCGAACCCGAACTTCAGCCCGCCGATCTCCACCGCGTCGCCGTCGACGACGTGCACACCGTCACCGGCGAACTGCGGCCACAGGTGCGGACTGTCCACATTGCCCGGTGTCGCGTACGTCGGCGCCGACATCGCCGAGAACAACGCGTGGTACTGCTCCAGCACCGCCTCTTCCACCACGGAACGGGCGTCGGAGAGACCGTCCCAGAGGGACCGGATGTAGCTCGCCGTGTCGGCACGCCTGGTGCCGCGTCTCAGCTCGGCGAAGATCCCCACCTTCTCGGGCCCGAAAACGCGCCCGAGGATCCCCTTGGAATGGTCGTGGTAGTCGACGAAGTCGATCAGGTCGCCCAGCACGACGAGCGCGTCGGCACCGTCACCTGCTCGCGCCAGCGCCTCGGCGTTGCCGTGGACGTCCGAAACCACGTGAACCCGCACGGTCCCCAACCTAGTTCGTGAGACGCGCGTCAACCAAGATCACTCGCCTGGCGGGCAGCCAGGCGGACGACCGTCCTCCAGAGTCAGCTTGAGGCCCAGAGCGACGGACTTCGCGTCGAGCTGGCGGCGTTGCACCTCACGACGCGCGGTGCGCGGGGTGAACGAGCCTGCGGGTGGATCGGCGCGGAGGAAGTAGTGCAGCAGGGTGCCGTCGAGCATCGGCTCGAGCCAGACCTCCATCGTGCCGACGAGCGCGCCGCCGACCGTCCAGCGCAGTCCCTCGTCGCCGCGGTCGGCGTAGACGTCGAGCTCGAGATCCGGCCAGAACGTCCGCCACGACGATGGCGACGCGAAGGCGGCGGCGACCACGCTGGGTGGTACCGCCAGGAATGTCTCGTCAACGACGTCCACGCTGGCCATGAGGTCAAAAGGTAACGGAAGGGCGTACCAACCTTTGTATCGCTGGAATCACACGCTAAGTTTCCCCACCAGTAACAAATCACCGTACGGAGGTTGACGTGCGCGAGTTCAGCGTCCCCGCCACCGCCGCAGTGGCTCCGGAGGAGAACCTCACCGACATGGTGTGGGCCAACGCGGAGCGCTTCGGCAACGCCGTCAGCTTCCGCCGGCAGATCGACGGAACCTGGGTCGACATCACTGCGCGTGACTTCGCCGCGCAGGTCATGGCCGTCGCGAAGGGCCTCATCGCCGCAGGCATCGAGCTGGGTGACCGGGTCGGCCTGGTCTCCAAGACCCGCTACGAGTGGTCGCTGCTCGACTTCGCCATCTGGGCGGCCGGCGGCGTCGTCGTGCCCATCTACGAGACGTCGTCGGCGGACCAGATCGAGTGGATCCTGTCCGACTCCGGCGCGAAGGCGGTCTTCGTCGAGACGTCGGCGCACCGCGCGTCCGTCGACGAGGTCGTCGGCAAGCTGCCCGAGCTGAGCCACGTGTGGCAGATCGAGGGCTCGGCAGCCGCGGTCGACGAGCTGACCGCCCTGGGCGCCGAGATCACCGACGAGCAGGTGCACGAGCGCCGCAAGCAGGTGCAGGCCGACAACACGGCGACGCTGGTCTACACGTCCGGCACCACGGGCCGTCCGAAGGGCTGCACGCTGACGCACCGCAACCTGCTGTCCGAGGTGCGGTCGGCGCTGTCGCGGTTCCCCGAGATCCTCACCGCGGGCAACTCGCTGCTGCTGTTCCTGCCGCTCGCGCACATCCTGGCGCGTGCCCTGGCGCTGGCGTGCGTGTACTCGCGCGCGACGCTGGGCCACACCGCCGACGTGAAGAACCTCGTCGCGGACCTGGGCCAGTTCCGCCCGACGTTCGTGGTCGCGGTGCCGCGCGTGTTCGAGAAGGTCTACAACGGCGCCAAGCAGAAGGCGCACGCCGGCGGCAAGGGCAAGATCTTCGACGCGGCCGAGGCGACCGCCGTCGAGTACTCGAGCGCGCTGGACAACGGTGGCCCCGGCCTGGTGCTGCGGCTCAAGCACGCGGTGTTCGACAAGCTGGTGTTCGCGAAGCTGCGGGCCGCGCTCGGCGGCCGGGCGATCGCCGCGGTGTCCGGTGGCGCGCCGCTGGGTGACCGGCTGTCGCACTTCTTCCGCGGCGCGGGCATCCCGGTGTACGAGGGCTACGGCCTGACCGAGACGTCGGCGGCGGCGTGCGTGACGTTCAAGGGCCAGGAGAAGGTCGGCACGGTGGGCCTGCCGGTGCCGGGCACGTCGGTGCGGATCGCCGAGGACGGCGAGATCCTCATCAAGGGCGACATCGTCTTCACCGGCTACTGGAACAACGAGGCCGCCACCAAGGAGGCCCTCGAGGACGGCTGGTTCCACACCGGTGACATCGGCGAGCTCGACAGCGAGGGCTTCCTGAAGATCACGGGCCGCAAGAAGGAGATCATCGTCACCGCCGGTGGCAAGAACGTCTCCCCCGCGCAGCTCGAGGACCGCATCCGGGCGCACCCCCTGGTGTCGCAGTGCATGGTCGTCGGCGACAAGCAGCCGTTCATCGGCGCGCTGATCACGATCGACCCCGAGTTCTTCCCGTCGTGGAAGGAGTCGCACGGCAAGCCGGCGTCGGCCGAGGTCGCGGACCTGATCGAGGACGCCGACCTGCTGGCCGAGATCCAGGCCGTGGTGGACGAGGCGAACAAGTCGGTGTCGAAGGCGGAGGCGATCCGCAAGTTCCGGGTGCTGCCCGTGGACTTCACCGAGGCCGGTGGCGAGATGACGCCGTCGCTGAAGCTCAAGCGCGCCGTCGTGGCGACGACGTACGCGTCGGACATCGACGCGATCTACGCGAAGTAACAGGTCAGATGCGCGAAAGGCCCAGGAGCTCACAGGAGGAGCTCCTGGGCCTTTCGACCCCCAGCGATCGTGATCCGCGGATCTCCGCGGAACCCGAGAAGTTTGTTGCCCCGGCCCCCCGACCGGGACGTGTAGAAGATTGCCGTACGGCGCTGACGTATCGCTGACGCGCCGATGTCACTCGGCGACAGCGCGCTAATAGGCTGTCCGGTAGACGGGGATCATTCGACACGTATGAGGGGAAGGCGATGGCTCCGGGTCCGCAGTTCCGGCTGCTCGGCCCGATGGAGGTGCGCCTGAACGACGCGCCGGTGGTGCTGCGGGCGGGCAAGCACCGAGCGTTGCTGGCGGCGTTGCTGCTGCGGCCGAACCGCGTCGTTCCCGTGACGGAACTGGTCGAGCACGTGTGGGGTGACACACCGCCGGCGCGCACGCGTGGCACGTTGCAGACGTACGTGATGCGGCTGCGGGCGGCGCTGGGTGACCCGTCGCTGATCCAGACCGCCGCCGACGGCTATCGGATGCGCGTCGACCCGCTGGCCGTGGACGTGCACCGGTTCGCTGACGCGGCTGCCCGCGGACGTGCTGCGGCGGCGTCGAACGACCTGGTCAGCGCGCGGAAAGCGTTTGCCGAGGCGTTGGAGCTGTGGCGTGGGCCGGTGCTCTCGGACGTGCCGTCGGAGACGTTGTACTCCGAGCACGCGCCGCGGCTGACCGAGCTGCTGATGACCGTGCACGAGCAGCGCATCGACGTCGAGCTCGCACTGGGCAACCACGCGGACCTGGTGCCGGAGCTGTTCGCGCTGACGCGGGACCACCCGTTGCGGGAACGGTTCTGGGGCCAGCTGATGCTCGCGCTGTACCGCAGCAGCAGGCAGGCGGAGGCGCTGGAGGCGTTCCGGCAGCTCGACCGGACGCTGGACGAGCAGCTCGGCATCGACCCGACCGAGGAGCTGCGCAAGCTGCACCAGGCGATCCTCGTGGGCGCGCCCGAGCTCGCCGCACCCGTGGCCGCGCGCGAACCGGAACGAGCACCCGCGTCACCGATGCGGCTGCCGGACGACATCGCCGACTTCACGGGACGCGCGTGGCACGTGGAGCGGATCTCCGAGCTCATCACGAGCGGGTCGGTGCCGATCGTGACGCTCGCGGGGCAGCCGGGCGTGGGCAAGACGACGCTGGCGGTGCACGTGGCGCACCTGCTGCGCGACCACTTCCCGGACGGGCAGCTGTACGTCGACCTGCGCGGGTACTCGCTCGGGCCGCCGGCGGACGGGATGGACGTGCTGTCGCGGTTCCTGCGGGCGCTGGGCGTGCCCCCTGACGAGATCCCGCCGGACGCCGACGAGCAGAGCACGATGCTGCGGTCGTTGCTGTCGGGCCGCCGGATGCTGCTCGTGCTCGACAACGCGTCCGCGCCGGACCAGGTGCGATCGTTGCTGCCGGGGACGGCGTCGTGCCGGGTGATCGTGACGTCACGGGACGACCTGCGCGGCCTGATCGCGATGAACGGCGCGCGGACGGTGACGGTGGACGTGTTCACGCCGGCGGAGTCCGCGTCGCTGCTCACGACGCTGCTGGGCCCAGGCGATCACGCGGAGCTGGCCGACCGGTGCGGGCATCTGCCGCTCGCGCTGCGGGTGGCCGCCGCCTACCTGGCAGGGCGCGACGACGTGACGATCTCGGGCTCGCCGATCGAGCTCGCCTACGCGGCTCTCCCGCCCGCGCCGCAGCGGTTGTTCCGGCTGCTGTCGCTGGTGCCGGGCCCTGACTTCACCGCGGAGGCCGCCTCCGCACTGGCCGATGTGGACGCCGAGGGCCTGCTGACGGTGCTGGCGATCGCGAAACTGGTGGTGCCGGTGGTGCCCGGCCGCTACCGGTTCCACGACGAGCTCGTGCGCTACGCGGCCACGTTGCGCGAACAGTCCGACAGCGACGCCGAGCAGGAGATCGCGTGGACGGCGTTGCTCAACCACTACCTGCGCGGCGTGGAGCGTTGTGCCGAGCTGCTCTACCCCGGCATCGTGCGGCTGCCGTCGTCCGCCTCCGGTCCGGCGCCGCGGATCTCGACCCCGGACGAGGCGCTGGCGTGGCTCGACGCGGAACGCCCGAACCTGACCGCCGCGATCCGGCACGCCGCCGACCACGGCCCGGCGCCGATGGCGTGGCAGCTCGCGGACGCGCTGCGGGGGTACCTGTGGATCGGCCAGCACATCGGTGAGTGGCTCGCGACCGCGCACCACGGACTGCAGGCCGCCCAGAGGTCAGGGCACCGCCCGGCCGAGGCCGCGATGCACGCCAACCTCGGCACCCTCTACCTGCGGCTCGGCGAGTACGCGTTGTCGGTCGAGCACCACAACCAGGCCATCGAGCTGTACCGGGCGCTGGGTGACGAGGACGCCGAGGCGAGCGTGCTGAACAACCTCAGCCTCGTCCACCGCCGCTCCGGCCAGCTGCCAGAGGCGAAGCAGGCGCTGGTCCGCAGCCTGGAGATGCTGCGTTCCGCCGACAGCGTCAGCTCCGGCCTGTACAACCTCGGCCAGCTCGCGGTGGAGCTCGGCGAGATCGACGGCGCCGTCGAGCACTTCTCCCAGGCTCTGGCTCTCGCGCCGAACGCCGACAGCCACACCTACCTCGGCATGGCTCTGCGTCTGCAGGGACATCTCGACGAGGCACGCACGCACCTCGAACGCGCCCTGGAGCTCGGCAACGTCCCCGCGGGCGAGGCCGAGGCCTTGGAGAACCTCGCCGCAGTGGAGCTCGCCGCGGGCAACCCCGAGGCAGCGTTGCCGCTGGCCTCGCGGGCGTTGTCGCTGATCGCCGACGGTGGCGACCCGCAGGTGGCGACGTCGGTGCGGATCACGCTCGGCGAGGTCCGCCGCGCGCTGTCCGACCTCGACGTCGCGGCCGAGCTGTTCGAGCAGGCCCTGGTGACGGCGCGCCGGATCGGTTACGCCTCGGGCGAGATCCGCGCGTTGATCAACCTCGCCGTGGTGTGGCGGGATCTCGACCGCGACTCCGACTCCCGCTCGGCCGCCGACGAGGCCGCGCGCCGCAGCGCCGAACTCGGGTTGCGCGCGCTGGAGAACAGGGCCCGCGAACTCAGCCGATGAGGCCTTCGAGGCGGTGTGCGAGCTGGTCCCACCGCCAGTGGTCGCTCACCCACTCCCGCCCGGCACGGCCCATCTTGGCGGCCATCTCGGGGTCGGCGAGCAGGGCGGCGACCCGCTCGGCGACGTTCTCGACGTCGCGACCGTCGACGACGTTGCCGGTGATGCCGTCGCGCACGGTCTCCGGTGCGCCGCCGGACCGTCCCGCGATCACCGGCAGCCCGGTCGCCGAGGCCTCCAGGTAGACGATGCCGAGGCCTTCGACGTCGAGTCCGCGCCCGCGGGTGCGGCAGGGCATCGCGAAGACGTCGCCGGCGTTGTAGTGCGCGGGCAGCTCCTCCCACGGCACGGAGCCGGTCAGCACGACGTCGCGGTTGCCGGCGGCCAGCTTCTCGAGCGTGCCCCGGTACGGCCCGCCGCCGACGATCAGCAGTGCCGCGTCCGGCACCGTGCGCTGGATCAGCGGCAACGCGCGGATCAGAACGTCCTGGCCCTTGCGCGGCACCAGCCGGGACACGCACACGATCACCGGACGGTCGCCCAGCCCGTGACGGCGGCGGATCTCGGCACGCGCGGCCGGATCCGGGCGGTACAGGTCGGTGTCCACACCGGACGGAAGATGTTCCAGCGCCGCCATCGGACCGAACGCCGCCGCGAACCGCGAACGCGTGTAGCGGCTCACGTAGGTCACAACGTCCACACCGGACCCGATGGCCCGCAACGCCTGCCGTGCCACCGGCAGCATCGACCAGCCGACCTCGTGGCCGTGGGTGCACGCCACCGCGCGGCTCAGGCCGAGCGAGGGCGCCAGCAACGCCAGCGGAGCCGCCGCACCGAACCACGCGGCGTCGCAGGATTCGGCGCGCGCGATCTCGCGGGCGCGCTTGAGGACGTCGGGCGTCGGCAGCATCAGCGACGTGGGATGCCGCACGACGGGGAAAGGCTGCTCGGCGTCGAACTCCGCCGCGCCCTTCCACTTCGGCGCGTACACGACGAGGGAGTCCTCGGGCAGCCGTGTCGCCAGCGCGTGCAGGTAGGACTGGATGCCACCGGGGCGGGGCGGGAAGTCGTTGGTCACCAGCAAGGTTCGGCGCACGGGACCAACGCTATCCGATGCTCGACCGCAGGAACTCGCGCCAGCCCGCCACGTCGACCACCCGCGGGTCCACAGCGGACAACGACGCGTGCCGCAGGAAGAAGTCCACGACGCCCCGCTCCCCCAGCTTCGACTCCAGGTAGACCATGATCGAGTACGCCTGCTGGTAGGCCAGGTCACGCCCTGGTCCGCCGAAATCGGACGGCAGTGCCGAGACGTTCGAGGTGAGTGCCGGCGCGGCCTGGCGCAGCGGCACCCCGAGCCCGTGGAACGCCACCCAGTCCGCGAACCCCTCCACCAGCCACAGCGGAGCCGAGTCCGACGTCAGGTCGCGCGTCGCCACGTGCGTGATCTCGTGCCGCAGCAGCACCCGCAACTCCAGCAGCGTGAGCGACGCCGCCCGCGCCCGGTTGAGCACCACTCGCTGCCCGGAACCGTCGCGGATCGCGATGCCGGCCATGTCCGCGAACGCCGGTCCGACGAGCGACACCAGCTCGGCATCCGTCGCCGGGATGACGACGTCGACCCGCCGCACCCAGCTGACATCCAATATATCGGCGACTCCGGTGACCGACTCGTCCACCAGCCCCGACACCCGTGCTGCCAGCTCGCCGTCACAAGAACTGCTGGTCACGGTACCTGCGGAGACCTTGAGCACCGTCTCTTTGCAATGAGTTGTTGCAGTCGGCGGCAACTCAACGGGCCGTGTTGCAATGGTGAGGCCGAGCAGGAACGTCATGGCGACCGTGATCGCCAGCAACGTCCGGAGGTGCTTCACCGGCGCAACGCTAGCCCTCGATGCGCCGAATCACCGCGATAGGCCCGATGGCGTCGATCGGCGCGATCTTCACCGGCTGCCCCTCGGTGGAAGCGTGCACGGCTCGTGCGTTGTCGACGGCCATCGCGACGTGCGACCGGCTCGAGTAGTAGATGATCAGGTCGCCCGCGCGGACGTCGCCCCGCCCCACGACCCGTCCGATCGCGGCCTGTCCGCCGGACGTGCGCGGAATCGCGTACCCGGCAGCCGCGTACGCTTTCATCGTCAGACCGGCGCAGTCCCACTTGTCGAGCCCGGTCGCGCCGTACTGGTACTCGTCGCCGCGCTGCGCCAGCGCGAACGCCAGCGCAATGCCGGCCGCGCCCTCGGGCACGCGGACCGGTGACCTGTCGCCCGGATCGCGCAGCTGGTTCACAACCGGCGCGGGCAGCCGCGTCAACGCCGCGCGCACCTCGCCGATCTGGGCCTGCAACGCGCGGTTGCGCGCGTCCAGGTCGCTCTTCAGCTTCTCGGCCGCCGCAGTGGCCTCGGCGGCACGGGTGCGCGCGTTCTCCGCCGCCTGGTGCGCCTGACGGGCCTTCTCCACCGCACCGGACAGCCGTGCCAGCGAGTCGGCCTTGTCGGAAGCCAGCACCCGCATCATCTCCAGGCGGTTCAGGAAGTCCTGCTGCGAGTCCGCGACGAGCAGCGCCGACAGCTGGTTGAACCGCGCGCCCTCGAACGACGCCTGCGTGATGAGGTCGACCTGGCCGCGGAAGTCGTCCTCCTCGGACTTCGCCTGCCGCTCGATCTGCTGTGCCGCCGCGACATCCGCGGTCGCGCGTTCGAGCTCGGCGCGTCGCTGGACGAGATCCTCCTGTGCGCGCAGCACTTCCTCGTTGAGCTTTGTCGCCTGTGCGGTCAGATCGGCGTACGCGCGCGCCGGATCCGCCGGCTGTGCGGCGAACGACACGGCCGGGAGTGCGGAGAAGAGCAGGGCGGTAACCAGAACACCGCGGGTGAGCTTGCGCGACATCACGTCGCCGATCCCCTTCGCGAGAACAAGACCGTCAAGATTGAGCCGGAGATCGACCCGAAGATCGAATGCGCGTCAGGCTACCGGGTGATCAAACGCGCCCGAGACGGGCCAGCAACACCGCGGACGGCACCGGGTGCGCACCACGCCGGCGCACCGAGTCGGCGACCGCGCGGTCCGACGTCACCACCACCACGGGACGCCCCTCCGGCTCTGCGGTGACCAGTGCACGAATGACGTCGTCGGCCAGAACACCGGGATCGCTGAAGAGGACGCGCACGCCCCGTGGCGCCGCCGCGGGGACAGCCACCACCCCGGCGCCGTCGAACACCAGCGTGACCTCGGCACCCGTGCGCGCGGCCAGCACGGCCAGCTGGTGCACGAGCCGATCCCGTTGGTCCGACAGCGACAGTTCCGGATAGCCGGTCTTCGTGACGTTGTAGCCGTCCACCACCAAGTGGACAGCCGGCAACGCCAGCAGCCGATCGAGGGCGGCGGGGTCCTCCACGCGTCCAACGGCACCCTGCGACGCACTCGCGCCTCGCACGAGGTCGGCAGGACGCGGCCCGGTGCCGCCCAGCGCGAGCTCACGACGCAGGCCCGTCACGGCACCGTCGAGCGTGTCGACGAGCAGCGCGAGCCGCACCTCGTCGGCCTGCCGTGCCTCCCGAGCGGACTGGCGCGCGACCTCGGCGTCGGCGATCGCCCGTTGTGCCTTGGCCCGCTCGGTCTCCGCCCGTTCCCGTTCCCGGTCGCGCTCGGCGGTGAGGCGCTTGACCTCCTCGGCCGTGCGTACCTGGATCTTCTCCACCTCGGCGGCGGCGGCCTCCGCGGCGTCCTTGGCCTCGCGCAGCTTCACGCCCTGCTCGCGCAACCGCTTGCGCAGTCGTTCCAGTTCGATCTCGGCGTCCGCGCGGACGCGTTCGGCGGCGCCGTCGAGCTGGCTGCGTTCGGCCTTCAGCCGTTCCAGCTCGCTCTCGAGCCGTTCCGCTCGTGCCACCGCGGCATCCCGCTCGGCGCGCAACGTCGCGTCGCCGACCCGCCGCGACACCAGTTCCACGTAGTGCGGCGCGACCTCGTCACCGGTCAGCACCGCCGCCGCGGCGGCCGTCACCGGGTCCGGCGAGGTCACCTCCAGCGTCGACGGCCTGTTCTTGCGCAACCACTCCACGACAGCGGTGCGGAAGTTCGCCGAGTTCCGCAGGCCGGCGACGACCTGAGCCCCGCCCAGCCGGGCGCGTTTCGTCGGGGCGAACTTCGCCACCGGACGCAGGTGCTGGGGAACGTCGACCTTCGCCATCTCGCCCAGCGCGTCGGCACCGAGCTCCGCCAGCCTCACCCGCAACGGCTCCGGCAGGGCCGACCAGTCCACAGTGGATTCCTCTGGGGAATCGTCCGCGGACTCGCCCACCTCCTCGGCGGGCTGGTCGAACTCGGGCTCGGGCATCGGGTCTGGCACCCCAACAGGCTAGAGCCCCGGCGCTTGAGCAGCGCACGGACATCTCCAGCCTTCGGAACAACGATCTGGACAAGCCCACCACGCGGCCTGACAACCGCAGGTCAACGCCCCCGCGGATGATCGCGGCCGAAAATTGTCAGACCCCGCCGCTACCGTCCCACATCGTGACCGGTCAACTGTCCTTCGACGAGCTTGGGACGCCCCTGCGCGACACGACGTTCGTCGTCTTCGACCTGGAGACGACGGGCGGAAGCGCCGAGGAGGACGCCGTCACCGAGATCGGCGCGGTGAAGGTGCGCGGCGGCGAGGTGCTGGGCGAGTTCGCGACGCTGGTCGACCCGGAGCGCGGCATCCCCGTCCAGGTGGCGCAGCTGACCGGTATCACGCAGCTGATGGTCACGGGCGCGCCGAGGCTGCAGACGGTGCTGCCGGCGTTCCTCGAGTTCGCCGCCGGAGCGGTGCTGGTGGCGCACAACTCCGGCTTCGACATCAGCTTCCTCAAGGCGGCCTGCGAGCGGTACGGCTACCGCTGGCCGAAACCGCCGGTGGTCTGCACGGTAAAGCTGGCGCGGCGCGTGCTGAGCCGCGACGAGGCGCCGTCGTGCCGCCTGTCCGCGCTGGCCGACCTCTTCCACACGTCGACCAGACCGACGCACCGGGCGCTGGCCGACGCCCAGGCCACGGTCGAGGTGCTGCACTCGCTGCTGGAGCGGGTCGGCAACGTGGGCGTGCACTCCCTGGAAGAACTGCTGGCCTATCTGCCGGAGGTGACGCCGGAACAACGCCGCAAGCGCTCCCTGGCCGCGCACCTGCCGTCCAAGCCGGGCGTGTACCTCTTCCGCGGCCCCAAGGAAGAGGTGCTCTACGTCGGCACGGCGTCGGATCTGCGCCGCCGCGTCCGGCAGTACTTCACCGCCAGCGAGGGCAGACGCAGGCTCCGCGAGATGGTCGCGCTCGCCGTCCGCGTCGACGCCGTCGAGTGCGCCCACGCCCTGGAAGCCGAGGTGCGCGAACTGCGGCTTCTGCGAGCGCACCGTCCGGCCTACAACCGCAGATCGAAGAACCCGCACCACGCGTGGTGGCTCGTGCTGACCGACGAGCCCTTCCCGCGGCTGTCCATGGTCAGGACCCCGCGCGACGGCGCACTGGGCCCGTTCCGCACGCGCCAGGCAGCCGAGTCGGTGGCGAGCGCGCTGCTCGACGCCGTGCCGCTGCGCTCGTGCACGATCAAGATCCCGGCGACCAACCAGCGGGCCTCCCCCTGCGCCCTGGCCGAGCTGGGCCGCTGCCAGGCCCCGTGCGCGGGCCGTCAGACCGTCGAGGAGTACTCGCCCGCAGTCGTGGCGGTCCGCGATCTCGTCGTCGGCCGCAGCGCCGACCCGTTACGCAAACTCATCGACCACCTGGGCACCCTGGCCTCAGCCGAACGCTTCGAGGAAGCGGCAACCCGCCGCGACCGCCTGGCCGGCCTGGTCCGGTCACTCGACCGCGCCCAGCGCCTGGCCGCCCTCGCCGCGCTGCCCCAACTCGTGGCGGCCCGCCCGGACCGCGAGGGCGGCTGGGAGTTCTCGGTCGTCCGCTACGGCCGCCTCGCCTCCGCCGGCGTCGCCCGCCGCGGCACCCGCCCGATGCCGGTGGTCGACGCACTCGTCGCGTCGGCGGAGACGGTCGTCCCGACCGCCGGTCCCCTGCGCGGCGCACCACCCGAGGAGACCGGCGTCGTGCTGCGCTGGCTCGACCAGCCGGGCACCCGCCTGGTGTACGCGGACGAGCCCTGGTCCTCCCCTGTCGGCGCCGCCGCAGCCTGGCTGCCTTGGGCCGAACAAGCCGCGGGCGCCCGCCCCCTGCACGACCGCTGGACCTGACCCCGCTGCGCCTCCACTGGCGTCGTCCTCCTTGAGCACGCGCCCGCCGCCGATTGTCGACACTCGTCGCATCGGCGAAACAGTCGTGCCGACCGCCGGCCCAGCGAACCGCCCGAAGAAACCTGCGACGTCCCCCCTCGGCGTAGACCAGCCCGGCCTGGTCTACGCCGACGAGTCCTGCCCTCCTCCCTGGCGTCGCCGCAGCTTGGCTGCCGTCAGCCGAACAAGCCACAGACCCCCAGCACGACCGCCGGACCTGACCCACGCCGCGCCCTTAGCAATGAGTGTTTTGCGGACGAAGTCCAAAGTCTCATTGCTAAGGCGCAGGTCAGCGCGATGCTGGCAACTGATATATCGGTTTTGGCACGCCGGGCACGCTGCGAGCGCAGAATCGCGATCATGAGCGAGATCGGGTACGCACTGCACCACGTCCAGCTGACGATCCCGGCGGGCGCCGAGGACGACTGCCGCGCCTTCTACGTCGGCGTGCTCGGCATGGAAGAGGTGGAGAAGCCCCCGGCGCTCGCGGCGCGCGGCGGGTTGTGGGTGCGGTCGGGGTCGCTGGAGATCCATCTCGGGGTCGAGGCGGACTTCCGCCCGGCCCGCAAAGGGCACCCCGGCATCCTCGTCAGCGACCTGGACGCGCTTGCCGAGCGGCTCGTCGGCGCGGGCACCGAGATCACGTGGGACGAGAACTTCCCCGCCTTCCGCCGCTTCCACACGTTCGACAACGTGGGCAACCGGCTGGAGTTCATGACGCCCGCGTGACGAGTCCGCGGCGACGTCCTCACGTCGGCGAGGAGCCGGTAGGGCAGACTACGAGTGCTTTAGTCACCCGTGCTGAGACCAGAGGAGGACGCCGTGGTCACCGCCATCGTGCTGATCCAGGCCGCCGCCGAACGCATTCCCGAGGCGGCGCAGGAGATCGCCGACATCGACGGAGTCACGGAGGTGTACTCCTGCGCCGGTGACGTGGACCTGATCGCGCTCGTGCGGGTGAGCAAGCACGAGGACCTGGCCGCGCTGGTGCCGGGCAAGATCAGCAAGGTCGCCGGCGTGCTGAACACCGACACGCACATCGCGTTCCGCAGCTACTCGAAGCGCGACGACGAGGCGGCGTTCGCCATCGGCCTGGACGACGCGCAGTAGTCGTCACCGGAACCCAGCGCAAACGAAAGCCCCCGTGAACCATCACGGGGGCTTTCGCAGTTGCAGAAGGTCAGGCCTTCGGGTCGGCCGGCTTGCCCGCGAGCTCGCCTGCCTTGTCCTCTGCGCTGATCTCCTCGGAGGCGTGCGCCTTCTTGCGCGCGTTCTCCAGGGCCACGGTCTCCTCGACCGGGTCCGGCGACCACGTGCTGCCGGGGACCGGGTGACCGGCCGAGCCGAGCTTGTTCATCTTCTTCGGCACCGACGCGCCCTGGTAGGCGAGCGGGATCGGGTGGCCGTGGTCGTCCACCGGGCCGAGCGGCTGGTGGATCTCGATGAACTCGCCGTGCGGCAGGCGCTTGATGATGCCGGTCTCGACACCGTGCTCGAGCACCTCGCGGTCGCCGCGCTGCAGGCCGATGCAGATGCGGTAGGCGACGAAGTACGCGATCGGCGGCAGGATCAGCATGCCGATGCGGCCCATCCACGTCGTCAGGTTCAACGAGATGTCGAACTTGTACGCGAAGATGTCGTTGCCGCCCATGAGCAGCAGGACCATGAAGTACGTGATCGCCATCCAGCCGAGCGCGGTGCGGACGGGCACGTCACGCGGGCGCTGCAGCAGGTTGTGGTGCGCGTAGTCCTTGGTCATCTTGCGCTCGATCCACGGGTAGACCGCCGCGATGCCGGTCAGCAGCGGCAGACCGAGGATGAACGGCAGGAACGGCGCAGGGATCGTGTAGTTACCCAGGTAGAACTCCCACGCGGGCCAGATGCGGACCAGGCCGTCGGTCCAGCCCATGTACCAGTCCGGCTGCGAACCGGCGGAGACCTGCGCGGGGTTGTACGGGCCGAAGTTCCAGATCGGGTTGATCTGGAAGACGCCACCCATGATCGCGATGACACCGACGACGATGGCGAAGAAGCCACCGCCCTTGGCCGCGAACACCGGCATGATGCGGACGCCGACGACGTTGGTCTCCTTGCGGCCCACGCCGGGGAACTGCGTGTGCTTCTGGTACCAGACCAGCGCGAGGTGCGCCGCGATCAGGCCGAGGATGATCGCCGGGATGATCAGGATGTGCGCGGTGTAGAGCATCGGGATGATGTCCGTGCCGGGGAACTCCCCGCCGAACATCAGCCAGTTCAGCCACGTGCCGATGACCGGGATCGAGATCAGCAGTGCCGCCATGACGCGGAGGCCGGTACCGGAGAGCAGGTCGTCCGGCAGCGAGTAGCCGAGGAAGCCCTCGATCGCGCCGAGCATGAACAGCACGATGCCGATGACCCAGTTGATCTCACGCGGCTTGCGGAACGCGCCGGTGAAGAAGATCCGGAACATGTGCACGACGATCGCGGCCATGAACAGCAGCGCCGCCCAGTGGTGCACCTGGCGGACGAACAGGCCACCGCGCGTCTCGAACGAGATGTCGAGGGTCGAGGCGAACGCGCGCGACATCTCGATGCCGCGCAGGTTCTCGAACGCGCCGTTGTAGGTGACCTCGGTCATCGACGGGTCGAAGAACAACGCCAGGTACGTACCCGACAGCAGCAGCACGATGAAGCTGTACAGCGCGATCTCACCGAGCAGGAACGACCAGTGCGTCGGGAAGACCTTGTTCAGCTGCTTGCGCAGGCCAGAGGCTGCGTGGAACCGCTCGTCGGCAGCGTTGGCCGCGGCCCCTGCGACGCGCGCGGCCGCGTTGGCCGGCTTCGTCGGCGTGGTGATGGCACTCATGACTTCCGCTCCCAGAACGCCGGACCCACAGCCTCGATGAAGTCGCTGCGGGCAACCAAGTATCCCTCTTCGTCCACAGTGATAGGAAGCTGGGGAAGAGGACGGGTCGCCGGACCGAACCGCGGCTTGGCGTACTCGAACACGTCGAACTGCGACTGGTGGCACGGGCAGAGCAGCAGACCGGTCTGCTGCTCGAACAGCGAGGTCGGGCAACCCAGGTGCGTGCAGATCTTCGAGTACGCGTACAGGTCGCCGTAGTTGAAGTCTTCCTGACCCGCGCGCTTGGTGATCGCCTGGTTCGGGCGCATGCGGATGAGCATGACCGGCGCGTCGGCCCGCTTGAGGGCCGCGACCAGCGCGTGCTCGTCGTTGCGCTCCGACTCGCGGAACGGGAACACCGTCTCGAAGCCGCCCGGCTCGACGTCCTCGGGACGCACCAGGGAGACCTCGTGGAAGTTGCCGGTGTGGCGGCGGAGGTAGACCTTCTCGCCCTTCTCCGACTTCCAGCCGGTGTGCCACAGCGAGTTCTTGGTCTCGCTGTCCGAGTGCGGGTTCTTGATCAGCGCGCCCAGCGGGACGGCCGCGACGCTCAGACCGAGCACGCCGGCGCCGAGGCCCGCGGTGCGCTTGATCATGTTGCGGCGGGCGATGCCGCTGCGCTCACCGGCGTCGGAGAGCTCCGCGACGAGCGTGGCGCGGTCGACCTCGGCCGACGGGCCGTCGTGGCGCTGCTGCACCGCGAGCTCGTCCGGGATGAACTTCTTGGTGTAGAGCAGGGCGCCGACGCCCAGGCCCACCACCGACAGGCCCAGGAAGAAGCCGATCAGCGGGTTGTAGAGCGTGTGCAGCAGGTGGCCGTCGGTGTGCGGGGCCTCGTACTGCCACGGCCAGAACAGGAACACGCCGAGGAAGGCGAGACCCGACAGCGCGGAGATCGCGAACCACAGCGCGACGACCCGCTGAGCGCGACGCTCGGCACGGGTGCCGGGGACCGGCCACTTCTCCTCGTAGTGGACGAGCTCGACGCCGTCCAGCTTGGTGCCGAGCTTGACGAGGTCGTCCCGGCTCATCTCCGCGAGCTCTGCCTCGCTGGGCAGCTCGGTCGGCTTGTCGCCGCTCATGCCTTGGCTCCGATCCAGAGGGTCACGCCGATGAGCGCGGCGATACCCACGATGAACGCGATCAATCCCTCGGACACGGGTCCGAACCCGCCCAGGGGGTTACCGCCGGAGTTGTTGTTTCCGTCGGTGACCGACTTGACGTACGCGATGATGTCTTTCTTCTCTTCCGGCGTGAGCTGGCGCTCGCCGAACTTCGGCATGTTCTGCGGGCCGGTCAGCATCGCCGTGTAGATCTGCTCCTCGGCCACACCGTCGAGCGTCGGCGCGAACTTGCCGGACGACAGCGCGCCACCACGACCCGTGAAGTTGTGGCAGCTGGCGCAGTTGAGGCGGAAGAGCTCGCCACCGCGCGCCGGGTTGTCGCCGCGCAGGGCCTCACCGGTCTCGGCGGGCTTCTTCGGGCCCTCGCCGCCATTCGCGGTGATGTAGGCCATCAGCGCGTTGATCTCCTCGGGGGAGAGCTTCGCGGGCTTGCGGATGGCCTGCGCCTCCTGCCGCGCCATGGGCATGCGGCCGGAGGAAGTCTGGAAGTAGACCGCGGCGTCGCCGACGCCGATCAGGCTCGGCCCGCGGTCCTTGACACCCTCGAGCGAGTTGCCGTGGCAACTCAGGCAGGTGTTGAGGTAGATCTGCTCGCCCTGGCGGACCAGTGCGTCCTGCTGCTGTGCGTTGGCGGTCTGCGCCTGGGGCGCGAACGCGGCGAACAGCATGCCGGCGCTCAGCAGGCCGAAGCCCAGCGCGAGCAGGCCGGCGACCCGGCGGCGCAGCTTCGTGCGGGCGCCGCGAGGGCGTTTCGTAGTGGTGGTCATGGTGTGCGGCAACCCTTGCTGTCAGTTCGGGAGCTCGTGGCTTTGCTGTGTGCTGACTAGGTCAGGGCACGATGTAGATGACGGCGAACAGGCCGATCCACACGACGTCGACGAAGTGCCAGTAGTACGACACGACGATCGCCGAGGTGGCCTGCGCCGGGGTGAACTTGCTGAGCTTCGTCCGGATCAACAGGTAGACGAACGCGATCAGACCACCGATGACGTGCAGGCCGTGGAAGCCCGTCGTCAGGTAGAAGACCGTGCCGTAGGCCGACGACGGGATGGTCGTTCCCTCGTGGACCAGGTTGAAGTACTCCCCCGCCTGGCCGCCGACGAAGATCGCGCCCATGATCAGCGTCACGATGTACCAGCGACGCAGACCGAAGACGTCACCCCGCTCCGCCGCGAACACGCCCCACTGGCACGTGAACGACGACGCCACGAGGATGATCGTGAAGAACGACGCGTAGGGGATGTTCAGGTGGGTTGGCGGTGGTGGCCAATGCCCCGTGTCGTTCTGGGCCTTCACCGTGAAGAACATGGCGAAGAGGCCAGCGAAGAACATGAGCTCGCTGGACAGCCAGACGATCGTGCCGACGCTGACCATGTTCGGACGGTTCAGCGAGTGCACGCGCTGGCCGATTGAAGGCGCTGCCGTGGTCACGGGCAGCATTATTGCTTGCGCTATTTCCGTCCGCCCATCGGGTCCTGGGCGGATCATGGGTCGGCTGGGTCACACCGTGCGTGATCCTGGCGGGTGATCGCGAGGAGATCAACGGATGGGCTTGCTGGGCCGATTGCGGGACTTGCTGCACCGACAGGACGAGCCGGCGCTGTCGATCGACGACCCGGACCTCGTCGTGGTCGTCGAGGCTTTCGACATCGCGGAGGCCGATTCGGCAGCTCTGGCGCGTTCCCCGCAGTGGCGCGCGGACGAGCCCGCGGTGCTGCGACACCACGTCCGCATCCCCGCTGACCAGGTAGAACGCGCGCGAGAGCTGCTCACGCCGGACGGCTGGGTGCTCGTCGCAGGTGATATATCGCATATCAGCCGCGTGCAGAAGCTCGACGCTCTGCACTGCGCCCAGGAGCGGTCGCGGATGGCGTCGCTCGCCCAGCGGCTCGGCGGCGAAGCCCTGGGGTGGGACGCCCTGCAGCCCGCCCGATAGCATCGCGGCGACCTTGGTCACTTTTCTTCAGGACCGCAGTCGCAGCAGCAGCGGAGGATCGTGAGATGAGCACGCAGACCACGAAGATCCTGGTGTTCAGCCACCGGCCCGAGGTGCGTGAGACGATCATCACTGCCGTCGGCCGCCGTCCCGCGCCCGACCTGCCGCGCGTCGACTACGTCGAGGCCGGTGCGATCGCCGACGTCCTCTACGAGGTCGACAACGGCTCGGTCGACCTGCTGATCCTCGACGGCGAGGCGCAGCCGACCGGCGGCATGGGCCTGTCGCGCCAGCTCAAGGACGAGATCACGAACTGCCCGCCGATCGTCGTCGCGGTCCGCCGCAAGGACGACCGCTGGCTCGCGACGTGGTCGCAGGCCGACGCGGTGCTCGTGCACCCGCTGGACCCGCTGGCCGCCGCCGAGACCGTGGCCGAGGTGCTGCGGGGCTCGGCTGTTCCTGCCGTCAAGGGCTGATCGGCCATGAGCCAGCGCACCTGGCCCTCGCTGCTCAACCGGCTGCTCGACGGCGTCGACCTGACCGCCGACGACACCGCCTGGGGAATGGACCAGGTGATGTCCGGCGAGGCGACCCCGGCGCAGGTCGCGGCGTTCATCGTCGCGTTGCGCGCCAAGGGTGAGACGCCGGAGGAGATCGACGGCCTCGCGACCATGATGCTGAACCACGCGCGTCGCTTCACGGTGGACGTGCGGGCGACGGACATCGTGGGCACCGGCGGCGATCATTCCGGTTCGGTGAACATTTCGACGATGGCCGCGATCGTCACGGCCGCCGCTGGCGTGCCCGTGGTGAAGCACGGCAACCGCGCGGCGTCGTCCCAGTGCGGCACGGCGGACGTGCTGGAGGCGCTGGGCGTCGCGATCGACCTGCCGCCGGAGGGCGTGCAGGAGACGGTGCGGCAGCTGGGCGTCGGGTTCTGCTTCGCCCCGGTGTTCCACCCCGGCTTCCGGCACGCGGGCCCGGTGCGCCGCGAGATCGGCATCCCGACGTCGTTCAACCTGCTCGGCCCGCTGACGAACCCGGCCCAGCCCAGCGTCGGCCTCATCGGCTGCGCACGCGCCGCCGCGGCACCGCTGATCGCCGGCGTCTTCGCCCGTCGCCGCAACACCGCGCTGGTGGTGCGGGGCGACGACGGCCTCGACGAGATCACGACGACCACGACGACGTCGGCCTGGCTCGCCCAGGACGGTGTCGTGCGCACGGCGACCATCGACCCTGCCGTGCTCGGGGTGAAGCCCGCGCGCGAGGAGGACCTGAAGGGCGGCGACGCGTCCGTCAACGCCCAGGTGGTCCGAGACCTGGTGGCCGGCAAGACGGGTTCGGTGCGGGACGCGGTGCTCGTGAACGCCGCCGGCGCGATCGCGGCGCACGGCGGGTTCTCCGACGACCTGCACGCCGACCTGGCTGCCGCACTGAGCCGTGCGGCGGACGCCGTCGACTCGGGTGCGGCGGCGACGCTGCTGAGCCGCTGGGTGGAGCTCTCCACGGCTCTGAAGGGCTAGTTCGGTCACGCGCCGTCCCCGGTGCGTGACCCTGCTCGCACGGCCGCCGCATCGGTGTAGTCCGAGCGAGTGACCGGCCGGAGATGCGCACCACGTGGTAACGCGTCGGCAATCGCCACCTGGAATGCTGGAGGCATGGTCCTCTACCCGGTGATGAAGCATGTCGTCGCGCGCGCAGCCCGTCTCGTCTACCGCCCGGTGGTCGACGGTCTGGAGAACATCCCCACCGACGGCCCCGTCATCCTGGCTGCCAACCACCTCAGCTTCATCGACAGCGTCGTGATCCCCATGGTCGTGCCGCGGCGCGTGTCGTTCCTCGCGAAGGCGGAGTACTTCACCGGTACCGGGGTGAAGGGGTCGCTGTCCCGCTGGTTCTTCTCGTCGCTCGGCCACGTGCCGGTGCACCGCGGCAAGGGCCGCGACGCGCGCGCCGCGCTCGACACCGCCGCCGAGATCCTCGGGCGCGGTGAGGCCTTCGCGATCTACCCGGAGGGCACCCGCTCGCTCGACGGCAAGCTGCACCGCGGCCGCACCGGTGTGGCTCGCATGGCGCTCGAGTCCGGGGCGCCGGTCGTGCCGGTCGGCATCATCGGCACGGACAAGGTGCAGCCCGTGGGCAGCAAGATCCCGAAGATCGTCCCTGTGACGGTCCGCTTCGGCGAGCCGCTCGACTTCAGCCGCTACGACGGCATGCAGGAGTCGCTGCCGGTGCTGCGCAGCGTCACCGACGAGATCATCTACCGCATCCTGGACCTGAGCGGCCAGGAGTACGTCGACGCGTACCAGAAGACCCCGGTCGCCGCGTAGCGCCTCAACGGCGCACTCAGGACCTGCGAAGGGCCCTTCCTGCCACCACACGGCGGGGAGGGCCCTTTCGCGTGATATATCGCGCGCGAGATGCGATATATGGGATATCGGACCGATACATCGCATATGGGATATTGGGCGAACGACGACACCCCGGCGATATCCGGTATGCGATGTATCACATGCGGGATATCGGGCCGCACAAGCGCAGAAACGACTGAGGCCCTCAACGACCGAGGCCCCTCAACGACCGAGGCCCCTCAACGACTGAGCCCCTCAACGACTGAGCCCCTCAACGACTGAGCCCCTCAACGACTGAGCCCCTCAACGACTGGGGCCCCCTCCGTGGCGAGTTCTAGGGGTCGTCGCAACACAACTGATCAACTGGCTTGGGCCAGGAGCTT
>NZ_BMRE01000037.1 GCF_014648475.1 Lentzea flava | reverse complement strand
CCCACCCCACCAGCCCGGTATGCCAAGGACTGCTCGGCTGCGCCATCGCTTGGGGCTCGCCTGCGGCCTCGCCGCTCGGCTCCGCCATCGCGAGAGATCTGACTCCGGCGATGACGGCCATGCCCCGGCCACCAGCGCCAGAGGCTCGGGCGAGGGCTGGGCTCCGGCTCGGGCTGATGGCGGTTAGAGCTTGGTCATCGGGACGCTGCCGATCAGCATCAGGCGGACCGTGCCCGAGCCGCCGAAGTCGATCGTGGCTGTGGCTCGCAGGCCCGCGCCGTCCACTGCGACCACGCGGCCCAGGCCGTACTTGTCGTGGGTTACGCGGTCGCCCACTTCCAGCTTGAGGGCTGGGGCGTCCTTCCAGCCCGGCTTGCCTGGGGCTGGACGGGACAGGCCTCGGGAGGCTATGCCGCCGCTTGAGGAGGCTGAGCGGCCCCAGGTTGTGGCGGCGGTTGGGGCTGAGCGGGAGGGTTCCACTCGGCGCCAGTCGATCAGGTCTTGGGGGATTTCGCCCAGGAAGCGGGAGGCCGGGTTGGCTGAGGGCTGGCCCCAGGCCGAGCGGACCAGGGCCCTGGAGAGGTAGAGGCGGCGTTGGGCTCTGGTGATGCCCACGTAGGCCAGGCGGCGTTCTTCTGCCAGTTCGGCTGGGTCGCCCAGGGCTCGCATGTGGGGGAAGACGCCGTCTTCCCAGCCCGTGCAGAAGACGACCGGGTATTCCAGGCCCTTGGCCGTGTGGATGGTCATGAGGGTGACCACGCCGTCGGAGTCGGCGTCCGGGATCGAGTCGGCGTCGGCCACCAGGGAGACGCGTTCCAGGAAGGCCGGGAGGGACGGGACCGGGTCGGCGCCTTCCGGGAGTTCCAGTTCGGTGAACTCGCGGGCGACCGTGACCAGTTCGTTGAGGTTTTCGATCCTCGTGTGGTCCTGGGGGTCCTCGCTGGCTTCCAGTTCGGCTCGGTAGCCGGTTTTTTCGAGGACTGCCTCGAGGATGTCGGCCACGTCGTCTTCGCGTTCGACCATCTCGCCGAGTTGGTCCATGAGTTCCACGAAGCCCGCGATGGCGTTGCGGGAGCGCGGGTTCAGCATCGGGACGCGGTCTTCCACGGCTTCGCGGAGGGCGGCGGCGAAGCTGATGCGTTCGCGTTCGGCGTAGGCGGCCACGCAGGCTTCCGCTCGGTCGCCGATGCCTCGTTTCGGCACGTTCAGGATTCGGCGGAGGGAGACCGTGTCCTCCGGGTTGGCCAGGGTGCGCAGGTAGGCCAGGGCGTCGCGGACCTCGCGGCGCTCGTAGAAGCGGACGCCGCCGACCACCCGGTACGGGAGGCCCAGGCGGATGAAGATCTCCTCGAAGACGCGCGACTGGTTGTTGGTGCGGTAGAAGACGGCGATCTCGGAGTTGTTGACCTCGCCGCCGTCGACCAGGCGGTCGATCTCGTTGGCCACGAAGGCCGCTTCGTCGTGCTCGTTGTCGGCGACGTAGCCAACGATCTTCTCACCCTCGCCGAGGTCGGACCACAGGGTCTTGTCGCGGCGGTTCGGGTTGCGGGATATCACCGCGTTGGCGGCGGTGAGGATGTTCTGGGTGGAGCGGTAGTTCTGCTCCAGCAGGATCGTGGTGGCGTCCGGGTAGTCGCGCTCGAACTCCACGATGTTGCGGATCGTGGCGCCGCGGAAGGCGTAGATCGACTGGTCGGCGTCGCCCACCACGCACAGTTCGGCAGGGGGGATCTCGCCGCCCGTCTTGCCCACGAGCTCCCGCACGAGGGTGTATTGGGCGTGGTTGGTGTCCTGGTACTCGTCGACCAGGACGTGGCGGAAGCGGCGGCGGTAGTGCTCTGCCACGTCCGGGAACGTCTGGAGGAGTTCGACGGTCCTCATGATGAGGTCGTCGAAGTCGAGCGAGTTCGACTCGCGCAGGCGGCGCTGGTAGACCGTGTAGACCTCGGCCACGCGGCGTTCCAGGTCGTTGGTGGCCTGGGCGGTGGCGGTCTCCGGGTCGACGAGCTCGTTCTTGAGGTTCGAGATGTGCACGGCGAGGGTGCGGGCCGCGTACTTCTTCGGGTCGAGGTCGAGATCCCGGGCGACGAGGGTGATGAGCCGGCGCGTGTCGTCGCTGTCGTAGATCGAGAAGTTCGACGACATGCCCAGGGTCTTGGCCTCGCGGCGCATGACCCGCACGCACATCGAGTGGAACGTCGACACCCACATCGAGCGGGCGCGGGCGCCCACCATGTCGGCGACGCGCTCCTTCATCTCCGCGGCGGCCTTGTTCGTGAACGTGATGGCCATGATCTGGCCGGGGTGCACGTCGCGTTCCGCGAGCAGGTAGGCGATCCGCCTGGTGAGGACGCGCGTCTTGCCGGAGCCGGCGCCCGCCACCACGAGCAGGGGCGAGCCGGCGTGCTCCACGGCACGGCGCTGCGCGGGGTTCAGGTCGTCGAGCAGGTGGCCCGCGCGGGAAACGGGGGGACTTGAGGGCAAGTCGAACAAGGCGCTCATCGTCCATCCACGGTACCGGGCGGCACCGACAAATCAGGTACCGCCCGACCATGTGTTCGATCGGAGCTCCCTTGCTGGGACTTCCCACCTGGTGAGCCCTCTCACCGCGCGGGCTTGGCAGCGGCGAGCGGTTCTGTGCAACACTGCATTCGTGCGCGCGACGTTCTTCGAGTTTTTCTACGGGATCCGGACTCCGGCTCCCGTGGTCGTCTAGCGCTCAACAAGCCACCACGAAGCCCCGGAGTCCTCGGACCCCGGGGCTTCGTTCGCTTCCGGGCCAGGACTCGAAGAGTCGAGAGGTCACCAACGATGGACACCACCACCACCGCGCCCGACATCAACGAGCTGCGCCAGGAGATCGACCACCTGGACGCCGAGATACTGCGGCTCATCCAGCGCCGCGTCGAGGTTTCCAAGATCATCGGCGCGGCACGGATGGCAGCCGGTGGGACGAAGATCGTGCACAACCGCGAGATCGACGTCCTCAACCGCTACAAGCCGCTCGGTCCCGAGGGCAAGGACCTCGCGCTGATCCTGCTCAAGATGGGCCGCGGCCCGCTCGGCAGGTAGGAAGCCCACCGGCCCGGCGTCACAGCACGCCGGGCCAAAAAGGCTTCAGGGCGGCGCGAACGCGCTCGAAGTCCGCGTCCACGAGCTGGGAGTCGTCCGGCACGTAGGCCAGCGGGTCCTCGAGCAACGGCTCCGGCAGCCGCAGCAGGCCCTCCACCAGCGAGTGCAGGCACAACGCGGAGTACCCGCGCAGGTAGCCGCCCTCCTGGGTGAGCACCACGCGCGTCCCGAACGACGCCACCCGGCGCCCGATCTCGCGATAGCCGGTCCCGGTCAGGTTGTGCCGGCCGTTGGGGTCGAACGCCGACCCGTCGAACCCCGACGCGCACACCAGCAGGTCCGGTGCGAACTCGCGCAGCAGCGGGAAGGCGATCTCGTCGAACGCGCGCAGGTACGCCGTGTCACCCGCGCCCAGAGACAGCTCGATGTTCACGTTCCGCCCGTCAGCGCCCACCTCCGACGGCGCACCCGTCTGCGGATGGTTGGTGCCCCACGAGCCGTGCCGCATGTGCAGGGAGATGGTCAGCACGTCCGGACGGTCGTAGAAGACCTCCTGCGTGCCGTTGCCGTGGTGCACGTCCCAGTCCAGCACCGCGACCCGCATCCCTTGGCGCCGCGCGGTTTCCGCCACGAGCGCCGCGTTGTTGACGAAGCAGTAGCCGTCCGCCATGCCCGGCTGCGCGTGGTGCCCCGGCGGGCGCACGAGCGCGTACGCCAGCGATGCGCCGGATTCCAGTGCCGCCAGCGAAGTCCCCGCCGCCGCGCACGCCGCACGCCACGTCTCGGGCCCCACGACTGTGTTCACTTCCAGCGCCACACGCGTGGAGACGCGCAACGAGTCCAAGTACGAAGCCGAGTGCACGCGCAGAAGCTCGTCGACGGACGCATGCCGTCCCTCATGCCACTTGAGGTGCGAAGCCACCGGGCCGTGCGTCAGCGCGTGCCGGAACGTGCGCAGCCGCGCCGCGTTCTCCGGGTGCGGCTCGGCGACGTCCAGCCACGGCCACGAACCGGGCAGCTCCCACAGGCCCTCACCGGCGTCGTGCTCGAGGCAGTCGTCGTGCCAGAACATGTCCACCCGAACCGGATATCAGGGCGATCACGGATGGTCCACCGAAAAAATTCGGGGGCACACTGGACGCATGGGCATCATCGCCGCACTGATCGCCATCGCAGGCCTGCTCGCCGCCTTGGCGCACGACGCTTACCTGGCCATGCTCGGTTCGGCCGCGAACAAGAAGGGCCTCGCCGGCGCGCCCGTCGCGCAGTTCGTCCGCACCCGGTGGAAGACCGCGATCCTGACGACCGCGGGCGCGGCGATCGGCCTGCTCATCACGGGCGGCGAGTCAACCGCCGCTGACGTGATCGGCGCCCTGATCGCGGGTGGCAGCGGTCTCGCGGCCGTCAACGGCGTGCAGCGGACGCACAAGCAGTTGAACAGCGGTCAAGCCCAACTGCCTCCGCGGTAGGAATTTCACACAATCGAGTGTCACTCGTCCTGAAACCCCCCTTTTGGTTGGTTCGGTGCGTCCGTACGGCCCTACCCTGATTCCGTCGCAGAGGGGTGTCGGGGATGGACGAACAGCCGGGCAAACATCGTCTCGACGACGGTGTGGCGCCACCAGCGCCACGTCCCGTCGTCGGGGGCGACCGCATCCCGCTGCCCCGCCGCCGCCAGATCGACCCGCTCCAGGACACCGACGGCCTGCGCAAGTTCAACATCGGCCTGGTGCCCGCCTCGGTCACGCCGCCGCGCACCTGGAAGCGCGCGGCCTGGTTCGCCGTCGTCTCGTCGGTGCTCGTGCTGGTCGGGCTGAGCGTCGCCGCCGCCAAGCTGGTCGGCGGTGGCGGTGAGGTCGAGACGATCGGGCTGCCCGGTTATCCGTCGGACGTCCCGCTGATCTCCACGCTGCCCACCGGTGGCACCAGCCCGTCGGCCACCAGCGCCAGGCCGACGGCCGCGAACACCGGCAGGGGCGCGCCCGTGCCGGGCACCGGTGCCAGCAGCGCGCCGGGTGGCGGCGACAAGGGCTCGGCCACCAACACCAAGCCGTCCGGGTCGGCGCCCGTGATCACGACCGTGCCGGTCACCAACACACCGGTCGTCGACGGCTCCAAGATCGCCCAGCAGACCGAGCACTTCTACCGGGAGATGGCGACGAACGCGGACACAGCGCTCGCCATGACCACGGACACCGTGCGCTCGAACGCCGGTGCGCTGCTCGAGGGCCGGCTCGCCGACATCTCGCTGATCGAGGTCAAGGAGATCGTCGTCGACCCGAGCAAGGGCCTCACCGTCAGCCTGCTGCAGGTGACGAAGAAGGACGGCACGGTGAGCACCGAGAAGCGCGAGCTCAGCTTCACGCTCGGCGACCTTCCCCTGATCAACGGGGAACGGTTGAAGCTCGGCGGCTGAAGCGGCTAAAGGTCACGCCCTGAGTTACCGACCGTAGTAAGTAGCACCATCGAGCGAATCCCGAGCACCGCTGAACGCCACGGACGGATGAAGTCCACCGAGATGCTGGCGTCGTCACGCGTAGCCACGGTACGTCTTCTGGTGACCACGGACAGTACGGGAGGACCAGGCCAGTGCAGCGTCCCGCGACGACCGGGCGGAGGCACACCCGCGCCGGCTCGATCAGCGTGGCTGAGCTGATCAAGCAGCAGCCGAGCCCGATCCGCATTCCGTCGAACGAGGAAGCCGCCACCGACGCTCTCGTCACGTCGCTGCTCGGCCCGACCGAGAACATGACGGCGACCACGGCCACCATCCCCGTCGTCTCCGGCCGTCGCCGCCGCCTCCGCAAGAGCCGCGCCGCCAAGGCCGCCGGGCTGCTGACCGGCGCGGTCGTGCTGGTCTCCGCCGTCGCGGGCGCGGCGATCCTCGCGGGCAAGCGACCGGCGAACACCGGCGTCCCGATCACCGAACGTCCTGTCGCGCTGTCCGGCGCGAGCGCGCTGCGCCCCGACGTCCTGTCGGCCCAGCTGCCGAACGAGCACAAGCCGCTGCAGACCGCCGCCGACACCCCGTTGCCGCAGCCGTCCGCACTGCTGCTCCAGACGCCGGAACCGACCACGCCCGAAGTCTCGATCGGCCCTCAGCCGCAGGTCGACGTGGTGCGCCGGTTCTACGAGCTGCTCACCACCAAGCCGAACTCCGCGGCCAAGCTGCTGTCGCCGGATCTGGTCGGCTCCAACCCCAAGGAGTTCGTCGAGTCCTGGGGGCTCATCAAGACCGTCAACGTCGACCAGACCTCGCTCCGGCCGGACGGGTCAGTGCTCGCGGTGGTGTCGATGCAGGAGCTCGACGGCAGCTGGCTGCGCATCGAGCAGCTCTTCTGGCTGACCGACACGACCCAGCCGCGGATCATCGGCACCGAGGTCCTTTCGGCGCAACGGAGTTAGGCCGCACCCAACTGGGTATCGCCGTTCGCAGTCGAACGGTGACCGCTCGTCGCGAAAACCTGGTTTCGGACGTGAAAATTCCCCCGAAGGGGTTACATCTCGGGTCACGATTCGGTATCCATGTTCCCGCCAGTGCGCAGACGCGAACTTGGAAGGGTGAACGAGCGGTGTCGATTGAGGACCATCGTCGGCGGCTGAACGGATCGGCGGAGTCGACCGGCCAGCTGTCCGTCGCCGAGTTGATCGCCCGCCGCGAGGCGGAGACCGTGCAGTTCCCGGTGATCACCGACGACATCACCCCCGAGATGTTCCACGAGCCCGACGAGCCGACGATCAAGTTCAAGTCGGTCAAGTCACCCGGCAGCAAGCCCAAGAAGCAGCCCATGAAGGAGCTGCACATCACGGAGCTGCTGCGCCGTGAGGGTCGCGCGGACGACACGCAGCGCGGCGGCTTCACCGTCGGCAAGCTGGCCGTCGCGGCCAGCGGTGGCGTGGTCCTCTGCGGATCCGTCGCCTTCGCCGCCTCCTCGTGGCTCTCCCCGACCGACGAGCGCCCGCTCGCCGAGGTCCGGTTCGACGAGCGCGCCCAGGCCCGTGGCGCCAGCGCCGGCACCGAGGGCGTCGTGAAGCTGCCCTCGAACAAGCCGCAGCAGGACGACGCCACCGAACCGCAGTCGGCTGACCCGACGACGGATCCGACGCCGCGCGTCGCCCCGTACGTCCAGCAGCAGCAACAGCAGCGTCCGACGCAGCAGACGCAGACCCAGCAGACGCCGACGCAGCAGCCGACCTCCGAGGCGCCGACGGCCAGCACGCCGTCGTCGTCCACACCGTCGACCACGACGCCCAGCCAGCCGAGCACGACGCCGTCGAGCAACTCGCCCGCTCCGCCGCCGAGCTCGTCCTCGACGCAGCCGAGCAACAGCACGGCGCCCAGCACGTCGAACCCGCTGCCCACGCCGTCCAACCCGGTCGACGTCAGCGTGGACCTCGGCCTTCTCGACCCGGTGCTGAACACCGTCGGCGACGCCGTGGGCGGTTTCGACTTCTTCGCTCCGGCGAAGTGAGGCACAACCGGTAGCTCCAGCGCCGTCCACGGCAGGGGTACCCTGTGCGGGCATTCCGGACGACCGCTGACTACCGCACGAGGAGCACGAGCGTGGGACCTGCTGCCGCAGCCGCAGTCACGCTGTCCTGCACCGGCCGGGTGGTCGCGTGACGACGTCCGACGCCACCGACGGCCGCCTGGTCGCCGACCGCTACCGCTTCCTCGACCGCATCGGCTCCGGCGCGATGGGCATCGTCTGGCGCGCCCACGACGAACGCCTCGGCCGCGAGGTCGCGATCAAGCAGCTGCTGCTGGCCCCCGGCCTGGACGAGGCCGAGCAGGACGAGGCCATCCAGCGCGCCATGCGCGAGGGCCGCATCGCCGCCAAGCTGCACCACCCGAACGCCATCGCCGTGTACGACGTCGTCGAGGAAGACGGCGTCCCGTGCCTGGTCATGGAGTACCTGCCGTCCTACAGCCTCGCCGACGCGCTGGCCGAGGGCGGCCCGATGGACCCGGTCGAGGTCGCCCACATCGGAGCCCAGTGCGCGGCCGCGCTCGCCGCCGCCCACGCGGCGGGCATCGTGCACCGCGACATCAAGCCCGGCAACGTGCTGATCGCCGAGAACGGCGTCGTCAAGATCACCGACTTCGGCATCTCGCGGGCCTCGGACGACATCACCGTCACCAAGACCGGCCTGATCGCCGGCACGCCCGCGTACCTCGCGCCGGAGATCGCACGGGGCCAGGACCCGACGCCCGCCTCCGACGTCTACTCGCTCGGTTCGACGCTGTTCGCCGCGATGGAGGGCGAGCCGCCCTATGGAGTGAGCGAGAACACTCTCGGTGTTCTGCACGCCGTCGCGGCCGGGCGGATCAACCCGCCGACCGTCGACCACCCCCTCGCCGACACGCTGCTGTACCTGCTGAACTACGAGCCGGACGACCGGCCCACGATGTCGCAGGCGCGTGAGCTGCTCACGGCGGTCGCCAACGGGCGGTCGCCGTCGTTCACCGGGCTGCCGGTGCCCGCCGGGCCGGAGGCGACGACGACGGTCGTGGAGCCCGACAGGACCCGCGTGGTTCGTCCGGTGGCTCGGACGGCGCCTCCCCGCACGGCGCCGCCGATGGTGCCCGCCGGCAAGCAGCAGGACAACCGGCCGCTGGTGATCGCCGCTGTCGTGCTGGCGTTGTTGCTGGTCATCGGTGGCCTGCTGGTCGCGCTGGGCGTGTTCAACAAGGAGCGCGAGACGCCGTCGGCACCCCCGGTCTCCTCGTCCCAGGTGGTGCCGACGACGACTTCTGTCGCAGAGGTGACGACCACCACCCCCGAGGCAACGACCACGCGCGAAACGACGTCTAGCACTACGACGACTACAACTACGACGACCACCACGACTACGACCACGACGACTACGACGACGACCACAACCACGACGCCGAAGCCGTCGTCCAACGCGACGACGACAACCACCACGGCCCAAGCGGGCTAAGCGCCGTTCTGTCGTTGTTATCTCGTAAGGTGGGTACCCGCACCGTTGGAGTGATCTGAACCCGATGGTGTGATCAGCCGTTGAACAGAGAGCAAGTGACCGCACAGCGGGGAGCAACTGTGACCGACGATGGCCGATTGGTCGCTGGTCGCTACCGATTGAGCCAGCGGATCGGTAGTGGCGCCATGGGCGTCGTCTGGACGGCACACGACGAACGCCTGCACCGCACCGTCGCGGTCAAGCAACTGCTCTTGCAGCCCGGACTCGCCGAGGCCGACACGGACGAGGCGAAGAGACGGGCCATGCGAGAGGGCCGCATCGCGGCGCGGCTCCAGCACCCGCACGCGGTCGCTGTCTACGACGTGGCGGAGGACGACGGCCAGCCGTGGCTGGTGATGGAGTACCTGCCGTCCAAGAGCCTCTCGGCGGTCCTGTCCGAACGCGGCACGCTCCCGCCGCGCGACGTGGCGTCGATCGGCATGCAGGTCGCGTCCGCGCTGGCAGCCGCGCACAACGCGGGCATCGTGCACCGCGACATCAAGCCCGGCAACGTCCTGCTCGGCGACGACGGCACCGTCAAGATCACCGACTTCGGCATCTCCCGCGCGACCGGCGACGTCACCGTCACCGCGACGGGCATGCTCGCCGGCACCCCCGCCTACCTCGCCCCCGAGGTCGCCAAGGGCTACGACCCCGGCTCGCCGTCCGACGTCTTCTCCCTGGGTTCGACGCTGTACGCCGCGATCGAGGGCGAGCCGCCGTTCGGCCTGAGCGAGAACACCATCGCGCTGCTGCACAAGGTCGCCTCCGGCAAGGTCAACCCGCCGCGCAACGCCGGCCCGCTGACCGCGCTGCTGATGCGCCTGCTGCGCGCCGAGCCGGAAGACCGCCCGACCATGGCCGAGGCCCGCGACGCGCTCGCCGCCGTCGCGAACGGTCAGGCCACCCCCGCCTTCACCCCGGCGGTGGTCGCCCCCACGCACCCGCCGTCGTGGCGCGGTGCCCCCGTCCAGCAGCAGCCGCAGCAGCAGGCCGCCACGCGGGCGCTCACGCCCCAGCAGCCGGCGCCTCCCGCGGCCACGCGCGTGGACCTGCACACGCCTCCGCGGGCCATGCCGACGCAGCAGCCGCCGTCGAACCACCGCCCGGCCGCCGCGCCGCAGTACTCGCAGCGCCCCAAGCCGTCACCGCTGTCGTCGGTGGCGAAGAGCAAGAAGTCGACGGTCTTCACCGCGCTCGCCATCGTGGCCGCCGCGGCGATCGGCATCATGTTCGCGAGCATGATCTCGAACAACAGCGACAACGGCGGCAGGGACAACAACGCGGGCGGCAACACCCAGGTCCAGCAGACGCAGGACAGCACGCAGCCGTCGACGCCGTCGAAGTCGTCCGGCAAGGCAGGTCAGTGGACCGACACGCCGACCGACGACGACAAGAAGGGCCTGCTGGAGGACTACTTCCAGACGGCGCCCGACAAGCCGGACGAGGCGTGGCAGATGGGCAACGCCAACTTCCAGGGCCAGTACCCCGGCGGCCTCGACGGGTTCAAGACCTTCTGGGGCGGCATCAAGAAGGTCAAGGTCACCAGCGTCGAGGAGCGGCAGCCCTACTACTTCGTGGTCAGCCTCGACGTCACGAAGAAGGACGGCACGAAGTCGTCGATCCAGCGCCAGGTGTCGCTGGAGTGGCGGTCGCCGAACTTCCTGCTGAGCTACGACAAGCCGTTCGGCAGCGCCTGAGCGCGGGTCAGGAGGCCCGCGCGGCCTTCTCCAGCGCTTCGGCGAGAGCCACCACGGCGGGGTTCCACGCGGCTTCCTCGCGGTACACGACGTGGATGTGCCGCACCGGCTCGGGATTGCGCACCTTGCGCAGGACGACACCCGGATGCGCATATCCCAGCCCGAGCCGCGGAATGATCGTGACGCCCAGCCCGGCGGCCACGAAGCCCTGCGCCGTCGCGTAGTCGTCGCTCTCCACGACGACCTTCGGTGTGAAGCCGGCACCCGCGCAGGCGTTCACCACCAGGTCCTTGCACGGTCCCGTCGCGCCGAAGTCCGCGAAGATCCACGGCTCCTCCGCCAGTTCGCCGAGGTCGATCACGCGCTTGCGGGACAGCGCGTGGCCGCGGGGCAGGACGGCGAAGAACGGGTCGGCGAGCAGGTGCCGCGCGACCATGCCGGCGGGCGCGGGCTCTTCCGGCTCCAGCACGGTGATCGCGACGTCGGCGCGGCCGGCGGCCAGCTCCTCGAACGGGTCGGTGGGCTCGGTGAGCTTCAGGTCCAGCTCCACACCCGAACGCTCGGCGAGGAACTGGGCCACCGCGGGCGGCACCAGTGCCGCGCCGGCCGTGGCGAAGTAGCGGACGCGCAGAGTGCCCGCGCAGCCCTGGCGCAACGCCGTCAGGGCGCTCTCGGCCTCGGCGAGCTGCTCGGCCACGCGTGCGGCGTGCTCGGTGAGGAGGCGACCGGCGGCGGTCGGGCGGACCCCGCGGCCCACGCGCTCCAGCAGCGGGAGACCCGCCTGCTTCTCGAGGCCCGCGACCTGCTGCGAAATGGCGGACGGGGTGTAGCCGAGGTTCGTCGCGGCCGCGGTGATGGAACCCGTGGTCACGACCGCTCTGAGCACCTGCATGCGTCGCACGTCCAGCATGGCCCAACCTTACAGATCTGCTTAAAGGTTCTCCACAACAATTAAATTGTATTTACGGGTCCCAGCACGCATGGTTGACATGTGAACCAGCGCGGAACGTTGATCAGGATGGGCGTGCTCGCCCTGCTGTGGGGATCCAGCTTTCTGTGGATGAAGCTCGCGCTCGGCAGCCTCGCTCCCCTGCAGATCTCACTCGTGCGGACGTTCTTCGGGGCGGCCGTGCTGTTCGTCGTGCTCGCCACGGCGAAGATGACGCTGCCGCGTGACCGGCGGGTCTGGGGTCACATGCTCTTCGTGGCGCTGTTCGGCAGCGCCATCCCGTTCACGCTCTTCGCATTCGGCGGCCAGACCGTCGACTCAGGCGTGTCCGGCGTGCTCAACTCGACGACACCGCTGTTCGCGCTGGCCATCGGGCTGGTGCTGGGCACGGAGAAGTTCAGCAACCTGGTCCGCATGCTCGGTCTCGGCACCGGCTTCGCCGGCGTGCTGCTGATCTTCGCGCCGTGGCAGTCGGCCAACAGCATCGCGAGCTGGGGCGCCGTGCTGTGCCTCCTGGGCGCCGCGAGCTACGCCGTCGGCTACTCCTACGCCGGCCGCAAGCTGGTCAACACCGGCGCGACCTCCACGCAGCTGGCCGCCATGCAGCTGACCACCGCGATGGGGATGCTGATCCTCGCGCTGCCGTTCGGGGGCCTGCAGCCGCTGCACCTGCACTGGGTCGGCGTCGTCGCGGTGATGATCCTGGGCGTCTTCGGCACCGGCGTGGCGTTCATCCTGAACTACCGCGTCATCGCGGACGAGGGCGCCACCACGGCAACTACGGTCGGTTACCTGTTGCCGGTGGTCTCGGTACTCCTCGGAGCGATCTTCCTCGGCGAGCAACTCAACGCGAGGGTCGTCGCGGGCATGGTCGTGGTGCTGCTGGGCGTCGCGCTGACCCGCAGGCAGCCCGTCTCGGCAGGTCAGAACGTCTCACCAAACGAGACACGCGACCTGGTCAAACGCTGAACGGTGAGACGCGCGTCTCCCCCAATTGGATGGTTCCGAAACGAATCGCGTCCTTATCCAGCCGGTTGGCCGTCTCCTCTTTGTGAGCGGACATGGAGACCAGCCTGGGAAGGACATCGACATGAACAACGAGAACCTGAAGGTCACCACCCGGACGACTTTTCAGCTGCTGGCCCCCGGCGCGGCTCCCGCGCCGGTCGAGGCCGAGCTGGTCTACGACCCGGAGGACCCGTACGCGGTCGCCGTCGTGTTCCACACGGGCTCGGGCCGCGTCGAGTGGATGTTCGCCCGCGACCTGCTGGCCGACGGTCTGCTGACCCCGTCCGGTGAGGGCGACATCCTGGTCCGCCCGGCGTCCGACGACCCGGAGCGCGTCCTGGTCGAGCTGAACGCGCCGACCGGGTTCGCCATCCTGAGCGCGGTGGCCGAGGACGTGGCGGCGTTCCTGGACAGCTCCTACGACGTCGTCCAGCCGGGCGAGGAGGACCTGTGGATCGACTTCGACCGCGAGCTGCAGAAGCTCGTGTCGACGATCGACTAGTTCCGCTCGGTTCAGGTGGTCTGACGGGCGCGGGAGACCACCACACGTTTCGGCGTCGTGGGCAGCGACGACGGAAGACCAAGTCCCCACCGGTGGTTTGCACCACCCCGTGAGCGTGATCCGCGAATGCCGGTCTCGGTGATTGATTAGTCTCGTGGTGTGACAACCACCATCGGGGGCCGCTACACGCTGCTCGAGCGCGTCGGCAGCGGAGCGATGGGAGTGGTCTGGCGGGCCAGGGACGAGGTGCTGGCGCGCGAGGTCGCGGTCAAGCAGCTCATCACCGGTGACCACCAGCGGGCCATGCGCGAGGCGCGCAACGCCGCCCGGCTGCACCACCCGCACGCGATCGCCGTGTTCGACGTCGTCGGCACGGACGGCGAAGAGCCGTGGATCGTCATGGAGTACCTGCCGTCGCACAGCCTGTCGGCGCTCATCGCCGAGAGGGGCCCGCTCAAGCCGGCCCACGCGGCGAGCATCGGCGCCAAGGTCGCCTCGGCGCTGGCCGCGGCGCACGCGGCGGGCATCGTCCACCGCGACATCAAGCCCGGCAACGTCCTGATCGGCCACGACGGCACGGTCAAGATCACGGACTTCGGCATCTCCAAGGCCAGCGGTGACGGCACGATGACCGACACCGGCATGATCTCCGGCACCCCCGCCTACCTCGCACCCGAGGTGGCCCGCGGCGAGCAGCCCGACCAGGCGTCCGACGTGTTCTCGCTCGGCGCCACGATCTACACGGCCATCGAGGGCGAGTCGGTCTTCGGGCCCAGCGAGAACAGCTTCGGCCTCATCTACCGGGCCGCCAGCGGGCAGCTCCGGGACGCCAAGAACGCCGGCGAGCTCACGCCCCTGCTGAACCGCCTGCTGGCCGTGAACGCCAAGGACCGGCCCACGGCGCAGGAGGCCGCGGACCTGCTGGCCGCCGAGCCGCAGCCGTCCCAGCCGCTGCCCATCCCCGAACCACGCCGGTTCAAGGCACCGAACCGGCGGATCCTGGTGATCCTCTCCGTCATCGCGGTGCTCGCGATCGGCGGTGGCGCGGCAGCCGCGTACTGGGGCGGTACCAAGGACACGCCGATCAGCCAGAGCAGCTTCCCCACGCAGGAGAAGTCCCGCGTCTTCTCGGCGGACGAGGCCATCGTGTTCGTCAAGCAGCACTACGGCCAGCTGCCGCACGGTGCCGCCGAGGCGTGGCAGAACTTCTGGGACCGGCAGCGCGAGCCGCAGGCCGACTTCGTGAAGCGGTGGAAGGGCTACAGCTCGGTCGAGTGCTCGGTGCTGACCGCCCAGGTCCACTCGAACGGCCCCAACTGGGTCGTGCCGGCGAGCCTCACCCTGGTCACCGACCTGGGCAAGCAGCGGACCATCGGCGTCGAGGTCACGATCGCCGCGGTCAAGGACGAGATGAAGATCGTCAGCATCACAGAGACAGGCTGAGCAGCCAGAAGCTGCCGCCGCCCACGAACACGCCCATCGCCGTCCCCGCCAGCACCTGTGCCGTGGTGTGGTCACCGAGCTCAACGCGCGACCACGACACCAACGCCGCCGGCAGCGCGACCACCAGCAGCCACGGGCCGTAGACGATCGCCAGCGTCACCACGGCGGCCCACGCCACCGCGGCGTGCAGCGAGATCTTCCACTTCAGTCCGAACGTGATCGCCATGCTGACGATCAGCGAGGCGAACATGCTGCCGGCCAGCGCGAGCATGCTCGACGGCGCGCCGCCCAGGACCGTGATCACCGTGCCCGCCGCCAGCGACGCACCGGCGGTCACCAAAGGCACCAACCGGCCCTCGCGGTTCGTCACGTGGTGGCCGTCCCATCGGCCCTTGCGCGCGCCACGGACGATGACGGCCATCGGGATGACGGACGCCGTCACGGCGACCACGAACCCCCACAGCAGCGTCTTCCACACACCTTCGGAAGCCGCGGCCACCGCGAACGGCAACAAGATCACCCAGACCCACGGCGCGAGCACCTCGGTCGCGCCGCGGGCGACCTTTTTGATCAAATCCCTCAGACCAGTCTGCGATCTGTGGCCCAGCGGGAGAGCTCGTACCGGTTGGAGAGCTGGGTCTTCCGCAGGACGCTCGACACGTGCGTCTCCACCGTCTTCACGCTGATGAACAGCTCGGACGCGATCTCCTTGTAAGCGTAGCCACGGGCGAGCAGCCGCAGGACGTCCCGTTCGCGCGGGGTCAGCAGGTCGAGCTCGGGGTCGCTGATCGGCGCGGCACCCGGCCGGTCGGCGAACGCGTCCAGCACGAACCCGGCGAGCCTCGGTGAGAACACGGCATCGCCCTCACTGACCCGCACGACCGCCCTGACCAGCTCCTGGCTGGAGATCGTCTTGGTGACGTAGCCGCGGGCACCGGCGCGGATGACGTTGATGACGTCCTCCGCCGCGTCGGACACCGACAGCGCGAGGAACGTGACCTCGGGGATCTTGGTCCGGACCTGCCGCAGCACCTCGGCGCCGCCGCCGTCGGGCATGTGCACGTCCAGCAGCACCACGTCCGGCTTGTGGTGCGCGATCCCCGCCACCGCCTCGCCGACGCTGCCCGCCTCGCCGACCACCTCCACCTCGTCGGTGATGGTGTCGAGCTCGGCCCGCACCCCCGCGCGGAACAACGCGTGGTCGTCCACCAGGAACACCCTCACGCTCACGTCCTGGCCTCCGTCTTCCTCGGCATCTCGAGCTGCACCTCGGTCCCCTCACCGGGCGCGGTGCGCAGCCGCACCTGTCCGCCGTGCCGGTCCATCCTCCCCCGGATGCTGCCCGACAGGCCATGCCGGTCCTCCGGCACCGCGTCGGGGTCGAAGCCCTTGCCGCGGTCGCGCACGAACACCGTCACCTTGTCCGGTTCGATCTCGGCGTACACGCTCACCTCGGCGACGCCCGCGTGCTTGGCCGCGTTGACCACCGCCTCCTTCGAGGCCTGGATCAACGCGAACATCCCGTCCTCCAGCTCGCAGTCGCCGACCACGACCTGGGACACGGCGATCGCGAAGTCGTCCTCCACCTCCGCGCACGTCTGGGCGATGGCGACGCTCATGGTCGTCGGCTGCTCGCCCACCTCGCGGCCGTAGAGCCAGCTGCGCAGCTCGCGTTCCTGGCTGCGGGCCAGGCGCTTCACCTCGCGCGACGACTCGGACTGCTTCTGGATGAGCGCAAGCGTTTGCAGCACGGAGTCGTGCAGGTGGGCGGCGATCTCGGCGCGTTCCTCGGTGCGGATGCGCGCCCGGCGTTCCGTGTCGAGGTCGCGGACCAGCCGCATCCACAACGGCACGGTCAGCACCGCGACACCGGCCAGCGTGGCGATCACGGAGAGCATGACGGTCGAGAGGTTCTGCACGGAGTCGTTGACCACGAGGAACGCGGCGACCCCCGCCACGACCAGCGCGCCTCCCGCCACCGTCCGCACGATCCCCGTCTTCCCCTGCGCGAGCGCCCCGTCCTTCCAGCGCCGCCGCTGTGCCTCGTCCGCCTCGCGCCACACGACGGCGGCGCCCACGAGTGCCACGGCGATCGGACCGGTGATCCACCCGCTCGCCCCGGTGCCGATCAGCCCGGTGAACACCGCGACGCCGATGCCGAGAGCGGCGAGACCGACGGCCTGCTGCCACTCCTTGCGATCCTTGTCGGTCTCCGGTTCCGCCACCGTCGACTGCGGGACGAACATCCAGAGCAGCGCGTAGGCGATGATCCCGACCCCGCTCAGCGCGGCGAACACGGCGAAGACCGCGCGCACCCAGAAGACGGGTGCGCCGAGGTGGTCAGCCAGTCCGCTCGCGACGCCCGCGACCACCCGGCCGGTGCGTCGACGGCGCATCGGCTCGATCTGTGCACTCACCATCCGATCGTCACACGTCCCGGCGAGTTGTTCATCAGGGATGACCCCGGTTCCGCGAATCAGGGCTGGTCCCTGATGTGGTTCCAGGCGTGACAGCGCAACCTTGTCACCGTGAGCGGGACTGAGAAGGCAGTGCAGGGCGTGGCGGACACGCTCAGGGAGTTCTGGGCCCACCGGCCGGTGCGGCCCCGCGCTGGGCGCAAGCTCGGCGGCGTCGCCACCGGGATCGCGTTGCGGTACCAGATCGACCCGGTGATCGTGCGGATCGCGTTCGTCGCGCTCGCGTTGTCGGGCGGTGTCGGCCTGCCGATGTACCTGGCGGGCTGGCTGCTGCTGCCGGAGGAGGGCGACGAGGTCTCCCCGCTGGAAGCCCTGGTCAACAAGGGCCGCAGCTCGATGTCCCAGGCGCAGACGGTCGGGCTGGGGATCCTGATGTTCCCCGCGCTCGCGTTCACGTTCGGCAGCGGCGGGTTCCAGGTCTTCATGACGCTGGCCGCGTCGGTCGCCTGCATCTACCTGCTGCAGAAGAACCGCGGGCACCTGGCACCGGCCACGCTCGCCGAACCCCCGCCCGTCCCGCCGGTGCCGGGAGCGCCGGCGTGGGACCCGCTCGGCGCCGCTCCGTTCGCGTGGGACCTGCCGGAACCGGCTCCGAAGCCGCAGCCGCCCGCACCTCGTCCGCGCAGGCCGCGGGTCGCGGCGGCGACGCTGGGTGTGGCGACGATGGTCCTCGCGGGGTCCGCGATCGCCGGGATCTGGGCGCCGTGGTTCACGGCCCCGCACGTCATCGGCCTGCTGATCGCGGTGCTGGCGGCCGGTCTGGTGATCGGGTCGTTCGTCGACGCCGGCCGCGGCCTGATCTGGCTGCTGATCCCGTTGTCCGTGGTGGGTTTCGGCATGACGACGATCAGCTTCGACGGCCCCGACGACTTCGGCGACGTCAGGGACACGCCGAAGACCGTTGCCGAGGTGAAGGACAAGTACGAGATCAGCGTGGGCAGCGTGAACCTCGACCTGCGGGAGCTTCCGGACTCCGGCTCGGTGAAGACCGCGGTCGAGGCGAACCTCGGCGAACTCGTCGTGCACGTGCCGAAGAACGCCGACGTGACGTTCAAGTGCGAGGCGTCGTCCATCGGTGAGCTCAACTGCCTCGGCAAGCGCGCGGACGGCGGCACCGTGGAGGTCAGCGGCACCGATCTCGGCGAGAACGGCGAGGGCGGCTTGAAGATCGACCTGGACGTTCTGACGAACGTCGGAGAGGTGAAGGTGCTCCGTGACTGACCAGCAGCCGGTGATGCGCAGGAGGATCGACCCGCTGAGCCTGCTCTTCGGACTCGGTGGCGGGCTGATGGCGGCCTACGTGCTGACCAACGGGACGTTCTGGTTCGACTTCAGGTGGGCGCTGGGAGGAACGGCCATCGTGGTCGGCTTGGTCCTGCTGACCAACTCGCTACGCCGCAAGTCCCGCTAGTTCACGATGAACGGCGCATTTGTTCACCTGAGGTGGACAAATGCGCCGTTCATCGTTTACTCCCACTCGATGGTGCCCGGGGGCTTTGAGGTCACGTCGAGGACTACGCGGTTGACCTCCGCCACCTCGTTGGTGATGCGGGTGGAGATGCGTTCGAGCACCTCGTAGGGCAGGCGCGTCCAGTCGGCGGTCATGGCGTCTTCGGAGGAGACGGGACGCAGCACGATCGGGTGGCCGTAGGTGCGGCCGTCACCCTGGACGCCGACGCTGCGGACGTCCGCGAGCAGCACGACCGGGCACTGCCAGATCTGCCGGTCGAGGCCCGCGGCGGTGAGCTCCTCGCGCGCGATGGCGTCGGCCTGGCGCAGCGTGTCGAGGCGGTCCTGGGTGACCTCGCCGATGATCCGGATGCCGAGGCCGGGACCGGGGAACGGCTGGCGCTGCACGATCGTCTCCGGCAGGCCCAGCTCGGTGCCGACGCGGCGCACCTCGTCCTTGAACAGCGCGCGTAGCGGCTCGACCAGCTCGAACTGCAGGTCGTCCGGCAGGCCGCCGACGTTGTGGTGCGACTTGATGTTCGCGGTGCCCGCGCCGCCGCCGGACTCGACGACGTCCGGGTAGAGCGTGCCCTGCACCAGGAAGCGGTAGTCGCCCTCGGCCTTGAGGTCGCGCTCGGCCTGCTCGAACACGCGGATGAACTCGCGGCCGATGATCTTGCGCTTCTCCTCCGGGTCCGTGACGCCGGCCAGCGCGTTCAGGAAGCGTTCGCGCGCGTCGACCGTGATCAGGTTGACCCCGGTCGCGGCCACGTAGTCGCGCTCGACCTGGGCGCGCTCACCGGCACGCAGCAGGCCGTGGTCGACGAAGACGCAGGTGAGGCGGTCACCGATGGCGCGCTGGACGAGAGCGGCGGCCACAGCGGAGTCGACGCCGCCGGACAGGGCGCAGATCGCCTTGCCGTCACCGATCTGCTCGCGGATGCGGGCGACCTGCTCGTCCACGATGGACGAGGTCGTCCACTGCGGACGGATGCCCGCGATGTCGTGCAGGAACCGGCGCAGCACCTCCTGGCCGTGCGGCGAGTGGTGCACCTCCGGGTGGTACTGCACACCGGCGAAGCGGCGTTCGGTGTCCTCGAACGCGGCGACCGGGGCGCCCTCGCTGGTCGCGGTGACGGTGAAGCCCTCCGGCGCCTTGGTGACGGCGTCGCCGTGGCTCATCCACACGGGGTGGTGGCCGGGCAGCTCCTCGTGCAGCGCGCCGCCCTCACCGGTGACGCCGAGCTCGGTGCGGCCGTACTCGCGGGTGCCCGTCTGCTCCACCGCGCCGCCGAGTGCGCGCGCCATGGCCTGGAAGCCGTAGCAGATGCCGAACACCGGCACGCCGGTCTCGAACAGCTTCGGGTCGACCTGCGGCGCGCCCTCTTCGTAGACGCTCGACGGGCCACCGGACAGCACGATGGCCAGGGGGTTGCGGTCGAGGATCTCGCTCACGGTCGCGGTGTGCGGGACCACCTCGGAGTAGACCTGCGCCTCCCGCACGCGGCGGGCGATCAGCTGCGCGTACTGGGCGCCGAAGTCGACGACGAGAACAGGGCGGTTGCTGGTGTCGGACACGTCGCCAAGGATGTCATGCGTGGACGGGGAGCTGCTGACCGGTGGCGGGCTGAACCAGGTGTTCAGGGTGGGTGACGCGGTGCGCAGGCCGGCCGGTCCGTGGGCGCCGAGGGTGCACGAGTTGTTGCGGCACTTGGCACCTCTGGGGATCGCGCCGGTTCCGCTCGGGCTGGACGGCGAGCACGAGCTGCTCAGCTACCTGCCCGGTGACGTTGGCCACGTGTTCCCGTCCGACGACGCCTCGTTGATCGAATCGGCGCGGATGCTGCGCGAACTCCACGACGCGACGGTGCCGCTCGTCGATCGGCTCGACGGGTGGCAGCATCCCGCCAGGGAGCCGGTCGAGGTCGTCCTGCACGGCGATTTCGCCCCGTACAACACCGTCTACCGAGACGGCGTGCCCGTGGGCGTCTTCGACTTCGACTCGGCGCATCCCGGGCCGCGCTGGTGGGACGTCAGCTGGGCGATCATCCAGTTCGTGTTCGGGCTGCCTGACGAGCGCAAACGCCGTGCCCTGCTGTTCTGCGAGACCTACGGGTGCGAGTACGACGACGAACACGTCCTCACACGACTGGAGGACGCTGTTCGGCTGATCAGGGAGCATCCGGCGTTCGTGAAGCAACGCGCTGAACGCCACGACGACTACTACGAAGGTCTCATCAGGTACGTGCAGGCCAATAGGGCCTAACGTGAAGCCCATGGACGCGTTCACGCCGCAACCCAGGCCGTGCTGGATCGCCGGCCGCCCCGAGCAGGGCGAGCAGGCGTTAGAGGTCTTCCACCCGTTCGACGGCACCGAGGTCGCCTCAGTCGCCGTACCGGGCGCAGAGCAGATCGAGCGCGCGGTGGCGGCGGCCGCGGCGGTCGCGAAACAGTTCCGGCGAACACCCGCGCACGTGCGCGCCGAAGCGTTGCTGCAGGTCTCGCGCGCGCTGGCCGAGCGCGCCGAGGAGATCGCCGAGACGATCACCGCCGAGAACGGCAAGCCGCTCAAGTGGGCCGAGATCGAGGTGTCGCGCGCGGTCAACACGTTCCGGTTCGCCGCGGAGGAGGCACGCCGCTTCACCGGTGGGCTGCAGCGGCTCGATACCGACCCGAACGGCGTCGGGCGGATGGCGATCGTGCGGCACGTCCCGCGCGGGCCGGTGCTCGCGGTGGCGCCGTTCAACTTCCCGCTGAACCTGGTGGCGCACAAGGTCGCGCCGGCGCTCGCGGTGGGTGCACCGGTGATCGTGAAGCCCGCGTCGGCCACGCCTCTGTCGGCTCTGCTACTGGGCGAGATCCTCGCCGAGACCGACCTGCCGGAAGGCGTGTTCTCGGTCCTTCCCGTGCGCGGCAAGGACATGGACGCGCTGGTGAAGGACGAACGGCTGCCGGTCATCTCGTTCACCGGCTCCACGAAGGTCGGCTGGTCGCTGATGGAAGCCGCGCCGCGCAAGCACGTCGTGATGGAGCTGGGCTCCAACGCGGCCGCGATCGTCTGTCCTGACTGGACGGACCTGGACCACGCCGCGCAGCGCATCGCGACGTTCGGCAACTACCAGGCCGGGCAGTCGTGCATCGCGGTGCAGCGGGTGATCGTGGACCGCTCGGTCGCCGACGCGTTCGTGCCGAAGCTCGTGGAAGCCGTGGGAGCACTGAAGACCGGCGACCCGCACGACCCCGAGGTCGAGGTCGGCCCGTTGATCGACGAGGACAACGCCCGCCGCGTCGAGGAGTGGGTCAACATGGCCGCCGACGCGGGCGCGCGGGTGTTGCTCGGCGGCAAGCGGACCGGGTCGACCGTCGAGCCGACCGTGGTGGCGGACGTGCCGTTCAGCGCCAAGCTGTGGACCGAGGAGATCTTCGGACCGGTGCTCGTGGTGTCGGTCGTCGACGGCGTCGAGGAGGCGTTCGCACAGGCCAACGACACCAAGTACGGGCTGCAGGCCGGTGTGTTCACCCGTGACGTGCAGGTGGCGTTCGAGGCCGCGGCTGAGCTCGAGGTCGGTGGTGTGATCATCGGTGACGTGCCGTCCTACCGCGCCGACCAGATGCCCTACGGCGGTGTGAAGGGCTCGGGTACCGGGCGCGAGGGCGTCCGGTCGGCGATGGAGGACTTCACCGAGGAACGGGTGACCGTGTTGACCGGAATTCAGATCTAGGCCTGGAATCCCGCTATAGCCCCTGCGGGAAAGCCAGCACGCGGTCCGGGTCGTACCGTCGCGCGACTCGCCTGAGCCGTGCGAGGTTGCGGCCGTAGTAGGCGGTCGGCCAGTCGGGCATCTCCGGGTCGATGTAGTTCACGTATCCGGTGGTGCCCGTGCCGAGCCCGTCCCGCACGGCCGCGACCACCCGCCGCGTCTCCGCCTCGGTCCTGTCGTTCGCCCCGAAGAAGATCTGGGCGCTGGCCGTGGCGTCACGGTGCGGGAACGCCGTGGCGTCCGCCGGAACCCGCCCGAGCGCACCACCGAACGAGTCGAACAGGATCGCGCCGTCGTGCTGGTCGTGCAGCAGGTCGACGACCCGCGAGCCGGGAACGTGGTGGCGAAGCATGCGCGACGACGCCACGAACGGGAAGCCCGGACCCGGCCCGCCCGCGTAGTACCGCATCGCCTCCAGGTAGCCCATCTCCTGCACCTCGCGCTCCGCGGGCGGCATCCGGTCCAGCAGCGGCAGCAGGTTCTTCTTCGGGCCGACGTACACGCCGCCGACCCTCGAGGTCGACGCGGGGCCCGCCTCGACGGTGCATCCCGACCACAGCTCGTCCGGTGCCTGCGCCATCCACTCCTGCCAGGCGTCGAACACGTCCGCCGACGCACCGGCCGGGTAGCGGAGGCTGAACACGGTCAGGTCCGGCGCCGGATCGGTGCGGAAGGTGAACTGCGTGACGATGCCGAAGTTGCCGCCGCCACCACCGCGCAACGCCCAGTAGAGGTCTGGTTCCTCGTGCGCGGACACCGTGCGCAGGCAGCCGTCCGGGGTCACGATCCTGGCGCTCACCAGGTGGTCGCAGGTGAGGCCGTACTTGCGGCCGATCACGCTGATGCCGCCGCCGAGCGCGAGCCCGCCGATGCCGACCGTCTGGCACGTTCCGGCCGGCAGGGCCCGGCCCGCTCCACCGACGGCCTCGTAGACGGGCAGCAGCCGAGCACCGGCGCCCACGCGTGCGCGGTTGCCCGCGACTTCCACCGCCGACATCCCGGCGAGGTCGACGACCAGGCCGTTCTCCGGCAGCGAATAGCCCGCGTAGCTGTGCCTGCCGCTGCGCGCCGCGACCGGGACGCGTTCGTGCGAGGCGAAGTCCAGACACGCCTGCACGTCCTCCGGCCGCACGCACCTGGCGATCGCGGCAGGCCTGCGCTGCGCGTAGATCGTGTTCCACGGCACCCTGAGCTCGTCGTAGCCGGGATCCTGCGGCAGCACGAGCCGGTCGCCGAGCCGTGTGCGCAGCTTCGCCCAGTTCGGCTCGGCGGCTGCGGCTGTCGCGGTGCCCATTCCCAAGCCTGCGACAGCGAGTGCGGTCCCCTGCAAGAAAGTTCGCCTGTTTACCCCCATGACGGGAACACGCCCGGCACCGGTCGCCGGTTGCCCTACCAGCCGAGAGCTCGCCGTTTCACCTGATCGTCGCAACGGTGTGCGGCCACGTGCCCGTCCGGTCTGATCAGCCAGCCGTTCCTCGTGGTGAAGCCCGGTCCCGCGGTGCGGGAGTGCGGGACGAGTTCGCCGCCGTCCGTGGTGAGCGGGGAGTTCTCGTAGGCGAACGGGGTGAAGAGCTTGCCGGAGTCGATGCCTTCGCCGGTCTCCAGCGCTTTCTCGCGGTGTGCGCGCTCTTCTTCGTTGCCCGGCACCAGGAACCGCATGGTGTCGCCGGTGATGCGGAGGTTCTCGTCGGCGGCCTGTCCGCGCTCGACGTCGTAGGAGTCGAGGAGATGCGGACCCGCCTCGCCGGCGCGGTCGGCGGCGATCTTCCACGCCGCGTTGTCGGCGTCGCAGATCCCCGAGTTCAGGCCGCGGGCGCCGAACGGGCTCATGACGTGCGCGGCGTCGCCCGCGAGCAGGATCCTGCCCTTGCGGAACGTCCTCGCGCGGCGCTGGTGGAAGCGGTAGGTCGACTGCCAGACCACCTCGTACGGCTTGTCGCCGACGATCGCGCGGATGTGGTCGTCGGTGAGCTCGACGTCCTCCGGGACCTGCCAGTCGATCCGCCAGACACCCTTCGGTTGCGGGTGCAGGAGGACCTGGCTGGGTTGAATACCTTTCTGGCCAGGGTTCCACGGCGGGTCGAAGTAGAAGCGGCGCTCCGGCGTCTCGAAGTCCAGGTCGACGCGGACGTCGGCGATGATGAACCTGTCGTCGAACGAGAAGCCGTCGAACGGGATGTCCAGGAGCTGGCGCACCGTCGAGTGCACGCCGTCGGCGGCGATGCAGTGCGTCGCCCTGATTCCGTCCTCTGTGGACACTCCCTCGTCGTCCTGGGCCAGGCCCCGCAGCGCGTGGCCGTAGCGGAGTTCGATCAGCGGCTCGGCGCGGACGCGTTCCTCCAGCAGCTGCTCGACGACGGTCTGCGGGGTGTTCACGAACGGCGGGAAGCCCTCGGCCTCCGGGAAGGTCAGCGTCAGCACCTCGCGGTCGCGGTGGTAGGTGCGGCCGGTGTACCAGGTGACGCCCGCGTCGGCGACGGCCTGGCCGACGCCGATCCTTTCGAGGATCTCCAGGACGTCGCGCTGCACGCAGATCGAGCGGCTGCCCTGCCGGCCGCGCTGCTCCGCCTTCTCCAGGACGACGCTCGGGACGCCGGCTCTCGCGAGGAACAGCGCGGCGGTGAGCCCGACCGGCCCGGCGCCGACGATCAGGACACTCATTGCAGGGCGTCCCAGACGGCGCGGTCACGTTCGGCGGTCCAGATCTCCGGCCAGTCCTTGCCGTCGCACTCGTCCCAGTAGCGCTTCACGTCGAACGGCAGGCAGTGCTCGAAGATCGGCCACCGCCCGTACCGCGGTTCGAGCGTCTTGTGCGCCAGCTCGAAGGCCTGTTTGAGCGTGCCGCCCTCGGCGTGGACCCCACCGACGGTGCGGCGCAGCTCGTTGAGGAAGTGCCTGCTCTGGTTGATGGCAGCCTCGACCTCGATGCGGTCGCGGGCCACCTTGCCACGTCCGCCGACGAGAACCTCCGCACCCAGGTCCTCGATCTCGTCCAAAGTGGACGTCGCCCACTCGTCGTGGAAGGCGTCGCCGGTGTAGAGCGCGGCCTGCGACTCCACCAGGTCGCCGGCGAAGAGGATGCGCTGCTGCGGCAGCCACGCCACGATGTCGCCCGCCGTGTGCCCGCGCCCGAGGTGCTGGAGCACGAGATCGCCGCGCTCGTCGCCGAGCGGGATCGTCATGCGGTCGGAGAACGTGAGCGTCGGCCAGGTCAGGCCGGGGATCTCCTCGGGCTTCTCGAAGAGCCGCGGCATGCGGCCGTACTCGCTCTCCCAGTCCTGCTGCCCGCGTTCGGCGATCAGCACCCGCGTCATCTCGTGCGCGACGATCTCCTGGGCGTCGAACGCGCTGGCGCCGAGCGTGCGGACGGCGTGGTAGTGGCTGAGCACGAGGTAGCGGACTGGCTTCTGCGTGTGTTTCCTGAGCTGCGCGAGCCACCTGCGCGCGGCCGCGGGTGTGGCGCGCGCTTCGAAGCAGATGAGGAAGTCCTCGGCCTCGATGGCTCCGACGTTGGGGTCGCCTTCGGCGGTCAGGGTGTAGACGCCCTCGGCGAGCTCGACGAACACCTCGTCCTTCGGGGCGAGGTCAGCGCTGGAAGCGAACGGCTTTTTGGCCATGCTTCCACCGTGTCAGGAGGCCTTCACGATCGGCAACCGCAATGCGGCTGGAGCTTGATCGGGAACGGCCGGGTTCTTCGGCTTCGTCGGGTTGATCCTCCGGTACGGCTGGCCCTGGTCCGGCCGCTGGTCCTGCTCGCCCTTGTTCGGCCACAGCGAGAACGCCCGCTCGGCCTGCGCGGTGATCGTGAGGCTCGGGTTCACGCCGAGGTTCGCACTGATCGCCGCACCGTCCACAACGGACAGTCCTGGGTAGTTGAAGACGCGGTGGTACGGGTCGATCACGCCTTCCTCCTCGGTGGCGGCGATCGCGCAGCCACCGATGAAGTGCGCGGTCAGCGGGATGTTGAACAACTCGCCCCACGTGCCGCCGGCGATGCCGTCGATGTGCTTGGCCGCCAACAGGTTCGCCTGGTGCCCCGCCGGGATGAACGCCGGGTTGGGCTCGCCGTGCCCCTGCTTGCTGGTGAGCTTGCCGCGCTTGAGGAACGTGGTGATGGAGTTGTCGAGGCTCTGCATCACCAGCAGGATCACCGTCCGCTCGCTCCACCGGTGCACGCTCAGCAGCCTGAGGAGCTTCATCGGGTGCTTGACCGCTTCCCGGAGGAACTGCAGCCACCTCGGGGTGCTCGCCGCGCCGTCCGTGGCGAGGGTCTGCAGCAGCCCCATCGCGTTGCTGCCCTTGCCGTACCGGACGGGCTCGATGTGCGTGATCTCGTCGGGGTGGATGGAGCTCGTGATCGCGACACCCTTGGTGAAGTCGTTCTGCGGGTCGACCGAGAACCGCCCGGCCCCGATGATCGACTCCGAGTTGGTGCGGGTGAGCTCGCCGAGCTTCTTGGAGATCTTGGGCAGCGTCGTGACCCTGGCCCTGTGCAGGAGCTGCTGAGTGCCCCACGTGCCCGCGGCGAGCACGACCTGGTCGGCGGTGAAGGTCTTCCTCGCCCGGCCGCCGGTCGCCCTGGTCTCGACGGTCCACCGGCCGTCGTTCTCGCGCAGCTGCGTGACGGTGGTCAGCGGGAAGACCTGCGCTCCGAGCTTCTCCGCGAGGTAGAGGTAGTTCTTGACCAGCGTGTTCTTGGCGCCGACCCGGCAGCCGGACATGCAGCTGCCGCACTCGGTGCACCCGGTGCGCTCCGGCCCGGCGCCGCCGAAGTACGGATCCTCGGCCTTCTTGCCGGGCTCGCCGAAGAACACGCCGACGGGCGTCGGGTGGTAGCTGTCCTCGACGCCCATGTCCTTCGCGACCTTCTGCATGACGACGTCGCTCGGGGTCGTCGTGGGGTTCGTGACCACCCCGAGCATCCGGCTCGCCTGGTCGTAGAACGGCTCCAGCTCGTCCTGCCAGTCGGTGATGTGCGCCCACTGCCGGTCTTCGTAGAACGGCTTGAGCGGCCGGTAGAGCGTGTTGGCGTAGACGAGGCTGCCTCCGCCGACACCCGCGCCGGCCAGCACCATGACGTTGCGCAGGAGGTGGATGCGCTGGATCCCGAAACACCGCAGCTGCGGCGCCCACAGGTACTTCCGCAGGTTCCAGCTGGTCTTGGCGAACTCGTCGTCGGCGAACCTGCGTCCCGCCTCGAGGACGGCGACGCGGTAGCCCTTCTCGGTCAGGCGGAGCGCTGCCACGCTGCCGCCGAACCCTGAGCCGACGATGACGACGTCGAAGTTACCGGCGAGTTCACCCATGCACGGGAGAGTAGGCGTTACTTCCGGTAACGCCTAGTCCCCGATCGGTTCAGACGCTCAGAGAACCAGGCCTTCGATGACCCACACCATGAAGGCGACGGCCAGCGCGGTGATCACCAGGCCACCGCAGATGAACAGGGCCAGGACCTTCCAGCCGATGCCGTTCTCGTCCTCTTCCCGCGCTTCCTCGACCTCGTGGACCTCGGCGTCCGTGTCAATCGCGTCCAGATCACTGCTGTTACTGCTGTTGCCGCCGAAGAGGATGTCCAACTCCATGCCTTTCAGGACGCGTGAGTGGTGGGGCCGGTTGCAAGATCAGCTTTGCGCCCAGGCGGCCACCGGGAGGCTCAGGTAGACGCCGACCTCGCCCAGTCCGGTGGCTTCCTCCACCGCCTTGCACAGGCCGTCGACGCGGTCCTGGCGGTTGGCGGCGCGGCTTTCGAACCACTTGGAGCGGACCTCGATCACCAGATCCATGCCGCTCGAGTCGAACGGACCGCGCGGACGGAAGCGCAGTTCCACGTCGCCGGGCTGGAGGTTGCCGTCGTAGGGCTCCTCCGGGCACTCCACGGCCAGCGACACCGCGTGCGGGAGCATCGCGGCGAGTTCCTTCAGGACCTTGTGGGACACATGGGGTGCGTAGGTGATCTCGACGAGCGGCACGGTTCCAGCAAAGCAGAAGGGTGCGCCCCTGCCGGAGCGCACCCTTCTGGACGATGATCGAGTTCACCCGCGGATCGTCAGGCCGACCTTCTGGAACTCCTTGAGGTCGGAGTAGCCGGTCTTGGCCATGGCCCGCTTGAGCGCGCCGAACAGGTTCGTCACGCCACGCGGGTCGGAGGACGGGCCGAACAACAGCTTGCGCAGGTCGAGCTCCTGGTCCACCGCCTCCGCGACGAGGCTGCGGGGCACCGACGGGTGCGCGGACGAGGCGGTCCAGTACAGGCCCTGGCCCGGCGCCTCGGTCGCGGCGGCCAGCGGCTCGCCCAGCATCACGGCATCGGCACCGCAGGCGATGGACTTCGCCACGTCACCGCTCGTCATGACACCGCCGTCGGCGATGACGTGCACGTAGCGGCCGCCGGTCTCGTCGAGGTAGTCGCGGCGGGCGGCCGCGGCGTCGGCGATCGCGGTGGCCATCGGCACGCCGATGCCCAGGACGGAGTCGGTGGTGGTGACGCCCGGCGTGTAGCCGTAGCCGACGATCACGCCCGCCGCGCCCGTGCGCATCAGGTGCATGGCGGTGCGGTAGTCGCCGACACCGCCGGCGATCACCGGGATGTCGAGGTCCGCGATGAACGACTTCAGGTTCAGCGGCTCGCCGTCGCGCGACACGTGCTCGGCCGAGATGATCGTGCCCTGGACGACCAGGATCTCGACGCCAGCGGCCAGCAGGTCCGGCGTGAGCTCCGCCGCCCGCTGCGGGCTGACGCGGACCGCGACGGTGACGCCCGACTCGCGGATCTGCTTGATCGCCTCGGCGATCAGGTCCATCCGCAGCGGAGCGGCGTGCAGCTCCTGCAGCACCTTGACCGGCGCCGACGGGTCGTCGCTGTCCTCCGTGGCCTGGACCAGGCGGAACAGCGCCTCGTCCACGTCACCGTGCCGCGCCCAGAGGCCCTCGGCGTTGAGCACGCCGAGACCGCCCAGCTCGCCGACCGCGACCGCGACGCCCGGCGACACGATCGCGTCGGTCGGGTGGGTGATCAGCGGGATGTCGAAGCGGTAGGCATCGATCTGCCACGTCGTGGAGACGTCCTTCGACGACCTCGTGCGACGGGACGGGATGATCTCGATGTCGTCCAGCTCGTAGGCCCGCCTCGCGGTCCGGCCCATGCCGATCTCGACCAGATCGCGCACCAGTAGTTCCTCTCCAAGCGACAGCGGGCCTTCGAAACAGCCCGGAGAACCCTAACGGGTGGTGTAGTTCGGTGCCTCGACGGTCATCGTGATGTCGTGCGGGTGGCTCTCCTTCAGGCCCGCCGCGGTGATGCGCACGAGCTGCTGGTTCTGCAGCTCGGCGATCGTGCGGGAGCCCGTGTAGCCCATCGCCGCCCGCAGGCCGCCGTTGAGCTGGTGCACGACCTGGGCCAGCGGGCCGCGGAACGGCGTGCGGCCCTCGATGCCCTCGGGGACGAGCTTGTCCTCGTTGAGCACGTCGTCCTGGAAGTAGCGGTCCTTCGAGTACGACTTGGCGTCGCCACGGGACTGCATCGCCGCCAGCGAGCCCATGCCGCGGTAGGTCTTGAACTGCTTGCCGTTGACCAGGATCAGGTCGCCGGGCGCCTCGGTGGTGCCCGCGAGCAGCGAGCCGAGCATCACGGCGGACGCGCCGGCCGCGATGGCCTTGGCGATGTCGCCGGAGTACTGGATGCCGCCATCACCGATCACCGGCACACCGGCGGGACGACAGGCCAGGGAGGCCTCGTAGATCGCGGAGATCTGCGGCACGCCGACACCCGCGACGACGCGCGTGGTGCAGATCGAGCCGGGCCCGACACCGACCTTGACGCCGTCCGCACCCGCGTCGACCAGCGCCTGCGCACCAGCCCGCGTGGCGACGTTGCCGCCGACGACGTCGACGGAGTCGCCGAGCTCCTTCTTGATGCGGGCGACCATCTCCAGCACACCGCGCGAGTGGCCGTGCGCCGTGTCGACCATCAGCACGTCGACCCCGGCGTCGGCGAGCGTCATGGCGCGCACGAACGAGTCCTCGCCCACACCCACGGCGGCGGCGCACAGCAGGCGGCCGTCCGGGTCCTTGGTGGCGTTCGGGTACTGCTCGGTCTTCACGAAGTCCTTGACCGTGATCAGGCCCTGCAGCTTGCCGTCACCGTCGACGATCGGCAGCTTCTCGACCTTGTGCCGGCGCAGCAGCCCCAGCGCGGCCTCCGCCGACACCCCGACCTGCGCGGTGACCAGCGGCCCGTTGGTCATGACCTCGCTGACCCGCTTGGTGTGGTCGAGCTCGAACCGCATGTCGCGGTTCGTGATGATGCCGACCAGCTTGTTGTTGGCGTCCGTCACCGGCACACCGGAGATGCGGTAGCGGGCGCACAGCGCGTCGACTTGGGCCAGCGTGTCGTCCGGCGAGCACGTGACCGGGTCGGTGACCATGCCGGCCTCGGACCGCTTGACGGTCTCGGCCTGCCGGGCCTGGTCCTCGACGCTCAGGTTGCGGTGCAGCACGCCGATGCCGCCCTGCCGCGCCATCGAGATGGCCATCCGCCCCTCGGTGACCGTGTCCATGGCGGCACTGGCCAGCGGAATCTTCAGGGTGATGTTGCGCGAGATCCTGGTGCTCGTGTCGACGCCACTGGGAACGACGTCCGACTCGGCAGGCAGCAGGAGCACGTCGTCGAAGGTCAGTCCCAGCATGGCGAACTTCTGCGGGACTTCGGCTGCGGGCGCCGTGTTGAGCTCGCTGGTCATAGCGGGTGACTTGCCTTCCGTCGTGCGGTCTGCCCCTCAGCCCGCGGGTCAGGTTTCCGCAGGCGGAGGCGGTGCTGCCCATGGTATCTGGACGCCTGTGGGGGTACGGCGGGTACCGTGCGGGGTCGTGCCGCACGACGCGTTGCCACCAGACCCCTTCGAGGGCGACCCCGAGGACCCCGCGCTGTCCCTCGGCGAGCCCGACCACGACCATCCCCCGATGGACGAAGACGAGCGAGCGGAGCTGGTCAGCGACCTGAGCGACCTCGCCGTCTACCAGGCCCTGTTAGAACACCGCGGTGTCCGCGGCATCGTCGTGGACTGCGGCGAGTGCCAGGAACCCCACTACCACGACTGGGCACTGTTGCGAGCCTCACTCGAACAGCTGCTCTCCGACGGCCGCATGCGCCCGCACGAACCGGCCTTCGACCCGGACCCCGGCGCCTACGTGAGCTGGGAATACTGCCGCGGCTACGCGGACGGCGTGACCGCCACCGAGTCGGCGCGCTGACGCCGGGGCCGGCCGCGGCCTGGCAGTGATGCTGCGCACCCGCCGGGAGTGCGGGCGGTGGAGCGTGTCGGCGGGTGGGCCGGGCGGCTGCGGGCCGGGCGGCGGGGGCTGAGCGGGTCCGCCGCTGAGCGCGGCCCTGACCGATCACATTCCACCCGACGTGTGACCACCAAAAGCATGTGAACGGCCCCTGACCTCGAAAGATCAGGGGCCGTTCACACTGCGTCTCAGTTGGATCCGGTCTGCCCGACGGCCTCTCCGGTGGCACCACTGGACCCCGGCGTGGCCGTTCCCGGCTCAGCCGGCGGAGGCGGCGGGTTCTCGCCTGCGGAGGTCGGCGGCGGAGGCGTCGCGGACGACGTCGACGGGCTCGGCTGGGTGGTGACCGGCGGCTCGCTCGACGGCGGCGCGGACGAGGTCGACGGCTGGGTCGGCTTCGTGGGCTGCGTGGCCGGCGAGGTCGTCGCGGGTGGCGTGGTGGTCGAGGTGTTGGTGTCGAGCTCCTTGGCGAGCTCCTTGTGCTTTTCCTCGAGCTGGGCCTTGCCGTCGGCGGTCGAGACCGAGCCGAGGCTGGCTTCCACCTTGTCGAGCTTCTCGCGGGCCTCGTTGACCTTGCCCTCGCGGAGGGCGAGGCGGGCCGAGTCCAGGTCGCTGCGCACGATGGCCGCGGCTTCGATGGACTTCGCGTGCTCCGAGTAGAGCACTCGGGTGAGGCCCCAGAGGGCGTCGCCCGGCTGGGCGTCGCGGGCCACCAGGCTCACGCCGGTGAAGGCGATGGCCAGGACCGCGGCGGCGCTCGCCAGCGGGATCAGGAAGCGGTGCCGCGACACCGGCTGCGGGCGGGCAGCCTGGATGGTGGCGATGGCGGTTTCGGTGTCGACGAGTTCGCCGAAGGGCGCCGTCTCCACCTCGTTGCGCCATGCGAGCAGCAACGCGTTCAGTTCGTCGTCGACCAAGGAGCCGGCCGCACCTGGCGTCGCGGACCCCAGCGCGTCCAGCAGCCTGTCATCGGCCTGCACAGCCGAAAGATCATCTGCCACGACGGGTTCGTGCGGGGTTCTATCGTCCTGTCCGCGCACTTGCTCGTCGTCCTTTCCGTGCTCGTCGGCCACTCAGACCACCTCCTCCGCTGCCAGCGACTTGCGGAGCCGAGCCAGCGCACGGTGTTGCGCCACCCGGACCGCACCCGGCGTCGAACCGACCGCCTCGGCAGTTTCCTCGGCGGAAAGCCCGACCACCACCCTCAACAGCAGGATCTCCCGCTGCTTCTCCGGCAGGACGCGCAGTAGGACAGCCATCCGATCGGAGAGTTCGCCCTGCATCGCCCGCTGCTCCGGACCAGCTTCGGTCTCCGGCGCGTCGGGAACTTCGGGAACGGGCTCGGAGCGGTTCCTGGCGGCAGACCGATGTGCATCGGCAACCTTGTGCGCCGCGATCCCGTAGACGAACGCGAGGAAGGGCCGACCCTGATCGCGGTAGCTGGGCAATGCCGTGAGCACCGCGAGACACACCTCCTGGGCCACATCGTCCGCCGAAGCGAAGCTTCGCTCCTGCCTGCCAACTCTGGCGCGGCAGTACCGCACCACAAGAGGACGAATGGAGGCCAGCAGGCGTTCGATCGCCTGGCGGTCGCCGTCGACGGCCGCGCCCACTTCGGCGTCCAGTCCGTCCCCCAAGTTGGTCATCGCAGACAACAGCCCTGGTGTTACTTGTTGGCGTACCGACATGAAACAGCACGAGTCACTCACGGCGACTCGTTGCAGCAGCACTCACCGTACCGGTCTTCGCGCCCTCTGTTCATCAGCGGGGTATGGACACCCCGGGTGACCAGCAGACACGCCCAACTGCTCCAGCCCGGCGACATTGTCACCGGGCTGGGCTAACTGCGCGACTCGAAGATTCACCTGTGCGGCAGGTGAGCCGTCTCACGCCACCGGCCCCGCGTCCCCACATGCGGCATATGAGGACGCGGGGCCGGTGCGGCGAGTCGATTACTGGACGAGACCGCGCCGGAAGCCGTGCGCGACCGCCTGGGCGCGGTCACGGACACCGAGCTTGCGGAACAGGCGACGCGCGTGCGTCTTCACCGTGTCCTCCGACAGGTAGAGCTCGCGGCCGATCTGGCCGTTGCTCTTGCCCTGGCTCATGCCGCGCAGCACCTGGAGCTCGCGCTCCGTGAGCTGCACGCCGGGGTCGGAGGGCTGACGCGGCGCGGGCACCGAGGTGCTGGCGAGCGTGTGCGCGAGGGCTGCCACAAGCTCGGGACGCGAAGCGTCCCACCTCAGGTAGCCGCGGGCGCCTCCGGCGATCGCGGCGGCGATGCTGCCGGCGTCGTCAGGTGCTCCGAACACGATGACGTTTGCCTGCGGGTTCGCGGAGACGAGTCGCCTAGTTGCTTCCACCCCGGTCGGGACGGCGCGCTGGGTTCCCACCAGAACGACGTCAACCGGCTGCCTGGAAAAGCGAGCCAACAACTCGTCACCGTGCGCTACGCAGTCGATGCGGCTAACCCCGGGGACAGCCGACATCACGCGGGTGAGACCCTCCCGCACACTGCGTCCGGTCGTCGCAAATAAGGACCGTGGTCACGGGGACTCCTTCCTGCAGCCGAGTGACGTTCCATCTCCCCTATCGGACGCTCGCGGCCCAACCTTGACACGATCCGGTGCTTAATCCGTCAAGAAGTTCGTCTGAGGGTCTGCGTTCGGGGGTTCCCCGGAACGGAGCAGCCCACTCGGCACCCACGGGGAATCAAGAGCGACCTGACGGCTGACGGGATCAGCTCTGCGTAACACGCAGCTCAGAGCCTCCGTCGCCCGGTTGATGGCGACTGCGCCCACCGTGGTGGCACGACCCACCAGGACAAGAGCGCTCGGCCAGATCAACGGATGAAGCCCCTTCGTGACACTGTGATTTAGCTCACACTCGACCAGTTCAACCCCTCTGGTCGACCCGTCGGGTGTCCCCCACACGACCAACGCGGCGCCGAGGACGAGTGCCGACTTGAGCTCGTGCCGGAGCGCCTTTCTGCTCGTCGCGACGCCGTACGCCTGCTCGGCGGGCGCCACCGCCGCGTGCGCCTGACCGGACGCGAGCTCAACCTCCGCGGTCACCCATCCCCGTCGGACCTCACTTCTCCACGACTCCGTCTCGACTCGCGCGAGCAACCGCCTGGCCTCACCGAGCCGACCGGCGCCCAGCGAGTCGGCCGCGAGGCCGAGCAGGGCGTCCGTCCTGGCACCCAGCGCGTCGATGCCGTCCGGATCGCCGCCATCAGCGGTCTGAACGCGGGCGAGCGCCAAGCCGTCGAGGCCGCGGGCGAGGTGGTGCGCCCCGAGCTGACGGTGATGTGACGCGCGGGTGGAGAGAGAAAGGGACGCGATCACCGGGTCGGGGTCGTGACGCAGCGCGTCCAGCACGGTGGCCGCCGCTGCGTAGTGCCCCTGGCCGCCGAGGACGACCGCGGCGAGCCACCGGACGCGCGGGCTGGCAGCGGTGAGCGCGGACCAGACGTCGCGGTCGGGCGAGTCACCGAAGGCGGCGCGGCGCAGCTCCTCTTCCACTCGGGAAGTCTTTCAGGTGACGGCCGCCTCGACTGCGGCGACGGCATCAGCGAGGTCCTCCACACGTTCGGCCGGCGCCGTGACCACACCTCGCCGCCAGCCTGGCCCACCCACGAACAACCGCACCTGCTGCCTCGTGCGCGGCAAAGCGGAGATCACTCCCGGATCGGCGTACCGCGGCAGCTGCGCCCACAGCACCACCGCCGACGGCGCGGTACGGCGCACCGCGGCGGCCAGCGCGTCGACCGGCAACGCGGCCCCCAGCTGCCGGACGACCACACCGCGCTGCGCCAGCTCGGCAGCCAGCGGATAGAGCGGAAGGTTGTGCCTCTCCTCCGGCATGCACGCCAGCAACACGGGCCGATGGTTGCGCCCGAGAGTGACGAGCGGTGTCGCACGCACGAACGCCGCGAGCACGCACTCGTTCAACAGGTGCTCCACCTCGACCCCGGCACCGGACAGCTGCCACCGCGCGGCAACGGCCGTCATCACCGGACGCACGACCTCGTTCCAGGTCGCGATCACCCCGTCGGACGCGAGCGAGTCGGCGAGCATCCCCTGCACGGCGATGGAGTCCATCGCGAGCGCCGCCCGGCCGAGCCCGCGCGCCAATCGAGACGCACCCGCCAATTTCAGGCCACGGCCGCCACCCGTTGGAGTGGCCGGAACTTCGCCGTGCGTCATCGACGATTTCGACTCCAAGGCGAATCGAGCCGCCTCGGCCGATGACGCGCCACGAAGAAGAGCGCGCTGCATCAATTCCAAGCGAGCTACGTCGCGTGGCCCGTATTTCCGGTGCCGCCCGGTCGTGTGATCGCTCGGACCGAGCCCGTACCGGCGGTCCCAGGTGCGAAGGGTGGCGGGAGCCACGCCGAGTCGCCTGGCCACCGCGGCCACTGAGAGAAGGGGCTCACTCGTGTGACCACCGGCAGATCTGTGCTCCGGCTGTGTCATCACGAGAGCCATGTTCCGTTCACCTCATCCGGGCGGCAACTCCGGGCGGTGAGTGATCGAACACGCGTGCCGTCACCCATCAGTTGATAAGGGTCTTCAGCCTCTTGAACAAGTTTTGACGCGGTTCTACGGTGGATCATCGTTAAGCCGAATGGAGCAGTCGTCACGGAGGCGGTCTCGATGGCGGACACCCGAAGGCTCCCCGGTCCCAACGCAGATCTCTGGGACTGGCAGATGCGCGGTTCGTGCCGGGGTATGGACAGCGCGTTCTTCTTCCACCCCGACGGTGAACGGGGTCCGGCGAGAGCACGACGGGAAGCCCGCGCCAAGGCCGTCTGCCTGGCGTGCCCGGTGCTGGAGATGTGTCGCAGGCACGCCCTCGCCGTGCAGGAACCCTACGGAATTTGGGGCGGGCTCTCGGAATCCGAGCGCGACAACATCATCAAAGCCCGCAAGCGCCAGCTGGCAATCGTTTAGCCGCAAATGCGATGAAGGGCTCCTTCATCCACGTGAGGTGGATGAAGGAGCCCTTCATCGTGTGAAACTCAGTGGCCGTGCCCGTGGCCGTGGCCGTGGCCGACGGCCGGAGCCTCTTCCACCTTCTTCTCGACGACGGCGCTCTCGGTCGTGAGCACCATGCGCGCGATGGAGGCGGCGTTGGCGACGGCGGAGCGGGTGACCTTGACCGGGTCGATGATGCCCTGGTCGAGCAGGTCGCCGAACTCCAGCGAGGCCGCGTTGATGCCGAAGCCCCACTCGCCCTCGCGGACCTTGTTCACCACGACGGCGCCTTCGAGGCCGGCGTTCGCGGCGATCCAAAACAGCGGAGCCTCGAGGGCCTTGCGGGTCAGCACGACACCCGTGGCCTCGTCACCGGTGAGGCCGAGCTCGTCGTCCAGCACCTTCGAGGCGTGGATCAGCGCGGAACCACCGCCGGGGACGATGCCCTCCTCGACCGCGGCCTTGGTGGCGGCGACCGCGTCCTCGATGCGGTGCTTGCGCTCCTTGAGCTCGGTCTCGGTGGCGGCGCCGACCTTGATCACGGCGATGCCGCCGGAGAGCTTCGCGAGGCGCTCCTGGAGCTTCTCGCGGTCCCAGTCGGAGTCCGTGGCCTCGATCTCGCGGCGCAGCTGCTCCGCGCGGGCGGCGATGTCGGCCTTGGTGCCGCCGCCGTCCACGATCGTGGTGTCGTCCTTGGTCACGACGACGCGGCGGGCGGAGCCCAGCTGGTCGAGCGTGGTCTCGGACAGCTTCAGGCCGATCTCGGAGGAGATGACCTGACCACCGGTGACGACCGCGAGGTCGTCCAGGAACGCCTTGCGGCGGTCGCCGAAGAACGGCGCCTTCACGGCGACGACCTTCAGCGTCTTGCGCAGGGCGTTGACCACCAGCGTGGACAGGGCCTCGCCCTCGACGTCCTCAGCGATGATCAGCAGCGGCTTGCCGGACTCTGCGACCTTCTCCAGCACCGGGAGCAGGTCGGCCAGCGCCGAGATCTTCTCGCGGTGGAGCAGGACGCGGACGTCCTCGAAGACGGCCTCCTGCGCCTCGGAGTCCGTCACGAAGTGCGTCGAGATGAAGCCCTTGTCGAACTGCACACCCTCGGTGATCACCAGCTCGGTCGCGAGCGTGGACGACTCCTCGACGGTGATGACACCGTCCTCGCCGACGCGCTCGATGGCCTCGCCGAGCAGAGAGCCGATCGACTCGTCCCGCGAGGAGACGGTGCCGACCTGGGCGATGTTGTCGCGGCCCTTGACCGGGGTGGCCTTGCCCTTCAGCGCGTCCACGACGGCGTCGGCGGCGGCCTGGATGCCACGGCCGAGCGCGGTCGGGTTCGCACCCGCGGCGATGTTGCGCAGGCCTTCCTTCACGAGGGACTGCGCCAGCACGGTGGCGGTGGTGGTGCCGTCACCCGCGACGTCGTTGGTCTTGGTGGCGACCGACTTGGCGAGCTGCGCGCCGAGGTTCTCGAACGCGTCGTCCAGCTCGATCTCGCGAGCGATGGTGACACCGTCGTTGGTGACCGTCGGGCCACCGAACTTCTTGTCGAGCACGACGTGGCGCCCGCGCGGACCAAGGGTGACCTTGACCGTGTCCGCGAGCTTGTTCACGCCGCGCTCGAGCGCCCGACGAGCGTCCTCGTCGAAGCTGATCTGCTTGGCCATTTACCTCAAAGCCTCTCTGAGTAGCGAAACGCCCCGGCAGCCCCGGGATGGGGCGCCGGGGCGTCAGGCATGTCAGCCGAGCGTCAGTTGACGACGGCCAGCACGTCGCGGGCGGAGAGGATCAGGTACTCCTCGCCGTTGTACTTGACCTCGGTGCCGCCGTACTTCGAGTAGATGACGACGTCGCCGACAGCGACGTCCAGCGGGACGCGGTTGCCCTTGTCGTCGATGCGACCGGGGCCCACAGCGAGGACCTTGCCCTCCTGGGGCTTCTCCTTCGCGGTGTCCGGGATCACGAGGCCGGAGGCGGTGGTCGTCTCAGCCTCGGAGGCCTGAACGACGATCTTGTCCTCGAGCGGCTTGATGTTCACGCTCACCGGGATGACCTCCACGGGTCGTTGGCAGGTTTCGTTGTTACGGCTCCTGCCACCCCGCCGTCGCGGGGGTCGGGGCGGTGCTGGTGCCGTGCAATTGGCACTCTACCCATGAGAGTGCCAACCCTTCAACGAGGCCCCCGAACCACTCACCCATCGGGAGCCGTATTCAGGGCATGCCCACCTTGACGCGCCGAACGCTGCTGCTCGCAGGCGTGGCGGGAGTCACAGCGTTCTCGGCCGCCGCGTCCGCCAGACCGGCCGACCCTTTCACACTCGGTGTGGCCTCGGGCGACCCGACACCCGACGGGGTGGTGCTGTGGACCCGGCTGGCCCTCCGACCGCTCGCGGAGGACGGCATGGGCGGCATGCCGGGGCGTCCGATCGACGTCGAGTGGCAGGTCGCCGACGACGAACGATTCACCCGGATCGTCCAGCAGGGCTCCACCCCGGCTCGACCGGACGAAGGCCACACCGTCCACCTCGAACTCACCGGACTGGAACCCGGCCGCGAGTACTTCTACCGCTTCAGGGCTCTCAACCACCTCTCCCCGACGGGCCGCACGCGCACCGCTCCTCCGCCGAGCGCCCTGCAGGTACCGCTGACGATGGCCTTCGCGTCGTGCGCGCAGTACGAGCACGGCTACTTCACGGCGTACCGCAGACTGGCGGAGGACGAGCCCGACCTCGTGCTGCACCTCGGCGACTACACCTACGAGTACGAGAGCGGCATCCACGTCGCCCCGACCGGCAACGTCCGTCACGTCGACGGTCCGACCACCACGACGCTCGCGGACTACCGCCGCCGGCAGGCGCAGTACAAGACCGACCCCGACCTGCAGGCCGCGCACGCCGCCGCGCCGTGGGTGGCGGTCTGGGACGACCACGAGATCGCCAACAACTGGGCGGGCCTGCAGCCGGACACGCCCCAGGCGGACTTCGCCAAACGCAGGGTGGCCGCGTTCCAGGCCTACTACGAGAACATGCCGATCCGCAGGTCACCGAGGCTGTACCGGCGGATCCGGTGGGGATCGCTCGCGACGTTCCACATGCTCGACACCCGTCAGTACCGGACGGACCAGGCCTGCGGGGACGGGCTGCAACTGTGCCCGGAACGACTCGTGCCCGAGCGGACGATGCTCGGCGACGACCAGGAAGCGTGGCTGTTCAAGGGGTTCCGCGAGTCGTCGGCGCGCTGGGACGTGCTGGGACAGCAGGTGTTCTTCTCGCAGTACGACTACATCCCCGGCGACGTCGACAAGTTCCTGCTGGACGCGTGGGACGGCTACGTCGCCGATCGGGACCGCGTGGTGGCGAGGTTCGCCGACGTCCGCAACCCGATCGTGCTCACCGGCGACGTGCACGCGGCGTGGGGCGCGGAGGTCAAACAGCGCTGGGACGACCCTTCGTCGAAGACGCTCGCCACGGAGCTGGTGACCACGTCGATCACGGCGGGCGGTGACGGGTCGGAGGAGTACGCCGAGACCCCGTTGTGGCTCAAGGAGAACCCGCACGTGAAGTACTTCAACAACCGGCGCGGCTACACGCTGACCAGGTTCACGCCAGAGGAGCTGCGGACCGACTTCCGCGGCCTCGACTACGTGACGCGGCCGGGTTCGCCCGTCCACACCAAGGCATCGTTCGCGGTGGAGGACCGAGTCCCAGGGCTCCACAGGCTTTAGGGAAGCGTTCACCTGATCGCCACCCTGGTGGGTGAGGGTCTCACCATGACTCGAGTGACGCGACGCGCACTCCTCATCGGGGGACTTGCGCTCACCACCGTCGGCGCGGGGTCGGACCGGTTGTCCGACCCGTTCACTCTCGGAGTCGCTTCCGGCGACCCGACCTACGACGGCGTGGTCCTGTGGACCCGCCTGGCACCCACACCTCTTGCGGAGGACGGCATGGGCGGCATGCCGTCCCGCGTCGTCGAGGTGAAGTGGGAACTCGCACTGGACGAACGGTTCCGGCTGGTCGTCCGCCGCGGCACGGCGTCCGCGCGGCCGGAGGAGGGCCACAGCGTCCACGTGGACGTGCGCGGGCTCATGCCCGGCCGCGAGTACTTCTACCGCTTCTCTGCGGAGGGCCACCTCTCGCGCACCGGCCGGACGCGGACGGCACCGGCGCCGTGGGCGTTGGGCAGCGGGCTCACGATGGCGTTCGCGTCCTGCTCGCAGTTCGAGCACGGCTACTTCACCGCGTACCGCAGGATGGCCGAGGACCAGCCCGACCTGATCCTGCACCTCGGCGACTACCAGTACGAGTACACCAAGGGCGCGTACGTGGCACCGGGCGGCAACCCGCGCGACCACGAGGGCCCGGAAACCGAGACGCTCGCGAACTACCGGCAGCGGCACGCGCAGTACAAGACCGACCTGGATCTCCAGGAAGCGCACGCCGTGGCGCCCTGGGCCGTGGTCTGGGACGACCACGAGCTCGACAACAACTGGGCGGACGAGGTCTACGAGAAGCCGCAGATCCCCCAGCCGAACTTCCTCCAGCGCCGGGCGGCCGCGTTCCAGGCCTACTACGAGAACATGCCGATCAGGAACAAGCCGCACGGCATCGACCTGCAGCTCTACCGGCGCATCCAGTGGGGCGGGCTCGCGAACTTCCACATGCTCGACACCCGTCAGTATCGCGACGACCAGGCGTGCGGCGACGGCCTGAAGGCATGTCCCGAGCGGCTGAACCCGACGCGCACGATCACCGGCGCCGAGCAGGAGAAGTGGCTCCTGGACGGCCTCAGGCGCTCGCACGCGCGGTGGGACGTGCTGGGCCAGCAGGTGTTCTTCTCACAGCTCGACTTCACGCCCGGTGCCGGCGAGACCAACAACATGGACGCGTGGGACGGCTACGCGGCGAACCGCGACCGGGTGGCCGCCGGGTTCTGCCACGCGCGCAACACCGTCGTGCTCACCGGTGACGTGCACGCGGCGTGGGCGGCCGAGGTCAAGGAGAAGTGGAACGACCCGACGTCGAAGACCGTCGCGACCGAGCTGGTGGCGACGTCGATCACGTCCGGTGGTGACGGCTCGGAGACCCGTGCGGAGACGCCCGCGATTCTGGCCGAGAACCCGCACGTGAAGTACTTCAACAACCGGCGTGGGTACGTGCGGACGAAGTTCACCGCACGGGAGGTGCGAGCGGACTTCCGCGGGCTCGACTACGTGTCGAAGCCCGGCGCCCCGGTGACGACGAAGGCGTCCTTCGTCATCGAAGACCGGAGGCCGGGCCTCAACAGGGTCTGACCTCAGCCGGTCCAGAGACCCGCGACGAACTGCAGGTAGAACAGGGTCTGCACGGTCAGCCCGACGTACATGACCCCGTACACCACCGACTTCAACGCGGGAACCCGCTGCCCGAGCAGCACCAGCGCGAGGTAGATGCCGAAGCACGGCAGCAGGTAGCGGTGGACGGAGACCAGGTTCTGGTTCAGCGTCAGCATCACCACCGACGCGAGGCCGTAGAGGCCGACCGGGACCAGGTCTCCCCTCCGCAGCGCGAGCAGGTACAGCGAGCACGCGATCAGCAGCATCAGGCCGAACCACGGCACCACGTAGTTCGCGACCGACCAACCGGCGAGCTCGAACCTGCCGGTGAGGATCTTGAAGACGATCTTGGTCTGCTCGTACAGCGTGTTGAGGATGTTCGGGCTGAACTGGTGGTACGCCCAGGCCGGCGCCTTCGAGTAGGCCTTCGTCATGCCCAGCGGGTCGTTCACCAGGATCTTCAGGTAGATCGCGAAGCCGATGAAGCCCACCGCGCTCAGCGGGAACCACAGCAGGTGCCACGACAGCAGGCCGCGGAACTTCCAGTCCTTGCTGCGCCAGAACTCCAGGAAGCACAGGCCCACGAACAGCACGGCCGTGATGCGCACACCGGTCAGCGGCATCAGGCACAGGCCCATGAAGACCCACTGCCTGCGCAACGCGAAGAGGTACGCCCAGAAGCCCAGCGCGATGAAGACGGCCTCGCTGTAGAACGCGTGCAGGAAGTACGCCGACGGCAGGGTCAGCATGACCATGACGGCGATCCACGGCCCGCGCTCGCCGGCGAGGAAGTTGCGGGCGATCTTCAGCAGCGCCACCGCGCCCAGCCACAAGGCGACCGTGTTGACGATGAAGCCCGCGGCCAGCGTGCCGATCGTGCCGAGGAACGCCGTCTTCACCAGCCACACGAACAGCGGGAAGACGGGGTAGAACGCCTGTGACGTCGGAATGTTCTGGTACGCCGTGCCCTCGACGATGCCGGTGAAGTTCTCGGCGTCCCAGCGGTGCGTGTGCGAGAGCAGCGTGTCGACGGTGCGCGACGACAGCGGCGTGCCCTCGAAGACCGGCATCAGCGGTTCGATCAGGCGCCCGAGCACGGTCATGAAGACCTGCCAGGCGAACACCAGCAGGAAGACCTTCGCGAAGTCGCCCGTCAGCGCGGTCTTCCACCGGGGAACCGGTCTCGGCGCCTCCTCGGCGGCGACCTCCGGCTCGCGGATCGCGGTGTCAGTCATGAACGGGTTCCTTTGCAAGCTCTTCGACCGGGCGGAACACGAGCCGGCTGTAGAGCACGTAGTTCCAGACGAGTGCGACGCAGATGCCCGCGAACTTGGGCGCCGCGATGGCGAGCGTCTCGGGCAGGCCGGCGAACAGGTCGCGCGTCAGCACGATGACCAGCGGCTGGATCGCCCACAGTCCGATGCCCGTGACCAGCACGAACAGCACGACCTGACGAACCACGCCACCGCCTGCGGCACGGAACGTGAAGCTGCGGTTGAGCGTGAAGCTCAGCGCCATGCCCATCGTGGTCGAGATGAGGTTCGCGATCACGAGGGGCGTGCCGAGCGCGAACAGCACCGTGTAGCCGACCAGGTCGACGAGGGTGTTGCCCACGCCGACCAGGCCGAAGCGCAGCTGCTGGGCGCTCAGCAGCTTCTTCACGACGCGAGGGCCCTGGCGTCGTTCGGCACGTCCGACCCCGTGCGCACCGACGCCACGCTGTAGAGCGGGCGGCCCTGCACCTCGGTGTAGATGCGGCCGACGTAGCTGCCGAGCACGCCGAGCATGATCAGCTGGATGCCGCCGAGGAAGAACACGGCGCTGGTGATGAACGCCCAACCGGGAACGGCGGTGTCCGGCAGGAACAGCTTCACGCCCACGACGTAGCAGATGCCGAGGAACGCGAGGAACGAGATGAAGTAGCCGACCTTGGAGATCAGCTTCAGCGGCGCGGCGGAGAATCCGACGATGCCGTCCGCGGCGAACCGCAGCATCTTGCGCAGCGGGTAGCCGGTGACGCCCGCGTGGCGCTTGTCGCGGTCGAACTGCACGGCGGTCTGGCGGAAGCCGATGAAGCTCACCAGGCCGCGCAGGAACCGGTTGTGCTCGCGGAACTTGCGCAGCTCGTCGACGACCTTGCGGTCGATGAGGCGGAAGTCGCCGGTGTTCTCCGGGATGTCGATCTCGGCGACCTTGCGCAGGAACCAGTAGAACGCCCGCGCGGTGGCCTTCTTGAACGCCGTGTCCTGACGCGAGCGGCGCTGGGCGTAGACGACGTCGTAGCCCTGCTCCCACTTCTCGATCAGCTCGAGGCTCACCGCCGGCGGGTCCTGCAGGTCGCTGTCCATGATCACCACGGCGTCGGCGTCCGCGAGGTCGAGACCCGCGGTCACGGCGAGCTGGTGGCCGAAGTTGCGCGACAGGTCGATGACGGTGACCCGGTCGTCCGCGTCCGCGACGGCGTTGAGCAGCGCGAGCGAGTTGTCGCGGCTGCCGTCGTTGACGTAGATGAAGTTGACCCGGTACCGGTCCTCCAGCGGCTTCACGACCTCGGAAACCGTCTTGTGCAGCAGATCGATGTTCCCGGCCTCGTTGTAGATCGGGAACAGGTACGTGATCGTGCGCATGGGTTCAGCGCTCACCGCTCACTCCAGTTTCAGGGCCGCCCAGGAATGGGGTCAGAGTATCTGCACGGTTCCGACCGGCAGACCGGGCGTCGTCGACAGGTCCATGGGGGACGGCTTGGCACCGGCCGCCACCAGGTGGGCGCCGAGAGCGGCGATCATCGCGCCGTTGTCGGTGCACAGCCGCGGCCGCGGCACGCGCAGTTCGATGCCGGCCTCGGCGCAGCGCTCGGCGGCCAGGCCGCTCAGGCGCGAGTTCGCCGCGACACCGCCGGAGATGACCAGCGTGTCGACCTTGAGGTCCTTCGCCGCGCGGATCGCCTTGGCGGTCAGCACGTCCGCGACCGCCTCCTGGAACGACGCGGCGACGTCGGCCAGCGGGATCTCCTCGCCGGCGCGTTCGGCGCGCTCGACCCAGCGGGCGACGGAGGTCTTCAGGCCGGAGAACGAGAAGTCGTACTTCGCGTCGCGCGGGCCGGTGAGGCCGCGCGGGAACGCGATCGCGCACCCGTTGCCCTGCTGGGCGAGCTTGTCGATGGGCGGGCCACCGGGGTAGGGCAGGTCGAGCAGCCTCGCGACCTTGTCGTACGCCTCACCCGCGGCGTCGTCCACCGTCGAGCCGATCTCGGTGATCGAGTTCGCCAGGCCGCCCTCGACCAGCAGCAGCTGGGAGTGGCCGCCGGAGACCAGCAGCGCGAGGCAGCGGTTCGGCAGCGCGCCGTGCTGCAGCGTGTCCGCGGCGACGTGGCCCGCGAGGTGGTTCACGCCGTAGAGCGGCTTGCCGAGCGCGGCGGCGTAGGCCTTCGCGGCGGACACGCCGACCAGCAGCGCACCGGCGAGGCCCGGCCCCGCGGTGACGGCGATGGAGTGGATCTGGGAGAGCTCGACCCCGGACGCGTCGAGGGCGCGGCGCATGGTCGGGACCATGGCCTCGAGGTGGGCGCGGGAGGCGACCTCCGGCACGACGCCGCCGAAGCGGGCGTGCTCCTCGACGCTCGAGGCGACCTCGTCGGCGAGCAGTTCGAGCGAGCCGTCCTGGCCGAGGCGGACGATGCCGACGCCCGTCTCGTCGCACGAGCTCTCGATGCCGAGAATGAGCCTGTCAGACACTTTGCGCTGGCCTTCCCATCGTGTACGCGTCGGCACCCGACGGCTGGTAGTAGCGGCGGCGCACACCGAGGTGCTCGAAACCGTGCGCCAGGTACAGGGCGATCGCGGGCTCGTTGTCCGTGCGGACCTCGAGGTACACCGGGACGCCGAGCTCGTCCACGCGGGCGAGGAGGTCGTTCAGGAGCATCTTGCCGACGCCCCTGCCCTGCCAGTGCTTGACCACGGCGATCGTGTGCACGCTGGCCTCGTACTCGCTCGCGGCGAGGCCCGCGTACCCGATGAGCTCGTCGTCCGCGTACGCACCGACGTAGTAATTGCCGTTGTCGAGCTCGCTGTGGAACGCGTTCTCGCTCCACGGGTCGTCGCCGGGGAACAGCTCCAGCTCGATCTCGTGGCACCTGGGCACGTCGGCGTGCCGCAGCGGCGCGAGCGTGACGGTGCCGGTGGTCATGCCCTGGTCACCCGCTTGCGGCCGGTGGGTTCGACCGCGTCGGGCCTGCGCAGGTAGAGCGGGGTGAGCGCGGCGGGGCGGGCCTTGGCGAGGACCTCGGCGGCCGCGGCAGCGACCAGGCCCTCCGGCGTCGGGTGCTTCGCGCTCAGGGTTTCGAGTCCGAGAACGTCCCGGTAGATCTCCGCGCCCTCACCGGTGGCGTGGTGCACGCCGAGCTTCGGCAGCTTCTCCGCCAGGTCCTGCGGCCGTTCGACGTGCGGGCCGTCGGTGCGGCGGCCGGCGGCGTCGTAGGCGGCCCAGTAGACCTCCTTGCGCCGCGCGTCGGTCGCGACGAGCAGCGGGTGGCCGCTGGCGGCGTCCTTGGCGATCGCGTCCGTGGTGGCGACGGGGTAGACCGGGCGGTTGAGCGCCTGACCGAGCGCGGCGGCCGTGGCCAGACCGACCCGCAGGCCGGTGAAGGGGCCGGGACCTGCGCCGACAACGATGGCGTCGAGGTCGGCGTACGTCTTGCCGGCCTCTTCGAGGCAGTCGCTGATGTGCGGGGTGAGCAGCTCGCCGTGCGCCTTGGCGTTGAGCGTCACCCGCTTCGCGAGCAGGCGCGGCGGGGAGTCGGGCGCGAGTTCGACCACACCGGCGGTGACTGCGGGGGTGGCCGTGTCGACGGCGAGCACTAGCACGATTGTCCAGAGTAGTACGTGTGGCAGACCACACTTCCGATGCGCCCTCCGGGCACCTCTATCAGGCTTGATCCATGTTCGCTGCACCGAGTGACCGCGAGGCCCTGCGCTTCGGAGAGAAGTCCCTGACCTATGCCGAGCTGCACCGAGCGGCGGGCACTTTGGCCGAACGGCTGCGTGGCCACACGCGGGTCGCCGTCTGGGCGACGTCCACGTTGGAAACCTGCGTCTCGGTGGTCGCCGGGCTCCTCGCAGGCGTCGCGATCGTGCCGCTCAACCCCAAGATCGGCGAGCGCGAACTCGAGCACATCCTCGGCGACAGCCAGCCTGACCTGGTACTTCGCGACGAACCGATCGTCTTCGGCACGCCGGGCGAGTTCCCGGATCCCGGCCCAGAGACGCCCGCGCTGATCATCTACACCTCGGGCACGACCGGTCCGCCCAAGGGCGTGGTGCTGCCGCGCCGGGCGCTGACCTCGAACATCGACTCGCTCGCCGCCGCGTGGCAGTGGACCGCCGACGACGTGCTGGTGCACGGGCTGCCGCTGTTCCACGTCCACGGGCTGGGCATCGGCATCCTCGGCGTGCTGCGACTCGGCGGTTCGGTGCGGCACGTGAAGTTCTCGCCTGCCGCCGTCGGCCAGGAGCTCGCGACCGGCGCCACGATGATGTTCGGCGTGCCGACGATGTACCACCGCATCGCCGAGGCGGTGGAGCAGGACCCCGCGCTGGCCGACCAGTTCCGGCGCGCCCGCCTGCTGGTCTCGGGTTCGGCCGCGCTGCCGGCGAGCGACCACGAGCGGATCGCCAAGGCCACCGGGCAGGGCATCGTCGAGCGGTACGGCATGAGCGAGACGCTGATGAACGTGAGCGTGCGGTTCGACGGCGACCGCAGGCCCGGTGCGGTCGGGCTGCCGGTGGACGGCGTCGACGTGCAGGTTGTCGACGAGCAGGGCCGGGACGTCGGCATCGGTGCCATCGGCGAGATCGAGGTGCGCGGGCCGAACCTGTTCCTGGAGTACCTGAACCGTCCGGACGCGACGGAGAAGGCGTTCCGGGACGGGTGGTTCAGGACCGGAGACATGGCGGTGCGCGATCCCGACGGCTACCTCCGCATCGTCGGGAGGCGGGCCACCGACCTCATCAAGAGCGGTGGCTACAAGATCGGCGCCGGCGAGATCGAGAACGCCCTGCTGGAGCACCCGGCGGTGGCCGAGGTGGCGGTGACGGGCGAGCCGGACGACGACCTCGGCGAGCGGATCGTGGCCTGGGTGGTGCCTGCGGGCGAAGCACCGGAACCGTCGGTCCTCAGCGACCACGTGGCGAAGCTGTTGTCGCCGCACAAGAGGCCGCGGGTGGTGCGTTATCTGGAAGCTTTGCCGCGCAACGAGATGGGCAAGGTGCTCAAGCGCGAACTGTCCTGAGAGGACGGTCGAGGGGATGGCCGGTGGGCTCGCCCGGCCATCCCCTCACGTCCGGCTGTCAGCCGGCCGAGTTGCCGTTGCACGCGACGTAGGACGGCGCGTGGTCGACCGTGAAGACCTCCAACGGACCGTTCCACTGCCACGGCAGCAGACAGGCGTTGTTGGCAATGCTGATGTCCGAGCCGCCGGCGGCGTGGTTGTCGTTGCACGCGGCGTAGCCGGGCGCGTGGCCCTCGTGCAGCAGCGAGAACGGTCCGTTCCACTGCCACGGGGCGGCGCACAGGTTGTCGGCGATGCTGATGCCGTGGCCGTCGCGGCCCTCGTCACCGGCGAGAGCAGGGGACGCGGCGACCAGCATGGCGCCACCGATGACAGCAGTCGCGAGAAGCGTCTTCTTGATCATGCAAGCTTCATCGGCCGGTCACGCTCCGTCCTTAATGGACGTCACCCCATGCGGCACACAACCTCACACGGGCAGGGTACGAGCCGTCCACTCGCCGTGCGGAATGAGCTGAGCTGTGCGAATGTCGTCGATTCCGCGCTCCAGGCGAATGAGGAGATGATCTTCGCTCAGGCGTTCCGCCATGCCCTCGCCCCACTCGACGGCCACGACGGCGTCGACCAGATCCGTGTCCAGATCAAGATCGTCCAACTCGTCCAGGTGACCCCCGAGCCGGTACGCGTCGACGTGCACCAGCGGCACGCCCCTGCCGCCCTCCGCGGGCTCGTGGACGCGGGCGATGACGAACGTCGGCGACGACACCCTGCCCTGCACGCCGAGGCCGCGGGCCAGTCCGCGCACCAGCGCCGTCTTGCCGGCGCCCAACGGTCCCGCGAGCAGCAGCAGGTCACCCGCCCGCACGACCTCACCCAGCCTGCGGCCGAACTCCTCGGTGTCCTCCACCAACGGCAGTTCGACGGTCTTCACGCTCGCCGCCACCACTTCTTCCGACTCTCTCCGCGATCGGCCGCGCAGCGTTCGACGAGCGCGACCAGGTGGTCGTTGACGAGGTCAGCCTGCTCCATCATCACCATGTGCCCGGCACCGGGGGCCCGGACGAGCGTGGCGTGCGGCATCTCCTCGGCCATCCGCTCGGCGTGCGAGAAGGGCGTGAGCTTGTCCGCGTCGCCGCTCACGATGAGCACCTCGCAGTGCCGCAGCCCGGCGAGCGCCTTGTAACGGTCGTGCGTGCCGAGGGTCTCCAGGAACTCGGTGAGCACCTTCACCGTCGTCCCGTTGATCATCTGCTCCATCAGGTCCACAAGGGACGGTGCCACCTTGCGGTCACCGAACGCCAACGCGCGGATTCCGCTCCACGTCAGGGTTTTCGCGCCCTTGCGCACCCACTCGACGAGGCCGGGCTGCGCACCGGCGAGCCGGCCGATGCCGAGCGTCACGGGGTTGTAGCGCGACAGCACCGACTTCGGCAGCCCCGCACCACCCACCGCTCCGGCGGCCGTGCCGATCAACGCGACACCGCGCACCCGTTCGGCGAAGAGCTCCGGCTGCTTCTCGGCCAGCGCCATGATCGTCATGCCGCCCATGGAGTGACCCACGAGCACGAGCGGCCCGTCCGGCACGACCGAGCGGATCACCGCGTCGAGGTCGTGCGCGAGCTGCTCGATGGTGCTGGCCTCCGGCGCGGACCGCCCTGACCGGCCGTGGCTGCGCTGGTCGTAGAGCACCTGGTGGACCCGCGGGTCGATCAGTTCCTGCAGGTCGCGGCGCTGGAAGTGCCAGCAGCGGCGGTCGAGCGCGAACCCGTGGACCAGCACGACGGTGATGTCGGCCTCGAGACCGTCAGCGGGGTCGACCTCCTCGACGGAGATCGGCACGCCGTCGTCCGCGGCCACCGTCGACTCGCGATCGGGCCGCAGCTGGCCTAACGGCTCGTCGGCCAGGCTGTCGGTGGCCTTCTTGCGCTCGTGCGACACCTTCGCGGTCTGCGCCACGGCAGCACCGGCGACGGCGGCACCGAGCGCACCGCTGACCCACCCGACGACCTTCCAGACCGGCTTCACGTGTAGATCCTCCGCACCCGCGGCCGGTACATCCCGCAGACGATCTCGTAGTCGATCGTGCCGGTCAGCTCCGCCCACTCCGTCGCCGTCGGCTCCCCCCGGCGCCCGTCGCCGAACAGGACAACCTCCGCACCCTCTGCGACCTCGTCGTTCCCACAGTCCACGACGATCTGGTCCATGCAGACACGCCCGACCACCGGACGGCGCTTCCCCGCCAGGAGCACCTCCATCCGACCGGAGAGCGCCCTCGGGACACCGTCCGCATACCCGGCCGGCACCAGTGCCAGCGTCGTGTCCTCCTGCGCGGTCCATGTCATCCCGTAGGAGACCGACTCGCCGGCGGGGATACGTTTCGTGAGCGCCACGCGCGACCGGAAGCTCATCACCGGACGCAGGTCGTGGTCGGTGGGCACGGGGTTCAGCCCGTAGATCGCGATGCCGGGCCGCACTATGTCGAAGTGCAGATCGGGCCTGGTCAGCAGGGCCGCGGAGTTCGCGATGTGCCGCTTCGGGTCGAGGCCGTGCGCTTTGGCGACGTCGTAGGCGTCGTCGAACCTCTTGGCCTGCAGGTCGATCGACGGGTGGCCGATCTCGTCCGCGCACGCGAGGTGCGACCAGACAGCGACGACCTCGTGCTTGCTGGCTCGCTCCACAAGTTCCGGCCAGTCGTGCGGCTGACAGCCGTTGCGGCTCAGCCCGGTGTCGATCTTCAGGTGGATTCTCGGCCTGGCGTCGGCCTCCTCGGCGGCCTGCTCGACGCGGCGCAGGTCTTCGAGGGAGGAAACCGACATGTCGACATCGGCCGCGATACCGGCGGCCAGGTCCTCGTCCGGGGCGTCGAGCCAGGCCAGGATCGGCGCCCGGATGCCTGCCGCCCTGAGCGCGAGGGCTTCCTGGGTGGAGCAGGAACCGAGCCAGGTCGCGCCCGCTTCGAGCGCGGCGCGGGCCACTTCCACCGCGCCGTGGCCGTAGCCGTCCGCCTTGACGACGGCCATCGTGTCGGAGTTCGGGGCAAGACCGGCGAGCAGTGCGACGTTGTGCCGCAACGCACCGAGGTCGACTACCACTTCTGAACGGGCCATAACCTGTTCATCGTGCCATGGCAGCCGCGAACAGGGACTATGGCGCAACTCGCAGGTACGCCCCGTTGTTCGCCGAGCATGAAACGCGGAGCCCGGTGGTACGCGCTCTGCCAGGCTGACAACATGGCCGCACAGCACACTTTCGCCGCAACTGCGCGCGCCTTCGCCGACCTGGTGGACGCGGTGCCCGTTGACCGCCTGTCCGGACCGGGCCTCGGCGACTGGACGTTGCGCGACCTCATCGGTCACACCGTCTCCGCCGGACTGGCGGGCGTCGCGGAGGTGCTCGAAAAACCGGCCACCGCCGAGGACATCACCACACCAGAGGGCTACTACGCCCTGGCGAAGACCATCGACCCGGCGATCTACGAGGCCGCCGTGGCCAGCTCCACCGCGGATGCCAGGGAGTGGGGCGCACGTCTGGGCCTTCGGCCGGGCGCAGCAGCCCGGAAGTTCACCGAGCTCGCCGTCGCCGCGGTCGCCGCAGCCGATCCGGAGGCGTTGATCACCACGGCGGCCGGTGGCATGCGACTGGCTCACTGGCTGCCAACCAGGACGTTCGAACTCGTCGTGCACAGCCTGGACATCGCCACCGCGGCAGGCGTGCGGGCCGACCTGCCCGTCGACGCGATCGCCGACTCGGCTGCGCTGGCCGCCCGCGTCGCAGCGGTCACCGGCGACGGTCAGGCCGTCCTGCTGGCGTTGACCGGCCGGCGAGAACTGACCGCCGGCTTCTCCGTGATCTAGCGTGCCCTGATCGCGCGGATCGCTTCCGGAATCGCGCTCATCAGCCCGGAAGCCGGCACCGGCGCACCATCCGCCGCCAACTCTGCCGCCAGAACGTGCGCGTACGCGGCGTAACCGGCTGCCAGGAACGGGTTCACCCCAGCGGCCAGCAACGCGCCGATGATCCCCGACAGCACATCGCCCGACCCCGCCGTCGCAGGCCACGACGACGTCGCCGAGTTGACCAGCGCCCGTCCGTCCGGCGCCGCCACCACGGTCCGATGCCCCTTCAACAGCACCACCGCGTTGAACCGCTGAGCCGCCTTCCGCGCGGCACCGACCCGGTCCGCGCCGACCGGCCCTGCCAGCCGTTCGAACTCCCGGTCGTGCGGCGTCAGCACGAGCGGGGTGTCCGGGTCGCGGGCGTCCCAGAGCGTCGGGTGCTGCGCCAGCAACGTGATGGCGTCCGCGTCCGCGATCACCGGTACGCCAGCCTCCAGCACGAACCTCAGCACTCCGTCCGACGACGAGCCGGTGCCCATGCCCGGCCCGACGACCCAGGCCTGCACGCGTCCGGCGTCCGTGATCGAGCCGGTGCAGATGGTCTCCGGCCAGCGCGCGCGGATCGCGTCGGCGGCGGGGCCGGCGTAGCGGACCATGCCCGAGGTGGCGAGCACGGCGGCACCGGTCGCCAGCACCGCGGCACCCGGATAGGTGGCGCTGCCGGCGGCCACGCCCGTGACGCCCTGGGTGTACTTGTCGTCCGACGGGCCCGGCACCGGCCAGGCGATGTCGGAGCGGTCGAGCAGCACGAAGTCCGGGTCCTTCGGCCGCAGGCCGATGTCGACCAGGTGCACCTCGCCGCACTCGGCCAGCGCGTGCACCGGCTTCAAAACGCCGAACGTCACCGTGGTGTGGGCGCGCACGAAAGGACCGGAGATCTCCCCGGTGTCCGGGTCGATCCCGGACGGCAGGTCCACGGCGAGGATCGGCGCCCGCACCGAGTCGACCAGAGCGGCGGCGTCCGGCCGGAGTGGACCGCGCGCGGACAGGCCGACGATGCCGTCGATCACCAGGTCCGGGTTGCCCACCTCGTCGACCACCCGGCCACCGGCGCGACGGAAAGCCGCGAGTCCCTCGGCATGTGCCTTGGCCGGGTTGAGCAGCACGGCGGACACCGCCACGCCTCGGCGGCGCAGGAAGTAGCCGGCCCAGAGGGCGTCGCCGCCGTTGTTGCCCGCGCCGACGAGCAACGTGACGCGGCGACGTCCGGAAAGAAGCCTGAGGGCGTGGGTGGCCACACCGAACGCGGCCTTGCGCATCAACGAGCCCGGCGGGACCACCGCCATGAGCTCCTCTTCAGCGGACTTGACGCGTTCGGTGTGCCAGACGCCCTTCACTCACTCGACCGTAACGGACTTCGCGAGGTTGCGGGGCTTGTCCACGTCGTAGCCGCGGCTGCGCGCGATCTCGGCGGCCAGCACCTGCAGCGGCACCGTCGAGATGAGCGGCTGCAGCAGGGTCGGCACGGCCGGGATCTCGATCAGGTGGTCGGCGAACGGGCGCACGGTCTCGTCGCCCTCTTCGGCGATCACGATCGTGCGGGCGCCGCGGGCCTGGATCTCGCTGATGTTCGACACCAGCTTCGAGTGCAGGACGGCACGGCCCTTCGGCGACGGCATGACCACGACGACCGGGAGGTTCTCCTCGATCAGCGCGATCGGGCCGTGCTTGAGCTCACCGGCGGCGAAGCCCTCGGCGTGCATGTAGGCGAGCTCCTTGAGCTTGAGCGCGCCCTCCAGTGCCACCGGGTAGCCGACGTGGCGGCCGAGGAACAGCACGGCCTTCGAGTCGGCGAGCTCACGGCCGAGCTGACGGACCTGCTCGACGGTGCCGAGCACGCGCTGCACGGCCTCGGGCATGGCCTCCAGCTCGCGGAACTCGCGGGCGACCTCGTCCGGGTACTTGGTGCCGCGGGCCTGCGCCAGCGCCAGGCCGACGAGGTAGTTCGCCGCGATCTGGGCGAGGAACGCCTTCGTCGACGCGACACCGATCTCCGGACCGGCGTGCGTGTAGAGCACGGCGTCGGACTCGCGCGGGATCTGCGCGCCGTTCGTGTTGCAGACGGCCAGAACGCGGGCCTTCTGCGCACGGGCGTGGCGCACGGCCTCCAGCGTGTCCGCGGTCTCGCCGGACTGCGACACGGCGACGACGAGCGTGTCGCGGTCGAGCACCGGGTCGCGGTAGCGGAACTCGGAGGCGAGCTCGACCTCGACGGGCAGGCGGGTCCAGTGCTCGATCGCGTACTTCGCGACGAGACCGGAGTGGTAGGCGGAACCGCAGGCGACGACGAAGACCTTGTCGACGTCACGCAGGTCCTGGTCGGACAGGCGCTGCTCGTCGAGGACGATCCGGCCGTTCGAGAAGTGGCCGCGCAGCGTGTTCGCCAGCGCGTCGGGCTGCTCCTCGATCTCCTTGAGCATGAAGTACTCGTGGCCGCCCTTCTCGGCGGCGCTGAGGTCCCAGTTGACCGTGAACGGCTTGGCCTCGGCCGGCTCGCCGTCGAAGTCGGTGACCTCGTAGCCCTCGCGCGTGATCACGACCATCTGGTCCTGACCCAGCTCGACGGCCTCCTTGGTGTGCGCGATGAACGCGGAGACGTCGCTCGCCACGAAGTGCTCGCCCTCGCCGACACCCACGACCAGCGGGGAGTTGCGGCGGGCAGCCACGACCTGGTCCGGCTCGTCGGCGTGCGTGAACACGAGGGTGAACGCGCCCTCCAGGCGGCGCACGACCTTGCGCACGCTGGCAGGCAGGTCGCCCTTCGTGTCGCCCTCGCCGTAGGCGAACGCCACGAGGTGCGCGACCGTCTCGGTGTCGGTGTCCGACGCCATCTCGACGCCGAGACCCTCGAGCTCGGCGCGCAGCGCGGCGAAGTTCTCGATGATGCCGTTGTGCACCACGGCGACGCGGTTCGTCGCGTCGCGGTGCGGGTGGCTGTTGCGGTCGATCGGCGCTCCGTGCGTCGCCCACCGCGTGTGTCCCATGCCGACGGTGCCCGCGAAGTTGTCGCGGCCCACCTCGTCGAGCCTCGTCTCCAGGTTCTGCAACCGGCCGGCCTTGCGTTCGACGGCCAGTGCGCCCTCGCTGATGACGGCAACGCCTGCCGAGTCGTAACCCCGGTACTCGAGCCGCCTCAGCCCGTCCAGCACGACGTCGAGCGCCGCCCGGTGACCCACGTATCCCACGATTCCGCACACGGGAAACAGACTAGCTAGACCACGCCGCTAACCCTAATGAGTGAGGAAGGCCGATCTGCGCTGGTCAGAGGCACAGGTGGTGTAGACCAATCTCGGATGTGGTGCGCGCGACAGGATCGACTACGGTTCACCCCATGGCTCGCCGCGTGATCACGCTGACCGCGAAACAGGCCCTCGAAGAGCTCAGCAGGCCAGGTCCGCACCCGGTGCTGCGCGGCGATCTCGCGCTCGTCGGCCTGCCGGGCGTGATCTTCACGCCGCAGTCGGGGCTGGGACTGCCCGCCGTCGCGTTCGGACACGGCTGGATGCAGCCCGTCCGCCGCTACCACGGGCTTTTGCGCCACCTGGCGTCGTGGGGCTTCGTGGCCGCGGCACCGGCCGTGGAACGCGGCCCGCTGCTGTCGGCACGGGTGCTGGCGGCCAACCTGCTGACCACTGTGGACATCTGCACCGGCGTGCGGCTCGGGTCCGGGGAGATCAGCGTGGACCCGGCTCGCGTCGCGCTCGCCGGGCACTCGATGGGTGGCGGTGCGGCGGTGCTGGCGGCGTCCGAGGCCGACCGCGTCAGGGCCGTTGTGACTTTGGCCGCAACGGAGACGCGGCCGTCCGCTCTGGACGCCGCGCGCGAGGTCACCGTGCCGGGACTGCACCTGGCGGCCGGTGAGGACCGCATCGCGCCGCCCGTCGGACACTCCGAGGCGATCGCCCAGGCCTGGGGCGGACCGGTGCAGTTCCGGCTGCTGCCCAAGGCGTCACACCTCGGGTTCACCGAGGGCAGGCACTGGAGCGAACTGCTGCTGGACGGCCACGCCGAACGCGGCTCGCACAAGCTCGGCCGCGCGTTCGTGACCGCGTTCCTGCTGCGGGTGCTGACCGGCGAGCGCCGGTACGACGAACTGCTGGACAGCGACCTGAAGAACGCGAACCTCGTCTTCCAGCGGGACGCCCTGCGCAGGCGCCCCGCCTGACGGATCGTCAGCTCAGCCAGGTCTGACCGCTGAGGTCGTCGTCATCGTCCACCGGTGCCGGACGCCGTGAACGGACCGGTGGCGCAGGCGGCGGAGGCGGCGGTGCTGCGACCGGAGGAGGCGGCGGCGCGACAGGCCGCGACGGCTGGTAGCCGCCGTCGTCGTCCTCCGGCCCGAACGCCATCTCGCCCGCCCCGCGCTCGGGACGCTCCCACTGCGGCTTGCGCGGTTGCTGCTGCTCACCCTGCTTGCTGACCTTCTCGGCGCTTTCGCGCGCGTCGGCTATGTCCCGCTGGCGCTTCTCCTCGCGCGCCTTGGCCTCGGCCGCCAGACGGTCCTGCTCGGCCTTGAGCTCGGCCGAGACCTCGGCCGTGGCACGCCGGGTCTTGGCCAGGTTGTCGTCGAACAGCGTCTGGATGCGCGGGTCCACGTCCCCGATCATCGCCATGGGTTGGCGGCCTCTCCTCGTTCGTCACCCAGCACGGTCTGCGCGATCAACGGGTTGCTGTTGTCGTCGTCGAACAACGTGCCGGTCGTACGCCACTGGCTGGCCCCCCGCTCGGTGTCGCCACCCTGCTGACCACCCGCACCGGCGCCACCACCCATCATGCCGCCGCCCATCATCCCGCCGCCCATCATGCCGCCCGCGGACGCGCCGGTCGGGCCCTGACCGTGGGCACCGTCCTGCATGGACGGCAGGCTCGCGGAGCCGGGCTGACCGGCCTCGGAGGCGTTGGTGTTGAAGCCGCTGCCGCTGTCGCCCTGGTTCTGGTTGCTCCAGGCGCTGTCCGGAGTCGTGCCGCCGAGGACCGACTCGCCGCTCGAACCGCCGCCGGTGAAGGAGACACCGGAGGTCGACGTGCTGTCCGAAGCCTGCGCGTACAGCGGGCCGTCCGCGGTGTGGATCCTGGGCTCGCCGACGTGCGGCATGATGCCGTTGTCCTCGATGTAGTGGCGGCCCATCGACTCCTGGAAGCGCTCGCCCAGGCCCGGCTGGCCTGGCTGGCCCTCCTGGCCTGGCGGGTTCCAGATCGGCTGCTCGGCCGCCGGAGCCTGCGCGGGCATCGTCTGGAACTCGCGTTCGACGGCGGGCATCGGCTGGAACTCGGCTTCGGCGGGCATCGTCGTGACGCCACCGTCAGCGGGAACGGGCTGCGGGAAGTCCGACTCCGGGAGACGAAGCCCGTCGCTCAGCCCCGGCCCGTCCACACCGCGACCGCCCTCGCCCGATCCGGACTCGGAGCCGGGGGTCTGCGCTGCCGGGTTGTCGTCCTCGCCGAAGCTCACGCCGATCTGGTCGGGCGTGCCGTCGCCGTTGTCCGCGGTCAGGCTGATCTCGCCGGTCTGGGTGTTGACCTCGGCGGTGAAGTTGACGCCGTCCTGCTCGATGTGGATCTTGCCGTCGGCGCCGACCTCGACCGGGATCGGGTTCGACTCCGAGCCCGCCGGACCACTGGCAGGCACCGCGCCGCCACCCGGCGCCGGCGTGTTGCCGGTGGCACCCGGCGCACCGGGAGAGCCTGGCGCCGTCTGGTTCGACGGCGTCGAGCCGGTGAGCGTGTTGGCCATGTTCGTGATGGCCTGCGCGCCGTTCTGGCCCATCAGCGCCTTGGCGGCCTCTGGGTTCTTGCTGAAGTCCAGGTCGTAGGTCTTCGGCTCGCCCTTCGGCGTGTCGATCGTCATCTTCACGTGCCCGTTCGAGTCGGGCTCCGTGACCTTGATCGTGTTGTCGCCCGCCTTGACCGTGACGGTTTCGAGCTTCTCCTCTGGCTTGGCCTGGTTGTCCGGCTTGCCGTCGCCGTCGAGGTCGTCGGGCTTGCCGTCGCCGTCGGTGTCGCCGGGGACGTCGGGCTTGCCGTCGCCGTCCTTGTCGAGCGGGTTCTCCGGCTTGGGCACCTCCGGCATGCCACCACCGCCGGGCGGCGTGCCACCACCACCAGGTGGCGTGCCACCACCACCGGGCGGAGTGCCACCGCCGCCGGGCTTCCTGCGGTCGCCACCGCCTTCACCGGTGAACGGGGGCGGGTCGCCGACCTTGCCGAACGGGTCTCCGCCGAAGGCCGTGGTCATGCCCTGGAACATGGCCTTGTAGTCGGCGTCGACACCGGTCTGCACGGCCTCGCAGTAGCCGTCGAACGCCTTCTTCTTGGAGTCGAACTCCTGGCAGAGCGCCTTGAGCTTCTCCTTGGCGTCGCTGATGATCTTGTCGCGGACGTCGGCGATCCAGCCGCCCCAGCCGAGGCCGGACAGGATGCCGAGCGGGCCGCCGCAGATCGCGCCGATCACGGAGTTCTTGAGATCGCTCTGGACGCCGTAGACCCAGTCGAGGATGCCGCCGTCGTTCGGGAAGACGTCACCGTTCGCGTGCCGGATGGCCTCCTCGGCCTCCTCGACGGTCAGCCCACCGCACTTCTCGGAGTACTGGTCGTGGATCTGCTGCGCGAAGTCCTTGACGTGCTTCTGCATGTTGGTCACGCCACCGGTGATCGCACCGGGGCCAGTGCCCGCCTGCTGGACGAACGTCTTCGAGGTGCCGGCGAACTTGTCGTGGTACCCGCGCGCGGCCTCCGCGGCGGGACCCTCCCACGAGCCGAGCCCGTTCCAGGCGCTGCCGAGCTGGTTGTCGTGGTCCTGGATCTTCTTGACGTGCTCGGTGAGCTTGTGCGCGTCCTCGCGGAACTTCGCGAAGTCGATGTCGCGCACCTCGTCGTACTTGCGGTAGATGTCGTTCTGCAGGTTCGGCGCGGCACCCTGGTGACCACACGCGGGCGCGGCCTTGGCGTAAACCGGGATGAACTTCTCGAAGAAGCGCAGACCGGGCGCACCGGCGTCGAGCAGCGTGTTGCTGTTCGGAACGTCGCCCTGCTCGTTCAGCACCTTCTGGGTGGAGCCGAGCTCGCGCTCCTCCTTGGCCTTGCTGACGAGCTTGTCCGCGTCGCCACCCTCCATGGTGAACGCGGCGTGCGCGCCCTCCTTGGCGATGTTGCGGGCCTCGCTGAAGCCGAGCGTCACCGGCGCCAGCAGCGTGCCGACCACGTGGTCGCCCACGCTCGGGTCGTCGGGCACCTCGACGCCGTTCGCCTTGCCGTAGCGCTCGACCTCCTCCTGCGGAGCGCCGGCACCCGCGAGCGCGCGGACGAGCTGCTTCTTGGTCTCCGGGGTGACGTTCGGGTCGTCCAGGAGCTTCTTGATCTCGTTCTGGTCAGCCACGACTCGTTACCCCTTGAACTGACCCGAGGTCTGCGCCTCGTTCGACTCGTACGTCTTGGCGACGTCCTTCAGGCGCGTGGCGATGCCGTTCGCCTCTTTGCCGAACTTCTCGACGCTCTGGCCGAACTGGTCGAAGAAGGTCTTGTACTGGGCGGCGACGGCCTGGAACTTGCGTCCTACCTGCCCGGCCCCCACGCCCGGTGTGATCGAGGCCTTCATGGAGATCAGTTGCGACCCCTCGGCCTCGTACGTTCCCGCCGTCTTGGTCAAATCGCCGGACTGTACGCCGAACCCAGACATTCCTCGCCTCCCCTTGTCCCCGATCTGACGCAATTCGGCCTCATCGGGTTCCGCCATACAGTGCCAGCTCCAGTCATGCGCTGACCGGAGCTCCGTGATGTCGGTTGCCTTAGTAAACAGCCATTCGGCGGCATTCGCCGGTGATCACCACTGATTGGGCGGCTGCTGTCCTGGTGGCGGTCCCTGCGGCGAGGGCGGATAGCCGGGGTACGGCTGGTGGCCGGGCATCGGTTGCTGCGGATGGCCCTGCTGTCCAGGTGGGAACTGTTGCTGCGGGTACGGGTACCACTGCTGCGGCTGCTGGGCGGGCTTGCGCCTGGTGGCCAGCACGACCACCAGGACCACCCCGACCAGCACCAGCACGAGCAGGAAGAACAGCACCATCCAGACAGCCACGGGTCCTCCGAAATCCTCAGTGGACCGAGGAAACCACATTCGCCAGGCGCTGCGCTGCCGACTCCGCCTGTTCGTGGCTCGTGGCCTCGACCATCACACGCACGAGCTGCTCGGTGCCGGACGGGCGCAGCAGCACGCGGCCGGTGTCGCCCAGCTCGGCCTCGACGGCGGCGACGGCCTCGCTGACCGACGCGGCCTTGGCGACAGCGGCCTTGTCCGAGACCTTCACGTTGATCAGGACCTGCGGCAGCCGGCGCATCACCGAGGCGAGGTCGGCGAGCGACTTGCCGGTCTCGGCCATGCGGGCCATCAGGCGCAGCGCCGTGAGCAGGCCGTCGCCGGTGGTGGCGTGCGCGGGCAGCACCACGTGGCCGGACTGCTCGCCCCCGAGCGAGTAGCCGCCTGCCTTGAGGTCCTGCAGCACGTACCGGTCGCCGACCGCGGTGGTGCGGAGGCGGATGTTGGCTTCCTTCATCGCGATGTGCAGGCCGAGGTTGCTCATCACCGTGGCGACGAGGGTGTCCTCGTACAGCTCGCCCGCGTCGCGCATGGCGAGCGCGAGCACGGCGAGGATCTGGTCGCCGTCGACGACGTTGCCCTCGGCGTCCACGGCGAGGCAGCGGTCGGCGTCACCGTCGTGCGCGATGCCGAGGTCGGCACCGTGCTCGCGGACCGCGGCGGCCACGACCTCGATGTGAGTGGAGCCACAGCCGTCGTTGATGTTGAGCCCGTCCGGGGTCGCGTTGATCGCGATCACCTCGGCCCCGGCGCGGCGGTACGCGTCCGGTGCGGCCACCGACGCGGCACCGTTCGCGCAGTCCACCACGACCTTGAGGCCGTCGAGGCGGTGCGGCGTGACCTTGAGCAGGTGCTCGACGTACTGGGTCTCGGCATCGGGGACGTCCCGAACCCTGCCGATCGCAGCGCCGGTGGGACGGTCGAAGCCGGTGCCCATGAGCTGCTCGATCTCGTCCTCGACCTCGTCGGGCAGCTTGTGGCCGCCCGCGGCGAAGAGCTTGATGCCGTTGTCCGGCATCGCGTTGTGCGAGGCGGAGATCATCACGCCGATGTCGGCGCCGAGAGCGGCGACGAGGTAGGCGACGGCCGGGGTGGGCAGGGCGCCGACGCGCAACACGTCCGCACCGGCCGAGGTGAGACCCGCGGTGACGGCGGCGTCGAGCATCTCGCTGCTCGCCCTCGGGTCGCGGCCGACGACAGCGACCGGGCGGTGGGAACGGTCGTGCTCGGCGAGCACTCGTGCCGCTGCGGCGGCGACGGACATCGCGAGCTCGGGGGTGAGATCGGCGTTGGCGAGACCACGCACTCCGTCGGTGCCGAACAGGCGGGCCATGAATCCTCCGAATTGGACACTGCGAGGCGACGGGAAAGACCCGGAAAACACTGCGGGAGCAGCAGTTCGAGGTGAACTGCTGCTCCCGCAGGTACAGCTGGGGCTCGGGGTGCGGGGTGTCCCCGCTGTCGCGCGGAGGAGCTGAGGTCTGACGAATGCAGACACAGCTCGCCCAGCGACGGAGCCGACTTAACGCTTGGAGTACTGAGGCGCCTTGCGGGCCTTCTTGAGACCGTACTTCTTGCGCTCCTTGACCCTCGGGTCACGGGTGAGGAAGCCGGCCTTCTTCAGGGCCGGGCGGTCCTCGGAGTCGACGGCGATCAGCGCACGCGCGATGGCGAGACGCAGCGCACCGGCCTGGCCGGTGATGCCGCCGCCACGCAGGTTGGCGATCACGTCGAAGGTCTCGGGCTTCTCGGCGGTGACGAGCGGCTCCTTGATGAGCTGCTGGTGCACCTTGTTCGGGAAGTAGTCCTCGAGGGCCTTGCCGTTCAGGGTGAACTTGCCGGTGCCGGGCACCAGGCGAACGCGGACGACGGCCTCCTTGCGGCGGCCGACGGTCTGCGCGAGGTGGGCGGCGCCGTTCAGCGAGGGCGCGACCACCGGCGCGGAGGTCTCGACGACCTCAGCCTCGGCGGCCTCGGCCTCGGGAGCCTCGACAACCTCGGCCTCGACCTCAGGGGTCTCGTTCTCAGGGGTGGTCACAGGAACTTCCTCGGTGTACTCGTCGCTCACTGGGCGATCTTCTTGATCTCGAAGGCCTGCGGCTGCTGCGCCGCGTGCGGGTGGTTCGGTCCGCTGTAGACCTTCAGCTTGTTCGCGATCTGACGGCCCAGGCGGTTCTTGGGCAGCATGCCCTTGATCGCCTTCTCCACCAGGCGGTCCGGACGGGTGTCCAGGACCTCGCCGAAGGACTGCTTGCGCAGACCGCCGGGGAAGCCGGAGTGGCGGTACTGGAACTCCTGGTCCCGCTTCGAGCCGGTCAGCGCGACCTTGTCAGCGTTGATGATGACCACGAAGTCACCGGTGTCAACGTGAGGCGCGTAGGTCGGCTTGTGCTTGCCGCGCAGCAGCGTCGCGGCCTGGGTGGCGAGCCGGCCGAGCACCACGTCCTGGGCGTCGATCACGTGCCAGGTGCGGGTCACCTCACCGGGCTTCGGGCTGTACGTGCGCACGGGTCTACCTCGTCGTCACTTGCGTCTGGGGTCACTGCGGCGGTTGCCCCAGACCGATCTTGGACGGGCCAAGCGGTGGTTCCGAGACAGGCGCGGCGCGCATGGGCGCCAGCTACCGCACAACAACGTAAGAAGATACCGGATGGGTGGTGCGGGGACCAAAACGACCCCCTGTGACGCCCCACCCCCGGACGTACGTGAGCCCCGGACCACGTGGTTCCGGGGCTCACGAAGGTCTGGCGGTACCGCCAGGGTCTTACCAACGACGGGCGTTGGCGTCCTCAGCCTGCTTGTAGGCCTCGGCCGCAGCCATGGTCGCGGAACCGATCGAGGCCAGCACGGACTGAAGGTCGGCGGCGGCCGTGTTCCACTTGTCCTGCGCCTCGTTGTAGGCACCGGACGACGCGCCCTCCCAGGTGGCCAGCACGCGCTTGACCTCGTTCTGGAGGTCGTTCAGCTGCTGCTCGACCTGCTTCGCGGAGCTCGTGATCTGCGAAGAGGCGTTCACCAGCTCGCCGAACGTGACCTTGATACCAGGGTTGGTCATTTCATTCTCCCCTTGAAAGTCTGATGTGAAGGTTTCGGAGGTCTACGCGGCTCAGCCGAGGCGGTTGGCGATCTCGCTGACAGCCTGCGACTGCTGCTCTTCGTTCTCGATGTAGGTCTTGGCGGAGCCCGAGATCTGCTCGGCGATGCTGCGCAGCGCCTCCTGGAGCTTCCGGGTGTCGTCGTCGAAACGCTCCATCAGCTTCGTGAACGCGTCGGCCGCGGAGCCACCCCACGAGGCGCGGACACTCTCGGCGGTGCTGCGCACCTGCCGCAGCGTGCCCTGGGTCTGGCCGTCGATCTCGATGATCTGCTTCGCGAGACGGTCGAGGTCCTCAGGTCCAACGGTAAAGCTGCCCATTGGGAATATCCCCCTTCAGAGAACTTCAGGCGTACTTCTTGGTTCGTACGCCTCTTCCGACGCAAGACCCTGCCATGCCGGTTCCGCCCTGTCGCGACTTCTTTCGAAGTAGTTGCTCTAGTAAACGGTTCCGGGTGAAACCGGGGGTCAGTAGAGGATTCGCGACTGCGAAAAGTCCTCGTCATCGTCACTCGGACGAGGAAGCTGACCACTCGGACCGGCGACAGCGGTGGAACCGAGAGTGGCGACAGGCTTGGTCTCAACAGGCGGCGGTGGGGTCAGCTCCGCCACATCCGGAACCTGTTCGACGGGCAGTCCGCGATCGTTGCGGAACCCGGTGGCCGCCTCATGGACGTCGGAGGAGGTCGGCCGGGCGCCGGGCTCGACCTTGCGCTCACGTGCCTGCCTGGCGAGTTCACGTGTGCGTTCCCGCAGCTCGGCGTTGCGTTCTCCCACCTCACCGGCGGCCCGGCGGGCACGGGTGACGGCGGCTCCCACCTCTGCGCGGAACCGGCCAAGGGCCTCGGTGGCGGACATCGGCAACTCCCCTGACGTTGCTACTGCGGCTTGATGACCAGCGAGCGGACGATCTGCTCACAGGCGGCGTTGACGGCTGCTTTGCCGGCGTCTGTCGCCTGACAGCCCACGCTCACCTGAACCTTGCCGACGAACTGGATGTACCAGTCGACGTCTGCACCGCTCACTTCTTCGCGATAGTGAACAACAGACTTGCCCGCGAATGTGGCCGCATCGGCGAATCCGGAGACCTTGTCGCCGTTCTTCTCGCGCGTGTCGTATTGACCCTGCAGTTCTTTGAGCGCGCGGTCCCGATCCACGTCACTGTTGTAGACGAGTGTTTGCTCCTGCACAGCAATGCGGTCGACCGGCGAATCCCCGCTCGTGGTTTTGCGGTCAATCGGTTGCAAAAGCACCTGCCGGTCCACCGGCGCGCCGCCCGTCTGCTCCCACCCGTCCGGCAGGGTGAACCTGTAGTCGTAGACGGCGATCTGGTTCTCCGGTGGCTTCTGCTCCTGCGTCTTCGTGTTCAGCCAGAAGTAGCCGCCGACACCGGCCGCGGCGAGCACCACCACGACACCGATGGCGATGAACAGCGGCGCCCTGCTCTTCTTCTTGGGCGGTGGCACCGCGGGGAACGCCGACGGGAACTGCGCGACCGGCGGCGGGGTGATCCGCCGGGTGATCTTGCGGGTGGTGTCGTCGGTCACCCGCAGGTTGTGCGTCACCTCACCCGGACCGCCCTTAGGAGGCGTCTGCGGCGCCACGCCACCGGTCCGTTCGGGATCGAGGCTGACGGCCCGAAGCGCTCCACGGGCGACCACGGTCTCCGGCTGGTCGATGCTCGTAGGCACCACGCGGGTGTGCTCGTGCACCAGCCGCGCGACGAGCGGAATCCGGCTCGATCCTCCGACCAGGAACACACCGGCGAGCTGCTGAGGAGCGAGACCAGCGTCGCGCACCGCGGCCCCAACCAGCGCGGCCGCTCGGCTGAGCGGCCCGGTGATCAACTGCTCCAGGTCGGAACGCGTGACGTGCGCGTCGGGAAACGGCGGCGGCATCGGCACATCGGTGTAGGCGTGCCGCGACAAAGTCTCCTTGGCGCCGCGGACGTCCTGCCGCAGCACCCGCCGCTTGCGCCGGTCGGCCATCTCACGGCCCTCGACGAGCTGCCGCCACGCCTCGGGATCCTTGGCCGCCACCAGGCTGCCGACGTGCTCCAGCAACGCCTGGTCGACGTCGGCACCGCCGAAACTCGGATCACCCTTGGCCGACAACACCCGGAAGCTCTTGCCCGTGCGCGCCACCACGCTCGCGTCGACCGTTCCACCGCCGAGGTCGAGCACGGCGAGCGCGGCACCGTCCGGGATGGAATGACTCGCGGAGTGGAAGACAGCGGCCGCCACCGGCTCCGGCACGAGCACCAGCTCACGGCCGAGCCCTCGTGCCGCCTGCAGCAGCACTCGGGTGCGGACCGTTCCCCAGTCCGCGGGGTGGGTCAGGACGAGCAGATCGACCGGTGCCCCACCACCGACCCGGCGCGCTTCTCCGACCGCACGCGTCAGCACCGCCCGCACGACGTCCACAACGGGCAGCACAGTGCTGCCCAGCAACAACTCACCCTCGTCGACGCGGCGCTTCGGGTGCGGCTCGTAGCGGGCAGGGTCGACCGCGGCCTGGCGTTCGGCCTCATGGCCGACGAACAACGTCCCGTCGGCGGCGGCGAACACGGCGGACGGCACCAGCGGCTGGCCGTCGAACACGACGACCTGCGGCTCCCGGCCGTGGGCCGAAACGGCGACGCAGGTGCTCGACGTGCCGAAGTCGACCGCGACGTGCAGGCTCATGCACCTTCCCCTCTTCCGGGCACATGCTTACCCGATGCGACGCGCCCGGACGACACGGATGGCAAAGGTCGCCTTACTCGGGTCTGGGGCCGAGCACCAGCGCGAGCCTCGTCTCCAGCCCCCAGCCAGGTCGTTGCCGACTAAGCGAGCCATCTCCAGTGCTTGCTCGCAGGCCCGCACAGCAGGTCCAGTTCGTCCTGGCCGATCTCCGCCCGGTAGCCCGCCAGTGGTACGCACGCAGCAATTTGGCGGTTCGCCATCCGCAGCCGTTCGACCAGCTCGTTGACCGATGCGAACAGGTTCGCGCGCAACAACAACTTCGCCAGCGGCACCCGGCAGCGGCCAGCCGGCACCGCGACCGGCTCGGCGTCGAACAGCGCTTCCAGCGGGCCCAGCACCCGGAACTCGACGCTCACCGATCACGCCCTCCGCCTGGCCTCGGCCAGCGCCACCCGAAGTCGCTCTTCAGCATCAGCGTCGCCCGTATCCGCGTAATTCTCCAGGGCGGCGGTGGCCACGTCGATCACCTTGCCGTACAGGCCGAGCGCCAGCGTCGCCTCAGCGACCACGGCCACCGCGCGCACCGCCCCGCGCCGCTCTCCCAGTCCCTCGAAGGCGGAAAGGGCTTTCTCCGCACCGGTCAGCGCGTGCCCGGGGTCCCCCAGGGCGAGGTCGACCTGGGCCGCCTGGGTCGTGCAGTAGGCGATGCCGCGGGTGTCGTCGAGCTTCGTCGTCAGGTCCAGCGCCTCGCGGCTCGCCGACCTCGCCCGGTCGAGGTCTCCCTGGGCGAGGGCGCTCGACGCGATCCGGCTGAGCAGCAACGCGATCTCGTTCCAGGGGGCGTTCGCCTCCCTGGAGATGGCCAGCGCCTCGTCCAGGACCCGCGTCGCCTCCGCGTAGCGCTTTTCGGTCGCGAGCATCGTGCCGAGCTCACGCAGGGTGCTCGTCCGCAGGTTCCGCACGCCGCTCGCCCGCCCCGCGACCACCGCGCGTTCGGCGAGCGCCACCTGCGGTTGCCCGGTGAGGACCATCGTGTAGTAGGTCAGGCTGCCCAGTGCCGCGGCCAGTTCGGCCTGGGCGTCCATGGCCTCGAACGCCTCGGCACAGCGCGCGAGTTCGGCGAGGAGTTCCTCGGTGACGCCGCGCGTGATCCGCTGGGCCACGTGATCGAGGTGCGACCGCCACGCGATCAGGTCCTTGCCGTCGGCGAACGCCGCTTCCCTGAGGAGTTCGCGCAACTGCAGGACCCGGTCGTGGGAGTAGTAGACGTCGAGGAAGAGGAACGCGCGGTCGACGAGGTTGGCGGCGTCGGAAACCCAGTTCTTGCGCAGGCAGTACATGATCGCGCGCTCGATGTTGACCATCTCGGAGACCAGGAGTCCCTCGCCGTTGTCCGCGAGCCGTTCGATCTCGGCGCGGTCCAGCGCGGTCGAGGGGGCGATGGGCACCAACGGCAGCTCGTCCCCTCCTGTCCAAGCCTCGGCAGCCACCTCGACGACGGTCAGGAGGAGGTGGACGTAGGCGCGCATGGCCTCAGCGACGACCTGCTCGTCCTCCGCGCGCACCAGTTCGGCCGCGTACACCGCGAGCAGGTCGTGCAGGCGGTAGCGGGGTTCGCCGGTGACGTCGAGGCCGACCTCGTCGAGCAGGTTCGCCTCCACCAGTCGTTCGACGAGGCGCTCCCCGTCACCGCCCGCCAGCACGCCCACCGTCCAGGAGGCCACGTCCGTCGCACCGAGCAGGCCGAGCCTGCGGAACGCCGTCGCCGCGTCGGCGGGCAGCGCCTCGTAGCTCGGCCCGAACGTCGCCCGGATCTCGAGGTCGCCCATGGTGAGCTCGTCCAGGCGGTGACGTTCGTCGGACAGGCGGCGGGCCAGTGAACTCAGCGGCAACGACTCACGGGCGGCGAGGCGTGCACCCGCGACTCGCAACGCGAGTGGCAAGCCACCGCACGCGCGGACGATCGCGGCTACCGCGGCCTTGTCGGTGCCGGCCCGTTCCGCACCGAGAACGCTCGACAGCAGCGCGATTCCGTCGTCTTCGCCCAGCGGCGGCACCCGCAGGCTCTGCGCGCCGTCGACCTGGACCAGCTGCTGCCTGCTGCTGATCAGCACCGCACAGCCCTCCGTGCCCGGCAGCAGTGGCCTGACCTGGTCGGATCCGGCGGCGTCGTCCAGCACCACCAGCATCCTGCGGTCGGCCAGCTGGGCGCGGAAGGCGGCACTGCGCGCCTCCAGACCGTCCGGCACAGCGGACGCGTGCACGTCCAGGGCCACGAGCAACTCGGCGAGCACCTCCACCGGGTCGCGGGGATCACCGCTGGCGCCGTTGAGCCGGGCGAACAGCTGACCGTCGGGAAAACGATCACGAAGCCGGTGGGCGGCCTTGATCGTGAACGCGCTCTTGCCCACACCGGGAGCACCGGACAGGACGACCACCGGCACACCGGGTGCCGCGAGCTTCTCCTCGACCTTGCACAACAGCTCCGCGCGGCCCACGAAACCGGCGGTGTCGGGCGGCAGCTGGCAGAGGGCCTTGCGCTGGGAACCACCGACCTCACCGTTGAGCAGCGCGAGGTGCAGCTCACGCAGCTCCGGTGACGGGTCGACGCCCAGCTCGTCGGCCAGCAACGTCGTGATCTCGCGGTAGCTCTCGAACGCCTCCGCCTGCCGTCCCGAGCGGTAGAGCGCGGTCATCCGCTGTGCCCAGAACCGTTCCCGCAGCGGGTGCTCGCGGGTCAGCTCGATCAGCTCGGCGACGATGTCGCTCGCCCCGCCCCGTTCCAGGTCGGCGTCGATCCGGCGTTCCAGGGCGTCGAGGCGTTCGGCTTCGAGGCGCGGCACGTCGTCGCGGTGCAGCGCGTCCGACACCACGTTCGCCAGCGCGGGACCACGCCACAGCTCCGCGGCGGAGGCGAAGTCGCCGGCCTTGACGAGCGCGCGGAACCGCAGCAGGTCCAGCTCGTCCGGCCGGACCTCGCACAGGTAGCCGCCAGGAGTCGTGCGCACGCGGTTCGCCGCGCCGAGGGCCTGCCGCAGTCGCAGCACCGTCGTCTGCAACGTCTTGTGGGCACGGTCCACAGTGGGCGGTTCGCCGTCCCACAGCCGTTCGACCAACTCGTCCACCGACACGAACTGGTTGGGGCGCAACAACAACGTGGCCAGCAGCACGCGGCCGCGTCCAGCCGGGACGGACACCGGCTCGGAGTCGAGCAGCACTTCGAGGGGACCGAGCACGCGGAACTCGACGCTCATGATCTCCCTTCCGGCCAGGTCAACGAGTGTGGCATCGGCTCGCGGGTTTGTCCGGCTGTGCGATCTACCCCCGCTTGCTCGCTCGTCACCGAGCTCACGCCAAAGATGCCTTGCCGTGCACCATGGGCACTCGCGCTGTCGGGTACTCGTTGCCGACGTCGATCAGCACCTCTGACGGCCCCGGCACGCGGTACTCGGCGATCACCCGTCCCTCCAGGTCACGGGCAGTTTAGACACGCAGTGATCGCAGTGTGAGCAAAGTGTGAGCGGCCTCCGGCAGAGTTCTCCGCAGCGGTGCTGGTGGCGGAGTTCCTGGGGGGCCACCAGCACCGCTCGTCAGTTGCACAGCAGGACCACCCAGACTGGCCGGTTCCACCGCGGTTACCTCCCTCTTCACCGCGGCGGGACCGGCTTCCTGCGCATCCAGGGCCCGAGTGTCCGGGCGCTGACCCGGTGTGACCGAAGTGTGAGCACCACCCGGCAAAGTGGTGATCAGCCGGACGACGAGAGTGACGACGAAGGTTTTTTGGGGGGTGTCACGATCGTCGGGCTCCGAGACGGCCGACCCTCCCCAGTGGTTCGGCCGGCGAGGAGGTCCGGTTTGGGGGGAACCGGACAGTCCCCTGCTGTTCGGTGGGCCCGCGGCTTCGGCCGCGGGCCCTTTTACTTTGCCCGGAAACCGCGCTGACGTCGCCGCGACAGCGGATGTCATCGAGGCGTGAGCGGCGCGAGAGAGGCGTGCGGCAGAGTTCTCATCACCGGATCGACGGAGGCGGACAAGACCTGGGGGAACCTCCGAAGAATCCCGATCCGGTGCGGTCTCCTCCCTCTTGACCGCACCGGATCGGGTCCGGCAATGGGGGGAAGCAGGTAGAACCCCTGCTACCTGAGTGGGCCCGCGGCGTCAGCTGCGGGCCCTTTCACGTTGGCGGGCGACGACTCCCGAAACGACTCGTGGGTGGACCCGCCGAACGGCGAGACCACCCACGAGGACGTGTGGACCTACTCGGGCTGGATCCAGGCGAACTGCATGCGCTGCTGCCCGTGCTTGCGGGTCACCATCGTGCCTCGGCCGGGAGGCTGCTGCGACGGCTTCAGGTTGCCGATGATGTTGCCTTCCTCCTTGGAGCCGGAGCCCACGAAGACCGGCGCCGAGATCTCCTTCAGCTTGCCCATCACCGGGTCGTACATCGCGCGGGACGCACCACCCATGCGGCGGGCCAGGACGATGTGCAGGCCGACGTCCTTCGCCTGCGGGATGAACTCGGCCAGCGGCTGCAGCGGGTTCGCACCACCCTGCGGAGCGACCAGGTCGTAGTCGTCGACCACGACGAACACCTCGGGGCCGCTCCACCAGGAGCGGTTCTTGAGCTGTTCCTGGGTGACGTCCGGACCGGGCATGCGCTTGGCGAGCGAGCCGCGGACCTCCTGGACGTTCTGCGTGAGCTGGGTCGCCGACACCGCGTAGGTCAGCAGGTGGTCGGTGTCGATGAAGCCGAGCATCGTGCGGCGGAAGTCCGCGAGCAGGATCAACGCCTCCGAGGAGGTGTAGCTCGTCATGATGCCGCGGACGATCGTGCGCAGGATGTTCGTCTTGCCCGACTCGCCGTCGGCGAGCGCGAAGAAGTGCGGGTCCGCGTCGAAGTCCATGTAGACCGGCGCGAGCTCGTCCTCGTTGACGCCGACCGGGATCAGGTGACCGCGGTTCGGAGTGTGCTGCTGGACCTGTGCCATGAACTGCGAGTAGTCCAGCAGATCCGGCAGCATCCGGACCTGCGGGGCACGCGGGCCCTGCCACGCCTGGTTGAGCTTGGCGTCGAGGTCGGCGACGCCCTGCGACGTCGTCGCCGGATCCTGCGACGTGTCGATGCGCGGCAGTGCGGTGAGGAAGTGCAGCTTGTCGCCGGTGAGACCGCGGCCGGGACGGCCGGGTGGCACGTTGACCGCGACCTTGCGGTCGACCTCGGACTCGCTCGGGTCACCGAGCCGCAGCTCGAACCGCGTGCCGAGGAGGTCCTTCATCGCGGGCCGGATCTCCGCCCACCGGTTGGCGGCGATGATCACGTGGACGCCGAACGACAGACCCTGCGCGGCCAGCGCCTGGACCTGCGGCTCGACCATCTCGAACTCCTGACGGAAGTTCATCCAGCCGTCCACGATCAGGAACGCGTCGCCGAAGGCGTCGTCCTTGATCTCCCCGCGGCGCTTGCGGGCGCGGAACTCGGCCAGCGAGATGCGCTGTTCACGCCAGCGGAGCTCGCGCTCGGTGATCAGGGTCTGCAGCTCGGCCACCATGCGGCGGACCTTGTCGACGTCGAGACGACCGGCGTAGCCACCGACGTGGGGCAGCGTCTCCATCGTGGCGAGCGAACCACCACCGAGGTCGATGATGAAGAACTGCGCTTCCTCGGGTGTGTGCGTCAGCGCCATCGCCGCGATGATCGCACCGAGCATGTTGGACTTGCCCGACTGCGGACCACCCACGACGGCACCGTGGCCGGCGCCTCCGGAGAAGTCCGCCCACAGCAGGTCGCGGCGCTGCTCGAACGGCTTGTCGACGATGCCGACCGGGATCTGCAGCGTGCTGTTGGCCGCGTAGCCGGGCGCGGTGAGACCGCGGTCCGGCGTCACGTCGAGCGGCGGCAGCATCGTGTCCATCGTCGGCGGCTCGTTGAGCGGCGGCAGCCACACCTCGTGCGCGGGCGGGCCCTGGCCGACGAGGCGGTCGACGATGAGCTCGAGCTGGGTCGGCTCGTTCGCGTCTTCCTTCTTCTCCTCGACCTTGACCGGCTCGATCGGCCGCTCCGGCTCCTTCGGGATCTCGATGAAGTCCGGCACGAAGAACCGCGGGCGCTTGTCGCTGCGAACGGCCACCGACTCACCGGCGGACTGCATGCCCGACGGACGGTAGGTGCCCGAGACGTAGAGCGCCTTGAACCTGGTCAGCGGCATGCCCTGGACGCTCAGGTAACCCGAGCCCGGGATGGGCGGCAGCTCGTAGGCGTCCGGCACACCGATCGCCGCGCGGGACTCGGCCGCGTTGAACGTCTTCAGACCGATCCGGTACGAGAGGAACGTGTCCAGACCGCGCAGCTTGCCCTCCTCGAGTCGCTGCGACGCGAGGAGCATGTGCATCTGCAGCGACCGGCCGACACGACCGATCTGGAGGAAGATGTCGATGAAGTCCGGCTTCGCCGTCAGCATCTCGGAGAACTCGTCGATGCAGATGAAGAGCGCGGGCAGCGGGTCGAGCTGGGCGCCGTTCTCACGGGCCTTCTCGTAGTCCCAGACGTTCTTGTAGTTGCCCTTCGCCAGGACTTCCTGACGACGCGCCACCTCACCGGCGATGGCGTCCTTCATGCGGTCGACCAGGGTCAGGTCACCGGAGAGGTTGGTGATGACCGCGGCGACGTGCGGTGCCTTGTCCAGGCCGAGGAACGTCGCACCACCCTTGAAGTCGACGAGGATCATGTTGAGCGCCGTCGACGAGTGCGAGGCCAGCAGACCGAGCACCAGCGTGCGGAGGAACTCCGACTTACCGGAACCGGTCGCGCCGATGCACAGGCCGTGCGGGCCCATGCCGTCCTCCGCGGCCTCCTTGATGTCGAGCTCGACCTGCTGGCCGTGCTCGCCGATGCCGAACGGGATGCGGTAGCGGTCGCGCTTGGGCCGCGGCCGCCACGCCTGCTGCACGTCGAACGTCAGCGGGTCGCCGGGGATGCCCATGAACTCGAGCAGCGGCGGGTTGTTGTTCATCGCCAACGGGTCGTCGCCGCCGTCACCACCGGCCTCGCCGGCGGCGCCCATGCGGTACGGCGAGAGCCTGCGGGCGAGTGCCTCGGCCTCGACGATCGACAGGCGGTCCGGCGTGCCGAACCACTCGACGCCGCTCGCGGAGCGGGCGCCGAGCTGGTTGTTCTCGACGACCAGCCGCAGACCGCGGCGCGCCGTGAGGTTGCCGAGGCACTCGGACAGGTCCAGCAGCGTGACGCCGACCAGACCCTCCTCCAGGATGATCATCTCTTCGCGGCTGATGTCGCCGTCGTCGATGACGATCACGATGTGCGGCTGGTCGGGCGGCGGCGGGGCGTTGCGGGTGAACCGCTGCCGGTCGCGCAGGTTCTCGTCCAGCATCGCCTCGATCTCGGCGAGCGAGTTCGCCATCATGCGGCGCTGGCCGATGCCGTCGATGTCGGTGGGGTGCTGCACGTGCGGCAGCCACTTCGCCCACTCCCACAGCTGCTTCGTGCGGCCCGCGCTGACGATCGCGATCAGCAGGTCGTCCGGCGCGTGGAAGGTGACGAGCTGGGCGATGAGGGCCCGCGCGAGATCGCGGCGGTCGTCGAGGTCGCCGAGCAGGCCGACGGCCGCGAAGCCGCGCAGCGCGATCGAGATCGGCAGGTCGGGCACGAGCGAGTGGGCGCGCACGAACCGGCGCAGCGCCAGCGTCGCGATCGGCTCCAGCTCCTCGACCGGACCGGTCTGCGGCGGCACCAGGCGGGTGGCGAGGCGCTGCGAGCCACGTCCCGCGCGCAGGTGGCAGAAGTCGGGGTCGTTCTGACGGCGTTCCCACATGCGCCGGGTGGTGGCGAGCGACCACAGCATCTGCGGGTCCGGGTGGACCCACTCGCGCTCGGCGCGCTGCTCGTCGGCCGCCTCACGGGCGCGGTCGCGCATCTGGCCGAGATACCGCAGGTAGTCCTTGCGGTCCTCGTTCATCTCGGCTTTCTTCTGGCCCTTGCCGGAGCCCATGCCTCCCGCCATCATGCCGATGGTCGAGATCATCATCATGCCGGGCATGATCATCGCGGCGGGCTGCCTGTTCGAGTACACGAACATCATCGCCATCATGCCCACGGACGCGATGATCATCACGACGGGCATCGCCTTCATCATGATGTTGCCGGGGATGATCCGGGGGACCTCGGGTGGCGGCTCGAGGTGCACCTCACCGCCAGGAGGCCGGGGAGCAGCAAGGCGTGCCGTTCGCTTGAACTGCAGCGTGCTCAACTGACAGGCACCTCTTCGACTCTCGTTACGCCACCAGTAGCAACCGACACTATTGCGCATCTGCGCGCGCCACGAAGGTGGGTCGGGAAAAAACCCAGTCGAACGTGTTCCCGCGAACACCACGTGCGAAGGCCGTCGGTGCGGCCATACTAGGGCCGCCCGGCGCGCGTCCGAGTGGACCAATAGGGTCGGGCACATTGTTTGCAAACGCTGATCTGACTTAGGGGGCCCTGGTGGCGACCGGTACGACGGTGTTCAGCCGTGTCACGGTGGTGGCACCTCGAACGCGTATCGACGTCGCGCTGCCTGCCGACGTGGCGGTGGCCGATCTCCTGCCGATGCTGCTGGACATGGCGAGAGAGGCCACTCCGGACGGTGGTGTCCGGCACGGCGGCTGGTGCCTCGCGAAGCTCGGCGACAGCCCGCTCGACCCGGCGCGCACGCTGGCGTCGCTCGGCGTTGTCGACGGCGAGCTGCTGCAGTTGCGCCGTCGCAACGAGAATCCGCCGCCGCCGTTGTACGACGACGTCGTCGACGCGATCGCGGAGTCCGACCCGGACTCGTTCCGGCCGTGGACCAAGGAGACCGCGCAGAAGTTCGGTCACCTCGCGGGCGCGCTCGCGCTGATCGGGGCCGCGGTGGCGCTGTTCCTGTCCGCCCCGGTCATGCTCGGCGGCAAGGGCAGCGGTCTCGCCGCCGCCATCGCCGCGGGTGTCACGGCGATCGCGGCACTGGCGACGGGCGCGACCATCGCGCGGGCGTACCGGGCGGCGTCGACGGGTGTGCTGATCGCCGCCTGCGGATCGCTGCCGATGGCGTTCGTCGCGGGCTTCCACGCGGTGCCCGGTGTCGAGTTCAACCCGAAGATGCTGCTCGGCTCGGCGTTGCTGATGATCTTCGCGTGGGGCGGGATCCTGCTGATCGGCCACGGCATCACGGTGTTCATCGCCGCGGCGACCGGCGGCACGCTCGTGGCGCTCGCGTTCCTCGTCGCCACGTTCGTCGACCACCCGCTCGCCGGTGTGGCCGCCGCGACCGGTGCAGTGGCGCTCGCCGCGCTGTCGATGCTGCCGCGGATCACGCTGCAGCTCGCGAAGATCCCGCCGCCCGTCGTGCCGACGAACGCGGAGGACCTGAAGGAGGACACCGGTTTCCCGGAGTTCGCCGTCATCGAGCGCCGCACCGCCGTCGCGCACGAGTACCTGACCGGCATGATCATCGGCACCGGCGTCGTGGCCGCGCTGTCCGCGATCGTCGCCGCGTCCTCCGGCACGATCTGGGGCCCGATCTACGGCGTCGTCGTCGCGATCGTGCTGATGATGCGCGGCCGGGCGTACGCGAACGGCGCGCAGGCCGTGGCGCTGCTGTCGACCGGCCTGGTCGCGAGCGCGGGCATCCTGCTCGGCTGGCTCGTCACGTCGGACGAGTTCAACCGCATCGTCTTCGTGTTCGGCACGCTGCTGATCCTCGGCGCGGCCGCGCTGGTGCTCGGTGTCGTGTTCCCCGGCCAGAAGTTCTCGCCGCCGCTGCGCCGCACCGTCGACATCATCGAGGCGATCCTCATCGCCGCGGTGGTGCCGCTCGCGCTCGCGGTCATGGACCTGTACGCCGTGTTCCGGGGTCTGATCAACGTATGAGGGCAGGCATGAGGCGCACCACGGCGGTGGCGACCGCCGGACTGCTGCTGCTGACGGGGGCGTTGCCGCACGCCTCCGCGCAGCCGTCCTCGTCCGCACCGGCAGCGGCCAAACCGAACTCGGTCCCACCGGATCTGCCGCCGAACACCCCTCCGCCGGTGGACAAGGGCGAACCGGACGTCAAGTACGAGCGCAACAACAAGGGTTGCGTCGAATCCGACACCAAGAGCGAACTGATCAAGTACATGCCCTGGGGTCAGGTCAACCTGAACCTGGAGCAGGCGCACAGGTTCGCCAAGGGCAAGGGCGTCCGGATCGCGATCATCGACACGGGTGTCGACCCGCGCAACCCGCGCTTCGGCAACCGGGTCATCCCCGGCGGCGACTACGTCGACAAGAAGAACGGCACCGACGACTGCGACGGCCACGGCACCGAGGTGGCGGGCGTCGCCGCCGCGGCGAAGACCGAGGGCGACTTCGTCGGCGCCGCACCGGAAGCGGAGATCCTGGCGATCCGCCAGACGAGCGACCGGTACGAGTTCAAGGGCGACGCGAACAACGAGAAGCGCTCGTCCGCCGGCAAGGTGAGCACCCTGGCGATGGCGATCGTCCGCGCGGCGAACATGAACGCCAAGGTCATCAACATCTCGCTGACGAACTGCGGCAAGCCCAAGGGTTTCAGCTCGGACGACCAGGCCCTGCAGGCTGCGATCAGGTGGGCGGTCGACGTCAAGGACGTGGTGATCGTCACGGCGGCCGGCAACCTGAGCGACCAGGGCACCGGGTGTCCCGAGCAGAACAACAACCTTGACCCGAGCAACGTGAACTCGATCTCGTCGCCGGCCTGGTTCGCCGACGACGTGCTGTCGGTGGCGTCGATCTCGCGCTCCGGCGCGGTGTCCTCGTTCAGCGTCTGGGGCCCGTGGGTCAGCATCGCGGCGCCGGGCGAGGAGATCATCTCCGTCGACCCCAAGGGCACCGGCCTGACGAACGCGAACGTCACCGCGCAGGGCACGACCGACATCAAGGGCACCAGCTTCGCCTCGCCGTACGTCGCGGGCATCACCGCGCTGGTGCGCGAGAGGTTCCCTGACCTCAAGGCCCGCCAGGTGATGAACCGGCTCAAGGCCACGGCTCTGCACCCCGGCAACGTGTCCGGAAAGGACAACAAGGTCGGCTACGGCATGATCAACCCGGTGGCGGCGCTGACCGCGGTGCTGCCGTCGGAGGCGAACGGCTTCCAGAAGCCGCAGCCGAAGGAGATGACCACCTCCGTCACGCCGCCGCCGGGCATCGACTGGCCGCCGATCATCGTGGCGCTGTCCGGCATCGGCCTCGGTGGTGCGCTGCTCATGCTCACGTTGTTCGTGCGCAACTCGCTCAACCGGAAACGCGGCAAACAGGCCTAGCGCAACGGAAACGATGAAGGGCTCCTTCATCCACGTGAGGTGGATGAAGGAGCCCTTCATCGTTCAGTCGTCGTTCAGTCGTCGTCGCCGATCACCTTCGGTGCGGCCTTCTTGGGCTTGCCGAGCAAATCGTCGATCGAGCCGGTGAGCCGCTGCTTCGGCTTGTGCTCCTTGTCGCCGCCCTGCTGACCGCCGCCCATGCCGCCCATCATCGGCGCCATGCCCCCCATCATCGCGGCACCGCCTGGCGCGCCCCCAGAACGGCCTCCAGCGGCCGCGGCGGCCGGGGCCGCCGCACCACCCTTCTCCGAGGGCGGAGGCTGCTCAGAAACGCCTGTGGCGCCTCCGAACTGCATCTGCTGCGGCTGCGCGGCGGTTGCGGCGGGCGCACCGACCGAACCGACCCCGCCCGCACCGACGCCGCCACCGCCGCCGGTCGACGGGGTACCGCCGCCCGTGCCCGCGGCGGCCGTGGCGGAGGCCTTCTGCGGTTCCGGGGTCTTCGCCTCCGGCTTGGCCGGAGCGGTGTAGGTCCAGTCCTTGTCGGGGTACCTGTGCTCCATCCGCACGGCGCCGAAGTTGCCGCCGTCGCCGGAAACCCCGTCGCACAGCTTGAGAAACGCCTCGAGCACCTGCCGCGCCGACTCGTGCAGCTGCCGGATCGGGTCCTTGATCTCCTCGATGTGCTTGATCGCGCGCTGGTCGCCCTCCAGGGGCAGCGCGGCCGTGCCGGACACCGAGTCGGCGACGTCGGCGAGCACGTGCGCCATGTCCTGCACGATGTCGCGAACGCCGTCCGCGGTCTCCTCCAGCGCGTCCGCCATCGCGTTCATCGCGTCGGACATGTCGCCGCCCGCGAGGCCGACCTTGCGCATGTGGTCGATGAACGCGTCGGCGTCCTTGCCCTGCCACCGCGCGTCGACGCCGCCCAGCGGTGCCGCGACGTGCTTGGTGACCGCCTCGGTCACCTTCGCGGCCTTGCGCCAGCGTTCGGACTCCTCGCGCAGGTCGTTCCAGTCGCCCACGAGCGGGTCGAAGTAGTCGTGCACGAGGTCGACGACACCGAGCTTGCGGCTCACCCGCGAGAGGTAGTCGAGCTCAGGACCGACCTCGGCCGCGATCTGCCTGCCGTCCTTGGCCACCACAGCTCCCCTCACTGCCGACCGGCCTTCTTGACGGCCTGCAGGGCCTCGTCGTCGTGGTGCCCGTGCTGCTTGGCGACGGCGTGCAGGCCCTTCGCGGCCGCGTCGAGCGTGTCGCAGGCACGGGCGAGCTGGGAGTTGAGCAGCTCGGCCGCGCGTGCGTAACCCTGGGAGTTGCCCAGTGCCCTGCCGATCTCACCGAACGACTCGGGGCGCAGCGGGGACACCTTCATGGCGTCCCGCACCCGCCTCAGATCGTCCGTCGTGCCGTCGACCCGGTCGGCGTACGACTCCAACCACTCCGGATCGACGGAAATCCGACCGGCCACACGGTCCCCCTAAAGACACGTCCGGGTGCATTCGTCGCAAATCCGACGATGATGCACCCGGAACGGTTCCGCCACTTCTACTTCTGGGTCTGCTGCGGGTCCTTGATCGTGCCCTTCTGAGCCGGGGTGATCGCGTCGTAGCTGCGGTTCGCCTCGTTCTTGTTGAGCTGCGGTCCCATCGGCAGCAGGCTCAGGATCTGGTTCGGCGCCGGCGGGAAGGTCCCGTCCAGCCCCAGTGCCGCCGCGGTGCCGGCGTCCGGGATGCCGTAGCGGACACCGCGTCCCGTGACGATCTGCGCCGGGCCCGTGCCGAAGTCGCCGACGCTCTGGCTCGCCCGCACGACCGCCTGCTTGCCGGGCAGCATCATGAACTGGTCGACGATCTCGCCGCCCGCACCGGCCGCGTTCAGCTCGACCGGAGTCATCTCCTTCGGGCCGGGCAGCTTGGAGCCGATCGTCACCGAGGTGTGCTCGGACGGGTTCTCCGCGCCGTAGTTCTCGGCCTTCCAGCCGAGGCACACGACCGTGTTGTTGGCGTTCGCCTCGAGCGTGGTCGGGATCTTGGCCGGGTACGAGTCGAGCTTGAGCGGCTTCGCCGGGTCCTTGTGGTCAGCGATGGCGCTCGGCGAGAGCTTGATCGCCTGCTTGTTGTTCGAGTACGACCAGCGCAGCAGGTCGCCGACGGTCTCGTCGACGGTCTGGAAACCGTCCTCCAGCGCCACCATGAGCTCGGAGCCCGCGCTGCGCTCGACCTCGACGAGCTCACCGATGTTGACGTTCGCCTCGGTGATGTAGGTCGCCTTCTTGCCCTGGTTCGGGATGACCGGCGCGTTCAGCGGGGCGACCTCGGGGATCGCGTTCAGCAGCGCCGTGCTGATCGCGCGCGGGGTCTTGCCCTTCAGCTTCAGTGCGTTGAGCGCCTTGTCGTTCTTCAGGTCCACCTCTGCGCGGACCGTCGACGACGAGATGTCCTTGAGCTGCTGCGGCTTCTTGTAGATCAGGTACGCCTTCTTCGCGCCCGTGCGCTGCTGCACCAGCACGGCCTCGTCGCCCAGCTCCGGGTTGCCGCCGCTCACGCCGGCGATCACCGACGTCTTGATCTGGTTCTCCGCCGCCTGGTCCTCGCGGAACTTGTCCAGGGCGAGCGTGTCGCAGACCGACCACTGCGCGTCGATGCGGAGGTCCGGCTTCGGCAGCACGTCCGGCGCGTCCGGCAGGCCGGTGAGGCGGCCGCGCGGCAGTCCGGCCAGTGTTGCCTCGCTCACGAGCTTCGGCTCGCCACCCGCGACCTGGGGCTGCCCGCTGTTCGCGGTGCCGCCGGGCGCGTCGCCGCCACCGGCCTGCTGGTCGGGGTTGTTGCGCGAGTACCAGAGCAGCCGGGCCGAGGCCAGGTTCGTCATCGGGATCAGGCGCTTCGGCGAAGCGTCGACCACGTAGACCTGGCCCGTCTCCTTGCTGATGGCGATCTGCGTCTGGTCGTCCAGCCGCGGCGCGGGGCTGAAGAGCCCGTACACCAGGAAGCCGAGCAGGCCGACGACGCCCAGGACCACACCGACCGCTGTCGCGCGCGAGTGATTGCGCATGGGGTCATGCAGCATCACGGCGTCTCTGCGGACCAGAGCGGACTGCATCCGCCGCAGGACGAATTGGTAGGCCTGGACCTGTGACTTGGTGGTGGGTGTTGATGCCATTCTCGGCTCGCTGCTCTCCCAGTCGCGGTACGGTTCGGCAGGATAGCCGGACGCAGGTTGCTCCGTGGGCCGGTTCGCCAAGCCCACCGACCATCGAGGGGAAAGAGACCACAACGGATGTCCGTGACCACTCCACATCCGCCCCGGCCGAACCCAGGGATGGTGCGGCCGCAGGGACCTGGGGGTCCTGGCCAGCAGGCACCCATGCCTCCGCGTCCCGTCGGGCGTGTCCGGCGCAGAGGTGCCGGAGTCAGCCTCGGCTCTTTGCCCGTCTCGAACGTAGTCACGATCGAGATCGGTCTGGCGATCGCACTGCTCGTTCTCACCCTCATGGGCGTGAAGAACTCGGCCGGCGCCCTGAACGTCGTCTCGGTGTCGATCGCCGGCGGTGTGCTTCTCGTCGCACTGATCCTGGCGTTCACCCGATCGCGTGGTCGTTGGCTGACCCAGTGGATCGGCGTCCGGCTCCGCTACAACTTCCGCTCGCACACCCGCACGGCGAAGCGCGTGGCGCCGCAGGAGTCCAAGCCCGGTGACGACGAGATGCAGGTGCTCGGCCCGGAGGACCCGCGCGTCGCGTTGCTGCGTCTCGCGATCCCGGACCTGGTGATCGCGAAGGGCGTCGACCACGAACGCCGCCCGCTCGCGCTGTCGTGGCACGACGGCGTGTGGACCGCGGTGCTGCTGGTCGACCCGACCCCGCCGCTGATCTCCGCGGTCGGCTCCGCACCGTCGCTCCCGCTCGGTGCCCTGGCGCCGTGCCTGGAGGACCGCGGTGTCGTCCTGGACGCGATCACCGTGATCTGGCACTGCTACCCCGGCAGCGCGGCGCTCCCGCCGAACTCGCCGGCGATCAGCTCGTACATGGAAGTGCTCGGCTCGATGCCCGCCGCGGCCAGGCGCACCACGTGGATCACGGTGCGGCTCGACCCGCGCCGCTGCGGTGAGGCGATCAGGGAGCGTGGCGGCGGCGTCGTCGGTGCGCACCGCGCGTTGATCGGCGCGTTGTCCCGCGTCCGCAACGCGTTGGAGTCCGCTGGCGTGGCGATCCGCCCGCTCGACTCGGACGAGCTGCTGCGCGCGGCGATCTCGTCGGCCGAGCTGACCGCCGCTGTCGGCAACACGAACCCGGTGTCGCTGCGGGAGAAGTGGTCGGGCGTCACCGCGGGTGGCGTCGGTCACGCGAGCTACGCGATCACCGGCTGGCCGTCGAAGGGCCTGAAGGGCAGCCTGAACTCGCTCACGGGCGTGCGCGCGCTGTCCTCGACGCTGGCGATGTCGATCTCACCGTCCCGTGAGGACGGTCAGGTTTCGCTGCGCGGCCTGGTGCGGGTGAGTGCCCGCACGCCGAGCGAGCTGGAGCGCGCCGAGAGCCAGCTCACCAAGCTGGGCGACAGCCTCGACATCACGCTGACCCCGTTGCGGGGCATGCAGCTCGCCGGCCTCGCCGCGACGCTGCCGCTGGGAGGTGTGGCATGAGCTCGTCCCGTCTGCTCGACGCACGCGGCCGCGACGGCGTGGCACCGGAGTTCCTGGTGTCGCCGACGATGCTCGACGTGGTCAGCCCGAGCGGCGACCGCGGCGGCATGATGCTCGGCCAGGGCACCAAGGGCGAACCGCTCACGGTGTCCGTGCTGCGCCCCACCCCGACCCGCATGGTGGTGGTCGGCGGCCTGTACCTGGCCCGCCAGATCGCGTTGCGCGCCATGGCGACCGGGGCGTTCATCATCATCGCGACGGGCCGTCCCCAGGCCTGGCAGCCGGTCGTGCGCGCCGCGGGCCAGGGCCCGGACGGCCGCCCGTCCCCACTGGTGCAGCTGCGCCGTCTCTCGCCGGCCGACCTGCCGCGCCCGACCGAGGACATGCCGCTGCTCGTGATCCACGACGGCGGCCACGTCCCGCAGGAGCTGTTCCCGCCACGAGCCCCGTGGCAGACCACGATGTACGTCCTGCCGTACCTGCACCCGCAGGCCACGTCGACGGCGAACAACGCGGACCTCGTGCTCCTGCAGCGCCTCCCGATGGGCCAGGCGCAGCTGGCCGGTCAGATGTGGCGCCTGCGGCCGCAGATGTTCCAGCAGCTGACGCAGCTCAAGGACGACCAGGTGATCGCCATGGGGCAGGACATGTGGGCGCACCTGCGCCTGTACACGACCCCGGCCGAGCAGCAGATCCTCGGAGCCGTGCGCCGAGGCGATTGAGTGGCTCGACGAAATAGGCGAAACTGCGCCCCGGACGGTTGAACCGTTCGGGGCGCAATTGTTCTGTCCATAGCTCAGCGGCACCAACTAATTCACAGGCGCCGCAAATCTGTTGATTCGCCATTCGAAGGTAGTTTCGTGGACCTTCTTGTGCGAAATCCGTCTTCGCCACTAAGAAAACTCTCACTGCACCACCCTGCGACGAGGGAGCACGCTGCTATGGGTGAATCGTGGCTCAGACGAGCGGCTGGAATCGGACTGGTGGCGGGCACCGCGCTCGCGTTGACGTCCGTCTCCGCCACCGCTGCGCCCGAGGGGGAGATTCGGAACCTCGGTGCGTCCAACGCGGTCAAGGACAACTACATCGTCGTGCTGAAGGACGTCAGCACCGCGAGTGTCGAGAACATCAGCGCCAAGTACGGCGCACAGGTGAAACACTCCTACAAGTCCGCTTTGCGCGGTTTTTCCGCGCAGATGTCCGAGGCTCAGGCCAAGCGCCTGGCAGCCGACCCGGCCGTCGCCTACGTCGAGCAGGACGGCGAGGTCCACCTCACGGACACGCAGACCCCGACCCCGTCCTGGGGCCTCGACCGCATCGACCAGCGAGCCCTCCCGCTGGACAACAGCTACACCTACCCGAACCGCGGCGCTGGCGTCACCGCCTACATCATCGACACGGGAATCCGCGTCTCCCACAGCGACTTCGGCGGCCGAGCCGTCCACGGCCGCGACACGGTGGACAACGACAACGATGCCACCGACTGCAACGGCCACGGCACCCACGTCGCAGGCACCGTCGGCGGCACCAAGTACGGCGTCGCCAAGGACGTGAAGCTGGTAGCCGTCCGAGTCCTGAACTGCGGGGGCTCCGGCACCTTCGCGGGCGTCATCGCCGGCATCGACTGGGTCACCGAACAGGTCAGCAACAACCCGGCCAACAAGCCGGCGGTGGCCAACATGTCCCTGGGCGGCGGCGCCAACGACACGGTCGACGCAGCTGTGAAGCGCTCCATCGCCGCAGGCGTGACCTACGGCCTGGCCGCGGGCAACGACAGCGGCGGCAACGCCTGCAACACGTCCCCGGCCCGCACCCCGGAGGCCATCACGGTCGGCTCCACCGACCGCACCGACGCCCGCTCGTCGTTCTCGAACCTGGGCTCGTGCCTCGACATCTTCGCCCCTGGCCGCGACATCACCTCGGCCTGGCTGACCGACGACAACGCCACCAACACGATCAGCGGCACCTCGATGGCCACCCCGCACGTCGTGGGCGCCGCAGCGGTGTTCCTGGGCTCGTCCCCCACGGCCACCCCGCAACAGGTCCGCGACGCCCTGGTCGACAACGCCACCTCCGACGTCGTCACCAACCCCGGCACCGGCTCCCCGAACAAGCTCCTGCACATCACCGGCACGGCCCCCGGCAACCCGCCCGGCCAGTGCCCGGCCGTCACCAACGACACCGACACGGCCATCCCGGACGCCTCGTCCGTGACCTCGTCCGTCACGATCGCCGACTGCAACGGCAAGGCCAGCGCCACCGGCACGGTGAAGGTGGCCATCAAGCACACCTACCGAGGCGACCTGGAACTGGCCCTGATCACCCCGTCGGGCGCCGTGAAGACCCTGAAGGTCTCGAACGGCAGCGACAGCGCCGACGACATCAACGCCACCTACAACGTCAACGTGTCCACTGAGGACGCCAACGGCACCTGGCAACTGAGGGTCCGCGACCTCTACCGCCAGGACACGGGCACGATCGACTCCTGGACCCTCGACATCTGATCCACCACTCCACCCCTCGGAGCCCCCGGTACCCCCGCCGGGGGCTCCTCCCTTTCCAGACCAAGGGGCGCGCCGCACAGGGGGCGAAGCCGAGCCGTTCAAGCGGTGATTTCCGCTGGAGCGCACCCAACCCCAGTCAGGTGGACAGCGTCCGAACCTTCCGAGTGGCCTCAGCCCGAGCCGCCAGCTCCGAATCAGCCGGAAAATCAACCCGCACCAGGCTCAACCCGTGCGCAGGAGCCACCGTGACGCCGCTGGACCGCGCATGGAGCGACAGCAACGATCCCGGCCACTCAACCGGCTTGCGCCCCTCCCCGACGGCCAGCAACGCCCCGATGAGCGACCGAACCATCGAGTGGCAAAAGGCATCAGCGGACACGAACGCGGTGATCACGTCGTCCGAACCGCGCACCAACTCGAGCCGCTGCAGCTCGCGAATCGTCGTGGCACCCTCGCGCCGCTTGCAGAAGGCGCAGAAATCGTGCTCCCCCAGCAACAACTCAGCCGCCGCGTTCATCGCGGAAACATCCAGCGGCCGCGGCCAGGCCAACGTGTCCAACCGCCGCATCGGATGCGCCCCGAAAGCAGCATCCGTGACCCGGTATTCGTAATGCCGCCGCAAGGCGGAAAACCGCGCATCAAACGCAGCAGGCACCACCCGAGCAGAAAACACCCGCACGTCCGAAGGCAACGCACGGGCCAACCGACGAGGCAGCCCGTCGACGTCCACAGTGGACGGCAGGTCGACGTGGGCGACCTGACCCGAGGCGTGCACCCCGGCATCGGTCCGGCCGGCCACGGTCAGGACGACGTCCTCGCGCAGCACCATCGACATGGTGTCCTCGAGAACGCCGCACACGGTCCGGCGCGACGGCTGGCGGGCCCAGCCAGAGAACTCCGTGCCGTCGTAGCCCAGGTCCAGGCGCACACGAACGAGCCCGCCGTCCCCGGAAGCGGGAACGGCGGGCTCTTCAGCAGACGAACTGCTCAGGACTCGTCCTTCTTGTCCTCGGCCTTGGCCTCGGCGCCCTCGGCGGGCTCCTCGGCGGCCTCGGTGGTGGCGGACTCGGGCGCCTCGGCGTCCTGGTCCTTCACCTCGTCGTCCGCCTCGACGACCGGCGCCTCAGCGGCGGCCGGCTTCTCGTCCTTGGCGAACTTGGTCTTGCGCGCAGCCTCGGCCTCGGTGGAGACGAGCTTCTGCTGCACCAGCTCGATGATGGCCATGGGGGCGTTGTCGCCCTTGCGCGCCAGCGTCTTGGTGATGCGGGTGTAGCCACCGGAACGGTCGCTGAAGAACGGACCGATCTCCGCGATCAGCTTGTGCACGACGTCCTTGTCGCGGATCACCTTCATGATCTCGCGGCGGTTGTGCAGGTCGCCGACCTTGGCCTTGCTGATCAGCTTCTCGGCGTACGGACGCAGCCGCTTCGCCTTCGCCTCAGTGGTCTTGATCCGGCCGTGCTGGAACAGCGCCGTCGCCAGGTTGGCGAGCAGCAGCCGCTCGTGCGCCGGAGACCCACCGAGCCGGGGGCCCTTGGTAGGGGTGGGCATCGCTTGCTCCTGTAGTAACTAAAAGAGATCCTCTGCTCTGAAACGAGCGTCAGAGCTGCTCGGTCTCCGCGTAGTCCTGACCGTCGTCGTGGGGGTCCAGACCGGCACCGGCACCCCAGCCGCCATCGGCGGGGTGGTAGTCCGACGCGGCGGCGGACGGGTCGAACCCAGGAGGCGAGTCCTTCAGGGCGAGGCCGAGGCCGACGAGCTTCATCTTGACCTCGTCGATCGACTTCGCACCGAAGTTGCGGATGTCCAGCAGGTCCGCCTCGCTGCGCGACACGAGCTCACCGACGGTGTGGATGCCTTCCCGCTTGAGGCAGTTGTAGGAACGGACCGTGAGGTCCAGGTCCTCGATAGGCATCGCGAACGCCGCGATGGTGTCGGCCTCGGCCGGCGACGGGCCGATCTCGATGCCCTCGGCGTCGATGTTCAGCTCGCGAGCGAGGCCGAACAGCTCAACCAGGGTCTTACCCGCGGAGGCAACCGCGTCCCTCGGAGTGATCGAGGGCTTGGTCTCCACGTCGAGGATCAGCTTGTCGAAGTCCGTGCGCTGCTCGACACGAGTCGCCTCGACCTTGTACGTCACCTTGAGAACCGGCGAGTAGATCGAGTCGACGGGGATGCGGCCGATCTCGGCGCCCGCCTGCTTGTTCTGCACGGCCGGGACGTAGCCGCGACCGCGCTCGACCACGAGCTCGATCTCCAGCTTGCCCTTGCCGTTCAGGGTCGCGATGTGCAGGTCGGGGTTGTGCACGGTGACACCGGCCGGAGGCACGATGTCGCCCGCGGTCACCACACCGGGGCCCTGCTTGCGCAGGTACATGGTCACCGGCTCGTCCTCTTCGGACGAGACGACGAGCTCCTTCAGGTTCAGGATGACGTCGGTGACGTCCTCCTTCACCCCGGGAACCGTGGTGAACTCGTGCAGCACGCCGTCGATGCGGATGCTCGTGACAGCAGCACCGGGGATCGACGACAGCAGCGTGCGGCGGATCGAGTTGCCGAGCGTGTAACCGAAGCCCGGCTCCAACGGCTCGATGACGAACCGGGAACGGGTCTCGGAGACCGCTTCCTCGCCGAGCGAGGGGCGCTGGGAAATCAGCACTGGGTTCTTCCTTCCTACGACGACGACCGCTATTTGACGCCGTCAAGACGCCGGTCGCGGAGACCGGCAAACGCACTCGGCGCACCCTTCGCGCCGAAGCGGGACCCGACCCGAGCCACTGCCGATGAGGACAGTGGCCCGGAGAGGATCACTTCGAGTAGAGCTCGACGATGAGCTGCTCGGTGACAGGCGTGTCGATCTGCGCGCGCTCGGGCAGCTGGTGCACGAGGATGCGCAGGGTCGACGGGACGACCTGCAGCCAAGCCGGGATCGGACGGTCACCGAAGGAAGCGCGAGCGGCCTCGAAGGGCAGCGTCGGCTGGGACTTCGGCTTCACGTCGATGATGTCGAACTTCGACACCTGGTAGCTCGGGATGTTCACCTTCTGGCCGTTGACCAGGAAGTGCCCGTGGCTGACCAGCTGGCGAGCCTGGCGACGCGTGCGGGCGAGGCCCGCGCGGTACACCACGTTGTCGAGGCGGGCCTCGAGGATCTGGAGCAGGTTCTCACCGGTCTTGCCCGGACGACGAACCGCTTCCTTGTAGTAGCGGACGAACTGCTTCTCGAGCACGCCGTAGGTGTAGCGAGCCTTCTGCTTCTCCTGGAGCTGCAGCAGGTACTCGGACTCCTTGACCCGGCCGCGGCCGTGCTGGCCGGGCGGGTACGGACGGCGCTCGAACGCCTGGTCCCCACCGACGAGGTCGACCTTCAGGCGGCGCGAGATACGCGTCGCAGGTCCCGTGTAACGAGCCATTGGTTCTTACTCCTCCCCGTGCCTCAGACCCGGCGCCGCTTGGGCGGGCGGCAGCCGTTGTGGGGCTGCGGGGTCACGTCCTGGATGGTGCCGACCTCGAGACCGGCTGCCTGCAGCGAACGGATCGCGGTCTCACGGCCGGAGCCGGGACCCTTCACGAACACGTCCACCTTGCGCATGCCGTGCTCGGCGGCCTTGCGGGCGGCGTTCTCGGCAGCCATCTGCGCCGCGAACGGCGTGGACTTGCGCGAGCCCTTGAAGCCCACGTGGCCGGCGGACGCCCAGCTGATCACGTTGCCCATCGGGTCCGTGATGGACACGATGGTGTTGTTGAACGTGCTCTTGATGTGCGCCTGGCCGTGCGAGACGTTCTTCTTTTCCTTGCGCCGAATCTTCTTGACCCCGGCGCCCTGACGGGACTTGGGTGGCATTGCCGAACAAACTCCTAAGTTGAGGGCAGTAGACGCGAGGTCTTACTTCTTGCCGGCCTTCTTCTTGCCGGCCACGGTCTTCTTCGGACCCTTGCGGGTACGGGCGTTCGTCTTCGTGCGCTGACCGCGAACGGGCAGGCCGCGACGGTGCCGAAGACCCTCGTAGCAGCCGATCTCCATCTTGCGACGGATGTCGGCCGCGACCTCACGGCGAAGGTCACCCTCGACCTTGTAGTTCGTCTCGATGTAGTCCCGCAGCTTGGCGAGGTCGTCGTCGTTCAGATCCTTGACCCGGAGGTCGGGGGAGATCTGGGTGGCGGCGAGCAGCTCCTTGGAGCGCGTACGACCGATGCCGAAGATGTAGGTGAGCGCGATCTCCATCCGCTTCTCGCGGGGGAGGTCGACGCCAGCGAGTCGTGCCATGTGGCGGTTAACTCCTGTCGATTACTTCCAGGTCTGCTCCTCGCCCAATCCCGGTGACTGACTCGCTGTGTGTCGTTCCGACTGCTCTCACAGCCGGTGTCCCGGCCCCGGCCTGGAATCCGGGGGTGTCCGCACGCTTGAAGCCCTGCGTGCGGTAGGTGCGAGGAGTTTCTCGTTACTGCGTCATCGATGATCTCGACGAGCGCGTGGTGGAGCTGCTCAGCCCTGGCGCTGCTTGTGGCGCAGGTTCTCGCAGATCACCATGACCCGGCCGTGACGGCGGATCACCTTGCACTTGTCGCAGATCTTCTTGACGCTCGGCTGGACCTTCACGCCTGAGATCTCCTGCTATTGGAGGTCACTTGTAGCGGTAGACGATGCGCCCGCGGGACAGGTCGTAGGGCGAGAGCTCCACGACAACCCGGTCCTCAGGGAGGATGCGGATGTAGTGCTGTCGCATCTTGCCGCTGATGTGTGCGAGCACCTTGTGACCGTTCTCCAACTCGACGCGGAACATCGCGTTGGGGAGCGGCTCGACTACGCGGCCCTCGACCTCAATGGCCCCGTCCTTCTTGCCCATGTCCTCCGCGTTTCGTGACGGTGGTAATAACCTTCGGACGCGTTCCAGCCCGGATCGATCTCACCTCGGAGGGCATGACTGAACCGGCGCGACTGGTGCGCCACCTGACCAGTGTACGCAGTTCACTGCGGCAACCCAAATCGGGCCCCGTCAGGGCCGTCACCGGGCCGCACGTGACGCGCCAGCACCGGCCGGAGCTTGGCGATCTCGGTGATCTCGGCCTCGTGCCTGCCGAGCACCGACCTGAGCGTGCGGATGCGTTGCGAGGCGATCCGGTAGCCGTAGTCGGACAGGTCAGAGCACTTCTGAGCTGCGTTGTTGAGCGCGACGTCGCCGGATCCGATGCCGTAGCTCTCCAGACTCGGGTCGCCGGGTCCCCGCTGGGTGAACCCGGCCCGCTCGAGACAGCGCAGCAGCGTCACCTCGGCCGCACGCGTCTCCGCGGCCTCGGGACCGGCCTTGAGCCGCGCGTTCCACTCGGTCACGACGGTGTCGTGCAGCGCCGTGATGCGACTCACGGCGTCGACGTACTCCGGCCCGGCGGCGGCACGGGCCTTTCCTCCACACCCGCCGTCGACCGGCGGCGGAGGACTGACGAAGTTCGGCCGGACGACCCGCACGTCGGCGAACGGCGCTTCGCACCGCTCGACCTCGGCGATGGTGTCGGCCAGGAAGATCCGGTCGGCGATGTGTTCGGCCGGGACGTCCTGGTAGGTGAAGTCGGTGGCCGGCTTAGAGGCAGCGCAGCCTGAAACGGAAATCAGAAGGGCGGACAGGACGAAACGGGTGACCCCCACAATGCCCCCAAGCATTGACTCGTTCGTCACCTCGACCATATCCAGGTCGACAAACGAATAACCCCGCTCGCCTCAGGGCGAACGGGGTCATTCCCAGCGCTGTGGGGTCCGGGATCCGGGTTTCAGTCCTCTTCGGGCGCCGTGAGCACCCAGGGACCGTCCTCCGTGATGGCGACACTGTGCTCCCAGTGCGCGGCCCGCGTCCCGTCGAGCGTGATGACGGTCCAGCCGTCGTCGAGCTCCTGGGAGTCGTCCGTGCCGAGCGTCAGCATCGGTTCGATCGCGATGGCCATGCCGACCTTGAGCCGCGGCCCCTTGCCGGGCTTGCCGTAGTTCGGCAGGAACGGGTCCATGTGCATCTTCGTGCCGATGCCGTGGCCGCCGTAGTCCGCGACGATGCCGTACTCGATGCCGTCGCGCTCGCCCGACTCGATGGCAGACGACTCGATGGCGAACGAGATGTCCGTGAGCCGCCCGCCGGGCACCGCGGCCTCGATGCCCGCGAGCATCGACAGCCTGGTCGCCTCGGACAGCTTGTGGTCGGCGGGCGAGAGCTCACCGCAGCCGACGGTGACGGCCGAGTCGCCGTGCCAGCCGTCGAGGATCGCACCGCAGTCGATCGAGATCAGGTCGCCCTCGGCCAGCACCTGCTTCTTGCTGGGGATGCCGTGAACGATCTGCTCGTTGACCGACGCGCAGATGCTCGCCGGAAAACCGTGGTAGCCCTTGAACGACGGGATGGCGCCGGCGTCGCGAATGGTCTGCTCGGCGATCTCGTCGAGCTCCCACGTGGACACACCGGGCTTCACCGCGTCGACGACGTTGCGCAACGCCCTCGCCACGACCAGGCCGGAGGCACGCATCGCCTCCAGCTGGCCCGGCGTCTTGATCTCGATCTTGCTCATGCTTTCGCTGCCACCCGTGACGACAGTGCGGAGCCGGTCAAGCAGTCCACCTGTCACTTCTCGTCGCGCAGCGAGTTCAGCGCCGCAAGTGCACGCTCGCTGATCTCGTCGATCTCACCGACGGCGTCAATGGAGATGACCTTGTCCGCGTAGTAGTCGAGCAGCGGTGCCGTCTCGTTGCGGTACACCTGCTGGCGGTGCCGGATGACGTCTTCCTTGTCGTCCGTGCGCCCGCGCGCGAGCAGCCGCTCGACCACGACGTCCTCGTCGACCCGGAACTCCAGCACGGCGTCGAGCTCGTGGCCGTCGACGGCCAGGAACTCGCCCAGCTTGTCTGCCTGAGCCACGTTGCGGGGGAACCCGTCGAGCAGGAACCCGTGGTCCGCATCCGACTCGGCCAGGCGCTTGCGCACCATCTCGTTCGTGATGGAGTCCGGCACCAGCGCGCCCTCGTCGAGGATGCTCTGCACCTCGAGTCCGAGCTCGGTCTGGTTGCTGATGTGGGACCGGAAGAGGTCGCCCGTCGAGATGTGCGGCACGCCGAGCTTGCGGCTCAACACTTCAGCCTGGGTGCCCTTGCCCGCACCGGGCGGGCCAACGAGAACGAGTCGCATCTAGCGGAGGAACCCTTCGTAATTGCGCTGCATGAGCTGGCTCTCGATCTGCTTCACGGTGTCGAGACCGACACCGACCATGATCAGAACCGCGGTGCCGCCGAACGGGAAGTTCTGGTTCTGGTTGTCACCAGTGAGGTCCAGGAACAGGTTCGGCAGGATCGCCACGATGCCGAGGTAGAGCGAGCCGGGAAGCGTGATGCGACCCAACACGAACTTGAGGTACTCGGCGGTCGGACGACCAGGACGGATGCCGGGGATAAAGCCACCGAACTTCTTCATCTCGTCAGCGCGCTCGTCCGGGTTGAACGTGATGCCGACGTAGAAGTACGTGAAGAAGACGATCAGCAGGAAGTAGGCCGCGATGTGGACCCAGCTCGACTGCTTGGTGAGGTAGGTCTGGACGAACGTCGAGAACCAGTTCGGCTCGGAACCCGAGCCCTGGGTGAGACGGACGACCAGGTCCGGCAGGTAGAGCAGCGACGAGGCGAAGATGACCGGGATGACACCGGCCTGGTTCACCTTGAGGGGAAGGTACGTCGACGTACCGCCGTACATGCGACGGCCGATCATGCGCTTGGCGTACTGCACCGGGATGCGGCGCTGGGCCTGCTCGACGTAGATGACGCTCGCGATGATGACGAGAGCTGCGACGACCACGAGAGCGAAGGTGATCCGGCTCGCGTCCTTGTCCCAGATGTTCTTGCCCTCGGCCGGAATGCGGGCGGCGATACCGGTGAAGATCAGCAACGACATGCCGTTGCCGATGCCCTTCTCCGTGATCAGCTCACCCAGCCACATGATGACCGAGGTACCGGCGGTCATGGTGATGACCAGCACGATGAGGGTGAAGATGCTGTCCTTGCCAGGAATGACGTCCTGGTCGCACTCACCGAACAGCTGCCCGCGCACCGCCAGCGCCACCAGACCGGTCGACTGCAGGATCGCGAGCCCGATGGTCAGGTACCGCGTGTACTGCGTCAGCTTGCCCTGACCGGCCTGCCCTTCCTTCTTCAACTGCTCGAACCGCGGGATGACCACGGTGAGCAGCTGAATGATGATGCTCGCGGTGATGTAGGGCATGATGCCCAGCGCGAACACGGACAGGTTCAGCAGCGCGCCACCGCTGAACAGGTTGATCAGCGAGTAGATGTTCTGGCCTTCAAGCTGCTCAGCACACGCCCGCACGTTCTTGAAGGACACGCCCGGCGCGGGCATGGTCGCACCAAGCCGGTACACAATGATGATCCCGAGCGTAAACAGGATCTTCTTGCGTAGATCCGGCGTCGCGAGAGCCGAGCGGAATGCGCCGAGCACGCGAACCTCCTGAGCGTTGCCGACCCCCAGGGACCGGCACATGCGGTAGTTGGCAGGCCGCAGCAGGCAGCCACGACCAAACAACCCGGAGGACATCCGGGTTCAGCAGGCGACTCTAACAGTCCCCCTCGACCTGCCCGTACCCAGTGGCCAATCACAGGTTCCACTCGGTTGATCTCTCACGGCCCGGCTAGCCCATCCGGGGTAGCCTCCGCGCCAAATCCGTGCTACGAGCAGCGCTTTCGCGGGGAGCGAACGTTTGCGTCCAGCCACCAGTTCCCGCCTGCACGAGCAAAAGTTCAGCTACCCGCAGAACCCAGTTGAACGGCCCCACAGACATCTCGCAACGGCGACGCCGAGCGGCGATGGCGCAGCCGAACGGCGATGGCGCAGCCGAACGGCGATGGCACAGCCGAGCCGACCACCCACTGCCCTGAGCGAGCGGCCCCGCGGTGGGGTCCCGTCACGAGTCGCGCCAAAGCTCTTGCTGCAGCCAGGCAGGGGTGTCAACTCGACACGCTTTTCGTCTGTCGTGTCTCGGGTGATCTGTCGCAGGTTTGTCTCGGTTGTTG
>NZ_BMRE01000036.1 GCF_014648475.1 Lentzea flava | reverse complement strand
TTTTCGTCCGAGTTGACACCCCTCCCTGGGTGTGGCCCGCTCACGCGCGGCTCGTGACGAGACCCACCCCACCCGAATCGCAACCCACCTACGCAACCGCAAGCCGCCCAACGCAACAGGCGTGCCATCAACCCGCCCGCGGCGCTGGTGGGTCTTTGATCAGATTGGCGGGGTCTGGGGCGGAGCCCCAGAAAGCAACCGGAACACACGCACGCACCCCAACCACCTACGGACACGAAACAGGCAGCCGCCGACGCAACCGGGGGACGACCCACACAACCCACGCGCCCCCAAGCAACTCACCCCCGAACCAACGGCGGATACAACACCGAAGCACCCCCACGCCGATACAAAGCGGCAGGCCGCCCCCCATCCCGAGCCGTGCTCTCCCCAGTGGCCTCCAACAACCCTTCCACCCCAGTAACTTTCCGATGAAAGTTGCGAGGATCCAACGAAACCCCCCAAACGATCTCGTAAACCCGCCGCAACTCAGCCACCGTGAACTCAGGCCCACAAAACTCAGTCCCCAAAGCGGTGTACTCGAGCTTGGCCCGAGCCCTCTCCACCCCATCCGCCAAGATCCGCGCGTGATCGAACGCCAGTGCCCCGACATCCTCCACCGGCACCCAAGAGGCAGCCGCAGCATCAGTCCCAGCAACGGGCACAGGCAAGTCAGGCGCCAACGCCAGGTAGGCCACGGACACCACCCGCATCCGAGGATCCCGCCGAGGCTCACCATAAGTGGCGAGCTGCTCAAGGTGCAGCCCAGCAACCCCGGTCTCCTCAACGAGTTCCCGGGCAGCCGCGTCATCCACGGACTCGAACTCCCGAACGAACCCGCCGGGCAACGCCCACCGCCCCCGATACGGCGCCTCCCCCCGCCGAACCAGCAGCGCGCACAACGCGTCGGACCGCACAGTCAGCACCACGAGGTCGACCGTGACCGCGAAGGGCGGGAAATCACTTGGCGAGTACACATCCCCGAGTATAGGCTTATCGTCAGATCGACGATAAGGAGACGACGATGGCCGACATCAGCACCTACCCCGGACTCCGCCACCTCAGAGGAGCCCCGACGGTCCACATCAGACACATCCGGAAGGGCAAGGTCGTCCACGAGGGCACGGGCCTGAGCTTCTGGTTCCGCCCGAGAACCGCGGTCCTGAGCGAAGTCCCGGTGGACGACCGCGAACTGCCGATGCTGTTCCACGCCCGCACGAGCGACTACCAGGACGTGACGGTCCAGCTGACCACCACGTACCGCTGCACCGACCCCGCGACCGCGACGGCACGCATCGACTTCTCGATCGACCCGGACACCGGCACCTGGCGCCAGGACCCGCTGAGCCAGATCGCCAACACCCTCACCGAGAGCACCCAGCAGCACGCCCTCAAGATCCTCGGCACCCTGGACCTCGAAACCGCCATCAAGTCCGGTGTGGAGAAGGTCAAGGAAGCCGTCAAGGCCAACCTGACCGCCGCCCACATCGGGCTGGAGATCATCGACGTCAGGGTGGTCGCCATCCGCCCGGACGCCGACATGGAGAAGGCCCTGCAGACCACCATCCGCGAGAAGGTCCAGCAGGAGGCCGACAAGGCCACCTACGAACGCCGGGCCATCGCGGTGGAACGCGAGCGGGCGATCAGCGAGAACGAGTTGCAGAACCAGATCGAGCTCGCGAAGAGAGAAGAACTCCTTGTCGTGCAACGAGGTGCGAACGCGCTGAAGCAGGCGGAGGACCACGCCAGGGCCAGCCGGATCGCCGACGACGCGAAGGCCGAGGGCATCCGCAAGCTCGCGGAGGCCGAGGCGGCGGGTGAGAAGGCGAGGCTCGACGCCTACCGGGAGATCCCGCAGGAGACGCTGTTCGCCCTGGCCGCCAAGGAGCTCGCGGGCAACCTGCCGGAGATCGGCAGCATCACCATCACGCCGGACGTGATCCAGCCGATCCTGCAGAGACTGGCCCGATGAGTCTCGCCCCGAGAATTGTGCTGGTGCACAGGCGCACCGAGCTGACAGAGTTGCTGGCACGGCATGGCACACGGGGCCAGGTCGAGTTCTTCCTGAAGTCCCGCAACAGAACCCTGGACGAGGTGGTGGACCGTGACCAGCAGGCCCGCAGGGCGTTGGGAGCTGTCAGCGCCGCGATCCCGCTCGACTGGCGCCGTGGCGTGGTCGAGAGGGAAGACCTGTCGCGGTTCCTGTTCGCGCCCGAGGACGTAGTCGTCATCGTCGGGCAGGACGGGCTGGTCGCCAACGTCGCCAAGTACCTCGACGGCCAGCCCGTGATCGGCATCAACCCGGAGCGGGGCGTGCTCGCCAAGCACGCTCCTCAGGACGCTGGAGAACTCCTGCACAGCACGGGGAACACCGAGGACCGCACGATGGTCGAGGCGACCACCGACGACGGTCAGACCCTCCTCGCCCTCAACGAGATCTACGTCGGCCACCCGAGCCACCAGACCAGCCGGTACCGCATCCGCGACGAACGCCAGGCCTCGTCCGGCATCCTCGTCGGCAGCGGCACCGGCGCCACCGGCTGGTGCTCGAGCGCCCACCGGGAGAGGAAAAGCCGGATCACTCTGCCCGAGCCGACCGAGCGCAGGCTCGTGTGGTTCGTCCGGGAGGCGTGGCCGTCGCCGAGCACCGGTGTCGAGCACACCGAAGGCGAGCTCACCGACGCACCGCTCGACATCGACGTCGAGTCCGACGGGCTGGTGGCGTTCGGCGACGGCATCGAGAGCGACGCGCTACGCCTCGGCTGGGGACAGCGGCTGAGCGTCGGGCTCGCTGCCCGCAGGCTCCGCCTCGTGCGCTGAGCCGATCACCAGCAGGCACACGCCGGACAGCACGGCGCCCGCCACCAGGTAGAGCGCGACGGCCCAGGTTCCCCAGCCCAGCAACGAGGTCGCGACGAACGGTGCCAGGCCGCCCCCGAGCACGGCGCCGAGCTGGTAGCTCACCGCCACGCCGCTGTACCGCACGCGTGTCCGGAACAGCTCGGCGAAGTAGGCGGCCATCGGCCCGAACAACGCGCCTGAGCCGATGAAGCCGAGCACCATCGCCGTGGTGAACCACCGCGCGTCCATCAGCCAGAACATCGGGAACGCGAACGCCGCCTGGAACACCGCACCGCCGAACATCACCGGCAACCGCCCGACCCGGTCCGACAGCCAGGCGAACACCGGCAGGGAGATCACCTGCGCGAGCCCGCCGACGACCTGCGCCACCAGGAGATCGTCCGGGGACATCCGCAGAGCCGTGCGGCCGTAGTTGATGGTGAACACCGACAACACGAAGATGAAGATCTGGAAGCCGAGGTTCACGCCCGCGCCGAGCAGCAGCACGCGCCACTGCGTGCGCACGACCTCGGCGAGCGGCAGCCGCGCTTTCTCGGCCCGCTCGAACCGCGGGCTCTCGGTGACGCGCAACCTGATGTAGAGGCCGATGCCGACCAGCACGATCGAAAACAGGAACGGCAGCCGCCAGCCCCACGTCAGGAAGCCGGGGCCGGACACCCGCGACGACAGGTACATCGCGAGGTTCGCGAGCACCAGGCCGACCGGCGACCCGATGAACACCCAGCTGCCGTACCAGCCCCAGCGTCCCGACGGCGCGTGCTCGACGGCCATCAGCGACGCGCCGCCCTGTTCGCCGCCCATGAAGAAGCCCTGCACGATCCGCAGCAACACCAGCAGTGCCGGTGCCGCGATGCCGATCGAGGCGTACGACGGCAGCACGCCGATCAACGCCGTGGCCAGCCCCGTCATCGACAGGGTGATCACGAGCATCGCGCGGCGCCCGAGCCGGTCACCGAGGTGTCCGATGACCGCGCCGCCGAGCGGGCGGGCCACGAAACCCGCGCCGAACGTGGCGAACGCCAGCAGCACGCCGACGCGGCTGTCGAACTGCGGGAAGAAGATCTTGTTGAACACGAGCGCCGACGCCGTGCCGTAGAGCAGGAAGTCGTACAACTCGATCGTGTTACCGACTGCGGATGCCACAGCTACTTTGCGTACCCCCGTCATCGTTCCAGCCTGGTCGAGGGATTGACACTGCGCAATGGTCCGGTCACCCTTCGTCCTACGTTCCTACTCATCAGTAACGAGGTAGCAATGACGCGCCGAGTGACTGTTGTATCCCTGCTCACCGCCCTGATAGCGGCGATTCTGGTCCCGACCGCCAGCGCGGCTCCGACGTACCGGAACTACGTCTCGCTCGGAGACTCGTTCGTCTCCGGACCGTTCATCCCCCTGCAGCGGCTCGACCCGCTGAGCTGTTTCAAGTCGACGCGGAACTACCCGTCGGTCCTCGCCCGCGAGCTCGGCATCGCCAGCTTCACGGACATCTCGTGCGGCGGCGCCCAGACCAAGGACATGGCCGGCGTGCAGAGCGGCTTCCCCGGCCAGCCGGTGCCGCAGCTGTCCGCTCTCAGGCCCGACACCGATCTCGTCACGGTCTCCATCGGAGGCAACGACATCGGGTTCGGCGAGATCATCCAGAACTGCGCGAGCCGCGGCCTGCTCGACCCGCACGGCGCGCCCTGCAAGGCGTTCTACGGCGACGAGCTGGCCCAGCGCATCGACGCCACCGCACCGAAGGTCGCGAACGTCCTGCAAGCCATCAAGCAGCGTTCGCCGAAGGCCAGGATCGTGGTCGTCGGCTACCTGCGCATCCTGCCGCCGTCGGGAGGGTGCTGGCCTGTCGTGCCCATCGCGAGCGGCGACGTGCCGTACCTCGACGCCACGCAGCAGCTGCTCAACGGCATGCTCGGCGCGCAGGCGAAGGCAGCGGGCGCCGGCTGGGTCAACCCGTACGACATCAGCCTCGGCCGCGACGTGTGCGCGGCGCCGTGGGACAAGTGGGTCGAGGGCCTCATCCCGACCCGCCTCGCGTTCCCGGTTCACCCGAATGCCAGTGGCATGGCAGCGGTCGGTGAGCAGGTGGCGGCAGCGCTCACCGGGACGGAGTTCGCGGGCGTCTAGTTGCACGCAGTCGCGGCGGTTTACACGATCCGGTGTTACCGCTGAGTTGATTGGAGATCGGGGTCCTTGCCGCGCCACAGTGGTGGCATGGCAAGGACCCGACTTCTGTTTGCCTGCCTCGCGCTCGCCGCCCCGATCGTCCCCACGACCGCACAGGCAGCGCCCCTCCCCGCATCCGGCCTGGTGCTGTCGGTGCGGCCGGAGATGGGCAGCCTCAGCACCACGCAGCTCACCTGCGAGCCCGCCGGCGGGCTCCACAAGCACGCCAAGGAGGCGTGCGACCAGCTCATCCCCGTGGAGGGCGACTTCCGCAGGCTGGAGGACTCCGGCGCGATCTGCACGATGGAGCTGAACGCCACCAAGGCGACGTTGCGCGGCAAGTGGCGCAACAAGAAGGTCGACTTCCAGCAGGTGTACTCGAACCCGTGCGTTCTGCGGGCGTTCACCGGCAAGGTGTTCGACTTCTGAGACCGCGATCTCCGGTGTCCCGCCGCACCGCCGTCGCGGCGGGACACCGGCCTTGTTTCCGCACCGGCAGAGTTTTCTCTTGCCTGCTAACGAGTCGCGCTGTCGGTGAGGCGTTCGCGCACGAACTTGCGCGCCTCGTGGATCCGGAACCGAGCGGTGCTCACGGACACACCCAGCCGTTCGGCGACCTCGTTGTACTCGAGATCGGCGAAGTCGCGCAGCACGAACGCCGCGGCCAGATCCGGGTTGTGCTGCTCCAGTCGTTCCACCGCGTCCAGCACGTCGATGCGCGCCCCCGCGATCACGCTCGTGGTGCGCGGGTCCGGCCGTCCCGCGAGCACCTCGGCGGGTGTGGCATCAACCGCCCGCCTGCGCAGCGATCGGTAGGTCTCCCGCACGCAGTTCGACACGACGACGTGCAGCCAGGTCGTGAACGCCGACCGCCCTTCGAAGGTGTGCACCGAGCGGGCGACCTGCAACAACGCGTCCTGGCAGGCTTCCTCGGCGTCCGCGCGGAAGGCCAGCATCATCCCGCAGCGGCGCAGCACCGACGGTTGGATCAGACGCAGCAACTCGTCGAGGGCCTGCCCGTCTCCCGCCGCCGCCCGCGCGGCAAGGTCGTCCGCATCGACCGGGATCACAAACCCCCCATTCGCACCAACGCTGTTCCGCCATCATAGGCACGTGCGAAGGCCTTCGAAGATCGGTCGCTATCCCGTGCAAGCTCTACTCGGGACGGGTGCGTTCGCCGCCGTCTGGCTCGCAGAGGACGAACGGCTGCACGACCGGGTGGCGATCAAGGTCCTCGCCGAGAACTGGGCGGAGCGCCTCGACGTGCGGCAGCGCTTCGAGCAGGAGGCGCGAGTGCTGCGCCGCACCCGGTCGCACCGCGTCGTCGAGGTGTTCGACATCGACGAGCTGCCTGATGGCCGCCCGTACTTCGTGATGACCTACGCCGACGGCGGCAGCCTCGCCGACCGGCTCGAGGGCGGCCCGCTCCCGGTCGAGCAGGCCCTGCGGTACGGCGTCGAGCTCGCGCTGGGCGTTGCGGACCTGCACACCGCCGGCGTGCTGCACCGGGACGTCAAACCGTCCAACGTGCTGTTCCGCACCGGCTCCGGCGACCCGTCGCTGCTCGTCGCAGACCTGGGCCTCGCGCGCGAGCTCGCGCAGGGCTCGCGGTTCACGCTGCCGGTCGGCACCGCCGGCTACATGGCTCCCGAACAGGACGACCCGGAACACGTGCTCGACGAGCGAGCCGACGTGTACGGCGCGGGCGCCACGATCTACCACGCGCTGACCGGCCGCGCCCCGAGCCGTCCGCCCGCGCCGCCCAGCGACCTGCGCCCCGATCTGCCAGAGGGCACGGACGCGGTCCTGCTGCGGGCACTGGCACCGAACCCGGAAAACCGGTGGCCGACCGCCGCCGCCTTCGCCGCGGCGCTCGACGGCTTGCTCACCCCCACGCTGGTTCCCTTGCCACGACGACGATTCCGAACCTCCGCGACACTCGCGGCGGGGTTGATCGGCGTGCTCACACTGGCAGGCTTCGCGGCGTGGAAATGGGCACCGCCACCGCAGTCACGCGCGGCCCAGACGACAGTCATCGTCGCGGGGGCAACCACTCCCGCCGCGGAATCCACGAGCACGTCACCGACGCCAAATCCCAGCGCGATTCCCTTTGCGGACAAGAAGATTCCGCCCACCAGCGGAACCAGCGAACGCAGCCGGTCGAGCGACCACGCCGTCCCCGCACCACCGCCGTCCCAGACCCCGTCGGCGCAAGCGCGTGCCAGGCTGCCCAACTGCCTGCACGCGCAAGGCAACGGCGACTACCGGTCCGCGAATCACGTGGCGGAGCGGCCACCACCGGAACCCGATCTCGGGTCGGTCCAGCTCTGCCTGGACAGCGCCCAGAACTACTGGGCCTACGTGGTGCTGCACGCACCACTCCCCGAGGGCACCTGGGCCAACGCCTACCTCGACCTCTGGACCGACGGCAAGTTCGTCGGCACGTTCACCTGTTGGAACACCGAAGACGGCGGCAGCGGCTTCATCAAACCTGGTCAGACCACCTGCTGGAGCCCGAAGATCGACGGCTCGGACAGCCGGCACACCTTCCTGGCCCGCGCGAAGGTGTGCCGAAGCCCGCACCCCTCCGAGGCCGACTGCCATGCCGGCGGCCAGACCGCCCGCCTCCGATGACGTTATCGTTCCGTTACTAACAGACGTGCGGCTGCCGCCATCTCACCTTGTGCCCAGACCAGTTGCTCCACAGACACAAGGGGTCCCTTCACATGGCAACCATGAACATCCGCCGGGCGGCCGTCGCCCTCGGCATCGCGATGGCGGCGATCGGCACCACCGCGGTGGCCGCACAGGCAGACAGCTTGTCCGCGACCTGCAGCGCGGACGGACACACGCTCAACGCGACCGCGTACTACGTGAACAGCGGCGCGTACCACGTGTGGACGTCCATGTCGTACAAGGTGAGCGGCGGCGAACTCGGCTCGGAGAACGACGTCTTCTGGTCGATCAAGGAGGACAACCGGACCATCTTCGGCGACTCCGACACGGCGCTGCCCGCCAACACCTGGAGGAACAAGCCGACCGGCACGAACCCGCGCACCTACGGCGGCTATCCGGAGTGGGTGGTGTTCCGCGCGGTCTTCGACGAGCCCTTCCAGTTCGACCCGGAGTGCTCCACCGTGACTCGGAAGATCTGACCTCCACTCACGCACCGGCTGCGGCGAACGTCGCCGCAGCCGGTCACTCAGGAAGGTTGACCCCGATGCGCGTCCGCCACGTCGCAGCGATGTTCACCGCCGCGCTCGCCGCCCTTGCCGGATGCGCCGCAACACCACCACAACAACACGACAACGCCGGCAAGCGACTCAACGGTTGGTTCGTGCTCGACGCAGACGCCCACGGCGCGATCGTGGTGGGCGGCAGTTCGCGAACGCTGCGCGGGATCGACCGTTCAGGCCGGGTCATGTGGGAGAAGCCGAACGCGGAGGCGATGGCCACGTGTGAGGGTCGATGCCCGGCCCTGCGCGACACGGCGCAGATCGCCGGAGCCCTGGTGTGGCAACCCACCAGCGACGATGCCGCCGCACTCGCCATGGTCCCGCGACAGGACGGGGTCGAGGTGCAGAGGTTCGTGCGCGGGCCATCCGGCTGGGAACCCGGCGAGAAGTGGTCCGCTGCCAACGAGTTCGGCTGCACCGCGGGCGATCGGCCTGCCGTGATCATCGCGACGCCGCGGCCCGTGCTGCTCAGTGACGCGGCACGCGCGCCGATCCCCGAGCTCACCGCGGGCAGCGAGTGCGCCTTCAACCGGGACGGCGCGGTGATCGCGCTGAACGGCATCAGCGACGGGCGGACGACCGCCAGGGTCGTCGCCGTGACCGGGGACGGCACCAAGCTCTGGACCGCGGAGTTCGGCGCGGAAGCACGGGTGCGCGCCGATGCCGGTGGCGACGCCGTGGCGGTCGTCTCAGGGGGTACCGCCACGACGTACGCGTTGGCCGGCAAGGTTCTCACGAAGGAGACCGGCGTCGACGACGCGCGGTTCGACGAGACGGGTGCACTCGTGCTCGTCGACCACGACGGCGTCGTCCGCTGGGTCACATCAAGCCGGTAGACCCCATGCCGGTGCGGGAGCACCGATCACCGGGCCGACCTTCAGCTCCGGCCGGTCGCCGTCGCGGTGGATGATCGCTTCCTCACCGCGCCGCAGCTCGATGCGCAGATCTCCGTTGGGCAGCACCGAAAAGCGCTTCGGCCGGCCCGATCGATCACGCACGACCGGTTCCTTGATGTCCGTCCGGACGACACAGGGCGCACCGGCCTCGCTGCGCAGCTTGATCCACCGCGTCGCGCCCCTCTGCCGTGAGGCGCTGAGCAGGAACGCGCCCTGCGTCCGGAAGTTGTCGAGCGAGATCTCCGGCCACGGCACCGCGGGGAAGACCCGGATCACGCCGCCCCAGCTCTGGCACAGCATGTCGTACATCGACTGCACCGCCGAGAGCGGCGTTTCGATGACAGGACCGGACTCCTGGTACATCGTGTTCGGCTTGATGTACCGGCGCATCAGCTCACCGAGGTAGAAGTCCGCCTTGTCGCCGCGCAACATCTGCGCGCTGATCGACGCCGCGCCCGTGAACGTGTAGCCCTGCAAGGCCCCCTCGAAGCTGATCCAGTGGTTCAGCGAGGTCTCGATCAGCCGGCGCTTGGCCGGGTCCTCCCACGTCACCTCGTACAGCGGGTAGATCTGCAGCAGGTGCGAGTAGTGCCGGTGCGACTTCGCGAACGGCACCCCCGCGCCGATCATGTACCCGTTGGCGTCCACCGGGTACGGCGTGAGGTTCGCGAGCGTGTCCTGCCACTTCGGGATCAGCGGATCGTTGACGCGCAACGACTTCGCGGACTCGAGCAACGTCAGGCAGCCCCACCGGATGAGCGCGAGGTCGTAGTTGCAGTCCGGCGCGTTGACGCCGTACTCGGGCGAGAACGTGATCGGCAGGTGCCACTTGCCGTCCGAGCCCTTGGTCAGGAAGTGGAAGTAGTAGTTGATGGCTCTGCGCAGCAACGGGAACAGCACGTTGCGCAGAACACGGTCGTCCATGGTGTGCCGGTAGGTGAGCCAGACGTTGTGCAGCGTCCAGGTCAGGTTGCCGACCTCGGGCGTCGGCACGTCCTTGCCGGGAATGCCGACGCCGTAACCGGAGTTGCCGATGCCCGCGCCGTTGTTGAGCACGGTGTCGGTGGTGCGCGGGATGCCGGCGGAGTCGTGCCGGTACTCGGCGGGGACCTGCTCGACGAGCGCGTCGCGGTACCGGTCGACGGAGTACGTGACGGCGTCGAAGTCGACGTGGTTGGAGCCGTGGATCAGCCAGTACTCCAGCTGCACGTTGAGGTTCCACCACGTGTTGGGCCACGGCGTGTTCTCGAGCCACGGACCGCACGTCGCGATCGCCGGCGCCTCCTTCCGCGCGGCGGAGGCGAACTTGTAGAGCTGGATCCAGTAGAACGCCTGCAGTCGCTTGTCCGGAATGGACAGGAAGCTCTTGCGGTAGAAGTCGTGCCACCACAGCCGGTGGCCGACGGCGAGACCCTCGATCGAGCCGCACCGGACGTTGCCGATCGCCCTGCGCACAGCGGTCTTCTGCGGGTGCGACCACGCGACGCTGGTGAAGAGCGTGCGCCGGGTCCCGCGGGTGACCTCGCGCCACGCCGTCACGTGCTCGCCGCCCGCGTTCAACGGCTGTACGGCGAGCTGCACGTCACCAGCGCTGGTGAGCTGCACCGGCGGGTTGTCCGTGAAACCCGCCGGCGCGGGCCTGTTCCACTTCGGGTCGGTGCGCGGGCTGATCGCCTTGAGCGGGTGGAAGACCCACTTGAACGCCCGCTCGCCCTCGCTCGCCTGCACGTCGATCGCGTAGAGGTCGCGCTCGGTGTGGATGAACGCGCGCAACCTGAGGCTGCCGGCGGCGGTGGTGATCGTGCCGGTCAGCTCGGCGTTCCACAGGTCGAGCCGCCAGTCGACGGCGGTGATCGCGCCGACGGGTTCGAGCGTGAAGTAGCCGATGGGCAGCCGCGCCAGGCCGAACAGCGCGCCGAACTCCGGCCGGTGGTCCTGCACCTGGGAGTGCTGGACGTTGAACCTGACGGCGTTGGCGCCCGGTTCGGCGTAGATGCCGGAGCCGAGGAACCCGTTGCCGAGGTAAGGCCCTTCGAACCAGGTCGTGGGCATCTTCTTCCAGATGAGATCCGATGACCCGATGAAGTCTTTCCAGTTGAAGCCCTCACCGGCCGACGCGCTGGACGGGAGCAGCGCACTGCCCGCTACCCCGGCCAACGCGCCTCCGATGAGCGTGCGCCGGTTGAGTTCGACCACGTTCTGGCACCTCACTTCGATGTGCGGTCAGGTCTACGCGGGCGGCGATTCATCGGATCTTTCGTGACTGTCCCGCCTCCAGTCAAGAGGCGCGCCTAGGCTGCCGATCATGGGGGACTTCCTCGTCTACGCGATCGCTTTTCCGATCACCTTCCTGCTGCTGGTCCTCGGCATGTCGCTCGCCGCGCGCCGGATCCTCGGCCTGCGCATCGGCCTGATCCGCACGGCGCTGGCGTGCCTGCTGGCGATGTCGATCGCATCCGGCATCTTCGGCGAGACCACCGCGACGCCGACGACCTCGCTGGTCACCATCCAGCTCGGCATCTCGCTGCTCGCGGTGATCGGCCTGCTGGCGTTCGCGGAGATCATCGTGCCGACCGGCTCGATTCCACCGCCGACCGAGTGGTGGGGCATGCTGCGGCGGCGGATCGCCCGCACCCGCCGGTACTCGAAGATCACCGCGATCGCGTTCCGGCACGGCCTGGGGCCCTACCTGCGCGGCAGAGAACGGTCGGACGCGGGGCTGGCGCGCTCGTTGCGGCTCGCGTTGCAGGACGCGGGCGTGACGTTCGTGAAGCTCGGCCAGGTGCTGTCGACGCGCGCCGACCTGCTGCCGCCGGACTTCGTGGACGAGCTGAGTCTGTTGCAGGACAAGGTTCCCCCGGCGTCCTGGGACTCCGTGCGATCCGTGCTGGACGAGGAAGTCGGGCTCGACGCGTTCGCCTCGATCGACCCGGAACCGCTGGCCGCGGCGTCCATCGCGCAGGTGCACAGGGCCGTGCTGAAGACGGGCGCCGAGGTCGTGGTGAAGGTGCAGCGCCCGGACGTGCGCGCGGTGGCGGAGGGCGACCTGGACATCGTGTCGCGCCTCGCCGAGACGTTGCAGCGGACGCGGTGGGGTGCGGCGCTGGGCGTGCGCGACCTGGCGGCGGGATTCGCGGCGGCGTTGCGGGAGGAGCTGGACTTCCGGGTCGAGGCGCGCAACATCGCGGCCGTGTCGGCGGTGTCGGACACCTCGGTCGGGCTGCCGCACGTCCACCTGTCGACCTCCCGGGTTCTCGTCATGGACCGGCTCGACGGCGTGCCCGTGCGCGGCGCCGCGGAGGACGAGGGCCTCGCCAGGACGTTGCTGAGGTTCGTGCTGCGCCAGGTGATGCTGGACGGCGTCTTCCACGCGGACCCGCACCCCGGCAACGTGCTGCTGCTGACCGACGGACGGCTGGGATTGCTCGACTTCGGCTCGGTCGGCCGGATCGACTCCGCCCTGCGCTCGGCGCTGCAACGGCTGCTGCTGGCCATCGACCGCAGCGACCCGGCCGGCCTGACGGACGCGTTGCTGGAGCTGACGTCACGGCCGGAGGACATCGACGAGCAACGGCTGGAGCGCGCGCTCGGCCAGTTCATGGCCCGCCACCTCGGCGTGGGCATGCGCCCGGACGTCGAGATGTTCGGCGACCTGTTCGCCCTGGTCTCGCGGTTCGGGCTGAGCATCCCGCCGGAGATCGCGGCGGTGTTCCGCGCGCTGGCGACGCTGGAAGGCACGCTGGGCGTGCTCTCGCCGGGCTTCAACATCGTCGTGGAGTCGCGGGCGTTCGCGGCCGAGCAGATCTCCGAACGCCTCACCCCGGAATCGGTGCGGCGCACGATGGCAGAGGAGCTCCAGGCGGTGCTGCCCATGCTGCGCAGGCTGCCGCGGCGGATCGACCGGATCACCGGTGCGATGGAACAGGGCAGGCTGAGCATGTCGATGCGGCTCTTCGCCGACGAGCGCGACCGCTCGTTCGTCACCGGGCTGCTGCACCAGGTGATGCTGACCGTCCTGGGCGCGACCGCGGGCGTGATGGCGGTGTTGCTGCTCGGATCGTCCGGCGGGCCGCAGATCGTCCCGGAGATCGGCCTCTACCAGGTGTTCGGCTACAACCTGCTGATCATCAGCGTGCTGCTGGGCCTGCGCGTGGTCGTCGCGGTGTTCCGGCCGCGTTCCTAGAACTGCCTGCGGTACACGGAAACGTCGTCACGCCACACGCCGAACGCGTCCGGTGCCGACTGGACGATCGTCATCTCGTTGAGCGTGCCGAGGATGCGCCACGCCCGCGCAACCGCTTGCGAGCCCGCGAAGGCGATCGTGCAGAACTTCCTGGGCTCCACGACGGTGCGCACGCGGTCGACCTTGCCGACGCTCATCGGCGTGTCCTGCCACAGGTCCAATGTGTACCCGGTGCGGATGGGATCACCGGACCCCAGCACGCCTTCGATGCTGACGACCAGCCTGTCGTCCTCCAGGCGCAGGTCGTAGTGACCGCTTCGGGGAGGGGCGCCGCCGGTGTACGCGGAGCGTGCCGGATCGAGCACCCAGTGCCCCAGAAACGGCACGAGGTCGTCACTCATGTGTGTCTCCTTCGCGGAACCTGCGCCACTGGCGGATTGTCCGGCGCATCGAGGTGGGCGACCATCACCCGATGAGTTATGAGACGGGCGTGCGGTGGAAGTGGATTCCGTTCGTCGTGCTCGCGTTCGTGCTGCTGAGCTGGCTGGTGTTCGAGGCCCTCGACCTCATCGACTTCGAGGGAGTCGTGACGTGGGTGCGCGGCATCGACCCGGTGTGGGCGGCGGTGGCGATCTTCGGCCTGCTCGTCGTGGACGTGCTGCTGCCCGTGCCGTCCACTCCGCTCATCGTGCTGGCGGGAACGGCACTCGGCCTGCCGCTGGGGCTGGCACTCGCGATCATCGGATCCCTGGGTTCCTCTGCCGCAGGGTACGCCCTCGGACGGTTTGCGCGCCCGTGGCTGGTGCGCAGGGTCGTCACCATTGACGAACTGACCGAAATGCGGCGGTGGGGCCGCCAGTTCGGGCCCTGGTTCTTCGGGGTGGCACGCGGTATTCCGATGATGGCGGAGACCGTGTCGGTGTCCGCAGGAGTGTCGCGGGTGCCGTTCCGGACTTTCCTGCTGTACACGCTCGTCGGAACTGTTCCGATTTGTGCCGCGTACGTGCTCGCGGGGTCACGCGCCGAGACCGTCGAGGAGGTCGTGATGATCAGCGCCGCCGGTTTTCTGGTCACGGTCGGTCTCTTCTACCTGCTGCGCCGGCTGGTGAAGGCCGCGCCGTAGAAAAAACCGCTGGCGCCGTGTGGTTGTATGAGTGTGCGCCCGGTGCGCAGCGGAGGGTTACTTCTGGTATCTCAGGTTCGATTCCTGAAGCCGGTCTCGGCCGGTCTTCGCTCACCTCGGTGAGCACGTCACCTTCCGCGACTTGACCTCGGGCGCCCACAACTCCACATCGGCCGGAAAATAATCACTGGCGCGGCGTGGTTACATGGATTTGCACCCGGTGCGAAGCCAACGGTTACTTCGTCTTCAAAACGCAAATGTCCCGTTGGCGAACCTGATCTCGGGGAGCACACAACTTCACACGTGTCCGGTGCGAAGCAGAGGGTTACTTCCACTGTTAATGGGCGGGTCGTGGGTTCGAATCCCACCAGCCATCGCGCTGTAGCTCAGCTTGGCAGAGCAGCATGTACCTTCCGCGACTTTGATCTCGGACACGTGTGGGGTTCGTGGCTCCCCTTTCTTTTGTCTTGAGGGGGAAGAGCCGATGGCGAAGTTCAACATCTTTCGCGCACGTCCGGCGGGCACCAGCCCGGTCGCCACGGCGCCGGCACCGTCCGGCCGCACCTACGAGGGCGGCGACGGCTACGCCCGCGACACGAAGTCCGAGCTGTTCCTGCTCGCCGTGTCGAACCTGGGCGGCGAGCACACCTTCTACGAGTCCGGAAACCAGCGCGACACCCGTTTCGCACAGCTCGTCCACGAGGCCGCGCTCGCGGATCCGGAGTGGACCGCGCGACTGCTGAAGTGGCTGCGCAGCGAGGCGAACATGCGCACCGCGTCGCTCGTCGGCGCGGCCGAGTTCGTGTACGCGCGCCTCGTCGCCGAGACCGACGCGGGCGTCACCAACCGGGCGGTCGTGGACTCCGTGCTGCAGCGCGCGGACGAGCCGGGCGAGCTCCTCGCCTACTGGACGAGCGTCAACGGCCGGCGCGTGCCGAAGCCGGTCAAGCGCGGCATCGCCGACGCCGTGCGGCGGCTCTACGACGAGCGCGCGGTCCTCAAGTGGGACAGCGACGCGCGCGGCTTCCGCATGGCCGACGTGCTGAACCTCGCCCACCCCTCGCCTGCCGCCGACTGGCAGGGCTCGCTCTTCCAGTACGTGCTGGACCGCCGCCGCGACGGCGACGTGGAAGTCCCTTCCCCGCTGCGGGTGATCGCGGCACGCCGCGAGCTCATGGCGTGGCCGGTCGAGCAGCGCCGTGAGCTGTTCACGCGTCCCGACGCGGCCGACGTGCTGCGCCGGGCCGGGATGACGTGGGAGTCGGTGGCCGGATGGCTGCAGGGCCCGATGACGAAGGAGGTGTGGGAGGCGCTCGCGCCGTCCATGGGTTACATGGCTCTGCTGCGCAACCTGCGCAACTTCGACGAGGCCGGCATGTCCGACGAGGCCGCGGCTGCCATCGCGGCCCGGCTGGCCGACCCGGGCCAGGTCGCGCGCTCGCGGCAGTTCCCGTTCCGGTTCCTGTCGGCGTACGAGGCGGCACCGAGCCTGCGCTGGGGCCACGCCCTCGACCAGGCGCTGCAGGCGTCGCTCGGCAACCTGCCCGCGCTGCCGGGCCGGTCGCTGATCCTCGTCGACACCTCGGCGTCGATGACGGGCTGTGGTTTCTCGGCGCGATCGAAGGTCACCCCGGCCAAGGCCGCTGCGGTCTTCGGTGTCGCGCTGGGCGCCAAGGGCGAGCAGGTCGACGTGGTCGGCTTCGCGGACGGCACGTTCCGGCACGACGTCAAGCCGGGCGCGTCGGTCATCCGCACGGTCGACGGGTTCCTGAAGCGGATCGGTGAGGTCGGGCACGGCACCGACATCGTCGGGTCGCTGCAGCGGACCTACCGCGGCCACGACCGGGTGTTCATCATCTCGGACATGCAGACCATCGCCGGGCCGTACGGGACGGGCGTCGCCGACGTCGTGCCGCGGCACGTGCCGGTCTACGGCTTCAACCTGGGCGGGTACCAGCAGGCGGCGTTCGCGACCGGCAAGGCCAACCGACACGAGTTCGGTGGCCTCACCGACGCGACTTTCCGCATGATCCCCCTGCTCGAGGCAGGTCGGAACGCCGACTGGCCGTTCTGATCAGGCAGCGGCGCGAGCGAACACCCCGGCCGTCTCGGCAACGCGGCGGCCGAGGTGTTCGGCCGTCGCGATGTCGGCCTTGTGCACCTGGTCGGGCCCCTCGTCGTTGTTCGACTGGGCGGCGGCGCCGAGGAAGAACCCGAGCCGGTTGATGTCGTGCTCGGAGCCCTCGCTGGTGTTCCAGCCGGGGTGCAGACCGAGGTTCACCCAGTGCATGCCGTGCTGGGCGGCCAGCACCGTGAAGAACTGCAGGGTGTTGAGCTTGTCGCCGCTCTTGGAGGCGGAGTTGGTGAAGCCGGCGGCGAGCTTGTCCTTCCACGAGTGGGTGAACCAGCGCTTCGAGGAGTCCTCGGCGAACTTGTGGAACGCGCTCGACGCCGTGCCCATGTAGGTCGGCGAGCCGAACACGATGGCGTCGGCGTTGTCGAGCAGCTCCCACTGGGCGTCGGTGATGGTCTCGACGTTGATCAGGTGCACGGTCGCACCCGCCTCCAGCGCGCCCCGCTCGACAGCGGACGCGAGGACAGCGGTGTGGCCGTAGCCGGAGTGGTACGCGATGGCGACTGAGGTCATGCCTCAGAACGTACACTAACTTTTCGTTAGCGCAAGCTATCAGTTAGCGCTCACTGGAGGTATGCTCCCGCCATGGAGTTCAACGTGTTCGCGAAGGCGTGCCCGTCACGCCCGACGCTGGAGCACGTCACCGGCAGGTGGGGCAGCCTGACGTTGGGCGCGCTCGTGGACGGTCCGCTGCGGTTCAACGAGCTGCGCCGGCGGGTCGACGGGGTCAGCGAGAAGATGCTGTCCCAGACGCTGCACGCACTGGAGCGCGACGGGCTCGTGCACCGCGATGCGCAGCCCACGAACCCACCGCGCGTCGACTACAGCCTCACACCGCTCGGGCGCGAGACGGCCGATCGGCTGCTGTCGTTGATCCACCTCCTGGAGGCGCGGATGCCCGAGGTGCTGGAGGCGCAACGGGCGTACGACGCCCGGTGAAGGGCTGCCTGTACTGCTGGACCCAGGCCGAGCTGGACGCGCTCGACGGCGATCCCGAGCTGGTGCCGGACGAGATCGTGCGGCAGTTCGCGCGGGAGACCCCCGATCACTTCGACCGCGACGAGTACGAGCTCGCGTGGCGGCGGCTCGCGCACCGGATCGTCCAGGTGCTGGAGCGGGAACCGGACTCCATGTACACCTCGGGACTCGAGCAGGCGGGGTGGACCGGCTGGCCTGAGGACGAGCGCGCCGCGTTCCGTGCGCTGGTCACCGGGGTCGTCGTGCGCGCGGCCGAGGACGAGGAGCGCTGGCCGTCACTGGACGACCTGATCCAGGCCGCCGCCCAGCTCGACCAGAACATGAATCCGTGGCTGCGCCTGGTCGAGAGCTTTCCCGACGGGGCTTTCGCGCACATGGCCGAGTACTGGTCCCGCGACCTCCTGCACAGCAGCAACTACGGCACGTGGCTGTTCTGGAAGGACCCGGCGGCCGGAGAGCAGATCGAGGACTGGCTGCTCACCACCGCCCTGCGCGACCGTCTGTCCGCAATGGACAGCGCGGTCGCGCGGAGTGCGGTGGAGCAGATCGGCGTGCTGGCCGAGATCAGCACTCGATGACGTTGACGGCGAGGCCGCCGCGTGCGGTCTCCTTGTACTTCACCGACATGTCCTTGCCGGTGTCGCGCATGGTCTTGATGACCTTGTCCAGCGAGACGAAGTGCGAACCGTCGCCGCGCAACGCCATGCGGGCCGCGGTGATGGCCTTGATCGACGCGAGCGCGTTGCGTTCGATGCACGGGATCTGCACCAGGCCGCCGATCGGGTCGCACGTCAGGCCGAGGTTGTGCTCCATGGCGATCTCGGCGGCGTTCTCGACCTGTTCTGGCGTACCTCCGAGCACCTCGGCGAGACCGCCTGCGGCCATCGAGCACGCCGAGCCGACCTCGCCCTGGCAGCCGACCTCGGCGCCGGAGATCGAGGCGTTCTCCTTGAACAGCACGCCGATCGCGCCCGCGGTGAGCAGGAACCTGACCACGCCGTCGTCGTTGGCTCCCGGCACGAACTTCGTGTAGTAGTGCAGAACCGCGGGCACGATGCCGGCCGCGCCGTTGGTCGGTGCGGTGACGACGCGGCCGCCTGCCGCGTTCTCCTCGTTGACCGCCAGCGCGAAGAGCGTCACCCAGTCCATCACCCGCAACGGGTCGGTGGCGAAGTGCTCGCCTTCCAGCCGCTTGCGCATCTCGGCGGCGCGGCGGCGGACCTTGAGGCCGCCAGGCAGCACGCCGTGCTCGGTGCAGCCGCGTTCCACGCACTCCTGCATGACCCGCCAGATGTGCAGAAGTCCTTGGCGCACCTCGTCTTCGCTGCGCCACGACAGCTCGTTGGCCATCATGATCTCGCTGATCGACAGACCGGTCTCGCGGGTGCGTGCGAGGAGCTGGTCGCCGGTCAGGAACGGGTGTGGCAGCGGTGTGGTGTCCGGCTTGATCCGGTCGGTGCCGCTCGCGTTCTCGTCGACGACGAAGCCGCCGCCGATCGAGTAGTAGACGGCGTGCTCCACCGACTTGTCGCCGCTGTAGGCCTCGAAGCTCATCCCGTTGGGGTGCAACGGAAGCGACTTGCGGCGGTGCATGACGAGGTCGCGGTCGTGCACGAAGCCGATCTCGTGCGTGCCGCCGAGCCGCAGGCGTCCACTCGCGACGATCTCCTCGACGCGGGTCGCCGCGACCGTCGGGTCGACCTCTTCCGGGAGGTTGCCCTCAAGGCCGAGGAACACGGCCTTTGGGCTGCCGTGACCGTGCCCGGTCGCGCCCAGTGAGCCGAACAGCTCGACGTGCACGCGGTCCACTTCGGACACCCGTGCACCGAGCTTCTCGACGAACATCGCCGCCGCGCGCATCGGGCCGACCGTGTGGGAGCTGGAGGGCCCGATGCCGACGGAGAAAAGGTCGAAAACGCTGATCGCCACTGATCAGTCCTTCGTGGTGGTGGTTGCGCAGTCAGTCTTTGGTGAGCTCGGCGTACTTGGCGGCCGTGAGCAGGTTCTCCGCCGACTCGACGCGCACCTTGAACAGCCAGCCGGCACCGTACGGCTCGTTGTTGATGATCGCCGGGTCGTCCACGACCGCGCTGTTGACCTCGATCACCTCACCGGTGACGGGCGAGAACAGGTCGCTGACCGACTTGGTGGACTCGAGCTCACCGCACACCTCGTTCGAGACGACCTTCGCGCCGACCTCGGGGAGCTGAACGAAGACGATGTCACCGAGGGCGTCCGCGGCGTACTCGGTGATCCCGCAGGTCAACGGGTCCTGGGTACCCGGCGTCCAGTCGACCCACTCGTGTTCGTGGGTGTAGAGCAGGTTCTCGGGGAACTCCACGGCGACTCCTCTGGCTGTGACGGGTCAGGACACTTGCGCCCCCTCCGCCGTGCAGAGTTGCCTACCCCGAGCGGTCTTGCTGCCTGAGAGTGTGCGGGAGCTTGCCCCTTCGGCGCCCCGACCGGTACGTCGAGGTCTCTCCCACTCGGGTTCTGGTGCCTCACGGGCACCGCGGCCGGTCTTCAGTTCTCGGCGCGAACGCTATGTGCGGTCACCGCCAAGTGTCAACGCGACGTGGTTGACATCGGAGAGAGCGCTGCCATGGTGAGTACAGGCAGACATCGGAGGTCTCATGAGGAAACCGTTCATCGTCGCCTTGCTCGTCTCACTGGTGCTGACGCCCGTTCCCGCCGCTTCGGCCGCCGAGGCACCAGCCCCTCTTCCCGTCCCCATCGATCACCTCTTCGACAACGACGGCATCGACACCGCGTCGGACCGCACCGGCGACTTCGACGGTTCCGGCTACGCGTTCCCGGCGGAGGCACTGCCGTCCGGGCAGGTCACGGCCGACGGAGTGCCGTACCTCTTCCCGGGAAATTCACAGGCCGGGAACAACAACGTGGTCGCGATGGGCCAGCGGATCGAGCTGCCCCGCGGCCGCTACCTGACCGCGCACTTCCTCGTGGCGTCGTCGTACGGGGCGGCAGGAGGGACGGCCACCGTGCACTACGCGGACGGATCTTCCACGACCGCTTCGGTGAGCGGACCGGACTGGTACTCGGGCAGTGGTCCGATCTCCGCGCCGTTCCGGTACTCACCCGGCGGCACCGACCAGCACCCCGTGTCGATCGGGACGGCCCAGGTCTGGACGGATCCCCAGAAGGACGCGGTCGGCATCACGCTGCCGGTCACGAACCCGGCGGTCGAGGGCAAGTCCTCGCTGCACGTGTTCGCGCTGTCGGTGCAGCCGGTGGACAAGGGCGCGGTGCTCGCGGTCCGTGCCGCGCGCAGCACGACCAAGCTGCCGCGGCTGGGCGGTCAGACCGTCGAAGCGACCGTCGTGAACCTCGGTGACCAGTGGATCTCCGACATCCGGGTGCGTGCGGAGGGGCTCGGCGTGGTGACGCTCGCGCCCGCGTCGGTGAAGCGGCTCGCGCCCGGCGAGGAGGCGCGGGTGCGGATCGGGATCCACGCCTACCGGACCGGCACGTTCGACGGGAAGGTCGTCGCTGTCTCCGGTCGTGTCTCCGCCTCGCAGAAGGCCAGGTTCACGCTGGGCGTGGCGGACTACCAGGCCACCGACGCGTCGCTGGCCGCGCACGAGTCGCCGTACTGGTTCGACGACGCGAAGTTCGGGATCTTCATCCACTGGGGCCTGTACTCGGTGCCCGCGTGGTCGCCGCCGGGTGAGCAGTACGCGGAGTGGTACTGGCAGTGGATGCAGGACCCGAACAACGCCGTGCACCCGTACCACGCGGCGAAGTACGGGAAGGACTTCACCTACGACCAGTTCATCCCGCAGTTCACCGCCGCGAAGTTCGACCCGCGGGAGTGGGTGCGGCTGTTCGAGGAGGCGGGCGCGAAGTACTACGTGCTGACGTCCAAGCACCACGAGGGCTTTGCGCTGTGGGACTCGAAGGTGTCCGGCCGCGACTCCGTCGACCTCGGTCCGCGCCGCGACCTGGTGAAGGAGCTGTTCGACGCGTCGCGGAAGTACACGCCGTCGTTGAAGAACGGGCTCTACTTCTCGATGCCGGAGTGATTCAACCCGGACAACCCGTGGAGCGGTCACGGCCCGCGCAACCCGTGGACCGGCGCACCCGAGCCCTACACCGGCTACCAGGCCGGACGGGACTTCGTGCGCGATTACCAGGCACCGCAGATGACCGAGCTCGTCGACGGCTACGACCCGGACGTCATCTGGTGCGACATCGGCGGTGCGAACGACTCGCGACGGGTGCTGGCCGACTACTTCAACAAGGCCAAGAACCGCGCCGTGCCGAAGGACGTGACGGTCGACGACAGGTGCGGCATCCCGACCCACGACTACACGACGCCGGAGTACGCGACCTACCCGAACACGGTGGTGAAGAAGTGGGAGGCCTCCCGCGGCCTCGACCCGCGCTCGTACGGGTGGAACCGGGCGACGCCGGACTCGATGTACATGACCGCGGACGAGGTGATCGACACGCTGGTCGACACGACGTCCAAGAACGGCAACTTCCTGCTGGACATCGGCCCGCGGGCGGACGGCTCGATCCCGGAGATCATGCAGCAGCGCCTCCGCGAGACGGGTGCGTGGCTGCGGACGAACGGCGAGTCGATCTACGGCACGACGTACTGGTCGCGGATGGCCCAGCAGGGTCCGCTGCGGTTCACGGTCAAGCCGGACCAGGCGTTCTACATCACCTCGTTGGTCCAGCCGGGATCGCAGCTCGTGGTCGACGCGCCGGTGCCCGTGCGCGACGGCGACCGCATCACGCTGCTGGGGCATGACAGGCCCCTGAAATGGACCCGATCGGGTGGAAAACTCGTGGTGGACGTGCCCTCCGGCGTCGGCCGGCACGCATGGGTCTTCAAGGTCGCTTTGTCCTAGGAGAACAACCGGACAGTGACTGGATAGTGCGATCCGCACGGTGACATGACCTTCCGGCTGCCTCACATTGTGAGACGAGAGGCCAGCCGAACGGAGGAGTCATCGTGCGGATCGCAGTTCCCCGCGAGATCAAGAACCACGAGTACCGCGTCGCCCTCACGCCGGCGGGTGCTCACGAACTGACCAGCCGCGGTCACGACGTGTTCGTCGAGCAGGGCGCCGGTCTGGGTTCCGCGATCACCGACGAGGAGTACCTCGCCGCGGGCGCCAAGATCCTCGCTTCCGCCGACGACGTCTGGGCGGAGGGCGACATGGTCCTCAAGGTCAAGGAGCCGATCGCCGAGGAGTACCCCCGCCTGCGCGCCGGCCAGACCCTCTTCACGTACCTGCACCTCGCCGCCGACAAGCCGCTGACCGAGGCTCTGCTCGCGTCCGGCACCACGGCCATCGCCTACGAGACCGTGCAGCTGCCGAACCGCGCGCTGCCGCTGCTCGCCCCGATGTCCGAGGTCGCGGGCAGGCTGGCCCCGCAGGTCGGCGCGTTCTCCCTGATGAAGCCCTCCGGCGGCCGCGGCGTGCTGCCCGGTGGCGTCCCCGGCGTCGCCCCGGCCCGCGTGGTCGTGATCGGCGGCGGCGTGGCGGGCCTGAACGCCGCCACCATCGCCGTGGGGATGGGCGCCGACGTGCAGATCCTCGACACCAACGTCGACCGCCTGCGCCAGATCGACGCGCAGTTCTCCGGCCGGCTGCGCACGCTGGCCTCCAACTCGTTCGCGATCGAGCAGGCCGTCCGCGAGGCCGACCTGGTCATCGGTGCCGTCCTCGTGCCGGGCGCCGCTGCCCCGAAGCTCGTCTCGAACGCGCTGGTCGCCGACATGAAGCCGGGCTCGGTGCTCGTCGACATCGCGATCGACCAGGGCGGCTGCTTCGAGGACTCCCGTCCCACCACGCACGCCGAGCCGACCTACGAGGTCCACAACTCGGTCTTCTACTGCGTGGCGAACATGCCGGGCGCCGTGCCGCGCACCTCGACCTACGCGCTGACCAACGTGACGCTGCCCTACGCCGTCGCGCTGGCCGACAAGGGCTGGGAGAAGGCGCTGAAGGACGACCGTTCGCTCGCCCTGGGCCTCAACGCCCACGCGGGCCGGCTGACCAACGGCCCGGTGGCCGAGGCGACCGGCCTCGTGCACACGCCGCTGGAGACCGTGGTCTGAAAGCCAACTGAATGATGGAGCCCCCGCACGCGATCACCGCTGCGGGGGTTTCGCCTATCTGAGGGCCGCCACGCGCGCCTTGATGCCGTCGATCACGCAGTCCAGCCCGAACTCGAACTGGCCCTCCAGCGACCACAGCTCCTGCTCGCCCAGCATCTCGACGTAGTGGGGGTGCTGGTCCCGGTAGAGGTCGGCGATCTTGCCCATGTCCGGCGGCGGGGTGTCCATCTTGCCTCTGGCGATGAAGTTCACCTCGGCCATCGCGTACCCGACGACGTAGCTCGACACCGTCGACACCGACCGCGCCGCGGCTGCCGTCGCAAGGCCTGCGGTCTGCATGGTCGCGAGCATCGCGTCCGCCATCGCCACGGCCTTCGGGCCGATGGCGGTGAACTCCCCCATGCCGCGCAGCCACCACGGGTGCTTGAGCGCGAGACGACGCAACGTGTGCATCATCCCGCGCAACGCGATTTCCCAGTCGGCGTCGGGCTCCGGCAGGTCGAACTCACCGTAGATCTCGTCGAGGCAGAGCTCGATCAGCGCGTCCTTAGTCGGCACGTGCCAGTACAGCGACATGGGGGCAGCGCCGAGTGCGGCGGCGAGCTTGCGCATCGACAGCTTCGCCAGGCCGTGCTCGTCCAGCATCTCCATCGCCTTGCGGACGATCGCCTCCCGGCTCAGGCCGAGAGGCTGACCGCTGCCGGGCCTGGGTTTGCTGAACCACACGCTGTCCACAGGCCGATCCTAGGCACGCCGCAGCAGCACGCTGGCCACAACACCTCCGAGGAACACGGCGATCGCGCCGATCACGAGGCTCACGCTCATGCCGGACGAGAACGCGTCCCGCACGAGGGTGATGTCCGCTCCGCTGTGCAGCGCTTCGGACAGCGAGCGCGACGGCACGCCGTCCGGCAGCGCGGCGGCGAACCGCGCCGACAGCAGCGCACCCAGCACGGCGATGCCGAACGAGGAACCCAGCTCCGTCAACGTGCTCGACAGCCCGGACGCGATGCCCGCCCGTTCCGGCGGGATGGAACCCATCAGCGCGTTGACCGCAACCGGTTGCGCCACACCGACTCCGACGCCGATGAGGATCAGTCCGGCCAGCGTCGGCGGGTAGGTCGTGCCGATCGAGAGCAGCACCACGCCGCCCGCGACGATCGTCATGCCGAGCAGCATCGCCTTGCTGGCGCCCAGTTTCAGCACGAGCTGGCCCAGGGTGTTGCTCGTGACGAGCAACGCGATCGCCATCGGCGCCACGCGAACGCCGGCCTCCAACGGGCTGTAGCCGAGCACGCCCTGAAGGTGTTGCGTCAGCAGGAACAGCGAGCCCGCCATGCCGAACGCGGCCAGCACACCCGACGCCACCGCGCCGGTGAACCGCCGGTCAGCGAAGAAGCCGAGGTCGAGCATCGGCTCCGCGGTGCGCCGTTCCCACAACGCGAACGCCGTCATGGCGACCAGACCGATCGCCACCGGCACCCCGAACCGCACCGAGCCGAACCCGTGCTCCGGCACCTCGATCACCGCGTACACCAGCGCGACCATGCCGATGATCGACAGAACCGAACCGACGACGTCCGGCCTGCGCACGGTCGGGTCCTTGGACTCGGGCACCAGCGCCGCCACGGCCACGATCGCGAGGATCGCCACCGGAACGTTGATGAGGAACACCGAGCCCCACCAGAAGTTCTTGATGAGCGCGCCGCCGATCACCGGCCCGGCCGCGAAACCGAGGCTCGTGACCGCGGCCCAGATGCCGATGGCCTTCGGGCGTTCCTTCTCGTCGAACAACTGCATCAGCACGGCCAGCGTGCCGGGCATCAGCATCGCGGCGCCGACGCCCATGAACCCGCGTGCCGCGATCAGGGCCTCCGACGAGCCCGCGTAGGCGGCCACGGCACTGCCAGCGCCGAAGAGCGCGAGACCGGCCAGCAACGCCTTCTTGCGGCCGAACCTGTCGCTCAGCGACCCGGTCGTGAGCAGCAGACCAGCCAGTGCGAGCGAGTAGGCGTTGATCATCCACTGGATGTCGGCGGTGCTGGCCCCCAGCCCCGTGGAGATCGACGGGATCGCCACGTTCAGCACGGTGTTGTCGAGCACCACGACCATCACGGACAGGCAGAGCACGCCGAGCACCGCCCAGCGCTGCGGGTGCACCCCGACCCTCTCGGTCGTCGAAGTCATCTCGTCCCCCTTACGGTGTACGAGGACCTTACAGCGTACGAGACCGCTGGCCGCAAGCCGATTTCGCTCAGAGCGAGTTGAGGAGGCAGGCCCATCGGGGGCAAAAGAAAGGGCGGCCGCGCTCAACCAGCCTGGGGGTCACTGGGAGCGGGGCCGCCGAGGACAAATATAGCGGGCTCCAGGGGGCCGCGCCCAGCACCCCCGCCGAAACGCGACCCAAAAGTTTCCCCAACTGGACCACTGCCCGTGTTCGGCCCGTCCAGCAAACGAGTGAATTCCCCGGCCCGCGGTGCGGCGAGCAGGGCCGACGGCCGATGAAGACGGAGTCGGGTGTCCCTCGAAGGGAGATTCCATGGCTGAACCACAGGGATGGATCCACTGCCACGACCCGTTCGGTCGAGACAGATCGATGACCGTTCTGGTCGAGAACGACCGAGTTCTCCTGGTCACGCCACCGGGTGAGACCGCTGTGATGTCCGCCACCCAGACGAGGCGGCTGGGCTCCTTGCTCGACCAGGCCACGGCGAAGATGTGATGGACGAAGCCCTGCGAGACGCGGTGCTGCAACGGCTGGCACTGCTGGACAAGGTGGCCGAGCACGGCGAGGCCGACGCGCTGGTCCCGCTGGCCCGCGCGGAGATCCACCGGCTGGCGGACGGCTGGCGCCTGCTGCTGACCGTGCACCAGCCCGACGAGGACGGCCGCTGCAAGGCGTGTCCCGGCTGGCTGCGGCGTCGGCGGTGGCCCTGCCAGGTCTGGAACATGGCGCACCAGCACCTGATCGGCGAGGGACTGCCGCACCGCGAGCGGCGCAGGCCGTTGCGCAACCCTTTCACCCGATCGGGCACGATCGAGATTCCCGAGGAAACACCGGTCGAGCTCACCGCCGAACTGCCGCCGATCCCCAGCGACGTCCCGCCGGTGGTGCACCGCGCGCCGGTCGTGTCGCGTCCCAGGCACGCCTTGCCGGACTGAGCTTTCGGGCAGGATGGGCCGCATGCATGACGGCAGCGGCCTCGTCGTGGCCCAGAACCTGACCAAGCGGTTCGGTTCTGTCACGGCGGTGCAGAACCTGAGCTTCACCGTGTCACCCGGCAGCGTGACGGGCTTCCTCGGCCCGAACGGCGCAGGCAAAACGACGACCCTGCGGATGCTGCTGGGTCTCGTGAAGCCGACGGCCGGCCTGGCGACGATCAACGGACGACCGTTCCACCAGCTCGGCCAGCCCGGCCGCGTGGTGGGCGCGGTGCTGGAGGCGCAGGGGTTCCACCCCTCCCGCTCCGCCCGCAACCACCTGCGCGTGTACGCGGCGGCCATCGGCGTGCCGGACGCGCAGGCCGACCAGGTCCTCGGCCTGGTCGGTCTCGGCACGGCCGCCGACCGCAAGGTGGGCGGGTTCTCGCTCGGCATGAAGCAGAGACTGGCGCTCGCCACGGCGTTGCTCGGTGATCCTCAGGTCCTCGTGCTCGACGAACCCGCGAACGGCCTCGACCCCGAGGGCATCGCGTGGCTGCGCACGTTCCTGCAGTCGTACGCGCGCATGGGGCGCACGGTGCTGATCTCCAGCCACCTGCTGGCCGAGGTCGAGCAGACCGTCGACCAGGTCGTGATCATCTCGCGCGGGCAGACGATGTTCTACGGACCGCTGGACCAGTTGCGGCAGCAGCAACAGCGGCGCGTTCTCGTGCAGCCGTCGGACGTCAACGCGCTCGCGACGGCGTTGCGCGCCGAGGGCGTGCAGACGATCGAGCAGCTGCCGGACGGCAGGCTCGCGGTGTCCGATGTGGACTCCAAGCACGTGGCCGACAGCGCGTTGAGGGCAGGCGTGTCGATCTACGGCATCCAGGAGGAGCAGGTCGACCTCGAGCGGCTGTTCTTCCAGCTCACCAGTGGTCAGTACGCCGGGTACGCGCCGGCGCCGAATCCGTACCAGCAGCAGGGTGGTTGGGCCTGATGGGAAACCTCGTACAGGCGGAGCTCCGCAAGACGACGACGACCGGCCTGTGGTGGGGTCTGCTGATCCCGACCGCGGTGCTGGCGCTCGGCTGGGGGCTCGCGACCGGCCTGTTCGGGAAGTTCTTCGTGGACTTCGCGTCGACCAGCGACCTCGAGGAGGTGTCGGACTTCCTCGGCGTCACGCCGGACCAGTGGAAGGTCACGCTGTTCGGCATGGCGCGGGCGATCAACATCTCGACGATCTTCCCGATGGTCTTCGGTGCGATGGCGATCTCCGGCGAGATCAACCGGCGGACGATCACGACGACGTTCCTGACGGCGCCGTCGCGCATGCACGCGATGCTGGCGAAGATGCTGGTCTACGTGCTGTGGGGCGCGATCTACGGCCTCGCGATCATGCTGTTCCTCGGCATCGGTGTGGTGCTCACCAGCAGCTCCGGTCAGCTGCCGGACGCCGGTGGCTGGGCGATGCTGGCGCTGGCCTGCGTGCTGTCGTCGATCCTCATGACGATGTTCGGCGTCGGCGTGGGAGCGCTGATCCCGAACGTGGCGGGGACGATCGTGTTGCTGCTGCTGTACTTCCTGGTGATCGAGAACGTGCTGCACTTCGTGCTCGCGTACCTCGAGGTGCCGACGGTGATCGGGTTCCTGCCGAACGGGTCGATCAACGGGCTCACCGGGTCGGTCGCGGTCGACCTCTTCCTGTCGTCGGCGGGCGTGGTGCCGCCGGAGGTCGAGGACGTGCTGCGGGCCATCGCGGGTGCCGGTGGAGCGCTCGACTGGTGGTGGTCGGGTCTGGTGTTCCTCGGGTGGGCCGGGGTCGTGTTCGCGGGCGGCTGGGCGGTCACCCAGTCCAAGGACATCACCTGACCTGCGGTTTCTGAAGATCACCTGAACTGTCGGACCCCGTCCGTAGTCTTGGCTGCGTGACGAAGGGCTGGATCCGCCGACTGACCGCCGCCTGCTGGCAGCACCCCCGCCTGGTGGTGCTGTCGGTGCTGGCCGCGGTCGTCGGCGTTGGTCTGCAGGCGGCGGGTCCGTTGCTGCTCAAGACCGCGGTCGACGACTCGACGACGGGCCGCACCGACCGCCTGTGGGCGTTGATGGTCGCGCTGATCGTGCTGGAGCTGCTCACGTTCGGGTCGGCGTTCCTGCGCCGCTACCTGGGCGGGCGGCTCGCGCTGGGCGTGCAGCACGACCTGCGGCTCGGCGTGTTCTCCGCGGTGCAGCGGCTCGACGGCGCGAAGCAGGACGAGCTGCGGACCGGGCAGATCGTGTCGCGGTCGATCACCGACCTGCAGCTGGTGCAGTCGCTGCTGATGATGGCGCCGCTGGCCGTCGGCACCGTGGTGTTCGCGGTGGCGGCCCTCGCGGCGATGCTCTACCTGTCGGTGCCGCTGACGATCATCGCGATCATCGTGCTGCCGCTGGTCGCGTGGCTGGCCGGCCGCACGAGGCTGACGTTGTTCCCGGCCACCTGGTCCGCGCAGCAGCGGGCCGCCGATCTCGCGCAGCACGTCGAGGAGACCGTCACGGGTGTCCGCGTGGTGAAGGGCTTCGGCCAGGAGGCGCGTGAGGTGGCGCGGCTGGAGAAGCACGCCCGTGCGCTGTTCGCGGAACGGATGCGCGCGGCCCGCCTGTCGTCGCGGCCGCTGGCGACCGTCACCGCGCTGCCGTTGCTCGGCCAGGTCGGCGTGCTGGCGCTCGGCGGCTGGCTCGCGTTGCACGGCCAGGTCACGCTGGGCACGTTCCTCGCGTTCACGACGTACGTGGCGAATCTCGTGGGCCCGACCAGGATCCTGTCCGGCCTGGTGGTGTCGGCGCAGCTGGCCCGTGCCGGGGTGGAGCGGGTCTACGAGCTGATCGACTCGCAGCCGGACGTGAAGGACGGTCCCGGCGAGGTTCCGGACGGCCCGCTCGGCATCTCTTTCTCCGACGTGACGTTCGGCTACACCCGCAGCGAACCGGTGCTGCAGGACTTCTCGATCTCCGTGGCGCCGGGCGAGACGCTGGCGCTGGTCGGCACGGCGGGTTCCGGCAAGTCCACGGTTTCCCTGCTGCTCCCGCGTTTCTACGACGTGCACTCCGGCTCCGTGCGGGTGGGCGGTGCGGACGTCCGCACGTTGCGCCTGGAGTCGTTGCGCGGCGCGGTGGGCGTGGTCTTCGAGGAGGCCTTCCTCTTCTCCGACACGGTGTTCGCGAACATCGCCTACGGCCGCCCCGACGCCTCCCGCGAGGAGGTCGAACGCGCCGCGAAGGCCGCGGAGGCCCACGACTTCATCGAGGCGCTCCCCCTCGGCTACGACACGGTGGTGGGCGAACGCGGGCTCACCCTCTCCGGTGGCCAGCGCCAACGCGTGGCCCTGGCCCGCGCCCTGCTCTCCGACCCGCGCGTCCTGCTGCTCGACGACGCGACGTCCGCGGTGGACAACGCGACCGAAGCCGCCATCCACGCCACGCTCGCGTCGGTGACGGCCAACCGCACCACCCTCCTGGTGGCCCACCGCCGCTCGACACTGTCCCTGGCCGACCGGATCGCGGTGCTCGACGCGGGCCGGGTGGTCGACATCGGCACCCACGAGGAGCTGACGTCCCGCTGCGCCCTCTACCGCGACCTGCTGGCGGGCCCGGACGAGGCGATCGAGTCCACGGCCCCGGTGACGACGGGCGAGCTGTGGCCGGCTCTCACGCAGGACGACCGCGACCAACGCCTGATCGACGAAGCCAGGACGACGGCCCCTGCCGCGTCCGGCAGGAGAGGAGGCGGTGGCGGCGGCATGTCGGCCCTGGCAGGCGGCCCGCCGACGCCGGAGCTCCTGGCCCAGGTCCGCGCGCTCCCGCCGGCCACAGAAACCCCGGTCCTGCACGGCGAGGACCCGCGCGCTCCCGATCCCGGCTTCCGCCTCGCACGTCTGCTCCGGCCGGTCCGCTGGGCGCTGGCCGCCGTGGCCGCCCTGGTCGTGCTCGACGCGTTGGTGGGCATGGGTTTGCCCGCCCTGGTCCGCCTGGGCGTCGACGGCGGCGTGGTGACGGGCACCGAATCCACGCTGTGGCGGGCCGTCGCCCTGGGCGTGGGCCTGGTGGTGATCGGCTGGCTGACCACGACGGGCAGCACGGTGTTCGCCGCCCGCCTTGGCGAACGCCTGCTCTACCTGCTCCGCGTCCGCAGCTACGCCCACCTGCAACGGCTCGGCCTCGACTACTACGAGCGCGAGATGGCCGGCCGCATCATGACGAGGATGACGACGGACGTCGACGCCCTCTCGACGTTCCTGCAGACCGGTCTCGTCACCGCGGTGATCAGCCTGATCACGGTCGTGGGCATCACCGCCGCCCTGGTCGTCACCGACGCGTCCCTGGCCATGATCGCCCTGGCGGTGCTGCCGGTCCTGGCCGTGGCGACGGCGGTCTTCCAGCGCCTCTCCTCCACCGCCTACGCCGAAGCCCGCGAACGCGTGAGCGCCGTCAACGCCGACCTCCAGGAAAACGTGTCGGGCCTGCGCGTCTCCCAGGCCTACACCCGCGAACGCCACTCGGCGGAAGCCTTCGCCGAACGCAGCGACGCCTACCGCCGGTCCCGCCTCCGGGCCCAGCGCTACATCGCCACCTACTTCCCGTTCGTGGCGATGCTCTCCGGCGTGGCCCAGGCGGTGGTCCTCGCCGTGGGCGCCCACCGGGTGGCCACCGGCACGCTGACGCCGGGCGTCCTCCTGGCGTTCCTGCTGTACCTGGGCCTGTTCTTCAGCCCGATCCAGCAACTCTCGGGAGTCTTCGACGGCTACCAGCAGGCCCGAGTGGGTCTGCGCCGCATCGGCGACCTGCTGCGCACGCCGAGCACCGTCGAACCCCCGGCGACCCCGATCCCGGTCCCACCCCGCCTGCGGGGCGAGGTGGAGCTCCGCAACGTCTCCTTCACCTACTCCGGCGCCGACCACCCGGCCCTGGACGACGTGTCCCTGCACGTCACCCCCGGCGAAACCGTCGCCCTGGTGGGCGAGACCGGCGCGGGCAAGTCCACGCTGGTCAAACTGATCGCCCGCTTCTACGACCCCACCTCGGGCGAAGTCCTGGTCGACGGTCAGGACGTCCGCACCTACGACCTCTCGGCCTACCGCCAACGCCTGGGCGTGGTCCCCCAGGAGGCCCACCTCTTCGGCGGCGACGTGGCGGAGAACGTCGCCTACGGCCGCCCCACCGCCACCGAACAAGAGATCCAGCAGGCCGTAGAAGCCGTGGGCGCGCTCCCCATGGTCGCCGGCCTCCCCCAGGGCTTCCGCCAACCGGTGGGCGAACGCGGCAACCACCTCTCCGCAGGCCAACGCCAACTGCTGGCCCTGGCCCGCGCCGAGCTGGTGAACCCGGATCTCCTGCTGCTCGACGAGGCAACAGCAGCCCTGGACCCGGCCACAGAATCCGCGGTCCTGGCCGCCAGCGACCACCTGGCCGGCGCCCGCACCACCTTCGTGGTGGCCCACCGTCTCGCCACCGCGGCCAGGGCCGACCGAATAGTCGTCCTGGCAGGCGGCCGCATCGTCGAGCAGGGCACCCACGCCGACCTCTTAGCGGCCAACGGCGCCTACGCCCGCCTGTGGCGCCACGGCACCCCAGAAGCCGCCTGACCCAGGCCCACACCACCCTCGCGGCAGCCCACCGCCCGACCACCACAGCCAAAGCCCACCGACCAACCGCCCTGACAAGCGGCCGCATCATCGAGCAAGGCATCCACACCGACCTCCTAGCGGCCAACGGCGCCTACGCCCGCCTGTGGCGCCACGGCACCCCAGAGGCCGCCTGACCCAGGCCCACACCACCCTCGCGGCAGCCCACCGCCCGACCACCACAGCCAAAGCCCACCGACCAACCGCCCTGACAAGCGGCGGCCGCATCATCGAACAGGGCACCCACGCCCACCTCTTAGCAGCCAACGGCCCCCACGCCCACCTCCTAGCGGCCAACGGCGCCCACGCCCGGCTGTCGCGCCACGGCACCTCGGAAGCGGCCTGACCGTAGCCCCGCACCACCTCGTGGCAGCCCACCGCCCGACCACCGCGACCGGAGCCGACCGATTGGCCACCGCAGCCAAAGCCCACCAACAACCGCCCTGACAAGCGGCCACATCACCGAGCAAGGCACCCACACCCACTTCTTAGCCGCCAACGGCACCCACACCCACCTCTGACACCACGGCACCCCAGAAGCCACCTGGCCCGGGCCCACACCACCCTCGCGGCAGCCCACCACCCGACCACCACAGCCAAAGCCCACAACCGCCCTGACAGGCGGCTGCATCATCGAGCAAGGCACCCACACCGACCTCCTAGCGGCCAACGGCACCCACCCGTGGCACCACGGCACCCCAGAAGCCGCCTGACCGTGGCCCGCACCACGAACACTCGTCCCCACGCCCACCCATGACGTACAAACCCACGTCATGCCGCCCCGTCGCCCCATCCTCTACGTCTCGGACCTCAGCTACCCGGCCCGAGGCAGGCGCTACTGCGACGAGGACATCTACCTGACCTCACGGCTGCGCGAGACCTTCGACCTGGCCATCTGCCACCCGGAAGACGCCGCACGCCTGATGGGAGGCTTCGACACGGTGGTGATCCGCAACAGCGGCCCGGTGAGCGGCTACCCCGAGGCCTACCGGCGCTTCCGCGACCAGGCCGAGGCCGCCGGGCAACGCGTCTACAACCCGCTCACCGGCAAGGCGGACATGGCCGGCAAGCAGTACCTCGTCGACCTGACCGGGCAGGGCTACCCGGTCATCCCCACGATCGACGACCCGGCTCACCTCGACCGCCTGCCGCGGACGGCCGAGTACGTCGTGAAGCCCAAAGCCGGTGCGGACTCCCACGGCCTGGAGTTCGTCACCCGAGACGAACTCGAAGACGAAAATCGCCGGGATCTCCTCATCCAGCCCAAGATCGATTTTCGGTACGAGGTCTCGTTCTACTTCGTGGACCGCGACTTCCAGTACGCGCTCCACGCACCGGACCCCGCCCAGCGCTGGGAACTCACCTGGTACGAGCCGACGGCGGCGGATCTGGAATTCGCGCGGAAGTTCGTCGACTGGAACGAGCTGGACCACGGCATCCAGCGCGTGGACGCCTGCCGCACGCGAACGGGAGACCTGCTCCTGGTCGAACTGGAAGACCTGAACCCGTATCTGTCACTCGACCGCACACCGGACCGGACCAGGGAGGAGTTCGTGAAAGCCATGACCGGCTCGATTGAAAGTTCACTCACCTGAAGAGACCTCGGCCCACCTGAACAAGATCGGCCCGGCATGATCGGGAGGATCATTCGGCGAGGTGCGGTTGTTGTACCTATCGTGAACTGATCAGTGCTCTCAGTGCGTATGCCCGTCCAACAGGTCGACCACCATTGCCCGAAAAGGAGGCGGACGTAGTGAGACGCACATCAAGAATTGCTCAACTGCGGGTGACGACGGGCCCGTCCTGATCGATCCTGTGACAGAGCACTCCTTGCCAGGTGCCTCCAGCGTGTGAAGGCCCGGGCCAGGGGGACTAGCCTGACTACCGCATGAGTCAACACCAAGAGCGAGATGGATAGAGGCGAGCGCCAGCCGTGTCCAGCAGCAGTCCTGCGTCACAATTCGGGCCGAACGAGTGGCTCGTCGAGGAGATGTACGAGCAGTTCCTCGCGGACCCGTCATCCGTAGACCCGGCATGGCATGACTTCTTTGCCGACTACAAGCGTGCGGGCGGCAACGGCAGCGCCGCCACGGCCAGCGCGGGTGGCTCCACGGCCACCACGACCGCGACCGTGACCCCGCCTGCCGCCGACAACGGCAAGGCCGCCCCCGCCGCGCCCAAGCCGGCCACCCAGGCCAAGCCCGCGGCCACGCTGCCGCAGACCGGCAAGCCCGCGCCGCAGCAGGCAGCGAAGGCCAAGCCGGTCACGCAGAGCGCGGAGCCCGAGCAGAAGCAGCTGCGCGGTGCCGCCGCCGCGATCGCGAAGAACATGGAGCTGTCGCTCACCGTTCCGACCGCGACCAGCGTGCGCGCCGTGCCCGCCAAGCTGCTGGCCGACAACCGCATCGTCATCAACAACCACCTGAAGCGGACGCGCGGCGGGAAGGTCTCCTTCACGCACGTCATCGGCTACGCGGTGGTGCGGGCGCTGCAGGCGTTCCCGAACATGAACCGGCACTACGCCGAGATCGACGGCAAGCCGTTCGTCGTCACCCCGGAGCACGTGAACTTCGGTCTCGCGATCGACCTGCCCGGCAAGGACGGCTCGCGCAGCCTCGTCGTGGCGTCGATCAAGGGCTGCGAGAACATGACGTTCACGCAGTTCTGGCAGGCCTACGAGGACCTGATCCGCAAGGCCCGCGCCGGCTCGCTCACCGCCGACGACTTCTCCGGCACCACGATCTCGCTGACCAACCCCGGCACGATCGGCACGAACCACTCGGTGCCGCGGCTGCAGGCCGGTCAGGGCGCGATCATCGGTGTCGGCGCCATGGAGTACCCCGCGCACTTCCAGGGCACCAGCGAGCAGGCGCTCACCGACATGGGCGTCAGCAAGATCATCACGCTGACCAGCACGTACGACCACCGCATCATCCAGGGTGCGGAGTCGGGCGAGTTCCTCAAGCGCGTGCACCAGCTGCTGCTGGGCGAGGACGGCTTCTACGACGACATCTTCGCGTCGCTGCGGCTGCCCTACGAGCCGATCCGCTGGGTCGCCGACATCCCAGAGGGCGCCGTCGACAAGACCGCCCGCGTGATCGAGCTGATCGACGCGTTCCGCACCCGCGGTCACCTGATGGCGGACACGGACCCGCTGAACTACCGCCAGCGCAGCCACGCGGACCTCGACGTCCTGAGCCACGGCCTCACGCTGTGGGACCTGGACCGCGAGTTCCCCGTCGGCGGCTTCGCCGGCAAGGAGCGGATGAAGCTCCGCGACATCCTGGGCGTGCTGCGCAACTCGTACTGCCGCACCGTCGGTGTCGAGTACATGCACATCCTGGAGCCGGAAGAGCGGCAGTGGATCCAGGAGCGCGTCGAGGTTCCGCACGAGAAGCCCCCGGCCACCGTGCAGAAGTACATCCTCAGCAAGCTGAACGCGGCTGAGGCGTTCGAGACGTTCCTGCAGACGAAGTACGTCGGCCAGAAGCGCTTCTCGCTGGAGGGCGGCGAGACCGTCATCCCGCTGCTCGACGCCGTTCTGGACAAGGCAGCCGAGCACGAGCTCGACGAGGTCGTCATCGGCATGCCGCACCGCGGCCGCCTGAACGTGCTCGCGAACATCGTCGGCAAGCCGATCTCGCAGATCTTCCGCGAGTTCGAGGGCAACCTCGACCCCGGCCAGGCGCACGGCTCCGGCGACGTGAAGTACCACCTCGGCGCCGAGGGCAAGTACTTCCGCATGTTCGGCGACGGCGAGACCAAGGTGTCGCTCACGGCGAACCCGTCGCACCTCGAGGCCGTCGACCCGGTGCTCGAGGGCATCGTGCGCGCCAAGCAGGACCTGATCGACCGCGGCGGCGACTTCTTCCCCGTCCTGCCGGTCGCCCTGCACGGTGACGCGGCGTTCGCGGGCCAGGGTGTCGTGGCCGAGACGCTGAACCTCGCGCTCGTCCGCGGCTACCGCACCGGTGGCACGGTCCACATCGTCGTCAACAACCAGGTCGGCTTCACCACCGCGCCGGAGCACTCGCGGTCCTCGAAGTACTCGACCGACGTCGCGAAGATGATCGGCTCGCCGGTCTTCCACGTGAACGGTGACGACCCCGAGGCCTGCTACTGGGTCGCGAAGCTGGCCGTCGACTACCGCCAGGCGTTCCACAAGGACGTCGTGATCGACATGGTCTGCTACCGCCGCCGCGGCCACAACGAGGGCGACGACCCCTCGATGACGCAGCCGGCGATGTACGACGTGATCGACCAGAAGCGCTCGGTCCGCAAGACCTACACCGAGGCCCTGATCGGCCGCGGCGACATCACGGTCGAAGAGGCCGAGAAGGCGCTGCAGGACTTCTCCAGCCAGCTGGAGCACGTCTTCAACGAGGTCCGCGAGCTCGAGAAGCACCCGGTGACGGTCAGCCCGTCGGTGGAGGCCGAGCAGCAGGTTCCGGCGAAGCTGCCCACCGGCATCACGCGTGAGGTGCTGGAGCAGATCGCCGACGCCCACGTGAACCTGCCGGAGGGCTTCACCCCGCACGCCCGCGTCAAGCCGGTGCTGGAGCGCCGCGCGAAGATGGCGCGCGAGGGCGGCATCGACTGGGCGTTCGCGGAGCTGCTCGCGTTCGGCTCGCTCGCGCTGGAGGGCCGCAAGGTCCGCCTGGCCGGCCAGGACTCGCGCCGCGGCACGTTCGTGCAGCGCCACGCGACCCTGATCGACCGCAAGACCGGCGAGGAGTACACGCCGCTGCAGAACCTGTCGCCGGACCAGGGCAAGTTCATGGTCTACGACTCGGTGCTGTCGGAGTTCGCCGCGCTCGGCTTCGAGTACGGCTACTCGGTCGCGAACCCGCAGGCGCTGGTCCTGTGGGAGGCGCAGTTCGGTGACTTCGTCAACGGGGCGCAGCCGATCATCGACGAGTTCATCTCGTCCGGTGAGGCCAAGTGGGGTCAGCGTTCCGACGTCGTGATCCTGCTGCCGCACGGCCACGAGGGCCAGGGCCCCGACCACACGTCGGGCCGCATCGAGCGCTGGCTGCAGCTGTGCGCCGAGAGCTCCATGACCGTCGCGGTGCCGTCGACCCCGGCGAACTACTTCCACCTGCTGCGCCGCCACGCCCTCGACGGCGTCGACCGCCCGCTCGTGGTGTTCACGCCGAAGTCGATGCTGCGCCTCAAGGCCGCGGTCAGCGGGGTCGACGAGTTCATCAACGACCGCTTCCAGTCGGTCATCGACGACCCGACGGTCAAGGACGCGAACGCGGTCACCAAGGTCCTGCTGTGCAGCGGCAAGATCTCCTACGAGCTCCACGCGGAGCGGGAGAAGCGCGGTGCCGGCGACGTGGCGATCGTGCGCGTCGAGCAGCTCTACCCGGTCCCGGCGCGCAAGCTGACCGAGACCCTGGAGCGCTACCCGAACGCGAGGGACATCCGCTGGGTGCAGGAGGAGCCGGCGAACCAGGGCGCCTGGCCGTTCTACGGCCTGGCCCTGCCGGAGCTGCTGCCCGAGCACCTCGGCACCGTCCGCCGCGTGTCGCGCCGCCCGATGGCCGCCCCGTCGGCCGGTTCGAGCAAGGTGCACGAGGTCGAGCAGCGCGAGATCATCACCCGCGCGTTCGAGTGATCACCGTGTGACGCAGACGAGCCGCCGGGCCCTCGTGGTCCGGCGGCTCGTTTTCCAGTGGTGTGGCTCGGAACGTTGCCGAGCGAATTCGCGGTCAGACGGGCGCATCGTGGTGCCGCCGCGAGGCACGCTGGTGAGCGTGAATTCACCGCCAACGTTCTGAGTCGCGCCACCAGCCCTACACAGGAGTTTCTGCCATGTACTTCACCGATCGCGGCATCGAGGAGCTGGAGCAGCGGCGCGGCGACGAGGAGGTCACGCTCGCGTGGCTCGCCGACAAGCTCCGCGCGTTCGTCGACGCCAACCCCGACTTCGAGACGGCCGTCGAGCGCCTCGCCACCTACCTGGCGCGCGACGACGAGGACGACTTCGAAGACTGATCTGACCCCAACGTCACATTCCGTGCACTCTGGGCGAATACAGGTGCATGGGCAAAATCCTGGGGCTGCTCGGCGCCGCCATCGCACCGCCGGTGGCGGCGTTCGCGTTCCTGCAGACCTGGGCGAAAGCACATCCCGTCCAGGCAGGCCTGTTGCTGCTGGCCTACGAGGTCGTCGTGTGGGGCGCCGGTCTTGTCGGCAGGCTCGTCGGCGGCACCGCTGACGAGCTGCGCAACCGCTGGAAGAACCCCCTTGCCAGCCGGATCGACGAGGGCACCAGGAGAAGGCTGTCCCGATACGACCGCCGTTACCGTGCCGCAGTCCTCGGCAACCTGCGGTTCATAGACCTCAAGGGCCTCGCGACCGTGGGCTTCTACACGCCGCAGCTCGACGAGGTCTTCGTGGACGTCAGTCTCGTCTACAGCGAACCAACCGCTGTTCCGACCGGCGTGTTGGGGCAACGGCACGTGGACCCGGCACGGCGGTTCATCGGGGACCTGATCGACAAGCCGACACCAGTGGTCCTCGCCGTGATCGGCGCTCCGGGCTGCGGCAAGACGACCCTCCTACGGCACACCGCCCTGCTGCTCTGCCGCAAAGGACGTCGGCGCCGACGTGTTCCCGTGCTGCTCTACCTCCGCGATCACGTCCAGACGATCACCGAAGGCATCGCACTGCCTGACCTGATCCATCTCGTGCACAAGAACGCTCCTGCTGGTTGGTTCGCGCAGAAGCTGCACGCGGGGTCGTGCGTCGTTCTCCTCGACGGTTTGGACGAGGTCGCTGACCAGGCAAACCGCCGTGAGATCGCGGACTGGGTGGAACGGCAGGTCGCGAGCTTTCCGCTGAACGACTTCGTCATCTCGTCGCGTCCACACGGCTACCAGTCGGCACCGGTGTCGGGCGCGAACGTCGTGCAGGTTCGCGGTTTCACCGACGAGCAGGTCAGCCGGTTCGTCCGAGGCTGGTACCTCGCATTCGAACAGCGGAGCACGGGCGCCAAGTCCTCGGACGTGACCCGGCGCGCCGACGAGGAGGCGGACGACCTGCTGGAGCGGCTCCAGCACAACCCGGCGTTGTACGAGCTGACGGTGAACCCGCTGCTGCTGACCATGATCGCGAACGTGCACAAGTTCCGCGGCGCCCTGCCCGGCAGCCGTGTCGACCTCTACAGCGAGATCTGCCAGGTCCTGCTGTGGCGACGTCAGGAGGCCAAGAAGCTCGAGTCGGAACTGACCGGCGACCAGAAGATGGCCCTGTTGAGCGGACTGGCGTTCACGATGATGCGCCGGCAGGTCCGCGACATCACCAGGGACGACATGACGACGGAGTTCCGCCCCTTCCTCCGGCGCATGGCTCGTGACATGGAGGAGCAGGACTTCGTGTCGGACATGACATCGAGCGGTCTGTTGCTGGAAAGAGAGCGTGATGTCTACTCCTTCGCCCACCTGACGTTCCAGGAGTACCTCGCGGCTCACCACGTTCAGGAGAAGCAGCTCGCCCAGGTGCTGATCGACAACGTCGACGATGACTGGTGGCGGGAGACCACGTTGCTGCACGTGGCCGGAGCGAACGCCGATCCCGTCGTCAACGCGTGCCTCAAGTCGCGGACGGTCGGGGCGTTGTCCCTCGCATTCGACTGCGCAGAGCAGAGCCGCGAGCTCGCACCGGAACTGCGCAGGGATCTGGACCGCTTGCTGGAGGCCGCGTTCGAGTCCGGAGCCGATGCGGCACTCCGGCACCTGATCATGCGCGTTGTGGTCTCGCGCGAGATCCGCAGGCTCGTGCGGACGGCCGCTGGTACACGCCTGTGCGCCGCACCCGTCTCCGCAGGCGTGTACCAGCTCTTCGTGCAGAACACGCTGCACCGGAAGCCGGACGCGCCGCAGACCGAACGCGGCCAGCCGATCGTGGGAGTGCGAGCGGAGGACGTCGCGGCCTTCGCCACCTGGGTCAATGACATCACTGGCAACGAGCCCGGCTTCCGCCTGCCGCGCGTCGCCGAGCTGGAGACCTCCCAACTGTCCCGCAAGCTCGGTGACCTCAGCGCGTGGACGTCCGACGGCGACAGGCCGTGGCCGCACACGCCTGACCGCTACTCGATCACGACGCAGGTCCTCTACCGGGATCTCTTCAACGACTTCACCCACCTGTCCGAGGTCATCGAGACGTCCAAGGCGGTCAAGGCGCGCCGTGCGCTCAAGCGGCCGAGCCGAGCACTGCAGAAGGACACAGGTCTGCGTGTGCTGAGGCTGTGCCAGATCGAGACCAGCGTCTACGAGGAGGCGCTGGGCCAGGCGTTGGTCAAGACGATTGCCCCGCTCGGCGGTACGAGAACGGAAGGCTTCGCGGATCGGTTCCGGCAGAGCTTCGTGGAAGTGGTCAACAACGGACAGGCCGCGTACGTCGTGCCACCGTTCAAGGTCGTGGCAATGATCGAGTCGGTGCGAAACGCACCCATGACCGCCTGGGGCAGGAACAACCTCCACAGCTTCGTGACTGAAGGGTGGGCGGTCTTCAGCCGTCTCGTCCCACTCACCCCCGCACTGGCCGCCGAGCTGCGGGTCGCCGCGATGTGCCTCGCGATGGAGACCGACGAGCCGCACTCCGAGATCCTGCGGCGGATTGCCGCTGGCGTGTCGTTCCTGGAACGACGCGTCAGCGGAAAAATCCCCGCACACGAGACGATCGTGCTGGCCACCGACTAGACCCTCACCAGGCGTAGGCCTCCGGGGCCGGCTTGGAGCCGTTTGGAGCGGGTGCCGGGAACAGCTCGTCGAGCTTGGCGAGCACCTCGGCGTCCAGCTTCAGTTCCGCGGCGCGCAACGAGTTGTCGAGCTGCTCGGCGGTGCGCGGCCCGATGATCGGCGCCGTGACACCGTCCTGGTGCAGCAGCCACGCGAGGCCGACGTTCGCCGGGTCCTCGCCGAGCTCCGCGCACAGCTTCTCGTAGGCGTCGATCGTGTCGCGGTACTTCTCCAACGCGTCCGCGGAACGTCCGGAGGCACTGCGCGAAGCACCGCCCTCGCGCTGCTTGCGCAACACGCCACCCAGCAGGCCGCCGTGCAGCGGCGACCACGGGATGACGCCGAGGCCGTAGTGCCGAGCCGCCGGCAGGACCTCCAGCTCGACCCAGCGGGTCATCAGGTTGTAGATCGACTGCTCGGAGACGAGTCCGAGGAAGTTCCGCGCCAGAGCGGCTTCCTGCGCCTGGGCGATGTGCCAGCCCGCGAAGTTCGACGAGCCGAAGTAGATGACCTTGCCCTGCTGGCGCAGCACGGAGAAGGCTTCCCAGATCTCGTCCCACGGCGTGTCCCGGTCGACGTGGTGCATCTGGTAGAGGTCGATGTAGTCGGTCTGCAGGCGCTTCAGCGACGCGTCGGCGGCACGGCGGATGTTGAGCGCCGAGAGCTTGTTGTCGTTCGGCCAGTCACCCATGCTGCCGTAGAGCTTGGTCGCGATGACCGTCCTTTCGCGACGGTTGCCGCCCTGGGCGAACCACCGGCCGATGATCTGCTCGGTGACGCCCTCGCCCTGCTTCCAGCCGTAGACGTTGGCCGTGTCGAAGAAGTTCAGGCCGTGTTCGTGGGCGCGATCCATGATCGCGTGACTGTCGGCCTCGGTCGTCTCGGGGCCGAAGTTCATCGTGCCGAGGCACAGGCGGGAGACGGACAGGCCACTGCGGCCGAGGTTCGTGTACTCCATGCCTTCCACCCTGCCTCTCCGGGCGCCGCGATGCCACGTGGAGCTGCTCCAGCACGGCCGAAGCGACGAACGGCTTGAAGCGCCACAGTTTTGACAGTTTTGGGAACTGAAGTTTCGAACCTGTTATCCGAACCACAGATGGCGTTAGTTTTGCCGTGTTCCCCAGTTCATTCCCTGCCAGGAGGAACTCATGGCACTTCGGCGTCGTGTCGCCATTGCGGCGGCATTCGGCATCGCTTCCACGGCGATGCTGACGCCCACCGCGATGGCCGAGGAGGCCGTGCTGCCCGGTGCGGGCACGCAGGCGGTCGCGGGCAGCTACATCGTGGTGCTCAAGGACGGCGCGCGCACCCCTGCCGGCGCGTTGGCGTCCCGCTACCAGGGCTTTGTCAAGCACACGTACAGCGCCGCGCTGCACGGCTTCTCCGTCACCGGGATGTCCGAGCGCCAGGCCAGGCGGCTCGCGGCCGACCCGGACGTCGACTTCGTCGAGCGCAACACCGTCGCGACGATTCAGGACACGCAGTCCAACCCGACGTGGGGTCTCGACCGGATCGACCAGGCGAGCCTCCCGCTGGACGCGAAGTTCACCTATCCGAACACCGCGTCGAACGTGACGGCGTACGTTCTCGACACCGGGATCCGGAAAACGCACACCGAATTCGAAAACCGCGCTTCCGACGGTTACGACTTCATCGACGACGACACCGTCGCGCAGGACTGCCAGGGCCACGGCACGCACGTCGCCGGCACCGTCGCGGGCAAGACGTACGGCGTGGCGAAGAAGGCGAGCGTCGTCGGGGTGCGCGTGCTCGACTGCAACGGCAGCGGCGCGTGGGACGGCATCATCCGCGGCATCGACTGGGTGACCGCCAACGGCAAGAAGCCCGCCGTGGTCAACATGAGCCTGGGTGGTGGCGGCACGAACAGCTCGCTGGAGAACGCGGTCCGCCGTTCCATCAACGCGGGCTTCACCTACGTGCTGGCGGGTGGCAACAGCGGCCAGGACGCGTGCAACTTCACCCCGGCCCGCACGCCGGAGGCGATCACGGTGGGTGCGTCGGACCGCAACGACAGGCGTTCGATCTGGTCGGCCGGTTCGTCGAACTTCGGTCAGTGCCTGGACATCTGGGCGCCGGGCAGCGAGATCGTCTCGGCTTCGCACAGCAGCGACACCGGTACGCGGTCCATGGGCGGCACGTCGATGGCCTCACCGCACGTCGCCGGTGCGGCGGCGCTCCACCTGAGCGCGAACCCCGCCGCGACACCCGCCCAGGTCCGCGACGCGCTCGTCCGCGCGGCCACGCCGGACAAGCTGACCGACATCAGGGCGGGTTCGCCGAACCTGCTGCTGAAGATCTAGCAAGGCATGCCGGAACCGGCTCCCTGCACCGGTACCGGCCATCCCGCGCCCTGGACGCTCCGCCGAATGCGGCTCGGCGGGAAGCGTCGATCGACTGGGGGCGCTCGCGGTGGGAGTGGGAGCTAGTCCCACTCCCACCGCACTCCGTAGATCCCGGGCTTCGCGTTGCGCACGTGGATGTGCGTGGACGCGGTCGTGCCGATCCACAGGTCGTTGAGCGTGGTTTCCGGTTCCTGCAACGACGGCCTGGTGAACTCGTAACATCGCGCGGGCACGGCGTCCGGGTGGAAGTCGATCTGCAGCACGTAGTCGCCCACCGGCCGCAGGAACCGCCGGTCGCAGACCTCGCTGTCGGCGCCGGGCCTCATCCGGACCGTGTAGTCGACGAGGGCGGTCTCCCCCGCTCTGAGCATCCGGTCGAACAGGATCTCCGCGACGAGGAACCCGGTGGCGTCCTCGCTGCGCACGCGCCCCAGCCGGCACGGCGCGCCCGTTTCGATCGAGGGAACCCCGAGGTCGGTGGCGTCGGCGAGCTGGATGGCCAGGAACCTGTCGACGCCGTCGTCCAGCGCCTGCACGACTCCGGTGCAGTGCATCTCGACCTCACGCCGGTCCGGCCCGATCACCTGCCGGTCGCGCACGCTGAGGTAGGTCGACGGCGCCGGTGCCCTGTCGATGCGCGCCATGACCTCGCCGAGGTCGGTGGCCCGCGAGTCCCACATGTCCTCCAGGGACATCGCCTGCCCGACCCACCGGCCGCGCGGGCGCTTGTCGCCGAGCCGGTCGGTGAGGAACCCCTCGCCGAGGTCGAGGAGCTCCTCCAGCGCGGTGACGACCTTCAGCGACTCCGGGCGCTCCGGACGGCTGCGGCCGCGACGCCAGTAGCTGAGCGTCGAGAGGCTCACCTGCATGCCGCGGGCGGCCAGGTGGTGCTGGATGCGTTCGAGGCTGAGGCCGCTCGAGTCGACGGCTTTGGTCAGGGCCTCCGCGAAGTCCATCACGCCAGCACCGTACGGCTGCGGCACCCTCCGCCAGTAGGCCCACACGGAGGGTTATGAGACACCGGTCTCAGATGGCTCGTACGCCCTTTCGCCACACCGAGTGCGTCAGCGGGACTCCCGGCCGGTACGCCAGATGCGTGATCGAAGGCGCGTCCAGAACATGGAGATCAGCGCGCGCACCAGGCCTGATGACTCCGACGTCGTCCCTCCGCAACGCCCGCGCACCGCCGGCCGTTGCCGCCCACACGGCCTCCTCGACGCTCATCCGCATCTGCAGGACCGCTGTCGTCACGCAGAACGCCATCGACGACGTGTAGGAGGAGCCGGGATTGCAGTTGCTGGCCAGCGCGACGGTGGCTCCCGCGTCGAGGAGAGCACGCGCCGGCGGCAGCGACTGGCGGGTCGAGAGGTCGCACGCCGGGAGCAGCGTGGCGACCGTGTCCGACGACGCCAGCGCGTCGACGTCCTGCTGCGACAGGTACGTGCAGTGGTCGACGGACGCGGCGCCGAGCTCCACGGCCAGCCGCACGCCGGGGCCCTCGCCGAGCTGGTTGCCGTGCACCCGCAGGCCGAGGCCCTTGTCCTTGGCCGCCACGAGCACCGCCTTCGACTGGTCGTAGTCGAAGGCGCCCTTCTCGCAGAAGACGTCCGCCCAGCGCACGAGCGGTGCGACGGCGTCGAGCATCTCGCCGCGGACCAGGTCGACGTACGTGTCGGCGTCCTCGCCGGGCGGAACGAGGTGGGCGCCGAGGAACGTGACCTCCTCGACGTGCTCGGCGGCGATGCGGGCCGAGCGCACCTCGTCCGGGACGTTCAGGCCGTAGCCGGTCTTGGTCTCGACGAACGTCGTGCCCTGCCTCAACGCCTCGGCGACGTGCTTGCGGACGACCTCCGCCAGTTCGGCGTCGGTGGCCTGCCGGGTCGCGTTGACGGTGACGGCGATACCGCCTGCGGTGTAAGGCTTTCCGGCCATGCGCGCACCGAACTCGGCGGTCCGGTCGCCCGCGAAGACCAGGTGCGTGTGGCTGTCGACCCAGCCGGGCAGCACCGCGCGGCCTTCGACGTCGACGCGCTCATCGGCGGCCGGGGCGCTCGCGGACGACCCCACCCAGGCGATCCGCTCGCCGTCGACGATCAGCGCGTCACCGGTGGCCTCGCTGTTCGTGGTCAGCTCACCGATGCCGGTGATCAGCACGCTCATGCCCACAGCTCCTCGATCGCGTCCGCCAGCAGCCTGCCGACGTCTCCCAGGGTCTCGTGCACGCCGCCGGAGGCGACCACCCGGCCGCCGACCACCACGGTGTCCACATCGGACGCCGTCGCCGACAGGAGCACCTGCTGCGGCAGCGAACCCGCGGTCCGCGGCGTCGTGCAGCTGATCGCCACGAGGTCGCAGGGAGCACCGGGTTCGATGCGTCCCGCGTCCCAGCCGAGAGCGGAGTGCCGGGTGGCGGCGGCGAGCAGTTCGGCCGGCGCGAAACGGCCGCGCTGACCCGTGCGGAGGCGTTCGTTGTGCTCCAGCGCGCGGGTTTCCAGCAGCGGGTCGATCACCGCGTGCTGGTCGCTGCCCAGCGAGATGGGGCTTCCCGCGTCGGCGAGCTCGCGGGCCGGGCCGATGCCGTCAGCCAGGTCCGCCTCGGTCGTCGGGCAGAAGCAAGCACCCGTGCCGGACTCGCCCAGCAGCGCGATGTCCTCCGGCGTCAGGTGAGTCGCGTGCACCGCCGTGGTGCGCGGTGACAACGCGCCCGCTTCGTTCAGCAACCCGGTCGGGGTGAGGCCGTAAGCGGCGAGGCACGCCTCGTTCTCGGCGGGCTGCTCGGAGAGGTGGACGTGCAGAGGCGCGTCCGGGAAGGCCTGCGCGACAACGGGAAGTTCGTCGCGCGGGACAGCACGGACGGAGTGGATCGCGGCACCGACCCGCATCACGTCGTCGGACTTGAGGTCGGCGACCCGGCTCGCCCACGCCTCGGCGGTGCCGTCGGAGAAGCGCTGCTGCACCACGTTCAGCGGCTGGTCGATGCCGCCAGCGAGGTAGCAGGTGTCGAGCAGGGTCAGGCGGATGCCCGCGTCCTTCGCCGCCTCGCGCAGCGCGTGGCCGAACTCGTTCGACCTGTCGTGCACGTAGTGGAACTCGCCGACGGTCGACACACCGGCGAGCGCCATCTCCCCGTACACCGCGCGGGCCAGGCGGTAGTACGACTGCGGGGTCAGCTTCGACGCGAGCGCGTACATGCCTTCGCGCCACGTCCAGAACGTGCCGCCTCCGTCGTGCGTACGGCCTCTGAGCGCACGGTGGAACGCGTGCGAGTGCGCGTTGGCGAACCCCGGCACGACGACGCCGTAGAGCCGCCGCACACCCAGCGGAATCGTGTCCACTGTAGACACGCTCGCGACGACCCCGTCCTCGACCCTGACCAGCACGCGCTCGGCGAGCCCGCCGGGCAACCAGGCCCGCTCGCACCAGAAGTTCATGAGCCGAGGTGTTCGAGCGTCGCGGCCAGCGCCCGGACACCCGCGTCGACGTCGGACTGCTCGGCGAACTCCTCCGGCGCGTGGCTCACGCCGGTGGGGTTGCGCACGAACAGCATCGCGGTCGGCACGTGCGCGGCGAGGATGCCCGCGTCGTGGCCAGCACCGGTCGGCAACGCCGGAACGCCGCCGAGGGCCGCCGCGATGTCGTCGCGCAGTGCGGCGTCGAAGTACACCGTGTCGCCGTACGACTCCTCGGTGATGACCACTCCACACCCCTCCTCCTCCGCGGCCCGGTGCGCCGCCTCGGAGATCTCCGCGACCATGGCACGGGTGCGCGCGTCGTCGGTGTCGCGCGCATCGAGCCACACGTCCACAGTGGACGCTATGACGTTGGTGCCGCCGGGGTTGGGGACGAGCCTCCCCACGGTGGCACGCCCGCCGTCCCTGGCCGCCTTTCGCGCTGCCAGTACGAGTTGTGACGCCGGGAGCATCGGGTCCCTGCGGTCGGAGATGAGGGTGGCACCGGCGTGGTTGCCCTCGCCGCTGAACGTGAAGCGCCACCGGCCGTGCGCGAGGATGCTGGACGCGACACCGACCGGGACCGTCAGGCCGCGGCCCTGTTCGACGTGGAGCTCGACGAACTGGCCGATGCGGCCCAGGGTGCGGTCGTCCTTGCCGACCAGGTCCGGGTTGTAGCCCGCTGCCTTCATCGCCTCGGCCAGCGTGACGCCGTCCGGGTCCTTGAGCGCGAGCGCCTTGCCGGCGTCGATCGCACCCGTGAGAAGCCGGCTGCCCAGGCACGCGACGCCGAACCGGCCGCCCTCCTCCTCGGCGAAGACCGCGATGGCGAACGGCCTGCGGGGCGTGAACCCCTTGGCCTGCAGCAGGTCGACGGCCTCCAGGGCGCTCGTGACGCCGAGCGGGCCGTCGAAGGCACCGCCGCCGGGAACGGAATCCAGGTGGCTGCCGGTGACGAGCGCGTTGTCGCCGCGCTCGCCCCACCAGGCCCAGAGGTTGCCGTTCTGGTCGGTCTCGACGTTCAGGCCGCGTTTGACGGCCTGCTCGACGAACCAGTGCCGGAGCTCGAGCTCCGGCTTGGCGTAGCCGTGGCGGGAGTAGCCACCACGCTTGAGGTCCCTGCCGACGTCCGCGATCTGGTCGAGCATCACGCCACCACCGGCAGGCTCACGCAGGGGTCCCCTCCAGGGGGTCCCCCAATTTCAATTCTCCCAGCGAGGTCTGACAATTTTCAGCCCTCCATCGGAATGCGCACGCCCTTGGCCGCAGCCACCGTCTTGGCCTCGTCGTACCCGGCGTCCACGTGCCGGATGACGCCCATGCCGGGGTCGTTCGTCAGCACGCGCTCGATCTTCTGCGCGGCCAGCTCGGTCCCGTCGGCCACCGTCACCTGACCGGCGTGGATCGACCGTCCGATGCCCACACCGCCACCGTGGTGGATCGACACCCACGTCGCACCCGACGCCGTGTTGACCAGCGCGTTGAGCAGCGGCCAGTCGGCGATCGCGTCGGAACCGTCGGCCATCGCCTCGGTCTCGCGGTACGGCGAGGCCACCGAGCCGCAGTCGAGGTGGTCACGGCCGATCACGATCGGCGCGGACAGCTCGCCGGAGGCCACCATCTCGTTGAACTTGAGGCCTGCCAGGTGCCGCTCGCCGTAGCCGAGCCAGCAGATGCGGGCGGGCAGGCCCTGGAACTCGACGCGCTCGCCCGCCATCTTGATCCACCGGGCGAGCTGCTCGTTCTCCGGGAAGAGCTCGAGAATCGCGCGGTCCGTAGCAGCGATGTCGGCCGGGTCGCCGGACAGCGCGGCCCAGCGGAACGGGCCCTTGCCCTCGCAGAACAGCGGCCGGATGTACGCGGGCACGAAGCCGGGGAACGCGAAGGCGCGGTCGTAGCCGCCGAGCTGCGCCTCGCCGCGGATGGAGTTGCCGTAGTCGAACACCTCGGCGCCGCGGTCCATGAACCCGACCATCGCCTCGACGTGCGCGGCCATCGACTTGCGCGCCCGGTCGGTGAACTCCTCCGGCTTCGAGGCGGCGTACGACGCCCAGTCCTCCAAAGAAACCCCGATCGGCAGGTACGCCAACGGGTCGTGCGCGGAGGTCTGGTCCGTCACGATGTCGACCGCGACCTCGCGGCGCAGCAGCTCGGGCAGGATCTCGGCCGCGTTGCCCACGACACCGACGGAAACGGCCTCACCGGCGGCCTTCGCGGCCAGCACGCGCTCGACAGCGGAGTCCAGGTCAGGAGCGATCTCGTCCAGGTAGCGGGTCTCCAGCCGACGCTGCGCGCGGTGCGGGTCGACCTCGATGCACAGCGCGACGCCCTCGTTCATCGTCACGGCGAGCGGCTGCGCGCCACCCATGCCGCCGAGGCCCGCGGTGACCGTCAGAGTCCCGCGCAACGAACCACCGAACCGCTTGTTGGCGACCGCGGCGAACGTCTCGTACGTGCCCTGGAGGATGCCCTGCGTGCCGATGTAGATCCACGAACCCGCGGTCATCTGCCCGTACATCGTGAGGCCCTCGGCCTCCAGGCGGCGGAACTCGGGCCAGTTCGCCCAGTCCGGCACCAGGTTGGAGTTCGCGATCAACACGCGCGGCGCCCACTCGTGCGTGCGCATGACGCCAACCGGACGGCCGGACTGCACGAGCAGCGTCTCGTCGGCTTCGAGGTTCTTGAGCTCACGGGAAATCGCCTCGAACGACGGCCAGTCGCGCGCGGCCTTGCCCGTGCCGCCGTAGACGACGAGGTCCTCGGGGCGCTCGGCGACGTCGGGATCGAGGTTGTTGTGGAACATCCGCAGCGCGGCCTCCGTCGACCACTGCTTGGCGGTCAGCGACGTACCTCGGTCAGCACGAACTGTGGTCATCACAGAGCTCCACTTCGAATCAGGGCCTCGGCGGCAGCGATCTCGGGTGCGAGGTGGCGGTCGGGACCGGGGCCGGCGACCGTCTCGCGCAACTTCGCCACGGCGGCGGCCGTCGCGGGGGCGGGCTTGAGGGGCGCGCGCAGATCCAAAGCGCGCGCTGCGGTCAAAAGCTCAATCGCCAGAACAGTGGTGAGCCCGTCCACGGCCTTGCGCAGCTTGCGGGCGGCGGACCAGCCCATCGACACGTGGTCCTCCTGCATCGCGGAGGACGGGATCGAGTCGACGGACGCCGGCACGGCCAGGCGCTTGAGTTCGGACACGATCGCCGCCTGGGTGTACTGGGCGATCATGTGGCCGGAGTCGACGCCGGGGTCGTCGGCGAGGAACGGCGGCAGGCCGTGCGAGCGCGAGACGTCGAGCATGCGGTCGGTGCGGCGTTCGGCGATCGAGGCCACGTCCGCGAGCGGGATCGCGAGGAAGTCCAACGCGTAGGCGACGGGAGCGCCGTGGAAGTTGCCGTTCGACTCGACCCTGCCGTCCGCAAGCACCACCGGGTTGTCGATCACGGACGACAGCTCGCGCTCGGCCACCGTCGCCGCGTACGCCACCGTGTCGCGGGCCGCGCCGTGCACCTGCGGGGAGCAGCGCAGCGAGTACGCGTCCTGCACGCGGGTGCAGTCGGGGCCGCGGTGCGAGGCGACGATCTCGGAGTCCTTGAGGAACGCGAGCATCCGCGCGGCCGACACACCCTGGCCGGGATGCGGGCGCAGTGCGTGCAGTTCGGGGGAGAAGACGCGGTCGGTGCCGAGCAGCGCCTCGACGCTCATGGCGGCGGTGAGGTCGGCGATGTCGAGCAGTCTGGTGAGGTCGGCGATCGCGAGCGACAGCATGCCGAGCATGCCGTCGGTGCCGTTGATCAGCGCGAGGCCTTCCTTCTCGGCCAGCTGCACCGGTTCGATGCCGGCTTCCTCCAGCGCCTCCGCGGCGGGGACGAGCTCGTTGCGGGCGTTGCGGACCATGCCCTCGCCCATCAGCGCCAGCGCGCACGCCGACAGCGGCGCCAGGTCGCCGGAGCAGCCCAGGGAGCCGAACTCGTGCACCACCGGGGTGATGCCGGCGTTCAGCACGCCCGCCATCGCGTCCACAGTGGACAAGCGGACGCCGGTGTGGCCGGTCGAGAGGGTGCGCAGCCGCAGCAGCATGAGCGCGCGCACGACCTCGCGCTCGACCTCGGGACCGGAACCGGCGGCGTGCGAGCGGATCAGCGACCGCTGCAGCTGGGCACGGCGGTCCGGCGGGATGTGCCGGACGGCGAGCGCGCCGAAGCCGGTCGAGACGCCGTAGGTGGGGCGTTCGGCCGTGGCGAGCTGTTCGATGTGGCCGCGGGCGGTGGTGACCGCCTCACGGGCAGCCGCGGTGATCTCCACCGGGGCACCGTCGCGAGCGACGGCGTGCACGTCCTCGAGGGTCAGAGGCTTCGGACCCAGCTCCACCGGTTGTCTCATGCAGACATCACAGCGCTCCGGGGCCGACTCAGCGACCCCGGAGCACGGATGCGTGTCTGGGATGCCAGACGAGGGCTACAGCCCCTTGCCGATCCAGCTCGTGTCAGGAGAGGGCACGAGCTCGACCTTGTTCACCGCCTCGACCACCAGGTCGGTGTTGGACTCCGCGGTCGCCCAGATCCACACCGAGCCGTCGAACACCGCCACGCCCTTCTCGGTGCGGAGGCCTTCCCTGCCGCGCACCACGACCGGCTTCGTGTCGCCGACGAGCTGTGGCGGCAACGTCCCCACGTGCACGCTGACCTGGTTCTTCCAGATCGACATCGCCTCCCAGTCGGCGGGCTTGGAGCCCCACGTGTGGTCGGCGTACCTGCCGTCGAGCTTGAACGCCGCCCGGTGCACGACCTTCGAGTCGGCCCGCACCGACTCGGCGACCTGCAGCGCGACCTGCCGCGCGTCGGGGAAGCCGCGCACGCTGACCTTCAGCAGGTCCTGGGCGTGCCACACGAGCTCGGCGGTCTGATCCCGCAGCGCGATCTTCGCCTTCAGCCCGCGGACCGTCGTGTCCTGCCAGTCCACGCCCTCCGGCTGGTCGCCGCCCGCAATCAGCGCGATCTGCGGCCCGCCGTCGGTGAACGGGAACCCCTTGGCGCCCTCGGGCACCCAGACGCGGTGGACCTCCCGATCCACCAGGCGGAAGTTCTCGACGTAGCCGGTCGGCAGCCAGTGCGGCGCGTACTTCAGCGCGACGCTCTGGCCGTTGCCGGGGATGAGCGCCGCCGCCGCGTCGTTGCCGCTCGGCGGCGTGTACCTGTCGCTCGCGATGACGCCCGCGAAGATCAGGACGGCGACGGCGGCCATCCCGGCGACGGAGATGAGGAAGACGTTGCGGGGCCTCTTGCGCTTGCGCCGCAGGGCGTTCAGCGTCGGCCCCGGATGCGGCGTCCGCTCGGCCAGCTTTCCGAGCGCGTCCTTGACGAGCTGTTCGGTGTCGTTCACGACAGGCCCTCCCCGAGCCGCAACCCGACACCAGCGGGCTCCGGCGTGTGGTCCATCCGGAGTGTGGCCAGCGCACGTGAGATGTGGCTGCGCACGGTTCCCTCGGCACAACCGAGCATCTGTGCGATCTCCGAGTCCTCGTAGTTCTCGTAGTAGCGGAGCACGATCGCCGCCCGCTGTTTGCGGGGCAGCTTGGCGATCCGCTGCAACATGGCTTCCCGCTCGTCGTAGTGGTGTGTCGTGTCTCCGACGGGCGGGGTGACGGACTCCAGCGTCGTCATGCAGAGGGCGACGTCCTTGGCGGCCCTGCGCCGGCGCCACGAGAGGTACTCGTTGGTCACCATGCGCTTGACGTAGGCGTGGGGGAGGTCGACTGCACCGATGCGATCCCATTTCTGCTGCGCGCGCAGCAGCACTTCCTGGACCACGTCCTGGGCCAGGTGCGGGTCACACGTGAGCACGGTGGCGTAACGCAGCAACGGGGTCACCTGTTCTGCCACGAAGTCATCGAAACTCGGTGTCAATCCCGACCCCCTTCAAAACCGTCACGCCATTCCAACGCGCCTGCGGCCTGTTCTGTTGAGTGTGCACTGATGGAGGAACGGCGTGGGCTGCATCACATGGGAAAATCAGTGTTGTGGGCAGCAGCAGTGACGTACCCGCGCTGCGGCGAGGGCTCGCGGTCCTACGGCTGCTGGCAGGCAGACCCGGTCCGGTCTCCGCGGCGTCGGTGGCGCGCGAGCTGAATCTGCCCAGGTCAACGACCTATCACCTGCTGTCGGAGCTGACCGAGGCCGGTTTCGCGACGCACTTCCCCGAGGAGAAGCGGTACGGCCTGGGCGTCGCGTCGTTCGAACTCGGGTCGGCGTATCTGCGGCACGACCCGCTGGAACGGCTGGCCCGCCCGCTGCTGCGCAAGCTCGCCGACCGGATGGAGAAGGTCGCCCATCTGGGTGTCCTGCACGGTGCCGAGGCGTTGTACCTGGTGCGCGAACAGCCGCGGCAGCCGCAGACGATCGTGTCCGACGTCGGCGTGCGTCTTCCCGCACACCTGACCGCCTCCGGCCGCGCGATGCTGGCGCACCTGCCTCCGGCCCAGGTCAGGGCGCTGTTCCCGTCCGTCGCGTCGTTCGTCGACCGCACCGGGCGGGGTCCGCACAACCTGCCGGCGCTGCGCAGGATGCTGACCGCGGAACGCCGCCAGGGCTGGGCGGTCGAGGACGGGTTCGTGACGGTGGGCTTCGCCTCCGTGGCGGCGCCGGTGTTCGACCACGGCGAGCGGCCGATCGCGGCCATCACGCTGACGTTCCGGCACGTGTGCGACACACCGTGCGGCCAGACGTGGCCGGAGCTGGCCAAGGAGGTCCGCAAAGCCGCCGAGGAGCTGACCACCCGCATCGGCGGTCACGTCGTCACTTAGTAGCCATGTACATAGTAGCCATGTACTGTATCCGCCATGAGCAGTGCGGAGTTTTCGGTCGGCCACCTCGTGTGGCGTCTGGCGATGAAGTGGCGGACAGCCGTTGACCGCGCGTTGGATCCCCTCGGGCTGACGCACGCGCAGTACGTCGTGCTGGCGTCGTTGCTCGCCTTGGACCGTCCGTCGCAACGCGAACTGGCCGATCACACCGGCCTCGAAGCGCTGTACGTCTCCAAGCTGGCGCGCGCGCTCGAAGCTTCGGGGCTGATCTCGCGCACGCGGGACGTCGTCGACACCCGGACCGTCCGGCTGGAGCTGACCGCGCGCGGACGCTCGACGGTCGAGCCCGCGGTAGCCCTCGTCAGCTCGTTGCTGGACCGCCTGCTGGAGCCCCTCGGCGAGCGCACCGACGCCTTCTCCCGCGAGCTGACCGCACTGCTCGCCGTCCCCCTCGGCTAAGGACTTCCCGTCATGCCCGTTGTTCCCGTCCTCGACTCGACCATGCACCACCTGGAATCCGGTTCCGCGCCGTTCGTGTTTTTGCACGGCAATCCCGGCTCTTCTTTCGCGTGGCGCCACGTGCTGCCGGAGTTGGGTGGCCTGGCGCCGGACCTGATCGGCATGGGCCGCTCGGGCAAGCCGGACATCTCCTACTCGTTCGCCGACCACGCCCGCTACCTCGACGCCTGGTTCGACGCCCTCGGCCTGGACCGCGTGGTGCTGGTGGGCCACGACTGGGGCGGCGCGCTGGCGTTCGACTGGGCGGCCCGTCATCCCTCGCGCGTCGCGGGCATCGCGTTCTTCGAGACGATCGTGAAGCCGATGAACGGTTCCGAACTGCCGTTGCCCGCCCAGGAACGGGTCCGCAGGTTCCGCACCACCGAAACGCTGGAGGACAACCGGTTCGTGCGGCAGGCGTACACGGGCGGCGTGCTCACGCCGGTGTCGGAGTCGGACATGGCGGTCCACCTGGCGCCGTTCCCGGACGCCGAGAGCAGGCGGCCGGTGCTCGCGTGGGCCAAGCAGATGCCGTTCGACGGCGAGCCTGCCGAGCTGATTCCGCGCATCGAGGCCTACGACGCGTGGCTCGGCGCGTCCGAGGTGCCGAAGCTGCTGCTGACCTTCGAGAACTCCCCGACGTTGCTCATCGGGGAGGAGCTGCAGGCGTGGTGCGCGCAGAACATCGCCGCGCTGGAAGTCGTTGCCGTTGGTGAGGCCGGGCATCACGCACAGGAGGACCGGCCGAAGGAGATCGCGGCGGAGATCGCTGCTTGGGCGGAGCGCCACGACCTAGTTGCATAGCGTGCATGGGGGAAATCCACATCGCGGAACTCGACGTCGACGCTGCCGCAGTTCAGCGGGTGGGTGCGCTGGCAGCAGACACCGGAGGGCGGCTGGGGCCGTCCGCGGTTCGTGGTCGCGCGAGACGGCGGAAGCGTCGTCGGATATGCGCACGGATACCTGCCCGAGACCGACAACGCGCATCTCGTCGTCGGCACCATCGTGGTGGACGAGAGGTGGCGTGGCCGGGGCATCGGTACCGCACTGCTCCGGCACTCCCTGCGCTCGGCGAACCGCGACACCGCTGAGGCCTCGTGGATTCCCGTGGACGGTGAAGGCGTGCGATGTCTGCACGGCGACGAGGCCGCCGCGGTGACGGTGTTGCACCGGACCCTCTCGCGGCCTTCCGTTGGCCACCAACGGCACACCGGCGTGCTCGCCGCGCACCGCGGCAAAGGCCTCGGCCGGCTGGTCAAGGCGCACATGCTCCGCCAGCTGACCGGCATCAAGATCGTCGAAACCGCGACGAGCAGCACCAACGAACACATGCGGCGCATCAACCACTCACTCGGCTACACCGACCGGCTCACCACCGTCGACCTCAGCGCCCGCGTGGCCGATCTGAAGCTGTGAAACGAGAACGGGGCGGACACCCGAAGGTGCCCGCCCCGTTCGTTCGTCAGGTCAGATGCCCGCGGAGGCGAGCCACTCCTTGGCGACCTTCTCCGGCTCCGGCTTGTCCGGCGACGCGAGCTTCTGGTTCAGGTCCAGCAGGACCTTCGTGTCGAGCTTCTTCGAGATGGCGTTGAGGACGTCGCGAACCTGCTGCGTCGCCTTCTTCTCGTTGATGAGCGGCAACACGTTCTGCGCGGCGAAGACGTTCTTCGGGTCTTCGAGCACCACGAACTCGTTGGCCTTGATGGCCGAGTCCGTCGTGAAGAGGTCGGCCGCCTGGACGGTGTTGTCCTTCAGGCCCGCTACGGTCAGCGGGCCGCCGACGTCGAGCGCCTTGAACTGCTTGAACTCGCAGTTGTACTTGGCCTTCAGGCCGGGCAGGCCGTCGGGGCGGTTCTGGAACTCCGGCGGGCCCCCGAACACGAACTCCTTGCAGTACGGCACGAGGTCGTCGATCGACTTCAGGCTGTACTGGGCGGCGGTCTGCTTGGTGATGACGACCGCGTCCTTGTCCTCGGCTGCGGACTTGTCGAGCACCGTGAGGCCCTGCGGCAGCGACTTCTTCAGCGCCGCGTACACCTCGTCGGGGGCGACCTCGGTCGCCTCCTTGTTGACGTGCTTGAGCAGCACGCCGGAGTATTCGGGGATCAGGTCGATCGAGCCGTCCTGCACGCCCTTGAAGTACAGCTCGCGGTTGCCGATGTTCAGCTTCTTGGAGACCTTGACCCCCTTGGCCGCCAACGCCTGCGCGTAGATCTCGGCGAGCACGGTCGACTCGGGGAAGTTCGCGGAGCCCACGACGATCGTGTCGGTCGGGGCCGGGTTGTTGTTGCCGCCCGTCAGCGGATCACCGCCGCACGCCGACAGAACCATGATCGCGGCTAGAGCCGTGGCGATGCGCTTCATGTCTTTCCTCCGGTTCCCACTGGACGCAGCCCTGGCGAGACCGTCAGCCGTTGCAGGCCGGCGAACCCCAGGTCGACGAGAACGGCGAGCAGTGCCACGAGCACCGCGCCGGCGAGCATCTGACCGAACTCCTGCAGGGCGAGGCCGTCGAAGACGAGCCTGCCGAGACCACCGGCGCCGGTGTAGGCGGCGATGGTGGCGGTCGCGACGACCTGCAGCGCGGCGCCGCGGAAACCGCCGTAGATCAACGGAAGCGCGTTCGGGATCTCGACCTTCAGCAGCACTCCCGACTCGCGCATGCCGACGCCCCGTGCCGCGTCGACCGTCACCGGGTCGACCGCGCGGATGCCGGCGTAGGCACCCGCCATGATCGGCGGGATCGCCAGCAGCACTAGTGCGACGTACACCGGGAAGTCGCCGAGGCCCGCCCACAGCACGACGAGGATCAGCACGGCCGTCGTCGGCAACGCCCGCAGCGCGTTGGAGAGTCCGACGACCACGAACCCGCCCTTGCCGGTGTGGCCGACGAACGCGCCGAGCGGGATCGCGATCACCGCGGCGATCAGCAGCGTCATCAGCGTGTAGCCGAGATGTTCCAGCAACCGCACCGGAATTCCGGTGGGCCCCGACCAGTGCGCCGGATCGAAGAGCCAGCCGCCCATCAGCTCACCTCCCCGCCCGCGCCCACGGCGTGAGCACCCGTCCGAGCACCAGCAGCAGACCGTCGGCGAGCACCGCCAGCACGACCGTCCCGATGAGACCCGCGAAGACCTTCGCTGGGTTGTCGGTCTGGTAGCCCTCGGTGAAGAGCTGGCCGTAACCGCCGAGTCCGACGAGCGCGCCGACGCTCACCATGCTGATGTTCGACACGGTCGCGACCCGCAGGCCCGCGATCGTGACGGGCAGGGCGAGCGGGAAGTCGACGGTGAGGAACCGGCGCAGCGGCCGGAACCCCATCGCGTTCGCGGCGGCGGTCACGTGACCGGGCACGGCCGACAGCGCGTCGGCGACCGAGCGGACCATCAGCGCGATCGTGTAGATCGTCAGCGGCACGATCACGTTGATCTCGTCGAGGATCTTCACGCCGATCAGCACCGGGGTGATCACGATCAGCGCGATGGACGGGATCGTGAACAGGATGTTGGCCAGCGGGAAGAGGATCGCGCGCGCCGTGGCCGACCGGCTCGCGAGCCACCCCAGCGGGATGGACAGCAAGAACCCGATCAGCACCGGTACGACGGAGAGCCGGAGGTGCACCTCGGTGACTTCCCAGAACCTGTCCCAGTTCTCGAAAATCCAGGTCACTTCGGGACCTCACCCGCCGCGCGGGCCTTCGCGAGCGCCTTGATCACGTCATCGGCCTTCACCACGCCGACCACGGCACCGTTGTCGTCGACCATCACGCCGAGCGCCGACGGCGAGCTGAGCGCGGCGTCGAGCGCACCGCGCAACGTGCTGCCGTCGTACAAAGACCCACCGGCGATCAGGTCCCGCTCGCTGACCTCGATCTCACCGTCCACACCGGACAGCCAGCCCCTGGGCCGGTCCTGGTCGTCGACGACCAGCGTCCAGTCGGTGACGGTGACGCGCTGACCGAGCTTGGCCGTGGTGACGGGGTGCACGGGCACGTCGGCGTGCAGGAACGTCAGCGTGCGGTAGCCGCGGTCCCTGCCGACGAACGAGGCCACGAAGTCGTTGGCGGGCGCGCTGAGCAGCTCCGCGGGCTTCGCGTACTGCGCCAGGTGGCCACCCGTCTGGAACACCGCGACGCGCTCGCCGAGTTTCAAGGCCTCGTCGATGTCGTGCGTGACGAACACGATCGTCTTGTCGAGTTCCGCTTGCAGGCGCAGGAGTTCGTCCTGCAGGCCTTCCCGCACGACCGGGTCCACCGCGCTGAACGGCTCGTCCATCAGCAACACGGGCGGATCCGCCGCGAGCGCACGGGCGACCCCCACGCGTTGCTGCTGACCACCCGAGAGCTGGGCGGGGTAGCGCTTGCCGAAGGCCGGGTCGAGCCCGACGATCTCCAGCAGCTCCGCCGCGCGGGCGCGGGCCTTTCGTCTGTCCCAACCGGACAGCAGCGGCACGGTCGCGACGTTGTCCAGCACCGTGCGGTGCGGGAACAGCCCGGCCTGCTGGATCACGTACCCGATGCCGCGCCGCAGCGTGGGCGGGTCGACGCTCAGGACGTCCTTGCCGTCCACCAGGATCGTGCCCGACGTGGGGTCGATCATGCGGTTGACCATGCGCAGCGACGTCGTCTTGCCGCAGCCGGAAGGACCGACGAACACCGTGATGGTGCCCGCCTCGACCGTGAGGTCGAGCTCGTCGACAGCGATGGTCCCGTCCTCGAACCGCTTGGTGACGGCCCGGAACTCGATCACCCTTCGGATCCCTCCGGTCGTGACGGCCTCCCCGATTCGGACCGCCCTGGATGCAGATCCCTGTGACCTTAACTCGTTCGGCGTACCCCGGCACAGCGTTCCAGGATGTGGCAGGCCGTATGGTTTACCGCTTGTGACGATCGACCAGGTTCGCCAGTTGGTGGCGGAGCGCGGCATCCACGCCCGCAAGCTCCGCGAGGTGTTGTCCCTGCTCAGCGAGGACTGGCACCCGCTGGCCGAACTCGTGCGCCTGCCCGCCGTTCCCCGCCGCACGGTCCAGGACCTGCTCAAGGCGCTCGGCGACGACATGGAATCTTCAGACGATCGTTACCGCATCGCGCCCGGTGTCGTCGCCGCCTATCGTGCCGAGTTCGGCATTTCCGGCGTGCGCGACCACACGGACGTGCTGCGCCAGATCCTGGTCGACATCGCCGACGTGCCGCCGCCGCTGTCCTCGTTGGACCACGTGCAGGCCACCGCCGAGACCGCCCTGAACCGCGCGGTGTGGCTGGACTCCACCTACGACCTGGCAGGCAAGCGTTTGCTCTGCCTCGGCGACCACGACCTGACGTCGCTGGCGGTCGCGGCGGTCAACCCGCACGTGTCGATCACGGTCGTGGACCTCGACGAGCGGCTGCTGGAGTTCATCGACTCGCGTGCCGCGGCGCGCAAGCTCGACGTGCGAACGTTGCACTGCGACATGCGTTTCGGGCTGCCGTCGTCGGTGCTGGAGTCGTTCGACGTCGTCTTCAGCGACCCGCCCTACACGCCAGAGGGCATGGGCCTGTTCGCCGGCCGCGCGATCGAGGCGTTGGCGGACGTCTCGTCCGGCCGCGTGCTGCTGGCCTACGGGTTCTCGGACCGGACGCCCGCGCTGGGGTTGAAGGTGCAGCAGGAACTGCAGAAGCTCGGGCTCGTGTTCGAGGCGATCCTGCCCGCGTTCCACCGGTTCGACGGCGCGCAGGCGATCGGATCGGCCGCCGATCTGTACGTGTGCAGGCCGACCGGCCGCCGCGCGGTCTCCGGCGGAACGCGGATCTACACGCACGGCGCGCAGTCCGTGGAGTCCTCCGGCCCGTCCAAGGAAGCGCTTGCCGCGTTGTCCGAACTCGCGCCGCGGCCGGAGTCCTCGCCACCGCCGAAGCCGCGCCAGGCGGGGTGGGCGGAGCCCGTCGGCAAGGGAGCGGCGTCGTTGGCCGTCGACCTGTCGGCGGACCCCGGTCCGTGGCTGCTGCGGACGCTGCTGGCGTCGTCGCCCGCCCGGCTGGCCTGCCTGGTGCCGAACAACCACCCGGCCGTGTCGTCGGCTGCGGGGCAGCAGGAGCTGCAATCGCTTGTGCGGACCCGGTTCTCGCTCAAGTTCCTGCGCAACAACCCGGACAGCAAGACGACGATCGTCGTCGCGGACCAGGTGCTCACCGGAACGCTGTCGCTGGGTGACCGCGCGGTCCGCGAGGTGCTCATGAAGGCGCATGGCAAACTGCGCAACGTCTGGCGTGAGGCCTTGATCACGGCGTCTCAGGGCGTGCTGACCAAGCGGCAGGCGGCGGAGATCGTCGACAACGCCCCGGTGCCGTCGGACGACCTCGACCTGCGGTTGATCGACCTGCCCAAGCACCGGATCGCGGCGCTGCTGCCGGAGATCTCAGCCAGCGCGCGGTATGTGGAGCGGCCCGAGAGCTAGCACCGCGCGGAACTCCTTGGGCGGCACCGGACGCGAGAACAGCCAGCCCTGGTACGCGTCCACCCCGACACCGCGCAGCACGTGGAACTGCGTGGCCGTCTCCACACCCTCGGCCACGCACCTGCGCCCCATCGCCCGCGCCATGTCCACGACCGCGCGGGCCACGGCGAAGTCCGACGAGTCGTTGCCCACACCGGACACGAACCGCCGGTCCACCTTGATGATCTGCGCCGGCAGGTCCTTCAGGCGGGCGAGCGACGAGTAGCCGGTGCCGAAGTCGTCGACGGCGAACTGCACGCCGCGCTGCACCAGCTCGTCCATCGACTGGCGGACGCGCGAGGGCAGGTCGACCAGCGCGGTCTCGACCAGCTCCAGCACCACGCGGTCCCAGGGCACGCCGGATTCCATGATCGCGTTCGACACGATGTCGACGAACTCGGGATCGCCCGGCACCAGACCCGCCAGGTTCACCGCCACGGACACCGGGCGGCCGTCGGGCGCGGGCCAGGTCGCGGCCTCCTTCAACGCCGTGCGCAGCACCCAGCGGTCCAGTTCGCGCATCAGGTCGCCCTGCTCGGCGACCGGCAGAAACACGTCAGGGGGCAGCAGGCCGCGGTCGGGGTGCGGCCAGCGCACCAGGGCCTCGGCGGTCAGCACGGCGCCGTCCACGCCGACGACCGGCTGGAAGTGCAACGCCAGGCCGTCGTGCTGTAACGCGTCGCGCAGCTGGCCTTCGAGGTGCACCTGGCGGTCCGCGGACGCGATCAGCGCCGCCGAAGCCAGCGACACGCGTCCGGCACCGTTGCGCTTCGCCTCGAACATCGCGGCGTCGGCGAAACGAAGCAAGTCGGCGCCGTTGGCCCGCGACCCGTTCGGCACGGCGGCGCCGATCGAGGCCGAGACGCGGACGAGCTGGCCGTGCACCGGAACCGCGGTCCGCAGCAACGAGGCGACCCTGGTGGCCAACGCATCCACGCCACCGACGGAGTCGATGTCCTCGCAGATGATCACGTACTCGTCGCCGGACAGGCGCGCGGCCGTGCAGCCGTCGGGCAGGCCGCCCTCCAGCCGGCGGGCCAGGGCGACCAGCAGCTCGTCGCCCGCGTCGTGGCCGAGGGAGTCGTTGACGCGCTTGAAGTTGTCGATGTCGCAGAAGAACACAGCGACCTTGGAGCGGCCGGGGCCGTCCAGCAGCTTGCCGAGCATCTCCTTCACCAGCGCGCGGTTCGGGAGGCCCGTCAGCTCGTCGTGCGTGGCCTGGTGGCGCAGGGCTTCCGCGGTACGACGGCGCTCGGTGATGTCGAGGAACACGATCAGCCAGAAGCGGCGGCCGTCGTCCTGAACGGACAGCGCGATGTGCAGCTCGCAGTAGACCTTCTCGCCATCGGGGCGGACGAGAATGCGCTGCGGGATCTTCTGCGTGCGCTCGGCCGCCCACTGCAGCGCCGGTGAGGTGTCCTCGGGGTGGGTGAGCTGCTCGGCGGTCATACCGCGCAGCTGCTCCAGCTCCATGCCGAGCAGGTCGCACAACGCGTCGTTGGCGTCGACCAGGCGCTCGGCCTCGTCGAACAGGCCGATGCCGACGGGCGTGACCGACACCAGGTCGGTGAACCGCTGCGAGGAGCGCTTCATGCGGGCCTCGGCCGCACGCTGTTCGGTGACGTCCTGGGCGGTGCCGACGGCGAGCTGCTTGCCCTGCGGGTCGTGGACGATCATGCCGTGGCAGCGGAAGATCCGCGTCGAACCGTCGCTGCGGATCACGCGGTGCTCGCACTGCACCGCGACCTCGTCGACGGCGAGCTGGCGCCACAGGTCGTCGACCCAGGCGCGGTCCTCCGGGTGCACGAGGTCGAGGTAGTACTGGTAGGTGCCGGCGACGTCCGCGGGGATGAGGTAGAGCTCGCGGAGCATGTCGGACCAGACGACCTCGCCGGTGGCGGGGTTCCACTCCCACATGCCGAGGCGGGCCGCCTGCTGCGCGTCCGCCAGTCTTCGGCGGTCGTCGCGCATCTGGCGTTCCAGCGCGCGGGCTTCGGTGACGTCCTGGATGGTGCCGTGGTAGCGCTCCACCCTGCCGGAGGGCGAGATCTCGGCGCGGGCGCGGCAGATGTAGACGCGGTCGCCGATCTCGCTGCGGACCTCGACCTCGACCGGGGCGTCGTCACGGGCGTGCAGCAGCTGGTGCCGGATCTCCTTGACGGCTTCCCTGTCGTCCGGGTGCACGCCGCTCAGCAGGTCGTCGTCCGGCGTCATGCCCAGCTCGCCGTACATCTCCATCAGCACTTCGCTGCGGTGCACGGCGCGCGTGCCGGTCTCGTAGGCCCAGCTGCCGATGCGGGCGATGCGCTGGGCTTCGAGCAGCCGCGCGCGTTCCTGGGCGAGCTCGGTGGCGGCGCGCTTGGACTCGGTGATGTCGCGGATGTAGCCGGTGATCTTGTCGAGGCGGCCGTCGTCGGTCAGTCTCGCCTCGGCGACACCGCGGATCCACCGCAGCTGCCCGTCCGGGCGCACGATCCGGTACTCGATGTCGATCGGATCGCCGGTGATCTCGCGGCCCTGCCAGTACGACTCGACCATGTCGTAGTCGTCGGGGTGCACGACGTCCAGAACGGCCTGGGCGCCCGGCACGACGGCGCCGCGTTCGACGCCGAGAAGTTCGTAGTGCGTGTCCGACCAGACGGTCAGACCGGTTTCCGGGTCGTACTCCCACGAGCCCAGCTCGGCGACCCGCTGGACCTTGCGCAGGCGGCGCTGTTCGTCGCGCAACGCGTCCGCGGCCGCCGCGAGGTCGGAGACGTCGATCAGCAGAACGGCCTGCAGTCCCGTTCCCGGGACGGCGTGCCTGGCCACGCGCACCGGCAGCTCGGTGCCGTCGCAGCGCAACAACCGCAGGTCGGACTGGGCACCGAGGAGCAGCTCACCCAGCGGGTGCCCGACGAGGTCGTCGGCTCCCTGCGCGCCGGCGAGCTCCACGGCGGCGGGGTTCGCCTGCATGACGACGCCCTTGACGTCGACGAGCAACGACGGCGCGTCGGGCAGGGTCAGCCCGTCGAGCGTCACCGGAGGCTTGGCAGCCGTCCGTGCACGGCCGTTCACCACCGTCGCGCGTCCTACCCACTTGGGCACCGGCCCACCCTCTCCCGCATCCGCCGCCCGCGGCAATTCGGGTGGGCACGACAACGGCACCCGAACGGCGGCAAACACGAACCCTCTCCTCGGGTGAACACCCGAGGAGAGGGACGGTAGCGCTTCGGAGCGTCATCGCCCACCCCTTGACGGGTTAACGAAAAGCCACGTTCGTGGTTCCGGTACTCGTCAACTTGCACAAAGGTGGCGAATGTTCGGGTTGGATCAGGCGACTCCGTCGGCCTTCGCGGCCACGGCGACAGCCGCCGCGACCTCGGGTCCGACGCGCGGGTCCAGTGCGGACGGAACAATTCGGTCTGGACCCAAATCATCTTTCGCGACGGCAAGAATGGCATCGGCGGCCGCGAGCTTCATGCCCTCGGTGATCCTGCGCGCACCCGCGTCGAGCGCCCCGCGGAAAATGCCGGGGAACGCGAGCACGTTGTTGATCTGGTTCGGGAAGTCGCTGCGGCCGGTCGCCACGATGGCGGCGTGCCGGGCGGCGACGTCCGGGTGCACCTCGGGGTCCGGGTTGGACAGTGCGAACACGATCGAGTCGTCCGCCATGCTCGCGATCAGGTCCTCGGACACCTTCGACGACGACACGCCGATGAAGACGTCCGCGCCGCGCAGAGCCACGTCGATGCCGCCGTCGAGGTTGCTCTGATTGGTGACCGCCGCGATCTCTTCCTTGATCGGGTTGAGGCCGGCGCGCCCGGTGCGGACGATGCCGCGCGAGTCGAGCAGCGTGATCTCGCCGACGCCGGCGGCGAGCAGGATCTTGGCGATCGCGATGCCAGCGGCACCCGCACCGGAGATGACCACCCGCTGGTCACCGATGTTCTTGCCGAGCACCGTGTTCGCGCCGTTGAGCGCGGCGAGCGACACGACGGCCGTGCCGTGCTGGTCGTCGTGCATGACGGGGCAGTCGAGCGCCTCGATCAGCTTCTGCTCCAGCTCGAAGCAGCGCGGCGCCGACACGTCCTCGAGGTTGACCGCGCCGAACGACGGGCGCAGCCGGACCAGGGTCTCGACGATCTCGTCCACGTCCGTCGTGTTGAGCACGAGCGGGATGGAATCGAGACCACCGAACGTCTTGAACAGCGCGGACTTGCCCTCCATGACGGGCAGGGACGCGCTGGGGCCGATGTCACCGAGGCCGAGCACGGCGGTGCCGTCGCTCACGACGACGACCAGGCGGTGCGCCCAGGTGTACTTCGCGGCGAGGCTCGCGTCCTGGGCGATGGCCTTGCTCACCCGTGCGACACCGGGGGTGTAGGCGATGGACAGCGCTTTCGGGTCAGCGAGCGAGGCGGTCGCGCCGACCTCGAGCTTCCCGCCCACGTGCGCGTTGAAGATCTCCTCGTCCGTCAGCTTCGTCGGATCGGAGTTCTCGATACGGGCTTCGTTCACTGCTGTCACGGCGTCCCTCCTGCGGTGCGGGCGGCGTAGTAGCCCCATCTGGGCTCATCACCAAACGGCGCACCGGCCCAGCGTTGTCACGCCGGGTACACGGGGCCTGGAAACTCGGTCGAGGCGCTCCGGCGAGTTGCGCCGGAAAGCCACCCGAGTGCTGCGGGTGACGGAAGTGTGGCAGGGACCCGCTCCGCTGTCTGCGGCGGGGATCACACTTTTTCCGCAGGTCAGAGGGCATGTAGCAAGACGTCCGTCCGGTTTTCTGCACCGACCGGTCGGTTTATGCAGGCAGGAAGCACCCGATCGGTCAAGAAACATTGACGCCTTAGAGTGACGGCATGCAGGCGAGTTCGCTGAAAATTGACGGCGCGTTCGAGTTCACCCCGAGGACATTCCCCGACGACCGCGGCGTGTTCGTCTCGCCGTACCAGGAGGCCGCCTTCGTCGAGGCGGTGGGGCACCCGCTGAAGGTCGCCCAGACGAACCACAGCGTCTCGCGCGCCGGGACCATCCGCGGCATCCACTACGCGGACGTCCCGCCGTCCCAGGCCAAGTACGTCTTCTGCCCGCGCGGCTCGCTCATCGACGTGGTCATCGACATCCGCGTCGGCTCCCCCACGTTCGGCCAGTGGGACGCCGTCCTGCTGTCCGAGGCGAAGTGCAACGCCGTGTACCTCCCCGAGGGCCTGGGCCACGCCATGATCGCGCTGGAAGACGACACGACCCTGAACTACCTCTGCTCCACCGCCTACAACCCGTCCGGCGAGCACGGCCTGACCCCGCTCGACCCCGCACTGGACCTGCCGTGGCCACGCGAGCTCGAATTCCTGCTCTCGGAAAAGGACAAGGCCGCGCCGACCCTGGCCGAGGCCTACGAGGCAGGCATGCTGCCGCGCTACGAGGACTGCCTGGCGCTGTACGCGTCCCTCAAAGCCTGAGCCGAGGCCGCGGCCACAGCCGGGCTTTGACGACTCCGAGCACCTCGGCGGGCCCGAGTTGCTCGGAGTCGGTGCTCGCGAAGGGGTTGTCTCCCACGACGTGCCACCCGCCGTCCACAGGGTGGGAGGCACGCTTGATCGACAACTGACCGGGTCTGCTGGCCCACCGGACGAGCACGACGTCGTTGATTTTGGGCGCGGCACCCCATCTGACCAGCACGATGTCCTCGTGGCGCAGGGCAGGCACCATCGACGGCCCCGTGACGAGCACGGTGGAGAGGCGCGGTCTCAACGATCACCCTTCGGTCAGCCGGAGTAGGGTCCTTCTTGTCGGAGCATCCACTGTTTTCATTCTGGGAGGAACGATGCGACTCGTGTCGCGCATTCTCCGCCCGCGCGTCGAGGCAACCGCGCACTGCGACCTGCCCTGCGGCGTCTACGACCCGGCGCAGGCCCGCATCGAGGCCGAGTCGATCAAGGCGGTCCAGGAGAAGTACCAGGCCAACGAGGACCCGGAGTTCCGGGAGCGCGCCGTCCTGATCAAGGAGCAGCGCAGCGAGCTCGTCAAGCACCACCTGTGGGTGCTGTGGACGGACTACTTCAAGCCGCCGCACTTCGAGAAGTACCCCGAGCTGCACGACCTCTTCAACCGCGCCACCAAGGCCGCGGGCGCGTCGGGCACGAAGGGCTCGATGGACCCGGCCACCGGCCAGGCTCTCCTCGACCTGATCGCCCAGATCGACAAGATCTTCTGGGAGACCAAGCAGGGCTGAGTTTCCCCTGGAACGGCGCCGCATCCCTCGGGACGCGGCGCCGTTCTGTCGTTTGGGTGTAACCCTCGTTTCGCGGCGTGCGATGTGACCAGATGCACACGCTGTGAGGGGCGGATTTCCGGGTGGACGACGCATGGGACTTCTTCGTGTCCTACACCGGGGTCGATCGCGCCTGGGCCGAGTGGATCGCCTGGCAGCTTGAGGAGCAGGGTCACCGGGTGCTCCTGCAGGCGTGGGACATGGTGCCCGGCACCAACTGGGTCGACGTGATGCATCGCGGGGTCCAGCACTCCGAACGCACGATCGCCGTGCTGTCCGCCGCCTATCTGAAGTCCGTCTACGGCACGTCCGAGTGGCAGGCCGCGTGGCGTGACGATGCAAACGGCGGGAGTCGGAAGCTGATCCCGCTGCGGGTGGAGGACTGCGAGCAGCCGGGCTTGCTGGGATCGATCGTCTCAGCGGATCTGTTCGGACTGGATGAGAGCGCTGCACGAAGCCAGCTGCTGCGGACGGTCCAGGGAGCGGCGACCGGACGGCTGAAGCCTGGAGAACGCCCCGATTTCCCCGGCCTTCGGGTGAAGCCGGGTTTTCCCGGTGCCCTGCCCGATGTGTGGAACGTGCCGCCGCCCAACCCCAACTTCACCGGCAGGGTCGAGTCGCTCGACCGGTTGGCCGAGGCGCTGCGCTCGGGCTCGACGGTCTCGGTGCATTCGTTGCACGGCATGGGCGGTGTGGGGAAGACGCAGATCGCCGTCGAGTACGCCCACCGCTTCGCGAGCCGGTTCGACGTGGTCTGGTGGATCCCGGCCGAGCAGCCGACGCTGATCCCGGACCACCTGGCGGAACTCGGCGTCGCGCTCGGCCTCGACGCCGACCCACCACCGACCGTCGCGCAGGTCCTCGCTGCGTTGCGGAGCAGGCAGCGATGGCTGCTGGTGTTCGACAACGCGGACGACCCGGCGGCGCTGCACCCCTACCGGCCGTCCGGAGCGGGCAGCGTTCTGATCACCACCCGCTGCGCCGGGTTCACCGCGCTGGGAAAGGTTCTGGACGTCGACGTCCTCAGCCGCGCGGAAAGCGTCGCGTTGCTGCGGCTTCGCGTGCCGTCGGCCACCGAACAGCAGGCGAACGACCTCGCCGACGTCATGGGCGACCTGCCGCTGGCCATCGAGCAGGCGTCGGCGTACCTGGAGACCACCGGACTCCCGCCCGACGAGTACCTGGCTCTCTTCGCGGCCAGATCGGTGGACCTCATCAGCCGGGGGCAGGTCCTCGGCCGGACGGAAACCCTGTCGACGCTGTGGGACATGTCCCTGGCCAAGGTGGCGGAGGAAAGTCCCGCCGCCGTCGAACTTCTCGATCTGCTCGCCTGGATGGCACCCGAACCGGTCCCGCTGGACCTGTTCGTCGGCCATCCCGACCACCTGCCTCCCGCTCTGGCCGACGCGGCACGTGATCCGCTCAGCTGGACGGACACCGTCGGCCCACTGGTCAAGTGGTTCTTCGTGCAACGGACTGATACCGAGGTGACGATCGTCCATCGCCTGCTGCAGGAGTCGCTGCGGGCCCGCCACCTCGCCGTCTCCGCCGCGGAGCCGAAGGTCTCGACGATCCGGCGGCTGCTCAGGAACGACCTGCCCCAGGACATCATCGGCGAGCCCGCAGCCTGGCCCCGATGGCGTTCTCTGCTCCCACACGTGCTCGCGGTGACGGAGCCCCAGGCGGGGCCCGCCGACGAGCACAGCGGATGGCTGCTCGACCGCGCCGCCACCTATCTGCACTTCATTTCCCGCACCGGCGACGCCATCCCGCTGTTCGAGCGAGCCGTCGCGATCCGGACGGAGATCCACGGCTCCGGCAGCCGCTGGGTCGCGGCCAGCCTCAACAACCTCGGACGCGCGCTGATCGACCAAGGACGAGTCGCCGAGGCCGTCTCGCTGCTCGAGCGCGTCGTTTCCCGGTATGAAGCCGTCTATCCCCCAGGACTCTGCTACGCCCTCGAGAACCTGGGCATGGCTTACCACTTCCTCGGCCGGTCCGCGGAAGCACTTCCTCTGCTGGAACGCGCTGTCGCGATTCGCATGGTCAGGGCCGGCTCCAGCCATCCCACGGTCGCCACCGGTCTGGGGAATCTCGGCGCGGTCCTCAGCTGGTTGGGCCGGTCCCAGGAGGCGATGCACCGCTTACAAGGCGCTTTGGCCATCTTCAACGCCACCCACGGACCCGATCACATCGAGAGCGCGTCGATCTACTGCCACATCGGTGAGCTCCTCTCCGAATCAGGCCGGGGAGAAGAAGGCAAAGACGCGATCTTGCGGGGACTCGCCATCGCGGAGTCCGCTCTCGGACCCGACCACGAATTCGTCGCCACCTGCTTGACAATCCTCGCTGAGACTCTCGAGCGGATGGGCCATGTCGATGACGCCCAGAAAGCCTGGGAAAGAGCGCGCAAGGTCCTCGAAAAGAACGGGAAAGGTGCCGCCTCCTGAGCTGGAAGCGGCACCTTGCCGAAGCTACGCGGCGTTCGCCACCTTGCCGACCACCTCGAAGCCGGTGCCGGTGGGCGAAAGCCCCTCGAACTTCAACCGAACCTGCTCCTCCCCCTCAGCCTCAGCATCGGCCACGGTAGGCACGTCGACGTCCAACGACGTCTGCCCTGCCGGAATGAAGGCCCACACCTGAAGCCCAGTGGAGGACAACGCCCGAGAGGGCAACGGTTCCTCACCGGAGTTCTCGAGGAACCACCGCGCATCAACGTCCGTTGTGGACAGTTCCGCTACGCCAGGCGCCACCGGCAGCCCCACGAGCACGAAGCTCGAATCCGCGGCCTCCGACAGGGTCAGCTTCCAGCGCAACGTCCCACCCTCAACAACACTCTCCGAGACCGGCGTGACCGACAGCGTCGGGACCGGGTCGTCGTTGCGCACCAGCAGGCCGCCGAACGCCGCGCCCACCACGGCGTTGTCGATCGCCGTGACGCCGATGGGATAGCGGGTGTCGGCGCTCCACCTCGTGTTGGCGGTGTAGGTGATCGGCACTTCCACGCGGTGCTCGCCCGGCTTCAGCGTCACGAGTTTGGTGATCGGGGTGTTGGTCTTCGTGTCGTTGTAGAAGAGCCGGACCACGCGGGTGCCGTTGCCGGTGGCGGTGACGGCCACGTTGTGGGTCACGGTGCCCGAGTCGCCCTCGTCCACCGAGATCACGGTGGCGTCGACGCGGCCGAGGCGGGCCGGCACGACGGGGACCAGGCCCTTGTCCCAGCCGTGGGCGTCGATGAGCAGCGCCTCGCCGGCGGCGGATTCGGGGACCAGTTCCAGCGACGTCGCGCGGGTCACGCCTGCGGGCAGCGGGACGCGGACTTCCTGCGCCCACAGCGCGCTCGTGCGGTCGGTGCCGGGGAGGCCCGTGACCGAGACGGCGCCCAGGGAGTGCTTCTGTCCATTTTGGTCGGTCAGAGCAACACCGAAGCGGGTGGCCTGGGTGTTCGGCGGGACGGCGAGGCGCAGCGCGAGTTGCTTCGAACCGTGCAGTGAGACGGGCTTGGCCGGGGTGATCACGCCCGGCTGGCCCGCGGCAGTCCACTTGAGAGCGACGGACTGGCGTTCCGGCTGGGTCGTGGCGAAGCGGAAGCGGACCAGGTGCGGGGAGCGAGAGCCGCACGAAGCAGCGGCATCGGCCGTGACCTGGGCGCAAACCCTTGCGCTGCCGGTAGCCCGGGTGTCAGGCGAAGGCACGACGAACGGCTTGCGGTCGCCACCGACGGCGTGCGAGAGGACGCGGGCCGGGTCGGCGGACGGGGCGCGGACGCCGGAGCCGTCGAGCAGCGGGAGCACCGACTCGTCGCGGGAGAGGAACAGGTGGGCCGACGCCGCGATGTAGGTGGCGCCTGCTGTCTGCTGCTGGTCCGCGGTGAGGCGGGTGGCGGTGCCCGGCGCGCACACCGGGTCCGGCTGCTGGCCCGGGCCGAAGTCGTCGAACGCCGGGGCCTCGGCCTGGCCGGGAGTCCACTCGCTGTTGAAGTAGTTGTGGTTCGCGCCGATCACGTACAGCGCGCTGTGCAACGCCGCGCCGCGGCTGACGCCGCGGGTCTGGTCCACGAACATCTGGCCCTGCAGGTCGGACACGTCGCCGTCGCAGCCGGGCAGGAAGGTCACGGACGGCACGTCGGGCTGCGGGTTGTGGCCGAAGATCGTCGGGCCGATCAGCACGGTGCCGCGGATGTTCCAGCGCACCGGGCCGGTGAAGCCCGTGTCGCCCGGCGGCGGGTTCAGGCTGTCGGTCGCGGCGCGGTTGACGCCCTCACCGCCGCGGGAGTGGCCCACCAGCAACACCTTCGACAGGTCGGCGGGCGGTGCGTCCTGCACGGCGGCGGGTGCGGACGTGCGGCCGTGACCAGCCCAGTCCGCCCACTTCGCCAGGTGGTGACGCACCAGCGACGAACGTCCCTGCGCGCCCGCGTCGACGGTGTTCGCGTCCTGCGCGTTGATGCCGTTGGCCGAAATCGACACCGTCACGTAGCCCTGTGACGCCAGCAGTTCCTGCGCCTTGAGGTAACCGCGGTGGCTCGGTACGACCTTCAGGCCTTCCGGGCACGGCCAGTGGCCGGTGATCTGGCTGGGGTTCGCCGGGTTGTAGCAGGTGAAGTGCCGCCCGTGCAGGAAAAGCGCGAGCGGCCGCTTGCCGGGGGCACCCTTCGGCGCCACGACAACGGCCTGCATTTCGATCGGCTGCGGATAGTCGGGCAGCTTGATCGAGTCGAGCGCGTACTCGCCCTTGGTCGTCGCGAACGGTCCCGGTTTGCCGGGGTCCACGGCGGCCTCTGGAGACAGTGCCGGAAGCTCCGGCACGGCCAGGCTCGCCGGCGGCGTGGCGGACGGCGTCACGTCCAGCCGCTTCCCCGCCGAACGCACCTGCAGTGCGCCGGGGTTCTTCAGCGGAGCCGTGAGGGTGAACGTGCGCAGGTCCGACGACTCCCTGGCCGTGCCGAGCAGCCGGTCCCCCTCCCAGAACTCGACGCCCGCGTCCGACAACGGCATCGCCGCGGGAGCGGTCCACCGGATCACGTCACCGGCCACCGCCCAGCCCGGTGACGGTGGCTCCGGCGCGGCCGCGGCCGGCAGCGCGGGTAGGACCGCGACCAGCACAGCGGGTATCAGAAGTGCGACTGTTCGGCGCATGAGTGGCCCCCTCGAAAAAGGAATACCACTCAGTTCTAGCGACGCCGCACAGCACGTGGCACGCCGTTGTGCCGCGAATCCGCCAAATAAAACGACGACCAGACCTCGGTATTACGCCGTTCAGCCCACAGGCGGGTGATTCCCCTCAGCAATCCGAAAAGGCGAAATGTCAGCGGCCACCGGGGTCGGCGTCTCGCTCGTTCTGACGCAGCTTGTTCCACGTCGAGGTGAGCTCGGCTCTGATGCGGGCGACGCGGACTCCGAAGGCCTCGCGGATCTCCTGGGCATCTACCTCGTCGGGGGCGCCGTGGTCGGGGTGCTCGGCGGTCATGGCGAGCGGGGTACCTCGCAGGGGCACTGACCCAAACGTGTCGCCCGTCACTCCCTAGGATCGAACAGGTGAGCACCCACCTCTACCTGCTGCGCCACGGCCAGACCGAGTGGTCCGAGAGCGGCAGGCACACGGGCCGCACCGACATCGAGCTGACGCCGGAAGGCGAGCAGCAGGCACGCCGCGCGGGCGCCACGCTCGCCCGGCTGCGCGGCACGGACCAGGCCCCCGCACTCGTGCTGACGAGCCCGCGCCGGCGTGCGACGAGAACCGCCGAGCTCGCCGGGCTCGAGATCACCGCGATGACCGAGGACCTCGCCGAGTGGGACTACGGCGACTACGAGGGCATCACCACGCCGCAGATCCGCGAGCGCGTGCCGGGGTGGACGGTGTGGACACACCCGATGCCGAACGGCGAGACGCACGCCGAGGTGCAGGAACGGGCCCGCAAGGTGCTCGGCGAGGTGCGCAAGATCCTTCCCGGCGGCGACGTGGTGCTCGTCGGGCACGGACACTTCAGCCGCGTGCTGATCGCCGCGTGGCTGGGACTGGCACCCGACCAGGGTGTCCACTTCGGACTGGACCCGGCCGGCACCTGCCAGCTGGGTGACGAGCGGGGCGACCCGCAGGTGCGCAGGCTCAACGTGCCTGCCTGGGAGGTGTGATGATCCGCCGGGTGGAACCGCGCGACGTCGACGCGGTCGTCGAGCTCGTGCACGAACTGGCGCTGTACGAACGGGCGCCGGAGCAGTGCCACCTCACCGCGGAACAGTTGCACACCGCGCTGTTCGGCGACAACCCCGCGCTGTTCGGACATGTGGCCGAAGTGGACGGTCAGGTCGTCGGAATGGCGTTGTGGTTCCTCAACTTCTCGACGTGGGACGGCGTGCACGGCATCTACCTCGAGGACCTCTACGTCACGCCGGAGCAACGAGGCAAGGGACTGGGCAAGAAACTCCTGGAAACACTTGCCCAGGAGTGCGTCGCCAAGGGCTACACGCGTCTGCAGTGGTCGGTGCTCAACTGGAACGAGCCGAGCATCAGGTTCTACGAGTCGCTGGGTGCCATCCCAATGGACGAGTGGACAGTGATGCGAGTGGCCGAAGAAGCGCTGCAGAAGCTCGGTTCTTCACTCTGAAGATTGACAGAAGGTCTCGAAAGGCTCACGAAACAGGCATTCCACACAGGACGGGTGCACGGTCCTGGCAGCGTCCCCGCACGCCGATCCCCCGGCACAAGTAAGCGTGGAAAGAAGGAAGACCGTGTACGAAGACTCCGGCAGCAGCACCGGATCCCTGATCTTCAGCCTTGTTTTCGCCGTCATCGTCATCGCCGGCATGTGGGCGACGTTCGCCAAGGCGGGCAAGCCGGGCTGGGCGGCGATCATCCCGATCTACAACCTCTACGTGCTGCTGAAGGTCGCGGGACGCCCCGGCTGGTGGCTGATCCTCTTCATCATCCCGCTCGTCAACTTCATCATGTCGATCATCGTGGCGATCGACGTCGCCAAGTCGTTCGGCAAGGGCGGCGCGTTCGGGTTCTTCCTGCTGGCGCTGCTCCCGTTCATCGGCTACCCGGTGCTCGGCTTCGGCAGCGCGCAGTACCGCGGTCCGGCCGCCGGTCAGGCCTAATAGGGCTGAGCCCGCACATCACTGAGAGGCCGGGTCTGTACTTCGGGCCCGGCCTTCACTATGGTCAGTAATGAAATCGTTTTCAGAACGTTTCAGACGCCGAGCAGCCGCCGCCCTCGACGCAGGACGAGGAAGGACCTCTCAACGATGAGGCGTCGACTGACCGGCGCGTTCGTCGCGCTAGCGGTGGTCGTGGCACCGGTGGGCGTGGCGAAGGCGGCCAGCTTCAACGTCAAGGACTACGGCGCGAAGGGCGACGGCAAGGCGATCGACTCGGTCGCCATCGACAAGGCCATCGCCGCGGCGTCGGCGGCGGGCAACGGCGTCGTCGAAATCCCGCCGGGCACCTACCTGTCGCGTTCGATCCACCTGAAGAGCAACGTCACGATCAACATCCAGCAGGGCGCGCGAATCGTGGCGTCCGGCAGCGGAATCGACGCACCGGAGTCCAACCCGAACTCGCGCTACCAGGACTTCGGGCACAGCCACTTCCGCAACGCGCTGCTGTGGGGCGAGAACGTCGAGAACATCAACTTCGCCGGCAAGGGCGTGATCGACGGCGCCAACAAACTCGAAACCGGCGAGAACATCCCCGCCGGCAAGGGCGACAAGATGCTGTCGCTCAAGTTCTGCAAGAACGTCAACATCACCGACGTGACGTTCCGCGAGGCCGGCCACTTCGCCATCATCACCAACGGCTGCAACGGGATGAAGCTCGACCGCATCACCGTCGACACCCCCGACGACCGCGACGGCATCAACTTCATCAACAGCTCCAACATCGAGCTGTCGAACTCCACGGTCGTCTCGAGCGACGACGCGGTGGCGTTCAAGAGCGACTACGCCACCGGCAAGACGTTCCTGTCGGAGAACAACATCGTCCGCGACTCGACCATCCAGTCGACGGAGAACAACGCCATCCAGTTCGGCTCGGAGACCTGCGGCAGCTTCAAGAACATCCAGTTCCGCAACCTCAAGGTCACCGGCGCCTCGAAGGCGGGCCTGGGCATGGTGTCGATGGACGGCGCGGTCATCGAGGACGTCCTCTACGACAACATCCAGCTCACGAAGACGGCCTCACCGATCTTCATCCACATCGGCAAGCGCGGCCGCTGCCCGGGCAACCCACCCACCGGCAAGATCCGCAACATCACCTACCGCAACATCACCGGCACGAACCTGACCGCACCGCGCGACATCCCCGGCGACCCCGAGTACGCGTCGACCATCTCAGGCCGCGCCGACTCGAAGATCACCGGCCTGACGTTCGACAACGTCCGCCTGACCGTTCCCGGTGGCCACAAGGAGTCGGACGCCTCGCGCGTGCCACCGGAGGTCTCCGGCGAGTACCCGCCGCGCATCTTCGGCGTGCGGCCCGCGTTCGGCTTCTGGATCCGCAACGCCTCCGACGTGAAGTTCCTCAACAGCACCATCGAGTTCGAGAAGGGCGACGGGCGGCCGGCGTTCACGACGGACAGCGTGTCCGGGATCTCGCTGACCGGCGTGAAGGTGGAGCGCAGCACCGGGGCGAGCGATCTGCTGTGGCGCAAGAGCAGCGGGACGTCGGTCACGGACAGCACTTCGACGTCGGGGCAGGCGCTGCGGGCGAGGACCAGCTAGACAGGAGGGCGTGACGACCTTCTGGGACGAGCAGGCGCCCGCGTGAAAACGCTGGGGAGCGCAGGGCCCCGCCCTCCTCGGGGGCCAGACCGGCCAATAAGCACTCTAGCCGCGAAAACCGCCTGTCAACCCGCCGTTCGGCGATCTGTGGACAGCTCGGGCCGTGGCGGCGAGTTGTCCACAGATCGGCCAGCGGCGCATTGACAACGCCGTCTCGCCGCTAAATTTGGTGCTCACTGAGTGGCGGTTAGTCCCCCGAGGAGGGTGGGGCCCGATTTCGGGCGCGAACTCGACCGATCCGCCTCACGTGATGGCGTCTGCGGACGTCGTGTTGGCGCGGCACGTGTTGTGGGCGTTGCCCGAGCCGGCGGCAGCGCTCAAGGCTTGGGTGCGGCTTCTTCGGCCTGCGGGGCGCCTTGTCCTCGTGGAAGGTCACTGGTCGACGGGGGCAGGTATGACGGCGGACGAGTGCCAGGCCCTTGTGCGCGGCGTTCGCGCAGAGGCAACGGTGACGTGGCTGAACGACCCCGCCCTGTGGGGACGCGAAATCGACGACGAGCGCTACCTGCTCGTCAGCCTCAAATAACGGGCATCGCCCGAGCCGGCGGCAGCGCTCGACGCTTGGGTGCGGCTTCTTCGGCCAGCGGGGCGCCTTGTCCTCGTGGAAGGTCACTGGTCCACGGGGGCAGGTCTGACGGCGGACGAGTGCCAGGCCCTTGTGCGCGGCGTTCGCGCAGAGGCAACGGTGACGCGGCTGAACGACCCCGCCCTGTGGGGACGCGAAATCGACGACGAGCGCTACCTGCTCGTCAGCCTCAAATAACGCCAACCGCGCCGTAAGTCGAGGCGTCCGCAGCGGCCGAGGTCCCCGGCAGCTCGCCGTCCGCCCTCCAGTGGGCGGCGAGCACCAGCCCCGGCTCCAGCAGCTTGAGTCCGCAGACGAACTCCTCCACGTCCTGCTTGGACCGCGGAATCAGCGTGCTGCCCAGGTCGCCGGACAACACGAGCAGGCGGTCCACGAGGTCCGGCTCGACGTCCTTGGTCAGGTGTGTCAGGGCCAGCACGCTGCCCTCGCACAGGGCGGCTCGGTAGCGGGCCACCACGCCGGCGGGCTCGTCGACGATGTACGGGAGGATGCCGACCATCAGCACGGCGGTGGGCTTGGTGAAGTCGATGAGGCGGCGCGTTTCCGGGTGGCGGAGCACGGCGCCCACGTCGCGCACGTCGGCTTGGACGATGGCGGCGCTCAGGTTGTCGCGCAGCATCGTGCGGGCGTGGGCCACGGTGACCGGGTCGTGGTCCACGTAGACGACGCTGCAGGACGGGTCGACGGACTGGGCCACCTCGTGGACGTTGCCCGCGGTCGGGATGCCGCTGCCCAGGTCGAGGAACTGGCGGATGCCCATCTCCTCCACGCACAGGCGCACCACGCGGCGGGAGAACGAGCGGATCGTGCGGGCCATTTCGGCTACCGGGAAGCGCTTGATGCTCTCCTCGGCCAGGACGCGGTCGACCGCGAAGTTGTGCGCGCCGCCGAGGTAGTAGTCGAAGAGGCGGGCCACATTTGGGCGTTCGGAATCGCCGTTTGTCGTCACCCGCTTCGGGCCGTCCTGCACTGCGCACCTCACCCTGCTGCTCCCGAGCGGCGCGAACGCTGGCAGCACGGTAACTGGCTACTCCGTTCGTGTCCATCCACCATTCGTGAACACGCAGGGTGATGACAGCCGTGTTTTCACAGGAACGCGGGGGCCTTCCGTTCCCCAGAGGGAAACGAAAGGCCCCCGCGTTCCCTCAGATCAGACGCCCGCGGTGCGACGGATCCAGTCGCGGTACGGGCCGTGGTTGATGCTGGTGTAGTTCGAGACGCTCCGGCGGTCCGAAGTGGACGCGACGCCGACCTGACGGCCGTTCGCGAACATCGGGCCGCCGGAGTCGCCGCCGGCCGCGATGCCGTCGATCTTGACCACCGAGATGGCGACGCCACCGCGGTAGTCCTGGCCGTTGGTGGTCGTGACCCGCGTGTTCGCGACCTTCAGGTAGCGGGACTGGCAGTTGATCTCCTGGCCGACGCAGGTGGCGCCCCAGCCGTAGAGCTGCACGGTGTCGCCCGCCTTGACGCTCGCGACGAGCGGGGAGAACGGCGCCGACATCGACGTGGTCACGTGCACCAGGGCCAGGTCGGCCGACGCGTGCTTGACGATGCGGTCGCCGGTGACGAGCTGGCCGCCGGACGTCTGGTCCAGGCTGCCCGCGCGGAACGTGTACCTGCCGGACGAGGCCACGCAGTGCTCAGCGGTCAGGATCCACTGAGGAGCGATCTTCGTCGCGGAGCAGTTCTCGCGGCCGTTCACGAAGAGACGGGCCGCGTAGGGGAAGTTCTGGGCGTAGCTGCCGCCGATGATCATCGGCGACATGTTCGGGTCCTCAGGCGCGGCCGAGGCCACGGGTGCGAGGGAGAGCGCCGCCAGGAAGGCGCCCGCGATCGCGGTCAAAACACGCATGGTTGGTCACCTCTTGTGTGCAGGGAGTGGTTAAGCAACCACGCACAGCTTCACTCCATCGTGTGACCGTGACCACCCTCCGTTAGTCGGCTTTGTCACCTTCGTTCACATCGGCCAGACCCATCGCCCACTGGCGGCCATCGCGGGTGAACAGCATTACGAGCACGACCACGCAGTAGATGCCGCCCAACGAACCGAGCAGCTGTTGCTCCGACGGCCCGTACGCGTACCAGGCACACCCGAGCAGCAGCAGCTGCGTGACGATGACGGGCGTGCGCGCGCCGTGATGGCCGCGGAACAACATGACCGACGCGAAGATCACGCCACCGAACCACAGCACGAGCACGCCGGCGGCGCCGAGGATCGGGCCGCCGGAAGGTGCGCCCTGAATCACCCTGACGACGAGCGCGACGGCCAGCGCGATGCCGCCGAGGCCCTCCAGCGAGGTGAGCGCGGCGGCGATGCGCACCGCGCGCGGCGGGGCCGGCGTCCCAGTGGTCACGACAGACCTTTCCTCACGTTCTGTACTGGTCACGGATCGTAGGCCACCCGGTTGGAGGGCTCACTCAGCACGTCCGGCGGGGGAAGATCAAGGGGCCTTCAGCGAGCCGGCGGTCGTCCGGGGTGCACTCGTCTGCGAGGCGCACGCGGTGCTAGCGGAAGGGAGATTTGGGCCACTTTCGTGAAGCTGGAGCCACCCTGAGGGAGGACATGCGCGCCGCTGACGGTCACGCACTGTCTTACTCTGCAGTAGTGCGCGCTCTTCTCGTGGTGAATCCGCAGGCGACTACAACGACGCCGGCGGGCCGTGACGTGTTGGCGCACGCGCTCGCCAGCGACGTGAAGCTGGAGATCATCGAGACCTGCTACCGCGGCCACGCGGCGGACGCCGCGAGCCATGCCGCGGAAGGCGGGTTCGACCTGGTCATCGCCCACGGCGGCGACGGCACGGTCAACGAGGTGGTCAACGGCATCCTGCGGGGCGGCCCACGCCCCGACAAGCCGATGCTCGGCGTCGTGCCGGGCGGATCGGCGAACGTCTTCGCGGGCGCGCTCGGCATCCCTCGCGATCCCGTCGAGGCCACGCACGTCCTGCTTCAGTCGATCGAGCACGGCACCCGGCGCCGGATCGGGCTCGGCCAGGTCTTCTCGGACGTCGTCGAAGGCGGCAAGGGCCGCTGGTTCACCTTCAACGCCGGCATGGGCCTGGACGCCGACGTCGTCGCCGGGGTGGAGAAGAAGCGGGCCAAGGGCCGCAACGCGAGCCCCGCTCTCTACCTGAGCGTCGCCATCAAGGCTTATGCGCAGAACGTCCGCAAACCGCAGCACTTCACGGTCGAGGTTCCGGGAGAGCCGCCGTTCAACGACGTCGGCATGGTGTTCGTGTCGAACACCGACCCGTGGACGTACTTCGGCGACAAGGCGATCCAGCTCAACCCGAGCACGTCGTTCGACGGCGGCCTGGGCCTGAGCGCGCTGAAGACCCTGCGCGTGCCCACCGTCGGCCGCTACGTCGCCCAGGTCCTCGCGACCGGCAATCCCAAGGGCGGGAATCTCGTTCGGCGCGACGACGTGGGTTATGTCAGAGTGAAGTGCGAGGAGCCCGCCAACCTCCAGGTCGACGGTGATTTCCTCGGCAGGACCACGGCGGTGGAGTTCCGGGCAGTCCCCCACGCGTTGACTGTTGCCGTATAAGCGACTTGACAGTCCGTGATCGGTTCGTGACCGTCTCGGTACTCACCCGGGATGTACTGCAGTCGAGTGACAGCAGAGCGTGAAACCGCAGGTGAACACTGTCGATCTTTTGGGTGAGTTCACTCACCGGGTCAGTGCTAACCCCTTGACATCCCAGCCGTTCGTGAAAGCATTCACAAGCACCCCAAAACGACCGCTGACAACCGGCGTGCCCTTGTGCGCGCCTAGCTGAGGAGTAGTTCCAATGGACTGGCGCCACCGCGCGATCTGCCGCGACGAGGACCCCGAGCTGTTCTTCCCCGTTGGGAACAGTGGTCCCGCGCTGCTTCAGATCGCCGAGGCGAAGACCGTCTGCCGCCGTTGCCCCGTCGTCTCCGACTGCCTCGCGTGGGCGCTGGAGAGCGGCCAGGACGCCGGCGTCTGGGGCGGGATGAGCGAAGACGAGCGCCGCGCTCTCAAGCGCCGCAACGCCCGCACGCGGGCCCGCAGCAACGCCTGACCAGGCAGTTGGCCGCGTAGACAGACACATAAAGAAGAGCCCGACACCGTGCCAGGTGTCGGGCTCTTCTTTTGTTTGCACACCCTCCCGCATGACCACGTGAGACCGCTGAGGCTGGCCGTCACGTGTGCACGGCGTTAGTTTAGCGCCGCCCTCTGAGCGGTACGCGCAGGACCGCCTCTGTACCGCCTCGGGGCCTCCGCCGCAAGCTCAACGAGCCTCTCAATTCGGAATCGACAAGGGTCCGAACGATCTGCAGACCGAGACGATCGGTGCGCTCCAGGGAGAAACCGGGCGGAAGCCCCTTGCCGTCGTCGGAGACCGTCACGTCCAGCCACTTGGCGGACCGCTCGGAGTGCACGACGACCTCTCCGCGCTGGCCAGGGGCGTAGGCGTGCTCGAAGGCGTTCTGCACGAGCTCGGTCAGCACCATCACCAGCGGAGTCGCGATCTCGGCGGGAACCACCCCGAAACCACCCTCGCGGCGCACCTTCACCTGGGTCTCGGTGACCGCCACGTCGCTCATCATCGGGATCACCTTGTCGACCACGTCGTCGAGGTCGACCCGCTCGTCCACGGACATCGACAACGTCTCGTGAACCAGTGCGATGGAAGTCACACGACGCACCGACTCGGCCAGCGCCTCCTTGGCCTCCGGGTTCGTCAACCTGCGGCTTTGCAGCCTGAGCAACGCGGCCACGGTCTGCAGGTTGTTCTTCACCCGGTGGTGGATCTCGCGGATCGTGGCGTCCTTCGACATCAACGCGCGGTCGCGCCGGCGCACCTCGGTGACGTCGCGGCACAGCACGATGGCGCCCGCGGCCTGCCCACGTGGCCGAAGGGGCAAAGACCGGAACAGCACGGCCGCGCCGCGCCGTGACTCGGCCTCCATGCGCATGGACGGCTGTCCGTCCAACGCCTGCCGTATGCGCTGAGCGACCTCCGTGGCGTCGAACGGGTCGCCGATGAGGCTGCGGGTCAACGGCGCGAGGTGCACGCCGACGAGGTCGGAGGCGTGGCCCATGCGGTGATACGCCGACAGCGCGTTCGGCGAGGCGAACACCACGGCACCGGACGGGTCGAGCCTGATCAGGCCGTCTCCGACGCGCGGGCTGGTGTGCACGTCCGGCGACGGTTCGGGCGCGGGGAACGTGCCGTCGGCGATCATCTGGCACAGGTCGGCCGCGCTGCCGAGGTAGGAGATCTCCAACGGCGACGGCACGCGCGGGACCGCCAGGTTCGTGCTGCGGCTCAGCACCGCGATGACCTGGGTGCCCAGCCGCACCGGGATGGTTTCGCGCCGCACGGGCACGCCCAGGTGCCAGCGCGGGTCCTCCTCGCGGCAGATCCGCTGCTCGTCGATGGCCCGGCGCAGCTGCGGGTGTTCCTCGGCGTCCACCTCGCTGCCGACCACGTCCTCCGGGTGCGCGGTGGGGGCCGTCGTGGGACGGGCCTGGGCGACGCAGAGGAACTTGTGGTCGTCCAGCGGCACGTACATGAGGAAGTCCGCGAACGACAGGTCGGAGAGGAGCTGCCACTCGGCGACGACCAGCTGGAGGTGGTCGACGGCGGCGCCGGAGAGCTTCGTGTGCTCGGCCAGCAGGTCCGTGAGCGTGCTCAGAACTCCTCCATGCGAAACTGGACGTTGAAGCAGTTCTGATCCTAGGAGACACCGATGTCGAAGCGTGCCCGCAAGCGCCGCGACCGCAAGAAGGGTGGCGCGAACCACGGGAAGCGCCCCAACGCCTGAGTGCTGTTAGAACGATGAAGGGCTCCTTCATCCACGTGAGGTGGATGAAGGAGCCCTTCATCGTGTGAATCAGCTCTCGCGGATCTCCACGATCGTGGCCCGGATGCGCGCCTTCAGCTCGGACGGGGCGAGGTCCCCGCCGCACTTGCGGGCGAGCAGCGCCTTGAGGTGCTCCTCCAGCCCGAACTGCTCCAGGCACGGATGGCACTCGTCGAGGTGCGTCTGGAGCGCCTCGCGCCGCTTCTGGTCGCACTCCTGGTCGAGGAACAGCCAGACCTCGGACAGGACCTCAGAGCAATCGGTGTCATGGGGTTCGCCGCAGTTCATGACGCGTCTCCGTTGTTGCCTCGGAGGAATCCACGCTCACGTGCGACGTCGGCCAGCATGTCGCGGAGCTGGCGACGGCCCCGGTGCAACCGGGACATCACCGTGCCGATCGGGGTGCCCATGATGTCTGCGATCTCCTTGTACGCGAAGCCTTCGACATCGGCGAGGTAGACCGCGATCCGGAACTCCTCCGGCAACCGCTGCAATGCTTCCTTGACGTCGCTGTCGGGCAGGTTGTCGAGTGCCTCGACCTCTGCGCTGCGCAGCCCGGTCGAGGTGTGGCTCTCCGCCTGCGCCAGCTGCCAGTCAGTGATCTCGTCCGTCGGCTGCTGAACGGGCTGGCGCTGCTTCTTGCGGTAGCCGTTGATGTAGGTGTTCGTCAGGATCCGGTACAACCAGGCCTTGAGGTTCGTGCCCTCCGAGAAGGACTCGAACGCCGAGTAGGCCTTGAGGAACGTCTCCTGCACCAGGTCCTCGGCATCGGCCGGGTTGCGCGTCATGCGCAGGGCCGCCGAGTACAGCTGGTCGAGCATCGGCATGGCGTCGCGCTCGAAACGCGCGGCACGCTCCGCCGTCGTCTCCGTTGTGCCGGTGGCGGGCACCGCGCTCCCTTCCCACAGGTCCTGGGTCGGGTCTGACTCTACGCGGGGCCGCTCGAGCATGTTCGTCACCACGTCCTCACCAACAACGGACATGCTGGTAGTAATTCCGCATGGCCGGACGTGGGACGCCCGCCACAGCGCTGCTGGACAAGCAGCGGGTGGCGCACACCTTGCACTCGTACGAGCACGACCCCCGCCACGAGTCCTACGGGCTGGAGGCGGCGGAGGCCCTCGGGCTGGAGCCCGGCCGCGTCTTCAAGACGCTCGTGGCCGAGGTGGACGGCAAGCTCGCGGTGGGTGTCGTGCCGGTGACGTCCCAGCTCGACCTCAAGGGGCTAGCCGCAGCGTTGAAGGGCAAGAAGGCCAAGATGGCCGTCGTCGCCGACGCCGAACGCGCGACCGGTTATGTCGCCGGTGGAATTTCTCCGCTCGGGCAGAAGAAGCGACTGCCCGTTGTGCTCGACGAGTCGGCGTCGAATTTCGAAACCATTTTCTGCAGCGCGGGCAGGCGTGGCCTCGAAGTCGAGATCACGCCTGCCGATCTGGTGCGACTCACCAATGCGGTGGTCGCGCGAATCAGCGCTTAGCTGACCGGCGCCGTGATGCCACCCATCCGGACGTTCGTGCCGATACCCGACTTCGGCCACGCGATGGTGACCAGGTCACCCGTCGTGCCCTGGCCGGGCAGGTTGAAGCGGACGAACGCCGGGTAGATCTGAGGACTCTTGAGGTCCGACGCCACGTAGGTGGCGGCGTAGAGGCCGTCGCCGACCGACGTCTCGGTGTACGGAGGCTGGCCTCCGTTCTGGGAGGCGTTCATGTTGTTGCCCTGGGCGTCGAGGAAGCGCACGTTGCTCACGGTGCCGCCGATCCGGCAGGAGGCACCCTCCGCGGCGACGAACTTGATCATGTGCGCCTTGCTGGTCGAAGGCGACGGCGAGTGCATGTCGTGGACGCTGATCGCCAGATCGTCGCCGGTGCACCACGGGGTCGCAGCCTCAGTGCCGGAAGCCTGAGCGACCGAAGTCGCCACGACGGCCAACGCGGCAGAACCGACCAGTGCGGCGACGGTTGCGATCGTGCGGTAGTTACGCATGTGTTGGTCCCCGAATTCGTAAAGATCTGCGATTTCCCCTACGCCCGGAGATGACGTCGCCGATCCCCATTCGGTTGCTCGAACAAGGAAATTCGTGCTTTTGGCCGATTCCCGTCTCGATTGGCGCTATTCGCCGGTTTGGCCGTCGATCGACTCCCTGAGCAGGTCGGCGTGGCCGTTGTGCCGCGAGTACTCCTCGATCATGTGGGTGAGAATCCACCGCAGCGTCGGCGTGCGGCCGTCCTTCCACGGCGGCCTGCGGGCGAACTGGCCGAGATCACCGGTCTCAAGCGCCTCGGCCAGGTCCCGCCTGGACTGCTCGACGCTGGCCTGCCAGAGTGCGCGCAACTGGTCGGGCGAGTCGTGCCGGGCGGAGTGCCAGTCCCAGTCGATGTCGCTCAGCCAGTCGACGCTCGCCCACGGTTCGCGGCGGTCGCGCCCGAGCAGGACGTAGTGGAACCACTCCTGCTCCACGTAGGAGATGTGTTTGAGCATGCCGCCGAGGGTCATGGACGACCTCGCGGTGGTCTGGTTCAGCTGCTCCGCGGTGAGGCCCTCGGTCTTCCACGCGAGGGTGGCGCGGTGGAACTCCAGGAAGCCCGTCAGGGTGGCGAGCTCGTCGCCGTCCATCGGAGGCTCGGGACGACCCTGCTCGTCGAAGTCGCTCATGGGCGAGATCCCAGCCGAAGTCGTAGAGTGCCACCACTTGGTCTAGACCACATGGGAGGCAGTCGTGCGCATCCTCGACCTCGACCGCACCGGGCTGGCCGCGCTCGAGGGAGGTGAGCTCACGCGGGCCGTGGCCGCCTCGGAAGGCCGCACGATGGTCGCCGAGGTGTTCGCCGACCGCGCCGCGCTGTCGTTCGACGGCGTTTCCGGCGTGCACAACGCGGAACTGATGGCCGCGTTCGGTGCCGACGTCGTCGTGCTGAACATGATCAACCGGGTCTGGGACGGCTCGACGTTCCGCTTCCCCGGTCTCGGCGAACTCCCGAGCCTGCGCGCGCTGGCCGAGAAGATCGGCCGGCCGATCGGCGTCAACCTGGAGCCCGGCACGGTCCCGGAACTGCGCAAGGCCACCCGCGACAACGCACAGCGGCTGGCGGACGCCGGTGCGGCGCTGATCGTGCTGACCGCCAACCCCAGCACCGACGGTTCGCTGGACGGCATGGCGCGCGCGACCGAAGAGATCCAGACCGAGGCGGCGCTGTGGGTCGGCAAGATGCACCACGCCGGTCACCCGGAGTCGATCACCGCGCAGAAGCTCGCGAATCTCGTCGACGCGGGCGCGGACGGCGTCATCCTCCCGATTCCCGGCACACTTCCCGGTGTCACGAGGGAAGCCGCCGCGGAAGCGGTCGCAGCCGTCCACGAGAAGAACGCGATCGTCATGGGCGCGATCGGCACGTCACAGGAAGGCGCGCACACCAACCTCGTGCCGCAACTGGCGCTCACGGCCAAGGAGATCGGCGTCGACGCGCACCACATCGGCGACTGCTTCCTGCCGGGCATGGGCGACCCCGAGCTGCTCTACGCCTACTCGGTGGCCGTCAGGGGCCGGAGGCACACGTGGACCCGGATGGCGCGCTAGTCCAACGGCCTGAGCACGCGGTCCAGCCATTCGCCGACGCACCGGCCCACGTCCGCCACCGACGCCTTCAGCGAGTGGTCGCCCTTCAGCAGCACCACTTCGCGGTGATGGCCGGACGGCGGCTGACCGAACGGGTCGTTCTCGCCCTGCACCACGAGGGTCGCGACCTCGACGCCGTCCAGCTCCGCCAGGCGCGACTTCTCCGGCTTGCCCGGCGGGTGCACCGGGAACGCGAGGCACAGCACCGCGACCGCCTGTCCCTCGACCGACGTGCGGCAGGCCACGCGCGCGCCCGACGACCGGCCCCCGAACACCAGGGGCAGACCGTCGAACCAGCGTTCGCCGAGATCGTCGACGACGGAGAGCCACGCGGTGTCGAGCTGCGTGGCCGGTGCGGGGGCACGGCGGCCCGCGACGCGGTAGGGCTGCTCGATCAGGGCCACGTGCACGCCGACGGCGTTCGCGGCGTGGCACGCGGCGACCAGATCCGGGGCTTCGACGCCGCCGCCGGCGCCGTGGCCGAGCAGCAAAGCCGCGCGCGGCTCGTGGGCACAGTGCAGCGAGGCCCGCGCCGGGCCGTGCGGCGTGTCCACCAACAGCGTCGTCACGACAGCTCGAACAACGTGGGTGCGGGCTTCTCTTCTTCGTTGAGAGAGACGCGTTCCATCAGGGACGGGTTGTTGTTCTTCACGCTGTTCACCGCCATCGACACAGGACGCAGCTCCAACGCGTCGACGATCGAGGGATCCGGGGCCAGCAGCTCGGACGGATCCAGCGACGTCGGGTCCAGCCACGCCGACCAACGGTCCCGAGGCAGCAACAACGGCATGCGGTGGTGCACCTCGGTCATCGCGCCGATGGCGTCCGTGGTGAGCACCGCGCACGTGACCGTGGGGACGTCGTCCTTCCACCACACCGACCAGATGCCGGCCATCGCCAGAGACGCGCCATCGCCGAGGGTGATGAAGTACGGCTGTTTGCGCCCCTCGCCCGGCTGCCATTCGTACCAGCCGTCGGCGGGCAGGATGCAGCGGCGTTTCATCGCGGACTGCTTGTAGGCGGGCTTGGTCAGCACGCTCTCCGCGCGCGCGTTGATCATCTTCGCCGCGCCGGAGAGGTCCTTCGCCCAGTGCGGGACCAGCCCCCAGCGCATGACGCGGATGCTGCGCTCCAGCTCCTCGTCCTCGGGTTTGCGCTCGACCACCGCCATGACGTGCTTGGTGGGAGCGATGTTGTAGTCCGCCCCCGGCGCCTCGTCGCCGGTTGCGTCCACCGCGTCGAACTCGGCAGCCAGCAGCGCCGGGTCCTTGGTGGAGGCGTACCTACCACACAAAACCGATCACCTCCGAAGTCGTCATCGTCGCACGTCGGGAACACCTGTGCGAGCCGCCCCACTGGGCATGCGGGATCATTTGCCCATGACTCAGCACTGGTCAGCCCCCAGCGCACCTGGTCCAGTCCACGCGACCGTGCCGGTGCCCGGCTCGAAGTCGATCACGAACCGCGTCCTGGTGCTCGCGGCACTGGCCGACGGGCCCTCCACGGTGCACGCACCGTTGCGCAGCCGGGACACCGTGTTGATGGCGGCTGCCCTCTCTTCGCTGGGCGTCACGTTCACCGACCGGGAGGACGGCGGCTGGGACGTGACGCCGGGCCTGCTGCGCGGTCCTGCCGACGTCGACTGCGGTCTGGCCGGCACCGTCATGCGGTTCCTGCCGCCCGCCGCCGCGATCGCCGAGGGCGAGATCCGGTTCGACGGCGACCCGCACGCGCGCAAGCGGCCGATGAGCACCGTGCTGGGTGCGTTGCGGTCGCTGGGCGCGGACGTCGAGGGTGACGCGCTGCCGTTCACGTTGCGCGGCACGGGATCGCTGCCCGGTGGTGAGGTGACGATCGACGCGTCGGGCTCGTCGCAGTTCGTGTCCGGGCTGCTGCTGTCCGGTGCGCGGTACGACAAGGGCGTCACGGTCCGGCACGACGGCAAGCCCGTGCCTTCGTTGCCGCACATCGACATGACGGTCGAGACGCTGCGATCCGCCGGTGTCCGGGTGGAGACCGGCGCGAACCTCTGGCACGTCGAGCCGGGCCCGATCGCCGCCCGCACGTGGCACGTGGAGCCGGACCTGTCGAACGCGACGGTGTTCCTGGCGGCGGCCGCGGTGACCGGTGGCGAGGTGACGGTTCCGCACTGGCCTTCTGTCACGACTCAGGCCGGTGACGCCGTGCGCGACATCCTGCGGCGCATGGGCTGCTCCGTCGAGCTGTCGGAGCAGGGTCTGACGGTGCGCGGGCCGGAGAAGCTGTCCGGTTTGGACATCGACCTGCACGACGAGAGCGAGCTGACGCCGACGGTCGCGGCCCTGGCGGCGCTGGCAGAGGGACGGACGATCATCCGCGGTGTCGCGCACATCCGCGGTCACGAGACCGACCGGATCGCGGCGCTGGTCAACGAGATCAACGCGCTGGGCGGCACCGCGACGGAGACCGAGGACGGCCTGATCATCGATCCCGCTCCGCTGCACGGCGGCGTGTGGAAGGCCTACGCCGACCACCGGATGGCCACTGCGGGCGCGATCATCGGGCTGGTGGTGCCGGGCGTGTCCGTCGACGACATCGGGTCGACCACCAAGACGATCCCCGACTTCCCAGGAATGTGGGACGCCATGCTCACGGAGGCGCGTTGACGTGAGCAAGCGGGACTGGCGCAAGCTCGACGAGTCCGACGTGCGCGTGCGCCCCGGCAAGGGCAGCAGGCCGCGCAGCAAGAGGCGGCCCGACCACGCCGACGCCGAGAGCGCGATGGTGATCGGCGTGGACAGGGGCCGCTGGACGTGCGCGCTGGAGACCGGTGTCGTGGTGACCGCGATGAGGGCGCGGGAGCTCGGCCGCACCCCGGTCGTCGTCGGCGACCAGGTCGGCATCGTCGGTGACACGTCGGGCCAGCCGGACACGCTGGCCCGCATCGTGCGCGTCGAGGAACGCACCTCGGTGCTGCGCAGGACCGCGGACGACACCGACCCGTTCGAACGCGTCGTCGTCGCGAACGCCTCCCAGCTCGTCATCGTGTGCGCGCTGGCCGATCCCCCGCCGCGCACGGGTTTCATCGACCGGTGCCTGGTCGCCGCCTACGCGGGCGGCCTGGAACCGGTGCTGTGCCTGACGAAGTCTGACCTCGCCTCCGCGGACTCGCTGCTCGCGCTGTACACCGAGCTCGACGTGCCGGTGATCGTGACGCGGTTCGACGAGGAGCCCGCCGAGCTGCGGGCCCGGCTGACGGACACGGTGTCGTGCCTGATCGGCCACTCCGGCGTCGGCAAGTCCACTTTGGTCAACAAGCTCGTGCCGGACGCGAACCGCGCGGTGGGCGTGGTGTCCGGCGTCGGCAAGGGCCGGCACACCTCGACCCAGGCCGTGGCGCTGCGGTTGCCGGAGGGCGGCTGGGTCGTGGACACGCCGGGCATCCGCTCGTTCGGCCTGGCGCACATCACGCCGGACGACATCGTGAAGGCGTTCCCGGACTTCGCCGAGGCCGCAGAGGAGTGCCCGCCCGGCTGCGGCCACCTCGGCGCGCCCGAGGACCCCGGCTGCATGTTGGACGAGCTGGTGCCGGACGCGCCCGGCCGGCTGGCGTCGTTGCGGCGGCTGCTCGCGTCCCGCGCGGGGCTGGACGACCACGCGGACTGACCTGCGAGAGTGGGTGTCGTGATCAGGTATCTGGGACTCGTCGCGCTCGTGGCGCTGACGGCGTGCACCGCACAACAGCCCGCTCCCCCGAAGTTCGCGGACATCGACCCGTGCACGTTGCTGGCCTCCGGCGACGCGGGCACCCTCACCGGTACGTCCAAGGGCGAGCGGGCGTGCGACTTCGCGTTCGACTCGCTGAAGGTTCGGCTGACGCTGCGGACCGAGAAGTTCGCGGACGCATCGCAGCGCCTGCAGTCCGACGGCGGCTACGGCGCGGTGGTGAACGACCACCCGATGACCCGCCGTTGCACCGATGCGTCCGGGACGGTGACGTGTGAGGGCGTCGTCGAAGCGCGGGACGGTCAGCTCATCGGGCTGACGGTGGTGCAGCGCAGCAACGACCCCAACGTGGTCGGGCAGACCACCCAAGGACTCGCCGCGAAGGCACTGGAACGGCTGCCTGTCACGTCCTGACGCGCTGTCTCGTCCCCCTGTCATGAAGGTTTTCGTGATCGGTGCGACGGGTGTGCTCGGACGGGAAGCGCTGCCGCGGCTGCGGGCGGCCGGACACGAGGTCGGGGTGCTGGACCGGCGCACCACCTCGATGTTCGACGCTGATCAGCTCGCCGAAGCGCTGACGGGCTACGACGCCGTCATCAACCTCGCCACCCGCATCCCGCTCAGCGCGAAGGCCGTCATGGCGAGCGCTTGGGCGGAGAACGACCGCATCCGCACCGAGGGCAGCGCCGCGGTGGTCGCGGCGGCCCGGCGCGCGGGGGTCGAGCGGATCGTGCAGGAGGGCATCTCCTTCGTCTATGAGGACGGTGGTGATCGCGAGCTCGACGAGACCGCGCCCATCAGACCGGTCGGGCACATCGCCAGTTCGGTGCGGGCTCAGCACAACGTGCTCGCGCACCCCGGCGGTGTGTTCCTGCGCATCGGGTTGCTGACCGGCGGCGAGGCCATGTCGCCGCCGGTGCTCGTGGGCGACGGGTGGATGTCGGTCGTGCACCCCGGAGACGCGGCGGCCGCGGCCATCGCGGTCTTGACCGCGCCACCGGGGATCTACAACGTCGGGTCGCCGGTGTTGAAGCGGGACGTGGGCATCACCCGGCTGCCGAGGTTCCTGGGCAGGTTCGCGGCCGCGTTCGAGGTGTTCGGGCGGTCGCAGCGGGTGGTGAGCACGAAGCTCACCGACGCCACCGGCTGGAAACCCACAATCCACTAGCCCATGTGCGGATAGGTGTGATCGGTCGGCGGCACCAGGGTTTCCTTGATGGCCCGCGGGCTCGTCCAGCGCTGCAGGTTGTAGATCGAGCCCGCCTTGTCGTTGGTGCCGGAGCCGCGCGAGCCACCGAACGGCTGCTGCCCGACGACCGCGCCGGTCGGCTTGTCGTTGACGTAGAAGTTGCCCGCCGCGAACCGCAAAGCCTTGTGCGCCTGCGTGATGGCGGCGCGGTCGCGGGCGAAGACAGCGCCGGTCAACGCGTACGGCGTGGAGTTCTCGATGGTCTCCATGATGTTCGCGTACTCCGCGTCCTCGTAGACGTGCACGGCGAGGATCGGGCCGAAGTACTCGGTCGTGAAGATGTCGTGGTGCGGGTCGGTGCCCAGCAGCACCGTCGGGTCGACGAAGTAGCCCACCGAGTCGTCGCACGTGCCGCCCGCCAGCACCTCGACCGACGTGGACGCGGACGCCATCAGCAGCGCGTCCTTGTGCTTGGCGAACGCGCGGTGGTCGATCACCGCCCCGCCGAACGCCGACAGGTCCGTGACATCGCCGTACGACAAGGACTTCGTGACGTCGAGCAGGCGTTCGCGGACCTCGCTCTCCCACAACGAACGGGCGACGTACGCGCGGGAGGCCGCCGAGCACTTCTGGCCCTGGTACTCGAAAGCGCCGCGGACGAGCCCCGTGACGAGTGCCTTGGGGTCCGCCGACGCGTGGGCCAGCACGAAGTCCTTGCCGCCGGTCTCGCCGACGACGCGCGGGTAGGAGCGGTAGTGGTCGAGATTGCTCGCCATGGTCTGCCACAGCGCCTTGAACGTCCGGGTGGAACCGGTGAAGTGCAGGCCGGCGAAGAACCTGTCGCGCAACGCCACCTCGCTCACGGCCTGGCCGTCGCCGGTGACGAGGTTGATCACGCCCGGCGGCAGGCCCGCCTCCTCCAGCAGGCGCATGGTGAAGTGCGCGGCGAGCTGCTGCGTCGGCGACGGCTTCCACACCACCGTGTTGCCCATCAGCGCGGGCGCGAGCGGCAGGTTGCCGGCGATGGCGGTGAAGTTGAACGGCGTGATCGCCACGACGAACCCGTCGAGCGGCCGGTGGTCCATCCGGTTCCACACGCCGGGGCTCGACACCGGCTGCTCTTGCAGGATCCGGCGGCCGAAGTGGACGTTGAAGCGCAGGAAGTCGATCAGCTCGCACGCCGAGTCGATCTCGGCCTGCTGCACGGACTTCGACTGCCCGAGGATCGTGGCGGCGTTGAGGGTGTCGCGCCACGGCCCGCTCAGCAGGTCGGCTGCTCTGAGCAGCACCGCGGCCCGTTCGTCGAACGGCAGCTCCTGCCAGCCAGGTGCGGCGTGCTGGGCGGCTCTCATGGCGTCCGCGACGTCGGCTTTCGTCGCCTGCGCCGTCACACCGAGCACGTGCCGGTGGTCGTGCGGCTGGACCACGTCGATGCGGTCACCACCGGCCATGCGCTGCTGACCGCCGATGGTCATGGTCAGCTCGTGGGTGGTGCCTTCGAGTTCCGCGATGCGTGCCTGCAGGCTGGCACGTTCGGCGCTACCAGGAGCGTAGGTGTGCACCGGCTCGTTGACCGGTTCGGGTGCAGACGTTACGGCGTCCATTCCCCCATCGTGGCACGCGGTAGTAGGGTCCGTCGGGTGGCGCGGGTGACTGGTATCGGTGGGGTTTTCCTGCGTTCCAGAGATCCTGTGCGCCTGGCCGCCTGGTACCGCGACAACCTCGGCGTGCCGATGAGCGAAAAGGGCACCGTCACCTTCCACTGGCTCGACACCGCGACGTCCGAACGTCCTGGCACGACGACGATGGCGTTGTTCGCCCAGGACACCGACTACATCGGCGAACCGCACCAGCGCACGATGCTGAACCTGCGCGTCGACGACCTGCCGTCGTTGATGGCGAAGCTGAAGGCGCGCGGCGTCGAGGTGCTGCCGGACACCGAGGACTCGGAGTTCGGGCGGTTCGGGTGGTGCGTCGACCCGGAGGGCAACCGGATCGAGCTGTGGGAGCCTGCGGAGGGCATGTGAAGCCGCACGAGGCGGTGCGCGCGCTGCGGGAGTGGCAGCACGACGACGCGCCCTTTCAGCTTCATCCGGGTGATCTGGGCTGGTACTGGCGGTTCGGCGAGGAGGCGACGGCCGCCGCTGTCCGGACCTGGAGCCGCGACGGGCGGATTCTCGCCGTCGGGCTGCTCGACGGACCAGAGCTGTTGCGGCTCACGATCGCGCCGGACGCGCGGCAGGACGAGGACCTGGCGAGGCAGCTGGCCGAGGACGTGCTGTCGTCGGAGGCGGTGTACCTCGAATCCCCTGTGGGCACGCGGTTCAAGGAGCTGATGTTCGAGAACGGGTGGCAGCTCGACGAACCGTGGACGCCGCTGCGCCGCGACCTCACCGAGCCGGTGCCGGATCCCGGCGTGCGGGTCGAGGTGATCGGGCCGGAGCAGGCACACCTGCACGCGGCGGTGATCAGGGCGTCGTTCGAGAAGTCGACGTTCACCGACGAGCGCTGGCACGCGATGGCGGGCGGCCCCGCGTACGCCGACGCCCGTTGCCTCGTCGCGTACGACGGGGACGACGCGGCCGCGGCGGTGACCGTGTGGTCAGCGGGGCCTGGCAGGCCTGGGCTGCTCGAACCGATGGGCGTGCACCGTGATCACCGGGGCCGCGGCCACGGCAGGGCGATCACCCTCGCCGCGGCAGCAGCGCTGCGGGACCTCGGGTCGTCGAGCGCGCTCGTCTGCACGCCCAGCTCGAACGCCGGCGCCGTCGCCACCTACCGGTCGGCCGGGTTCGAGCAGCTGCCCGAGGTCTACGACCAGCGTCGCGGCTAGTGGTGTGGCGCGCCCACGGACAACTCGCCGTCGATGAAGGGACCCTTCCTTCACCTGACGTGTGAACCGCTCCCCGGAAGTTGGACTGGTAATCCAGTTCCGGCTCTCGGGGAGTGG
>NZ_BMRE01000035.1 GCF_014648475.1 Lentzea flava | reverse complement strand
TGATCAAGCGGTGGCCGTGCCCATGTCAAAACCCAAGCGCCTCCTGGTTAAAACACCAGTCCGACGTGAGTTCCCGTTTTCGCTCCGCCCAGCGCTGACTGGAGTGCTCCAACCCGTCAGCACAACGGATCTTGACATCCCGTGAGGCCAGGGATCCCAAGTGCGCACCCACGACGCGCAGCACCTGCTCGTCCAGGTCGGTCAGACCTCTCAGCCGGGTTCGAACCGACACACCGGACGCACCCTGCGCAACGAACGACGGTGCGATTGCACGCAACACTCGCTCCGCCATGTGGGTGATCGTATCGAACCTTTGAACGACTCCCTCGGCTCGGGCCTGGCCGAGCTCCGAACCAAGCACCCCGAATCGCGGGCCTGTGACGTCCGCTTGCTTGAATGGTGCCGTGACTGAGCCCCTTGAAGACAGCATCCGTGACCTCGGGGACGTCCCCAGCATCGAGGTCATCAGCCGCGCGGCCGTGATGCTGCTGTCCGCCTCCGCGGAGCGCCTGGGCCTCGCCGACCCGGACCCGGACAACTCCCCGCGCCGCGACCTGGACGAGGCCCGCCGCCTGATCACGGCCCTGGCCGGCCTGGTCACCGCCTCCTCCGAGTACCTCGGCCCGCACGCCGCACCGCTGAAGGACGGCCTGCAGTCGGTGCAGCGCGCGTTCCGCGAGGCCTCCGTCGTGCCGGACGAGCCAGGTCAGGGTCCCGGCGAGAAGTACACCGGCCCGGTCTACTGATCCGCTCGCACCACGACGGGCTCCCACGGCTCCGCCCTGATCTGGAACACCGCGCTGGCCCGCTGCCCGGTGGCCGCGCGGAACGTGATGGCGCTGCCGTTGTACAGCGGCCCGATCTCCAGGTGCTCGGCAGGGGGCTCGTCGTGCTGTGAGAGCCCGAGCACCCTGCTGCCGGGCACCACGGACACCGTGAGCTGCTCGATCACCGCGGGCCCTCCGAAGTAGCTCAGCCGGAACTCGTCGGGCGCGCCGGGCGTGATGGCGAACGTCGGCATGCCCCGCCTGCTGCGCTCAGCGGCCAGCATCTCGGTGAGCTCGCTCACCTGCTGCGTCGCCTGCTGCGCGGTGAGCTGCGCCTCGTCGGCCAGCATCCGCGATGCCGTAGCCGCCTCCTGGGCCTGCCCCGCGGCCTTCTTGCCTTCCTCCGCCGCGGTCTTGGCCTGCAACGCACTCGTCGCGGCCTGCTCGACGGCCTTGCGCGCGGCCTGCGCCTCCTCCTGCGCCTTGGCGGCGGCCTCGTGCGCCGCGGCAGCGGCCTCCTGGGCGTTCTTCGCCTCGCGGGCCTGCCACAGCGCCACCGCCGTAGCGCACATAGCCACGACGGCGGCGATCACCGAGAGCGCGATCATGCCCGCACCCCCAGCGCCGCGAGCTGCCTTCTGGCCAGCTCCTCGATGGTGTCGGTGTCCCCCGTGCGCCACTTCGCCGCCGGGTCGTGCGGAAACCTGGCGAGCTCCTTCGACTTCAAGCTGGTAAGCGCTCTCAGCGCGAGCAGGTCCGGCATGTCCCTGAGCTTCACGGCGTGAGCCGCCCTGAAGGCGTACCGCAGCCGCACCGGCAACCACGTGATCAGCAGGAACAGCACCGGAATCACGACGAGAGCGGTCGCCAGCCAGAACGCGGTGTCCTCGACCACGCCGATCTGCGTGTTGCCCACCCCGATCAGCGTCTCGCCGGCCTTGCTGCCGTTGCCCAACGCCCCCGACAGTTCGTCACCGACGAACGGCACACCCCTGGCCTTGCCTGCGGCGTTGGTGAAGACGTCACGGATGTCGCCGCCCGCGTTGACCAGTCCGTCCCCCGGCGCTCTCAGCTCGAGCACCCAGCCGTGGGCGGTGGTGGCCACCCAGATCCACAGCGCCACCCACCCCACGGCGAGGAGGTCGGCGATCAGCTGACGCGTGAGCCTGACAGGTCTGTCCGCGTACCACTTCATGAAGCGGATGGTTTCACAAACAACAAACCGCCGGTTCGCCGTCGTCCGTCAGGCAGAACGCATTACGCCGTGGTGATGAGCCTCGCCCAGTGCTCGCCGGGCCGCTGCCCGATCCAGTCGCCGTACAGCAGCGCCCACCGCCTGCTCGGCAATCCCCAGAACTCGTTGACCTTGCGCACCGACTCGTCCCACGGCAACCCCTGGTCGGTGAGGGCCTGGACGGTGTCGGCCATGACCTTCTCCTGCTCGTCGGTGGAGGAGTACAGGAAGTCGGTCTTCGCGTTGCTGAGCAACATCAGCGGACGGATGTCGTGCTCGAAGCCGGGCTCTGTGCGCTCTGCCGTCCAGAACGTCACGTTGGTGGTCACCGGAATGACGTCGTCGTGGGGCTCCGAGATGGAGAACAGTGCGGTGACCGGCCTTTGCGCTTGTCGGAGGCATGCGCGGGCATAGGCCAGTGAGACGCCCAGCAGTTCAGCGAGGTCGTCTCCGCGTGGGATGTCCTGGCTGTTGGTTTCGGCCTCGTACGTGTGCAGGTCGCTGGTCCGGGTGGTGGCGTGGTCGGCGAGGTTGCGCAGGAGGTAGGCACCGGACCCGTGTTCGATCCAGCCCTTTGCGACCGTGGCGGCCAAAGCGGGTGGGAGGGGTGCTTCGTCCGGCCTGATGGCGTGCAGGGCTGCTCGCATGCGGAGGTTGGCCTTCTCCGATATCAACGGTGGCCTCCAACTGCCGATGGCGTGCCTCCGGATGGAGGCACGCCACAGCAAAGCACCCGACGATCAGAGTCCGCGCGTTGGATCCGCCCTGCAGACCCTCACACCCGATCAGTCCACGACGGCGAGCGCGTCGATCTCCACCAGCAGACCGGCTGGCAGTCCCACGTAGACGGTCGTCCGTGCGGGCGCCGGGTCCGTCACGAACTCGCCGTAGACCTCGTTCAGCTCCGCGAAGTGCGCGGTGTCCGTCAAATACACCCGGATCATCACCACGTCGTCGATGGACGCGCCACCGGCGGCCAGCACCGCGTTGAGGTTCTTGAACGTCTGGCGGGTCTGCTCGGCCACGGTGGTGCCGACGATCTCACCCGACGAAGGGTCGAACGCGACCTGGCCGGCCACCTGCAGGATGTTGCCCTTGCGGACACCCTGCGAGAACTTCGCCACCGGCTGCGGCGCGTCGGCGGTCTTGATCTCAACCTTGGACAACGGATCTTCCCCTTTTATCTTGGAACGTAACCGCATTCCACCGAGGCGGCTTCAGCGGTGGCGAGCAGGTCGGGCAGGTGGGACAGCAGGCCGTCGAAGTCGAGCAGCACCTTGGGCACCGACATCGACACGGCGGCGAGCACCTCGCCGCGGGAACCGCGGATCGGGGCGGCGATGCAGTGGATGAAGTCCTCGTGCTCGGCGTTGTCGACGGCGTAACCGTTGGCGCGCACGCGTTCCAGTTCGGCGAGGTAGGCCGTCGGGCTGGTGATGGTGTTCGCCGTCAGGCGGGGGAACTCCATCGTCGACAACACCTTCTGCAGTGTCGCGGGAGGCAGGTCGGCAAGGAGGATCTTGGCCACGGCGGTGCAGTGCAACGGTGCGCGGCGGCCGATGCGCGAGTACATCCGCATCGGGTGGCTCGACTCGTACTTGTCGATGTAGATCACCTCACCGTCCTCGTAGGACGCGAGGTGGATCGTGTAGCCCAGGCGGGAGTTGAGGTCGCGCAACGCGGGCTCGGCGGCGCGGCGGACGTCTCGTTCCTCCAGGGCTCTGTTGGCGAGGTCGAAGAGCGCTGTGCCGAGGCGGTAGTGGTGCACGCCGTCGCGCTGCACGAACCGGTGCGACTCCAGGGTGCGCAGGAGCCGGAGCGTCGTCGACTTGTGCACGCCGATCACGCCGGACAGCTCGTCCAGCGTCTTCGGTCCCGTCGCGAGCTGGCTCACCAGGGTGAGCGCGCGGTCGAGGCTCTGGCTCATCTACACCTCCAGGCGGGCGGACGCCCAGGTCCGCGGGTCGGCGTGCAGCAGCGGATCTGTCACGTCGTCCGGCAAAGGATCTCCGACGTCCTCCGCGGTGAGCAAAGCGGCGGCCGCTTGCAGGTGTCCGGCGCGCAACCGGACCGATGGCGAGGAACCCGCCAGCGTTGCCGCGAGGAACCCCGCCGCGAACGCGTCGCCCGCGCCGACCGGTTCGACTACCTCGACCTTCAGCGCCGGTTCGAAGTGCGACGCTCCGCCTTCCAGCAGCGTCGCGCCGTCCGCGCCCTGCTTCACCACCAGCGACGCCGGGCCGGGCAGCAGCTGACGCAGCCCGGCCGGGTCGCCGGTGCCCCACACCAGTTCCGCCTCGTCGGAACCCGCGAGCACGATGTCGGCCATGTCCGCGAGTTCCCGCAGCACGCACGGGTCGCGGTCGGTCCAGAGCGCGGGCCGCCAGTTCAGGTCGAACGAGATCCTGAACCCGTGCCGGGGGCGTCGCAGCAGCTCGCGCATCAGCGCGAGGCACGAATCGGACAACGCCGCCGTGATTCCGCTGATGTGCACCAGCTGCACGGCACCGAGGTCGAGCCGGTCGATCATCTCCAGGCCCATGCCCGACGCCGCCGAGCCGCGCCGGTAGTAGCGCACCGGGCTGCCGTGCGGTGAGGCCTCCTTGACGTAGAGACCGGTGGGACGGGCCGGGTCGACGCGCACCCGCGACACGTCCACGCCGTAGCTCCCGACGGTGTCGCGCACCGCGAGCCCGAACGAGTCGTCGCCGACCGCGCTGACCCAGGACGAGCTGACGCCGAGGCGCGCGAGGTGGCAGGCGACGTTGGACTCGGCGCCGCCGATGGCCCGGTGCCAGGTGCGCACCAGATGCACGGGACCGGGCTCAGCCGGAACCATCATCACCATGGTCTCGCCGAGGCAAACGACACCGCCGACGTGTTCGAACCGCATGCGTTGCTCCAGAGGTGTTCGTTGACGGCGGCGCACCCGAATGCTACACACTCCAGCATCACATCGCGCAATGGGAGTTGCAAAATATGCAACAACTGATGGAGATGGACCTCTCGGCCGTCGCAGACATCCGCAAGGAACGGGTGAACTGGCGGTTCAAGGGCCTTCCGTCGAGCACGTTCGGCTCGACCATCGGCGAGATCGCCGACCGGCGGCTGGACCTCTTCGCCGACGAGTTCGTCGGCCCGCTCGTCGTGCTGGACGCGGGCGCGTTGACGCACAACCTGACGACGATGTCCAAGTGGTGTGACAACCACGGCGTCAAGCTGGCACCGCACGGCAAGACGACGATGGCACCGCAGCTGTTCCAGCGGCAGGTCGAGCACGGCGTCTGGGGCATCACGGCGGCCAACGCGTCGCAGCTGCGCGTGTACCGGGCGTTCGGCGTCAGCCGGATCCTGCTCGCGAACCAGCTGCTCGACCCGGCCGCGCTGCGCTGGCTGGTGACCGAGCTGGACCACGACCCGCGTTTCGGGTTCAGCTGCTGGGCCGACTCCGAGGCCGGCGTCGCGTTGATGACCGAGACGCTGCAGGAGCTGCAGCCGGCACGCCCGATCGACGTGCTGGTCGAGCTCGGCGCTCCCGGCGGACGGACCGGAGCGCGCGACCTGGAGACCGCGCTGGCGGTGGCACGCGCGGTCGACCAGAGCCCGGTGCTGCGACTGGCCGGTGTCAGCGGCTACGAAGGCGCGCTGGCGCACGACGCGTCCGAGTCGTCGCAGTCCATTGTGGACCGATACCTGACCGACCTGCGCTCCCTCGTGCTGCGCATGGCCGACGCGGGCATGCTCGACGAGCTGGACGAGGTGGTCGTCACCGCCGGCGGCAGCGCGTACTTCGACCAGGTCGCCGCGACGCTGGCGCAACCGTGGCCGGTGCCGGTGACGCCGGTGCTGCGCAGCGGCGCCTACATCACGCACGACGACGGCTTCTACCGCGGGATCTCGCCGTTCTCCCGGATCGAGGGCGTCGAGCCGTTCCGCAGCGCACTCCGCGCCTGGGCCCAGGTGACGTCACGACCGCAGCGCGACCTCGCGTTGCTCACGATCGGCAAGCGCGACGCGTCGTTCGACGAGGGACTGCCGGAGCCGCAGCTCGTGCGCCGCCGGGACGGTGCGATCGCCCCGCTGTCGCAGGCGAAGGTGACCGCGCTGAACGACCAGCACGCGTTTCTCCAGCTCGGCGCCGAGGCCACGGTCCGGGTCGGCGACTGGGTCGGGCTCGGCCTTTCCCACCCCTGCACGGTGTTCGACAAGTGGCAGCTGATCCCGGTCGTCGAGGGCACGACCGTGGTCGACCTCATCCGCACCTACTTCTAGCAGAGGAGTGCACGATGGACGACATCGTCCTGCGCGGTCCGCTGATCGTCGACGGCACGGGCACACCGGGCTACCGCGCGGATGTGGCGATCAAGAACGGCGTGATCTCGTCCATCGAGCACGGCCTGACGGCCAGGCGGTCGATCGACGCGGACGGGCTCGTGCTCGCGCCGGGGTTCATCGACATGCATTCGCACTCGGACCTGCAGATCCTCGCCCAGCCGGATCACCTCGCGAAGGTCTCGCAGGGAGTGACGACCGAGGTGCTCGGCCAGGACGGCCTGTCGTACGCGCCGGTGAACGACGAGGTGCTCGCCACGCTGAGAGGCCAGCTCGCCGGGTGGAACGACGACCCGCCGGGCTTCGACTGGAACTGGCGCTCGGTCGGCGAGTACCTCGACCGGCTCGACCAGGGCATCGCGGTCAACGCCGCGTACCTCGTGCCGCAGGGAACGCTCAGGATGCTGGCGGTGGGCTGGGACGACCGGCCGGCGACCGACGCCGAGATGCTCGTCATGAAGAACAAGCTGGCGAAGTCGTTGGTGGAAGGCGCTTTCGGCATGTCGTCGGGGCTGACCTACACGCCTGGCATGTACGCGGACACGTCCGAGCTGGTGCAGCTCTGCGAGATCGTCGCGAACTACGGCGGCTACTACAGCCCGCACCACCGCAGCTACGGCGCGGGCGCGCTGGAGGCGTACGCCGAGATGGTGGACGTCTCCCAGCGGTCCGGCTGTCCGTTGCACCTCGCCCACGCCACGATGAACTTCCCGGTGAACAAGGGCAGGGCCGGCGAACTGCTGGCACTGCTGGACGACGCGATGGCGAATGGCGCCGACATCTCGCTGGACACCTATCCGTACCTGCCGGGCGCGACGTACCTTTCAGCACTGCTGCCGTCGTGGGCCACGGAAGGCGGCCCGGACAGCACGCTGGCCCGTTTGTCCGATGTGGACACCCGTGAGCGCATCCGGGAGGAGATCGAGGAGATCGGCTCGGACGGGTGCCACGGCGTGCCGGTCGACTGGGACTCCATCGAGATCAACGGCGTGCGCAACGACCGCAACGCGCATCTGGTCGGTGCGAGCGTTCTCCAGTCCGCCGCACGGCTGGGGCGCAACCCGGCCGACCTGTACTTCGACGTGCTGGTCGACGAACGCCTGGGCACCTCCTGCCTGATGCACGTGGGCCACGAGGAGAACGTGCAGGCGATCATGAAGCACCCGGCGCACACCGGTGGCAGCGACGGGCTGCTCGTCGGCGACCGCCCGCATCCGCGCGCGTGGGGCACGTTCCCGCGCTACTTCGCGCGCTACGTCCGCGAACTCGGCGTGCTGAGCCTGGAGGAGTGCGTCGAGCACCTCACCGGCCGCGCCGCCAAGCGTTTGCGGCTCACCGACCGGGGTCTGGTCCGCGAGGGCTACGCGGCCGACCTGGTGCTGTTCGACGCCTCGACGATCGCCGACACGGCGACGTTCGACCAGCCTCGGCAGCAGGCCGCCGGCATCCCGTACGTGCTCTGCAACGGGGTGCCGGTGATCGACGACGGAACCGCCACCGGCGCATTGCCAGGCCATTCACTCAGGAGCCGCCCGTGATCGACTGGTTGCAACACACAACACCGGGTCTGCTGACCCTCGCGGTAGTCAGCATCGCAGTCCTGCTGCTCCTCATCATCCGGTTCAAGGTCGAGCCGTTCATCGCGCTGCTCGTCGTGGCGCTGCTCGTCGCACTGGCGGCGGGCGTCCCGACGGAGACACTGGTCGGGTCGGCGCAGAAGGCCTCGGACTCGTTGCTGGAGAAGGGTTTCGGCGGCATCCTCGGCCACATCACGGCGATCATCGGTCTCGGCACGTTGCTGGGCGCGATTCTCGAAGCGTCCGGCGGCGCGCAGGTGCTGATGGACAAGCTGATGAGCGCGTTCGGCGAGAAGCGCGCGCCGGTCGCGATCGGTCTGGCCGGCCTCATCTTCGGTGTGCCGGTCTTCTTCGACATCGGCATCTTCGTGCTGGCACCGCTCGTCTACGTCGCGGCGAAGCAGAGCGGCAAGTCGATCGTGCTGTTCAGCATGCCGTTGCTCGCCGGTCTGTCGGTCATGCACGCGTTCATGCCGCCGCACCCCGGCCCCGTCGCCGCGGCCGGTCTGCTGAAGGTCGGCCTGGGCTGGATCATCATCATGGGTCTCGCGGTGGCGATCCCGTCCTGGTTCGTCGGCGGTGTCCTGTACTCGTACTGGATCGGCAAGCGCCTGAACGTTCCGGTGCCCGACGAGATGCTCGTGGCGGCCGAGCAGGCCAAGGCGGAGAACGGTGACCGCGAACCGCCCTCGCTCGGGCTGGTGCTCTCGATCATCGGCCTGCCGCTGGTGCTGATCCTCGCCGGCACGTTCGGCTCGATCCTGCTGCAGAAGGGTTCCCGGCCGTACTCGATCGCCACGTTCTTCGGCACGCCCGCCGTGGCGCTGACGATCGCCGTGCTGCTCGCGTTCTGGCTGCTGGGTTTCCGGCGCGGCATGACGCGCGAGAAGCTCGCGGAGATGGCCGGCGCGTCGCTGCGACCGGTCGCGATGATCCTGCTCGTGGTCGGTGCCGGTGGCTTCTTCGGCGCCGTGCTGGCCGCGACGGGCATCGGCAAGACGCTGGCGGGCGAGCTGTCCGACCTCGGCCTGCCGGTGATCGCGCTGTCGTACGTGATCAGCTGCGTCATCCGGATCGCGCAGGGCTCTGCGACCGTCGCGATCGTGACGACCGCGGGCATCGTGGCACCGGTGCTGGCGGACCTGAACTACTCGCAGCCCCAGCTCGCCCTGATCGTGATGGCGATCGCGTCCGGTTCGATCATCGCCTCGCACGTCAACGACGGCGGGTTCTGGATCGTCTCCCGCTACTTCGGCCTTTCGGTGAAGGAAACGCTGCAGTCGTGGACGGTGCTGGAAACCATTCTCTCGGTGGTCGGTTTCGTGGTTGCCGCCCTGCTCAGCCTGGTCGTTTAATCAGACACAACCCAACAAGTTCGAACGCTTGACAACGCGAGCCCCGCATCACAGGATCGGCGCAATGTTCATTTGTGTTTGATGTGGACGGGGCCCGCATGAACAACACGGAGGTCGTGCACCTGCACGACGCCACCTCCAGCGTCGTGATCGACGTCCGGGGAACCGGACTCCCGGTCGTGACGCACTGGGGGCGCACGCTCGGCGACGTCGGCCAGGACGCACTGCGCGCCCTGGCCGACGTGCTGACGGGAACCATTCCCAACAGCTCACCCGACCACGCGGTCACGGTCGCGCTGCTGCCGGAGGCGGGCGCCGGGCACTCCGGCCGTCCCGGCCTGCGCGGGCATCGCGGCGGTGAGCACTTCGCGCCGTCGCTCGCGGTCACGTCGTTCTCGGTGGAGGGCTCGGTCTTCCGTTACGTGGCCGAGGATTCCGCGGCGGAGCTGACCGTGACCGGTGTCGTGGAACTCGCGTCGTCCGGGATGCTGCGGCTGCGGCACACCTTGCGCAACGACGGCTCGACGCCGTATTCGCTGGAAGGGCTGGAGGCCGCGCTTCCGGTGCCCGCCCACGCAGGCGAGCTGCTCGACTTCACCGGCCGCTGGGCCCGCGAACGCTCGCCGCAGCGGCACGCGTTCAACTACGGCTCCTGGGTCCGCGAGAACCGCCGCGGCCGCACCGGGCCCGACGCGACCATCGGGTTGCTCGCCGGGACGCCGGGGTTCTCGTTCCGCTCCGGCGAGGTGTGGGCGCTGCACGTCGCGTGGAGCGGCAACCACGTGACGTACGCCGAGAGCTTCCCCGACTCGACGCCCGTCCTGGGCGGCGGCGAACTGCTGCTGCCGGGCGAGATCGTGCTCGGGCCGGGCGAGGAGTACGAGTCGCCCTGGCTGTACGCGGCCTACTCCAGCGAGGGCATCGACGGCATCAGCGCGGCTTTCCACCGCCAGCTGCGCGAGCGTTCTCTCCGCCCGCGCCCCGTCGTGCTCAACACGTGGGAAGCCGTCTACTTCGACCACGACCTCGCGCGGCTGACGGCGTTGGCCGACACCGCCGCCGCCATCGGGGTCGAACGGTTCGTGCTCGACGACGGCTGGTTCCGGCACCGCCGCGACGACACCGCGGGCCTCGGCGACTGGTACGTCGACGAAACCGTGTGGCCCGACGGCCTCACCCCGCTGATCGAGCACGTCCGCTCGCTCGGCATGGAGTTCGGGCTGTGGTTCGAGCCGGAAATGATCAACACCGACTCGGACCTCTACCGTGCCCACCCCGACTGGGTGCTGGGCCCGCGGCCCGGCGTGCTGCCGCCGTCGTGGCGCAACCAGCAGGTGCTGAACATCGCGCACCCCGAGGCCTACGCGTACATCCTCGACCGCGTCTCGTCCGTGTTGTCCGACAACGACATCGCGTTCGTGAAGTGGGACCACAACCGCGACCTCATCGGCGCGCGCGTGCACGACCAGACCGAGGCGTTCTACCGGCTGCTGGACGAACTGCGGCTGCGGCATCCGCACGTGGAGATCGAGAGCTGCTCGTCCGGCGGGTCCCGGATCGACCTCGGCGTGCTGTCGCGCACCGACCGCGTGTGGACCTCCGACTGCAACGACGCCCTGGAACGTCAGCTCATCCAGCGGTGGACCGGCGTGTTCCTGCCGCCGGAGCTGATGGGCGCGCACGTCGGCCCGACCCGCTCGCACACCACCGGCCGGGTGCACGACCTGTCGTTCCGGGTGGCGACGGCGATGTTCGGGCACTTCGGCATCGAGTGGGACATCAACTCGGCGACCGACTCCGAGCGCGCGGGGCTGCAGGCCGCGATCGAGTACTACAAGGACGTGCGTTCGTTGGTGCACAGCGGTGTCTCGGTGCACTCCGACCACCCGGACCCGGCCGCGTGGGTGCACGGCGTGGTCGCCGCCGATCAGTCGGAGGCGCTGTTCTGCTACGCGCAGATCGCGACTTCGGTGCAGCACAAGCCGGCGCGAGTGCGCTTCCCCGGCCTCGACCGCACGCGGACGTACCAGCTGACGTTCGACGCGCCCGCCGGTCTGCCGAGGCTGATCGGGCGGGACGACAAGAAGTGGGAACCGGTCTCGTTGCCCGGCTCGATGTTCGCTGACGTCGGGATCCAGCTGCCGGTGCTCGAACCGGAACAGGCGATCCTGATGCGGTTGCGCTAGACGTGCGAAAGCCCCGGCGGGAACTCTCCCGCCGGGGCTCTCCCCCTTACTGGCCGGCGCGACTTCCGTCGGCCCTGGTGGCCCACCACTTGCCGCCAACGCCCTGCCCGTTGGCATCGCCGCAGACCTTGTCACCTGAGAAGAGGTACTGCGGCAGTCCTGCGATGGTGAGCTGTTTCCTCCCGTCCCGCTCGATCGTGCCGACGAGCGAGGGATCCACGCCCTGCACCTGGAAACCCTCGTCGACGAAAGCGGGCGGCCATTGCACCGCGCACTCGCCGGAGCAGTTGCTCGTGGGCGGGTTCGCGGAGTCGTCGTCGAACCGGTAGAGCGTCATGCCGTCCTTGTCGGTGGCGACGACGCCGAGATCCTTGACGGTCGCACTCGTGAGCGCGATCGCCTTGTTCTGCTGGGCCTTCTTGCCGTCGGCGGCGGTGGCGAACCACTTCGGCACCGTCACGCCCTTGGCCTCACCGGGCTTGGTGTCGTTCTTGAACGTGTACTGCGCCCAGTTCGCGACGGTGAGCTGCTTCCTGCCGTCCTTGCGGGTGATCGTCCCGAGCAGCTTCGGGTCGACACCCTTCACGCGCGGCTGCTCACCCTCGACGTAGACCGGCGGCCAGGTCTCGGCGCACCCACCGTCGCAAGTGGACTCACCGGGCTTGTCGCCGTCGAACCGGTAGAGCGTGAGTCCGGCGTCGTTGGTCAGCACCGCACCGAGGCCCGCGACCACGCCGGTGCGGGCGGCCAGCCGGGTGCGCTCGCCGTTGCGGCCGGTGGCGAACCACTTGCCCTGCAGGCCCTGCCCCTTGGTCTCACCCGGTTTGCCGTCCTTGGCGAACCGGTACTGCGGCATGCCGTCGACGGTCAGCTGACGGCTGCCGTCCTTGCGGACGATGCTGCCGACCAGGTTCCTCGGGACGCCGTTGACCGTGAAGTTCTCGTCGGCGACCGTGGCGGGAGGCCAGGTGGCAGCACATTCACCGGCGCAAGTGGACTCGTTCGGCCTGTCGCCGTCGAACCGGTAGAGCGTGAAGCCCTTGACGTCGGTGACCACCGGCCCGAGATCGTCGATCTCCGCGACGTTGAGCGCCACGACGCTTTCCCGCTGCTGCGCGACCGGCTTGCTCTCCGGCGTGGCGACGCAGGCGGTGAGCGAGATCAACCCCAGCGCGACGGCCGCAACACCCCTGCGGATCATCTCGAACCTCCTGGCCAGTCCCTCCAACGCCTTCCACACGTACGGGACGCCAGGTCGGTTCAAACTTTTTTCAGTCCCCCTGAGCTGTGAACATCGCACGCTTCAGCGCGGGGACGGCACTCGCGGTCCGCAGCACGGTCTTGAAGATCGTCCGCGCCACGGGACCGCCGTCGGCGAACTGCTTCGCCGCGCGCAGCGAGTCGCGGACCGCCGCGAACCCGTAGTCGTACATCTCCTTCTCGTACCGGGCGATGGCGTCGCCACCTTCGGCAATGCACCGCGCGAGCAGCTGCGCGTCCCGCAACGCGATGTTCGCCCCGATGCCTCTCATCGGTGTCATCGCGTGGATGGCGTCGCCGAGCAACGTCACATTGGTCGGCTGCCACCGGTCGATCTGCCTGGACGAGCGGATGCGCCACTCGCTGATCGACTCCCTGGGCGAGGCCGCGACGATCCGTTGCAGCTCAGGGCTCCACCTCGAGATCCGGGACAACACCTCGCGCTGCAGATCCAGTCCATCGTGGACGGTCAGGTCCGCCGCCGCGTACGCCCACATCAGGTAGGGACGCACGTTGTCGAACAACGGGTCGTCCGGATTGTCGGTCACGCCCAGGCCGTCGTGCGCCGCCAGGAACATGCCGGCCCGGCCCGTCGGGATGATCGAGTTCGCACGCACGACCAGCTCCGACGGCAGCCAGGGGTTCTCGTCGAGGAACAGCTTCCCCGCGATCGCCGTGACGCCGACGTCCTCGGTGCCGGCGTGCGGCAGGTACTGCTTGCGCACCCGCGACCGGATGCCGTCCGCGCCGACCAGCACGTCGCACGACGCGGTCGTGCCGTCCTCGAAGTGCAGCGTGATGTCGTCGCCCTGCTCGTACCGCTCGAACCGCTTGCCGAACTGCACGTCGAGCCCGTCGAGCAGGACCTGCCTGAGCGTGATCCGGCTCGCCGAGTAGTGCTGCTCCTGCTCGGGATCGAGCACCAGCAACGGTGTGAGCTGCTCGGTCAGGAACCCGAAGCCGTTGCCGCTGTGCCCGGCACTGCGCTCGAACCGCTCCCAGTTCGCCGCGGGCAGACACTCCCGCAGCGCCGCGGCCCCGTGCGGGTTGATGTGCACCCGATACCCCTGCAGGCGGTCCGTGCGCGACAGATCGCGCTCGTACACCGCCACGTCCACGCCGGCCTTGCGCAACCCGTGCGCCAGGCACAGCCCGCCGATTCCTCCACCAACCACTGCGATCCTCATGTCACCTAGTTTCAACCAGCCGGTTGATTAAGTCAACCTGTTGGTTGAACGCAGCCCGTCGGCTACCGTGTGACGGTGGATCAACGCCGCTCTCCCAGCGCCTCGGAGCGCAAACGCGACCCCGAACGCACGCGGGCCCGCATCATCGAGGCGGCCGCGGCGGAGTTCGGCGCGAAGGGCTACGCGGCCACGCGCACGACGGACATCGCGGCGCGCGCGGGCGTGAACAAGCAGCTGATCTCGTACTACTTCGGCGGCAAAGAGGGCCTGTACAAGGAACTCGCGACCAGCTGGCACGGCACCGCCGCCGAGATGGCGCACCAGGACCAGCCGCTCGACCAGGTGCTGGCGAGCTTCGTCGCGACCGCGCTCACCGACCAGGGCCGGGTGTGGGCGTGGTCGAACCTCGCGGGCGACAGCCCACCCACCGACGAGGAGTTCCTGCGCGCCCAGGTCGACCAGCTGCGCGACCGCCAAGCCGCCGGCGAGCTGCCCTCCGACCTGGATCCAGGCCTGCTGCTGCTGGCGCTGATGGCCGCGGCCGCCGCACCGTTGACCCTGCGGCAGACCGCGAGCCAGATCACCGGCGAAGACCCCGCGACACCGGAGTTCGCCGAGAAGTACGCGGCCCAGCTGGCGTTGCTGGTGCGGCACCTGTCCGGCCGAACCTGACTTCTTTTGCACCCGAACTCGATATCTTCGGGTGCATGGACGAGATCCGGCTGTCCGTCAGCGCGGCAGATCAGCTGTCGTCGGCGACGTCGTCCGCGATCGAGCAGAAGCACGAGAAGATCGGCGGACCCGCGGCGAGGCGCAGGCGGAACCGGATCCTGATCATCCTGCTCGTCGTCGTTCTGGTCGCCGCGGGGGTGTTCGTCTTCTTCCGCTGGGTGCGGCCGATGTTCGCGCCCCTCTACAAGACGACGTTCCTGATCGACTCGGCCGAGGGCGACCTCACGAGCGTCATGAACACGCTCAGCGCCGTCGTCGGCAACTCGGGTGAGCGCGATTCCCAGTCGCTGCGCAGTTTCGGCGGCGAGTGCGGCGCGGACGACAACACGAAGCAGCTGGTCGAGTTCGGCACCGGAAACCGCAAGCAGATCGCCGACGCCGCCCGCTCGGTGCGGCAGGGCACGAAAGCCACGCTGCAGCGCGGAATCGTCGAGGCGGTCGGCGACTTCACCTCGGGGTGGTCGCAGAACGCCAAGCAGGTCAACAGGATCATCGTCGTGACGAGGCACGGCAAGGACGCGTGCGACCCCGACGACGAGTTCGTGCAGACCCAGATCCGCGATCGGGTCGCGGCCGCCGGCCTGACCATCGAGTTCCGGTTCATCGGCTACCAGGTCAGCGGCGACCGGGAGCACCTGAGGAAGCTGACCACCCAGCTCGGGACGCAGGAACCGACGTTCACGGACTCGCCGGACGATCTGAAGCGCGTACTCGACTGGTACACCATCACCGAGCCGGTGCTGCGGTCGTCGCAGTCGGTCGTCAACGTGCTGAACCCGACCGTGGACAAGCTCAACGCCGCCACCGCCGCGCTGAAGGACGGCCGGTTCGACACGGCCGAGACCGCGGTGGCCGCGGCCCGCAACGCCGTCGTCGACGTCGAGATCAAGGACCTCGACGGCCGCACCAGCTCGGAGGCGGCTGTTCGGTTGCGGGACATGGCAGTCAGCCTGCGCAGCCTGCAGGCAGCGGTGATCGAAGCGGCCGGCACGTTGCTCGACGCGGCTCGTTCGGGGCGGAACCTGACGGAGCCGCTCGCCGTCTACTCCAAGGCCGCCGAGGCGTACAACGCCAAGGCGCAGGAGATGACGGGCGAGCTGACGTCGTTGCGGTCGAAGGGTCCAGGGGGAACGTCGTGAAACGCTGGTTGCTGGTGGCGGGCGCTGTCGTCGTGGTGCTGGGGCTGGTCACCGGAGGGCTCTGGGTCTTCCTGCCGCCGGATCACCGCACGACGTTCCTGATCGACGCGTCGGAATCCGCCGACTTCCGCGAGGTGGCCGACGCCGTCGGTGCCGCCGCCTCGAACATGGCCGCCGACGATTCCTTGGCACTGCGCCGTTTCGGTGGCGCCTGCGACGGCCAGAACACCGCGGAGCTCGTCTCCCCCGGCACCGGGCAGGCGGCCAAGATCGGTGACGCCGCGCGCGCGATCACGCCCAGCGGCAAGGCCACGCTGCTCAGCGGGATCCTGGCGGCGATCGACGACTTCTCGCGCACGTACCCGTTCCGCGGTGACAAGACGAACCGAGTGGTGGTGGTCGCGCGCAACGGCGCCGACGCGTGCGGCAAGAACGCGGACGAGGTGCGCGCGATCATCGAGGAGCACACGCGGAAAGCCGGTGTGAAGATCGACTTCCGGTTCGTCGGCCACCGGCTGACCCCCGAGCAGGCCAAGGTACTCGCCGAGCTCGCGGCCGCGACCGACGCGCAGAAGCCGCGCCTCACCAAGACTTCCGACGAGCTCGTCACCACGATGAAGGAGGTCTCGGTCCCCGCCGACCTGGCGGTCAAGGAGGTCAAGGTCGCTCCGTGCGACTTCGTGACGCCGGAGGTGCTGGCCGCGGTGCACAAGCCGGGGGACGGCGTGGTCTACGCCGACGTCAAGTGCCAGCAGGACCGCTACACGCTGGCGATGATGCGCACCACGCGGATCGAGTCCAACGACATGCCGACCCTGTTCGAGTACAAGGACGACGCGTGGCGGTTCGTGAAAGCGCAGACCGACATGCCGTGCGGCGACGTGCCGAAGGAAGTGTGGAAGGCGTGGGAGTTCCCGTGCCTCTTCGAGCCGGTCGTGTGCCGTGACACCGAGCAGAGCAAGGTGACCGACCTGGACGGGGTCGGCTGCCCCGCCGCCCTCGACATCGCGGATCGCTACAACGCCGCGATCAAGGCCGGCGAGCCCCAGGGACAGGGCCTGTTCTGGGAGTCCGGCGAGTGGTCCTGCGCGTGGCCGTACGAGGACGGCTACGCGCACGCCCAGGTCCCGCTGAAGTGCGTGCGCACCACCGACAAGCTGGCCGTCCAGATCGGTGACTACCAGCGGTGAAGGTCAGGACTCGCTGGCCGCACGGTCGGCGAGGACCTGCTTCAGCCCCTTGAGGCCCCCGCGCATCATCAGGTCGTGGTTGCCGCGGAAGAACGGCTTGGCGATCAGCACCAGCCGTCGCAACAGGGGCTTGTTGACCACGACCTCCTGATCGAACACGAGGTCGGTCCCGCCGTCGCGGCCGGTGATCTCCCAGCTGGCGAAGCCTTCGAGATCACCGGACAACGTCGCGCGCAGGAGACCTGCCTGCTGGTTGGCGATGCTGTGCCGCACCTGCACGACCAGGTCGAACGGCAGGAACGAACGGCAGATGAGCACACCGGACTCGTCGTCGATCTTGGTCGCCGACCGGACCTCGGGCCACCACTTCGGGTAGTTCGCGATGTCGGACAGCACGTCGTACACGGCCGCCGGAGACGCACAGACGTGCCACACGCTGCGGAAACGGTACCGGTGGAGTGACACGGCCGACATCATCCCGGATAGCTCGATCGAGTGACAGGTTCTCGGCAAAAACTCACACCGATCGCCAATTCCTGACGACCTGTCATGCGGCCGGGCGTCTCAGCGGGTTCACCCCGCCACCGGCACCTCCTCGTTGCCGAGGACCTGCCGGAGGAACTGGCCCGTGTAGCTGTTCTCGACCTCGGAGACCTCCTCGGGCGTGCCCTCCGCGACGACCATGCCGCCGCCAGAGCCGCCTTCGGGACCCATGTCGACGATCCAGTCGGAGGTCTTGATGACGTCGAGGTTGTGCTCGATGACGATGACCGTGTTGCCCTTGTCCACGAGGCCGTTGATGACGCCCAGCAGCTTGCGGATGTCCTCGAAGTGCAGGCCGGTCGTGGGCTCGTCGAGGATGTAGACGGTCTTGCCGGTCGACCGCTTCTGCAGCTCCGACGCGAGCTTCACGCGCTGCGCCTCACCACCGGACAGCGTCGGCGCGGGCTGGCCCAGCCGGACGTAGCCGAGGCCGACGTCGACCAGCGTGCGCAGGTGACGGTGGATGGCGTTGATCGGCTCGAAGAACGTGGCCGCTTCCTCGATCGGCATGTCGAGGACCTCGGAGATCGTCTTGCCCTTGTAGTGCACTTCCAGGGTCTCGCGGTTGTACCGCGCGCCCTTGCACACCTCGCAGGGGACGTAGACGTCCGGGAGGAAGTTCATCTCGATCTTGATCGTCCCGTCGCCCGCGCACGCCTCGCAGCGGCCGCCCTTGACGTTGAACGAGAAGCGGCCCGGCTGGTAGCCGCGGACCTTCGCCTCGGTGGTGGCCGCGAAGAGCTTGCGGATGTGGTCGAACACGCCGGTGTAGGTGGCGGGGTTGGACCGCGGGGTGCGGCCGATCGGCGACTGGTCGACCTGCACCAGCTTGTCGACCTGGTCGAGGCCCTTGATCCGGGTGTGCCTGCCGGGCACCTGACGCGCGCCGTTGAGCTTGTTCGCGAGCACGGTGGCGAGGATGTCGTTGACCAGCGTCGACTTGCCCGAGCCGGACACGCCGGTGACCGAGGTCAGGGTGCCGAGCGGGAACGACACGTCGATGCCGCGCAGGTTGTGCTCGCGGGCGCCGACGACGGTCAGCTGGCGCTTCTTGTCGATCTTGCGGCGCTTCGCGGGCATCGGGATCTGCTTGCGCCCCGACAGGTACGCGCCGGTGATCGAGTCCTTGTTCGTCAGCAGCTTCTTGTACGGGCCGCTGTGCACGACCTTGCCGCCGTGCTCACCGGCGCCGGGGCCGATGTCGACGACCCAGTCGGACGTGCGGATCGTGTCCTCGTCGTGCTCGACGACGATCAGCGTGTTGCCCAGGTCGCGCAGCCTGGTGAGCGTCTCGATCAGCCGGTGGTTGTCGCGCTGGTGCAGGCCGATCGACGGCTCGTCGAGCACGTACAGCACGCCCACCAGGCCACTGCCGATCTGCGTGGCGAGCCGGATGCGCTGCGCCTCACCGCCGGACAGCGTGCCGGACGCGCGGTCGAGCGACAGGTAGTCGAGACCCACGTCGAGCAGGAAGTGCAGGCGGGCCTGGATCTCCTTGAGCACCGCGCCCGCGATCATCGACTCGCGCTTGCCGAGCTTGAGGCCGTCGAGGAACTCCGAGCACTCCGCGACGCTCATCGCACAGACCTCGGCGATGGACTTGTCGCCCTTTTTGCCGTGGTGCAGCGTGACCGCGAGGATCTCGGGCTTCAGGCGCGTGCCGGCACACGCGGGGCACGGGACCTCGCGCATGTAGCCCTCGTACTTCTCCCGCATGTACTCGGACTCGGTCTGCTCCTGACGCCGCTCGAGGAACGGGATCACGCCCTCGTAGTTGGCGTAGTAGGAGCGCTCGCGGCCGTAGCGGTTGCGGTAGCGGACGTGCACCTGCTCGTCGATGCCGTGCAGGATCGCCTTCTGCGCCTTGGCGGGCAGCAGCCGCCACTGCTGGTCCATGCGGAAGCCGATGGTCTCGCCGAGCGACTGCAGCAGACGCGTGAAGTACTCCGCGGTCTGCCCGCCCGCCCACGGCGCGATGGCGCCCTCTTCGAGGCTCAGCTCGTCGTCCGGGACCACGAGCTCCGGGTCGACCTCCTTGCGCACGCCGATGCCCGTGCAGACCGTGCACGCGCCGTACGGCGAGTTGAAGGAGAACGACCGGGGCTCCAGGTCCTCGATCGCGAGCGGGTGCCCGTTCGGACAGGCCAGGTTCTCGGAGAAGCCCCTGATGCGCTTCGGGTCGGTCTCCGGCAGGTCGACGAACTCGAGCTCGACCAGGCCGTCCGCGAGGCGCAGCGCGGTCTCGACCGAGTCGGTGAGGCGCTGCTTCGACGACGCCTTGACCGTGAGCCGGTCGATCACCACCGCGATGTGGTGCTTCTCCTGCTTCTTGAGCTTGGGCACGTCGGCGAGCGCGTAGACGACACCGTCGACCTTCGCGCGCGAGTAGCCCTGGCCCTGCAGGTTCTGGAAGAGGTCGAGGTACTCGCCCTTGCGGCCGCGAATGACCGGCGCGAGGACCTGGAACTTGGTGCCCTGCTCCATCGCGAGCACCTGGTCGACGATCTCCTGCGGAGTCTGCTTGCCGATCGCCTCACCGCACTGCGGGCAGTGCGGCTTGCCGGCGCGCGCGTAGAGCAGGCGCAGGTAGTCGTAGACCTCGGTGATGGTGCCGACCGTCGACCGCGGGTTGCGGGAGGTCGACTTCTGGTCGATCGACACCGCCGGCGACAGGCCCTCGATGAAGTCGACGTCCGGTTTGTCCATCTGCCCGAGGAACTGACGCGCGTACGCCGAGAGCGACTCCACGTAGCGGCGCTGACCTTCGGCGAAGATCGTGTCGAACGCGAGGCTCGACTTGCCGGAGCCGGACAGCCCCGTGAAGACGATGAGGCTGTCCCGCGGCAGGTCGAGATCCACGCTGCGCAGGTTGTGCTCGCGGGCGCCGCGAACGACAAGACGGTCTGCCACTGGGGTCCCTTCGGCTGCGATCGGCGGGTCACTCACGCCACACTCTTCCGAACAAGCGTTCGAAGCGTACTAGCATCAATTCGGAGTCTGCGACCGACCCGCCAACCATGCTAGGGGCGACCCCTGACAAAAACGGTTCCGGTGCCTGGCGCATTCCCCTGAGCTGGGTTTACTCCTAGGCTGGTCACTTCGATCTCAAGCCTCAACGTCGGGGAGAGGCAGCACATGACCTACACGCCGTCCACGCAGCACACCTCCGTACCGGCACCGCGCGGAGTGCCCGACCGGCACATCAACGCGGTTCGCCAGGCGACGGACGTGCTGTACGAGGTCGTCGAGGAGCTGGACCAGACCGCCGTGCGCGGTCCGAGCCTGCTCCCCGGATGGACCCGCGGACACGTCATCACCCACCTCGCGCGCAACGCGGACGCGCTGGTGAACCTGCTCACCTGGGCACGGACCGGGGTCGAGCACCAGGCGTACGCGTCGCGCGCCGATCGCGACGCCGACATCGAGGAGGGCTCACGCCGCCACCTGCAGCTGATGCGCGCCGATCTCGACGCCGCGTGCGTGCGGTTCGACACCGCGTGCCGCGAGATGCCTGCGCATTCGTGGCGCGCGGAGGTCACGGCACCGAAGGGGCAGCCGATCCCGGCGTCCCAGGTGCCGCTGTTCCGCCTGCGCGAGGTCTGGATCCACCTCATCGACCTCGACCACGGCATCGGGTTCGACGACCTGCCCGCCGACTTCGTCGACGAGTTCCTCGACGACGCCGTGAAGCAGTTCGAGGGCAGGGTCGACCCGTTCAGCGTCGAGGTGACCCTGCCCGACGGCTCTCAGCGCATCTGGACCGTCAACGGCCCGACCAGCCGCAGCTCGGTGAGCGGGTCCGCCAGCGCCGTCCTGGGCTGGCTGACCGGCAGGACCGGCGGCGCTGGCCTGCGCGGTGAGCTGCCGGAACTGCCCGACTGGATCTGAGTCAGCAGGCGGTACGCGGGCCGCTCGACGAACTTCGTCATCAGCCAGCCCAGCACCAGTGCCGAGGTGAGGAAACCGGCGACCAGCCACCAGGACCGCAGCCCAACGGCGTGCATGCGGTCCATCACCACGGTGCCGATCTGCTGGTGGACGAGGTACACCCCGTACGAGATGCCGGCGAGCCACGTGACCGGTGTGGCGATCGGCGCGAAGAACACCCAATCGGGTCCAGCCGCGGCGGCGCACACCAGGAGTAGCAGTAGTCCGAAGCCGAGCGTGGAACCGTACTCGGTCGTGTGAATCGCCTGGGCCATCAGTGTGGCAACGAGCAGCGCGGCGAAGTGCGGCGTGCTCATCCGGTGCTTGTGCCACAACCAGATCGCGATCCCTGCGGCGAACAGCTGCGCCCTGTGCAGCGCGAAACCGTTGTAGAACACGAAAAGCGCGTGCGAGTGGTCCAGCAACGGTCGCAGGAGCAGCGGCGTGACGACGAGCGCCCACAGGAAGACCCGGAGCTTCCTGCCCCTCATGCGCTTGACGAGCACGGCACCGGCGATGAACGCGGCGATCTGCACCGGCACGGTCCAGTACGCGAAGTCGACGATGTTGACGTCCGGGAGCCACTGGTTGATCAGCAGCAGGTTGTAGACGACATCTCTGCCGTCGAGCTGATTCCACCCCTCAGGCGCGATCCACCGCTGCACGGCATATGTCAGCAGCACGGCCGCCATGTACGCCGGCAGCAGACGCGCGAGTCTTCTCCACAGGAACCGCCCCGGCCGGCCGCTGTCGAGCGAGGCGCAGGCGAAGAAGGCCGAGATGACCATCAACGTGCTGGCGCCCATCGACATCGGGAACTCGAACGGCAGCGGCCCGAGATCGGGGTGGCTGCTGACGCTCGTGAGCGTGGCGTGGTGAAGCAACACGCACCCGATGGCGACGACTCGGAGGACGTCCCAGCTGACCCTGCGGGCCGTCCTGGGCTTTTGTCGTTGCGCTGGAATCACGAGAGGCGGGGACCTGTTCGTTGGTTCTTTCGGCGTACTCGGGGCTCGAAGCTTGATCCTTACTTACCCTATGAGTGAGACCTGTATGCAACCTGAAGGTGTGCGTTGCGCCCCTTCGAGCGACTACCGTCTGCCACCGTGGACGTACTCGAGAACTACACCGGACACGTTGAGCCGAACGGCCCCGCGGCCCGCCGCACCCTGGCCGCGCTGACCATCACGAAGATCTCCGTCGGACCGATGGACAACAACGCCTACCTGCTCGTTTGCCGGTCCACGAACGAGGCGTTGCTCATCGACGCGGCCAACGACTACGAGCGCCTGTCCGACCTGCTCGGCCACATCCCGAACCGCCCGCGCCTGCGCACGATCGTGACCACGCACCAGCACGCCGATCACTGGCAGGCGCTGGGAGCCCTGGCCGGCGCCCACGGCTCGAACACCGTCGCCCACGAACTGGACGCCGCCGTCCTCCCCGTCCCACCGGACGTCCTGGTGGACCACGGCGACACCATCAACGTGGGCGAAGTCCCGCTCTCGATCATCCACCTGCGCGGCCACACGCCGGGCTCCATCGCCGTCCTCTACGACGACCCGGCGGGCCACCCGCACCTCTTCACCGGAGATTCACTCTTTCCGGGGGGTGTGGGAAAGACCACGTCCCCGGACAACTTCGCCTCCCTGATCAACGACGTGGAGGACCGCCTGTTCGCCGTCCTGCCCGACGACACCTGGTTCTACCCCGGCCACGGCGACGACTCGACGCTCGGCAAGGAACGCCCGTCGCTCGCGGAGTGGCGCGCCCGCGGCTGGTGACCTCTGGTGTGGCTCCCCGCCGAGGCGTTGTTGCCGGGGAGCCACACCGAATTCACTCGTCCGGCGGGCCACACGCCGGTTCACCGCCCCGCATGATCGAAGTCGTCCGCACTGCCACTGCGGAAAGGGCGGGGTATGTCCTTCAGGCCTCTGGTCGCGATGAAGAGCAAGATGGGCGAATTCCAATCTCTGCGACACATCGCCGATCGAGAAGATTCCACACCGCGAGTCATCGTCGAACTGCTCGACTCGGTTAAGCCAGAAGGTCGCGGGCAACTCATGCCGGCCCTGGTCAAAGCCGCCGTGCAGATGGCAATGCGCCGACAACCCATATGGATCGACACACATCTGCTGAGCTCTGCAGCTGCGCTCTCCCTGTATCCGGGCGGACCTTTCGAACACCTCGACAATCGAATCGAATCTGCACTGTTCGACGAGTTCGGCCTGCTCGCTCCGGATGTCCCGGCTTTCATCCCCGTCATCTCCGCGTCAGCGACGGACGACCAACTCGGAAAAATCGCACTGCTCCAGGAGCACCGGCCACGACCGATCGTGATCCGGTTCCGGAATCTCCAGCTCTCCGAACGCCGGCTCGACGACGACCTGCGACGCATCGCCGTGAGGGCGCGAGTCGCCGACAACCCGATGCACGCCGTCATCGACCTGGGCCACGTGGAAACCGTTCACCCGCGTCAGCTGACCCTGACGCTGGCGCTCGCCAGGATGCTGACGGATCGACTCGGTCCTGCTTCGACGACATTGCTCGCCGGTTCGATCCCCGCCGACAGACACGGTTTCGTGACGGCTGTCCGGGACCGGCCCGAAGTTCTCCTGTGGCGCGAGGTCGCGCGAGGAGTGAGCGGAGCAGAGATCAACTACGGTGACTACGGCGTGGTGCATCCCAATCCTCCGGCACCAGGTCCCCCGGGACCACGCACGATCAACCCGTACCTCTACTACACGGTGCCGAACTCCATGATCGCGATGCGCCGGCAACTCAGCAGAGAGGACGGCAAGATCGCACAGGGCGCGGCCGGCGAGGCCTTCACGGACCTGGCCGACGAACTCGTGGCGCGGCCGGAGTTCGCCGGCAGCGACTACTCGTGGGGCGATCGCGAACTGATGGGATGCCGACGAGGAGGAGGGCGGACCGCGAACAAGGTTTCACGCTGGGTCGCGATCGCCATGTCGCACCATCTGGAACATCTCGCACAACGAGCGCCGTCGGAGCTGTGACGACCGCTCCTAGGGGCCACATGCCGAATCCACCGTCACTCGGCGCGGACGTCCAGCAGGTCGAGGTAGCCGGTGGTCGTCCGCCACAGGGCGTCCGAGTACGGGGTGAGCTTGCCGGGACTCCACCGCCGGTCGGCGTAGTCCTGGTTGGCCCGCCGCAACGCCCGCAGGCTCACCGCGAGCTCGTCCTCGACCCGCTTCCCGAGCTCCTCCGGCGACGGCGCGGCCAGGCGCACCAGCTCACCTGTGCCGTCGCTCACGGCGACCAGTGCTTCCTCGTTGATGCCGTCCGCCGCGCTCCAGATCAGCGCGGGCCGCTCGATGCGGTGGTTCCACACCGGCGCGTCCTTGGACCGCCACACCGCCTTGAACGGGTTGCGCGACAACCGGGTCGAGTTCGCCCAGTGTTCGGCGCCGCTCGGCTCGTCCAGCCACGGCACCTCGTCCACCGGCAGGTCCGTGACCAGCGCGACCTCGATGACGTCGACGTCCTTCGGCACGTCCAGCAGATCACCGAAGACCCACAGCTCGACCACCTGGAACCGGAAGAACGAGGCAGGCAGCTCGCCGCACTTCTCGGCGAGCTCGGCCAGGTGGTGCACAGCGCGAGTCCATTTCACGAGGTGGATCATGCCTGACCTGGTTGGCGAGGCCTTGGCCCGCCTCGACCGAGTGGAGCCCGTGCTCTGCGCCTTCCACACGGTCTTCCGCTCGTTCGCCCCGGTCGACCCGTCACTTCCTCTGGCGGGCATGCCCATCGCGGTGAAGCACGGCGAGCGCCGCAGCCACCGCGAAGCGTTGACCGCCCTCGGTTGTGTCCCCATTGGACTGACCACCACGCCCGATGGCAGCACCCCGTGGCAGACGTGGGGCCGCAACTCTCGTGGCGTCACAAGGAATCCGTGGAACCTGGACCGCACGCCCGGCGGTTCCTCGGCCGGTTCGGCCGTCGCCGTCGCCGCGGGAGTGGTGCCGCTGGCCACGGGTGTCGACGGGGCGGGCTCGATCCGCATCCCGGCCGCGTGGTGCGGTGTGCTCGGTCTCAAGACCACGTCGGCGGAACGCGCCGCGGTCGGGGTCTTCACCCGCGATCCCGATCTGCTCGCGATCTACCTCGGCACGTCGGAGGTCAGCTCGCCCACCGCGGTCTGGTCCTCGGACCTCGGTTTCGCCGAGGTGGACGACGAACAGATCGAGATCGCCCGGCGGGCGGCGGCGCCGTTGCGGCCACGGCCGGTCGACCTGGTGCTGCCGGATCCGGCCGACGACTGGTTCGCGCACCGTTGCGGCCCGAACCCGGTGCTGGACGAGCTGTTCGAGACCACGGACCTGCTGCTCACCCCGGCCACGCCCGGACCGCCGCACGGGCACGACGGACCGGGATCGCGGATCAACACCGCGCTGACCTGGGCGTTCAACCTGAGCGGACACCCGGCGATCAGCATCCCGGCGGGGTTCGACTCCGAGGGCCTGCCGGTCGGGCTCCAGGCCGTGGCACGGCACGGGCGGGAGGCCGACCTGATCGCCGCGGCCCGCGCGGTCCTGGCGTCCGATCGGGTGTTTTGACCCCAATCCACCTCGTCGGGCACCTCGTCTGCGGTCTCCTCGTCGACCGAGGAGGCACCGATGAAGCGACGAATCGGCGGTCCACAAGGCGGATCGGATCCCGCCGGGGGCAAGGCGGGCGCGGTGGTAGCGGCGGGTGTGCTGGCGCTCTCGGTCGCCGCAGGCAGCGGAGGCCTGTCGCTCGGAGGCGGTGCCGTCGAGCCCGCGGGAACGAACCTCACCAAGGCGAAGTCCGAGGGCAGGAAGTCCGCCCGCAACGGCGACGCGGACGGCGCGTGGCGGCACCTCAACATGCGCACCCTGAAACGCACGGCCAAACCGGCGCTGGAGTGCGTGTCGCACTCGTTCGGCCAGGTGCGGGACCACTTCGTCCACAACCCGTGCAAGTCGCTCGACCGCACGCTGTTCGCGATCGGTGACGAGCGGGGCAACGCCGCGGTGGTGTCCGTGGCGCACGTCGGCTTCCGGAGCCGCCGCGACGCGGGCGAGTTCAAGAAGCTGATCGACGTGCACGGCACCGGCGACATCACCCCGCTCGCCACGCCGCTGCTCGACCTGGCCGACATCCGCTTCACCGGCCTGCACTACCGGTCCAGGTCGGAGGGCGGCACCGTCGTGATCGCCGAGGCGGAGACGGCGTCCGGTCAGGTCAGCGGTGAGGTGCTGGACGCGGTGGCGGACCTGGCGAGCTGGCTGCCGCGCTAGGCAGCGACCGCCCGCACCGACCGCAGCGCCGACGACCACGCCACGACCTCGTCGAGCATCGCGTTGAGCTCCTCGTCCTGCTGAAGCCCGCCCTCCAACGCGCCGCGCCCCAGCGCGACCTGGGTGCGCACGGTCGCCACCTTCAGCTCGGCCAGCACCAGCCGCAGCTGCTCGACGGCGCGCAGGCCACCGTCGCCGCCCAGGCCGACGAAACCGGCGGCCTTGTCGTGCCACTCCGAGTGCAGGTAGTCCAGGGCGTTCTTCAGCACGGCCGGGAACGAGTGGTTGTACTCGGGCGTGATGAACACGAAGCCGTCGAACGACGCCACCACCGATGACCAGGCCCGTGTGTGTTCGTGCGCGTACTCGCCGAAGAGGGCCGGCACCGGCTCGTCGAGGAACGGCAGGTTCACCTCGGCCAGGTCGATGAGCTCGAACGTCGCGTCGGTACGGGCGTTGGCGACGTTGAGGACCCACTCCGCCACGGCCTCGGAACGGCGGCCCGGACGCGTGCTCCCCATGATCACTGCAATTCGCATGGCCGCCAAAGTACAACGCTCGTGGTACTTAGTGCAACGGGCGTTGTACTACGATCGATCCCATGCGACCGGACAAGCGGCAGGCGATCCTGCGCGGAGCGTTGAGCGTGTTCGCCAGGGACGGCTACACGCGCGCCAGCATCGACGCCATCGCCAAGGAGGCCGAGGTCTCGACGCGCACGCTCTACAACCACTTCGCGGACAAGGCCGACCTGTTCCGCCACGTCATCCAGGCCAGCGCGGAGGAGGCGGCGCAGGACCAGATCGCGCTCGTCGAGCGGCACTTCCACAAGATCACGGATCTGGAGCAGGACCTCATCGCGTTCGGCAAGGCCATGGGCGCCCAGCAGGGGCACGCCGAGCACTTCGCGCTGGTGCGGCAGATCAACGCCGAGCTCACCCACATCCCCGCGGAGGCGGTCGAGGCGTGGCAGGAGACCGGGCCGCGCAAGGTCAGGCGGGCGTTGGCGGCGGAACTGGAGAAGCTCGGCTTCAAGGACCCGAAGCGCGCCGCCGTCCACCTCATGCTGCTCACGCTGACCGGCGAGCCCAGCATCAGGGGCACGCGTCCGGACGACGACGACATCGCGGCAGGTGTCCGCGTCTTTCTGCACGGGCATGATGTCGAGAACCGACGACGGGCTGCGACATAGGGCTATGAACACCGACACACGCGTTGACGACTACATCGCCGGACTGCCCGAGTGGCAGCAGGAGATCTGCCGCGAGGTCCGCAGGCTCGTCCACGAGGCCGACCCGGACGTCGAGGAGACGATCAAGTTCACCAACCGGCCGTACTTCGTGCTGGACGGCAACATCTGCGCGTTGCTCGGCACCAAGGACCACGTGAACGTGATGCTCTACGACAAGGCGATCGTGCCGGACCCGCACAACATCATCACCAGCGGCCACGGCAACAAGACCGCGCGCATGATCTCCGTGTACCGCGACCAGCCGATCAACGCGCCGGCGCTCGTCGAGATGTTCCGCCACATCATCGCCAACAACCGTCAGCGGAGGAGTGTCGGACCCCGTCGGTAACCTCATGGCGCATGGAGGTCGAGATCTACACCGACGGTGCGTGCAGCCCCAATCCCGGTCCGGGCGGCTGGGGTGCCGTGTTGCGCTACGGCGAGCACGAGAAGGACATGTACGGCGGTGACATCGGCCCGACGACGAACAACCGCATGGAACTGATGGCGCCCATCGTGGCGTTGGAAAGCCTCACGCGACCATCCACCGTGAGGCTCTACACGGACAGCACGTACGTCCGCAACGGCATCACCTCATGGGTGCACGGGTGGAAGGCGAACGGCTGGCTCACGAAGGCCCGTGAGCCGGTCAAGAACGCCGACCTGTGGCGCCGCCTGGAAGAAGCCGCGGGCAGGCACGAGGTGGAGTGGCACTGGGTCAAGGGCCATGCGGGCCACCCGGAGAACGAGCGCGCGGACAGGCTGGCCGTGCGCGGAGTGGAGGAGGTGACGGGGCGGGAGATCACGCAGCCGCAGGCAAAACCGAAGAAGGCGGCCAAACCGAAGCAACCACGCGAGCTGACCGGCGAACCGTGTGGCGCGCCCACGAAGAAGGGCACGCCGTGTCCGATCACCGCCGGGCCGAGCGGACTGTGTCACGTGCACGACCCGGCGTTGCAGTGCGGTGCCCTCACGAAGAAGGGCACACCCTGCACGATCGCGACCGGCGGCGGCCGGTGCGAGTACCACCAGGACGCACTGGAACTGTTCACGTGACGGCGAGCGAAGCCAGCAACCGCAACGCGTCCTGGGACGGGCTCCCCGGCGCGGCCACGTAGGTCACCAGCACCTGCCCCGCGTCCGAGGTCAGCGGCTCCGCGGCCAGTTCCAGCGGTCCGAGCTGCGGGTGGTTCATGCGCTTGAACATCGGCTGCCGGTCGCGCACCGGGTGCTCCGCCCACAGCGCGCGGAACAGCGGCGACGCCTCGCACATCCCCTCGACCAGCGCGAGCAGCGCCGGGTCGTCGGGGTGCACGCCGTAGTCCGCACGCAGGTAGCCGACGTTCTCGCGCGCGCAGTCCGTCCAGCCGACGAACAGCTCCCGCGCGGCCGGGTCGGTGAACATGTACCGCACCATGTTCGGCTGCTCGCGGAAGTCCGTGACGAGCGCCGCGGCGAGCGGGTTCCACGCCAGCACGTCGAGCCGCCGGCCGAGGACCATCGCGGGCACGCCCTGCAGCGCGTCGAGCAACCACCGCAACGCGGGCCGCACCTCCTCCGACGGCGCCTTCACCCGAGTGGGCCGCGCCAGCCGGTAGAGATGCGCGCGCTCGGCCGCGTCCAGGCCGAGCGCCTGCGCCAGCGCGTCCAGGATCGAGTCGGACGCGTTGGAGGCGCGCCCCTGTTCCATGCGCGTGTAGTAGTCGACGCAGATCCCGGCCAGCTGCGCCAGTTCCTCGCGCCGCAGTCCTGGCACCCGCCGCCGCGTGGCCCGCTCCGGCGGGTCCAGTGCCGCACGCCGGGCCTTCAGGAACTCCCCCAACTCGCTCACGGCCCCCATCATGCCGGGATCGCCCCGACCAGTCCGCCGTCCACGACGAAGTCCTGCCCCGTCACGTACCCCGCGCGGTCCGACAGCAGGAACGACACGACGTGCGCCACGTCCTCCGGCTCGCCCAGCCGCCCCATCACGACCTGCCGCCGGTACGGCTCGTCGTCGACGACGTTGCCGGTGAACATGTCCGTCGCGATGAACCCGGGACTGACCGTGTTGACCCGAACCCCCGGCATCTCCGCCCCGAGCGTGCGCGCCAGGCTGTGCACCGCCGCCTTGCTGGCCGTGTAGAGCGACGCCCCGACGAGCCCCCGATGGACCGTCCACGACGCGTTGATCACCACCGACGCGCCCGGCTTCAACCGCGCCCGCTGCACCGTGAAGTACACGCCCTTGAAGTTCGTGGCCAGCACCCGGTCCACGTCCTCCTCGGTGATCTTCCCGAACTCGGTGAACACGCCGATCCCCGCGTTCGCGAAAAGACCGTCGATCTCGCCGGCCTGGTCCATCAACGCCTCGACGTCGGCCGGCTTCGACACGTCCGCGACCACCGTCTCGACGCCGAGTTGCTCGCGCGCCAACGCCAACCGCTCCTGCGAACGCCCGGCCACGACGACCCGCGCACCCTCCTCGACCAGCACCCGCGCCGTCGCCAGCCCGATGCCACTACCGCCACCCGTGATCAGAAACTTCTTCATGGCCGAAACACTCCACGCCCCGGCACCCCGCAACCAGACCCGCCATTTCCCAGGTCTGCCAGGACCAGGCTGAACCCGGTGAACCGGCGTAGCGTCACCGTCATGCTTCCCGACTCCGCCAGGGCAGTGCTGGAATCCAACGCGCTCGCCCACCTCGTGACGCTCGGCAAGGACGGCTCGCCCCAGGTCACCATCGTCTGGGTGGGCCTCGACGGCGACGAGATCGTCTCCGGGCACCTCATGGAGCACCAGAAGATCCGCAACATCCGCAACGACGGCCGCGTGGTGCTCTCCCTGGAAACCCCCAAGATCAACGAGATGGGTCTGCAGGAGTACCTCGTCGTCTACGGCACCGCCCGCATCACCGAGGGCGGGGCGCCGGAACTGCTCCAGCGCCTCGCACACACCTACCTCGGCCCGGACGTCAAGTTCCCGCCGTTCGACAACCCGCCGCCCGGCTTCATCACGCGCATCAAGGTCGACCGCGTGGCAGGCGTCGGTCCCTGGGCCTCCTAGAGCTCGTAGCAGGAGTGGACGGCCGGCTGGCCCGTGTAGTTCGGGCCGGCCCTGTCGTCAGCGCCCAGGTAGACGAACGGCAGCTGGGGCCGTCCCTGGCCGAGGTAGCCGACGCGGCGCCTGCGGTTGTCGTAGGTGAATCCCGCGTCCCGCAAGGCTTTCGTCAGCGTGCGCCCGAACGGGGTGCCGTCGGCGCGCCGCACACTGGCGACGTCGAAGTTCGCCACGAGCTGACCACCGGGCACGAGCCAGGACGCCGCGCGCACCAGCAGGCCGAGCTTGTCGCCCACGTAGTGCAATCCGTGCACGCACGTCACGAGGTCGACGGGCGCGTCGGGCTCCCACTGGTCGACCGGGGCGACGACGAAGCTCAAGCCGGGGCGGGCGGCCACGTGGTGGTCGACGAGGTCCACGCCGACGATCGTCACGTCCTCCCGCGCCGCCTCGGCCAGCGCCTTTCCCGACCCGCAGCACAGGTCGACCCACCGCGAGCCCGGTAACGGCGCGAGGTCGATCCCCAGCTCGCGGCGGTAGCTCGCCAGGCCTCGATCCCGGTTCATCTCGCAGTTCGCGACAACCGAGGAGCGCCACAGCGTCTCGTCGTCCAGCAGGCTCACCTGAGCACCTTCGCCAGGCGTGCCATGCCTTCCGCGATCTCCTCAGGAGTGTTGGTGGTGAAGGACATCCGGAACGTCGCGTGGTCCGGCGTGGTCGCGTAGAACGGCGCGCCCGGCACGAACGCGACGTCGTGGCGCAACGCCTCCTTCAACAGCACGGCGCTGTCCACGTCACCCGGTAACCGCAGCCACACGAACATGCCACCGTCCGGATCACTCCACGTCGTGCCGTCGGGAACCGTGGCGGGCAGTGCCGCGATCATCGCATCGCGCCGTGCCCCGTATTCGACGCACAACCGGGCAACGTGGGCGTCGAGGTCGTTGTGCGTCAGGTACACCGCGGCGGCGGCTTGGTCCACAGTGGACGTGTGCAGGTCCGCCGCCTGCTTCACGATCACCAGCGTCCGGGGCAGATCCGCCGGTGCGCGCAGCCATCCGAGCCGCATGCCCGGCGCGCCGATCTTCGAGAAGCTGCCGAGGTAGACGGTTCGATCGCTGATGGATGCGAGTGGTGCCACGGCGGAACCCTGATACCGCAGCTCTCCGTAGGGATCGTCCTCGACGACCCAGAAGCCGTGCTCCGCGGCCAACGCGGCGATCTGCGCGCGACGCGAGGCCGACAGCGTCCGGCCGGTCGGGTTCGCGAACGTCGGCACCAGGTACAGCATCGCCGGCCGTTCGGACTCCACAACGGATCGCAGCGCCGCGGGATCCAGCCCTTCGTCGTCGCTCGCGACCGGCACGATCCGGGCTCCCGCCATCTGGAAACACTGCAGTGCGGCCAAATACGTCGGCTCCTCCACCGCCACGACGGCGCCGGGCTCCAGCAACGCGGTGGCCACCAGCGCCAGCGCCTGCTGCGAACCCGTCGTGATCAGGACGTCCGAAGTGGGCAGCCCGCGACCGGTCAGCCGGGCGGCGACCAGCGAGCGCAGAGCCGGATTTCCCTCCGTGGGCGCGTATTGCAGCACCGAGCGGTCCCGCAACGCGAGGTCGTAGGCGGCGCGCAGACCGTCCAGGTCGAACAGTTCGGGGGCGGGAAGTCCACCCGCGAAGGAAATCACCTCGGGACGGGAGGTCAGCGCGAGCAGGTCGCGCACCGGGGAGCTGGCCACGGAGAGGGTGCGGTGCATGAACTTCACGTTAATCGGCCAGGCCTCCAGCAGAACGCGGATTTCCTGTCAGTGCCCGTGACTACCGTGGTCGGCATGGACATCGAGACACGTGCAGCCCAGCCCTACGCCGCGGTCAAGGCCACGGTCACGCACGAGACGTTCGCCAAGATCGCCGACCGCTTTCCCGAGATAATGCACTGGCTCGCCGATCGCGAGTTACCCGTCGCCGGCGCGCCGTTCCTCCGCTACCTGCGCGTCGCCGGCGAGGAGTTCGAGGTCGAGGCCGGCATCCCCACCATCGCGGAGGTGCCCGCGGCCGGTGAGGTGTACACGGCCACGCTGCCCGGCGGCCGGTACGCGGTGGAGGTCCACGAGGGCCACCCGGACGGGCTGAGCGCCGTCGCCGACCGGATCCTCGCCGACGACTCGCTGACGTTCGACCGCGCCGGCGAGAGGTGGGGTGCCCGCCTGGAGACGTTCTTCACCGACCCCGCGGTCGAGCGGGACCCCGCCAAGTGGACGACGGAGGTGGCCATCCGCCTCGCGAACTGAACTCGCGCGTATATGCCGATCGAGCTATATTGCTGGCATGGCATCTACCTTCGCCGTGCTGGCCGACCGGAGTCGCCGGGAGATCCTCGACCTGCTGCGGGAACGCGAGCGGCCGGTCGGCGACCTCGTCGAGAGGCTGACGCTCACCCAGCCGACCGTCTCGAAGCACCTCAAGGTGCTGCGCGAGGCCGGTCTCGTCGAGGTGCGCACCGACGCCCAACGCCGCTGGTACCGGCTCTCCCCCGGCCCGCTGGCGGAGGTCGACGCCTGGCTCGCGCCCTACCGCCGGATGTGGGAGCAGAGCCTGGACGCGCTCGAACGACGACTCGACGAGATCGAAGGGGACTGACCCGTGGACGCCGAACTGCGGATGATCGAGGGCAAGCCCGTCCTGCGCTTCGAGCGCAGGCTGCGGCACTCGCCGGAGAAGGTCTGGCGGGTGGTCACGGAACCGGCCGAGATGAAGCACTGGTTCCCGGCCGAGGTCGAGATCGACGGCCGCAGGATGCGCTTCACGTTCCCGGACGCGGCCCCGGTCGACGCCGACGGCGGCGAGGGCGAACTGCTCGAGTCCGACCCGCCGAAGGTCTTCGCGTTCCGCTGGCTGAACGACGTGCTGCGCTTCGAGATCCTGCCGCGCGAGGACGGTTGCCTGCTGGTCTTCACCGCCGTGGTCGCGAACAAGCTGTCCATCGGCCGCGACGCCCCCGGCTGGACCACCTGCCTCGACGCCCTGGTCGCCCACGCCGACGGCACGAAGTTCGAGCCGTCGACGGACTGGCTGCCGCGCATCGAGCACTACATCGCGAAGTTCGGCCTCGACGAGGGCACCGATCAGCCCGACGGAGTGCACTTCGTCCGCGACCTGGTCTGGAAGCCGCTGGACGAGGTCTGGCAGCTCCTCACCGAGGGCACGGAAGACGCGGTCCCGACCCGCGCCGCACACCCCGGCCTCACCCCTGGCAAGATCACGCGGTCCGAGGCACCGCGCCTGCTGGAGTTCGAATGGCTCCAAGACGGCGAGCCGAAGGGCGTGGTGCGCTGGGAGTTCGAGCACGTGCCGTTGCAGGGCACCACGGTCACGCTGGTCCAGGAGAACGCCCACGGCCCGCAAGCCCTCGCCGCCTGGCACGTGCACCTGGAGCTGTTCTTCGCGGCCACCCAGGGCGAGACCCGCTGCCCGTGGCCCACCGACCGGGAGCAGGAACTCGTCCAGCGCTACGCCGAGCGGTGATCCGTCCGCACGAGCTGTGAGAGCCGGTCTACCCCGATCCCGGTGATCAGCAGCCGTTCCTTGCGGTTGCCCAGCAAGGTCTGCGTCCAGTCGACGAACCCGCCGTCGCCGATCTCCACGCCGTCGAGGAAAACCTTGTAGCACAAGCCCTTGTAGTACCCGGTGCGCCGCGACGGGTCCGTGGGCAGATCTCCGCGCACCACCTCGAACCGGGGATCCAGCACCGTCACACGGATCTCGACGTCACCGCACGCCTCACGCAGGAAGTCGAGGTGTTCGTGAAAGTGGTGCCGCTCGAAGGCGAGCGACCCGCGGTCGCGACCGGCGGACACCGCGGCGAACAACGTGAAGTGCGCGAAGCGGCCGGCGCCCTCGAACAGCTGGGCTCGCACCACGCGTTGCACTGTCGCGAGCCGCACGTCGGACGGGCCGGTCTGCCTGCGCACCGCGGCTTCCAGCGCCAGCGCGTTCGTCGGGTCGGCCGCCACCTCGGTGCCGCGAATGGTCGACAGCACGTTGTTCTGGTCCATCTCCGCCACGGCCGAGCAGGTTCCCAGCGGTGCCACGGGAGCGAGGCCCAGCACGGAGAACGACGGCGGCAGAGCGGCCAGCAGGCGGTCCTCGGCGGCGCGCAACACGGGGAACGGCACGGAAGCCGGCGCGACGAAGCGGTCGGAACGGTACTGCCGCAACACGTCCGGCCCGCTCAACGTTCCCGCCCGCCGTCGCATCAACGCGAGCAGCACGGTGGTGAGGTCGCTGCCGGGCAGGCGCGCGAGCCGCTCGAGGGCCTCTTCACCGCCCAACGACCGCAACACCCGCGACAAGGCACCCATGCCCACCATGATCCGCGGACCGGCCAGCGGATTTTCCGCGGGCGCGCCGGGGGATCACCTGGCTAGGGTCGAGGCATGACCGATGCCACGCAGGAGGGCGAGCTGTGGGGCCGCTGTGCCGCACAACGCGCCGCCCTCGGTGCCAAGATGTCCATGCCCGCGTGGAAAACCGCCGTCGAGCGCACGAACATCGGACCCGGCACCACGGTGCTCGACCTGGCGTGCGGCAGCGGCGAGTTCTGTGCCCTGGCAACGGAAGCGGGCGCGAGAGCGACCGGCATCGACGCGTCGCACAAGATGATCGAACTTGCCCGGCAGGCCGCGCCCGCGGCCGAGTTCCACGTGCGTGCTCTGGGACCGTTGCCTTGGGACGACGGCACGTTCGACGTCGTGACGGCGTTCAACGCGTTGTTCTTCGCGCCCGACCCCGAGGCCGCGTTCGCGGAGGCGACCAGGGTCAGCAAGGACTACGTGGTCGTGTGCGACTGGCATCCGGAGCACCCGAGCGACATCCTCACCGTCGCGTGGGCCGTACGGGGACGCAGCGGGCGCCGGAGCGCGAAGACGCCGGAGCCGCAGGAGAAACTCACGATCGACATTCCTCAGGAACATCCGGACGAGGACACGATGCTGCGCGCCGTGCTGAGCACAGGCGGTTACCAACGGCTCATCGAGAGCGAAGGTGAAGAAAGCGTCGCGGAGAAGATCAGGGCCGCGACCGAACAGTTCCGAACCGCGGACGGCGGTTATCGGTTCGCGAACAAGTACCTGATGTCAATCTTCCGCAAGAACCCCAGAACGTGAATCAGGCCGCGGAGAGGACCTCGTAGCCCGCCGTGGTGAGGGCTGCGGGGCCGGGACGGGCGCTGATCAGGCCTGCCGAGGTCAGGCGCAGCCCGACGAACTGGTCGGCGCAGCACAGGCCGTCGACGAGCAGTGAGCTTCCGGCGATCTCGCAGCGGCCGTCGGCAACGGCTCTGAGTACTGCTCGGTCGCGGTGTGTCAGCGATGAGGCGGTCATCTTCTTCTCCTCGCGGTAAAGCTTCTACTTACTGATACGTCGAAGAAGAAGGCTTCGGTTCGACATCATCGGCAGAGAATTCCGCGCGTACACCCAGAAGACGTACGGCACGGCCGTGTTCGAAGCGGTCGAGCACGGTCAGCGCGGCCTCGGCCAGCTCGGCGGCGGACGACGCCGGTGCCGGCAGCTTCATCAGGCGCACCTTCGTGAAGAACGGCACGAAGCGCACCTTCACGCCCACGCGCACGACAGGGCGTCCCTCCGCGGCCACGTCGAGAGCCACCTGGTGGGCCAGTGCCACGACCTCGCGCCGGATGTCCTCCAACGACGTGAGGTCCTGCTGGTAGGTCTTCTCGTGGCTGCGGGACTTCACGACCCACGGCGTCGCGCTCACGACCGTGTCGCCCGCTCCGAGTGCGAGGGTCCGGAAGTACGGACCCATCCGCGGGCCGAACCTCGCGGCCAAGGCCTCGACAGACGCCGACGCCAGCTCGGTCACCGTCGAGAAGCCCAGTTCGGCCAGTTTGCGCTCGGTCTTCGTGCCGATGCCCCACAGCGCGGACGTCGGCCGATGGCCCATCACCTCGACCCAGTTCGCGCGGGTCAGCTGGAACACGCCCGCCGGCTTGCCGAAGTCGGTCGCGAGCTTGGCGCGCAGCTTGTTGTCGCCGATGCCGACCGAGCAGTGCAGGCCGGTCGACTCGAGCACGGCGGCCTGCAGCGACCGGGCCAGTTCGAAGGGGTCGTCGACGGAGGCTCCGACGAACGCCTCGTCCCAGCCCATCACCTCGACGACGACCGGGAACGACCGCAGCACGGCCATCACGTCCGCCGACGCCGCCTCGTACAGCGCGTGGTCGGCAGGCAGGAACACGGCGTCCGGCAGCTTCTTGAACGCCGTCCGCAACGGCATCCCGGAGTGCACGCCGAACTCCCGTGCCTCGTACGACGCGGTGGCCACGACGGCGCGCTCGGTCGGGTCGCCGTTGCCGCCCACCACCACGGGCTTGCCACGCAACGACGGGTCGCGGAGGACCTCCACGGCCGCGATGAACTGGTCGAGGTCCACGTGCAGGACCCAGTCCGCCATGCTGAACAGTATGAAACGGTCGGCGGGAATCCTGCTCTTCAGGCGAAACGAGCAGCTGGAGGTGCTTCTCGGGCACATGGGCGGCCCGTTCTGGGCGCGCAAGGACGCCGGCGCGTGGTCCGTGCCGAAGGGCGAGTACACCGAGGAGGAGGAACCCGAAGCCGCCGCGCGGCGCGAGTTCGCGGAGGAGCTCGGGCTTGAGGTGCCGCAGGGCGAGCTGATCCCGCTCGGTGAGGCCAAGGGCTCCGGCAAGGTCATCACGGTGTGGGCGCTGGAGGGCGACCTCGACCCGGAGACCGTCACGCCGGGCACGTTCGAGATGGAGTGGCCGCCGAAATCGGGTCAGAAGAAGACGTTCCCCGAGGTCGACCGCGTCCAGTGGTTCACCGTGGAAGAGGCGAGCGCGAAGATCGTCTCCGCGCAACGCCCCTTCCTCGACCGGCTCACGGCCAGATAGCCGAGACCCACTCCGGGTGATCGATGAACGGGTTGCGGTTCTGCTGGTAGCTGTCGTAGATCACCTGGTTGCGCCGCTGCTCGAACGCGTCCGGCGGGTCCTGCTCGTTCCACTGCTTCAGCACCGAGAGCTTGCCCATGTACGGCGCGGTGCCGTTGGACACCGAGTTGTTGAGCTCCAGGTTCGCGAAGCCGTCGGTGCCCTCGTAGCGCACGGCCATGTAGAAGATCATGCGCGCGACGTCGCCCTTCACGGCGTCACGCGGCTCGAACGAGTCGCCGTCGACGAAGCTGCCGGACGCCTCCGGGACGGGCGAGCCGCCGTTGTCGAAGTCCAGGTTGCCGCGCGTGGCGTTGACGTCCACGTCCTCGGGCCGCAGGTGGTGCAGGTCGGTGCCGGGACCGGTGGCGATACCGAAGTCACCGTGCGACTTGGCCCAGACGTGCTCGCGGTTCCAGTTGGCGCTGGTGCTGCCGCTCAGCGACTTCGCGCGCGAAATACCGCTGTACAGCAGGATCACGTTCGAAGTGTTGTCCGGGTCCTGGTCGGTGACCTTCAGCGCGTCCCAGACCTGCTCGTAGCTGAGCTTGCGCTGGTTGCTGATGATGGTGTTCAGCGCCGACTTCAACGCCGCGCCGGTCTTGTCGCAGGCCACCGTGTAGTAGCTCTCACAAGGTGGTGTGGTGGGCGGCGGTGTTGTGGTGGCGAACGCGAACGCCGTGGACGACGTCATGCCGGGGTGCGAGAAATACGCGCTCAACGTGCCCGTCACGTCGATCTGCCTGCCCAGCAACGACGGGTTGGTGCGAAGCCCCCACGACGAGCGGAAAGCCGTCGGGATCTGCACGTAGAGCATGCGCGAGGTGCCGGTCTCGGACGCCGAGTCGGCCAGTGCGAGCGCGTAGTCGCTCGGGTAGTTCGAACGGACGACCGTGTTCGTGGCCGTGGGCTGACCGACGACGTAGCCGCGAACGGTGGCCGACGCCCCGTTCTGCTGGCTGATCGCCTGAGCAACAGTGAGCGGACCTGCTGCGGAAGCGGCGGTCGACCCGTACAGGTTGACCGCCGCCAACAAACCGATGACCAACGCCAGTGGACTCCACCGCGTCATGTGCTCTCCCCGATCGTGTCGATGTTGTGCACACGATCAGGTGAGATGGTCAACGCGCGGTAAACGCGGTGTCACGGCACCAGGACGACCTTGCCCGTGGTCCTCTTCGACTCGACGAGCTCGTGCGCCTTCGCGGCGTCCGCGAGCGGCACGACGTGGTCGAGCTGCACCTTGAGCTGCGGCAACGCCTCCAGGTCGGCGCCGGAGGGTGCCAGGCTGCCGAAGAGCTCGAACCGGATCCCGAGGTCCACAGCTCGGTCAACGTCAAAACCCGGGTTGCTCGGAATGGCCGACACGAGCACGCCACCGGGCTTCAGCACCTTGGCCGACCGCTCGGCGTACTCACCGCCGATCAGGTCGAAGACCACGTCGACCGGCTCGATCTCGGTGAAGTCCTGGTGCCGGTAGTCGACGACCTCGTCCGCCCCGAGCGAGCGCAGGAAGTCGTGCTTGGCGGCCGACGCCGTGCCGATCACGGACGCGCCCCGCGCCTTGGCGATCTGCACCGCCACGTGCCCGACGCCACCGGCCGCCGCGTGGATCAGCACGCGCTGACCGGCGGAGACACCGGCCCGTCCGACGAGCGCCTGCCACGCCGTCAGCGCCACCATCGGCAGCGCGCCCGCTTCCTGGACGGTCAGGTGGGAGGGCCTGCGCGCCAGGTCGGACTCCTTGACCACGGCGTACTCGGCGTAGCCACCGCCGGTGCCGGGAAAGGCGAGCAGCCCGTACACCTCGTCACCGGCCTCGAACTTCTCGACGCCCTCACCGACCTGCTCCACGGTGCCCGCGACGTCCCAGCCCACCGTGAACGGCGGCTCCCCGAGCAGGGGGAACGCGCCGGCCCGGACGTACGTGTCGATCGGGTTGACCCCGGCCGCACCCACCTTGACCAGCACCTCACCGGCGCCGGGCACCGGGCGCTCGACCTCCGCGACCTCCAGCACGGACGCGTCCCCGACGGTCTTCTGCGTGATGACTCGCATCATGATCCCCCTTCGATGTTCTCGACGGGGACCATCTTGCAGTTAGCGCCCACTTCTAGAAAGTAGGCACTTTTCGGTAACTAGCTCTCCCGTAGGTAGAGATCACGGAGCAGGGCGATCTCCGCACCGTGGTGGATCACCTCCCGGTTGATGTGCAGCACCAGGGTCGCCATCGGTTCCTCGGCGAACGGCCCCTCCGCCGGACCGACGGCCCGCGAGAGGTCCGCCTTGCGCGCACCGTCCGTCCAGGCCGCGTAGGCGTCGTCAAGCTGCTTCAGCGCCTCGTCGGCGCTCGTCGCGTACTGCCAGGTCTGGTAGTCGGCGGGCGGGCCACCGAAGTGCGACGCCGTGCGCATGTTGAGGACGCCGACGATGATGTGCGCCATCCGCCAGGCGATCGTGGTGACCGGCGCCGGTTCCGGCGTCGGGTACTCCCAGTCGATGGAGCCGTCCTCGTGCACGGTCCACGCGCCGGGCACCGGCTGCCAGAAGTACTCCTCGTCGGTCAGACCCTCCAGCCGCGGCCGCAGCTGCACCCGCCAGTGGAAGTCGAGCTGGTCCGTCAACTGCTTGTTCCAGTCCATGCCGACGACCGTAGAACCGATTGCGGACAACGACTGTCCTGGACTTAATAAACCGAGCGCTCGGTCTAGTATTGGCGTCATGACGACTGTGCAGGAGACCGCGGCGGTCCGCTACGGCATCTGGGTGGTGTGCCCGGCGCTGGGAGCCGCCGCGGGGTGGGGGCTCAAGCTGGCAGCCGGGTGGATCACGACGTTGGGCTGGTTCCCGTTCCAGGGCGTGTTCGAGCTGGTCACGGACATCCCGGAGCCGTGGGTGACGATCGCGGCGCCGGCGATCGGGGCGCTGGCCGGCGGTGTGCTCGCGTTGCTGTGGGCGGCGGACATGATGACGGTCGAGGTCTCGCACGACCGCGTCACGCTCAGAAAGGACGACAAGAGCTTCGACTTCGGCCGCAACCAGGTCGAGTCGGCGTTCGCCGACGGCAAGCAGCTCGTGCTGCTGTCGCCCAGCGGCGCCGAGCTGGCCCGCGAGACCTCGGATCTGAGCAGGGCGAAGCTCGAACAGGCCTTCACCGGCCACGGCTACCGGTGGCGCGACGCAGACCCGTACGCGAGCGAGTTCCGGATGTGGGTCGAGCACGCGCCCGAGCTGCCGCCGGACGTGAACGCGCTGTTCACGGCACGGAAGAAGGCCATCTCGAAGTACGAGCACGAGGAGGCCGCAGAATTGGCGAGGGAGATCCGCAGGCGCGGCGTCTACGTCAAGGACGAGAAGAAGAGGCAGTACTACAGGTGCGAACGGTAGATCCGGTCAAGCACGCGGCGAAGAAGCGACACATCACCGACACGGCTGCGGGCTTGTTCGCGGAGAAGGGCTTCGACCGGACGACCGTCGCGGACATCTGCAAGGCCGCCGACATCAGCACGGGCAGCCTGTTCCACTACTTCCCCACCAAGCGCGCCATCTTCCTGGAGATCTTCGAACAGGACGGCAGGGACAACGCCGAGGTCTTCGCGCAGGCCAAGACCCTCAGCCCGTGGGACGGCGTGCTGATGGTCGTCGACCACCTGTGCGTGCCCGCGCTGGACCGGTCCGTGGCCGGGCTGGTGCTGGAGGTCGTGGCCCAGGCGAGCCGCGACCCGGAGCTGTGGAACCTGATCGCCCGCAACGAGCAGGTGGTCCGCGACGAACTCGCCGTGCTGCTGCAGCAGGCGCACGACGCGGGTCAGATCACGCTCCCGGTGAGCGCACGGACGGCAGCGACCTGGGTGCAGGGCCTGGTCGACGGCCTGTTCGGCAGGCTCGTCGACCCGGACTTCGACGCGTCCGGACAGGTGAGCACCCTCCGGTTGATCCTTTCCCGTTTCGTGGGTGCTCAAGCACCATGAGGGCATGGTCTACGACGTCGCCGCCGTACGCGCCCACTTCCCCGCGTTGCGTGAGGGTGCCGCGCACTTCGACGGACCCGGTGGCTCGCAGACACCGGACGTCGTCGCCGAGGCGGTCAGGGCGACGCTGACGTCGGCGGTCGCCAACCGCGGCTCGGTCACGGCGGCCGAGCGCAGGGCCGAGGAGATCGTCCGGACCGCGCGCCGCACGATGGGCGAGTTCCTCAACGCGGGCAGCATCGTGTTCGGCCGCAGCATGACCCAGCTGACCTACGACTTCTCCCGCACGCTGGCGAAGAACTGGCGGCCGGGTGACGAGATCATCGTCACCAGGCTCGACCACGACGCGAACATCAGGCCATGGGTGCAGGCGGCCGAGGCGGCGCGGGCCACGGTGCGATGGGCGCCGTTCGACCGCACTACAGGTGAGCTGCCCATCGAAGCCGTCACGAACCTGCTGTCCGACCGCACCCGCGTCGTCGCGATCACGGCGGCGTCGAACCTGCTCGGCACCCGTCCGGACGTGGCGGCGATCGCGGCGGCGGCGCACGAGATGGCGGCGTTCGTGTACGTGGACGGCGTGCACTACACCCCGCACCTGCCGGTCGACGTGGAGGCGATGGACGCGGACTTCTTCGTGTGTTCGCCGTACAAGTTCCTCGGCCCGCACCTCGGCGTGCTGGCGGCCGCGCCGGAGCTGCTGGAGACGTTGCGGCCGGACAAGCTGCTGCCGTCGACGAACGCCGTGCCGGAACGGTTCGAGCTGGGCACGCTGCCGTACGAGCTGCTGGCGGGAACGACCGCGGCCGTCGAGTTCCTGCGCGGCCTGGACGGGCTGGAGGAGCACGAGTTCGGGCTGCGCGACCAGCTGGAAGCCGGGCTGCGGGAACTCGGGGTGCGGATCTACAGCAAGGCGTCCTCGCGCACCCCGACCGTGCTGTTCTCGGTCGACGGGCTGGAGCCCGCCGAGGTGTACCGCAGGCTCGGCGCCGAGGGTGTCAACGCGCCCGCGGGCCACTTCTACGCGATCGAGTGCTCCCGGTGGCTCGGCCTCGGCGACAAGGGCGCCGTGCGGGCGGGCATCGGGCCGTACAACGACGAATCCGATGTGGACCGTCTGCTCAAGGCCGTGGCACGGCTCAGATGAGCACGACCAGCAGCGCGTAGCCGAGCCCGGCGAGCACGCTGACGTTGAGCCGGCGGCTCACCCTCTCCCCCGGATGGTCGGCGATCATGGACCTCGCCCGCGCCCACATCAGCTTCTCGCCCGCCTGATCGTCCGGCAGATGCGGAGTGGTGATCACGTCACCGTGCGGGCCGAACGCGAGCATGAGCTGAGGACCCGAGCGGCGCACCCCGTGCAGCTGCGACCACGGCACGCGGTAGGTCCAGACGCCCGTGTAGAGCGAGACCCCGCGGTGGTCGAGGCGCAGCAACGGCTGGAACCTGTTCACGGCCGACAACACGCACTGCACGCCCATGAACCCGAGGACGATCAGGTCCGGGTAGTACTTCAGCGCGATCATCGCGCCGGCCGCGCCGAGCAGCAGCAGGACGCCCTCCGAGCGCCGCCGATCGCCCGGCCACAGCGCGTGCGGCAGGTCGACCGGCTTGGCCGCGGTGACCGGCTCGCCGGGCAGGTGTGCGTTGTGGACGGTGTGGCGCGGGCGGACCCTGGACAACGTGCTGGTGGCCACGACCTCGCCCTCGACCAGCAACGCGACCTGGCCGCCGTGGTGCCACTCGCCCGCGACGAGGATCTCCGTCGGGTCGAGCTGCACCGGCGGGTCCTCCTCGCCGCGCCACACCCGGCCGAACTGCTCGGTGTCGTGGTAGAGCGGCTCCTCCAGCCCGAGGTCGGCGAGCGTGGCGACGGTGGCGATGTCGTCCTTGTTGTGCCGCAACAGGATCCGGCGCGGACCGACGGGATGTGCCTGCAGGCGGATCGCCTTCACCGGGCCCGTCCACAACGCGCGGCGGCGGCGTTCCCGCGCGGCCAGCATGATCGCGAGGAACACGGCGGCGCCACCGAGCGTGAGCCACCACGTGACGTCCTCCGGCTCGTTGGCCATGCGCACCCACGAGCCGTCCGCCAGCACCGGCACCGTGTCTCCGACCTGGTACGTCTCCGGCGCGAGCGGCTCGAAGCTGGTGCGCTGCCGGTCCGGCAGCTCCACCCACACCTCGTAGGTGTTCTTGATCTCGACGACCTCGGCGTCCATCCGGCTGGCCTTCGCGACGTGCTGCTCGATCTCGCCGTTCGTGAGGTCGTACTGCACGAACGTCAGGAAGCCGAACAGGACGAGCAACACCGCGATGATCCGCAGCACGCCTCGTTGCGGTGGAAGGTCCGGCAACGAGACGAGGGTGGCGCCCGCCGCCGCGTGCTGGTCGGCGCGCGACCTCACGGTCCACGCCGCCACGATCGCGCACGCGCCCGCGTGCAGCCCGAACGCGACGTTGGCGGCGGCCGAACCGTCGAGAACGATGTCCAGCGCACCGAACACCATGCCCATCGCACAGCCCGTGAGCACACGGCCGAACAACAGCAGCAGCGGTGTCGCCAGCAACGGCACGACCGCCAGCGCGAACATCGGGTCCGGCACGCACGGCTGTGCGGTCGTGCACGGCACCTCGTTCGCACTGGCGGCGAAGTAGAAGGCGACGACCCATCCACCGACGAGCCCGACCTTGGTCACCCACCACGGAACCGCGGCCGCTTGCCACCGCTGGACGTCCATGGTCTCCGATCATGGCACGCCCGTTGCTCCGAACGGTGCGGTTCCCCCGCAACGAAACGGGTATCCGCTGGTCACTTGAACTCGGAGGTGGACATGCTGGCCCTCATCGCCGCAGTGGCGTTCGGTCTCGCCCTGATTCTCGACCTGGCGAAGACCGCTCTTGGTGACGTGATCACCGCCAACACGCTCGTGGTGCTCGGACTGCTGCTCCTCGCCCTGCACATGGCCGGTGTCGGAGCCGGCACGCGTTCCTGGAGCTGGCGCCGTGCCCGCAGGTGAGACCATCGAACGCCCCACCAAGTTGCCCAAGGGCGCCTGGTGGGGCGTTCTCAAACGGACGGTCAAAGAGTTCAACGACGACAACCTGACGGACTGGGCGGCAGCGCTCACCTACTACGCGGTGCTGTCGTTGTTCCCCGGACTCATCGTGCTGACGTCCGTGCTCGCGCTGCTCGGCGAGACGACGACGCAGGAGCTGATGAAGTACGTCGACCAGGTCGCGCCCGGCCAGGCCGGTGACCTGGTGAAGTCGTCCATCGAGGAACTGCAGAAGGGCCAGGGGGCCGCCGGGCTGCTCGGCATCATCGGTCTGCTGACGGCGTTCTGGACCGCTTCGGGCTACCTGGGCGCGTTCATGCGCGCCTGCAACGCCGTGTACGACGTCGAGGAGGGCAGGCCGTTCTGGAAGACCGTGCCGCTGCGCCTCCTGCTGACGCTGGGCTCGGTGGTGCTGATCTCGCTCACTCTCGGTGCGCTCGTGCTGACCGGCGGGGTCGCGGACACGGTCGGCAACCTGCTGGGGCTCGGCGACACCGTGGTCACGGTGTGGGACATCGTCAAGTGGCCAGTCATCCTGCTGCTGGTGGCCCTCGCGTTCGCGGTGCTCTACTGGGCGGCGCCGAACGTGCGGCAGCCCGCCTTCCGCTGGGTCACGCCCGGCAGCCTCCTGGCCATCGTGCTGTGGGCGCTCGCCACCGTCGGCTTCGCGGTCTACGTGGCGAACTTCGCGTCGTACAACAAGACCTACGGCTCGCTCGGCGGTGTGATCGTCTTCCTGGTGTGGCTGTGGATCTCGAACATCGCCGTGCTGCTCGGTGCCGAGTTCGACGCGGAACTGGAGCGCGGCCGCCGGCTCGCGCAGGGCGAGAAGGACGCCTCAGCCGAGCCGCGTGATCTCCCCGGGTAGTTCGGCCTCGACCGCGGTCCAGACCCCGTCGGGCCCCGGCTCGACGCGTTCGCTCATGCGCCCGCCGGGCACGAGGATCCACAGCTGGTCCTTCGTGGACAGCCACACCACGCCGATGCCGTCGGCGCGGTAGCTGGTGGCGTACTCGTAGGACTTCCTGAACACCTCACCGCCGTCGCGGTCGGTCACCCGCACCTCGCTCTCGCTCTCGGCGTGCGCGACGAACTTCCCGCTGGGCGACGTCCTGGGCGCGCCGGGGCGCGCGAACCGGTCCTCGCGGTCGTCACCGCACCCCGTGAGGACGAGGAGAAGGGCGACCAGCGCCGCCACAGTTCTCATGAGGAAATGCCGTGCGTCATGCCGCCAAACCTAGCTAGCGTGATCTCTCGTGTGGGACGTTCTCGAGGAGTTTTACGACTCCGTGCCCCGACCGGGATCTCGCGTCGAGGATCACGGCGAGCTGGTGCTCTTCGTCCAGGCGGGCGACGGCCATCCGTACTACGCGCGACCGCGCTTCCCCGGCGGGCGGCCGACGGTCGACGACGTGGTGAAGATGCGGGCGCGGCAGCGCGAGCTCGGCGTGCCCGAGGCGCTGGAGTGGGTGCACGAGACCACGCCGGACCTGTACGACGTGGCGGTCGCGGCTGGCCTGGAGGTGCTGCGGGCACCACTGCTGGTGCTCGACCCGGAGAAGCTCCCGGAGCCGCATCCGCACGTCCGCGTGCTCGACACGCGGCCGGCCGAGGTGTCGGTGGTGGCCGAGCTCGCGTTCTCGTCGCCGGGCACCTCGCCGGGCGAGGTCGGTGTGGCGGAACGGGACGCGGCGCTCGCGGAGGCCGTCCCGACGAGCACCCGGCACCGCCACGCGGTGGCCGACCTGCCAGGCGAGGGCGTTCTGGCGGTAGGCACCGCGCAACGGGCGGGTGACGTCGTGGAGATCGCGGGCATCGGCACGTTGCCGGCGGCACGGCGACGTGGCCTCGGTGGTGCGGTCACTGCGGAACTGGCGCGGGACGCCCTGGATCGGGGCGCGAAGCTCGTGTTCCTGTCGGCGGGGAGCCCGGAGATCGCTCGGGTCTACGAGCGGGTCGGGTTCAGGCACGTCGGGACGGCCTGCATCGCGTCACCAGTCGTGGGCTAGTTCTCCGTCACGTGGCATCGGTACGCGGAACAGGCAGCTGACGCACGGCATTCCGGACGGCTGGGTGAGCAGTTCGGCCTCGCCGCGGTGGATGAGTTCGCCGCAGTACGCGGTCAACGCGAGCGGCGTGCGGTCGTCGTCGGGCACGGGAACGAGGTGGCACGTGCGTTGTGTCTCCCCCACGACACCCGCACGCTTGCGGACCAGCAACACGGGCATGCGCGCTTCCGTTCTTTCCTGAATGCTCATGCCTTCACCTCGGCGTCGTCGACCACACACACGACAGCGTGTGTGGTCGCGTAGAACTTGAGCCGGTACGGGCCCGAGTTCCGCTCTGCCACTGCCGCACAGAACCGCTCGTTGACCTCTTCCGAGCGCGGCGTTCGTTCGGTCAGGTCGATCACACCTAGATCGTGCGGGGTGGGGCGGGAAATGGGGAGGGTCGCAGACGGATTGCGGGTGGCGTATGCGGAACTCGCATACGCGTTACCGCAGCTGGCTGACCTCGGCGGCGAGCTCGGCGATCGCCGGCGTCGCGCTCCACGGGTCGAGCCGGTCCAGCTCGTGCACGATCAGCTGCGACCCGGTCGCCCGTGCCAGGTCCAGTGCCGCGAACCCGAAGTCGACGGCCTGCTCGACGTCACCGTTCGCGGCGTGCGCGTAGGCAAGCCGGGCTGTGTGCACGCCCTGCTCCCACTGGCAGATGCTGCCCCATCGGGGCATGAGCTCCGTGTAGGCGTTGATGGCTCGTTGGTGGTCGGCGAGGTCGACCATGCTGGCGGCGCGCTGCATCTGCACGTGCAGCTCCGTGAAGCAGTAGCCGATGGAGTACTCGTCGGTCTGCGGACGTTCGGCGTTCAGCACCAACGACTGCGCGAGGTCGAACCGCGGCATGCACGCGTCCTGGCCCGCACGCGCGAGACCACGTGCTTCCTGCCGCAACGCCATCGCGCGCACGATCGGGCTCAGCCCCGTCTCGCGCTGGGCGGCGCGCGCCAGGCCGATGACGCGGTCGTCGTCGCCGTCGACCTCAGCGAGCTGGCTCATCCGCACGTAGCAGTACGCGACGACGTCCCTGTCGTCCGCGGCCTGGCCCTGTTCGAGGGCTCGGGACGTCCACGCGGCCGCGCCGCGCATGTCGCCGATCTCCTCGTGCAGCCAGCCGTAGAACTCCGCGTACATCGCGCCGGTGCCGAGCAACCGCCGCCGGACGTCCCCGCGCGCGTTGCGGCGCAGTACGTCGATGAAGTCGTACATGTTGCGAACAGCGGGCATCAGCGCGCCGGTGCCACGCCAGTTGTGCGCGTCGTTCACGATCCTGCGCAGCACGAGCAACTGACTGACCGCATCGCCGGTCATCACGCCATTGCTGTTCCCTGTGCCGAAGACAGCGGAGGCACACAACGCCATCAGCGCCTTGCCCTCCATGCCCACGACCAGGTCGTTCGCCAGCGCCTCCAGCCCGCCGGCGCCCAGGCTCCTGGCCTCACCGGACCGCATCGGCACCGTGCGGTCGGTCAGGCCGAGCAGGTGGGCGGGGATGCCGAGCAGCCGCTGCAGCGTCCTGAGCACGCGCATGTCGTAGGCGATGTTGCTGCCGGCTTCCAGGCGAGAGATCGCGGACTGCGAGAACCCTGCCAGCGTGCCCAGTTCGTCCTGACGCAGGCCGTGCGCCTTGCGCGCGATCGCGACCACGGCGCCGGGCGACTCCGCGGCGACCGCGTCCCGCACTTCCTTCGACTCCCAGATGGCGGGCGGCAGCACAGGCAACGGCCCGTCCGGGACGACGACGGCGTTCTTAGCTGGGTTGCTCAACCTCAACGCCTCCCTCGGTCGCATCATGCCCGTCTCGGCGAATTCGCGCTTCCTCCATCTCAATTGGGCCGGCACGGACTATCCTGCGCGCGTGATCAAGGACTTCGGGGCTGGCATCGCACTTCTGCTGCGCGGGTTCAAGCTGGTCTTCAGCTCACCCAAGCGCGTGCTCATCGGGGCGTTGCCCGCGGTCATCACCGCAGTGCTCATGATCACCGGCTGGGTGCTGCTGTTCACCCACATCGACTCGATCGCCGGGTGGCTCACGGGGTTCGCGGACTCGTGGAGCGAGACTTGGCGGGGCGTCGTGGAGGTCGCCGTCGGAATTTCGGTGATCGCGGTGACGCTCGGCCTGAGCGTGCTGCTGTTCACCGCGATCACGATCATGATCGGCGGACCGTTCTACGAGTACATCGCCGAGGAGGTCGAGGACGAGCTCGGCGGCGTGCCCGGCGCGGAGCAGGTCGGCTGGTGGCGCGGGTTCGCCGTCGGGCTGCGCAGCACGATCATGCTGGTAGGCACGTCGATCCTGTTCGCGATCCCGTTGTTCTTCTGCGGGTTCATCCCCGTGGTCGGGCAGACCGTGGTGCCGGTGCTGGCCGTGTGCATCAACGGCTACCTGCTGGGCATCGAACTGACCGGCATCCCGTTCACGCGGCGCGGCAAGTCGTTCAAGCAGCGCAGGCAGGTCCTCGCGACGCGCCGCGCGATGGTGCTCGGGTTCGCCGTGCCCACGTACCTGCTGTGCCTGATCCCGCTGGCCGCGATCGTCGTGCTCCCGGCCGCGATGGCAGGCGGCACGGTGTTGTCGTACCGCCTGCTCACCACTGAGCGTCCGGTCGCCTAGAAGGGCAACCAGGCCTGCTGTGCCAGGCCGTTGCGCGCGTTGACCTGCACACCGGCCGCGGAGACCGACCACAGCTGGTCGCCGATCACGATCGTCCGCCTGGCACCGCCGTAGTTCTGGCTGAACGGCTCGACGATCCTGCCGGTCTCCCGCAGCTGGTTGCCCTCGACCTTCAGCACCAGCGAGGACGCCTCGAACGTCGTCTTGTGCTGCGCCACCGGGATCACGAGCGTGCCGTCGGGCGGCCAGTACAGGAACGCGTGCGGGTCGAACTGGGCCTCGGAGTTCGAGTCCGGCAGGTGGTACTGCGCGAGCCGTTGCGGTGACGCGGGGTTGCTCACGTCGAACAGCGACACCTGCGTTCCGGTGGTGCGGCCCTGGCCGGTCGCCTCCTGGCCGACGCCGATCAGCTTGCCGTCGCCGGCGGGGTGCAGGTAGGCGGAGTAGCCGGTGATCTTCAGCTCGCCGGTGACCCTGGGCTGCTTGGGATCACTCAGGTCCAGCGTGTAGAGCGGGTCGGTCTGCCGGAACGTGACGACGTAACCCATCTTGCCGATGAAGCGGACGCTGTAGATGCGCTCGCCCTTGCCGAGGCCGCCGATCTGGCCTTCCTTCGTCAGCTGGTTTCCGTTGCGGCGCAACGTGGTGACGAAGCTCTCCGACTGCGGCGGTTGCTGTTGCTGCGGCGCCACGTCGGACTGAATGCGCCAGCAGCAACGGGTTTCGGTGCCCGTTGTCGTGGCGACGCGCAGAACACCGTCGTGTTCGGACAGCGAGTACTGGTTCAGCAGCGTGCCGTTCACGTCACCGGACGCGACGTGCTTCGGCGGGCCCGCCTGGCTGATGTCGAACTGGTGGATCGCCGTGGTGATCGGGCGCTGCACCGGTGGCTTGCCGGGAAGTTCGGGCAGCAGCCGGTGGTCGTCGGCGATGTAGAGGCTGCGGTCGGTGCCGTAGACCGTGTCGCCGTCGGCGACGATCGAGACCGGCTGGCCGGTCCCGAGCTGGCCGGACAGCTCGAACGTGAGCACGGTCAGCATCGACGTCGCCGAGTGCACGGCGGGGTGGCTCACGTTCGCGCAGTCGACGAGGGTTCCGCTGCTCTTGGCGCCGTTCTGGTCCAGCTCGTAGCGCGGCAGCCACGAGGTGATCGGCTCGCCCTGCAGGATCTCCTTGTTGCGGCGCAAGGCTCCCGCTTCGTTCATCGTGTCGTTCGGGTACACCCACGGCAGGCGCGGCTGCGAACGGACGACGACGCGGGCGGTACCGCCGATCTGGCGGGCGTCGAGGTAGAAGCCGTCGGTTTTGAGGCTGCCGATCTGCTTGAGCGCCTTGAGATCCACGAGAACCAGCTCGGTGCCGGTCTGCGGGAGGTACGGGCGGTCGGGCGGCAGCATCTTCTCCATGATCTGACCAGGACCGTCGACGACCACCAGCGCGCGATCCCCGGAGACGAGCAGCTGGCTCGCGCGGCGCTCACCGAGGTCGACCGTGCCCGTGACGGCCTTGCTCGCGACGTCGATCACGCGCAGCTTGCCGTCGGTGATCGAGAAGACGCGTTTTCCGTCCGTCTTCACGATGTCCGGCTCGTCGACGCCCTGTTCGTGGACGTTCGTCGTCGAGTGCTCCTGCTGCTGCGCGGGAGGCGTGGCGACCGTCGGCGCGTCGGGAATGCTCTTCTGCGCGACGCCCGCGCTCGAGTCCGTCGCCATGCCCTCGATGGTGAGGAGACGGTCGTTGCCCCCGAGGCCGTACGCGCTGACGTACGGGGCCATGGCGCGGCGCAGTTCGGTCAGTGCGTTGTCGCACGAATCGAACGCGACGAGGCGCACCGGCCCGTAGTCCACGATCGGTGGTGGTGCGAAGGTTTCGTCCCGCACCGCGGAGCTCACACACACTCCGGCGACGGCCAGCACGGCGGCGCCGGCCAACAGCTTTCTGCCGTTCATGCCACCAGGACGGAAACAGGGCCGGGAAGGGTTGCGCGCCGCCGGCGACAACCCTTCCCGGCAGGTGTTGCTAGGAGTTGATCTGCGCCTGGATCTGCGTCGCGTAGGTGGAGACGCGGGTGTAGACACCGGGGATGCCGGGGTCTGCGCAGCCGTCGCCCCACGACGTGATGCCGATCAGCTTGCCACCGGCCACGAGCGGGCCACCGGAGTCGCCCTGGCAGGTGTCGGTGCCGCCCTGGGTGTATCCGGCGCACACCATGGCCGTGGCGATGAAGCGGCTGCCGTACGCGTTGGCGCAGGTGGAGTTGCTGGTCAGCGGCACGGTGGCCTTGAGCAGGTAGCGCGAGTCCGTGCCACCGGACGCGGTGTCGCCCCAGCCGAGGATCGTCGAGCTGGTGCCCGCCGCGTACAGCGTGCTGTCCGCGCTCGTCGCGAACTTGAGCGGGGTCTGCGACAGGTTGCGGTCGAGCGTGAGCACCGAGACGTCGTAGCCGCGGGTCACGTCGGTGTAGCTCGGGTGGATCCAGATCTTCGTGACGCGGGCGACGGTGCCCGCGGTGGACTGCTTGTCGTCGCGGCCGGCCACGACGCGGACCGCGGACGCCGAGTCGCCCACGGTGCAGTGCGCGGCCGTGACGACCTTGTTGGGAGCCACGAGCGTGCCACCGCAGTACTGGAACCCGCTGCTCGTCGCCAGGTAGACGACCCACGGGTAGGTGGACGTGCTCGCGCGCGTACCGCCCACGATCTGGGCGCCGAACTCGCCGTCGGTGGTGGGGGTCGGAGCTGCTTCGGCCACGCTGACGCACGCCATTGACAGCGTCGCTGCTGCCAATGCCGCGCCGAGCCATGACCGGAGGCGGTGCAGGGTTGCCGCCATGATCATTCTCCTTCTTCTGTTGTGAACCCCCGGTGCAGGGCCGGGAGTCCGTATAGATCAACACGCCTTTTCGAGACGGGGTAGGGCTGGTCTTCGTAGGCCATTCGGCCGCGTCCGCGCGCGCGTGATTGGATCGAGCGCGAACAACCCCGTTCCGAGAGGAAGTTGTGATGGCTGCCACGAAGCCCGTCGTCGACCCGCACGAGGGCCCGGCGCCCGCCGACCTGCTGGTCGAGGACCTCACCGTCGGTGACGGCGAGGAAGCCAAGGCCGGCCAGCGCGTGATGGTCCACTACGTCGGTGTCTCGCACTCGACCGGTGAGCAGTTCGACGCGTCCTGGGACCGCGGCGAGCCGTTCCAGTTCCCGCTCGGCGGCGGCCGCGTCATCGCGGGCTGGGACCAGGGCGTGGCCGGCATGAAGGTCGGTGGCCGCCGCAAGCTGGTCATCCCGCCGCACCTGGGCTACGGCTCGCGCGGCGCCGGTGGCGTGATCAAGCCCAACGAGACGCTGATCTTCGTCGTCGACCTGCTGGGCGTCTCGTAGGAAATCATCGACCAGCGGCGTTCCACTGGTCCGCTCAGTGGAACGCCGCTGGTCTGTGTGGTCGATTTGCCAGGTCGGGGGAACTGGATCAGCCGCGGCTGCGTCATCCTTTGAGTCCGCCGCCGCTGGAATGAGGGAGCACGGGTGCCCGAGGACATCGCCGGGTCCGAGCAGATGCTCGCGAACTGGAACCAGAACATCCAGGAACGCGCCGCGCGTTACCAGGAGATGGCGACGCGTGTTCAGGGCATGACGATCTCCGAGCGGTCCTCGGACGGCGCGGTCGAGCTGACCATCGGCTCCAACGGCATCCTGCAGAACCTCGTGATCAACGAGTCCGCCGCAGGGCGCCGGATGTCCGAGATCAGCGGCGAGATCATGAAGCTGCTGCAGCGCGCGCAGTCGAAGATCCCCGCTCTGCTGCAGGAGGCGATGGCGGAGACCATCGGCACCCAGGACGAAACGGCCAACGTGCTGTTCAACGAAGCCAAGAAGAACTTCCCGGCGCCGCCGCCGGAGGACGCCCCCGCGCGTTCTCCGTACACCAGCAACGAAATCAACTTCCGGGTCGAGGACGACGACGCACCACCGCCTCCTCCGCGCACCACACCGCCGCCCGCGCGCCGCCGTCCGCCGTCGGATGACGACGACTTCGGCGGCGAGTCGGTGCTCTCCTGATCTTCTGTCCACTGCTCGAACTTGAGGGGGTTCGATGACTGCCGGTGGTTTCCACGTCACCTCGGACGTGTTGGAAGCGCACGCCAAGGCCCTGGAGGGCCTGCACGGCCGGTTGCAGGGAGCAGTGGACGCGGCGAACACCGTGTCGATGCCGACCGACGCGTACGGCATCATCTGCCAGCCGTTCCGCATGCTGCTCGACCCCGTCGAGCAGTGGGGCCTGAACGCGCTGAAGGGTGCTGCTGAGGCGATGGACGCCACGGCGAAGCGGGTCACCGAGACCGCGAAGCACTACCAGGAGGTCGAGGACCAGATCGCTCAGACCATGAAGGGCTTCTGATGTCCACACCGAACCCGCTGGTGGCGCAGGCCCCCGCCGAACCATCCGGCTTCTTCAACGCCGGCACCGGCGACAACGGCTGGGCGACCGGTTTCTCGATCGCCGACTCCGCGGTCGACGCCTACAAGGGCATCTCCGAGGGCAGCTGGATCGAGGGCGGCCTCGGCGTCGTCGGCCTGGTCGCCGACGCCGCCTCGATGGCGATCGACCCGTTCGGCACCCTGCTGTCCTCCGCTGCCGCGTTCCTGATGGAACACATGCAGCCGTTGAAGGAAGCCCTCGACTGGCTGGCGGGCGACCCGCCGGTGATCCAGTCGTACTCGACGACGTGGAACAACGTCTCGCAGGAGCTCGGCAAGATCGCGGCCGACTACAAGGCCGCCGTCGACCAGACCGCGCCGTGGACCGGCGCGGCCGCCGACGCCTACCGCAAGGCGGCGGGCGAGCAGCTGGACGCGTTGTCCGGCGCGGCGTCCACGGCGGGCTCGGTCGGCACCGTCGTCGGCGTGATGGGCATGGTCGTCGGCTTCGTGCGCGAGATGGTGCGCGACCTGATCGCCGACCTCGTGGCCAAGCTGATCACGTGGGTGCTGGAGGCCGTCTTCACGCTGGGCTTCGGCACGCCGGTCATCGTGGCGCAGGCCGTGACCGCGATCTCCAAGTGGGCGACCAGGATCGGTGAGCTGATCCAGAAGCTCATCAAGACCATCAAGAAGGTCTCGCCGCTGCTGGGCCGCCTGGTCGAGATCTTCACGAAGATCATGAAGGTCGTCGGCAAGCTGGTCGGCAAGGTGACCGGCCTCGACGTGATCTCCACGAAGTCCATCAAGCCCGGCGGCCTGTTCCACCGGACCGACGCTCCGGACCTCACGCCTTCTGGCGCGCACGGCACGCCTTCCTCTCCGTCCACACCGGACTCTTCGCCGTCGTCGCCGTCTTCGCCGTCTTCTTCGTCCACACCGGACAGTTCGCCTTCCTCGCCGTCGTCGCCTTCCTCGCCGTCGTCGCCTTCCTCGCCGTCGTCGCCTTCCTCGCCGTCGTCGCCTTCCTCGCCGTCTTCTCCGTCTTCTCCGTCGACGCCGGACGCGCCTTCGCCTTCCTCGCCGCGCACGCCCGACAGCTCGTCGCCGTCGTCCGCGCCTTCGCCGTCGCGCACGCCCGACAGCCCGTCGACGCCGGACGGCCCGTCCCGCACGCCGGACAGCTCGTCCCCCGACGCCCCGTCGCGCCCGGACAGCTCCCCGTCGTCCGCCCGCACTCCGGACAGCTCTCCGTCGTCCCCCGCGGGCGCTCCGCACACATCGTCCACTCCGGACACCCCGGCCCCGACCCGCAACACGGGCCAGACCGTCCAGTCGTCGATGGCACCCCCGATCGACGCCCCACACCGCGCCGACGCCCCGCACGCCCCGTCGCGCACCCCCGACAGCTCCCCGTCGTCCACCCCGCCGCAGGCCGCCCCGATGGGTGGCGGCGCCCCGAACGCCGCCGGCAACGCCCCGTCCTCCCCAGCGGCAGGCCGCCCGTCGCCCGGCGGCGGCCAGGGCTGGACCGGCACCCCGGGCAGCCCGGCCCCCAACACACCGCCCGCCCCACGCACCCCGGACATGTCGACCGCGGCCTCCCGCGCCGACGCCCCAGCACGCCCGACGTCGATGCCGACAGCTCCTTCGGCCCCGTCGACGCCTTTCTCCCCGTCGAGCGGCATGCCCTCGAGCGGCGGCGGAATGCCCTCCGGCGGCACCCCGCACGCACCTTCGGCAGGCACCCCGCACGCAGGCTCCCCAACCCCGGGACGCCCCGACGCGACCCCGCCAAGCCGCGCCACTGCCCCTTCCGCGGCGGCCCCGCACGCACCGTCCACTCCGAACATGCCCTCGGCAGGCACCCCCGCAGGAGCGCCACACGCCCCGTCGTCCGGCGCCCCGAACGCACCACACGCGCCATCGACCCCGACGCGCCCGAACACTCCGCAGGGCGGCCCGTCCGCCCCGCACGGCCCCAGCACGCCTTTCCGACCGGACGGTCCTGGCGCACCGCACGGCGGCCCGTCGGCCCCGTCCCGGCCCGACGCGCCCCACGGCGGCCCTTCCGCGCCATCCCGACCCGACGCGCCACACGGCGGCCCGTCCGCCCCGTCCCGGCCCGACGCGCCCCACGGCGGCCCTTCCGCGCCATCCCGACCCGACGCGCCACACGGCGGCCCGTCCGCCCCGTCCCGGCCCGACGCGCCCCACGGCGGCCCCTCCGCGCCATCCCGACCCGACGCGCCACACGGCGGCCCCTCCGCCCCGTCCCGACCCGACGCGCCCCACGCACCCTCGCGTCCTGATGCACCGTCACGTCCGGGAGCACCGCACAACAACACGATGCCGTCGGCGCGAACCGACGCTCCCCACAGCCCCAACGCGCCGCACAACGGCCCGTCGGCCCCATCGCGACCAGACGCACCGAACGCTCCCCACGCCCCGAACGCTCCCCACGGCGGCCCCAACGCACCGCACGCACCCAACGCGCCACACGGGCCGAACGCGCCACACGGCGGGCCGAACGCACCACACGGCCCGAACTCGCCGTCCCGCCCGGATGCTCCCCACCGCCCTGACGCACCGCACGGCGGCCCGAACCGCCCCGATGCACCGCACGGCGGCCCCAACCGTCCCGACGCCCCGAACCGTCCGGACGCGCCACACCGGCCGGACAGCCCGTCCCGCCCTGACCGCGGCGGCCCCGGCAACCGTCCGGACGGCACCAGGCCCGACGGCTCCCGTCCCGACGGCACCAGGCCCGACGGCACCAGGCCCGACAGCGGACGTCCCGACGGCTCACGTCCCCACAGCCCGGACGGCCCCCGCTCCCGCGGCACCGACACGGCCGAGGCCCCACACCGCGCCCCGGACTCCACCAGCCCGGAAGCCGCAACCCCACACCGTCCCGACGGCGCGCCCCACCGTCCAGATGCCGACGCACCCCGCCGCCCCGACGCGGATGCACCCCACCGCCCCGACGCCGACGCGCCGCACCACGGCCCCGACGCCGACAAGCCGCACGACGGCCCCGACGCCGACAAGCCGCACGACGGCCCGGACACCGACAAGCCGCACGACGGCGACCCCGACGCCCCGAACAGCCACGACCCGCACCCCGACCGCCCGTCCCCGGAGGAAGCGCACCAGCGGCACGCCGAAACCACCCCGGCCGGTGTCTCCCACCACGGCGGCGACCCGGACATGGGTGACCTGCCGCACAAGGTCCCCAACGACCCCCGCTTCTTCACCGCTGACGTCCACATCACCCCGGACGGCAAGGCCCGCATCGGCGGACACGACTACACCCCCGCCGAGTACGCCGACATGTTGCGCCGCTCCGGCTACGACGGCAGCAAGCCCGTCCGCCTGATCGGCTGCGACGCGGGCAGCAACGACTTCGCCAAGCAGCTGTCCAAGCACCTCGACGCCCCGGTGGTCGCGCCGACGAAGCCCGCCTGGACCGACAGCCACGGCCGCGTCTTCACGAGCGACCCCGAGATCCGGCCCGACGGCACCCGCCAGCCGAAGATCCCGCCCAACGGCGAGTGGGAGACCCACCACCCGGACGGCTCGAGGACCAAGGCGAGCGACGACGGCTACGCACCCGGCAGCGACCGGGACACCGACGGCGCCGGCGCGAAGGACCGCGCGGCCGACGGCACCGACACGTCGGGCAACCCGCCGGACAACGACCCGCGTCCCAAGGTCACGATCGACGCGAGCCACCCGGACGCGCCGCTCAAGAGCAAGCCGTTCGGCCGTGAACCCGACGGCACGCCCAGCGTCCTGCAGCCGAACACCCGGTACGAGGTGACGGACAAGGCCGGCCGCGAGCGCGGCACCTTCATCACGGGCGACGACGGGCGCATCAAGGAGGTCCACACGACCTCCGGCGAGAAGGGCAACTGGCGGCCCGACAGCCGGCAGCCCTTCCCGAACGCCACTTATCACGTCACCGGTCAGCACGGCAGCGTGTACCACTTCCACACCGACGCCGACGGCCGCACCCACCGCATGGAGGGTGAGCTGGTGCACACCGGCTCGGACGACGCGCGCCGCAGCCCGGACCAGGGGCCGGTCGGCCACGAGGGTCGCGACGAGTACCGCGAGCACAACAAGAAGACCATCGAGGAGTTCCGCAACAAGCACGGCCGCGACCCGGAACCGCACGAGGTCACGCTCTACGAGGACGTCGGCTGGAACGGCGGCCACCTCGCGGGCACCGAGTTCGACGGTCCCGGCGAGTACATCAACATGGTCCCGATGCTGGAGGACCTCAACCAGCGTCAGGCCGGCACCACACTGGCCAACAACTTCCGCGCGCTCGAAGAACACTGGGGTGACCTGCTCAGCCAGACGCCGAAGCCGAAACTGGACGTCCAGATCGACATGACGTACCCCGATGGTAAGAAGACCCCCACCAAGATTCGAGTGCAGTACTGGGTCGACGGGGTACCGGAGCCACCTCTGGTCTACAAGAACATCCCGCCCCGGAAGATGTAGCCAACGGGAAGGAACTGTCTCGTCATGTCGGAACCCGGTCCACTCTCCCCTCCCGAGCAGGAGGAAGTGGTTCAGAACGTCTGCGCGGCCCTCGTGAGCGAAGCTCCCGCCGGCTGGCAGCAGATCCGGTTCGAGTTCTACTCGACGGTCGGCATCGACAGCGCCAGGTTCGAGGTCACGGCGCAGGACGGGAGCGAGGTCAAGCTCGCTCCCCCGATGAGCGCCATGGACCCGCTCGGCGACCTGCGGACGGAGATGTACGAAGAGGGCAAGGGGAGCTGGTTCACGGCGAGGATCGTGATCAACCCGCCCGGCAGCTACTCCGTCGAGTACGACTACGACAACGAGCCGGCCTTCAAGCCGCCGCTGCAGGCCGACGTGTACGCCCTCGACTTCGAGCACTTCCCGCGCTCGGAGGAGAACACGCCGGACTGGCTGCGCGCGAAACTCGCCGAAGCGGCCAAGACCGAGTGACCCGACCGGCCCCGCCCTCCGCAGTGCGCGACTGATTCCCCACCGAAGTCGGCGAACGGCAACTCTGATCAAGGCCTCGCGCTCCCGTCCGACGATCAAGCGCGAGGCCGCTGGAACGCGGCCGGCATCCGCGGACCGTCACACCCGTGCGGAGCAGGTTGAACCGGCGGAGGTCCGCGACCCGCCCGCGCGGGCACGAGCCGCCCGATAAGATCAGCGTGTTTTGCACGGGGAGAGGGGCGAGGACCACATGAGCCAGCCGGCGACACCGCTGAGCGAGCAGGACCAGCAGCAGCTGGTGCGGCAGATCGGCCGTGCCATGCTGCCGGCCGTACCGCAGGGCTGGCAGCGCATCCGGGCCGAGTACCGCGCGGCGGGCAGGCACATCGAGGTCGATCTGGCGTTCTCGGGTCCCGACGGCCAGCTGCGGCCGGTGCGTCCGCCGATGGACGTGGTGCAGATGTTCGGGCAGCTGCGTGCGGGCATGTACCACCCGGAGCGCGGCACGTGGCTGAGCGCGCTGTACGAGATCGAGGCCCCCGCGGCGTTCACGGTCGACTTCAACGCCGAGGACGAACCGCGCTGGCGCAACACGCCGCCACCCATCGGTTTCCGCGACGAACTGCAGACGTTCCCGCGCCCTGACCGGCTGATCCCGGACTGGTGGCGCCAGCGCGTCGGCCTGCCGCCGCTGCCCGCGCCCGAGCCGGAACCGCAGCCGCAGCAGGAGTTCCAGGTTCCGCCGCCGAGCCAGGCCGCGCCGCAGGACCAGCCGCAGCAGTCCGGCGAGCTGCGCACCGCGCGCGTGTACGACGGCAAGAGCGACGACGGCCGCATCATCGTCAACCGTCAGCCGGTCGACCCGCAGCTGATGGACGGCCTGCTCAACTACCTCGAGTCGGCGCCGGTCGTGCTGGCCGCGCGCAGCTACGACCTCGACGAGTTCTCGCAGAGCGGTGAGCAGGACGTGCCGCTCAACTTCCGCACCGACGGCACCTGGATCTGGGCCGGCGCCGTACCGCACTACCTGCGCAAGTACGGCCTGCCGCCGGAGCCGGAGCTGGTCGCGCACGTGGTGGCGCGCGGCTTCCAGCTCGGCGAGGTCAGCGACCAGGCGCAGGACCGCGCGGTCTCGATCATCACCGGCCAGGCCGGCTAGCCGCCGAGCGAACGCAGGTACGCCTCTCCCCGCGGGGAGAGGCGATACCCCACCTCGAGCGATTCGGTGAGCCCCTTCGCCTTGAGTTTGCGGACGTCCGCCTTGAACGGCAGCTTCTCCCTGCCCACCGAGGCAGCCAGGTCAGCGGCCCGCACACCGGGGTTCGCCGCGATCAACCGCAGCAGCGCCACCGCCGCGTCCGACAGCCGCAATCCGTCCACATCGGACGACGAACGCAATGCGATCCGCGGATCTTCACCCACGAAGTGCAAGCGAATCCGGTAAAGCGAGCCTTCACGTCCGTCCACAGAGGACATCAGCTCCTTGACGGTCGCGAACCCGGCAGCCAGCGCCTCGGCGCGCGACACCCGCGACACAACGTCCACGGCGTCGATCGCCAGCACGCCCAGCGACGTCCGCAACGTCCCGCCGGCCCGCACCGTCGGCCGCTTCCACCGCCGGAACTGCAGCGTGATCTCGCCGGACCGGATCCGCTGCCAGTCAGCCACTCGGATCAGCACCGATCGAGGGTCTCAGGTTGCGGGCCCCACCGACAGCCGAGACGATCCCGGACCATGCAACGGTGGTGGCTCTTCACGGTGCGCGGAGTGTTCGCTGTCCTGTTCGGTCTAGCCGCCCTCATCTGGCCCGGCCTCACCCTGCTCGCCCTGATCATCCTGTGGGGCGCCTACGCGTTCGTCGACGGCGCGATGATGCTGTACCTGACCCTCACCCACAAGGAGTGGCCTGCACGCTGGGCACTCGGCCTCATCGGCGTGCTCGGCCTGGCCACGGGCTTGATCGCGTTGTTCTGGCCGGGCATCACCGCGACCGCGCTGCTGCTGCTCATCGCGGCGTGGGCGCTGGTCACCGGCGTGCTGCAGATCGTCGACGCCATCCGCCTGCGCAAGGTGATGACGAACGAGTGGTTCTACGTCGTCACCGGCGCGCTGACGGTGCTGCTCGGCATCATCCTGATCGTGAACCCGGCCGCGGGCGCGATGGCGTTCGTGATCACCATCGGCATCTTCGCGATCCTGTGGGGCGTGGTGCTGGTGCTGTTCAGCCTGCGGTTGAAGCAGCTCGACGGCGGTCTCGTACAACCCGCACCGCGAGCGTGACCAGCACGGCGACGCCGACGAACACGTAGAGGTTGCCGATCACCTGCTGCCACCACGCCCAGTTCCGCTCGACGTCGTTGTCGCGCGGGAACAGCCAGTGCGGCCCGACCGCGAACACCGCCACGACCAGCCACGGCGCCCAATGGCGGCGCAACGACTCCCGGGACAGCAGCACGAGCGCGGGCGCGATCCAGATCCAGTGGTGCCCCCACGACACCGGCGAGATCAACAACGCGCCGATCGCCACGACGAAGAACGCCTCCACGTCGCCCAGGCGCGAGGCGAGCCACCACACCGCCGCCACGACCAGCACCGACAGCAGGGCCCACACCGCGACCTGGGCTCCGTTCTCCAGCCCGAGCCGCGCCAGCGTGCCGCGCAGCGCCTGGTTCGACGCGTAGGTGAGGCGTCCGACGCGGCTCGGGTCGAGCAGCGCGTGCGTCCAGTACTCCTTCGCGTCGCCGAACGCGATCACGAACCCGACCAGCCCGAAGAAGAAGAACGACGCGATCGACACGAACACGGGCTTCCACTGCCGTCGCGCCACGAAGTACAACGCGAAGAACGCCGGCGTCAGCTTGATCGCCGCCGCCAGCCCGATGAGTGCGCCCCGCGGCCACCACCGCGTGCGTTCCAGCAGGCAGTCGGCCATCACCAGCACGCCCAGCAGCAGGTTGATCTGACCGAACCAGAGCGTCTCGCGCAGCGGGTCGAAGATCGACGACACCGCCGCCGCACCGAGGCCCCACTTCACCGCCTCTGACCCCCAGCCGAGCACGCGCTGCGCCGCGATCAGGCACAACGCCGTGAGCATCGCGAGGTTCGCCGCCGCCACCACGAGGATCGCGACGACCAGGGGCACGAGCGCCAGCAGGCTGAACAGCGCCGCGGCGATCGGCGGGTAGGTGAACGGCAGGTCAGGACCACCGAGGGGCTTCGCGAAGCCCTCGACGTAGAGCGGCAGACCCTGCAGCAGCGCGTCGCCACCGTTGCGATAAACCCGCAGGTCGAGCGACCAACCCGGTGGACGGGACATCACGTAGGCGAGCGTGGCGGCCATCACGGCGGCCCACGCCACGACGACCCGCTTGGCGCCCCGGTCCAGCTGCATCCGGGAATCGTAGCGATGCGTCGGATGAGTCCCACGTCACCGCTCTGGAGCGCGGAATCTCACGTAGCGTCGTTGCGTGAGCGCGCAACGTCGAACGTTCAGGGTCAACCCCCTCAGCAGGCGCACAAATGCGCACGCACGGGATATTCTGTGCGCATGAGCCCCGCGCTGGAGACGGTGCTGGCCAAGGCCGGCCTGCAGGTGACCCCTGACGAGTTCCTGGACCTCGTGACCGACGCGGCACGCAGGCTCGCTCCACCACACCCGGAACCGGCCACCTACTTCACGCCGGACCAGCAGGAGGCGCTCACCGACGTGGGCCTCGACCTGTCCCCCGCCGGTCCAGCCGACGCCCGCCCGCGCACCCGCACGGTCGTCGCACACGCGGTGCTGCGCGACTCGGCGCTGACCGTCGCCGAGGCCGCACGCCAGCTCCAGGTCGACACGAGCCGCATCCGCCACCGGCTCGGCGTCGGCAGGCTCGTGGGCTGGAAGGACAGGGGCAGCTGGCGCCTGCCCGCGTGGCAGTTCGCGGGCACCGGCGTCCTACCGGGCCTGGAAACCGTGCTGGCGGCGGTCCCGTCGGACCAACCGGCGCTGGTCGTCGCCGCGTTCATGACCACCCTCCAGGAGGACCTGCCCGTCGACGGCAAGCCCGCGACCCCGCGCGACTGGCTTCTCGCAGGAGGAGACCCGCGCCGCGTCGCCGATCTGGCCTCCGTGCTCGGCACACCCGCCTGAGCGCTCCCGAACACCCGACAGGACCCGAATGTCACGGCTTCCGCAGCCGCCTGCCCCTGCCGTGCTGCAAGCACATCTGCGCCGCACCGAGGACGTGGTGGCGGTGCACAGGGCAACCCGCCTGGTCCGCGTCTTCACGGCCAAGGGCTCCCACCCGCAGCGCTGGAACACCTTCCGCTACACGGGCCCGCTCCCCCACGCCCGCTTCGACGCACAACAACCGGCAGCAGACGGCAGCCCGGTCCAGGACCACGAGAACGGCGTCCTCTACTTCGGACTGTCCGTGCGCACCTCCATCGCCGAGGTCTTCCAGGCCACCTCGATCGTCGACCGCCGCACCCGCAGCCCGTTCCTCGTGGTCCTGCGCCCGCGCCGCACGCTGCGACTGCTGGACCTCGGCGGCCTGTGGCCCACCCGCGTCGGCGCCTCGCAGGAGATCTCCACGGGCCCGAAGCACGTGACCCAGGCCTGGTCGCGCGCGATCCGCGCGGCCTACCCGGAGCTCGACGGCCTCTGGTACCGCTCGTCCATGGACTCCGGCGACCCGGCCATCTGCCTGTGGGACCCGCCGGCGGCTTCCGGGCTGCCGGCCGCGCCGGACGTCCTGCTGCCGTTGGACCACCCCGGTCTCGACCTGCCGTTGGCGCGGGTGTGCGAGGAGCTCAACTACACGCTGCTGGGGTGATCACGTGGAACGCGAAGGCATGAGCACACGGATGCCTGTGAGCGTGGCGAGGGCGCGCAAGCTCGAAGCGTGGACCGTCCAGGGCGACCTGCTCGGATCGTGGGTGGGCCCGGACTCCGCCGCGGTCCTCGCGCTCATCGCGAGCTTCCCGGTCGCAGAACCGATGCGGTGCTACAGCCCCGCCTACGCGATCTTGGCGTACTCGGCTGACGACGAGTACCTGTTCGACCTGGAGTTCTGCTACGGGTGCTACTGGGTGGGTGTGCGGGGACCGGACGATCGGCAGCACCTGGTGCCGTTCGACCCGGAGTCCGCACCCGCGAAGGAACTCCTGGCCCGCTTCCACCTCCTCGAGCAGTCCACTCGGGACTGACAGGGCCTGATGACCCTGTCCGCCGTTCGGACCCGTGCCTAGCCTGAACGGATGCGTTTCGCGATCGCCGGAGGTGGAGTGGCCGGGCTGGCCGCGGCTCTGGCGGTGGCCCGCGCCGGGCACTCCGCGGTCGTGGTGGAACGCGACCACGTGACGGCGCAGGACGGCCCGGAAGACGCGTTCGACGTCGTGCGCAAGGGCATCCCGCACTTCCAGCAGCCGCACACGTTCCTGCCGCGCGGCCGCAAGGTGTTGCGCGAGCTCGCACCGGACGTCATCGACCTGCTCCTCGACGCCGGCGCCGAGGAGCAGGACCTGGCCGCCAAGCTGTCCGGACCGCGGCAGCCCGGCGACGAGGACCTGGTCTACCTCTGGGTGCGGCGCCCGGTGGTCGAGTGGGCGTTGCGGCGCGCTGCCGCGGCCGAGCCCGGCATCAGGCTGGTCGCGGGCAGGCACATCACGAGCCTGGTACCGGGAGCGAGCGGGTTCCACCTCGACAACGGGGAGGCGGTGTGCGCCGACGTCGTGGTCGACGCGCTCGGCCGGTACCGCTGCCCTCCCGGCTGGCCGCGCGCCTCCGCCCGGCCCAGCGAGTGCGGCGCGATCTACTACTGCCGCTACTTCGCGCTCAACCCCGGCGCCGAGCACGTCACGGGGCCGTGGCTGCTCAACCCGCGCGGCGACCTCGGGTACATGGGGTTCAACACCTTCCGCGGTGACAACCGCACGTTCGCCGTGATCTTCCTGGTGCCCAACGCGGACCACGACCTGCGCGTGTTGAAAGACGACCACGCGTGGATGGCCGCGGCGAGGGCCATCACGCCGCTGGACGTGATGACCTCGCCTGACCACGCGTACCCCATCACCGACGTCATGCCGATGAGCGGTCTGGCCAACATCGACCGCACCGCAGGCTCTGGCGTGCCGGGGCTCGTGCCCGTGGGCGACGCGCTGTGCCACACCGATCCCGCGTTCGCCTACGGACTTTCGTTCGCGCTGGTGCACGCCCAAGCCCTGGGCCGCGCCAGCGCCACGCACACCACACCGGCCGACCTCACCGAGGCCTACCTCGCCGACGTCGGCCCGGAGGCCCGCGAGCGCCACACCTTCGCGATCGAGACCGACGCGGCGCGTGCGAAAGCCTGGAGCGGCACGCCGGTCGACATCAGCCGCCGCGACGGCTGCTACCCGCTGTTCGCGTTCGCGGCGGCGCTGGCCGCGGCGCCGCACGACGACCTCGTGCTGCGCCGGACCGTCGGCCGCATCGGGCTGCTCGACCGCGTTTCCGTCTTCGACACCGACAGCGACCTGCACGGCCGCATCGAACGGATCTGGGCGGGGCTCACCCGCGCGCGTCCAGGGCCGCCACGAGACGAGTTGCTGCGCAGGATCACCCCGGAGCGCGTCAGCTCTTGAGGTGGCGGCCCCACCACTCCAGCACCGCGTCGAAGCGCTGCTTGCGGTGCCGCGGCTGACCGGAGCGGGTCAGCTCGTGCCCCTCGCCGGGGAAGATCAGCATTTCCGCCTCGACGCCACGCCGCTTCAGCGCCACGAACATGCGCTGGGCCTGCTCCAGAGGGCAACGCCAGTCCTGCTCGGAGTGCACGACGGCGAACGGCAGGTTGATCTTCTCCACGTAGGTCAGCGGCGACATCACGCGGTGTGCCTCGGGGTCGGTGCCGCAGTAGGCGTCGGTGAAGAAGTAGCCGATGTCCGACGAACCCGAGAAGGAGTCCCAGGCGTTGACCGCGCGCTCGCTCCACGCGGCCTTGAAGCGCTCGCCGTGGTGGGCCGAGAGCCACGACGTCATGAAGCCGCCGTAGGAGCCGCCCATCACGCCGACGCGCTCGGAATCGGTGTCGTCACGGGCAAGGGCGACGTCCAAAAGGGACAGGACGTCGTCGACGTCCACCGTGCCGAACCTGCCGATGACGGCTTGGCCGTGAGCCTGGCCGTAGCCCGCCGAGCCGCGCGGGTTCGGCAGCACGACGGCGTACCCGGCGGTGGCGTAGACCTGGGCCTCGTCGAAGAAACCCCAGCTGTGGTACATGAACGGGCCGCCGTGCACCGCCAGGACGACCGGGTGCGGGCCCTCGCCCTCCGGCAGCACGAGCCAGCCGTGCACCGGATAGCCGTCCGAGGCCGAGCCGGAGAGTTCCACGACGCGGCGCGCCGGCACCGACGAGAACGCCGTGCGCACACCGGTTCCGACGAACTCCACCTGGCCGGGACTGTCCGGAGTGGACACCACAGCGACCACAGTGGACCCGTCGGTGGCGAACGAGCGGACCGCCACGGGGCCGCCGACGAGCACCTCGCCGGGCCCGCCGTCGAACGGGATCCGCTGCAGCTCCAAGGCACCGCGGTTGCGCACGACGAGCAACACGCCCGAGTCGTCCGCCACGGGCTGGCCGGAAAGCCGTTCCACGTCAACGGTTTCCACGTCGGTCAGCCGGACGGGATCCGCCCCGTCCAGCGACGCCTTCCACAGACCGTGGTTGCGCGCCACCGCGTCGAACCCGGTGAACTCGGTGCCCAGCCAGTACAGCGAAGAGCCCGCCACGAACGGCATCGAGACCTCGCCGGCGCCGCTCACCAGCAGCGACACCGCGCCACCGGAAGCAGGCACCGTGTACAGGTCGCAGTGCAGGGTCTCGACCGCGCCGAGGTCGCGGGGCGCCACGAACACCAGCGTCGAGTCGTCGATCCACGCCGGGTCGGACACGTCGTGCGAGCCGTCGGTCAGCTCGGAGACCTCACCGTCCAGCGAGACCACGTGCAGGCGCGGGCGGCGGTCGGCGAGGAAGCCGACGTCGTCGACGCGGTAGTCCAGGCGCGTGATGCGGCGCGGGGCCTCGGCCTCGGGGCCGTCGTCGGTCGTGCCGTAGCGGCCTTCCTCCGGCACGCGGGCCACGAAGGCGATCCGCGTCGAGTCGGGCGACCACACCGGGGCGCTGGCGCCCAGCGGCAGGTCGGTCAGCTTGCGCGGCTCTCCGCCGTCCACCGGCATGACGTAGAGCTGCGGCTTGGACTTTCCGGCCACGCGCAGGAACGCGACCGAACGACCGTCCGGGGAAATGCGCTGCGCACTGTCCCGGTCACCGTGTGTCCACGGCGTTGTCGTGCCGTCCGGGAAAACCCGGTGCAGACCACCCCGGTAGGTGTTCGAGTCGAGATCGGGCGTGGTGATGCTGACCAGCACCAGGTCCCCGGACACGGCGACGGTGCCGGGTGTGGTGAGCAGCGACAGGTCTTCTGGACGCACGGCCAGGACGTTAACAGAACTTGTTAGCAACGCTCATAACCGTTTGTTGACCGATCACATAGCCTCGGCGGCCCCTTCACTGCGTCCACATTGGAAATCCGCAGTTCAGAGCCTCAACTCTGCCCCTGTGAGAAATGGCCGATCATGGGTTTTCGGGGCCACGTCTCACGAAATCTCACTGTGCAGTTGTAAACGAGAGCTCATCCGTACCCCGACGAACATCCTCAACCCTGCGGTGTCCAGCCGGAAGACGAGGAAATGCGGATCACCCGAGCAGAGCGCTGAGCTTGTCGGCGGCGCCCCGCAGGTGCGAGGCGTCGGGATGGATGTAGACGCGCTTCGCGAGGCTGCCGCCGTCCGCGTGGCCCGCCCACTTCGCCAGCACGACGTCTGGGACACCGTTCGCGGCGAGGTAGGTCAGCGTCGAGTGTCGGCAGTCGTACAGCCGCACTTCACCCTTGCCGCGCACGCCGACCTTGGCCATGAGTCGGTAGGCCCGCCACCTCAGGGCGTTGGTCTTCACGGGCAATCCGGCCTCATCGACCAGGACGTACCCGGAGTCGGTGTAGCTCTCGCCGAGCTCCAACTTCTCGGCGGCCTGGGCCGCCTTGAACGACTTCAGCGCGGCGAGCACCGGCGCGGGCAACGGCAGGGTGCGCTTGCCGCTCTCGCTCTTCGCCGTCTTCTCGACGACCACGCCGGCCACCATCGTGCGAGTGTTCTCGCCGACTCGGATAGTCGCCGCGGTCAGGTCCACATCGGACCACCTCAGCCCGCACACCTCGGCCGGGCGCAAGCCCATGAGCGACAGCAGCATCGGCGCGTACAGGCGCTCTCGGGCGATACCGAGCAGGAACGTCCGCACTTCTTCGGCATCCCAAGGCTTCCGAGTAGCGCGCTTCGCCGCCGCCTGCTTCCGGGCGTCACGCGGGATCTTCGTGAACGCCGCGACGTTGCGAGAGACCAGACGCCAGCGAATCGCCAGGTTCAGCGCGGCGCGCAGCCGTCCCAGCGTCATCTCGACGGATCGCACTCCCAGGCCGGTGCCGCGCTGGCCGCCGACCTTCCGACCCTCGGTGAGCATGTGCCGAACCAGGTCGTCGATGTCGGCCTCGTCGAGGCGCTGCAACGGCTTGTGGCCGAGGTGCTCGCGCACCAACCTCATGCAGTCGGTGTAGCCGCGCTTCGTCGACTCCTCGACATCCACGGTGGCCTGCTCAAGCCACGCGTCGACGAGCTGCGCGACGGTCATCTTCGAGGGCATGACGTACTCGCCCGTGCGGCACTGGTGGCGGATGCGCTCGTACTCGGCGACCGCTTCCTTGCGCTTGTCGAACGTCTGCGTCAGCTGCTTCCGCTTACCGGTCCGCGGGTCGTTCCCGACGTCGACGACGAACCGATAGCGGATCGTCCCGTCCTTCAGCTCAATCTCCTTGATCGGATCGCTCATGGTGGTCCTCATCAGTAGTTGGTTCCTCGGGGAACGTGATGTACCCCTCGCTCCGCATCACCGCGTCGAGCGCACGCTGGGCTTGCTTTTGCAGACCCCGCAAGCGCTCCAGCGCCTTCCGCTGCTCCTCATCAGAAGTCGGTGGAGGGAACGCGTAGCCAGGAAGCGTGTCGTAGAACTCGTCTTCTTGATCTTGCGATGGCAAAGGGCGCAGGCCTTGCAGCCATTGCGCCACTCTGGCCGCCGGCGCGGCGAGACTCGGGGTGACGTGATACTCAGCCTCAAGCTCCGGCAGCAGCAACGTGAGTGGCGAAACACGCAGTGCCGCTGCCAAGCCGAAAAGCTCAGCGACGCTAACGGACTTTCGCCGCCCCGTCTCCAGCTTGGTCACCACCCCCACTTCCCAGGGCACGCCCGCCTTCGTCATTGCCTCGGCGAGACCTTGCGCGGTCAACCCACGCTGCGTCCGAAGCGCCTTCATGCGACTGATCACGGTTTGCATCGGAGCACCATGCACCGCCGAATCTTCCATTTTTGAAGGCTAACAGGTCCAGAATTGACGCCACCAGTCTAGCGAGGTACGGTCGATTCCGGAAGACCCGAACTTCTTTTTTGGAAGGACCACGCCATGGGTGACACGAAGGTGGACCCGCGCACGCTGCCCCCACTGTTTGGACTTGCTGTCGCTGCGCCACACCTCGACCTGTCGAAAGCGGCGGTCTACGCCCTGGCCAAGACGGGAGGCCTTCCGGTTCCCGTGGTCTTCGTCGGCTCGCGCATGAAGGTTCGTCGGGTCGACCTGCTCAAGTTCCTGGGTCTGGACGATCAGGCCTCCACCGAGGCCACTGCCTTCCCCCGCTCACTCGCCAAGGAGCACGGCGCAGCGTGACAAGGCGTGCCCTGACCAGGAGCACGAAGGGAGGAGGGCTCGCTGATGGCGTGGGAACTCGTCGAAGAAGTGCTAGACCACGCGCCAGCTGATCTCACTCCGGCCGAGGTGCTGCTACTAGTCGTGATCGCCGAGTACTGCGGTGCGGATCCGCGTCTCAAAGCCCGCGAATGTGACTGCTCCACGACGGACCTGGCGCGACGCATGAAGCTCAAGGTCAACGGTGTGCAGGATGTGCTCCGACGCCTGGCGAAGGAGCGGAAGCTCGACGTACGCGTACCCCTTGGCGAGGACAAGAACGGCAGGTCCGTCTACGCCTACCGGGGCCGCGTTCCCCGATACCGAGTTCCTGAGCTTCCAGCGCCCGAAGGATGCCCATGCCGTGCCTGCAGGCAGCCACGCAAAGGGTTGGCGTCAGCCGACCCTTCACGCGTTGAAGGGTCTGACACAGCCGATCCTTCTGGGACGGAAGGGTCGGCTGTGCCAGCAGAAGGGTCGGTCACAGCCGCAGAAGGGTCGGTCACAGCCGCAGAAGGGTCGGTTGTGGCAGACCCCTTTCCGTCTTCCGTCCTCCCGACCCGTAGGAAGGGAGGGAGGACAGAAGACGAGCCCCACTCCGCTGAGGCGTTCGAGCTTGTGCGATCGCTGCCGTGGCGTCCGCAGAGTCAGTGCCCGTCTCCGAAGCTGCCGCAGGCCGAGGCCTTGGCATCAGCGGTGGACGCGGTCGTGGCTGAGCATGGCTGGACCCTCGACCAGGTCCGTCAGCATCTGCGCTTTGCGATCGTCGGCGCCAAGAGCCCGACGTTCTTGGTCAACGCCCTCGGCAAGGACCTGCCCGCATTCCCGCCAGACGTCGAGGCGGGGCTGAAGGAGGCAAGAACCAGGACACGGTGGTGTGGCACGTGTGACGAGCGCACGCGGCAGGTCGAACTCGACGACGGTCGCCCGGCTCGCTGCCCGCAATGCCATCCACGCAGGGGAGTCGCGTCGTGATCAACGGTCCGCACGGCCGCGAGCATGTCCTGCGGCGTCACGCCTCTCTGGAGCGTGACGCGACACTCGTCGTTGCCCCGGCAGGCGCGGAAGGGATGACCACGGTCCCCCCTTCCGCACCCGAGAGGCGGGCATCCGGCTCACGTCAGCAGTCTGCGAGGCGGACGCCTGACGCACATCGCTCCCGGTTCACCCGGCTGCTGCTCGGCGTCGACCTGCCCGGCGCCCGGTGTGCCGGGCAGGCGCCCGACTTCGACGACGTGGTGCCCGGCGAAACACCCGCCGACCGTGCGGCGCGCCTTGAGGCCTGCCGCGCCGTGTGCACCGCGTGCCCGGCACGGCCGGCGTGCCGAGCCGCCTCGCAGGCCCTGCCCAAGGGCTGCCGTAGCGGCGTCTGGGCGGGCAAGGCCTACGGAGAGAGGGGAACACCGCGATGAACCAGCCACAACCGACCGGCGCGCAGCTCCGTGACGCGGGCGTCGCCGACGTCCTCGCCGCTGACCAGGCCGTGCACCGCGGCTACCGCGACGAGATCGAGAGCGTGCTCGAGGAGCTGATCGCCAGCGGGGCCGAGTTCACCGCCGACGACCTGCAAGCCCGGCTCACCGACGACACCCGCCTGCGCGCCGCGCCGAGCTTGATCAGCGCCGTGATCGCCGTCGCTGCCCGACAAGGCCGTATCCGCCAGACCGGTTGGGGCACGAGCACCCGCCCCACGCGCCACCACGGCGTGCTGCGCCGCTGGCGCGGCCCGGACATGCCGGGGCAGGTGCCCGATGCCCCGTGACCGCTACGGCGAGCCGATCGAGCCCACCGAGACCGGCACGGACGTGCTGCACGACCCGCGGTGCGCGAACGGCTGGATCGACTACGACCGTGCCGTGCCGTGTCTGACGTGCAAGCCACACCTCGCCCACATCGTGCGTCGCCGACACGGCCGGAGTCCGCCGAACTCCGCGCACCCCACCAGCACGGCCACCCCATAGCCACTCGAACACCCCAGAAGGAGCACACGTGCCTCTCCCCACGGCCGACACCAGCAGCCTCAACCCGACGATCGAGCTCGTCCGCGCCGGCGTCGTCGAGCCGCACATCGCGGCCGCCCTCGACGCGTACGCGTCAAGCATGGCCGCGTACCGCGCTGCCGTGGAGGCCGCGCGACTCGAACGCGTCGACCGGATCCCGCCCGACGCAGACGCGGAGCTGGTCGCGAAGCTCATCGTCGACGCCCGCGAGCGCGACGCGGCCCCAGGCCGCGCACGCGAGGCCCTGCTCGGTGCACTCGCCGCCCATCACGGCGACTGGGTTCGGGTGACCGCCAAGGAACTCACTGCGGCCCGCGCACGGCTGATCAAAACGCTCGGGACGCTGATCGAGCAGCTCAGCACCTATCACGCGCTGGCCGGCACCGAGAAGGGCATCGCCGACGGACCGCGGTTCCGGTGGGTCGGCGGGTACGACGGATCCGGGCCCGTGCACACGGCTCACAGTGCGGCTGAGGCGCTCCACGAGCACCTGCGGGCAGCCGACCCCAGCTGACCCATGTGCGCACCGCCTGGCTGACCCTGGCCGGGACCCTGACGGCCAGGCGGTGCACGACGACCCAAGGAGCTCACGGCTCCTCCCGGACCCAAGGAGGTCCTCGATGCGCGAGGTTCCCGACGAGCAGCGGTGCGCGGCCCGCAGCACGACGAACAACGGTGCGCGCTGCCGGAAGCCCAAGACGCCTGGCACGAGCGTGTGTGCCAGCCACGGTTCTGCGGCACCCCAGGTGCGGCGTCGTGCAGCCGAGCGGGTGGCTGTGCAGGCCGCTGAGGCTGACGCAGCGGCGATCTTGGCGCACGCGGGTCTCTCCGGGGTGGCTGACCCGTACGAAGCGCTCTCGCGTGTCGCAGCAGAGCTGCTCGCCCACAAGGACGCCTGGGCGCAGCGCGTCAACGCCCTCGACGCCATCACGAGCCAGTCGCCGCTGGGCGCGGAGTCGATCCGTGTCGAGATCGAGCTGTACGGCAGGTCGATGATCGCCGCGGCTCGAACGCTCGAAGTGCTGGCGAAGCTCCAGCTCGACGACCGCCGGGTGCGGGTCTCTGAGGCGATCGGGCAGCAGGTCGCCTCGGTGATCAAGCTCATCCTCACCGAGTTGCAGCTGTCCGACGAGCAGCAGGCAGCCGCGCCGGCGGTCGTCTCCCGTGCCCTGCTCACGCTGGTCCCGGCGTCATGAGCACGCACGACGGTGCCCTGCACTGGGCTCAGGCTGCTGCTGAGGAGTTCGTGCCGCGTCACGTGCTGGACGACGCGATGATCCGCGACCTGGAGCTGTCGCTCCCGATTTGCAACATGGTGCGCGCCGCCCGCGGTGAGCCGACACAGACGATCGCCGAAGCGATCGAGGAACGTCGCGCCGAGATCGCCAGCGGTGTCTACGCGGAGAGGCTGCCGCAGCTCATCGGGAAAGCGCGAGCTTTGAGCGAGGCGGCGCAGCGTCAGCTCGCCTGCAACAACATCCCGCCGACCACCAACGGTGCCGGAGATTATTCGGCGAGATGAGTCTTTCTCCGTTGAATCTTTCGAAAAGGAGTCAGCTGTGATCGAAATCGTTGACGGCACGGCGACCAGGACGTTCACGGTCGAACGGCACGGCGTCACGGAGGACGCCCCGTTCCACGAGCCGAACGCGGACGCGTTTCGACGGGAGTTGCAGCAGCGCGGCCTCCGCCCGGATGGTGACGTGACGGTCGCGTCGATCGACGAGCAGGAGCCCGACCGCCACGGGCAGCCGCACACGGTGATCACTTACCAGGTCGACCTCCAGAGCGAGGAAGGACAGGGATGACGGGCCTTCACCCGGAGCTGCAGGCCTCGGCGTACTTGCTGGTCGCAACGGTCCTGAACGAGGACAGTGAGGGCGTCGGGCTGCTGGTCAACGGCATGTCGGTCGACGAGCTCCGTGTGGCCGTGTGGTTCCTGACGTTCATGGTCGCCGACTGCCTCAAGGCCGAAGTACCGGATGGCGCGAAGCCTTCGGCAGAGAGCGTGCGGAAGCTGATCGCTGATCTACGTGGTGACACCCGCTGAGCTGCGGCGTTACCCTGAAGGTGACGGAAACGTCGACCGCTAAGCGAGCTGGCTGAAGGGAAGCCGGTCCCGAGGGACCGAGCGTGAACCGGTAGTCCGGACCCCAGAACAGCAGCGACCGCTGAACGGCGCGCAGCGACGAACACGCGACGCCGAGCACCGCGAGCAACCCGATGTTGCTCCGGCGCTCGGCGTTCGTGTTGTTCAGGAGCGACGCCGTGGCAGCTCTTCGGTTCTCCAGCGCCCGCCTCCGCGAGCTGTGCACACAGCGCGGCGTGACCGCCTCGCGGCTCGCCGCCGACGCCGGCTGCTCGGTCAGCTCGATCTACAAGTGGCGTCGCAGCCGCACGCCGAGCGCCGACGCACTCGCCGCGGTAGCGCACGCCCTCGACGTCCCACTTGAGGCGTTCTTCGCCCCGGCCGGCGCGCAGCTGCCGTCGCGCAAGGCGGCCTGATCATGGCCGAGGGATTTCGCATCGCCGAGGCGTTCGTAGACGTCGTCCTGCGCGACCACACCGACGACGACATGCGCCGGATGCGCGAGCGCATCAAGAACTCGAAGCCGTTCGAGCTGCCCGCGACCACCACGCTGAAGCCGCCGTCGCCCGCCGAGCAGAAGAGGTACAAGGAGCAGACCGAGAAGCAGACGGCCAAGGACCCCGTCGAACTGCCGACCAAGCTGAAGGACCCGATCGACGAGGCCTGGCGCAGCAAGGTCAACGCCGATCTCCGGGCCGCCGCGCGAGACCTCGACAAGCTCCCGGTCGACGCCGACACCGAGCAGATCCGCCGACACATCAGCGAGCAGGTCCAGGGCATCCAGCAGAGCCTCAAGGCTGAGATCCCCCTCGACGTCGGCGAAGCCGCGGAGTGGCGCCGCAAGGTCCGCGACGAGGTCGACCTGGTCACCCGCACCGTCAAGGCGAAGATCCCGGTCGAGGTCGACGAGCCGAAGCTGAACCGGGCGAAGAGCGCCGTTGGCGACGCGGCGAAGGACATGGAGCGCGAGATGCGCGCCTCCGCGAGCGCCATCCGCCAGCAGACCGGCGCCGCAGCGGGCGACCTCGAGTCCAAGCTGGGCGGCGCCGCGAACCGCTCCAGCGCAAGCCTCGGCTCGCTCGGCCGGTACGCCGCGATCGGTCTCGGCGTCGTGCCGCCGCTCGCGATCGCGGGCGTGGGTGCCATCGCAGCCCTCGCGCCGGCCGCTCTCGCCGCCGCTGCGGGCATCGCCTCCATTGGCCTGGCCTGGGGTGGCGTCATCGGCGCGTTGAGGGGCTACGCGGCCGACCAGAAGGCAGCAGGGGCGGCCTCCGGCGCGTCGGCAGGCAGCCAGCTCGCGGACGCGATCGCGATCCGGGACGCGAACCGGGCGATCACCGAAGCGAAGCGGGACCAGGTCGAGGCGTACGAGGACGCCGCCGACCAGATCACCGCCGCCGAGCGGCGCGTTGAGGACGCGAACCGGTCGGCGGCCGACGCCCAAGACGACCTCACCGACGCCCGCCGACGGGCGGCCGAGCAGCTCGACGACCTCCGGCGCCGTGTCGAGGACGCCGCGCTGTCGGAAGAGGGCGCCACGCTCGCGCTGGAGTCCGCACAGGAGCGGTTGAAGGAGGTGCTTGGCGCTCCGCTGTCGAGCGACCTGGAGCGACGCCGCGCCGAGTTCGACGTCAAGCAGGCGCAGAACCGGTTGCAGCGCCTCAAGGAAGACAACGCGGACATGCGCCGCGACCTCGACGAGGCGAACGCCGCGGGCATCGAGGGCGACGAGCGCGTCATCGACGCGCGGCAGCGTGTCGCTGACGCCGAGCGCGACGTTGCCGACGCACAGAAGGAGCTGGCGGACGCCCACGAGCAGGCTGCCGAGCGGCGACGCCAGGCCGACGAGCGCGTCACCCGTGCCGTCGAGCACCTCGCGGATGTCCAGGCGCAGCAGGCCGCGTCGGCGGGCGCGGCCGGTGGCGCGACGTCGCAGTACGCGGACGCGATGGCGAAGCTCACGCCGGAGGCGCGGGCGCTCGTCGAGCAGCTGATCAGCATGAAGCCGCTCGTTGACGACCTCGCCGCCACGGCGGCGCGCGAGATGCTGCCGGGCTTCACGAAGATGTTCAAGGACTCCGAGGCGCTGTTCCCGATCTTCAAGCAGGGCATCGGCGACATCTCCGGAGTCATCGGCGACCTCGCGGCCCAGGCCGGCGACCTGTTCCGAGACCCCGTGTTCCAGGGGCAACTCGCACAGAACTTCGCCAACGCGATGCCCCTGGTCAAGGCGGCCGGTGACGTCGGGCTACAGCTGTTCGCGGACTGGATCGAGCTTGGCTCGAAGGCCGGACCGGTCACGGACGCGCTCGCGGACGGGCTGCACTTCCTGGGCGACGGGCTCGGCGCGATGTTCGACGCGCTCGCCCCGCACATGGGCTCCATCGGCGACGTGCTGCGGTCGGTCTTCCAGGCCGCGGGCGAGCTGCTGGGCCCCGTCGGCGAGCTGGTCGGCATGTTCGCCGATGCCCTGGCGCCGGTGCTCGACGCTCTGGTGCCCGTCGTCCGGTCCCTGGCCGAAGCCGTGCTGAAGGTGGCGGGCCCGATCCTCGACGCGCTCAGCCCGGCGCTGACGCACATCATCGAGAACTGCCTTCAGCCGCTCGCGGAGCTGCTCAGCGACCAGCTCGGCGAGCTGCTGCCGCCGCTCGCGGAGGCCTTCGGTGAGTGGTGGATGGTGCTCGCGCAGCTGACCGAGCCGCTGACCGATCTGGTGACGGCCCTGCTGCCGCCGCTGGTCGACCTGATCGTGCGGTGGCTTGAGGCGTTTGAGCCGATGTGGCCTGCCGTGCAGCAGCTCGCGGAGGTGCTCGCTGACCAGCTGTCCAAGGCGATCACCGAGATCATGCCGCACCTGCCCGAGATGGCGCAGAACTTCATGCGCATCGTCGAGGCGGTCGCGCCGCACATCCCGCAGCTGATCGAGCTGGCGGCGGTGGTCGCGGGCGTCGTGATCCCCGCGGTGGCGTGGTTCGTCTCCGGGTTGATCGAGCTGCACAACACCGTGCTCGGGCCGGTCGCGGAGGCGATCGCGTGGGCGCTGGAGAAGATCCCCGCCGCCTGGGAGTGGATCAAGACGAAGGTCCGCGAGCACGTCGACCTCATCCGCGAGGGGATCAACTGGTTCAGCGAACTGCCCGGCAAGATGAGCGACTGGCTCGGCCGCATGAAGCAGGCTGCGGTGGACAAGTTCTGGGAGCTGGTCGGCGAAGCCAGGGCGCTGCCGGGCAAGATCGCGGCCGCGATCGGCGACGCGACGAGCACGCTGTACGGCAAGGGCCAGGACTTCGTACGTGGCCTGTGGAACGGCATCACGTCCTTGGGCGGGTGGCTGCGCGACAAGGTCTGGGACTGGGTCAAGCGGGTGATCCCGGAGCCGGTCGCGCAGGCGCTCGACATCAGGTCGCCGTCCAAGGTCGCCGAGCAGCTCGCGAGCCAGGTCCCCGCCGGCATGGTGATCGGCCTGGAGGGCGGCAGCCAGGACGTCAGGCGCGCGTCGCTGGGCCTGGCGAACGCCGTCACCAACGGACTCGTCGGCGGCGACGGTGCCACCCTGCCCACAGCGGCATCCACACCTGTGGACGTTGGTGCCACGGCCGCTGCAGCAGGGACCTCGACGTACGGCGACGTCCACATCACGATCAACGTGAACGGCATCGTTGACCTGACCGACCCAGTTGCGATGAACACTGCTGCCCGCGACCTGATCTTGAAGATCAGGGAAGGGCTACGCCAGGTGGAGGCTGGCTACAGCTAGCCCGACGTCAGCGCTGCTCGCGCCCGCGAAGGTCGAGCGTTGCCGCGCTGACCCGCGCCATCCGGATCAGCTTCATGTACTCGTCGAGCTCGTCCTGCGAGAGGTGCACGGGCAGCGCCGAGCCGATCAGCGTGACGCGGCCGTGTACGTCGACACCAGCGCCGATGTTCACGAGCCTGCCCTTGGCGTCCTTGACGGTCATCAGGTAGCTCGCGCGGATCTCGGTCACGAGAGGCCTTCCTGCCAGCACCGCGGGCACCACGGGCGCCGTCCCCGGTGGGCGGTGGGGTCGGTCATGGCGCCGCACCTTGCCACCATGAGCAGCGCGCCGTCGAAGTTGATGGCGTACGCACCCGCGTCGACGAGGTGCCAGAGCGAGCTGAACACGCCCGGAACCGGGCGCGGCGGTCCCTGCGCTGGAAGCACTACAGCCGGCCTTCGCGGTAGCAGCCCATCTCGGCTAGCTCGAGGAGCTTGTCCGCGACGTCCTCGGGTAGGTCGTGCTCGTTCCAGGTGCTTGTACACCGGAGGCACTGGGCGAGGATGCGCACGGTGTCGCCGTCGTTGCGAACGTCGCAGCGCAGCTTGTCGCGCGGGTGGTCGCATGCGCTGGCGGGAATCAGCAGTTCAGCCATGATCGGCACGCTAGGAACGGTCCGGTGTGGACTTTTGCCTGTGTGGCAAACACCCCCGGACGGGCTACCCGAGCAGCCCCGCCCGGTAGGCCATGCCCCTCAGCTCGCGGCCGGCGGCGTCGCGGCGTGCTTTGGCCAGCAGCTCGGCGAGCACCGAGCGCATGAACGGGTGCCGGTGCATCCGGGCCGGGGCGAGGTCCTCGGCGATGCGAAGCACCTGCACAGCCTGCTCGTGGCGCTTGGGCAGCCGGGCGAACGCCCTGCCCAACTCGCGATAGAACGCCGCCCTCCGCGTCGATGAGGGCAGCGTCTCGGCGTTCACCGTCGCGCCGATGCGAGCGGCTTCGGCGTGCTCGCCCAACTCGTTGGCCACGGACATGCGCCACACCCCGACGTTGCCGGGTGAGAAGCCGAACCACAGCGCGTCCAGGCCGTCCGGCGCGGCCGTGGCGAGGGCTGCGGCCTCGGCGAGCGCGGCGCCCTGCTCGGCACGGTCGCCCGCGGTGGCGGCGACGAGCGAGGAGGTCAGCGTGAGCATGCCGGTCGCGGCGAGCGCCGCGGGGGTGCCGGTGCCGGGGTGCGCGGTGCTGAGCTGCCGTTGAGCGAGGTCGACGGCTCCGGCGGCGAGCAGGCCGTGCGCGGAGCCGAACGCGGCCACTGCGGATGTCACGGGGTCGTCGAGGCGCTCGGCGGCCTGGCGGGCGAGCGCGGCGGCCTGCCACGCCAGATCCATGCTCGCGCCGATGTCGCCGAGCCACGCCTGGGTGCCCTGCACGTGCAGCAGTGCAACCAGGCGCAGCACGTGCTCGACGTCGCGGCCGGCATCGAGAGTGCTGTGCAGGTCGCGGATCAGGCCGGGCAGCGTCTCACCGACCGCGGTGAACCGACAGTCCCGTTGGTCGTCAAGCAGGGCGCCCACTCGCGCCTCCAGCAGCGTCGCGGGCTGAACCTGCCCCTGCGGCGCGCCCAGCGAGACAGCGAGCAGGGCGCGCCGCACAGCGGGCAGCGTGGCGTCCTCGTCGAGCAGGCCGGGCGAGGACAACCCGGCGCCGGTCAGCTCGCTCGGCGCGACTTCGAGCGCCTCAGCGAGAGCGATGATCAGGGAGCGTCGGTCGAGAGCGCGTTCGCCGGACTCGATGCGGGACAGGTAGGACACGGAGATCCCTGCGCGGCCTGCGATGACCGCCAGGCTCTTGCGCTTCGCGTGGCGGATCTGCCGCACGGTACGGCCGATCCCGTCGTGACTGGGCACGTCGACACCTCTTCGCCGGATACGTCCTCGCCGGCGCCCCCGGCGGCCAACCGGGGGCAGTACATCCGGCGAGGATGTGCGTCCCAGCCTATCGACGGTGCGGGACGTTCGAGAAGGCTTACCCGTCGCAGCCGCAGGCCTCTCGCTGACGTGTGGCGTCGTGCCCTCGCAGCCATGCGTCGATCGCGTCAGCGTGGAAGACCCACCTGCCACCAGGGACCGCCTGGTGACCGTGGAGAAGCCCATTCACCGCCGCGTGCGAGACGGTGGATGCCGTCCGGTGCGACCGCTTTGAGGCTTGAGCGCTCGACAGCCACAACTGATCGGCCACCGGTTTCTCCTCGGTCTGAGTGGCGTCAACGATGTTGATCAGTGCGGCGGTCGCGAGCGCAAGCTCCTCCGCCGCAGCAGACAGCCGAGCAGCTACCTCGACTAGGCGTGTTGTCGTCATGCCAGCCAGGTTCGTTCGACGCCGGAGCAGCCGCTGGTTGGAGCGCTGCCGCGCCGTTCGTGTGCCTGCTGGGCGGCGCCGAGTTGACCACTGCCCGTGATCACAGTTACCGTCCGCCTCGTGCGCGCGAGCGCGCCCGCGCGCCTTGGGCGCCGACTCGCCTCCCTGAGCGCGAGTGAATTTCACCCGTGAATGTCACGAACAGTCACCACGGCGACGGCTGGTCAACCTCGGCGAGAGTCTCCGCGTGCTTGAGAGTGGCCAGCTCCCGCAGCATGCGGTCCCTCACTTGCGGGTCGTGCGCCAGGTTCGAGGCGTGCAGGGCCTTGCGCAGCTTGTCGACCTTCGCCCCGTAGCCCGCGGCCTCCTTGTCCATCACCGACACCTCGACCGCGAGACGGGCAGCCCGCAGCGCTGCCCGATCACGGGTACGCGCCAGCGCGTCTCGCTGGTCGTTGCCGAGCCCCAGGCGGGACAGCACCCGCTCGCGCAGCTCGCGGCCCGCCTGCGACCACACGCCCGTGGACTGGCCGCGCCGAACCTTGACCTCGATCCCGAGCGCGAGGTGGAGCATCACCAGCCCGAACACCGGACCCAGGATGACTCGGGCTGTGCCCTCGACCGGACCGGACAGCTCCCAGGCCGCGAACGCCGCGAACCCACAGACGCCCCAGGCCACCCACTGCGCGGGACCAGGCCGGCCGATGCGGATCACGTTGGCGCGCATGGCGTACGCCAAGACGATCAGCGCGACCTCCATCACGCCGAACAGGGCGACGCGTTCGAGGTCGAGCGTGAAGCCCGGCAGGGGCCCGAACGAGGGCACGGTGAACGGCATGCCGCTGATGTTCAGCCGCTCGCCGAAGAACCGGTAGGAGGTGTTCGCGCTGATCACCGTGGCCATCAGCGCGACGAAGTACATGCCCCACGCACCCGCGACCTTGGAGTGCTCGGCAGTGCCCGGCATGCCACCTGCCCCAGGCGGCTCCTCAACGGGCTCGTCGACGACCGCAGCAACGGCCTGCTCGGGTACCTGCCCGACGGGGTGGCGTGCCACCGTGTGATCTGCGGTTTCACCCGTCGCGGCTGCGGGCTCGTCGAGGGGTGGCATGCCGCCCGCCGCGCGAACCTCGTCGATGCGCTCCCGAGCCCAGGCGCGAGACCTGTCGTGCATCTCCGCGAGGGCAGCCGCGGACATCGGTTCGCCGAGTTCGAGCGAAGCGCGGTAGACCTGGCGTGCCGCCTCGCGGCGTTCCTCCGCGCTGCCTTCGGTGATGGTGTTCAGCGTGGCGAGCTTGGTGCCGTTCGTGGTCACCTTGACTCCTTCGAGGTGCTGCACGGCGTTGCCGGCAGAGAGGTGAATGCGCGGGCTCGCCTCTGGCTTCGAGCCACGCGCTTGCGGAGGTGGTCGAGCGCACGGTGCTGAAGGGCCTTCACGGCTCCAGCGTTCGAGTCGGTGACGGTGGCGATGTCGACGAACGACATGTCGCCAAAGATCCGCATCACGACGACCGTGCGCTGCTCGTCGGTCAGCTGGTCGAGCAGCAACCGCGCTGCTTCGGCCTGCTCGGCCCGCAGCAGCAGCTGCTCGGGCCCGGGCTCGTCGTCGGCGGCAGGCGGCAGCTCGTCCACGAGCACCACGAGGTTGTGCGCTGCCGACCTCCGCACGTCGATGATCCGGTTCAGCGCGATGCGGCAGACGAACGCCATGAACGGGCGGCCGTGGTTGCGGTAGCTGGGCAGCGCGGCGAACAGGCGCTCGCACACGTCCTGGGTGATGTCCTCGACAGCGTCCGGCGCTACACGACGACGGACGTAGCGGGTTACGAGCGGGCGCACGGCGGCGAACAGCTCGGCTGTCGCTTGACGATCACCTCCGGTGGCGGCTCGCACCAGGTCGTCGCTGATCACCGCTGCGCCTCCAGCAGCGTGCGCAGCTCGACGTCGAGCGCGCCATCACGCTCGACCTGGTCCGCGGCGATGATCTGCTCGGCGAGCTGGGCCGTGGATTCCATGAGCCGCGCGAAGTGGCGCACCTCGTCGGGTGTGGAGCCGGGCGCGTCGTTGACGACGATCTCGATCGGGCTGACGTGCACGCCGCTCTTGTCGGCCCACGCCAGGCGCTCGATCCACACCTCGGGGGACTCGCTCACCGCACGAACGCACCAGCGGACGTGCACGACCTGGGGGCTGCGGCCTCGCTTGAACCGCACCGGCAGCAGGTAGCGGCCTGGGTATTCGATGCGTCCGTCGCCGGAGTGCACGTGCTCGGTGATGTCGCACGGACCGGCGCAGCCGGGCATATGCGGAACGGTGTCCAGAGCCGACGCGCTCAACGGCAGCGACGGTGAAGCGTTTCCCTTGGCGCCCATAACGCTCTCCTGATTCAAGTCAGTCCGAAGTGGTCAGTGCGGCGGTGCTGATTGCCTCGCGGAGCAGGCTGATCAGCTCGGCGGCGTCGTTCGGGGTGAGCAGGCCGACGAGTCGGCCGCTGGCGGTCAACGGGATGCGGCCGTCTCCGGTCGTCCCGACGCCGAGGTTGCGTTCACGGCCCGCGCCGTCCCGCACGGTCATCAGCCGGACGCTGGCGACGTCCCGTGCCGTCACGAGGTCCGATGCCGGTCTGCCGGTCGGGAAGACGGCGGTCACGAAGTACCGCCCGCGTTGCTGTGCACCAGGTGCAGCGACGGCCGCGTGAGCACGGGCGCGCCGAACAGCAGTTCCTCGGCGAGCGTGGCCGCGGTCTCCTCGCTGCCGTCGCACGTGTGTCCGCGCAGGACGTAGATCAGCCGCTGTGCCAGGTGCAGCGCAAGCTCGGCGCCCTCGGCGGTCTCCGGCAGGTGCAGCACGCCGGGGTGGACGTCGCTACCTCTCTGGGTGGGCATGCCGCCCGGCAGGAGGGTGATCACCCCCTCCTGCCGGAGAGCGTCACGCAACAGGCCCATGAGGTCCGCGAGGGCGTCGCCGTGAAGAGTGCGCGTCTCGGCGGTCATCGGGCCTGCGCCTCGATCAGGTCGACGGCGGCCGTGAGCATCGCCGCCAGACGGCGGGCGTTCTCCAGGTCGACGATGTAGCCGTTGCGGCTGTCGTCGACCGGCCACACCTCGACGTAGCCCGCCCACTCGTCGGTCTGCTTGTTGCGGATGAAGCAGGCGACGACCTCGCCCGCGGGCTCGCTTCGGTCGACTTGCTCGAACGTGCCCAGGTTCTCGGTCACGTCGTCTGCGGTCGGCAGAACGGCGATCATCATCGCGGGCCCCCCGCCGCCAGCTGCTCGGTCACGTCGACGGTGATCTGCGCGGCCTGGTCGCACGCGGCGACCAGCAGGGCCGCCAGCTCCAACGCCTGGTCGGCGTCGAGCACCAGCAGCGGCGCGGCCTGCTCCGGGTCGTCGACCGCGACGGTGATCTCCGTGTAGCGCCAGGTGCCCTCGGCGCCCACGTTGCTGTGCACGACCAGGTCGGGCTCACCGAGCGCCTTCACGGCGCCGACCTTGGTCGTGACCTCGCAGCCGCTGACGGTGGTGGCGTGCCGCGTGGTGCAGCCGGGCAAGCAGCCCGGCTGCACGGCGGCGATGTTCTCGCCGCTCATCGGGTCCCGCCGGCCGCGACGCGCTCGGCGACGTTGGCGGCCTCCAGCAGGAGCCGCGCGAGCTTGCGGGCGACGTCCGGGTTCAGGAACCGCTCGCAGTCGGGGTGGTCGCCGTCGAAGCGGAACCCGACCTCGGCGAAGCGCAGGGCGCCCTCGGTCGTCGAGTAGCTGCGCACGGTCAGCTCGGCGTCGTCGTAGCTGGCGTTCGTGGTGCCGATGACGTGCTCGACGTGGCACTCGTTGCCGCGCCCGCGGTTGTGCGCGTCGTCGCAGCCCTGCAGGCACTCCAGCCGCACGTCCGCCTCAGCGGGGGTGGGCTGGGGGCCGCCGTACGGGCCGTAGACGACGGCGGCGGTGTCGGCGCGGGTGATCGTGCTGGCAAGATTCGCCATTGGGTCTCAACTCCCTGGTAGTGCAGGTGGTTGGGGTCAAGGCCTCGGCTCGGTGTTCCCGCACCGGCCGGGGCCGCTTTCGTTCGGTCAGGCGGCGGCCAAGATGTCGGCGGCCGCGAGGTGGTAGCAGCGGAGGCCGCGCTCGCCCGCCTTGCAGGAGCAGCTGTGCGCGGCCGTGTTGACCTCGTAGTTCACGGAGCCGTCCGAGGAGACGGCGAGGTACAGCGCGGGGGCGGTGCGGACGATGGCGCGCAGCTCGATCAGCTCCTGCGCCTTGGCGACCTGGAACGCCTTGTACTCGGCCAGGTCGACGACCTTCGCAGCCTTCGCGATCTTGGCCTTGCACGTGCGGCCGTAGCCTTCCGCAACCGCCTTGGCCGAGGTGAGCTTCCGGCCACAGCGGGCGCACTGCGCGGTGGTGGTCGACATCTGTTCTCCCTGGCCCGTACCTGTTTGTGTAATGACACGTTAGACCTTCGTGTAATGACACGTCAAGCACCGATAGCATCTTCGTGTAAAGACACAGGAGGCGGCAATGGCAGCTAGGGCGCGCGGCGAGGGCAAGACCCCGGTCAAGAACATCCGGGTGGAGCACGAACTGTGGAACGAGTTCGGCGAGGCCTGCGAGGCAACTGGCGCCGACCGCGCCACGGTGCTCCGCACCTTCATGCGTTGGTACCTACGCCAGGGACCGGCGCCGAAGCGGCCGGCGGTCGACACAGGGGCCCAGCCCGAGGGGTGATCTGCCCTCGGGCTCCCTGGCGTTCGCCGCCAAGCTCGGTTGGGCGAACGCCTGGGAACCAAAGGCCTCGATCAGCCGCCGCCAGAGTCCGACGTCTCACACATGTCTCACAGACGTGGCTGGACTGAGGTAGATCAAGCCTCGCTGGCTGGACCGACTGGGACTAAATGCGCAGCGTCCAGAACCTGATGAACACCGCTCGTCACATGACCGATCACAAAAATTGACTCGCCGCATAGATTTCCGCGTATGACGCGCATCGTGTTCTCTGGGGGCAGGGTCTTCACCGGGCGGGCGACCGAGCCGGGTGACGTGGTGGTCGAGGGCGACCGCATCGTCGACGTGGGCATCGGACTCGACGGCGACACCGTGGTCGACGCGACCGGCCACACCGTCCTGCCTGGACTGTTCGACTGTCACGTGCACTTCATGTTCAGCGGCGCCGACCTGGTGCGGTCGCTGAACACGCCGTTCTCGCTGCCATTCTACGAGGCGATCGGGAACATGAAGGCAACGCTGGAGTGCGGCATCACCACCGTCCGTGACGCGCTCGGCGCCGACCTCGGTGTCGCGGAAGCGGTCCGGCGCGGCCTGATCCAAGGCCCGCGCATGCAGATCGCGATCAACATGGTGTCGCAGACGGGCGGCCACAACGACGACTGGATGCAGTGCGGCGCGCACATCTCGCCGCCGTTGCACCCCGGCCTGCCGAACACGGTCGCCGACGGCCCGGAGGAGCTGCGCAAGGTCATCCGCACGCTCGTCCGCCACGGCGCCGACATCATCAAGATCGCTTCGAGCGGCGGCGTGATGTCACCGCGCAGCAACCCCCGGCACGCGCACTTCCGCGACGAGGAGATCGCGATGATCGTGCAGGAGGCGAACGCCGCGGGCATCGCGGTCATGTCGCACGCGATGAGCGGCGACGGCATCCTCACCGCGGTGCGCAACGGTGTCAGGTCCATCGAGCACGGCGTGTTCCTCACCGACGAGGGCGTCGAGGAGATGCTCAGGCACGGCACGTGGCTCGTGCCGACGCTGATGGCGCCGCGCATGGTGCTCGACCAGGCCGCGGCGGGCGTGGCGATCTCGGACGTCATCCTGGACAAGGCGAAAGCCGTTGTCGCGCAACACTTCCAGGCGTTCCAGAAGGCGCACCAGGCGGGCGTGAAGATCGCGATGGGCACCGACTCCGGTGTCGGCCCGCACGGCGACAACCTCAACGAGCTCACGCTGATGGTCGAGTACGGCATGTCGCCCGCCGAGGCGATCCACGCGACCACGACGTCCGCCGCCGAGCTGATGCGCCTCGGAAACGACCTCGGCGAGCTCGCCCCTGGCAAGCTCGCCGATCTCGTTCTCGTGGAGGGTGACGCCGAGCAGCACGTGAAGGCCGGCACGCTGAAGCAGGCCATCCGCGCCGTCTACCAGAACGGCGTCCCCGTGCTCTAGCTAGTGGTTGGCGCCCACGTGCTTCGCGGCCTCCGGGTCGCGCTTCACCTTGAGGAGGCTGGCGATCGTCGTGATCGCCAGCACGCCGACGATCACCGACAACGAGACCTCGATGCCGATCGTCGGCACGTGGAAGGGCTCGCCGCCGTTGAGGAACGGCAGGGTGTTCGTGTGCAGCGCCTCGAGGATCAGCTTCACGCCGATGAAGCCGAGGATCACCGACAGGCCGATCGAGAGGTAGACGAGCTTCGACAGCAGGCCGCCGAGCAGGAAGTACAGCTGGCGCAGGCCCATCAGCGCGAACGCGTTGGCCGTGAACACCAGGAACGGCTCCTTGGTGAGGCCGAAGATCGCGGGGATCGAGTCGAGCGCGAAGAGCAGGTCGGTGGAGCCGATCGCGACCATCACGATGAACATCGGGGTCACGAAGCGCTTGCCGTCGAGCTTGATGAACGACTTGGAGCCGTGGAAGTCGTCGGTCACCGGGAAAACCTTGCGCACCATGCGCAGCATCAGGTTCTCCTTGTACTCCTCTTCCTCGTCGTGGTTCTCGCGCGCCAGCTGCCAGCCGGTGTAGATCAGGAACGCGCCGAAGATGAAGAACACCCAGCTGAACTTCGCGATGAGCGCCGCGCCGAGGGCGATGAAGATGCCACGCATGACGAGCGCGAGCAGGATGCCGATCAGCAGCACCTTGTGCTGGTGGATCGCCGGCACCTTGAACGTCGTCATGATGATCAAGAAGATGAACAGGTTGTCGACGCTCAGCGAGTATTCCGTGATGTACCCGGCGAAGAACTCGGTGGCGTACTGACCACCGGAGAAGTACCAGATGCCGAGACCGAAGAGGGCGGCCACCGCCACGTAGAAGACAACCCAGCGGGCGGCCTCACCGATCGTCACCTCATGGGGCTTTCGATCGACGATCACGAGGTCGACGGCGAGCAGAACGAGCAGACCTACGATCGTCGCGATCCACAACCATGCGGGGACGTTCACAACCCAACCTCCGGGACCTTTAGCGCACGCCAAATAAACCCGGAGGTCTCCTCCGCCGCGAAGATGATCTCTTCTGCGACCGACGGCACCGGAAGCTCCACGCCGAGCTCCGTACTGACGACACCGCCGCTTAGGGAGTACTCCCCTCCATGCTGCGTGAATATTGTGCGCCACGAGGTGCGGTTAGCGCCACACAGGGTGAGCATGCCCACCCAACCTGGTGCAACGGGAATACGGAGCGTGTCGTTCGGGCCGGAACCGGCGCTACCTGAAGGCCCGCTGAAGATCCACTCTTGCTGAGACCCCGGCCGGATCCCGACAGGTCGTTCTCAGCAAAACTCGCATATCGTCTTCGATGTGTCCCGCCTCTCCCGCCTTCGCGGCAGGTGGACGATCCCCGCATTGATCGTGGTCCTCGCCCTCGTCGCAGGCGGCGTGTACTTCACTCGATCCGGGGACGACCCCGTGGCCGTTCCCTTCAAAGAAGCGAAGATCGACGCACCCGAGAGCCCCGACAGCACTCAGACGGTGACGATCGAGACGCGTCTTTACCTCCCCCAGCAGACTCCCGCGCCCGCGATCATGCTCGCGCACGGTTTCGGCGGCAGCCTGCGCAGCGTGCACACCCAGGCCGAGGAGTTCGCCCGGCGCGGCTTCGTGGTGCTGACGTGGTCCGCGCGCGGTTTCGGCCGCAGCACCGGCCAGATCGCGCTCAACTCGCTCGACCGCGAGGTCCGCGACGCCCAGAAGCTTCTCGACTTCCTCGGCACCCGTGACGAGGTGCAGAAGGACAGCGGCGGCGACCCGCGCGTGGGCGTGACGGGCGCGTCGTACGGCGGCGCACTGTCGTTGCTGCTCGCCGGCGTCGACAAGCGCGTCGACACGCTCGTCCCCGTCATCACCTACAACGACCTCGCGCAGGCACTGCTGCCGAACTCCGCTCTGGCGACACCGCGCTCGGACACCACGCCCGCCGCCACCGCGTTCGGCGAGGACGGCGTCTTCAAGCGTTCGTGGGCGGGCATCTTCTTCTCCGCGGGCATGACGTCCATCGACCTCGCCTCGCCCACGGGTGAGGCGCCGGAGATGGGGCAGACGGAGTCGAACCAGCCCGCGACCGAGCCACAGCCGGCCGGCAACTCGGGTGCCGGCTCGCAGCCACCACCCACGCCTTCGCTGGGCGCGTGCGGCCGCTTCACGCCCGAGGTGTGCGCCGCGTACACGGAGGTCGCCACGACCGGGCGGGCCTCGCAGCAGACGCTGGAACTGCTGCGCAAGTCGTCCCCGGTCGCCGTGACCGACCAGATCAAGCAGCCGACGATGCTGGTGCAGGGCGAGCAGGACACGCTGTTCGGCCTCGACCAGTCCGACGCGACCGCGCGCCAGATCACCGCGGCCGGCGGCAAGGTGAAGATGGTCTGGTACGCGGGCGGCCACGACGGCGGCAACCCCGGCGCCTCGCTGCGCGGCGAGATCGCCGACTGGATGGCGTTCCACCTGCAGGGCAAGGGAACCGACCCCGGTACCGGCTTCGAGTACGCGGTGCAGGGCGCGTTCCGCTCGTCCGGCACGCCGTCGCTGCGCACGGTCGTCGCGCCCTCGTACCCCGGTCTGTCCGGCGCCTCCACCGAGCGCAGGACGGTGAAGCTCAGCGGACGCGAGCAGCTCGCGGTGAACCCGGCGGGCGGCAACCCGGCGGCCATCAGCAACCTGCCCGGCCTCGGTTCCGCGCTGTCGCGCTCGTCCGCGATCTCGTCGCGCCTGTCGATCGACCTGCCGGGCCAGGCCGCGGTGTTCACCTCGGAGGCCCTGGAGTCGCAACTGCTGCTGACCGGCTCGTCGACGGTCCGGCTGCGCGTCGCCCGCGGTGACCAGAACTCGGGCGAGGCGATCCTGTTCGCGAAGCTCTACGACGTCTCGGCGGACGGCACCCGCGTCCTGCCGGGTTCGGCCGTCGCGCCGTTCCGCGTGGCGTTGCCTCCTGACGGTTCGGCCACCGAGGTGACCGTGACGCTGCCGCCGACCGTGCGTCCCGTCGAGAGCGCGCACAAGCTGGCGCTGGTCGTGTCGACGACGGACCAGGCGTTCGCGAACGCCGAACAGCCCGCCGCGTACAAGATCTCGCTGGCGTCCGAGGGCGTCTCGGTGCCCGTCGTGCCCGGCCGCAACGTGACGACCGGCTTCCCGACGAGCGCCCTGTGGGGCATCGTGATCGCGCTGCTGGTGCTGATCGGCGCCGGTGTCATCGCGCTGTTCCGCCGCCGCCTGGCCCACGACTCGGATCCGTCGTTGTCCGAGGTGCCGCTGGTCATCTCCGGCCTGACCAAGTCCTACCCCGGCGGCCTCACCGCGGTTCGCGATCTGTCGTTCCGCGTCGAGCACGGCCAGGTGCTCGGCCTCCTGGGCCCCAACGGCGCCGGCAAGACCACGACCCTGCGCATGGTGATGGGCCTGATCCACCCGACCGAGGGCGAGATCCGGGTCTTCGGGACCAAGGTGACGCCGGGCGCGCCCGTGCTGTCGCGCATCGGCTCGTTCGTCGAGGGCTCCGGCTTCCTGCCGCACCTGTCCGGCGCGGCGAACCTCAAGCTGTACTGGGCCGCCACCGGCAGGCCGCTGGAAGAGGCGCACATCGAGGAGGCGCTGGAGATCGCGGGCCTCGGCGACGCGGTGCACCGCCGCGTGCGCACGTACAGCCAGGGCATGCGCCAGCGGCTCGCGATCGCCCAGGCGATGCTCGGCCTCCCGGACCTGCTGATCCTGGACGAACCGACCAACGGCCTCGACCCGCCCCAGATCCACCAGATGCGCGAGGTCCTGCGCCGCTACGCCGCGGCGGGCCGCACGGTGCTGGTGTCGTCGCACCTGCTGGCCGAGGTGGAGCAGACCTGTTCGCACGTGGTCGTGATGCACAAGGGCCAGCTCGTCGCCGCGGGCGAGGTGGCCGACATCGCGGCAGGGGGCGGCGAGGCGACGTTCCGCGTCGACTCCCCCTCGAAGGCGGCCGACGTCCTGCGGGGCCTCGAAGGCGTGCACGACGTGCACGAGGACGAGGGCGCCGTGCACGCGTCGATGAACGGCGTCCCGCGCGCCGCGGCACTGTCTGCTCTCGTGGCAGCCGGTGTGGCGGTGGACCAGGCGGGCCCGCGCCGCAGGCTGGAAGACGCGTTCTTGGAGCTGGTCGGTGAATGACTTCCTGATGGCAGCGGCGTCCGCCACGGCGGGCGCCCAGGCCGAGGCAGAGGTCCCCTCGTCGAGCGAGCAGACGTTGCTCGCCGGCGAAGGGGGTCCCCTTGACTCAATTATCCCAGTCGACACCGACAATTTCGGAGCGGAGGTGGACCGGTGAACACCGAGCACGCTCCCGCAGGCGTCCCCTTGCCGAGCGAGCACACGCCGCCCACCCGGCAAGGGGGACCCCTGATTCCATTCTCCCAGCCGGCACCGACAATTCCGGGCCGAGCACGTCGCGAACGGACCGTTCACGACACCGTTTCGCGTCACAACACCGTTTCGCGTCACAACACCGTTTCGCGTCACAACACCGTTTCGCGTCACAACACCGTTTCGCGCACGGCCAAATCCGCCCTCACCGCGAACCCGAACCGCACGAAGGCGCCGGCCCGGCAGGAGGTGGACCGGTGAACGAGCACGACGTCCACACCGACCCCAGCGCGATCACCGAGCTCACCGACGCGGCCGCCCACCAGCACACGAAGGTGGCCCCCGACGGCTCCGCGGTCGGCTACAAGGCGCGCAAGACGCTGCGCATCCGCGTGGAACTCCAACGGCAGATCCGCAGGCGCCGCACCCAGCTCGTGCTGGGCTTTCTGGTGCTGCTGCCGTTCATCCTCGCGCTGAGCTTCGAGATCGGTCAGGCCAGCCCGAACCGCCGCTCCGGCGGCTTCGTGGACCTGGCGACGGCCAGCGGCATCAACTTCGTGGTGCTCACGCTGTTCGTGAGCGGCAGCTTCCTGTTGCCGATGATCGTGGCGCTGTTCTTCGGCGACACGATCGCGTCCGAAGCGTCGTGGTCGAGCCTCAAGTACCTGCTCGCCGCACCGATCCCGCGTCACCGCCTGTTGCGGCAGAAGGCGATCGCCTCGGGCATCCTCAGCGTCTTCGCCCTCGCCCTGCTTCCCGCGGTGGCGCTGGGCGTCGGGGTGCTCTGGTACGGCGCGGGCGAGGTCGTGAGCCCGACCGGCGAGGCGGCGCCGTTCGCCGACGGCGTGCTCGGCGTCGCGCTCGCGGTCTGCTACATCGCGATCAACCTGTTCTGGGTCGCGGGCCTCGCGCTGTTCCTGTCGGTGTCCACCGACGCACCGCTCGGCGCGGTGGGCGGCACGGTGCTCGTGTCGATCCTGTCGCAGATCCTCGACCAGATCCAACCGCTCGAGGATCTCCGCAACTACCTGCCGACGCACTACGCGATGGCGTGGGCCGACCTGCTCTCGACCGATGTGGACTGGTCGGAGATGACGCGCGGAACGTTCTCCGCACTCGTCTACGGCGGCATCTTCACGCTGCTCGCGGCACGCCGGTTCAAGACGAAGGACATCACTAGCTGACGCAGAACTCGTTGCCCTCCGGGTCGAGCATGACGACCCAGTGGCCCGTCTGGTCGTTGTGCTCACGCACGCGCGTGGCACCCAAGGCGACCAGACGGTCCACCGAGTCGAGCCCCGCGCGGACGTCGAGGTGCATGCGGTTCTTCGCCGTCTTCCCTTCCGGCACACGCTGGAACAAGAACCGCGGCCCCTTGCCGTCCGGATCGATGAGCGCCGCGTAGTCGTCCGCGGACTCGAACGGGATGTTGTTCTTGGTCGCCCACTCCTCCCACGTCGGGAAGCCGGGAGGCGGCGGCTGCTCGACGTAACCGAGCGCCTGCGCCCAGAAGCCGGCGAGCTTCGGCGGGTCGTTCGCGTCGAAGGAAATCTGGAATTCGGTTGCCATGAACGAACCGTAAGACCCAATGCGGACAACCACTGTCCGGAGTAGCGTCCGGCTCATGCCACGTCCTGTGCACTTCGAGATCCACGCCGCAGATCCCGATCGCGCGCGGCGCTTCTACACGTCCGTCTTCGGCTGGAAGTTCGAGCAGTGGGGCGACATCCCCTACTGGGTGATCACGACCGGCGACGAAGACCAGCCCGGCGTCAACGGCGGCCTGCTGCCGCGCCAGGGCCCCGACCCGGCCCCCGACGCACCCGTCCACGGCTACGTCATGACGATCGGCGTCGACGACATCGACGCCACCATCGCCGCCATCGACCTCAACGGCGGCACGGTGGCGCTGCCCAAGGACAAGATGCCCGGCGTAGGCCTCCTCGCCTACTACAAGGACACCGAAGGCAACATCTTCGGCATCCTGCAACCAGAAGAGCGCTAAGCGGGCCTCTTCCGCTTCGGCAACCGCGCGACGACGGCCTCGTAGGACCCGTCGACCAGCTCCAGCAGGTCGTCGTCGGGCACCGATCCCTTGAGCGCAATGGTGTTCCACCCGTAGCGCCCCACATACCCGCTGACGGTGATGTCTTCGGGAAACCGCTCGCGCCACGGCGCCGCAGCCTCAGCATCGGCCCCGCACTTGAGCCCCACGGTGTGCGAGTCGAGGCCGATGAAGGCAAACGCCTTGCCACCCACCTTGCACACCAGCTCGGCGTCGCCCCACGGATACGTCTCCTCCGCGCCAGGCTTCCCCGCGCAGTAGGCGATCAGCTCGTCCAGTGTCACAGCAGAATTATCGCCCGCCGAACACCGACACGAAACGCGTGAGCAACTCCGCGAACATCACCCGCTCCTCATCGGTCCAGTCCGCCATGGCCGCAGCACAGGCAGACTGCCGCGCCCGATGCAGCTCAGCCGACGTAGCCCGCCCCCGAGGCGTCCGCACCAGCAACACCCGCCGCCCATCCGCCCTGTCCGCAACCCGCGACACCAGCCCAGCATCAACCGCGCTCGTGACAAGCTTGCTGGCCCGCGGCTGATCCACGTGCAACGCCGACGCCACACTGGAAACCGTCGCCTGCGCACCACTCCGCTCAGCCATCTCGACAACGTCCAGCACCTCGAAGGCCGGCACGGCCAACTCGGCAAGTGCCCGGCGTGACTGACTGCGCCGCACAGCGATCAGCGCCTGCTCCACCGCGGCGAGGTGGGAATCCACGTCCACCGTGAGATCATTGCGGTCCAGCGCCGTGACGAAAGCTGTCAGACGACATCTCACCCCAGAGAGCGATTTATGCCGGGGCACAGATCGTCGTCCACCCAACGGGGTTACCCGCCGCATCCACCGGGTTCACGTTGAGCGACACGCCCACCGTCCCACGGGAACGATCACCGGCAGAGGGGCGGGCGCTTCGGGCGAGTTCGTGTCCCAGGGGCACCGATCACGCGGACTCGGGGCGAGACTGTCCACTGTGGATGATAGGACGGGTCACCGAAGGCGAGGCGAAGCGAGGCACGCGATGGCGCAGCCGAGCAGTCCTTGGCATACCGGGCTGGTGGGGTGGGTCCCGTCACGAGTCGTGCCTGATCGCTCGCCGCGCCCAGGGAGGGGTGTCAACTCGGACACGCTTTTCGTCTGTCGTGTCTCGGG
>NZ_BMRE01000034.1 GCF_014648475.1 Lentzea flava | reverse complement strand
ACCCACAGGTCAGCGAACCGGGCCGCCCCACGGGCCGAAATCGTAGCCCAAGTCAGGTCCGCGCCTTGCAGGCGTTGGTGTGCAGCTTCCTTTCCTCCACCGCCGCGTTGAGGATCGAGGTCAGCCGGTCGAACAGTAGTTGCTGGTACGTGAGCGAGAGCCCTTCTTCGTCCATCTCACCGAGCCAGGAGCGAACCATCGGAATGTCGATGGCCTTGAGACTGCTCTTGCCGAAGAACGGCACGAGACGCTTGTTCACCTGGTAGCGCAAGTCTCCTGTGTCGCGGCGTCCTGGGACTGCCCGAACCAGCTTTCGACATAGGCCTCGAACTAGAGCTCACCGGATTTTTGGGTCGACGTACTTGCCTTCCAGCAAGCGATTGCATTGTATCCGAGCCCGGATGGGCATATTCGGGCTATTCATTACGCTGTTCGAAGCGGTATTGCGGATCTGTGGGGAATTGACCGACTTTCCGAACGGCATGCAAGCTTCACGCCCCATCTTGGTATTGCGTACGTGGACGCCGACATGTCGGTTGCGGGCGTGCTTGGCGCTCTGGTGGAAGTGGAAGTAAATCCTTTTGTTCTTTTGCTAGACAGCATCAAGCTGATCGAGCTTGAGCGTCGAGATCGCTTGTTTAGGTGGGAGGCGGTCGAGGTTTTTGCAGCTACGCGCATCATGACGTAATCGAAACCGTTAGGCGCTTCTTCAGTTCGAGCGGGGGGCTGAACTTCGCCAGAAGAGAAAGTGGCACCGCCAATGCTTCAGTAAGATCGGCCAAGCTTCTAAATGGGCCGATTCTATGGATTGACGACATTAGTGCCTTCCCGTGCGTCAGCGAGTGCCATTGGGCTTCCCATCGGGCGTTGACATCGCTTGTTACTTCGGCGACGACATGGGTCGAACTTCTCTGTACGTTCTTGCAGTGTTGCAGATTTGACAGTCAGGAAAGAGCGCTGCTTTTCGAGTTTCGTGCTCCTTTCTGGCTCTCCGAATGGAATGCGTGTGTTAAATTCGCGCGAAACGATCTCGGCAATCACGTCACCCTTTAGTTACCCTTTAGTGAGTTTGCCGTTTCGCGCATCGTTTCAACGACCAGATCCCGCTCCACTACTTTGCCGGCGCGCTTAAAGGTCTCAACGATCAGGTCGGGGTCAAGTAGCTCGTTTTCGAGCATGCGCCCGTTCCATATGTGAAGATTTGGATGGGCGGCAATTAGATCGTTTCGGTCTGCCTCTGTGAGGAGGTCTCGATCTCGCAAGCAGATCCACGGTAGTGCGTGTTCAATCACCTCAAGTGACATGCAAGCGCTCATCGCTTGGTTCACGTCGCCCGCGACAACGACTTTGCATCGGCTCATCTCAATGGGGAAGAGTGCACGCAGAACGCTCTCGTCACTTTTTCCCTCAACAATTACGACAGCGTCGCTTTGCAGTAGTGTCGCTGGCGAAACGCCAAGGTCTTCAAGTAGTGCTGTCCTGGTGCCGCTCTGATCTAGTCGTACAAGTTGATTTGTTGCTTCAGCGTCTGGGGGAAGTATCTCCAGAAGTGATCGAGGGGCATCGAAACAATCAGGTTACGTGAGTGGCTTACGGCGATTACCTGTGCGCGTTCAGCCATTTCAGTCATGGTGTCGAATAGCGCCACCTGCAAGCTAGGGTGAAGATGCTGTTCAGGCTCGTCTATGAGAAGAACCCCGCCGCGTGCACTAAGCCTTCGGATGAAGTAGATGAGGTTCAACATCTCCTGCTCCCCGGCGGAAAGCGCGGATACTTCGTGCTTGGCGCCGTGAGGAGTCTCTACTAGGATCTGTCTATCTCTGGCCTCGTCAGATTCTTTCCGGTTGCTGCCGAGAACTTCCCGTTTATGGTGTCATATTCGTTCGATTGGGGGTCGCCACGTCGAACGGCTGTTAGATCCAAGTGGTCGGCTGCCGTCAAGTAGGCGATTGCATCACCTGAGTTGTAGGTGTGACGATACTTGAGGATTCCTTCGGCTGAACTCTTTCGTTCCTGCTCGCGACGTTCGTCGCTAAATATTCCGAGATCGAGATGGCTTGTCATCGAGGCCGACGCGTTTCTGCTCGCTGGCATCAAGTCTGCGAGGCCAAACTTGTATTCCTTCTCGAACCTGGGGTTGCGAAGACAGTTGATTGGAAAGTTTTCGTTGTTGCCGCTGTAGGAGCCTGACCGTTTGTTCCATGACTTCCTTATGGAGGCGGTGGCGGGAATCTCTCTAGGAGACTCTCCTGTTGCCCTCCTCCAGTGGGTAATCGCTTCACGCTCTTCCTCGGTGAGAGATCTCCACCTCAACGCTTGTAGAGTCTCCCCATGGTCCGACGACGGTTTCGTTGCCGGAAACGTAACGCGACCAAGTGAAGGGTCTTGCCGGTGCCGTTCTTCCCGCTGATGACTACCACGGGCTCATGGTCCAGACCATCCATAGCGACATGCTTGATGCCTTGTAGTTCACGATCTCCAGTCGCTTGATCCTCACCATGGCTCCCTGTAATGCCCAGCGAAAGACGTACATGTTAGATCAAGGCCGCGCTTCTTGGTGTTACTCCGGGCTGGCAACTCGCCGAGGACGGCTGCCTGTCGGCTGCCTTGCTGCCGAATTTGGCTTTATGGGATCAAAGCGCCGCCGTCGGCGTCGCGCGCGGGGTCAGTCGCCTACCAGCGTGGCCCGCATCTATCCGGGCACGCCGGGCTTCCAGCTTCGCTGCGCTCGTCGGCACCGGCGCGCGGCCCCGAGGTGGCGCGGCGGCGCGCCGCCGACAGCGGAACCACTCCCACTACTGCCTGATCAGATGTCTCTGCGGAATAGGCCACGAAAGCGCAGCTCAGACGATCTCCGGTCCCGCCGAGGCCCTGGGATCGTTTAACGCCGAGCCTCCGATATCAAGGGCGCCTACGGCGTTGGTACGCGATGGGCCATGGCCCACCCATCGCCATCTGGCTCGCGATGTACTCCTGAGCTGCGCGGGTCGTCGCGCTCGAGTTCTAGGCGAGCGCGACGACTAACGGCTCCGAGGACTCGTCCAGGTAGTCATGGCCGGGGAAGTGGTCGATGTGCAGATGACTCGTCGCGTCCCCGTCGTTCGCGAATCCCCGGACGTTTGCAGCGAGCAGCGTGAGCTGGGCAGAACCTCCTCGGATGGTCAGCTCGTCAGAACCCGCAGCGCAAACGACTGCAATCGGGCCTGAAGCCTGAACGACGTTGAGCCGCGACAGGCACCGACCGTAGGGCGCAGGATCGTCAACACGACCGAGATCCACAGACCCGTGGCCGGAGACCAGCAGGCGGGCCAGGTCGGTCAGTTCCGCGGCGGTACCCCGCAACTCCAGCTCCCGGGTCGTATCGTGTCGCAGAACCTGCATCCCAATCTCCTCCGGCCCGCGGTCAGTCGCCCTGGAACTGCATTGTCAGCGAACGGTCCTCGCCGCACAGCTCCGCCAGGGCGCGGAGGTCGTCGAAAAGAGGGCCCTCCGCACCCACCGCGTCCAGTGCCGCGATGAAGTCGGGCATGTCGATCGAGCCCAGTTCGCGAAAGCCGTACGGGTTGATCCGGTTCAGCAGCGGATGGTCCACCCTCTGGATCAGTTGGGTGAACTGTTCGTACAGGTCCGGGACCACGTAGACCTCCGTCACGCGGTGCCGCGACTCCTTGCGGACGACGTGGACGTCAACGCCCATCGCGGGCCTCGTGCCGCTGCTGCTCTTCAACCTGTTTCGAGGGCATGTTCCGCACTGTAACCAGCGGTCGCCGAGGCGTGATCCCCGGCGACCGGACACGGCTCAACGGCCGCCGCGGGCCATTCGCAGCACGTCCAGGGCCTCGTCCAGCTGCTCCTCGGTCAGCTTCGACGGCACGTGGCCGCGTTCCAGCACGACGGCGCGGATGGTCTTGCGCTCCTTCAGCGACTGCTTGGCGATCGACGCTGCCTCCTCGTAGCCGAGGTAGCGGTTCAGCGGCGTGACGATCGAGGGGGACGACTCGGCGTACTCGCGCATCCGGTCGGCCTGGGGCTCGGCGCCCGCCAGGACCTTGTCCGCCAGGAGCCGGGCCACGGCGGCCAGCAGACGGGACGACTCCAGGACGTTGCGGGCGATGACCGGGAGCATCACGTTCAGCTGGAAGTTGCCCTGGGAGCCGGCGAAGGCGACGGCGGCGTCGTTGCCGATGACCTGGGCCACGACCATCATCGTGGCTTCGGAGATCACCGGGTTGACCTTGCCCGGCATGATCGAGCTGCCGGGCTGGAGGTCGGGCAGGGCCAGTTCGCCCAGGCCCGTGCGGGGGCCAGAGCCGAGCCAGCGCAGGTCGTTGGCGATTTTGAACAACGCCACGGCGCACGCGCGGAGCTGGCCAGAGATCTCGACCACGCCGTCCTGGGTGGCCTGGGCCTCGAAGTGGTCGCGGGCCTCCACCAGGGGGAGGCCGGTCGCGGCGGCCAGTTCCGCGGCCACCGCCGCGCCGAAGCCTTCCGGGGCGTTCAGGCCCGAGCCGACGGCGGTGCCGCCGATCGGCAGTTCGGCCAGGCGCGGCACGGAGGACTGCAGGCGTTCCGCCGAGTAGCGGACCTGGGACGCCCAGGCGCCCGCCTCCTGGCCCAGCGTGACGGGCACGGCGTCCATCAGGTGGGTGCGGCCGGACTTGACCAGGTCGGACCACTCGGCGGCCCTGGAGGACAGCACCTGCTCCAGGTGTTCCAGGGCCGGGATGACGTCCGTGACGACGGCCTCGGTGGCGGCCACGCGCAGCGTCGTGGGGAAGGTGTCGTTGGACGACTGCGAGGCGTTGACGTGGTCGTTCGGGTGGACGTCGCGGCCCAGTGCCCGAGTGGCCAGGGTTGCGATGACCTCGTTGGCGTTCATGTTCGACGACGTGCCCGAACCCGTCTGGAAGACGTCGACCGGGAAGTGGGCGTCCCACTCGCCGGCGGCCACCTCGTCGGCGGCGGAGGCGATGGCCGCGGCGAGGTCGGCGTCGAGGACGCCCAGCCGGGCGTTCACCCGCGCCGCGGCGGCCTTGAGCAGGCCGAGGGCCCTGATCTGGGCGCGTTCCAGGCCTCGACCGGAAATCGGGAAGTTCTCGACCGCGCGTTGGGTTTGGGCGCGCCACAATGCGTCGATCGGCACGCGGACCTCACCCATCGTGTCGTGCTCGACGCGGTACTCCTGTTCAGACATGCTTCCGAGTCTCTATGGTCGATCACAGCACTGCCACCCACCACTGGCAGAAGGGCACCACTCATGGAGCTTGACGTCGACCTCCTCGTCGTGGGCGCCGGCCCCACGGGGTTGTTCGCCGCGTACTACGCAGGCTTCCGGGAACTCAAGGTCGCACTGGTCGACGCACTGCCCGAACCGGGCGGCCAGGTGACGGCGATGTACCCGGAGAAGATGATTTTCGACGTGGCCGGGTTCCCCGCGATCCGCGGGCGTGACCTCGTCAACGGTCTGGTGGAGCAGGCAGGGCAGTACAAGCCGACCTACCTGCTCGGGCGCCAGGCGCGCACGCTGGAGTCCACTGAGGACGGTCTGGTGGTCGGTCTCGCGGACGGCAGCACGATCAGGGCCGGTGCGGTGCTGATCACGGCGGGCATGGGTGAGTTCAACCCGCGGCCGCTGCCCGCGGGCGACGGGTGGCTGGGGCGCGGCATGGTGCACTTCGTGCCGGTGCTCGCCGAGCACGCGGGGCAGCACGTCGTGATCGTGGGCGGCGGCGACTCGGCGTTCGACTGGGCGCTCGCACTGCACCCCATCGCGGCCAGCGTCACGCTGGTGCACCGCAGGGCCAACTTCCGCGCGCACGCCGCGACCGTGCGGCAGGTGCGGGAGCTCGGGGTCGAGATCATCACCGACGCCGAGGTGCTGGAGCTGCGGGGCGAACCTCTGTCCGAAGTGGACGTCAAGGTCAAGGGTGAGGACGTGAAGACGTTGCCCGCGCAGACGGTCGTCGCGGCGCTCGGGTTCACGGCCGACCTCGGACCGATCGAGTCGTGGGGCCTCGAGCTCGACCACCGCGCGGTGGTCGTCGACACCACGATGAAGACCAGGCTCGACCGGGTCTACGCGGCGGGCGACGTCGCGCAGTACCCCGGCAAGGTCAAGCTCATCGCGACCGGGTTCGGGGAGGCGGCGACGGCGGTCAACAACATCGCGGTCGCGCTCAACCCGTCCGCCCACCTCTTTCCCGGGCATTCCAGCAACGCGGGATAGCGGTGCTCGCCGCCAGAACTGGGTCAGGGCGGCGGGAGCGGTGCCGGGTCGTGCTTCGTGATGTTCTGGAAGATGATCGACGTCCGGAAGCCCACGATCTCCTTGCGCGGGGCCAGCCGGTCGACCAGGAACGCGTGCAGGTGCTCGTTGTCCTGAGCGCTCACGTGGATCACGAAGTCGTCGCTGCCTGCCATCACGAACACGGACAGCACCTCGGGTAGCTGAGCCACCGAGTTCTTGAAGGTGTCGATGACGGTCCGGCTCAACGGGCGGACTTGCACCGACACCAGCGCCTGCACGCCGCGGTTCAGCGCGGACGGGGCGATGTCCGCGTGGTAGCCGCGGATCACGCCCCGTTCGCGCAGCAGGCGGGTGCGCTCGAGGCACGTCGACGGCGCCACGCCGACCTTGCGGGCGATGTCGCGGTTCGACTGCCGGGCATCGCGCTGCAGTTCTCGCACGATCGCCGAATCAAGTTCGTCCATCTCGACACCTGGACCTCCCTGCCGAACAACGTTCGGCGCTGCGCCACCGCGACTGTCGATCACCCTAACTTCGAGCCGTCGGGATGGTGGAAGTTCGGGGAGGAACGCTGATGTGGGAACACTAACGGCTCGTCGTCCGCACCGGGAAGAGGTCGGGGATGACCACGATGGTCGCCTTGCACTCGACCGAGGCGGGCGCGGCGGTCGGCGGCTGCCGGATGAAGGCGTACGAGCAGATCACGGACGCGGTCACCGACGTGCTGAGACTGTCGAAGGCCATGACGCTCAAGTGCGCGGCGGCGGGAATACCGCACGGTGGAGGCAAAAGCGTGATCGTCGTCGACCGCCCGCTCACTCCGGAGCTGCGGCGGCAGGTGCTGCTCGACCACGCCGACCTCATCAACGAGTTCGACGGCGCCTACCGCGCGGGGCCGGACGTCGGCACCGGGCCCGACGACATGCTGGTGCTCAGGGAGCTCACCCCGCACGCCTACTGCCTGCCAGAGGAACACGGCGGCACGGGCTCGTCGAGCGGGCCCACGGCACGGGGAGTGCTGGCAGCGCTGAAAGCGGCCTCACGGCACGTCTTCGGGACGGATGACCTGACCAGCAGGAAGGTGGTGATCAGCGGATTCGGCTCAGTGGGAGAGCTGATCGCCAGGTCGCTGCGAGCCGACGTCGTGGTGTCCGATGTGGACGAAAGCAGGCGGACGGACGAGTTCGGCTGGGTGCCTCCCGACCTGGCGTACCGGACCAAGGCCGACGTGCTCATCCCGGCGGCCGTGGGAGGTGTGCTGAGCCAGGAGACCGTCGAACACCTCGACGTCAGGCTGATCGTGGGTCCGGCCAACAACCAGCTCACCGACGACAGCGTCGCCGGTCTGCTCGAGGAAAGAGGCATCGTGTGGGTGCCCGACCACGTCGCGAGCGCCGGCGGAGTGATCTACACCCTCGCGAGGGAGGACGACGGGGCCGACCACGAGACCGCGCTGAAGAGGGTGGACGGCATCGAGGCAACGGTCGGGAAACTCCTCGCTCGTTCCAGCGCCGCGGGCTGATCAGGGCTGGCAGGATCCGCGAGCATGGGGAGACTCGTGGCCGTGCTCGCGGCCTGCCTGCTGCTGGCCGGGTGTTCACCGGCAACGACGAGAGCGGTCCGGCTCGGCGACTCCGGGCTGCCGGAGATCATCGACACCTCCTGCGAGTCGCGCATGCTCACGCTGGTCGAGATCCGGGCGATGAACGCCGACGACGTGCTCGACGAGCGGGACACGGTGATCTGGCGGATCGAGTTCGCGCAACCCAGGCAGCACTACAAGATCACCGTTGGCCAGGTGCCGGAGGGTGCGGAGGAGAAGGTCGCGTGGCAGCCACCCGCCGGTGACCAGCTTCTCGACGTGGGCCTGCAGAACGGAGATCTGCACGAGCCGGGCGACAGCTTCACGCTCGATCAGCTGAAGGACGGAAAGGTCAAGTACCGGTACGAGCTCCTCACCGCCGAGGAGTTCGCCAAGAAAGACCGCAGCTGCTAGCCGGAGCCCGTAGAATGGGCTCAAACGGGTTGTGCGTGTCAGGGGGACGCGCAGCGATACAACCCTTGGGGGCTTGATGATTCACGTTCACTGGGCCGACGTCGTGCCCGGCACGCCGTGGTGGGCGGGGCCGGTCACGCGGGAGAGGCCGCGCATCGTTTACTGGCAGCCGTTGTCCGACCTGGTCGAGCGGCGGGTCAACGCGGAGGTCGACACGTCGGCGTGGGGCCGCGACGTGCTGGTCGAGCTGACCGTGCCGAGCCGGCTGGTTCCGGACATCGCGGTGATGCCGGGGTTTGCCGTGGTGCAGCTGGCGCTGGCCGACGCGCTCAACAGCAGCCGGGACGTCGAGCTGGTCGTGGCCGCGCTGGAGGACGCGGTGCACGCCGCGGTCGAACGAGTCGCGCGGCGGTTGGACGTCACCTACCAGCGGGTCAAGGCGGAGCCGAAGAGTCTTGAGCACCCGCTGCGGCTGAGCACGCTGGCCGGGCGGTTCGGCGGCACGATCGCGCTGGTGTCGCCACGCGCCTCGTCTGACGAGTTCATGGCTTCGCTGCCCGCGGAGGAAGTCCGGTGGGAGGGGCACGAGGGCTGGCGGATCGTCCGGGTCACGAAGGAGTCACCCGGCCGACCTGTGTCCGATGTGGACTTCAGTGCGGTGGACATTCCCGTGGTGCTGGACAACCTGTCCGCCGACGTGGGCAACGCGCTCATCGTCGTCGGCAAGGAGCTCGAACGGCTCACCGGGTGGCTGCCCACCGGCCTCGCCGGGCGCGTGTCCGTGATGGGACGCGACGACGGGTGCTGGTGGGCAGCTGTCGGTTAGGGCAGCACCTGGACCTTCTCGCCGATAGCCAGGTTGTCGTAGAACACCAGTGAGGCGTCGGCGCTCAGCCGGATGCAGCCGTGCGACTGGACGTTGGTGTCACCCTGGTGGAACGCGATACCGGTCGTGGTGAAGTACACCGCGTTCGGCATCGGGCCGTTGTAGGGGACGCTCCAGTCGTTCTTCACCTTGCGCAGTACCGAGAACATGCCCACCGGGGTCTCGTAGCCCGGCTTGCCGTGGCTGATCGGCACCGGGCCGTAGCTCGTCTTGCCGTTGTACACCAGCCATGCGGTGTTGGAGTGCTTCTCCAGGCACGCTCCGTTGTAGACGGTGCACCCCGCCTGCGCCTGCGCGGGGACCGCGAAACCGAGGATCAGGAGCACCGTCGCGATGAGAACTCGCATCTCACATCACCCCTCAGTAGTGGAGTAGCCACTACTGGGTGATCTGAATCATCCAATTATGGAAGAACCTGAACTTGTTCGCCTACGAACAGGTTGTCGTAGAACACCTGTGAGGCTTCCCAGGTCAGCCGCACGCAGCCGTGGGACTGGGCGTTCAGGTCGCCCTGGTGGAACGCCACGCCGTCGTAGGTGAAGTACACGGCGTTGGGCATCGGGCCGTTGTACGGGATGCTCCAGTCGTTCTTCACCTTGCGCAGCACGGAGAACATGCCCACCGGCGTGGCATGCCCCGGCTTGCCGTGGCTGATCGGGACCGGGCCGTAGCTCGTGACACCGTTGGTGACGAGCCAGGCCCGGTTCGAGTGCTTCTCCACGCATGCTCCGTTGTGCACAGTACAGCCGGAGGCCTGCGCGGGAGCCGCAAAGCTGAGCAGTAGAAGAGCCGTGGCGGCCAGGGTTCTCATGGTTGGTCATCATGAGACCACCTGGACCGTCTCGCCAATCGAGAGGTTCTGGAAGTAGAACTTCGCTGCCTGCGGGTCCAGGTGGATGCAGCCGTGCGACGGCACGGTCAGCGAGCCCTCGTGGAAGGCGATGCCGCTCTCGGTGAAGTACGTCGACCACGGCATGGCCGCGTTGTACGGGCGGCTCCACTCGTCCTTCACCTTGCGCAGCACCGGGAACTTGCCGACCGCGGTCTCGTAGCCCTTGCGGCCGCTGGTGATCGGCACGGGGCCGTAGACGATCTTGTCGCCGCGCACGATCCACGACTGGTTGGTGGAGAGCTTGATGCACGCGCCGTCGCTGATGTCGCACGGCGTCGGCTTCACGACCGGCGCGGGAGGCGGTGGCGGCGGAGGGGGAGGCGTCTCCGAGGAGGGTGCAGAAGAGGAAGACGAGGGCGCGGCGGAGGGCGAAGGTCCAGACGATGACGACGACGAAGGTGGTGGCGCTGTTGGAGTATCCGCGTGTACGGCCCCTTGTGCACACCCCGCAACCGACATCAACGCGACCGCCGCGAGCAGCATCCGCATCGCGCACCCCCTCAGTGATTCATCCTTTGCCGAAATAGACGACCGGAGGATCACTCAGGTTGCAAAGCGAGGGCCCGCCAGCGCGCTCTTGGGTTCTAGGAGTCGTCGCAACACCCCAGTTCAGGGGAAGCGATGGACTTCAGATCCGGGCAGAGCGCAGGCCTCAAGGGCCATGCAAGCTCGTTGCCGAACGGGCCGAATACTTGCGGCTCGTGCAGCAGGGTGTGAGTGACGAGAAGGCGTGCCGGCTCGTCGGGATCAACCCGAAGACCGGCAGGCGCCTTCGGCGTCCTCGCGGTATCTCTGTGAGGACGACCGCATCCACATCGCCGACCGGCTGCGGGAGAAGGCCACGATCCGGCAGATCGCGACCGAGCTGGGCCGCAGCCCGTCCACGATCAGCCGGGAGATCCGCCGCAACCGCCATCCTGGCAACGGCCAGTACCGGCCCCACGCCGCGCAGGCTCGTGCCGATGCCCGCCGGCCACGGCCCAAGACCCGCAAGCTCGCGGCCGATGCCGAGCTGCATCGCGTCGTGCAGGATCATCTGAGCCGTAAACGCAGTCCCGAGCAGATCGCGGCGATGCTGCGACGGGAGCATCCCGACCGGCCGGAGTGGCACGTGGTCCACGAGACGATCTACCAGGCCCTCTATGTCCAAGGACGTGGCGAGCTGCGCCGTGAACTGGCCCGCGCGTTGCGCACCGGCCGCACCGTGCGCAAACCCCGCCGCCACCCGGACAGGCGCCAAGCGCGGTTCCTCAGCCCGATGGTGATGATCAGCGAACGGCCCGCCGCGGCCGAGGACCGGGCGATCCCCGGCCACTGGGAAGGCGATCTGATCATCGGCAAGGACGGTGCGTCCGCGATCGGCACCCTGGTCGAACGCGCCACCCGCTACGTGATGCTCGTGCACCTGCCGCACGGTCGCACCGCCGAGCAGGTCCGCGACGCCCTGATCGACACCGTGAAGACACTGCCCTCGCACCTCGTCCAGTCCCTGACCTGGGACCAGGGTGCCGAGATGGCCCGGACATGCCGCGTTCAGCCTGGCCACCGACATCCCGGTCTACTTCTGCGACCCGGCCAGTCCCTGGCAACGAGGCTCCAACGAGAACACCAACGGCCTGCTACGCCAGTACTTCCCCCAAGGCACCGACCTCTTCGCCCACAGCGCCGAACACCTCGCGTTCGTCGCCGCCGAACTCAACGACCGCCCACGCAAAACGCTCGGCTGAGACACCCCAGCCGAGCGCTTGGCTACACTCCTGACCCAAACCAGTTGATCAGTTGTGTTGCAACGACCCCTGGAATTCGCCCATAACGGTTGGGAGACGGGCCCTCGGAATGCGCTTACCGGTTTACACCGAGCCCGCGTACTGGCTGATCCACGAACGGAAGTACGGAACGTCCACGTAGATCGACGGAGCGGTCGCGCAGGTCGTGCCACCACCGGACCGGCTCGTCGCGCCGATCAGCTCCCATCGGCCGTTCACCGACTTCACCTGCGGGCCACCCGAGTCGCCGTAGCAGGCGCCCTTGTTGCCGTCGGTGTTGTTGGTGCAGATCTCGGAAGCCGCGTTGATGCCGGAGCACCGGCTGTCCGAGACGATCGACGTGTCGAGTTCCTGCAGGGTGATCGGGGCGCCGCAGCCGCCGCGGATCGGGCAGGTCTGGCCCCAGCCGATGATCCGGGTGGCGGTGCCGACCTGGCCGGACGTGGCCGCAACGGCGGCGGGCGTCTGGCTGACCGAGGTCGCCAGCTGCACGAGCGCCAGGTCGGCCGACGGGTGGACGACGATCCGCGACGCGCGGGCCACCGTGCCGCCGCTGGTGCGGTTGGTGGTGCCGATCCGCGCCTGCGTCGACGACGGCGAGCGGCCCTGGACGCAGTGCTTCGCCGTCACGACCCAGTTGGCCTTGATCAGCGTGGCGCCGCAGAAGTGGCTGCCCGAGGTGCTCTGCAGCGAGACCATCCACGAGTAGACCTGGGTCGCGTTGCGCCCGCCGACGATCATCGGCGTGACGTCGCCGTCAGCGGTGGGAGTCGGGGCCGCGGTGGCCGCGGCGGCCGAGGCGAGCAGGGCGCCGGCGGCCACGGCGATTGCGGAGAACAACGAACGTGCCCTCATTGTTGAGTTTCCTTCCTGAACCCGGCGCAGGGTTGCCGGGATCAGGACAGGACATTATGAACGAACGTCACGAAGTGACTAGGGTCACTCGTCTGGTCACCGAGTGTTCACAGTTCACCTTTTACGGCAGCGGCTGCTGCACGTCCTCGGGCAGGTCGAAGTCGACCGAGGCGTATTCGCGCAGCTTGTGCAGGCTGTGGAAGCCGTCGATCATGCGGACGGTGCCGGACTTCGATCGCATGACGATGGACTGCGTGGTGCAGCCACCTGCCCGATAGTGCACACCGCGCAGAAGGTCGCCGTCGGTCACGCCCGTCGCGCAGAAGAAGACGTTGTCACCCGAGACGAGGTCGTTCGTCGTGAGCACGCGGGACAGGTCGTGGCCCGCACCGATCGCCTTCTCGCGCTCCTCGTCGTCCTTGGGCCACAACCGGCCCTGGATGGCGCCACCGACGCACTTCAGCGCCGCCGCCGCGATGATGCCCTCCGGCGTGCCGCCGATGCCCACGAGCATGTCCACGCCCGACGTGGGACGTGCCGCCGCGATCGCGCCCGCCACGTCGCCGTCGGAGATGAAGTGGATGCGGGCGCCGGCCTTGCGCACCTCCTGCACGATCGACTCGTGCCGCGGCCGGTCCAGGATGCACACGTTCACGTCGGAGACGTCGCTGTGCTTGGCCTTCGCGACGCGGCGGATGTTCTCCGCGATCGGCGCGGTGATGTCGATGACGTCGGCCGCCTCCGGGCCCACCGCGAGCTTCTCCATGTAGAACACGGCGGACGGGTCGAACATCGCCCCGCGCTCGGCCACGGCCAGCACCGCCAGCGCGTTCGGCATGCCCTTCGACATCAGCGTGGTGCCGTCGATCGGGTCGACGGCGACGTCGCACTCGGGGCCCTCGCCGTTGCCGACCTCCTCGCCGTTGTACAGCATGGGCGCCTCGTCCTTCTCGCCCTCGCCGATCACGACGACACCGCGCATCGAGACGGTGTGGATGAGCTTGCGCATCGCGTCGACCGCGGCGCCGTCACCGCCGTTCTTGTCGCCTCGCCCCACCCACCGGCCGGCGGCCATGGCGGCGGCCTCGGTGACGCGCACGAGCTCCAATGCCAGGTTCCGGTCGGGGGCTTCGCGACGTCGTTCCGCGGGGGTGTTCACCATTGCGCGCCTCCATGCGACTACTCAGCGTGCCGGATTTTGTGATCGGCAACTGAATCCTTGCACGGGATCACGCCTCGGAAACGTCCTCCTCGACCACAGCGAGAGCTGCATCGATTCGCTCGCGCGCACCGGCGAGATGCTGCTCACACGTCTTGGCGAGCGCCTCACCGCGTTCCCACAGCGCGAGTGAGTCCTCGAGCGACAGGCCACCGGCCTCCAGCTTGCGGACCACCTCGACCAGCTCGTCGCGGGCGGCTTCGTAACCGAGTGTTTCCGAACTCACGCGGATTGGCTCCTCAGACGGCTCAGCACGGTCGCGACGGCCAGGTCGTAGCCGACCAGCGCCTCCGCGAACTCCTCGCCGTCACCCTCTCGCACCGCCTCGTCGATGAGCGCCTCGGCCTCCGCGACGCGCCGGTACTGCACCGTCCCCGCGGTGGCCTCGCTCAGGTCGTGCAATGTGAGGATCAGCGTGCGGCGGCTCGGGGTGTCGCAGTCGCCCACCAGCGCCGTCCAGCACTCCGCGGCGGCCCTGTTCGCCGCCTCCGCCTTGGTCCGCAGCCCGGACGCGCACTCGCCGGCCGCCTCCATGGTCAGGGGCAGGAACACGGCATCACGCATCATCGGTACCTCCCCCTTCCGCACTGGTGACCACTGCTCCCACTGCTCCGTCAACGACGCGTACCCGCAGCTGTGTTCCGCTGGGCGCGTCCGTCACAGAACGCAACACGCCGTCGGGCCCGTCGGGTGTGACGAGTTGCACAACGGCGTATCCGCGGGCCAGCGTGGCGGCTGGTCCGAGGGTCGTCAAGCGGGCTTTCGTCCCTGACAGGTGGACGTCTTCCCGATCGAGACGTTGCGTGACGGCCCTACGGCATTGATCGCGAAGACGATTCACTTCTTCGGCACGACGGTCCAGTGGGCCGTACGGGTCCGAAAGTACTGGTCGGGAGCGCAGGGCGTCGAGCAGTTTGCGTTCCCGGTCGACCCAGCCGTGCAGTGCCCGGCGCCCGCGATCGCGCATCTGGCGGACGCGTTCACTCTCTTCGGCGACATCGGGAACCACCCGTTTGCCCGCGTCGGTCGGCGTCGAACAGCGGACGTCCGCGACGTGGTCGACCAGCGGGGTGTCCGGCTCGTGCCCGATCGCGGACAGCACCGGCGTGCGGCACGCCGACACCGCCCGGCACAGCGCCTCGTCGGAGAACGGCAGCAGGTCCTCCACGCTGCCGCCGCCGCGGGCGATGATGATGACGTCGCACTCGGGGTCCCTGTCCAGAGTGGACAGTGCGGTGATCACCTGGGTGACCGCCATCGGGCCCTGCACGGCGACGTTGATGACGCGGAAGTGCGCTGCGGGCCAACGGTTCCGCGCGTTCGTCAGCACGTCCCGCTCCGCCGCCGACGCACGGCCGGTGATCAGACCGATCTTGTTCGGCAGGAACGGCGGACGGCGCTTGCGGCGCGGGTCGAACAGGCCCTCGGCGTGCAGCAGCTTGCGCAGGCGCTCGATGCGGGCGAGCAGCTCACCGATGCCGACCGCGCGGATCTCGTCCGCGCGCAACGACAGCGTGCCCCGGTTCGGGTAGAAGCTGATCTTCCCGTGCACGATCACCCTGCTGCCCTCGTTGAGCTGCAGCTCGCGGATCATCCCGGCGTTGCAGGTGATCGACATCGACATGTCGACGCTCGGGTCGCGCAGCGTCAGGAACGCCGTCGAGCTGCGCGCGTTGAGCTGCGTGACCTGGCCCTCGACCCAGACGTCTCCGAGCCGGTTGATCCAGTCGAGCAGCTTGCGGGCGACCGTCCGCACCGGCCACGGGTTCTCCGGCGTGGACTTTCCTTCGCTCACTGAGCTTTGACCGTGGCAATCCGGCGGTTCAGCATGCCCACGAACTCAGGTCGTGACTCGTGCGCCTTCTCGTAGCTCAGCAGCTCCTCCAGCTGCTCCACGCTCAGGTTGCGCAGGCGGGCTCGCAGCTGTGCGATCGACAGCTCGTCGTAGGTCGGGAGGAACTCCGGCACCTCCGCGATGGCGCGCTCTTCCTCTTCCCACGGGTCGTCGACCGGCACCTCGGTGGTGACCGGCGTCTCGTCCTCGTCGAACGTCGCCCACTCCGGCTCTTCCTCCACGGGCCTCAGTCCGGAGAGGACGTCGTCACCTTTGATGGCGAGTTCGGTCACATGCTGCTGCACGCGCATCGACAACTGCATCGCCTCGCTGACCACCGTGAGCGGGAGTCCGGCGAGCTGCTGCGGCAGCTTGCGCGCCTGTTCGAGGGCGGTCACCGCGAGTCCGGCGGCAACGCGGACACCCAGAGGCAGTGGCTTCATGTGTGTAAGCCTGCCGCAACAGCGCCTGAGATGCGAAGAACTCGCCCTGGGTACCCTGATGGCATGCCCAAGCGAGTCCTGTTGGCGAAGCCGCGTGGTTACTGCGCGGGCGTTGATCGTGCCGTCGAGACGGTCGAGCGCGCCCTGGAGCAGTACGGCGCCCCCGTCTACGTGCGCAAGGAGATCGTCCACAACAAGTACGTCGTGGAGACCCTGTCCGACCGCGGTGCGATCTTCGTCAACGAGACCGACGAGGTTCCTGAGGGCGCACTCGTGGTGTTCTCAGCTCACGGCGTGTCGCCCGCGGTGCACGAGGAGGCGGCGCAGCGGTCGTTGCGCACCATCGACGCCACCTGCCCGCTGGTGACCAAGGTCCACAAGGAAGCCGTGCGCTTCGCCAAGGAGGACTACGACATCCTCCTGATCGGTCACGAGGGCCACGAGGAGGTCGAGGGCACCGCCGGTGAGGCCCCCGACCACGTGCAGCTCGTCGACACCGCGGAGGACGCGGCCAAGGTCGAGGTGCGCGACCCGTCGAAGGTGATCTGGCTGTCGCAGACGACGCTCTCGGTCGACGAGACCATGGTGCGGGTCCGGCAGCTCAAGGAACGCTTCCCGGAGATGCAGGACCCGCCGTCCGACGACATCTGCTACGCCACCTCGAACCGCCAGACCGCGGTGAAGACGATGGCGCCGTCGTGCGACCTGGTGCTCGTCGTGGGCTCGAAGAACTCCTCCAACTCGGTCCGGCTGGTCGAGGTCGCGCTGCAGAACGGCGCCAAGGCCGCCTACCTGATCGACTACGCCAAGGAGGTCGACCTGGCGTGGCTCGAGGGCGTCGAGACCGTCGGCGTCACGTCGGGCGCGTCGGTGCCGGACATCCTGGTGATGGAGCTGCTGAAGTTCCTCGAGTCGCACGGCTTCGGCGAGGTCGAGGAGATCACCACGGCCAACGAGAAGATCGCCTTCGCGTTGCCGCGTGAGCTCCGCAAGGACCTCGTCCGCTAACCGATGGCGTGCAGGGCCTGGTCCACGTCCAGGCCCCACACCGCGACCCGGTCGGCACCCGCGGACACCAGCGAGGTGCCGTCCGGCCGCCACGCCAGGTGCGTGACCGGCTGGCTGTGCCCGCGCAGCGCCGCCCAGAGCGTGCGCGAACCCACGTCCCACACGACGACGTCCCGATCCCGGCCGCCGCTCGCGAGCCGGGACGAGTCAGGGCTGAACTCCAGCGCCCCCACCGCCTGGGTGTGACCTCGCAGTTCGCCGATCTGCTGCCACGTCGAGGTGTCCCACAGCGCGATCACCCCGCTGTCGTCACCGGTGGCGAGCAGCTTGAGGTCCGGTGAGACCGCCAGCGTGCGCACGGGGCTCTTGTGCGGGCTCTGCAACGCCTTCTCGTTCCACGTCCTGATGTCGCGCACGCTGACGCCGCCGTCCTCGCGGCCGATCACGATCTCCTGGTCGGACCGGCCGAAGACGGCCGACGTGCGCTGTCCCCAGGCCAGCCCGCCGATCAGCGTGGGCTGGGCCGCGTCGGCGGTCGGCCACACGCCGTCGGGCACCTCCCCGCCGATCGCGAGCAGCGAGCGGCCGTTGAACTCCAGCGCCACCGGCGGGCGCCGCTCTCCGCTGAACCCGAGCGTGGACAGGTTCGCGACCGGCTTGCCCGTGGCCACGTCCAGCACCGAGAGCGGGACGCTCGTCGCGAGGAGCTTGCGATCCGGGCTGAAGCGGCTCATCCGGCTCTGGGCGACGCCGGTCTCCTGCCGGTGCACGGTGCGCAGGGTGCTGTCCCGGCGTTCGATCACACCGGTGTCGTCGACCGTGAGCACGGACCCGTCGGTATCGACCGCGAGCGCGCGCACCACCTGCCCGGACGTCTTGGGCATGCTCGCGGGCGGCCAGAACCTCAGCGTGCGGTCGGTGAGGATGACGAGTGAACCGTCCTCGGCGTAGCTCGTGCTGCTCACGGACTCGCCGACGGTGAGCGTCGCGAGCCTGGTGCCGCGCGCCACGTCCCACATGTTCAGCTTGCCGTCCACGCCTGCCGAGACGAGGACGGTCCCGTCGGGGCTCATCGTGAGGGACGTGACCGCGCCGGTGTGGCTGGGAGGCGTCGCGACGACGGCGCCGGACGCGATGTCGCGGATCTGGACGAGCCCCTCGTCCGTGCCGACCGCGGCCTGGGTGCCGCCGGGCAGCAGCGTGATCCGGTAGACGGTGCCGGAGCCCAGCGTGAAGCCGCCGACCTGCTGCCGGGTGACCAGGTCCCACACCGCGACCGAGTGGTCCGAGGCGAGCGCGAGGGTCCTCTCCTCCTTGATCGTGAACGGGCCGGTGATCGGACCGACGGGCAGCTCGTAGAGCTTCTGCCGGGTGGCGATGTCGTAGACCGTTCCGCCGACGAGCAACGTGCGGCCGTCCGCGCCGAAGTGGACGCCGACCGGCTGCCTGGTCGTGGTGAAGAGCTCGGGCTCGGCGTCCGGCCTGGCCCGCAGGGTGATCCGGCCGTTGCCGTCGGACAGGGCCATCCTGCCGTCGTCGGTGATGTCCCAGCCGAAGACGTAGCTCTTCCCGTCCCCGACCGGCACCGACTTGAGGTGGCGGAAGGTCGCGGCGTCGTAGATGTCGATGCCGAGGGTGCCCATCGTCAGGATCGTGTCGCCGACCATGGCCGTGCTCCACGCGCCTTTGTGTTGCATCGTGCGTCCCATGCCGGCGCCGTCCAGGCTGATCTCCCGGCCGTAGGACGCCGCGGCGGCCGCGCTCAGCACCCGCCCGCGTGCTTCGGCGGTCGGGTACGTCCGGTACGCCTCGTACGCCTTCTCCGCGGCGCGCCTCGGGTCGGTGCCCGCGAGTGCCTCGGAGGCCTCGACGAGCTGCTGCGACTGCCGCACGAGGCTCAGCCGTTCCACCTCCTGGCGTTGCTGCAGCGCCACCACCGCGGTCGCCGTGGTCGCGACCAGCAGGGCCGTCAGCCCCGCGGCGGCCCAGCGCTGACGGCGGGAACGGCGGCGTTCCCGCGCCTTGGAGGCGCCGAGGAACTCGCGTTCGGTGCCGGTCAGCTCGGGCTGGGCGCGCGTGACCCACTCGGTGGTCTCCGCGAGCCTGGTGGCCCGGTAGAGCGAGTCGTCGTCGCGGCCCAGCTCCTGCCACGTGCGGGCGGCGTCGGTGAGCCTGCGGTGCGTCCTGAGCCCCTCGCGGTCCTCGTCCAGCCACGCCCGCAGCCGCGGCCAGGCCCGGAACAGCGCCTCGTGCGTGACCTCGACGGTGTTCTCGTCGACGGTGATCAGCCGGGTGTCGGCGAGGACGTCGAGCACCTCCTCGCCCACCACGTCCTGGCGCGGGACGGGGCGCTTGGTGCCGTCGGCGCCGAGCCGGAGCAGGAGCTGCTTGGCCAGGCGTTGCTGCTCGTCGTCGAGCGTGGCGAACGCGGCCTCGGCGCTCTGGGCCAGCGCGCCCTGGATGCCGCCCGCGGCCTGGTAGCCGGCGAGGGTCAGCGTGTTGCCGCGACGGCGGTGCCACGTTTCGAGCAGCGCGTGCGACACGAGGGGGAGCACGCCGCTGCGTCCCGCTGCCTCTGCCACGAGGGTGGTCAACAGCGCCGTTTCGACCGTGCAGCCCACGGTGGCGGCGGGCTGCGTGATGGCACGACGCAGCTCGTCAGGGGTCATCGTGCCGAGAAGCACCTGTACGTCGGTGAGTGCGTCGGCGAGCTTCGGGTACTGCGCGCAGTGCGGGTAGAAGTCGGATCGCACGGCGATCACCCGGCGGCAGTCGGCGGCGAGCAGGACGTCGAGGAACGCCGAGCGCTGCACCTCGTCCTCGCACAGCGTGAAGAGCTCCTCGAACTGGTCGACGACCAGCAGGTCGGGGTTGCGCGCCAGCGCGTCGGCGATCGCGGCGTCCGGGTCGTGGCCGGGCGTGCAGATCGCCGCGTTGCCGAACTTCGCCGCGATACCCGCCCTGAGCAGCGACGACTTGCCCTCGCCCGACGCGCCGAACACCGCGAGGAACCGCTGGCGCTCGAGCCGGTCCAGCAGTGTGTGGGTCAACGCCTCCCTGCCGAAGAACCGGTCGGCGTCCTCGGTCGTGAACGGGTTCAGGCCCACGTACGGGGACGGCCCGTCCGTGGACCTGCTCCGCGCCATCGCGACGGCCAGGTCGTGCCAGCGCCGCTCCCAGGCCGTCTCGTCGCCGTGACACGCGCGGACGTACGCGAGCGTCACGTCCAGCCCCGGCAGCTTCCTGCCGCCCGCCGCGTCGGACAGCGTGCTCGCCGAGAAGTGCGCGCGCCTGGCCAGCTCCCGATAGCTCGGTTGCCCCGCGTTCGTGCGTAGTTGTCGTAAGTCTGCGGCGAACAGCAGCAGCGGACTGTCGCCTTCGTCCAGTGGACGTTCTCCCGTAGGCATCGCGCTCATGCTTGCAGAGTGCGTGCTGGTCAGGGGTGTTGTTGTACGTGATCCGTTGTACGAGGTTCCGGGGTCCGATCACGGACAACGGATCAGTTGAGTGCTCGCAGGGCGGTTTCCAGGTCGAGCGGCCACACGAGCAATGCGTCTGCTCCGGCAGACGCCACGGCACGGCCGTCGGGCATCCACGCGACGTGGGTGACGGCCTCGGCATGGCCGCGCAGAGTCGCCCACGTCTGTTGGGTGTTCACGTCCCACACAACGACGGTCTTGTCGTTGCCGCCACTCGCGAGCCACAGGACTGAGCGCCAAGGCCTTCACCACGCTCGTGTGCCCGCGCAGGTCGCCGATCCTGCGCCACGTCGAGGTGTCCCAGTTCTCCCCTGGGCATCGAGGTCATGCTGGCAGAGTGCTGCCGTTTTGCCTGCTCGTTGTTCTGTCGTCGTTGTTCGCGCTTCGGGGAGTGGGCGCGGACAACCTCTGGCTAGCGGTCGTCGCGCGGCGGCCTCGGCCTGCGTTGGCCCGCCGGGCGCTCACCGCGAGCGGCACCCTCCGGGCGCGGGCGGCGAGCCGGTGCTCCCTCCGGGCGCGGACGACGTGCGGGCGAGCCCTCCGGACGCGGGCGGCGCGGACGGTCCTCCGCGGACTCCTCACGCGCGGGCTTGCGGGCGGCGGGCTTGCTGCGGGCCTTCAGCTCGGCCTTGGCCTCGCGGACCTCGTCCTTGGACGGCCGGTTCGGGTCCTTCTGGATGAAGATCCGCACGATGCCGAGCACGACCGTGACGGCGGTGGTGACGGCCATGACCGGGAAGCTGTCGATCAGCGGCTTGCCCAGGCCGAGCGCCATGGCGGACAGGCCGCCCTTCTGGACACCGCCGGTGAGCAGCACGAGCGTCGGCACCGTCGCGGCGAGGACGAGCGGCGGCTGCACCATCGGCGCGAACAGGCTGCGGCGCTGGACCAGCAGGATCCCGGCGAGCGCACCGACGAAGAACACGCCGTTGAACGTCCAGCCGACGGTCTTGCTGGAGTTGATGTCGATGAACGCGCCGATGAACGCCGGGATCAGGGCGCACAGGATCGCGGCCCACCACGGGATGCCCTTGAACGACCCGAAGATGGCCTTGTAGTTCCACGGAACGGCGTCATAGTCCTCGACGTCGTCGAAGGCAGCCGAACGGTCGCGCACGTCACTCACGCCGCACACGGTAGCCGTTCGGCCATTCGGTGTTCGTCAGTCCGCTGCTTTCTCACCCAGAAGCAACCTGTTGGCACGCTCCGTGCGTTTTATGCGGACTGTTCGTCCGCCCTTCGGACGAGAGGCAGGGGCGTCGGGGTGGCGGAGGCTTCGGTCAGTGGTTCGACGCTCGCCCGGAAACCCTCCAGGGCGTCCAGTTCGCGGCGCCTCGCGCTCAGGAAGCGCTGCAGGTGGGTCGTGGAGAGGTTGACGGCCTCGATGGCGGTGTCCGCGGCCCGGTTGGCGCGGCCGGCCTGCAGCCTGACCTGCTCGACGTCGTCGGCGAGGGCCCGTTCGGTGACCGCGAACATGGCGCTCGAAGCGATCACGGCGAACCCGGTCGGGCCGCACAGGAAGATCCGGCGGTCCAGCAGCCAGCGCAGCAGTTCGGGATCGGTGTCCAGGGCGGCGACGACGGCGCCGTCGTTGGGGACGAACATGATCGTGCCGTAGATCGCGTCGGCCCAGCGCTGGTAGCCCTTGCCCGCCAGCTCGGCCGCGCGGGAGCGGATGTTGCGGACGTGGACCCGCAGCGCGTCCTGGCGTTCCTGCGGATCGTCCGTTTCGACCGCTTCCGCCCAGCAGGCCATGGACATCTTCGAGTCGACCGGGACCATGCGGCCGCCGCCGACGTTCAGCACCATGTCCGGCCGTACGGAGCCACCGCCCGCAACGTCGGTCTGCAGCGTGTAGTGGAGGTTTTCCCTCAGGCCGAGGGCGCGCGCCGTTTCGACGAGGACCTGCTCGCCGAGCTCGCCGCGGCCGCTGACGCTGGAGAACGCCACCTCGTACCGCTGCAGGGCTTGCTGCTGGGCGTCGTAGCGCGCGCGTTCGGCGCTGATGGCGTTGAGCGCCTCGTCGGTGCGGCGAACGCTGTCCTGGTACAGGCGCCAGACGAACACCAGCGCCCCGGCGCTGACGAGGGCCAGGACGAGCGAGGCGGTGATGATCACTGCGGTCACGGCACCGATGATGCTCCCTCAGAGATGTTGAACTCGATCGGGTGACACGCCGGGAACCCTCCCGGAGTTTTGTCGGACCCCGTCTCTACGGTTGGTCCCATGCGGATCCTGCACACCTCCGACTGGCACGTGGGGCGCACCTTCCACGGCCGCGACCTGCTCGTCGAGCAGGAGTCGGTGCTGAGCGGCCTCGCTGACCTGGTGTCTTCCGAGAAGGTCGACGTCGTGGTCATCTCCGGCGACCTCTACGACCGCGCGGTGCCGTCCGCCGACGCGGTGGCGTTGTGCGCGCGGGTGCTGATGCGGATCCGTGCCGCAGGGGCGCGGATCGTGATCACACCGGGCAACCACGACTCGGCGGCGCGGATCGGCGTGTTCGGGGAGTTCGCCGCGGCGGGCGGGCTCTTCCTCCGCACGCAGATCTCGTTGCTGGACAAGCCGGTCGAGCTGGAGGACGAGCACGGGCCCGTCGCGGTGTACGGGATTCCGTTCCTGGAGCCGGAACCGGCGCGGCACGTCCTCGGGATCGCGGACAAGGGCCACGCGCCCGTTCTCGGTGAGGCGATGCGGCGGATCCGCGCCGATCTCGCCGGGCGCGGGGCGCGGTCGGTGGTGCTGGCGCACGCGTTCGTCACGGGCGGGGCGCCGTCGGAGTCCGAGCGCACCATCGCCGTCGGTGGGGTGCAGGACGTGTCGATGCAGGTGTTCTCGGGCGTCGACTACGTGGCTCTCGGGCATCTGCACGGTCCGCAGACCCTGGCGGAGAACCTGCGCTACTCGGGCAGTCCGCTCGCGTACTCGTTCTCCGAGGCGCGGCACCGCAAGTCGGTGTGGCTGGTGGAGCTCGATGCGGGCGGTCTCGTCGGGGTGGAACGGCGCGAGCTGCCGGTGCCGCGCAAGCTGGCGACGGTGACGGGCACTCTCGCCGAGGTGCTGGAGGATCCGGCCCACACACCGCTGGAAGACCACTTCCTCTCGGTCGTGCTGACCGACCAGGTGCGGCCGATGGACGCGTTGCGGCAGCTGCAGAAGCGGTTCGAGCACGCGGTGCACGTGGAGTGGCGGCCGGAGCAGGGCCCGCAGCACACCATGACGTACGCGGACCGGGTGCGCGGCCGCACCGACGAGGAAGTGGCCTGCTGCTTCGTGTCCGACGCCCGCGGGTCCGAGCCGACCGCCGCGGAGATGGCGTTGCTGCGCGAGGCTTTCGCTTCGGTGGCGAGGGAGCAGGAGCAATGAGACTGCACCGCCTGGAGCTGACGGCGTTCGGCCCCTACCCGAAGCCGGAGACCGTCGACTTCGACGAACTGGGCGCCGACGGCCTGTTCCTGCTGCACGGCGACACGGGCGCGGGCAAGACGACGTTGCTCGACGCGGTGGCGTTCGCCCTGTTCGGCCGTGTGCCCGGCGCGCGCGGCGACGTGAAGAAGCTGCGCTGCGAGTACGCCGATCCCGAAGTGCCGACGTCGGTGTCGCTCGAGCTCACGGTGCAGGGCCGCCGGTTCCGCATCGTGCGCTCGCCGGAGTTCGACCGCCCGAAGAAACGCGGCGGCGGCTACACCACCCAGCCAGCGAAGTGCTCGCTGACGTGGCTCGAGGGCTGGGACGGCGAGGGGATCACCCGCATCGACGACGTGGCCCGCGCCGTCGAGGACATGCTGGGCATGTCGTACGAGCAGTTCTTCCAGGTGGTCCTGCTGCCGCAGGGCGAGTTCGCCCGCTTCCTGCGCTCCGACACCGCGGAACGGGAGGTGCTGCTCGAAAAGCTCTTCGGCACCGAGCGCTTCCTCGACGTGGAGAAGTGGTTCCGCGACAAGCGGGTGGTGGCCGGCCGCCTGTTGGAGGAACGCCGCCAGGGCGCCTCCGAGCTGATGCACCGCGTGGCCGAGGCCGCCTCCGAGGAGCCGTCGGACGAGCCGGAGTGGCTGGATTCGGTGCTGGAAAGGCTTTCCCAGGCCGTCCGGGAGGCCGAGGAGCAGTCGGTGGAGACGGCGGGCGTGGCCGACGGCGCGGACGCGTTGCTGGCCCAGGCCCGCGTGCAGGCCGACCAGATCCGCCGCGTCCGCGAGGCCCGCGACATGCTGGCCCGTGTCGAGGCGGCCGACTCGGCGTCGTGGTTCGCCGAGCGCGACGCCGCCCGGCGCGCCATGCCCGTCGTGCCGGCGTTCAACGAGATCGCGAAGCTCCAGCAGTCGTACGAGTTCGCGGTCCGCGACGAGACGCGCGCCGCGGAAGCCCTGGCCCGCCTGGGATATTCCGGCTCGTCCCTGCGGGAGGACGCCGAGCGCTGCCGTGAGGAGGCGGGTGGCCTCGCCGAGCTCGCGGCCGAGGCGGAACGCCAGAAGGCCGACGAGCGCAGGCTCTCCGAGCTCAAGCACGCCTCGTACCAGGTGGAGCGGCGCCTGCTGGCCCTGAACGCCGAACTGGAGGTGCTGCCGGAACGCCTCGCCCAGTGCCGTGCCCAGCTGGACGCCGCCGCCGAGGCGTCCGCGCGCCTGGAGTCCCTGAAGACCCGCGCGGATGCCGCGGAGGCGTTGCCCGGCGCCGGGGAAGCGCTGGAGCGCACCAAGACCGAACTGCGCCAGGCGATCGACGTCCACCAGAAGGCCAAGGACGTCCTGCAGCAGGTCCGCCACCAGCGCCTGGAGAACATGGCCATCGAGCTGGCCGCGGCCCTGCAACGCGGCAAGCCCTGCGCCGTCTGCGGCTCGCCGAGCCACCCCGCGCCCGCGCAGCCGATGCTGGGCGGCGTCGACGCGGCCGACGAGGAGGAAGCCGCCCGCGACGAACAGGCCGCGCTGGACCGCCGCAACTCCGCCGAACGGGCCGCCCACGCCGCCGAGCTGCGCATCCAGGCCTGTTGGGAGGCCCTGGGGTCGGAGGAGCCGGCCGTCGCGCTGTCCGAGTACCGCGCGGCGGTGGAGCTGGCGCGCACGCGGTCGCAGCGGCAGAACGAGTTCGTGGGCCTGGAGGCCAAGACCCGCGACCTGGGGGCGGAGAAGGAGAAGGTCGAACAGGACCTGGTCAGGCTGCGCACCGAGCACACGTCACTGGTCGCCGTCGTCGAGGAACGCGGCGCCCGGCTGGAGAAGGCCCGGGGCGAGCACGAGGACGTGCTGACGCGCCGCGACCACCTGCTGCGCCTGGCGAAGGCCTTGGTGGAGCTGGCTGATCGCCGTGCGGCCAAGGACAGCGCGCTCGCCAGGGTCGAGGAGCAGCAGGCCTCGGTGGCGGCCCTGGCGGCGGAGGCGGGCTTCCCTGATGTCGAGGCGGCGCTCGCGGCCGCCCGGCGCCCGGCCGCGTTGCAGGCGTTGGACGACCGGATCGCCGCCTGGGAACGCGCCCGTGCCACGGCCATGGCGACGCTGGAGGAACTGGCCGAGGTCGATCCGGCTTCCGAGGTGGACCTGAACGAGGTCACCGCCGCGGCCTCTGCCGCTCGGGCGGCCGCGTCGGAGGCGACCACTCGGCTGGCGCGTGCTCGTGCGGCGCTGGAGCGGGTCAGCGAGCTGGCCACCCGGCTGCGGGCCGAGTGGAAGTCGTTGGAGCCGCTGGAGGCCTCGTACGCGGAACTGGACGCGCTCACCGACGTGATCAACGGGCGGGGACAGAACTCCAAGAAGATGACGCTGCGGTCGTACGTGCTCGCGGCGCGGCTCGAGGAGGTCGCCGTCGCGGCTTCTGCCCGGCTGCACCGGATGAGTCAGGGGCGGTACAGCTTCGTGCACTCCGACTCGGCCGGGGCGCGGGGCACTCGGGGCGGGCTGAGTCTCGACGTCCTGGACGACTACTCGGGGCGGGCTCGGCCGGCCAAGACGTTGTCCGGCGGGGAGTCGTTCCTGGCTTCGCTGTCGCTGGCTCTCGGGCTGGCTGACGTGGTGGCCAACGAGACCGGTGGGGCGTTGCTGGACACGCTGTTCGTGGACGAGGGGTTCGGCACGCTCGACTCGGACACGCTGGACATCGTGATGAACACGTTGGACGAGCTGCGGGCCGGCGGGCGGGTTGTGGGGCTGGTGTCGCATGTGGAGGAGCTGCGGCAGCGGATTCCCACCCGGTTGAAGGTTCGGAAGGCGCGGACCGGATCCACGCTCGAGGTGTCGCTGGGTTGACGTCGGCCGGCTGTTTGTCGCATGTGGACGAACCAGATGGTCCGCCCTAACCTCGTTCCGTGCTGTCCCACGTGGAAATCACCGCGCGCGTCGCTGTCACCTCGGGTGCACACTTCGTGTGGTCGAACCGGCTCGAGTACTCCCATGACTGCTTCGTGTGCCGACGGGTGGGGCGGACCGTTGCGTTGCATCACGGTGCGACGCACGGGGTCTGTCACTCGTCTCGGCGGCAGCTGGAGTGGCAGGACGATCTGGACGACTTCGGCGTGCATCCCACGCCGATCAGGATCACCGGGTTCGACACCGGGTCTGATGGTGAGGTTGAGGTGCTCCGGTGCCGGCTGTCGTTCTGGTGGTCGCCGTTCGCCGACGTCAAGCGGCCCGGTGAGCACGGGAGTGAGCTCGCGGTGCGGCCTTGGGTTCGCGTGCACTACCGGGTGGGGTGTCACACGTGTCGTGACTCCGGGCGGGACGACTGGTTCGGTGAGCAGAAGTCCTTCCAGAGCAACACGGTGTGGCCCGTCACCGGCTCGTGCCCGCACTGCCGGGCCGAGCTGGTGACGATGTCAGGGCCGCCCGAGATCAACCTCGTTTAGGCCTCTTCGTGGGACAGCAGCCAGCGCTTCACGGGCAGGCCCCAGCGGAAGCCGCCCAGGTCTCCGCCGATTCGGATCACACGGTGGCACGGCACGAAGAGTGCCGCCGCGTTGCGGGCGCAGGCCGAGGCCGCGGCGCGGACCGCCGCGGGACGGCCGGAGAGTTCGGCGTACTCGGTGTAGGTGACGGGGGCGCCGGCGCGGACGGTGCGCAGGACGTCCCAGGCGTGCTGGAGGAACGGGCCCGACTTCTGGCGCACCTCCACCGAGTCGATCACGTCGAGGTCGCCCTCGTGGTAGGCGATGACGGCCTTGGTGACGTCGCCCAGGTCGCGCTTCGGCGTGATCTCGGACGGTGCCAGGGTGGCGTGGATCTGGGGGGTCAGCAGGGCGATGTCGGCCGTCCAGCCGCTGGCGAGCACTGCTCCGTCCGGCGCGACGATCGCGGTGAACGGCCCCGCTGGGGTGTCCACAGTGGACGTGTGTGCGACGCTCATGATGTTGCTGCCTTCCTCGTCAGGTGTGCTCCGGCGTAGGAGCGCCACGGGCGCCAGTCGGGGCCGTGGGGAGCCAGGTGTTGCAGGGAGTGCGGGAGCACCAGCACGTCTGGGGCGCCCAGTACTCGCATGGCCACCTCGTCGGCCACCTGGTGGCCGACGAGAGGGGTCAGTTCTTCGGTCAGGTCTTCGATCGAGCGGCCCACGTCCACCACGAGTGTGCCGGTGGCCAGTGCCTCGGCGATCGGGTGGTCGGCCGCCGAGTAGAGGTGGGTGAGGGTCCCGTCCGGGACCTGCAGCGGTGTGCCGGCGAAGGGGGCCACCAGGCGCAGAAGGGTCTCGGCGCCGTCGACGCTGCCTGGGACGCGGATGCCCGGGGTTGCGCGGACGAGCGGGCCGATGATCGGGTCCTTGCCCAGGAACTCGTCGACGGACGTCGGGTCGGCGTCCAGGTCCAGCAGGCGGCGGACCCTGGAGACCGCCGCGCCCAGGTCGCGCATGTCGGCCAGGCGCAGGGAGCAGAGGACGTGGTCGGCCGGGAAGGTCAAGCGGACCGTTGCTTCGCCGTGGGGGAGTGACAGCGTTCGGGCGTAGGAGTCGGTGGTCACCTCTTCCACGCCCGGTAGCGCGTGCCGGCGGAAGTGGGCGAGCAGGCCCGTGGCGTCGAACGGTGGGCGGTACGGCAGGCGCAGGACGATGCGACCTGGGGTGCCGATCGGGGCCTTGCCGCGGCCGCGCATGTCGGACGGTGTCGAGGCGAACACCATGCGGATGGTGTCGTTGAACTGGCGGACCGACGCGAAGCCCGCGGCGAAGGCGATGTCGGCGAACGGGAGCTCGGTCGTCTCGATCAGCAGGCGTGCGGCGTGGGCGCGGTGGGCACGGGCCAGCGCGAGCGGGCCCGCGCCCAGTTCGGCGGTCAGCACGCGGGTCAGGTGGCGTTCCGAGTAGCCCAGGCGGGAGGCGAGGCCCGTCACGCCGTCGCGTTCGACCACGCCGTCGCTGATCAGGCGCATCGCGCGGGCGGCCAGGTCGGCGCGGAGGTTCCACTCGGGCGAGCCGGGCACGGCGTCCGGGAGGCAGCGGCGGCAGGCGCGGAAGCCAGCGGACTGGGCGGCGGCCGCCGTCAGGAAGAACTGGCTGTTGCGGCGCTTCGGGGTCACCGCGGGGCACGACGGACGGCAGTAGATGCCGGTCGTGCGGACCGCGTGGATGAAGCACCCGTCGAAACGGGCGTCACGTGCGGCGCACACCCGATACGCGTGCTCTTCGTCAATGACCATGCCAACGATCCTGCCAGCGGGAACGGGCAAAGGCTCGCGGGAATCGGACATGACCGTGGCCTGCCGTAGACTCGTCACCCGTGAGTTTGACCCTCGGTATCGTCGGCCTGCCCAACGTCGGCAAGTCCACCCTGTTCAACGCGCTCACGCGCAACGACGTGCTCGCCGCGAACTACCCGTTCGCGACCATCGAGCCGAACGTCGGCGTCGTGCCGTTGCCGGACGCGCGCCTCACCAAGCTCGCCGAGATCTTCGGCTCCGAGCGCGAGGTGCCTGCCGTCGTGTCGTTCGTCGACATCGCGGGCATCGTCAAGGGCGCGTCGGAGGGTGAGGGCCTCGGCAACAAGTTCCTCGCCAACATCCGCGAGGCCAACGCGATCTGCCAGGTCATCCGTGTCTTCGACGACCCGGACGTCGTGCACGTCGACGGCCGGGTGGACCCGGCCTCCGACATGGAGACGATCAACACCGAGCTGATCCTGGCCGACCTCCAGACCCTGGAGAAGGCCATTCCGCGCCTGGAGAAGGAGGCGCGGATGCAGAAGGACCGCCGCCCCGCCCTCGAAGCGGCGCAGAAGGCCAAGGAGATCCTCGACTCGGGCCGCACGCTGTTCTCCGCTCAGTCCGAAGTGGACTACGCGCTGATCCGCGAGCTCTCCCTGCTCACGACGAAGCCGTTCCTCTACGTCTTCAACGCCGACGAGGGCGTGCTGGCCGACGAGGCCCGCATGAAGGAGCTGCGCGAGCTGGTCGCTCCCGCCGACGCGGTGTTCCTCGACGCCAAGGTCGAGTCCGAGCTGCTGGAGCTGGACGAGGAGTCGGCCCGCGAGCTGCTGGAGTCGATCGGCCAGCACGAGCCGGGTCTGCACTCCCTGGCCCGCGCGGGCTTCCACACCCTGGGCCTGCAGACCTACCTGACCGCGGGGCCGAAGGAAGCACGGGCCTGGACCATCCCGCAGGGCGCCACCGCCCCGCAGGCCGCCGGTGTCATCCACACGGACTTCGAGAAGGGCTTCATCAAGGCCGAGGTCGTGTCGTTCGACGACCTGGTCGCGGCGGGCTCGAAGGCCGAGGCGAAGGCGGCGGGCAAGGTCCGCATGGAGGGCAAGGACTACGTCATGGCCGACGGCGACGTGGTGGAGTTCCGCTTCAACGTCTGAGCAGGTCGTCGCGCGGCGGTCCGCTCAGCCCGCCTGGCCGTGCGGCAGGGTAGGCCTGACTTCGCCGGCGCTGTCACTCAGCGAGACGCGGCGGGCACTGAACGAACTCGTCGCGGAGTTGCGCCTCTGAATGGTGCAACTGCAAGGGGGTCGTCCGGGGCATGTGCCTGTGCTGTTGAAGAACGTGGATGCCGATCAGGTTTGTACCGACCTCTGTGGGGTAGTCCAGAGAAGGATTCCCCACCTGGAGGTGTCATGATCGTTCTCGGTCTGATCCTGCTCGTCGTCGGATGGCTGGCCGGTATCAGCATTCTGACGACCATCGGAGTGGTGCTTCTGGTGATCGGCGCGATCCTCGCCGTCCTCGGCGCAGTGGGCAAGCCGGTCGGCGGTCGTGCGCACTACTTCTGACGTCCTCGTGCGTCGCTAGATGGACGAAAGAGGGAGTCTCCACAGTGGAGACTCCCTCTTTCGCTTGTGTCGCAACGGTTACACGTTGTTCTTGGTGCGAGCCGCGGCGGCGAACACTCCGAACGCGACCCCCAGCATGCCCAGAGCGGCGACAGCGGCAACGACAAGATCAACAGACATGATCAGAAAAACTCCCTCTAGCGATCTCTCCCGTCTTGATGACGCTCGGATACCCCCCGACGTTGCCTCGGGTAACGTTTTCGGGGTGAAACTCCGTGCTGTGGAAGCGCGTGTGCTCTCCGTAGCGCCGTGGCTGCTCGCCTTGTCGGTCGTCGGACACCTGTTGATGGTCGCCTTCCAGGCGAAGATGACCATGATCGACCTGCTGGTGTACCGCAACGGATCGCCGCACCTGTTCTCCGGTGACCTGTACGAGTGGCGGCTCGACCAGTACGCGGACGTGTTCCCGCTGCCGTTCACCTACCCGCCGTTCGCGGCCGCGATCTTCACGCCGATGAGCTGGATCCCGTGGGAGGCGTCGCGGTGGGTCTGGCAGCTGATCTGCCTCGGCTGCCTGTACTTCATCGTGCGCACCAGCCTCAAGCTGCTGAAGCTGAACGACCCGCGTCGCGCGATGCTGTGGACCGCGCTGGTGCTGTGGATCGAGCCGGTGCGCACCACGCTCAACTACGGCCAGATCAACCTGGTGCTGTGCGCGATCCTGATCGGCACGCTCGCGAGTGCGCGGAACTGGGTCGGCGGTGCCGGTGTGGGTTTCACGGCGGGCATCAAGCTCACGCCCGCTATTTCCGGTTTGTACTTCCTCATCCAGCGCCGGTGGATGGCTGCCGTCTGGTCGTTCGTGGCGTTCGTCGTCGTGTACGGCATCGGCTGGGCCATCTCGCCGTCGCAGTCGAACAAGTTCTGGTTCGAGCTGCTCGGTGACGCCAGCCGGGTCGGGCCGGTCGGCAGCGCGATCAACCAGTCGCTGCGCGGGGCGCTCAGCCGCACGGTCGGGTACGACGTGAAGACCGGGCCGATCTATCTCCTCGGCGTGCTCGTCGCCGCCGTGCTGACGTGGTTCGCCGTCAGCAAGACCAAGGACGCGCTGGCGCTGATCGTCAGCGTTCAGATGCTCGGCCTGCTGGTCTCGCCGATCTCGTGGAGCCACCACTGGGTGTGGATGGTGCCCGCCCTCCTGTGGCTGATCTACGAGGGCGGACACCTCCTGTGCAAGATCACCGCGGGCCTGTGGGTGCTGCTGACCGGCGGCTACCTGATCTCGTTCCTGCTGCTCGCCCAGCCGAACATCTGGGACTTCCCGCGCCCGTGGATCTTCATGCTGCTCGGCTGGGGTTATCCGGCCGCGGGCATGCTCACGCTGGTCGCGATCGGCCTAGCAGCCCGGCGTCAGCGGGACGAGCTGTTGCCCGGCGAGCAGGAAGCTGCCGACGGCGAACCCAGCCGAGTCGCCGGCTGAGGCGGGCCTCCAGGAGTTGCGGGCCGCCGTCCAGCCGAGGAGGCCGTCGGCGTCCAGCGCGGTCTGCAGCGCCTGCCAGCCCTTCCGCACGTGCGGCAGGTAGGTGTCCCGGTCGAGCACGCCCGCGTTGATGCCCGCCGCGAACGCGTAGGTGATCATCGCGGTGGCCGCGGAGTCCTTGCCGGTCGCGCCCCAGAAGCCGTCATGGCGCTGGAGGTACCGCAACGTCTGCGCGCTCTTGCGCAGCGTCTTGGCGTAGTCGGCGCGGTACGGGTTGTCCTTCGGCAGCGCGAGCATCGCCTTGGCGAGGCCCTGCACGGCCCAGCCGTTGGTTTGCACGTTCGGCCCCCACAGGCCCGTGAGCTCGTTGAACGTCCGCCGCTTGAGGCTGCGGTAGGACCGGTAGGAGTAGGCGAGCAGGTCCTGGTCGAGGTCGCGCACGGCGACCTCGGTGAACGACGGCAGCGACATGTTCAGCGCGTCCGGCGACTTCCAGTAGTCGAACCTGCCGGTCTTCGCCTGGGCCCGCAGGTTGTCCCGCAGCGGCTGGAGCACCTCGGGTTCCGGGTGGAAGAACGAGACCGCCAGGTAGGCCTCACCGCTCGACTGCGGGTCCGGGGCGTACGGGTTCGCCGGGTCGACGGGCAGCAGGAACTTGTTCGCCTTCACCCACGGCCACGTCTTGTGGTTGCTGATCCCGGTGGTGCGGACCTGCGCGATGTTGCCGGTGTGGAAGTTCGCGTTGGACCAGTTGTTCGCCGCGAGGTCGGTGCCCTTGGTGACCCACGCCGTGCTGGCCTTGATCATCACGTCCGTCACGGCACACGGCACGGCTTGAGCAGCCGCGGGTGCGATCAGAAGACTGCCTGCCAGCGCGACGACGAGCAAAGGTGTGCGCAACCGCATGAGGGTGTTCCCTCTCCTGTCCGCGGGCGGCGGCAGCGCACATCTTGACCGAATCAGGCCAGCGCGTCCAGAACTCCGTCGATTTCCTCGGCGAGATAGACGTCGAGCGCGGTGATTCCTCCCTTGTAGTGGGTGCTCAGGCGGAAGGTCAGGGTCTTGTAGCGGATGTCGATGTCGGGGTGGTGGTTGTCGTTCTCCGCGATCTCGGCGACCCGGTTCACGACCATGATCGCCTGCGCGAAGCTCTCCAGCTCGACGGTCCTGACCAGCGCCGCGTCCTGGGCGGCCCAGTCGGACAGCTTGGGCAGCACGTCGTTCAGCTGATCGTCACTCAACAGCTCGGCCATGTCCTGATCGTCCCACCACGTCACGTAAGCTGCGCGTTTGCCACGGGAGTCCGGTGAAGCGCCGGGCTGAGAGGAGGGCTCGCAAGCCCTCGACCGTCCACCTGATCCGGGTCATACCGGCGTAGGGAGAGATTTTCATGAGAAGGATTTGGGCTGTTCTCGCCGCGCTGGCGTTGACCGGTTGTTCGACCGGCACGTCGACCGCGCCGCAAACGCACGAGGTCACTTTGGTGACGCACGACTCGTTCGCGGTGAAGGAAGGCCTCTTCGACGAGTTCCAGAAGGCCACCGGCATCACCGTGAAGCAGATCGCGAACGGTGACGCGGGCGAGCTCACGAACAAGCTGGTGCTCACCAAGTCGAACCCGATCGGCGACCTCGCGTTCGGCGTCGACTCGACGTTCGCGTCACGGGCGCTGTCCGAGGGCGTGTTCGCCGAGTACGCCTCGCCGGAGGCCGCGAAGGGCGCTCAGCGGTACAAGGTCGACGACACCGGCCGGCTGCACGCCGTCGACGTCGGTGACGTGTGCGTAAACATCGACCCGGCCAAGCTCGGCGGCGTCGAGCCCACCTCGTACGAGGACCTGGCCGACCCGAAGTTCAAGGACAAGCTGGTCGTGGAGAACCCGGCCACGTCCTCGCCGGGGCTCGCGTTCCTGCTCGGCACGATCGCCAAGTTCGGCGAGAACGGCTGGCAGGAGTACTGGACCAAGCTCAAGGCCAACGGCGTCAAGGTCGTGAGCGGGTGGGAAGAGGCCTACAACCAGGAGTTCTCCGCCACCAAGGGTGATCGGCCGATCGTCGTCTCGTACGCGTCGTCGCCGTCGGCCGAGGGCGGGAAGACCAAGGCCGTGCTGGGCACCTGCTACCGGCAGGTCGAGTACGCGGGTGTGCTGGCCGGTGCCAAGAACGCCGCGGACGCGCAGAAGGTGCTGGACTTCCTGCTGGGCGAGAAGTTCCAGGCACAGGTGGCCGAGCAGATGTACGTCTACCCGTCGCGTGAGGGTGTCGCGCTGCCCGAGTCGTGGACCAAGGACGCGCCGTTGCCGGCGAACCCGCAGACGCTGCCCGCGGACAAGGTCAAGGACAACCGCGAAGCGTGGGTCGAGCAGTGGCGCAAGCTCGTGCAGGGCTGAGCACGACCCGTTTCGCCGGGGCCCGCGCCGGGTGGTCGGCGGCGGCGCTGCTGCCGCTGGCCTTCCTCGGGTTGTTCTTCGCGTGGCCCGTGCTGGCGATCGTGTCGCTGGGCCTGCGCGAGGGCGGGGTGATCTCCGCACTGTTCGCCGGCGAGACCTGGGAACTCGTCGGGTTCACGCTCGGGCAGGCCGCCGCGTCGACGCTCGTGGCCGTCGTCGCCGGGCTGCCCGTGGCGTTCGTGCTGGCGCGGTGCCGTCTTCGCGGGCTCGGGGTGATCCGGGCCGCCGTGATGGTGCCGTTCGTGCTGCCGACCGTGGTGGTGGGCCTCGCGTTCCGCACGTTCTGGCCGGACGGCGGGGTGCTGCCGATCGTGCTGGCGAACGCGTTCTTCAACGTCGCCGTGGTCGCGCGGACCGTTGGCGGGCTGTGGGCGCACACGGATCGGCGGGCCGAGGACGCTGCCCGTGCGCTCGGGGCTTCGCGGCCGCGGGCGTTCCTGTCGGTCGTGCTGCCGGCGTTGGCGCCCGCGATCGGGTCGGCCGCCGCGGTCGTGTTCCTGTTCTGCGCCACCAGTTTCGGTGTGGTGCTGGTGCTGGGCGGATCGCGGTACCGGACGCTGGAGACCGAGATCTACCTGCGCACCGTCGAGCTGTTCGACCTGTCCGGGGCGGCCGCGCTGTCGTTGCTGCAGTTCGCCGCCGTGCTGGCCGTGCTGGTGCTGGGCGGGGTGGCGCGGCGCCGGCGCGAGACCGCGCTGTCGTTGCGGGGCAGGGAAGAGCTGGCGCGACGGCCGTCCGGTGGTGAGTGGTACGTCGTGTTCGCGGCCTTCGCTGTGGTGGCGGCGTTGCTGACGCCGGTGATCGGGCTGATCACCCGGTCACTGTCCACTCGGGACGGATGGAGTTTCGCAGGGTACGCGGCGCTGGCGACGCGAGGTGATCGCGGGACGCTGGCGGTGACCGGTCTCGACGCGGCGGTGAACTCGGTGCGGACGGCGTTCGACGCGACGGTGGTGGCGCTGGTGGTCGGGGTGTTCTCGGCCGTTGTGCTGGTCGGGTTGCGGCGGGCCGGCGGCCGGATCGCCGAGGTGCTCGACACCGCGTTGATGCTGCCGCTCGGGGTGTCCGCGGTGACGGTCGGTTTCGGGTACCTCGTGACGATGGACGCGCTGCCGGGAGACTTTCGCACTTCGCCGTTGCTGGTGCCGCTGGCGCAGGCGCTGGTGGTGACGCCGTTGATCGTGCGGATGGTGCTGCCGGTGTTGCGCGCGGTCGACGAACGGCTGCGGCAGGCGGCGGCGACGCTGGGGGCGTCGCCTTTCCGGGTGTGGCGCGAGGTGGATCTGCCGCTGGCCGGGCGGTCGCTGGCGGCGGCCGCCGGGTTCGGGTACGTGGTGGCGCTGGGGGAGTTCGGGGCGACGAGCTTCCTGGCGCGGCCGGACGCGCCGACGTTGCCGGTGGTGATCGCGCGGCTGATGTCGCGGCCGGGGGAGTTGAACAGCCAGATGGCTTACGCGGCCTGTGCGCTGCTGATGGTCGTCACGATCGGGTGCGTGCTGCTGATCGAGCGGTTGCGCGTGCCGAGCAGCGGGGAGTTCTGATGGCGCTGGAGCTGGACTCGATCACCGTCCGTTATGGACAGACGGCGGCCGTGTCGGACGTGTCGCTCTCGGTGGCGGACGGCGAGGTCGTGGCGTTGCTCGGGCCGTCGGGGTGCGGGAAGTCGACGCTGCTGCGCGCTGTCGCGGGACTGGAGAAGCCGTCTTCCGGTGCGGTGCGGTGGGATTCGGCCGACCTGGCCGGCGTTCCGGTGCACCGGCGCGAGTTCGGGCTGGTCTTCCAGGACGGGCAGCTGTTCCCGCACCGGTCGGTGGCGGGCAACGTGGCGTTCGGGCTGCGGATGCGTGGAGTGGACCGCGAGGAGCGGGACAAGCGGGTGCTCTCGCTGCTGGAGCTCGTCGGGCTCGAAGGTTATGCGGATCGACGCGTGACGCAGCTGTCCGGTGGTGAACAGCAACGGGTCGCGTTGGCGCGGGCGTTGGCGCCTTCGCCTCGGTTGTTGCTGCTGGACGAGCCGTTGTCGGCGCTGGACAGGGCGTTGCGCGAGCAGCTGGCGGTCGACCTGGCGCGGCTGCTGCGCGAGGCCGCCACGACGGCGCTGGTGGTGACGCACGACCACGACGAGGCGTTCACGCTGGCCGACCGGGTGGCGATCATGTCGCGCGGCCGGATCGTGCAGGTCGGCCCGCCGGCCGAGGTGTGGTCGTCGCCGGTCGACGTGGAGACGGCGAAGTTCCTGGGGTGCAACAAGTTCGTGCCGGGCTCGTTCGTCGGTCTGGATGTCGAACGGGTCGGGTTGCGGGCCACCGCGTTGCGGGTGGACGACTCCGGACCGTTGGAAGGCAGCGTGCTGGAGCGGGTGCATCGCCGTGATCACGTGCGGTTGCTGGTGGAGATCGACGGCGAGGAGTACGAGGCGGTCGGGCCGATGACCGAGGTCGGGGACCGGGTGCGGCTCGAAATTGACTTGGACGGCGTCGCGCGGATCGGTTAGCTGGGAGTCCTATGGGACTTCTTGACGGACGAGTCGCGCTCGTCACCGGGGTGAGCAGGCGGCAGGGCATCGGGTACGCGATTGCGTCGCGGCTGGCGGGGCTGGGTGCGGAGCTGTTCGTGCAGCACCACGTGCCGCACGACGAGTCGCAGCCGTGGGGTGCGGACTCGATCGAGGCCGTGGTCGCGGGCATCGGCGGCCGGGTGGAGCACCTCGGCGTCGATCTGACCGAGCCGGAAGCGCCGGACCGGTTGATGGCGGCCGCGGTGGAGGCGTACGGGCGCGTCGACATCCTGGTGTGCAACCACGCCCTCAGCGGGTCGGACGGGCCGTTGGGTGAGCTGGACGCGGCCATGCTCGACAAGCACTACGCCGTGAACACACGGTCGTCGATCCTGCTGATGCAAGCGTTTGCGCGTCAGCACGACGGCGCGAAGGGCGGGCGGGTCGTGTTCATGACGTCCGGCCAGAACCTCGGACCGATGCCGAGCGAGGTCGCGTACGCGGCGTCGAAGGGTGCGCTGATCGGGATCATGTCGACGTTGTCGCACCACCTGATCAGGCAGGGGATCACGATCAACGCCGTGAACCCCGGCCCGACGGACACCGGCTACGCGTCGCCGGAGACGCACGAGTGGGTGCGCGAGCGGATGCCGCTCGGCCGCTGGGGCCAGCCGGACGACGCCGCCCGGCTGGTCTCCTGGCTCTGCACCGACGACGCCGAGTGGATCACCGGCCAAGTGATCAACAGCGAGGGCGGCTTCCGCTGAGCGAAATGATGATCGGCTCATTTGTTCACGTGAGGTGAACAAATGAGCCGTTCATCGAGAACTAGCTGTCCTTCGTGATCAGGCGCATCGCGGCGAGGCCCGTGCCGATCAGCAGGTAGCAGCCCGCGAGCAGCGTGCTGTCCCAGATCTGGCCGAGCGGGATCGGGTCTCGCATCACGTCGATCAGGCCGGGGAAGCCCGTCGTGATCAGGAACGGGTGCAGCCAGTCGAGCGACTGGAACTGCCCCAGCACCTGGAACACGATGATCGTCGTCATCGTCGCCGCCTGCACCACCAGCGGGTGCTCGGTGGTCGACGAGACGGCGAGGGCGACCGCGCCGATCGACACCATCTGGAACGTCACCAGCACGACGAACAGGGCGATGCGCAGCAGGCCTTGTCCGGTCGAGAGCGTGGTGCCGGACAGCGTCATCATGCCGTTGGTGCCCAGGAAGGCGGTGCCGGCGATGATGCCCACGACCGCCATCAGCGTGACGGCGAAGAGCGACATCGCGGTGAGGCCGAAGAGCTTCACGAACAGCAGCCGTACTCGGGAGACGGGCGCGACGAGCAGCCCGCGCAGCGTGCCGTGCTGCGCCTCGCCCGCGAGTCCGTCCGCCGCCCAGATCGACGCCACCAGCGGCAGCAGCAGGTTGAGCGACAGGAACAGGGTGAAGATCGGCACGACCATGCCGTTGCCCTGCAGGATCGCGGCGAGTCCGGGGCCGCCGCCACCGTCGCCCGCGGTCCAGATGCCGAAGCTGATGATGATCGGCACGAGGACGAGCCCGAACAGGCCGATGATGGTCCGCGGCCTGCGCAGCATCCAGCGCACCTCGGAACCGAACTGACGCGTGATCATCGCGGGCCCCCGTCCAGCGTGTCCACAGCGGACATTCCGCGCTCGGCCTCCTCGGCCTCGGTGAGCCGCGCGAACAGCTCCTCCAGGCCCGTCTTCCACCGCGTCGCCTCGTGGACCCCGACGCCGGCCTTCACCAGCGTCTCGATCACCTGTGGCGCCGACGTGCCCGCGAGTTCGACCCGGAGGCCCTCGCCGAGCGGCCGGGCGGAGATCTTGGCCTGGCGCAGTGCGCCCAGCGCGGTCTCGACGTCCGGGGTGACGACCTGGAGCGCCGAGCCGCCCGCCTGCAGCAGCTCGGTCAGTTCACCCTGCGCCACAACGGTTCCGCGGTGCAGCACCGCGACGTGTGTGCAGGTGGCCTCGACCTCGCTCAGCAGGTGGCTGGAGACGAGCACCGTGGTGCCCCGGTCGTGCAGGTCCGCGATGATCCTGCGGATCTCCCTGGTGCCAGCCGGGTCGAGGCCGTTGGTCGGCTCGTCGAGCACGACCAGCTTGCGCGGCACGAGCAACGCCGCGGCCAGGCCGAGACGTTGCTTCATGCCGAGCGAGTACCCCCGGTACCTGCGGTGCGCGGCCTGCGCGAGCCCGACGCGTTCGAGCGCGTCCTCGACGGCCTGCTTGATCTTGCGCTTCTCGAGGAGCGGCTCGAACGCGGCGCACCTGATGAGGTTCTCCCGTCCCGACAGGAACGGGTGGAACCCCGGACCCTCGACCAGCGCGCCGACGTGCGGCAGCGCCTGCTCGGCACCGTCCGGCAACGGCCGGCCCAGCAGCTCGATCTCCCCCTGCGTGGGCCGCACCAACCCGAGCAGCATCCGGATCGTCGTCGTCTTGCCCGACCCGTTGGGGCCGAGCATGCCGAGCACGGCCCCCTCCGGCAGCTCCAGGTCGACGCGGTCGACGGCGACCGTGCTCCCGTACTCCTTGCGCAGACCCCTGGTCCGCGCGGCGACAGCCTGTTTCGCTGGGGCTGTCACCGGCGCGCTGGTCGAGGTGGTCACTTCACCTGTCCGATCGTGTCGAACAGCACCTGCTCGGGAACGGCACCCGCGACCACGCGGCCGTCGTCCGCGATCAGGATCGTGGCGACCTTCGTGGTGAACAGCTTGCCGCTACCCCAGCTGCCGCTGACCTTCTTCGTGAACCGGTCGACCAGGCCCTGCGCCTCGGCCGGCACCTGGGTCATGGCGTCCGCCGGAATCCTCGCGCCGATCACCGAGTCCCAGCCGGTGCCGAAGATCTGCGGGTCCTCGCCCTGCAGGGCTGCTTCCAGGCCTGCTTCCGGCAGCTTCTCGCGGGCTTGCGCTTCCTTGGCCTCCGGCGTGGTGACCTTGGCGTTCGCCGGCGGGGTGAACTCGAACAGCTTCGCGTCCTGCGGGCCCACGTTGATCTGGGTGAAGCCCACGGTGCCCGCCGGTTCCGCCGCGCCGTTGGTGAGGACCGCGACCCTCAGCGGCATCTTCAACTCGGCGTCGACCGCGATCCTGACCTCGCGGATCAGGGTCTTCTCGGTGGGCTTCGGGCTCAGGACCAGTTCGTAGGCGGCACGGTTCGCGACCCGTGCGGTGCCGTCCACGGTGATGTCGCTGAACTCCTTGGTCTTGGTGACGATCTCCTTGGCCGCGGTGGCCGGGTCGATCGCCTTCTCGCCGTTGGACTCCTTCGGGGAGTCCTTGTGCTCGGACTTCGTGACCTCGTTGTCCTGCGAGTTCCACGACCAGGTGGTCTTGCCGTCGTCCACGATGGTCTGCTCGGACTGGCCGTTCGGCAGGGCGAGCCGCAGCTTGCCGTTGCCGTCGGTCCAGATCCGCGCGCTGTGCTTGCCGTCGGCCAGTTGCGGGATCTCGGCGATCGACGGGAGGCCGAGCTTGTTGTCGACCTCCACGGTGCCGCCGAACGCACCCGGCTTGGCGGTCATGACCTGTTCGACGAGTGACTCCGCCGAGACGTCCGGCAGGGATGGTGGCTGGCCTGCGCCTGCTGGCATGGCTAGCAGGCTCAGGCCTGCCGCACCGGTGAGCACACCGGCCGTTGCCACGGCCAGGGTCACCTTTCGCTTGTTCATTCCTGTCCCCTCCTCCAAGGGCTTGTACGTCTAGCTTGGGGTGGGGTTGCTGAGATGGTGCTGAGACTACTTCCACCTGCGGTTTCGTGCCTCGTTCAGGACGCTTGCTGAGAGCAGGCTGAGATCTTGCGGGCGGCTGAGAGCCCTGCGCGGCATGCTGTGCGGTGTGAAGCCTCGAGTGCTGGTCGTGGACGACGAAGTCGGCGTGCGTCGGGCGTTGGAGCGCGGGCTGGCGGCCGAGGGGATGGAGGTCGTCACGGCCGCCGACGGGCCCACCGCGTTGAGGGTGGCGTTGACCGGGGCGTTCGACGTGGTGTTGCTCGACATCATGTTGCCAGGGCTGTCGGGCTACCGGGTGTTGCAGCGGATGCGGGCCGACGGGGTGCGGACGCCCGTGTTGATGGTGTCGGCGAAGGACGGGGAGATCGACCAGGCGGACGGCCTGGACCTCGGGGCCGACGGATACCTGGTCAAGCCGTTCAGCTTTGTCGTGCTGGTGGCGCAGGTCCGGGCGCTGCTGCGGCGCGGGGGTGGGGCGCGGCGGAGGCTGACGCTGGGGAACCTGGTCATCGATCGCGGGTTGCGTGAGGTCAGCTGGGGTGGGGCCGACGTGTCGCTGAGCCCGCGGGAGTACGCGGTGCTGGACGTGCTGGCGTCGCGAGCCGGGTCGGTGGTGACCAAGGACGAGTTGCTGCGGACGGTGTGGGGCGACGAGCAGGCTGCGACGCGAAACGCGGTTGAGGTTTACGTGGGGTACCTCAGGCGCAAGCTGGAGGCCGTCGGGGCCGGGGAAGTGGTGCGGACCGTGCGGGGGCACGGGTACATCGCGTCCACTCCGGATCTGGACAGCGCGTTGGGGAACAGGTGAATCCTCGCCGCTGGTGGTTGCGGCGCACCCTGCGCTTCCGGATCACCGTGGTGGCCACCGGGGTGGCGTTGTTGTGCCTGCTGGCGTTCACCGGCCTGGCACCCGCGTTGATCGGGCTCATCCAGATCACCGCGGTGGACCAGGAACTGGAGAAGGCCGAGCCGCGGTTGCTGGATGTTTCCGGGGCGCCGGTGGACGGCGGGGAGCCGCTTCCGCTGACGGCGCAGGACATCCGGACGCTGCGGAGCGGCGAGCCGGTGCTGCGGCTGGAGGGAGCGTCGGCGCACCGGTGGCGGGGGCGGGTGGTGTTCGCCGCGGACGGCACGCCTCGGTTGGAGGTCTACGGGAGCACCCTGCTCGGGTACCAGAACGCCAACACCCTGGGGTCGCGGTGGCTGGCCGTCGCGGCCGTGCTGGTCGCCGGGCTGGTGGGGATCGCGACGTGGCTGGCCGTGCGGTCGTCGTTGCGTCCCGTGGAACGGATGCGGGTGGCGGCGGGGGAGTTGCCGCACGGGCAGCGGTTGCCGGTGCCGCCTTCGCGGGACGAGCTGCAGGCGTTGGCCGAGGCGCTCAACGCGTTGCTGGCCCGGCGGGACGAGGCCTCCGATCGGTTGCGGCGGTTCACGGGGGACGCGGCGCACGAGCTGAGGTCGCCGGTGGCCTCGGTGCGGGCGCAGGCCGAAGTGGCTGTGGCACATCCGGATCCGGACTTCTCGATCGAGGTGCTGGAGTCGGTGGTCGAGGAGTCGATCCGGCTCAGCGCGCTGGTGGACTCGCTGTTGATCCTCGCTCGGGCGGACACCGGGGCGCCGCCCAGGGCCGAGGCTGTGGACCTGGTGCTGGAGGCGGAGGCGGCGATCGGGCGGCTCGAAACCGAGTTGCTGGTGCGCTTGACCGCGCCGCCGTCGGCCTGCCTGGTCAAGGCCACGCGGTCCGAGGTCGAGCTGGTGCTGGACAACCTGCTGCGGAACGCGGCCCGGTACGCTTACTCGACGATCACTCTGACGTTGGCGCCGGTCGGGCGGGACGTGCGGCTGCTCGTGGACGACGACGGGCACGGCATTCCCGCCGAGCACCGGACGAAGGTGTTCGACCGGTTCTACCGGGTGGAAGAGGATCGCGGGCGGCGGTCGGGCGGGTTCGGGCTCGGGCTCGCGCTGGTGGCGCATCTCGTGCAACGGCGGGGTGGGACGGTCCGGGCCGCCGAGTCACCTGCCGGTGGTGCGCGTTTGGAGATTCGCTGGCCGTCCTGGTAGGCAGCGCAGGTGCCTGAGTTGCGAGCGTCGGCGCTGGTCGACGCGCCTGTTGCCGCTGTTGCCGGTGCCCTGCTGGACACCTCGCTGATCACCGGGTTCGGGGTGAAGGTGCCCGGTGCCCTGCTGTGCCTCGGTGACGTGCTCACCGGGCCGTTCGGGGTCACGCTGACGGTGACGCGGGCTGATTTGTCCGGGGTGTCGGCGGCGGGGGACTTCCTGGAACTGCACACGGATCTCGTGGTCACCGGGGCCGGGACGATGGTGATCGACCGGGTCGCCTGGACGACCGTGGGCGGGGTGGTCGGGCGGTTCGCCGACATCACCGTGGGGCGCGGCATGGCGTTGCGGGTGCTGGAGAAGCGGTCCGCGTTGCTGGCGCGGCGGTGCGAGGAGCTCAGCGCGGCCAGGATCGTGGTCGGGGCCGCGATCGTCCGGAATGGACGGTTGCTGGCCCAGCAGCGGGCCTATCCCGAAAGTCATGCGGGGCAGTGGGAACTTCCCGGTGGACGGGTCGAGGACGGCGAGAAGCCAGAAGAGGCGCTGGCGCGCGAGTGCGCGGAGGAGCTCGGCGTGTCCGTCGTGGTCGGTGAGCAGGTCGGGCCGGACGTGCCGTTGAAGCAGGACATGATCTTGCGGATCCACGCGGCGGAGCTCGTCGGCGGTGAGCCGGAAGCGTTGGAGCACAACGCTGTCCGGTGGCTCACCGCCGACGAGGTGCCGGGGGTGGACTGGCTGCCGGCCGACCGGGTGCTGGTGCCTGCCCTTCAGGCGCTCCTCACGTGAGTCCGGAGAGGCGCAGCGCCGCGTTCAGGCGGTGCTGCGCGCGCTCACGGGCCCGCTCCGCGCCTGCGGACCGGATGCGGTCCAGTTCCGCGGGATCGGCGAGGAGTTCCAGCGTGCGGTCGCGGACCGGGCGGAGTTCCTCGATCACCGCTTCGGCCACGACGTTCTTCAGGTCGGCGAACCTGCTCGTGTAGTCCTCCGGCTCCTTGCCCGTGCAGGAGGTGAGGATCTCGGTCAGGTTCGCGATGCCCTCTGTGGACGAGACGGCGCGGCGGACCTTGCGCCGCACCAGGTCCGGCTCGTCGAGGACGAACACGACGCCCGTGGAGTTCTGTGCGGACTTGTCCATCTTGCGGGACGGGTCCGCCAGGTCCTTGATGCGCGCGCCCACCTTCGGCACCACGGCCGTCGGGACGATGAACGCCTCGCCGTAGGCGTGGTTGAAGCGGCGGGCGAGGGCACGGGCCAGTTCGACGTGCTGGAGCTGGTCCTCGCCCACCGGGACCTCGGCGGTGCCCTGCAACAGGATGTCCGCCGCCATCAGCACCGGGTAGGTGAGCAGGCTGAGGCGCACCGACTCGCGGCCGAGCGACTTCTCCTTGAACTGGATCATGCGCGCGGCCTCGCCGTAGGTGCAGGTGCACTCCAGGACCCAGTTGAGGGCTCCCAGCTCGCGGATCAGGTCGCTCTGCACGCACACGCTCGCCGGGTCGATGCCGGACGCCACGAGAACGGCGAGCTGTTCTCGCGTCATGGATCGCAGGCGTTGCGGGTTGTGCGACGACGTCATCGCGTGCAGGTCGCTGATGAAGTACACGTCTTCCGGGGTGCCCTCGCGCGCCCACGTGCGCAGCGCCCCGAGGTAGTTGCCGAGGTGAACCTGGCCGGACGGGGTGATGGCCGACAAGCGGATCATGGTCGTTGGTCCTTTCGTGAAGGACCGCCCGGACGAACGCACGAAAAAGCCGCCCGTCCCGGGCGGCCAGTGGTCGTGTCAGTGGAGATCTCTGCGCACAGCTACTCCGGCCGCCTGAAAGCGGCCCACCAGAAGGCGTTCAGAATGCGCACGATCAGCAGTATAGGACTACCGTTGAAGGATGTTCATCGTGCTGCTGAAGTACGCCGCGCCACTGGAACAGATCGACTACGCCCTCCCCGACCACCGAGCGTGGGTCGAGAAGCAGTACGAGCGGGGCTTGTTCCTCGCGTCAGGGCGTCAGGTGCCGAGGACCGGCGGCGTGATCATCACGCGGCCCATGCCCCGCGGCAAGCTCGAAGCGCTGCTCGCCACGGACCCGTGGGCCGAGCAGAAGCTGGTCACGTACGACATCTGCGAGTTCGAGGCGACGCGGACGGCGCCCGAGCTCATGAAGCTGAACGAGGCCGTGCTGCAGCACTGAGGCCTTCGCGCGAGCCGAGCGGTCGCGGTGCCGAGCACGCGATCGTGGGTGCTGTTCGTGCTTAGTATCGGGCCGTGGCCGACGAGACGACAGGCAAGCTCCGCGTGTTGCATCGCGCCCTGGCCGCGCGTCCGAACGAGCCCGTGCTGTTCGCGGACCTGATCCGCGAGGTCTGGGGCGACGACGCGCCCGCCCAGCGACTGCCCGCGTTGCGCACGCTGGTGAAGCGGCTGCGCAGGGCCATCCCGGACGAGATCGTCACCGACGTGTCCGGTTACCGGCTGAAGGTGCGCACGCCGGGACCGTGTCAGCTGCCGGCCGACCTGCCGGACTTCGTCGGCCGCGAACACGAGATCGAGCGGCTGGAACGGGCGGAGGGCGGCGTCGTCACGATCACCGGCGCGCCCGGTGTCGGCAAAACCACGCTGGCCGTGCGGCTCGCCCACCGCCTGCGCGAGCGGTACTTCGACGGCCAGCTCTACGTGAACCTGCGCGCGTTCGCCTCCGGTCCGCCGGTGACGGTGGAGCAGGCGCTGAGCGGCTTCCTGCGGGCGCTCGGCGTGCCGCAGGGGGCGATCCCGGCCACGCTGGACGCCCAGGTCGACCTCTACCGGGCCCAGCTCGGCGGCAAGCGGATCATGGTCGTGCTCGACAACGCGACCGAGGACCTCGTCGAACCGCTGCTGCCGGCGACACCGGGCTGCCTCGCGATCGTCACCAGCCGCCACGACCTGCCCGGCCAGCTGCGGCTCGACGTGCTCTCCGACGACGCCGCGCACGACCTGCTGACCGGCATGCACGTCGGCGGCACGCCCGAGGAGCGCGCCGAGCTGGTGCGGCTGTGCGCGCACCTGCCGCTCGCGCTGCGCATCGCCGGCGCCAACGTCGCGCACGGACACATCGAGGCCTACCTCGACGAACTGCGCGGCGACCGGCTCGACGTGCTGGAGATCGACGGCGACACGGCGGTGCGGGCCGCGTTCGAGCTGTCCTACCGGGCGTTGACCGGCGCGGCCAGGCGGATGTTCCGGCTGCTCGGCCTGCCACCCGGTGCCGACCTCGGCCTCGACGCCGCGACCGCGCTCGCGGGCGGCGATCCGGAAGAGCAGCTGGACGAACTGGTGCGCGCCGGACTCGTCGACCACATCGGCGAGCGGTACGTGCTGCACGACCTGATCAGGCTGTACGCCGCGGCCACCGCGGACGGGGACGACCAGGCCAGGCTCCTGGAGCTGTACGGCTGGTACCTGCGGACGGCGTTCCGGGCCATCAGCCTGGTCGTGCCGGAGACCAAGCTGCTGACCGAACCCGACCTCGACGGGCCGAGCCTCGAGTTCACCGGCCGTGACGACGCGGCCGCGTGGCTGGAGGAGGAGCACTCGAACCTCGTCGCCGCGGCGATCGCGGCGCCGTCGCCCTACTCCCAGCAGCTCGCCGACGTCCTGCGGATCCACCTCTACGTCGGCCGGTTCGAGATCGACAACGCGCTGGTGTTCGCCGCCGCGCTCCGCACCGCGCGTGCCGCGGGCGACCGGTCCGGGCAGGCGGCGGCGCTGTTCGGGCTCGGCATGTCCAGCTGGAACCGCAGCGAGTACCGCGAGGCCATGCTCCGGTTCGCCGAGGCGATGGAGTTCGCGGAGACGAAGACGGCGGTGGCCTCGATCCACAACGCCGCCGGGATCGTGCTCCTGGAGATGGGCGACACCAACGAGGCCATCGACCGCTTCACCAGGACGCTCGCGTTGCGGCGGGAGCTGGGCGACGAGCGCGGGTCCGTGTCCGTGCTGGGCAACATCGCCGTCTGTTACGGCACACGGGGTGAGCTGCGCAAAGCCGCCGAGTACATGCGCGAGTGCGTCGAGGTCGGCACGCGGCTCGGACTCGACAACCACCGCGCGCTGATGATGGACAACCTGGCCGTCTGCTACTTCGAACTGGGCGAGCTGGACCTCGCGCTGGAGAACTCGGTCGAGGCGGTGCGGCTGCTCGAAGGCCAGAGCCAGCAGCGCGCGCTGGCCAACGCGCTGGCGAGCCTCGCGCGCATCCGCGCCGAACGCGGTGAGGTGGCGGAAGGGCTGGCGGCGGCGCGGTGGTGCTTCGAGGTCGCGGAGCTGTCCGAGCACGTCAAGGCGAAGATCGACGGCCTGGTGGCGATGGCCGTGCTGGAGCCGGACCAGGCGGCCGAGCACGCCGGTGCGGCCGTCGAACTCGGCCGCAAGATCGGCTACGGACCTGGCGTGACCACCGCGTCGATCCTGCTCGCGCGGGCGACCGGCTCGATGGAGCTGATCGACGAGGTGCTGGCGGACATCCAGGAGTCGGACAACTTCATGGACCACGCCCGTGCGCTGCTGGCCCGCGCGCATCTCACCCGTTCTGCCGGCGACGCGCGCGAGGCGTTGGCCGCGGCGGAACAGCGCGAACAGGCGAAGGTCGCCGCCGACGCGCGGGAGCTGCTCGACGCGCTGCAGCGCTGACGTGAGCTTGCGCACGTGATGCGTGCTGATTGAGGAGGTCGAGCGCTCTGTCGGCGTACGCGCTGACCGTCACGCGGCGTTCTTCAGCGCCTTCTTGGCCGCCTTGGCCGCCTTCTTCGCGGCCTTCTTGCGGGCCTTGTCACGCTCCTTGAGCAGGAAGGGAACCGGGCACCGCTTGCACTGCGGCTTCGACCGGCAACACTTCTTCTTGAGCTTCTTACCCACTGGCTGCACTCCACTCCGACACGTGTCGCTAGAGTAGGTGAGGCTCACTTCACTAGGCACTCTTGTGTGGTAATGCCGACGCGGCCGGTACTCTGGTGTACGGCTGTGCGCATCGACGTGTCCGGCGCGAGCCCCTCCAACGCCTTCGAAGCTCTAGGAGTTCTGCGTGCCCACGGCCACCGCGTCCGCCCTTCAGACGCGCACTGACCTGCGTAACGTCGCGATCGTCGCGCACGTCGACCACGGCAAGACCACTCTGGTCGACGCCATGCTGCGCCAGTCCGGCGCCTTCTCCGCGCGTGCCGAGCTCGTCGACCGGGTCATGGACTCGGGCGAGCTCGAGCGGGAGAAGGGCATCACGATCCTCGCCAAGAACACGGCTGTGCGCCGCCACACGCCGGACGGCGACGTGATCATCAACGTCGTCGACACCCCCGGCCACGCCGACTTCGGTGGTGAGGTCGAGCGCGCGCTGTCGATGGTGGACGGCGTCGTCCTGCTCGTCGACGCCTCCGAGGGCCCGCTGCCCCAGACCCGCTTCGTGCTGCGCAAGACGCTGGCCGCGGGCCTGCCGGTGATCCTGCTGGTCAACAAGGTCGACCGCCCCGACGCCCGCATCTCCGAGGTCGTCGACGAGGCCCACGACCTGCTGCTCGACCTCGCGACCGAGGTCGGCGCCGACGAGTCCGTGCTGGACCTGCCGGTCGTCTACGCCTCGGCCCGCGCCGGCCGCGCCTCGCTGAACCAGCCGGAGGACGGCGGCCTGCCGGACGAGGAGAACCTCGACACCCTGTTCAAGGTCCTGCTCGAGCACATCCCGGCCCCGACGGTCGACGTCGACGGCCCGCTGCAGGCCCTGGTCACGAACCTCGACGCCTCCACCTTCCTCGGCCGCATCGCGCTGTGCCGCATCCACCGCGGCACCCTGCGCAAGGGCGAGACCGTGGCCTGGTGCCGCGCCGACGGCGAGCCGCAGAAGGTCCGCATCACCGAGCTGCTGATCACCGAGGCCCTCGAGCGCATGCCCGCCGAGGTGGCCCGCGCAGGCGACCTGGTCGCCATCGCCGGCATCCCGGACATCACGATCGGCGACACCCTGGCCGACGCCGAGGCCCCCGAGGCCCTGCCGCGCATCACGGTCGACGAGCCCGCCATCTCGATGACGGTCGGTGTGAACACCTCGCCCCTGGCCGGTCGCAACGGCGGCACCAAGCTGACGGCAAGGCTCCTGAAGTCCCGCCTGGACTCCGAGCTGGTCGGCAACGTCTCCGTCCGCGTCCTGCCGACCGAGCGCCCGGACACCTGGGAGGTCCAGGGCCGCGGCGAGCTGGCCCTGGCCATCCTCGTCGAGCAGATGCGCCGCGAGGGCTTCGAGCTGACCGTGGGCAAGCCCCAGGTCGTCACCCGCACGGTCGACGGCAAGATCCACGAGCCGTTCGAGCGCCTCTCCGTCGACTGCCCCGAGGAGCACCTCGGCGCCGTCACGCAGCTGCTGGCGAACCGCAAGGGCCGCATGGAGAACATGTCGGGCCACGGCACGGGCCGCATCAAGCTCGACTACGTGGTCCCGTCGCGAGGCCTGATCGGCTTCCGCACCGAGTTCCTCACCGAAACCCGCGGCACGGGCATCGCCAACGCCGTCTCCGAGGGCTACGGCCCGTGGGCAGGCGAAATCCGCACCCGCCACAACGGCTCCCTGGTCGCCGACCGCGCCGGCTCCGTCACCGCCTACGCCATGATCCAGCTGGCCGACCGCGGCACGTTCTTCGTGGAGCCGGGCGCCGACACCTACGAGGGCATGGTCGTGGGCGAGAACCCGCGCGCCGAGGACCTCGACGTGAACGTCTGCCGCGAGAAGAAGCTCACCAACATGCGCTCCTCCACGGCCGACGTGATGGAAACCCTGGCCCGCCCCCGCAAGCTCTCCCTCGAAGAGGCCCTGGAGTTCTGCGCCTTCGACGAGTGCGTGGAGGTCGCGCCGGAGGTCGTCCGCGTCCGCAAGGTGATCCTGGACGCGAACATGCGCGGCCGCGAGCGCTCGCGGCTGAAGCAGCGCGGCTGAGGGGTTCGCTCGTCGTGTTGACCAGGGCGGCTGGGCCAACGGCCCGGCCGCCCTGTGACGTTTCACCGGGCCGAAACCAGCCGACCTCGCCCTCGAACCACCCGTCCAGGTGAGCCGTACTACCCACCGTGCGAGCAACCCACCCCCACCCGGAGACGTCCCCCAAGTGGCGAGGGTGACAAAACGTGGGTTGCCCGAACGCCACCATCACCCTTCTGGCAGTGTGAGGACCATGAGGCGACTCGGGGGAGTGCTGGCTGCTGCCGTCCTGTGCGGCACAGCCGCGGCGTGCACGAACGCGCCCCCGCCACCCCTGGTCCCCAAGTCCGAAGCCCCGGTCATCACCACGACGGGCCCGAAGGTCACCGAGATCGTGGTGGGCGTGGACGACGTGGCGGGCGGCTACAACCCGCACGCGCTGGCGGCCCAGAGTCCCATCACGACGGCACTGAGTTCTCTCCTGCTCCCGAGCGTGTTCCGCCCCGGTCCGGACGGCGCCCCCGAACTGGACCGCAACCTGATGGTGAGCGCCAAGGTCACCAAGGCCGAACCGTTCACCGTCACCTACACGATCCGCAAAGACGCGAGCTGGTCGGACAGCGCTCCGATCGCCGCCGAGGACTTCTCCTACCTCTGGCAGCGTATGCGGGTCGAACCCGGTGTTGTGGATCCGGCAGGTTACCGGCTCATCAACAACATCGGCGCCAGGGAAGGCGGCAAGGTCGTCGAGGTGACGTTCGGCAAGCCGTTCCCCGGCTGGCGGTCGCTCTTCGCGAACCTGCTTCCCGCGCACCTCCTCAAGGACGCGCCCGGCACCTGGGCGAACGTGCTGAGCACGGGTTTCCCCGCCACCGCAGGGCCGTTCCAGGTCCGCAGCCTGGACGAACCGCGGGGCGAGGTGGTGCTGGAGCGCAGCGACCGGTACTGGGAGGCGCCGACGACGCTGGACCGGGTGGTGCTGCGCAGGGCCACGCACAGCGCGATGGCCGAGTCACTGTCCAAAGGCGACAATCAGGCGGCTCTGCTGAGGGCCGACGCCGCGGACGTCAACCTGCTCAAGGCGATCGGGAACCTCACGACGAAACCCGTGCCGCGCAACGAGGTGGTGCAGGTTCTCCTCAGGCCCGCCAGTGAGCAGCTCAAGGACGTCACGACGCGCAGGGCGATCGTCGCGGCGCTCGACCGCGAGGCGCTCATCGCGTCCGGCACCCAGAGCGGGCCGAGTGCGCAGTACCGGGCCGACTCCTACGTCGTGCCGCCCAGCCGCACCGGTTACCAGGCGACGATCCAGGGCAACACGCTCAACCCGGCGGCGACCGACCAGCTGCTGACCCAGGCCGGGTACGCCAGGAACGCGCAGAACCAGTGGGAGAAGGCGGGCAAACCGCTCAAGCTGAAGATCGCCGCGCCGGAGAAGATCGAGCCGTACGCCGGGCTCGCGAACCGGATCAAGGCGCAGCTGACCGAGCGCGGGATCGCTTCCGAGGTCGTCACGCCCAACGCCGAGGAGCTCTTCAACAAGCAGCTGGTCGAGAAGGACGTCGACATCGCTGTCGTGCCGCGGGTCGACGCCGGCGACTCGGCGGCAGGACTCGCGAGTGCGTACGGGTGTGCCGGTGACGCGCCGGACGGGGCGACGCCCAGTCCTGCCAACCCCGCCGGGTTCTGCGATCAGGCGATCCAGGCCGACATCGATGCCGCGCTGAACGGCAGGGTTCTGCTCGCCGACGCGCTCGCGCGGATCGAGCCGCAGCTGCAGGCTCAGGCCGTCGCGTTGCCGTTGTTCCAGGTAGTCGATCTTCTTGGTGTGTTGCCCACGGCGGTGTCCGGTGTCGACACCGGGGCGCCGCTGGCCGGCGTGCTCAGCGGAGCTCCGGAATGGCGGAGGCTCGACAAGTAGCGGCCGGGTGGAAAACCCGTTGCGGCGGCCGTTGACTCGTTGCTACGTTCGGACGCCCTCGTTGACAGAATTAAACGCGCCCGGTCAACGAACGCATTCGCCCGGTAATCGGGCCATTGCGGCGCGCTACAAGGTGTCTCCATTGGGTCACGATCGCCCTCTCAGGTAGTGACCACTGCCTCGCCAGGTTCTTACCGTGCTGCCCACGATGTGCCGGTTCGGGGCGCGTATGGCACATCTCGGTTATGGGCGTGCATGCCGACCTGGCCACGGCCGCCCAGTGCTAGGAGGGCACGTGTCAATGAGGAGAACCAAAGCACTTCCGGCGATCGCGCTGGTCGCCAGCGCGTCTCTCGTGCTGGGTGCCTGCGGTGGTGGCGGCGGGAGCAACGACGCGGACGGTGGCGACGCCACCATCGCGGACATGGCTGTCGCCCGTGGTGAGTCCGCGGACGGCTACACCGCGCCGGAGACGAAGCAGAGCGGCCAGATCGTCGTCACGACCGACAAGCCGTTCACCTCGTACAACAACGCGACCGAGGACGCGAACCAGTCCTACAACACGTTCGCGCTGGTCCTCGTGCAGCCGGGTGCGCACATCCTGAACGGCAACAACAAGTTCAGCCTGAACAAGGACGTCATGGAGAGCATCGAGCTCACCTCGAAGTCTCCCCAGGTCGTCACCTGGAAGCTGAAGAAGGGCGTCAGCTGGTCCGACGGCGAGGCCTGGGACTGCGACGACTTCTACATGGCGTGGTTCACGCAGAGCAACGCGGCCAAGAAGGCCGACAAGAGCAAGTACTTCAAGCCGGCCGGCACCACCGGTTACGACCTGATGACCGGCGAGTGCAAGGACGACCAGACGTTCGTCGGCACGTTCGCCGATCCCTACCCGGACTACGTCGGTCTGTTCAACAACGACGTGCTTCCCGCGCACATCGTCGAGAAGCAGACCGGCTTCGCCGACATCACCAAGCTGACGAAGGACAGCCCGCCGGCCGACCTGCAGAAGGTCGCCGACTTCTGGAACGAGAAGTGGAACGGCTTCACCAAGGAACTCATGCCTGGTGCGGGCCCCTACGTCCTGACCGGCTTCGAGCCGAACCAGTCGGTGACGCTGGAGCGCAACCCCAAGTGGGTCGGCAAGCCCGGTGGGCCGGAGAAGATCGTCCTGAAGGCGGTCTCGGACCCGGTCGCGCAGGCGCAGGCGCTGGAGAACGGTGAGGTCGCCGTCAACTCCATGGCCCAGCCCGACGCGAACGCGGCCACGAAGCTGAAGAGCCTGAAGCCCCAGGGCATCACGTTCGGCGCGGGCCCCGGTCTCTCGTTCGAGCACCTGGACCTGCAGTTCAAGAACCCGGTGCTGGCCAAGGAAGAGGTCCGCAAGGCCTTCTTCATGTGCGTCAAGCGCCAGGACATCATCGACAAGCTCATCACCGAGGTGCAGTCCGACGCCAAGCCGCTGGGCAGCCTGATCTTCTTCCCGAAGGACGAGGGCTACAAGGACGTCTACGCCGACAAGGCCAAGGGCGACCCGGCCGCCGCGAAGAAGATCCTCGGCGACGCGGGCTGGACGCAGGGTGCCGACGGCGTGTTCGCGAAGGACGGCCTCCGTGCCTCCTTCCGGATCAGCCACACCGACATCCCGCGCCGCAAGCAGACCGTCGAGCTGATTCAGGGTCAGTGCAAGGAAGCCGGCATCGAGGTCAAGGACGACACCGACCCGAACTTCCTCGACGAGCGCGTCTCCGCCGGTGACTACGACGTCGCGCTGTTCGCGTGGTCCGGCAGCCCGGTCAAGAGCGAGAAGAAGTCGATCTACGAGACCGGTGGTGGCCAGAACTGGCAGAACCTGAGCGTTCCTGCGGCGGACGAGGCCCTCAAGTCGGGCGTGTCCCAGACCTCGATCGCGGACTCGCTCAAGTACTTCCAGAAGGCCGACGAGGAGATCGCGAACGCGTACGGTTCGCTGCCGCTGTTCCAGATGCCGAACATGTGGGCCTTCAAGGGTCTCGACCGCGTGTACTTCCAGAGCTACTACGGCGCGCTGTGGAACGCCAACGAGTGGCAGACCAAGTAATCGCCATAGCTGAAGTGCGCAACGCCTGACCGGGCGGGGCCGGACCACGAGTCCGGCCCCGCCCGAGCCGGGTTGCCCCCTAGGAGCCCGCCCGTGATCCGCTACATCATCCGGCGCCTGCTGATCTCCATACCCATCCTGCTGATCGGCAGCTTCGCCTGTTACGTCCTCGTCGCCACCGCCGGAAACCCCTTGGCGGAAATGCGATTCCGGCCCGGCGTCACCGAAGCCGACATCAAGGCCGCCGAGATCTCCCTCGGCCTGGACAAGCCTGTTTTCGTCCGCTACTGGAACTGGCTCACCGACTTCCTGTCCGGTGACTGGGGCCAGAGCATCGCGCTCGGCCAGGCCAAGACCGCCGTCTTCCCCGCCGTCACGGACGCGCTGTGGACCACCGGACGGCTCGTCATCGGTGCCGAACTCCTCGCTCTCACCCTGGGTGTCTCGGTCGGCGTGCTCGCCGCCGTGCGCCAGTACTCGATCTTCGACTACCTCGCCACCAGCACCGCGTTCCTGATGTTCTCGATGCCGATCTTCTGCGTCGCGGTCATCGTGAAGAACTACGGCATCCAGTTCAACAACGTCCTGGAGTCGATGGGGCTGGACCGCTGGCTCACCACCGCGGGTCCGCGGCCGGGTGGCTTCAGCGGCAGCTTCGGCGAGGTGATCTTCAAGTACACCGGCACGTTCCTGCTGCCGACCATCGCGCTGATGCTGATCAGCTTCGCCGCGTACAGCCGGTTCGAGCGCGCCTCCATGCTGGAGATCCTGCACTCGGACTTCGTGCGCACCGCGCGGGCGAAGGGCATCTCGCAGAGCCGGGTGATCTTCCGGCACGCGTTCCGCAACGCGCTCATCCCCGTGGCCACGCTGTTCTCGCTGAACTTCGGTGCCGTGCTGTCCGGCGCGATCATCACCGAGACCGTGTTCGGCTGGGCCGGCATGGGCACGCTGCTGGTGAACTCCGTGCGGCAGTTCGACCCGCCGATGCTGATGGGCTGGCTCGCGGTCACCGCGACGCTGATCGTGCTGTTCAACCTGGTTGCCGACGTCGTGTACGGCATCCTCGACCCGAGGATTCGCCTTGGCTAACATCAACTTGGCGTCCGAGGGCGGCGTGGTGAACAGCGCTCCCCAGTCCGACGCGCACGAGTTCGACGCCACCAAGACCCGCACGCAGGGGCAGCTCGTCCTGCGGCGCTTCCTGCGCCACCGGCTCGCGATGGTGAGCTTCGGCGTCTTCGTCTTCCTGGTCCTGTTCGCGTTCGTCGGTCCGCTGATCTGGACCTACGACTTCGAGGACGTGTCGAGCAAGGCGTACCAGCCGATGAGCGGCACGCACCCGCTCGGCACCACCCAGGTCGGCAAGGACATGCTGGCGCTGCTGATGCGCGGCACCGGCTACTCGCTGCAGATCGCGTTGATCGTGGCCGCGCTGGCGACCGCCATCGGCGTGATCTTCGGTGCGCTGGCCGGATATCTGCGCGGTTTCGTGGACACCGCGCTGATGCGGCTGGTCGACCTGCTGCTGATCATCCCGCAGATCGCGGTCGCCGCGATCGTGGTGAAGGGCTTCTCCGGCAGCTGGTACGTCGTCGCGCTGGTGCTCGCCGCGTTCGCGTGGATGCAGATCGCCCGCATCACGCGGGGTGAGACGCTTTCCTTGTCCCAGCGGGAGTTCATCGAGGCGGCGCGGGCGTGTGGCGCCACCACGCCGCGGATCATCTTCAAGCACCTGGTGCCGAACATGATCGGCAGCATCACCGTCAACGCCACGCTGGCGATCGCGACCGCGGTGCTCACCGAGGCCGCGCTGTCGTTCCTGGGCCTGGGAGTTCAGCCTCCGGACACCTCGCTCGGCGTGATCGTGCTGGAGAACTACGGGCAGTTCCTGAACCGGCCGTGGCTCTTCTGGGGTCCGTTCATCGTGCTCGTGTCGCTCTCCCTCGCCGTCAACTTCATCGGTGACGGCCTGCGCGACGCGTTCGACCCGAGGCAGACGAAGGTGCGTGCCTGATGACGAGTGTTTCCGAACTGTCGGAGGACTTCCTGCCCTCCAGCACCACCTCGCCGCTGCTCTCGGTCAAGGACCTCTCGGTCACGTTCCCGACCGACGACGGAGACGTCCGCGCCGTGCGCAACGTCTCGTTCGACCTCAACCCCGGCGACGTGCTGGGGATCGTCGGCGAGTCGGGTTCCGGCAAGTCGGTGTCCTCCATGGCGATCATGGGCCTGCTGCCCAAGAACGCGATCATCGAGGGTTCGATCCGCTACCGCGGTGAGGAGCTGAACGGCCGCAGCTACAAGCAGATGCAGCCGTTCCGCAGCAAGCACATCTCGATGATCTTCCAGGACCCGATGACGTCGCTGAACCCCGTCTACACCGTGGGGTGGCAGCTCGCCGAGACCTACCGCGCGCACCACAACGTCTCCAAGAAGGCGGCGTGGGCCAAGGCGGTCGAGGCACTGGAACTCGTCGGCATCCCGCAGCCGGACAAGCGCGCGGCTCAGTACCCGCACGAGTTCTCCGGCGGCATGCGGCAGCGCGTGGTCATCGCGATGGCGATCATCAACGACCCCAGCGTGATCATCGCCGACGAGCCGACCACCGCGCTCGACGTGACGGTGCAGGCGCAGATCCTCGACACCATGCTGCGCATCCAGTCCGAGACCGACGCGGCGATCATCATGATCACGCACGACCTCGGCGTGGTCGCGGGCATGGTCAACCGCGTGCAGGTGATGTACGGCGGCACCGTGGTCGAGTCCGGCCCGGTCGACGACGTCTTCGAACGACCCCGGATGCCTTACACCGTGGGACTTCTGGGCTCCGTCCCGAATCCGTCCACTTTGGGCAAGCGGCTCACGCCGATCAAGGGCGCCCCGCCCTCGCTCGTGAACCTGCCGACCGGGTGCTCGTTCTCGCCGCGCTGCCCGCTCGTCGCCGACGTGTGCCACGAGTGGGAGCCGCTGCTGGAGGAGGCCGGCGCGCCGAACCACACGACGCGCTGCCACCGCTGGGAGCACCTGGCGACCATCGAGCAGCCGCAGCGGCTGTTCCTGCACGACGAGATCGGCACGGTGGAGAACCCGGCGGTGTTCGCCGCCGCGAACCCCGACGAGTCGCTCGAAGTGACCGCAGTGCACGGAACTCTGGTGTCTGATGAGGAGGCGAAGTGACCGCTCCGCTGTTGGAGGTCACCGACCTCGTCAAGGAGTTCCCCGTGCGGGGCCAGGGAATCATCCCGCGCACCATCGGCACGGTGCAGGCCGTGTCCGGGGTGTCGTTCTCGCTGCACCCCGGTGAGACGCTCGGCCTCGTCGGCGAGTCCGGCTGCGGCAAGTCCACGACCGGGCGCGCGATCCTGCAGCTGCACAAGCCGACCTCGGGCTCGGTGAAGTTCGAGGGCCGCGAGCTCACGTCCATGAGCGCCAAGCAGTTGCGGCCGTTGCGCAAGGACATCCAGATCGTCTTCCAGGACCCGTACGCGTCGCTGAACCCCAAGTGGCAGGTCAACGACATCATCGCGGAACCGTTGCGGATCCACGGTGTCGAAGGCGGCGTGCAGCGGCGGGTCAACGAGCTGATGGAGCTCGTGGGCCTGAACCCCGAGCACCGCAACCGTTACCCGCACGAGTTCTCCGGCGGCCAGCGCCAGCGCATCGGCATCGCACGGGCGCTCGCGCTGAACCCGCGGTTCCTGGTGCTGGACGAACCGGTGTCCGCTTTGGACGTCTCGGTGCAGGCCGGTGTCGTGAACCTGTTGGAGGAACTGCAGGAACGGCTCGGGCTCGCGTACCTGTTCGTCGCGCACGACCTCTCGGTGGTGCGGCACATCTCCGACCGCGTGGCGGTGATGTACCTCGGCAAGATCATCGAGATGGGCGAGCGCGAGGCCATCTACAACCGGCCGATGCACCCGTACACCCAGGCGTTGCTGTCCGCGGTGCCGATGCCGGATCCCAAGCAGGAGCGCAAGCGTCAGCGGATCGTGCTGACCGGTGACGTGCCGTCGCCGGTCAACCCGCCGTCGGGCTGCCGGTTCCGCACCCGCTGCTGGAAGGCCCAGGACATCTGCGCCACCGAGGAACCGAAGCTGGAACTGCGTGGCGGGCCGGACGGAACGCTGTCCGCGTGCCACTTCGCGGAGGAACGCTCGGTGGTCTGATCCAGATCCTTAGCAAAGGCCGCCTTTATCATCCGATGAAGGCGGCCTTTACTCTTTTCCGGTGACGCTGACTGCCCCACCACGGTTGCTCTTCGTGCACGCCCACCCGGACGACGAGAGTCTCTGGACGGGCGGCACCATCGCGCGCTACGCCTCGGCGGGCGCGCACGTCACTGTCGTCACCTGCACGCTGGGCGAAGAGGGCGAGATCATCCCGCCCGCGCTGGCGCACCTCGCCGCCGACGCCGCCGACCAGCTGGGCGGGTACCGCGTGGGTGAGTTGAGATCAGCCTGCGCCGCGCTCGGCGTGACCGACCACAGATTCCTCGGCGGCATCGGCCGGTGGCGCGACTCCGGCATGGTCGACGTGCCGTCCAACGCCCACCCGCGCGCGTTCATCCAGGGCTCGCTGGACGAGCAGACCGCCCAGCTGGTCGAGATCCTGCGCGAGGTCAAGCCTCAGGTCGTCGTGAGCTACGACGCGTTCGGCGGCTACGGCCACCCGGACCACATCCGCGCGCACGAGATCACGGTTGCCGCGTGCGCCCAGGTTTCCGACGTCGAGCGGGTCTTCTACGCCGTGACGTCCCGCGACGCCACGGACGCCGGGGTGAAGGCGCTGGAGAACGTGCCAGAGCCGTTCCGGCTGCCCGAGCCCGGTGAGCTGCCGGTGACCCCGGACGAGGAGATCACCACCGTGATCGACGTGTCCGAGCACCTGACGGCGAAGCGCCGTGCGTTGCGTGCACACTCGACGCAGGTCAGTGTGTGGGACAGCGGGTACGCGCTGTCGAACAACATCGCTCAGCCGCTGGTCGGTGCCGAGTACTACGTGCTGGCGAAGGGGTCGGCCGAAGGCGCGGCCACGGATCTGTTCGGAGGACTGAGTGACCGGTAGCTGGCGAGTCGTCTTCCTGCTGCTTCTGAACGTCGAGGCAGCGGTGCTCGCCGTGCTGGAAACGATGTTCCTGCCCCTGCGCTTCGACGGCACGCTGCTGCCGAAGCTCGGGGATCTGCCCTTCCCCGTCACGATCGCGGTGGCCGTTTTCACCACACCTCTGCTGGTGTCGTGGGCGGCCGCGCTGTCCGAACGGGTGCTGACCGCCGCGTCGCCGTTGCTGGTGTGGTTCTTCACGCTGATGTGGTTCGGCTACTTCGAGCCCGGCCACGCCGCGGGCAGTCCCGTCCTGCTTCTGCAGGACTGGCGCGGGCTGCTGCTGCTCGCGGGCGGCGCGCTGACGGGGGCGGTGGCCGTGGGCGCTGTGATGGCGCGCAACGCGGCCCACCGGCCCGGCCTCTACGAGACCGCGGGCACCCAGTAGCGGTAGCGGTGGTGCTCGGTGCAGCCGAGCTCCGAGTACAGCCGGATCGCCGGCTCGTTGTGCTCGGCGACCTGCAGCACGCACGTCGTGGCGCCTTGAGCCATGCCCCAGCCCGCCAGTTCGCCCATCAGCTGCCTCGCCAGGCCCTTGCGGCGGTGTGACGGTCGTACGGCCAGCCGGGCCACGTGCAGCACGTCCTCGACGACGGCGCCCCGCACGGCCGCGACCACCTCGTCGTCCTCCGTGAGGCTCGCGAAGCACACCTTCTCGCCCGAGCCCAGCACGTGCCGGTGGGCGTCGGAGACCTCGGATCCGGCCGTGAGTTCCCACCATCCGGGAAGATCACGGCTGTCGGCTTCGCCCTCGGCGAACTTCTCCAGCTGGCCGGTCATCACCAGCGACTCGGCCCCGCCGGGGTGGTCGAGGTCGACGATCCAGCCCGCCTCGCGGATGGCTTGCTCGTGGGTCGAACCGATGACGACGTGCGCGGTGGGTTTGATGCCGTGCTCGCGCGCGAACCCTTCGGTGACGGCCAGCGCGTCCGGCACGGGCATTCCGGGATCTCCGCAGGTCAGCGTGCTGTTGGCGCGGCCGGTGAACCCGGCTGCGGCACGCATCGACCAATCCCCGAGCGAGACTTCCGCCAGGGCGGGCCACGCTCGCGCGCAGAGTGATTCCAGGTGATCCACGGTGTGCACGCCGTCATCCTGTCCCAAGCTCGTCCCAGCAGGTGGAGTGACGTGGAACACCGTGCAGATAAGGCAAGCCTGACCGGGTGATACTCGAACGTGCCGCGTACTCTCCGGCTTGCGCGGTGTGGACCAGAGGAAGTTGGAGAGCGCAGTGACCTATGTGATCGCCCAGCCGTGCGTGGACGTGCTCGACAAGGCGTGCATCGAAGAGTGCCCCGTCGACTGCATCTACGAAGGCGACCGGATGCTCTACATCCACCCGGACGAGTGCGTGGACTGTGGCGCGTGCGAGCCCGTGTGCCCGGTGGAGGCCATCTACTACGAGGACGACGTCCCCGACGAGTGGAAGGACTACACCAAGGCGAACGCGGACTTCTTCGAAGAGCTCGGCTCGCCCGGTGGCGCCTCGAAGGTCGGCAAGGTGAGCAACGACCCGCAGTTCATCAAGGCCCTCGAACCGCAGGCCGAGGGGCATTGATCCGCACGCGCAGGGGGCCGGCTCTGCCGGACTTCCCGTGGGATTCGCTGGCCGACCACGCCGCCAAGGCGCGCAAGCACCCCGGTGGCGTGGTCGACCTGTCCGTCGGCACGCCCGTCGACCCGGTTCCCGCGGTGATCCAGTCCGCGTTGTCGTCGGTCGCCGACATCCCCGGTTACCCGACCACCCACGGCACTCCGGAGCTGCGTGCCGCCTTCGTGGCCGCCGCTGAGCGCCGCTACGGCATCACCGGGCTGTCGGAACAGGCCGTGCTGCCCACGATCGGCTCCAAGGAGCTCGTGGCGTGGCTGCCGACGCTGCTCGGTGTCGGTCCCGGCGACGTCGTGGCCGTGCCCGCTGTGGCGTACCCGACCTACGAGGTGGGCGCGCTGCTGGCGGGTGCCGAGGTCGTGCGCCTGGCCGACGGCGAACTGCCGCCCGCGGGCACGAAGCTCGTGTGGCTGAACTCGCCGTCGAACCCGACCGGGCGCGTGCTGTCGGCCGGGCAGCTGCGCGACGCCGTCGCCGCGGCCCGTGAGCTCGGCGCGGTGGTGGCCTCCGACGAGTGCTACCTCTCGCTGCCGTGGGACGCCTCGCCGGTGTCGGTGCTGCATCCGTCCGTTGTGGACTCCTTCGACGGCGTGCTCGCCGTGCACTCGCTGTCGAAGACGTCCTCGCTGGCGGGCTACCGGGCCGGGTTCGTCACCGGCGACCCCGAGCTGGTCGCCGGCCTGCTGGAGCTGCGCAAGCACGCCGGCATGATGGTGCCGCGGCCGGTGCAGGAAGCCATGCGGGCCGCGCTCGAGGACGACACCCACGTGGTCGAGCAGCGGGCCCGCTACCTCGCCCGGCGCCAGGTGCTCAAGCCCGCGCTGGAGGCGGCCGGGTTCACGGTGACGCACTCCGAAGCCGGCCTGTACCTGTGGTCGTCCCGCGGTGAGGACGCCTGGGAGACGATCTCCTGGCTGGCCGACCGCGGCATCCTGGCCGCTCCCGGCACGTTCTACGGACCGGCGGGCGCCCAGCACGTGCGGATCGCCCTCACGGCCACCGACGAGCGGGTCGCCGCCGCCGTCGAGCGCCTCAGCGCCTGATCTTCAGCGCCTGACTTTCAGGGCTTGAGCGCTGACCACACCCGGCGCGTGAACTGGTTCGGCGGCACCGCGTCCGTCGTGAGCCGGACGCTCGTGCTGATCGAGTCACCGCTCAGGCCGAGGCCCAGCACGAGGTGCCAGTGCAGGTCCCAGAGGTCCTGAAACGCGTCCAGCTCCACGTCGGCGTCCGCGCTGACGTGGAGCACGGCCGGCTCCGCGACCCGCACGACCCGCTCCACGGCCCGCACGTCCCGCGTGTTCGTGCGGAAGCTGAACGCCAGGTCGACCGTCTCGGCGTCGAGCCCGTACGTCGCGTACGAGTGGCACCGGTGGTGGGGCAGCGAGAGCGGCTGGTTCGTCTCCAGGTAGAGGTCACCCTCGAACCGCAGCGTCGGTGAGTGCTGGCTGAGCGTGGCCCGCGCGCTGACGAACTCCCAGCCGGGCATGTCCAGCTTGGGGACGAGCAGTTCCAGCACCTCGCCTCGCCTGGCGCTCCTCGTGCGCTCGCCGGAGCGCCACGGGATCTCCCTGCTGTAGGGCTCCTTCTTCGTGACGAAGACGTACGGCGCGTTGTCGGTCTGCAGGCTGAGGACGACGACGGTCCTGCCGGGCGCCCAGTCGAACGCGACGGTGGTGAGGCCGGGCGCCACGCCGTCGAAGTGGCTCTCCACCCTGGGCCACCAGCTCGACAGCTCCTCGGCGAGAGCGCCCTTGACGTATCTGCCCTTCTCGTCGACACCGACGACCCACATCGCCTCGGACCCGCGGGCGGCGTTGCAGAGGGCGGCGATCTGTCTGGCCGCCTTGCCGTGGTCGACCGGCCACTGCGTCTTGAACTCCACGAAGGAGTCCTCGGACTGCGCGCCCTCCAGAGCACGCTCGATCGCGGCGCGAGCGTTCAGCTCGATCCGCTGCTTCAGCACGTGCACCTCCCGCGACGGCCCTCAGACGACACGGGCCCAGTCTGCCTGCGCAGACCGGGCCCCAGACACCGAGTTTCCTCCCTGTTCAGTCCAAGAACAGTGTTGCTCAGTCGTTCGCGTGCAGCGCGGCGTTCAGCTCCACACCGGTGCCCTTGCGCGGCTTGACCAGGACGGCGCCGGTCACCGAGTCCCTGATGAAGAGCAGGTTGTTCTGGCCGCTCAGGGCGTGGGCCTTGACGACCTCGCCGTCCGGGAGGGTCACCTTGGTGCCCGCGGTGACGTAGAGGCCTGCTTCGACGACGCAGTCGTCGCCCAGCGAGATGCCGAGGCCCGAGTTGGCGCCCAGGAGGCAGCGTTCGCCGATGCTGATCACCTGCTTGCCGCCGCCGCTCAGGGTGCCCATGATCGAGGCGCCGCCGCCCACGTCGGAGCCGTCGCCCACGACCACGCCGCCGGAGATGCGGCCCTCCACCATGCTGTTGCCGAGGGTGCCCGCGTTGAAGTTGACGAAGCCCTCGTGCATGACGGTGGTGCCCGCGGCGAGGTGGGCGCCGAGCCGCACGCGGTCGGCGTCGGCGATGCGGACGCCGCTCGGAACCACGTAGTCGACCATGCGCGGGAACTTGTCGACGCCGTAGACGGTGACCGGGCCCCGCACGCGCAGGCGGATGCGGGTCTGTTCGAAGCCGTCCACCGCGCACGGGCCGTGGTTGGTCCACACGACGTTGGTCAGGAGGCCGAAGATGCCGTCCAGGTTGGCGCCGTGCGGCTTGATGAGGCGGTGGCTGAGGAGGTGGAGGCGCAGCCAGACGTCGTAGGTGTCGCGCGGGGCGGCTTCCAGATCGGCGGCCACGCGGACGCCGACGACCTCGACGCCTCGCTCCAGGTCCTCGCCGAGGAGTTTGGCGGCGGATTCGCCGAGTGCTTCCGCGATCTCGGCGGACGACAGGCGGGTGGTGCCCGGCTCGCCTGCGTCACCCAGGACTGGCGACGGGTACCAGGTGTCGAGGACGGTGCCGTCCGGGGTCACAGTGGCCAAGCCGATGCCGTATGCGGTGCTCACGGTGGTTCAGCCTAGTCCGGACGACGAAGGGTTCAGCCGGGGACGTCCGCGCTGAAGTAGAGCGAGCCCAGGTCGCCCCTCGTGGCGATGAGCGCCTCGTTGCACTTCGACTGGCGGGCGTCCGTGCTGGCCACGTTGTCCACCTGGACTTCGCCGCACCTGTGGGTCTCGAAGTCGCCCACCGCGGTCATCAGGCGGGGAAGGACCTCGCTGACGTCGTCCTGGACCTGCTTGCCCTGGAGGGACCTGTCCAGCTTGCGGGTCATCGCGCTGACCTGGGCCACCCACGTGGCGCAGTCCGCCGGGGTGCCGCTGTGCTGGGAGCCGCACGGGGCCGCGAAGAGGGAACGGATCTCGCCGCACTGGCGGGCGCACGCCTCCGGAGGTTCGCCGCAGCCGGTGGTCATGAGCAACAGGGAGATGACCAGCAGTGTGCACTTGATCACGCAGCGCACGGTATCGGCCGAACGGGCTAGCGCTCAATTCGCTTGAGTAGGGTGAACGGCGTGTCCGACACCCTTGATCTCTTCGCCGACCCCGTCGAACTGACTGCCGCGCTGGTGGATGTGCGCAGCGTGTCCGGGGAGGAGGCGGAGATCGCGGATCTCGTGGAGCGGTCGTTGCAGGTGCACGCGCCGCATCTGGAGATCACTCGATCAGGGAACGCGGTGCTGGCTCGGACGAATCTCGGGCGGGAGCGCCGGGTCGTGCTGGCCGGGCACCTGGACACCGTGCCGATCAACCAGAACTTTCCCAGTCGCCGTGAAGGCGATGTGTTGCACGGGTGCGGGACCGTGGACATGAAGGGCGGCGACGCGGTCATGCTCGCGATCGCGGCCCTCAGCTTGAACGCGCGGCACGACTTGACGTTCGTGTTTTACGACTGCGAGGAGATCGAGGCCGAGCGGAACGGGCTCACGCGCATTCAGCGGGACCTGCAGGAATGGTTGAAGGGCGATCTGGCCATCGTTTGTGAGCCGTCCAACGGGACGGTGGAGGCCGGGTGTCAGGGGACCATGCGCATCGAGATCCGGACCACCGGCAAGCGGGCGCACACCGCTCGGGCGTGGATGGGGGTCAACGCCATTCACGGGATGGGCGAGGCGTTGCGCCGGCTGGAGGCCTACGTGCCCCGGCAGCCCGAGATCGACGGGTGCCGGTACCACGAAGGGCTGCAGGCCGTGAAGATCAGCGGTGGGGTCGCCGGGAACGTGGTGCCGGACGAGGCCGTGCTCACGATCAACCACCGGTTCGCGCCGGACCGGTCGGTGGAGCAGGCCGAGGCGCACCTGCGTGAGGTGTTCGAGGGCTTCGACGTGACGGTCACGGACTTCGCGGGCGGGGCGCTGCCAGGGCTGCACGCACCGGCGGCGCAGGAGCTCGTTCAGGCCGCCGGCGGGACGCCGGTGGCGAAGCTCGGGTGGACGGACGTGGCTCGGTTCGCGGCGCTGGGGATGCCCGCGGTCAATTTCGGGCCGGGCGATCCCACGTTGGCGCACACTCGCGAAGAGAACGTGCCGGTCCATCAGATCACCGGGTGTTTCGACGTGCTTAAGCGATTTTTGCTTGCCTGATCACTAATATCTCGGTGATGACGGAAGACGAGAACGGCGTGGTGGACGAGCGTCCCAAGGAGAAGATGCGCGGGCCGGTCGTGTTGCGGCGCGGGCGCCGGGACGAGCTGACCACCACGGATCAGCGGTTGCTGGATTCGCGCGGGCCCTCGGACTGGGTGCACACGGATCCGTGGCGCGTGTTGCGGATTCAGGCCGAGTTCGTCGAGGGGTTCGGGGCGCTCGCCGAGGTGCCCAGCGCGGTGACGGTGTTCGGGTCGGCTCGGACCGGGCGGGATCACCCCGAGTACCAGACAGGGCGGGATCTCGGCGGGGCATTGGCCGAGGCCGGGTTCGCGGTGATCACCGGCGGTGGGCCCGGTGCCATGGAGGCGGTCAACCGCGGGTGTTCGGAGGCCGGTGGGTTCTCCATCGGGCTCGGGATCGAGCTGCCGTTCGAACAGGGGCTCAACCCGTGGGTCGATCTCGGCGTGAACTTCCGGTACTTCTTCGTGCGCAAGACGATGTTCATCAAGTACTCGCAGGCGTTCATCTGCCTGCCGGGCGGGTTCGGCACGCTCGACGAGCTGTTCGAGGCGCTGACGCTGGTGCAGACGAAGAAGGTCACGAAGTTCCCGGTGGTGTTGTTCGGCCGCAGCTACTGGCAGGGGCTGTACGACTGGGTCAAGAACTCGGTGCTGGAAGGTGGCAAGGTGGGCGAGAAGGACCTCGCGCTGCTGCACCTCACCGACGACATCGAGGACGCGGTGCGCGTGGTCAAGGAAGCGCACCAGGCATGGGCGGACGCACACTGATGTACGTAGCTGTCTACTGCGGCAGTCTGGCCACGGTTCCCCAGACCTACATCGACCTCGCCGCCGAGGTGGGGCGCCAGATCGCGGCACGCGGCTGGAACCTCGTCTGGGGTGGCGGGCAGACGTCGATGATGGGCGCGGTGGCGCGGGAAGCCAGGGCCGGCGGCGCGCACACGTACGGCGTGATCCCCAAGGGGCTCGCCACCAGGGAGATCGCGGACCGCGAGTCGACCGAGCTGCACGTCGTCGACACCATGCGCGAGCGCAAGAAGATGATGGACGACAGGGCGGACGCGTTCCTGACGCTGCCCGGTGGCATCGGGACCGCCGAGGAGTTCTTCGAGGTGTGGACGGCGGGTGTGCTGGGCATGCACGCCAAGCCCGTCGTGCTGCTCGACGTCGACGACCACTACAAGGGACTCGTCGACTGGCTGACGCACCTGCGCGACAAGGGCTTTGTGTCGCACGCCGCGTTGAACTCGCTCGTCGTCACGGACGACGTGTCAGTCGCTCTTGACGCTTGCGTCCGCTAGTCCCTTGGCCTGAGCCAGGATCTGGGCCTCCGGCAGGAGATCCGGCAGCGGGCGGTACGGCGTGGCCGTGACCTCGAACCGCTTGCCGGACACCACCCTGCCCTGCCAGGAGCCCGCGATCTCGCCGTCCACGAGGATGGCGCCGCGGCGACCCAGGACGCGGAAGATGTCCTTCTGCGCCGCCTTGTCCGGCAGCAGCAGGTCCCGGTCGCGGGCCTGCAGGTACGGGTCGGTCGGCGGGAGCAGCCGCACGTCCGGCGGTTCGGCGTCGGCGATCTCCACGCCCTCCGGCAGCCACGCCGGCTGACCCTCGACGGTCACCTCCACGAGGCCTTCCTTCGGCCACCTCTTCTTGACCTCGCGGGTGGTCGTGCCGAAGTAACCGGCCACTTCGGACGGTCCGGCCGGCCCGTGCAGGGTGAGATAGCGGTGCACCAGCTCGTCGAAGCCAGCGGTCTTGCGCGGAACACCCGGCCAGCCGTGGATGCGTTCGAACGTCACGGTCTTCTCCTCCGGCAGGATCCGGAGGCCAGCGGGGAGTGCGCCGAGCCGGAAGATCGGGTCGCTCACGTGCTCGGTCTGGCAGCTCCGGCACGCCTCGATCGTCTGCTTGGGCGCCAACGGGGTCAGCGCCTTGCTGACGTCGCCCTTGGTCATCGGCTTCGTGACGATCGACCGCATCGCCGTGGCGATGTGCCGCAACGCCGCCACCATGTCGTCGACCTTGGGACGAGAGGCGCGCGCACGGGCGTCGGCGTCGCTCCACGGCCACAGGGCACGGGCGAACGCCTTCAGCTCACCGGCTCGGTGCAGGTGAGGGGCACCGCGCACGGACCACGTGACGGTGAACTCGTCCGTGGAGGGTGAGGCGAGACGGGCGGCGAGACTCAGCAGGGCCGAGCCGGAGGTGTTGTCCTGGACGCCCAGGGAGAACACCGCCAGCTCGGCCGCGTCGGAGACCCGCCGGTCCAGCTCGTGCTGATGGATCCGGTGGAAGAGCACCTGCTGCCGGGTGAAGTCCACCCGGACATTCTTACGCCTTGGGCACCGTCAAGCTCGACGGTCCGAAGGTGACAGTTGCACCACGTGTCGATTCGGTCAGGTAGCGGGGGTCGACCGTGTCGATCACGAACGCCAGCCGGTTGCCGGCGCCGACGTTCCAGACGGTCGGCTCGAGCTCCACGTCGAGCGTCTGCGTGCGGCCTGCCCCGGTCACCTTCACCGGCTTGTGCGTGATCAGCGAGCCCAGGCCGAGCGGCCCGGCCTCGTACAGGTACGCGAACAGCGTGGTGGTCTCCGCGCTGGGCGTCACCTGCACCTTCAGCTTCGGCGTGCCCGCGATCGTGGCGCCGTTCGGGTACTGCGGACCGCTCCACACGCCGGCGAGGTTGCGGTCGATGAACGGCAGCGCCACCCCGGTCGGGATGTTCAGGAACCCTTGCAGGGCACCGGAGAGCAGGATCGTGCCGCTGTCGGCGACGGTGTTCCAGCCCGCGTAGATCTTCTTCGCGTCGAGCTGCATCGTGTCGGCGGCGCCCGCAGGCCACGCGCCGAACTTCTTCCACGTGCCGCCGTTGTTGGGCTTGAGCTGCACCGGCTGCTCGGCCTCGACGCCGTTGGCCGTGCCCTTGACGTAGCGGTCGAACCAGCGGCCGACGGACTCCCAGATCTCGTTGGGCAGGCCTGCCGCGCCGAAGAGCTCGGCGGTGGCGTGGTCACCCGGCGAGAGCATGAGCCGCTTGGGGCCGGTGAGCTTCGAGTAGAAGTCCGCGACCTGGCCCGGCGCGAAGATGCCGTCGTTCCACGCGTTGCCGATCATCACCGCGGTGCCGTTGGCGTTGATCTGCGCGATCTTCGAGGCGGCGGAACGGCCCGCGGAGATCGGCACGACCTCCCAGAACCTGCCGTCGCGGTAGGCGTCCTCGGCCTCGGTGAGGACGGGGCCGGGGCGTCCGGTGGCGTGGCCTGCGGCCAGCAGGACCTCGACGGCCTGCTTGTTCACGGTGCTGTTGGGGTAGAGCGACCGGGCGAGGTCGGTCCACGTGCTCAGCGCCGCGACGGCCTTGATGCGCGGGTCGTTGGCGGCGGCGAGCAGCGATTGGCCGCCACCGTAGGAGATTCCGGCGACGCCGACCCTGGTGACGTCGGCGTGCGCGTTGGCGACGGCCCAGTCGATGACCGAACTGACGTCGTTGACGGTGTCCGGTCCGGCGATGTCGATCTCACCGCCGGAGTCCCAGAAGCCGCGGCTCGTGTAGCTCACGACGACGTAGCCGGACTCCTTGGCGAGCTTGGCCGCCGCGCCGACGTACTCGATGTTCGGCACCGCCCAGCTGGCCGGCATGACGAGCAACGGGAAGGGGCCGCTGCCCACTCCGGTCGGTTCGACGACGAAGGCCTTCAGGGTGGTGCCGCCGACGCCGGAGATCGACCTGTAGGTGATGGTGCTGCCGGGGGCCGCGATGGCAGCCGGAGCACCGAGCAGGGAGGTGAGGAGTACCAGGACTAAAACAAGTGATCGTCGCACGCTGGTCCTCCTTGACCATGACGTAGATCACACAGGGTTGTTACTGGGGAGTTAACCAGATTGCTACTGATGGGTAGCAAGAAGCTGTGAGCCAGCTCACTGTTTACGCTGAGTGGCGTGAACCGATTCCGCATCACTGAGCTGCCGAAAGACCGGGTGCTGGTCGTTGCGCATCTGACCAGCGCCGATGCGCTGAAGCAGGCCATTGATGACGGAGCCGATGTCGTGGAATTCGACGGCGAACTGGAATTGTCGTCGCTCACCGAAACGTTGGATGTGGTGACGATCCCGGCAGGGGATGAGGATTTCACCCTGGCGGCTGCCACAGTGGCTGCGACGTCCGGAGCACGCGCCGTTCGTGCATCCGACGTGCGGCAGGCGAGGAAGGTCGTGGAGATGGTTGCGAGCGTGACGGGAACCCGTCCGCCTGCCCGAGCGGTGCGGGCGCTCGCCTGATGCTGCCCGCCGTCGAAACCTGGTTCGCCACGCACACCTGGCAGCAGCCGACGTGGACGGCCGACGACCTGGTGGCGTTGAAGCGCGGCCGGACCGTCTCGGTCGTGCTGCCCGCGTTGAACGAGGAGGAGACCGTCGGCGACGTCGTCGGCGTGGTCCGGCCGTTGCTCGGGACGCTGGTCGACGAGCTGGTGGTGATGGACTCCGGGTCCACCGACCGGACCGCGGAAGTCGCTGCCGCCGCCGGCGCACGGGTGGTGCGGCGCGAGGACGTCGTGCCGTGGCTCGAACCGTTGCCCGGCAAGGGCGAGGTGCTGTGGCGCTCGCTCGCCGCGACCTCCGGCGATCTGATCGTCTTCCTGGACTCCGATCTGGTGGATCCGGAGACCGCGTTCGTGACGGCATTGCTCGGGCCGTTGCTGCTGGACGCCGACGTGCACCTGGTGAAGGGCTTCTACCGGCGGCCGTTGCGGTTGGAGAGCAGCGGTGGCGGACGGGTCACCGAACTGGTGGCGCGACCGTTGCTGAACACGTTGCGGCCCGAGCTCTCCGGTGTGGTGCAACCGCTCGGCGGTGAGTACGCGGCCACCCGGTCCTTTTTGGAGTCCGTGCCGTTCGCGGCCGGGTACGGCGTGGAGATCGGGTTGCTGCTGGACGTGCACCGGCTGCACGGGCTTTCGGCACTGGCCCAGGTGAACCTGGGCGTGCGCAAGCACCGCAACCGGTCGTTGCTGCAGCTCGGCGTGATGTCCTCGCAGATCATGGGGACCGCGCTGGCCCGGTGCGGGGTTGCTGCCGATTCCGGGCCCCTCACGCAGTTCGTGCAGGTCGGTGGGGAGTGGCTACCCGACTCGACCGACGTGCTCGTGGCGGATCGGCCCCCGATGGTGCACGTGGTCGAAGAGCGCTAGCTGCTCTTCGCGGTGCGTCACGACGAGTGCGGTGCCCCGGCAGTTGTCCAGGACGTTCTTCAGCACCCGGTCGGCCTGCTCGGGGTCGAGGCCTTCCGTCGGCTCGTCCATGAGCAGGACCTCGGGGTTCGCCAGCACCGACCTGGTGAGGATCAGGCGTTGGCGCTGGCCGCCGGAGATCTCCTCGCCGCGTTCGCCGACGACCTGGTCCCAGTCGAGGTCCAGCTCGGTGATCGCGGCAGCCCGGTCCAGCTCTGCTTGCGTGGCATCGGGTTTGGCCAGCAGGACGTTGGTGCGGACCGTCGTGTGGAAGACGTGCGCGTCGGCCAGCGCGCCCTTGCTCGGTTCGAGCTGGTGGGCGATGGCGTTGAGCAGCGTGGTCTTGCCGCTGCCGCTCGGGCCGACGATCGCGGTTTTGCCGTGCGGCACGGGGAAGTCCGGGTTGTGGGACGGCTCGGGTTCGTCGGTCGGTTCCGGCGCCGGCCTGGTCAGCGCGGCCAGCGGGACGGTGATCTCGAACGTCGCGATGGCCGCCATGATCAGCCAGGCGGGTTCGTGCTGGGCGAGCATCAGCAGTGCCGCACCGAACTGGACGGCGATCGCCAGCGGGGTCAGGTCGCGGGTGCGTTCCTCGCGGGACAGCTCTTTCGCGGTCCTGGTCGCTGCGCGAAGTTTCTCGTCGAACAGGCCGTAGGCGATCAGTTCTTCTTTGCTGTGCACCAGTTCCGTGGTTTGTTCGGTGAGCTTGGCGCGCAACGGAGTGAGGTCTTGCGGCTTGCGGATGGCGAGCCACGGGAGCAGTACGACGTTGATCAGCAGGCCGATCGCGAGGGGGAGCGAGAAGACCGCCATCACCGCGCTCACCAGTGCCGCGGTGACCCACGGCAGGGTGGTGCGGAGCCGGCTGTCGAGGTGCTGGTCGACGTTCGTGACGATGCGCGTGAGCGCGGTGCCGGACGGGATGTGCCTGCGGTGCGCGAGGTCGTCGTAGACCCGCCCGCGGAGTTCGACGGCCTCGCTGAGCACGGCCTTGTGGCTGGTCAGGCGTTCGAGGTAGCGCAGGGCGCCCTTGGCCAGCGCGAGCGTGCGGACCGCGACGATCGCCACGGTCAGCGCCTGCATCGGCGGGTGCTCGGCGGCGCGCATGATCAGCCAGGTCGCCGTCGCGGTGAGGCCGACACCGGCCAGTTCGGCGAGCACGCCGACGAAGATCGCGAGCTTCATACCGTCACCACCCTGTTGACCTCCTTCAGCAACGTCGGCCGGTGCGCCACGATCACGGCCGTGCGGCCTCTGGTGAACTCCCGAGTCGCTTGCAGCACCAGGGACTCCGTCTCGGCGTCCAGGTGCGCGGTCGGTTCGTCCAGCAGGAACAACCCGGCGTGCTGCCGGTCCAGCGCCTTTGCCAGCGCGACTCGCTGCTGCTCACCGGACGACAGGTTCGCCGGCACGAGCGTCGGTCGTTGTGGCACCCACGACAGCGCTTGCAGCCAGGCCGTGCGGTCGATCTCCCGCAGGTCGACGCCGCCGACCAGCACACGGCCCTCGTCCGGCCGCACGAATCCCAGCAGCAGCCCCAGGATCGTGCTCTTGCCCGCGCCGCTCGGCCCGACCAGCGCGATCCGTTCGCCCGGCCTGATCCGCAGCGAGAAGTTCCTGAGGCTGCGGACGCTCACGTTGTCGAACACGATCTCGGCGGCGGCGAGATCCGGCGGGGTCACGCCGCCGTGGTCGGTCGCGGTGGGCACCTTGGCCAGCACCTCACGGCCCTGCGCGCTCGCGTGGAACTGCGCTCCGGCGGCCCGCAGTGGCAGAAACGCTTCCGGGGCCAGGAAGAGCACCAGCAACGCGGTGTGCAGCGGCACGCCGCCGTCGAGCAGCCTGAGCCCGACCGGCACCGCGACCACCGCCACCGACATCGTGGCCACCAGCTCCAGCACGAACGCCGACAGGAATGCGACCCTGAGCGCCGACATCGTCTCGGTCATGTGCTGTGCGGCCAGCTTCCGGACCGTCGCCGACTGCGCCTCGGCCCTGCCGAACGCGCGGAGTGTGCCGATGCCCTTGACCACGTCGAGGAAATGCCCGCCGAGCGTGGCCAGCGCAGCCCACTGGCGAGCCGTTCGCTCACGGGTGTGCGCGCCGACCAACGCGCCGAAGATCGGGATCAACGGCAACGTCAGCAGGATGGTCAGCGCGGCCGTCAGGTCGGCGAACGCGAGCCTCGTGACAACCGCCAGCGGGACGGCCACCGCGAGAACCTGCTGGGGCAGGTAGCCGACCACGTACGGCGTCACGTCGTGCACCCCGCGCGTGACCAGTGTTGCGACCTCGCCCGCTTTGGTTCCAGGGGAGCGCAGGAAGGCCTCGCGAAGACGTGCTCGGGTGCGTTCGGCGGCGCGGTGGGCCATGGCTCGATGCACCCACCAGACCAGCACGCGCAGGCCGACGACCAGGCACAGCAGCAGAAATCCGGAACCGCCGCTCAGCACCGACGCCAGAAGTTCGGCCTGGGCCAGCACGAGGAACGGGATCGGGATCAGCGGGAGGAGATGGCGACGATCGACCACTGCAGCACCACCACCAGCGGGATGATCGGGATCGCGACCCACGCGAGCAGGCCGAGCGTGTCGGTGTGCGCCATCAGCCCGGCGACGTCGATCGAGCTGAACGCGAGCGGGATCGGCAGCGCGCAGAGCAACGCGGTCACCGGGAACAGCGTCCACCGCCGGGTCTGGAACACCCAGCCGTGCAAGGCGAACAGCGCAGGCATCACCAGCGCCACGACCACCGGCGCGTGCAGCAGGTGCGCGAGAAACAGGCCCCAGCCGACGGAAACCATCAGCGCACCGGTGAACACCAGCCACGACCACAGCCGCAGCTGCACGGCGGCCATGAACAGCACCAGCCCGGCCAGCACCAGCGTGAACGTGCTGTGGGCACCGGACAGCAGCTCCCCTTCGAGCCGCGGGAACGCCGCGAACAACACGCCGATCGCGGCGACCAGCCACACCTCGTTGCCCAGGAAGAACGGCGTCATCCGGCGCAGCGTCTCGTCGCGGCCGCGGAACGGCAGCAGCAACCCGGTGCCGTAGTCGAAACCCGCCAGCGCGAAGTACCCGACGACGAGCGTCCCGAGCACGACCAGCCAGAGCATTTCCATCAGAGAGTCACCACCAGCGGCGAAACGGGGGCGGGCGTGACGTCGGGACCGCGGCGGACCGCACGTGCGATCAACGCCCAGTCGACGCAGGCCAGCAGAACGAACAGGGACGTGAAAACGATGAGCGACAACAGGATCTGTGAGGCGTCCACATGGGACACGGCGTCCTCGGTGCGCAACAGTCCGTAGATGAGCCACGGCTGGCGCCCGACCTCGCGGAACATCCACCCGAAGATGGCCGCCAGGAACGGCAGCGGAATGCCGATCACCATGAGGTACAACGGGAAGCGCATCCTGATCACGGCGTCCTTGATCAGCAACGGCAGCGTCAGCCAGCTGACCATCGTGAGCGTCATCCCGATCAGGATCATGAACCCGAGCGGCGCGCCGATCCACGGCGTCGCCTCCGACTTGCCAGGCTGGAACTTCGCGATGATCGGGAACTGTGCGAACCCCGCGCCGATCAGCGACGGCGTGGCCAGCGCCGTGGTGATCACGCCCATCCGCAGCGACCGCCGGAAGAAGTCGACCTCGGGCGTGCGCTTGATGAAGTGGTAGGCCGAAACCCCGGTCAGGAACACCCCGCCGACCGTGATGGACGCGAAGATCACGTGCATCAGGGCGGAGTTGAACGTGGGGTTGGTCAGGAGCGCGGAGAAGTCGTCCAGCCTGAGGACGTTTCCTTCCACCCGGTAGCCGACGGGGTGCTGCAGGAACCCGTTCGCCGCCATGATCCAGAACGCCGACGCGTAGGCCGTGAGTGCGGTCAGGTACAGCAACGCCAGGTGCACCCAGCGATTGAGCTTGCCCCAGCCGAAGATCCACAGGCCGAGGAACGTGGACTCCAGGAAGAACGCGATCAGCGTCTCCAGCGCGAGCGGCGCCCCGAACACGTCGCCGGCGTAGATCGCGAGGCCCGACCAGTTCAGCCCGAACTGGAACTCCATCACGATGCCCGTGACGATGCCCAGCGCGTAGTTGATCACGTAGATCCGGCCCCAGAACCGCGTCATCCGCTCGTGCACGGGCGCGCCGGTGATCGTGAACCTGGTCTGCATGATCACGAGCAGGGTGACCAGACCAAGTGTGAGCAGCACGAACAGGAAGTGGAACGACGTCGTCAACGCAAACTGGAGCCGGGCGAGGTCTACTGCGCTCATAGGTAGAGACGCTATATGTAGGCCCGCTACTTATGAACGACCGGGCCGGGATCTCAGGGAGATCTCAGGGCCGACCCTGAAGGGAAGCTGAAGGTTCGCCGGATCCGGTTCCAGCGCAACAGATCCGTGCCGTCGCACACCACCCCGAACGTCCGAAATCAGGGACATCTCCGGGGTTGCCGCGGCCCGTTCATCAGTAGAGTCACTACTCATGAAACCGGACGCCCTACGCGGCCACCTCGACGCGTTGCTGCTGGCGACGCTCGACGGGAGGCAGCTGCACGGTTACGCGATCATCGAGGCGTTGCAGCAGGTCAGCGGGGGCGCGCTGGACCTGCCGACAGGCACTGTCTACCCGGCGCTGCGCCGGTTGGAGCGGGCAGGCCACGTCATCAGCGACTGGAGCACGGTCGGCGGCCGCAAGCGCCGCACCTACCGGCTCACGCAGGCCGGCCAGAAGGCGCTGCACGCCGAGCGCAGCGCGTGGCGCGAGTTCACCACGGTCATCGACGGGGTGCTGGGAGGGGGCGGCAAATGGGCACAGACGTGATCGACAGGTACGTCACCGACCTGGGGGCGCGGCTGCAGGGCTCGAAGAAGCAGGTTCGCGACCTGCTCACGGAGACCCGCGACAGCCTGGAGGACGCCACCGAGGCGCACCTGCACCGCGGGCTGTCCGAGGACGAAGCCCGCCGGCGCGCCGTCGAGGAGTTCGGCCCGGTGCGCGAGATCGCGAACGAGTACCAGGCCGAGCTGGCCGTCGCATACGGCACGCGGACGCTCATCTGGCTCGCGATCGTGCTGCCGTTGATGCACATGGCGTGGGAGTACGGCCGGATGTTGCTCATCGGTCCGTGGCAGGACTTCGGTGCGATGCCGCCGTCCTGGTACCTGTTCATCGCCAAGGCCAACGACCTGGCCAGCGGTGTCGCGTCCGGCATCGCGCTGGTGGCTCTCGTGCTTGGCCGGATCCTGGCCCGCAAATACGACACGAAACTGCTGGCCAAGCTCGCTGCCTCGGTCGCGATCCTGGCGGTCGGCGTGGTGCTGCTGGGCAACGTCGCGATCATCGCCGCGACCGCGCACGTGGACGTCAGCAGGCTGATGCAGTCGTTGCCGATGACCATCGCGAGCCTGATCACCTGGACCGTGATCATTCGGCTCGGTCTGCTCGCTCGCCGCTGCCTGAGCTGTGCCACGATCGTCGCGTGACCAACGCCCTTCTCTACCTGATCGTGATGGTGGCCGTCGCGGCAGTGGTGTTCCTGCTCGCGGCGTTGGTGTTCGGGCGCGGCGAGGAGCTCGCGCCGCTGCCGCCCGGCGCGTCGCCGACGCGGCTGCCGTCGGAGGACATCACCGCGGAGGACGTCCGCGAGCTGAAGTTCCAGCAGGTGTTCCGCGGCTACAAGATGAGCGAGGTCGACTGGGTGCTGCAGCGCCTCGCGGCCGAGGTCGGGACGCTGCGCGCCCGCGTCGAGGAGCTGGAGAGCAGTGACCGAGCTTGAGCTCGCGGTCGAGGTGGCGGCACCGCCGGACACGATCTTCCGCGCCATGACCGACTGGGAACGCCAGTCGGAGTGGGTGTTCGGCACGCACGTCACGGTCGTCGCCGGTGACGGGAAGTCGGTCGGCAGCGAGATCGACGCCCGCACGTTCGGCGTGTCCGACCGCATGCGGATCACGCGCTGGGACCCGCCGCACGCCGTCGAGGTGGAACACCTGGGCCGTGTCGTGCGGGGGACGGGCGTGTTCGCCGTGCGCGGCAGTCGTTTCGTGTGGACCGAACGCCTCGACGTGCCGTTCTTCTTCCCGTTGGTGAGGCCGCTGTTCGTGCTGATGCTGCACCGATCGCTGCAGCGCTTCGCCCGTTTCGCCGAGGAGTACCGGTGATCTCGCGCTGCCCGTGGGGCGACTCGACTCCCGACTACGTCGAGTACCACGACACCGAGTGGGGAGTGGAGCTGCACGGCACCAACGAGCTCTACGAGCGGATGTCCTTGGAGGCGTTCCAATCCGGGCTGTCGTGGATCACGATCCTGCGCAAACGGCCCGCGTTCCGCGCGGCGTTCGGCGGCTTCGACCCCGCGGTGGTGGCCGGGTTCGGACCCGGCGACGTGGAACGGCTGATGGCGGACGCGGGCATCGTCCGCAACCGGATGAAGATCGACGCGGCGATCCACAACGCGCGCGTGATCGTCGAACAGGACCTCGATCTGGACGCTCTGCTGTGGTCGTTCGCCCCCGCCGACCACGTGCGCCCGGCGACGCTCTCGGACGTTCCTGCGATCACGGACGAGTCCAAGGCGATGGCCAAGGAGCTCAAGCGTCGTGGCTTCAAATTCCTCGGCCCGACCACGTGTTACGCGCTGATGCAGGCCACCGGGATGGTGGACGACCACATCGCCACGTGCTTCCGCGCTACGGCCTGAACTCGTCCAGCTCGTCGGCAGCGCGTTCCAAAGCGTCCACGACACCGTTGCGCACCATCTCACCGAACAGCGGGTCGTCCGCCCGGCTGCGGATGCCCTCCACGTGTGCCGCGATCCTCGCGCGCACGACGTCCAGGAAGTCCTCCGTCCGTCCGGACCAGCCGTAGGCCGTCAGGAAACGGGCCAGCCTGCGCGGGCGCCCCGCGAAGTCGGTGAACCCCTCGGCGGCGACGACGTGCCGCGCGTGCAGCGGTACCCAGCTGAACGCGGTGAACGCGAGATCCCATCCGGCGGGGACCGGACCCGCGAAATCCCAGTCGAAGAAGCCGGCGAGCCACCCGTCGCGCCAGGCCGCGTTGTAGGGCGCCGCGTCGTTGTGCCCGATCTCGAACCCCGGCTCCCACGTGCCACCGCCTCGCCAGACGGCGTCGTGCGCGGGTACGAAGTCGGCCACGGCCCGGTGGTAGTCGCGCAGCCACCGGGCGACCTGGTCCAGGGTCTCGTCGGCGTGCACCCAGCGCGGCCACGGTTTGTGGCTGCCGACGCTCTCACCGTCGAGGAAAGTCAGGATCTCCCGGCCGCGCTCGTCGATCCCCAGGGCGCGCGGTGCGCCGTCGAATCCCTTGTCCCTCAAGTGGTCGAGCAGGGCGTGCACGGCAGGTGTCCAGGGGCGGGCGGGCTTGCGGACGGTGTCGCCGGCCCGCACCGCACCCCCGGCGTTGCCGCCGTCGAGGCGTTCCTCCATCAGCGCCCGATGAACTTCGGCGCCCGCTTGTTCACGAACGCGTCCACGGCCTCGCGGTGATCCTCGGTCGCACCGCAGTCGGCCTGGGTCCGGCGCTCGGCCTCCAGAGCGTCCTCGAGGGTCCCGTCCGCCGCCACGGCCAGCGCTTCCTTGATCTTCGCGTAGGCCGTGGTCGGACCCTGGGCGAGCTTCGCGGCGAGAGCGTGCGCCGTCGGCAGCAGCTCCTCGTCCGGCACGACCTGGTTGACCATGCCGATCCGCAACGCCTCCTCGGCGCCGACCGGCTGCGCGAGCATCATCATCTCCATCGCGCGGCCGTGGCCGATCAGCCGCGGCAGGGTGTAGGAGGCGCCGGAGTCCGCGGTCAGGCCGACGTTCGCGAATGCCATCAGGAACTTCGCCGACGCGCCCGCGATGCGCAGGTCGGCCGCGTAGGCGAACGACGCGCCCGCGCCGGCCGCGCTGCCGTTGACCGCGGCGATCACCGGCTTCGGCATGCCGATCAGCTCGCGCACGATCGGGTTGTAGTGCTTCTCCACGGTGTTGAGCGGTGCGGGATCGCCGGCCTGCAGCAACCCGATGTGCTCCTTGAGGTCCTGACCCGCGCAGAACGCCCTGCCCGCACCCGTGATCACCACCGCGCGCACCGAGGCGTCGGCCGACGTCTCCCGCAGCGCGTCGAGGAACGACTCCTTCAGCGAGGTGGTGAAGGCGTTGAACGACTCGGGGCGGTTGAACGTGAACGTGCGCACACCATCGGCGTCGTCGACGAGGAGCTCGGACACTGGACCTCCATCAAGCAGTGGAAACGTTGCGGACCGGCCGCAGGCACTCGTCGACGAACCGACTCGTGCCCGGTGCCAGCCGCAGTGTCTGTTCGTCGAAGAACGACGCTGCCGCGTGCCCCGGCCAGTCCGGTGGCAACAGTTCAGCAGGAAGACCGGGATCGCGGAACAGGAACTTCCGCCAGGCGTGCAGCAGCCGCTGCGAGGCCGCGAACGCCGCCGCGTCGTCGGTTTCGTCCACAACGGACACCTGCGCCTGCCAGTGCGCGACGAACGCGGCGTAGTCGCGCCCCAGTTCCGGCAGGTCCCACGCCTTGGACGCCAGCTCGACGTCCGCACCGTCGTGTGAACCGTGAAAAGTTCGTGCGAGAACTCCCTCGGCGGCGAGCACGTCGGCCAGCTCCGGCGACGGACGGGGCGCGATCCACGTCACAGGGCCGAGCGCGCCGTAGCCGAGCAGCTGCAGTTCCGACGCCAGGTGATCCCGCGAGTCGCGGCCGGGCATCTCCTCCAGCACCACGACGTGCCAGCGACCGTCCCACGTGGACGGCCGGGTGCGGTAGATGCGGGCGGCGGCCTCGTCGAGCCTTCGTTCCCCGCGAGGTGTCATCGCGTAGCCGGGTCCGTCCGGCAGCCGCACGGGATGCAACCAGCCCTGCCGGACGGTCCGGGACACGGCCGTGCGGACGGCCGGCGCGGCGAATCCGAGGGGTTCGAGGAGCCGGACGAGGGCGGCGATGGTCGCGGCACCACCTCGTTCACGCAGGTGGCCGCCGTAGACGTCGAAGAGCGCGGAACGGGCTCGCACCCGGCCCAGTCTGTCACGACACGACCATCGGTGCCGAAAGTGTTGCGTTGTCGTGAAAACGGGTACTGATCAGGGTGAAAGCAAGATCAACAAATGTCACCCGAACTCGGCAAAAGATCGGTTCGGTTTCGCGCGAGAGTCGCGATAGGGGAGAATGGAGCAGATCCGGCCTGGCCGGACGGGGAAGATGTTGACGGAGGGAGCACGCGATGGCGGCCATGAAGCCCCGGACCGGCGACGGTCCCCTCGAGGTCACCAAGGAGGGACGCGGCATCGTCATGCGCGTGCCGCTCGAGGGTGGTGGGCGCCTTGTCGTCGAGATGTCGGCGGACGAGGCCAGCGCCTTGGGCGACGCGCTGAAGGCCGCCGCCGGCTGAGGCACCCGGCGAGAAGCAACGCAAGCCCCGGTTTCCACAGTGGAGGCCGGGGCATCGCTTCGTTCCGACACAAGCTGTGAAGTGCCCGTCTGACCGTCGAAACACGGGGCGACAGCCGGCGGTCGGAGCGCCTGGGGGAAACTTGGCGGTCGAGAATTTCCTTGGGGAGAGGGTCAGTCGTGGGGTCGACGGTTCCGTCAGTGCCAACCAAGCTCGTGGACGTCGAGGTGGCCACCACCTCGCGCCGCAACGTTCCCGCGGTCGTGCTCGCGGCCACGGGACCGGTGCTGGGGCCGGGCGGCGACGGCATCGACGTGTCGGAGCTCACCGGCAAGGCCGGTGAGACGGTTCGCCACGACCAGACGTGGACGCTCGGTGTCGGCACGGGCACCCTCAGCGACTACCGCACGGCCGGTGCCGCACTGGCTCGGGCGCTGAGCGGCGAGGACGCGCCCAAGAGCGCCGACGTGCTGCTGACCCCGGACTTCGACGCCGACAAGGTGCGCGCGTTCGTGCTGGGCGCGGCGCTCGGCGGCTACCGCTTCAAGGTCACCGGCGAGGACGCTCCCAAGCGCGTCGGCTCGCTGCGGCTCGTCACCGGCGACACCGGTTTCGAGGAGGTCCTGACCTCGGCCGCGCTGAAGGCCCACGCGCTGGCCACCGCCACCTCGCTCGCCCGTGACCTCGCCAACACGCCGTCCAACGTCAAGGACCCGCGCTGGCTCACCTCCACCGCCGCCAAGCTCGCGGAGAAGGTCGACGGGCTGACCGCCACCGTGCGGGACGAGAAGTGGCTGCGGCAGCAGGGCTTCGGCGGCGTGCTCGCGGTCGGTGGCGGTTCGACGCGCCCGCCGCGGCTGCTGGAGCTGACGTACGGCACCACCGGCCCGCACCTGGTGTTCGTCGGCAAGGGCATCACGTTCGACACCGGCGGCATCTCGGTGAAGCCCGCCGACGGCATGCACCTGATGCGCACCGACATGGCCGGCGGCGGCGCGGTGATCGCCGCGCTGATGGCCGTGGCGCGCCGGCAGCTGCCGATCAGGGTCACCGGGCTCGTGCCGTGCGCCGAGAACCACGTGAGCGGCTCGTCGTACCGGCCGGGCGACGTCGTGCGGCACTACGGCGGCGCGACCACCGAGGTGCAGAACACCGACGCCGAAGGCCGCATGGTCCTGGCCGACGCGATGGCGTACGCGGTGAAGAACCTCGAACCGGACCTGATCGTCGACGTGGCGACGCTGACCGGCGCGATGAAGGTGTCGCTCGGCCTGCGCACGGGCGCGGTGTTCTCCGCCTCCGAGGAGATCGCGGCGAACGTGATCGACGCGGGTGAGCGGGCAGGCGAGAAGTGGTGGCGGATGCCGCTGCTGGAGGAGCACGTCGACGCCGTCGCCAGCGAGATCGCCGACTACAAGCAGTGCCCGCCCGGCCCCGGTGGCATCACCGCGGCGCTGTTCCTGCAGAAGTTCGCTGGTCAGGTGCCGTGGGCGCACCTCGACATCGCGGGCCCGGCGCGGTCGGAGAAGGTCTACGACGAGGTCGTCGCGGGCGCCACGGGCTTCGGCGCGCGGACGTTGATCGAGCTGGCTGAGAAATATTCGCGTTAGTACCTACGATCGGCCATACGAGACGGCGACGTTCCACGGCATGATGTGAGCGCCTTCACACCGTCGTAGAGGAGCGCTCGTGTTACTTCGCCTGGCTCTCGCCGCCTCGTTGGTCCTGTCGGCGCTGACCCCCGCCGTCGCGAGCACCCCGTGGTGGGAGCCGGTGGCGAGGCCCGCGCCGGACTCCGAGATCAACGTCACGGGTGAGCCGTTCAAAGGCACGGACGGCGCCGGGAAGGTGCGCGGGTTCGTCGACGCGCACAACCACCTCATGACCAACGAGGGCTTCGGCGGCAGGCTGATCTGCGGCAAGCCGTTCTCGGAGCTGGGCGTGGCGGACGCGCTGAAGGACTGCCCCGAGCACCACCCGGCAGGCCTGGGCGCGATCTTCGAGGCGATCGTCACCGGCGACTTCGACGGCCACGACCCGGTGGGCTGGCCGACCTTCCGGAACTGGCCGTCCTACACGACGGTCTCGCACCAGCAGAACTACTACGCCTGGCTGGAACGGGCCTGGCGCGGCGGCCAGCGCGTGCTGGTCACCGACCTCACGAGCAACGCCGAGCTGTGCATCATCCACCCGTTCAAGGACCGGCCGTGCGACGAGATGACCTCCGTCCGGCTGCAGGCCCAGCGCACCTACGAGCTGCAGGCGTTCATCGACAAGATGTTCGGCGGGCCCGGCAAGGGCTGGTTCCGCATCGTCACGTCGGCCGAGCAGGCGCGTCAGGTCGTCGAGCAGGGCAAGCTCGCGGTGGTGCTCGGCATCGAGACCTCTGAGCTCTTCGGCTGCCGGACGTTCCTCGACATCCCGTTGTGCGGCAAGGGCGACATCGACCGCGGTCTCGACGAGATGTACGCGCTCGGGGTGCGCAGCGCGTTCCTGTGCCACAAGTTCGACAACGCGCTGTGCGGCGTCCGGTTCGACTCGGGCACGCAGGGCGGCGTGATCAACGCGGGTCAGTTCCTGCGCACCGGCCAGTGGTGGCAGACCGAGCAGTGCAAGGGGCCGCAGCAGGACAACCCGATCGGCACGGTGGGACCGAACGCGCTGATCCCGGCCTCCGTCGTCGCGCCCGCCTACGACCCGGCGAAGCGGTGCAACGTGCGCGGTCTGACGTCGCTCGGCGAGTACGCGGTGCAGGCCATGATGAAGCGGCACATGATGATCGAGATCGACCACATGAGCGTGAAGGCCGCCGGCCGCACGCTGGAGCTGGCCGCGCAGAAGCGCTACCCCGGCATCATCTCCAGCCACAGCTGGATGGACGCGCAGTGGACCGAGCAGGTCTACCAGCTCGGCGGGTTCGTGGCCGGGTACGAGAACGACCCCGGCGGGTACGTCGCGCAGGCCGCCGCCGCGGAACCGTTGCGGCGCAAGTACGGCGTGGGCATCGGGTTCGGCTCTGACTACAACGGCGTGGGCTCGCACCCGGCGCCGCAGACCGGCGTGACCTACCCGTTCCGCAGCTACCCCGGCGGCCCGCTGGTCGACCGGCAGCGCACCGGCGAGCGCGTCTGGGACATCAACGTCGACGGCGGCGCGCACATCGGGCTGCTGCCGGACTGGGTCGAGAAGGTCCGTCAGCTCGGCGGTGACCAGCTCGTGCAGGACATGCTGAGCGGAGCCGAGTCGTACCTGCGGACGTGGTCGGGAACTCAGCGCTGGACGCCGTGAATTCCCAGCGCGTGCTCGCGGAACGCGCGGACCGCGGGCGGCAACGGGTGGCCGGTCAACCAGGCGAGCCCGAACACGCGGCTCGCCCGCGGTGCCAGCGGTAGTTCGCGGAGCCCGGCAGGCGGTGTGGTCTCGGCGTGCGTCAGCAGTGCGACGCCGAGACCAGCCGCCACCAGGCCGCGCACCGTCTCGATCTCCTGGCTCTCGAACGCGATCTTCGGCGAAATTCCGGCGGCCGCGAACATGTCGTCGGTGATCTGCCGCAGGCCGTAGCCGTGCTCCAGGAGGATCAGCTCCTCGTCCGCCAAGTCCTTGAGCCGCACGGATTTCCTCGTCGCCAGCCGGTGGGAGACCGGCACGACGACGATCAGCTCCTGTTCGAAGAGGACGGCGGAGGAGAACTCGGGACCGTCGGGCGGAGGCGCGACCAGAGCGAGGTCGATCTCGCCCTGCCGCAGCTTCTCGACGACGGTGTAGCGGGCGTTCTGGATCAGTCCGAACCGGACGTGCGGGTGGTCCGCGCGGAACCCGCGGACCAGCTCCGGCACCACCGACCGGCCGAGCATGTGCAGGAAGCCCAGCACCACCCGGCCCTTCTCCGGGTCGAGCTCCTCCTCGACCTCGCGCAGGCCCGGTTCGAGCGCGGCCAGCGACCGTGCCGCCGCGTCGGCGAGCAGCCGGCCGGCACGGGTGAGCCGGACCCTCCTGCCGGTTTTCACGACGATCGGCGAGCCGAGCTGCTCGCCCAGTTCGGCGAGCCAGCGGCTGACCGTCGGCTGGGGCAGACCGACGCGGTCCGCGACACGGGTCACGTGCTCGTCGGCGGCAAGCGCTTTCAGCACCGCCAGCTTCGGGGCCAGCTCCAATTCATCCATGAATTGATTCTGGCTCATTTCCGTATTGGACGTATGGCTTAGCGTCGAATGCGTGACCAGGTTGACCACGTCCATCGCCGCATCGGGACTCGCGTGTTTCGCGTTGCTGTACGCGCCGCAGCCGGTGCTGCCCCAGATCGCCGCCGACTACGGCCTGGGGCCGGGCGGCGCGTCGCTCGCGATGTCCGCGGCCACGCTGGCGCTGGCCGTGGTGGTCGTGCCCGTGGCGATGCTGTCCGAACGGGTGGGACGCCGGCCGGTGATCGTGACCAGCGTGCTGCTGGCGGGCCTGCTGGGCGTGGTGCTGCCGTTCGCGCCGGACTACGACGTCTTCCTGGTGCTGCGGGTGCTGCAGGGCGTCGCCGCGGCCGGGGTGCCCGCAGCGTCGATGGCCTACCTCGCGGACGAGCTCGACAAGGGCAGGCTCGGCGCCGCGATGGGCGCCATGATCGCAGGCAACAGCGTGGGCGGCATGATCGGCAGGCTGCTCTCCGGCACGACCGCGGACTGGCTGGGCTGGCGAGGGTCGATCCTGCTCAGCGGTGTCGCCGGGCTGGCGGCCGCGCTGGTCGTCGTCTTCTTCCTGCCCCGCGCCCAGGCGGCGCCGAAGCGGGCGCCTCGGGGCATGAAGGCGGCGGTGCGGGACCCGGTGCTGCTCTCGCTGTACGCGGTCTCCGTGCTGATGGTCGGCGCGTTCGTCTCGTTCTACAACGTGGCGGGCTTCCAGCTCACCGGTCCGTCGTGGCTCGAGTCGCTGGTCTTCGTCTTCTACGCGTTCGGCAGCACGTCGGCGGCGTTCGCCGGCAGGCTGGCCGACCGGCTCGGCCGCGGGCGCGTGCTGCTCATGGCCATCGGGGTGGTGGCGGTCGGCACGCTCGCGAGCCTGCTGTGGGTGCCGCTCGGCCTGGCCGTCGTCACGGCGGGCTTCTTCGCCTCGCACGCCATCGCGAGCAGCTGGGTCGGCGCGCGGGCCCCGTCCCACGCCCGCGGCCACGCGTCCGGGCTGTACCTGTGCGGGTTCTACGTGGGCAGCAGCATCGGCGGCACGTCCGGCAGCACCGCCTACGGCGAGTGGGGCTGGGGCGGTCTGGTGCTCGTGATCATCGGCTGGCTGGCGCTGGCCGCGATGCTGGTTCAGAACTCCAGGGCGAGGGTGATGCGCGAGTCGACGGGGGAGATCGCGGTCTTGCCCAGGCGCGGCAGCTCCGGTTCGCCCGGCTCCATGCCGACCGAGACCGAGCGGGTGTCGGCGGGGATCTCGACCACGATCGCGAACGGCAGCGGGCCGCCGTCGTAGCGGGCACCGACCTGGGGCGCGGTGGAGCCGTCCGGCAGCTTGACGGTGATCAGGTCCTTGGTCAGGTTGCCGCCCGCGGTGTCGGGCAGGTTGCCGGTGGCTTCGACCCGCACCTCCAGCAACGCCTTGTCCGGTGCGGAGATCGTGGCCACGTCGTACTGGCTCTGGCCGAGCTTCACCGGGCGCTGGCGGCCGAGCCGGATCCCGGTGACCTTCATGCCGAGCTCGCGGTCGGAGAAGCGGATCTTCTGGGTCGCCTCCTGGAACTGGGCGGGCCCGGCGGCGCGCTGCAGCACGTGCGGCGCGTTGTCGGTGCGCTTGCCGGACGGGATCTCGACGCGCTGTTCGAGCGACTTGGCGCCGAGCGAGCCGAGGGCGAGCGTCTCCGCGCCGTCCTGCGGGTCGGGAACCGTGTAGACGACGAACACCGAGCCGTTGGCCGGGAGGCGGTCGGCGGGCAGCAGCTGGCGCTTGCCGGGCACCTCCAGCGCGAGCTCGGACGGCTGCGGGGCGAAACCCTGCCAGTTGGTGCGGTGGAAACCGCTGTCGGTCTCCCAGAGCTTCTCGACCTTCATCCTGACGACGCGCAGCCGCGTGCCGGGCTCTGCGCGCAGGGTGCCCTCTGCGGTGAACCAGATGTCCGGGTTCGCCCAGCCGGTGACGACCGTGGAGAGCAGGTCGTCGCGCAGCCGGAAGTCGAGGTTGCCGAGACCGAGATCGGCGTTGGAGCGCTTGCCGTCGTCGGGCAGCACGGCGAGGAAGTCGCGGCCGGCGGTGAGGTCCTGCTGCTTCTTCGGGTCGAACTCCTTGCCGTCGGTGCGCACGAGCGTCCCCAGCGGCGTGCTGCGGGTGCCCTTCTCCGGCACCTGGGGTGACTGCACCTCGTAGCGGACCTGGTCACCCGTCTTGGTGACTTCCTTCAACGGCACGGGCACCCAGTCGGTGCTGGCACCGCTTCCCGGGACCTGGACCGGCCCGCACCAGAGACGTTTGTCCACCTCGGACTCGACACCGGTCTTCGCGAACCAGCAGGTGACCGCCGCCGCGCCCGCCCGCGCCACGTAGCCGTACTCCAGCGTGTACGCGAGCTGGGCCTCGGCCTGCGCCTGCAGGTCGGAGGCATCCGCGATCTTCAGACCGTCGACGGTGGGCTGGATGGAGGCGGGTTGTGTCTTGGCTGCTGTGGCACATCCAGTCACCGCGAGGAGGACCGTCAGACCCAGAACCGCACGCCGCACAGTCTCGCGCCCCTCACCGGTAGAAACGACTACGTCACTACTGGTTAAAGGCGGCGTTCACACTTCAGGGTTGCCCCGGTCGTGTGTGTCTCAAATCACACTGCGGTAGACCTCGACCGTCTGCTCAGCCATTGCGGACCAGGAGAACTCCTGCTCAGCACGCTTGCGACCGGCCGCTCCGAAGCGCTGGGCGCGTTCGGGATCGGCGATGAGCTCGTTGATCGATTCGGCAAGTTGAAGTCGATATGTCGACAAATCGTGCTCGTCGTAGTGGACCAGCAGCCCCGTCTCGCCGTGCGCGACGACCTCCGGGATGCCGCCGACGTCACTCGCGACGACAGCCGTGCCGCACGCCATCGCCTCCAGGTTCACGATGCCGAGCGGCTCGTAGACCGACGGGCACACGAAGACCGTCGCGTGGCTGAGGATCTGCCGCACCTCGGCGGGCTGCAGCATCTTCTGGATCCAGAAGACGCCCTCGCGGGTCGCCGCGAGCTCGGTCACGGCCCGCTTGGTCTCCTCGGCGATCTCGGGCGTGTCCGGCGCGCCGGCGCACAGCACGATCTGGGCAGCCGGGTCGATGTGGTGCGCGGCGGCGACCAGGTGCCCGACACCTTTCTGCCGGGTGATCCGTCCGACGAACGCCACGACCGGTTTCTCGGGATCGATGCCGCGGGAGGTGAGCGCGTCCGTCTCGCTCACCGGGTGGTAGGCGGCGGAATCAATCCCGTTGCGCACCACGTGCACCTTCGCCGGATCCAGCGCGGGATAGGCGTCGAGCACGTCCGCGCGCATGCCGTCGCTCACGGCGATGATCGCGTCCGCGTGCTCGTACGCGGTCCGCTCGGCCCACGACGAGATCCGGTACCCGCCACCGAGCTGCTCCGCCTTCCACGGCCGGCGCGGCTCCAGCGAGTGCGCCGTCACCACGTGCGGGATCCCGTGCAGGAGTTTGGCCAGGTGACCGCCCATGTTGGCGTACCAGGTGTGCGAGTGCACGAGGTTCGCCGTGGACACCGCCTGAGCCATCTCCAGGTCGACCGCGAGCGTCGTCAGCGCCGCGTTCGCCTGCTCCAGGCTGTGCGGGGGATTGTGGGCAGTGGCGTCTCCGCGCGGTGCACCGAAGCAGTGCACGTCGACGTCGACGAGTTCGCGGAGATGGGGCACGAGGAATCCCACGTGCACACCAGCGCCGCCGTAGACCTCCGGCGGGTACTCCCGCGTCATGAGCGCAACTCGCACGCACCCACCGTAGATCACGGCGGTAGGTGTTGGGACGAACCAGTTTGCGTCTGGTTGAAGCGCGATCGCACAGATAGGGTCACATACCGTGAAGGGGCAGCCGCACGTTCTCGGAATTGTGCTTGCCGGTGGTGAAGGCAAGCGCCTGTGGCCACTGACGGCCGACCGCGCGAAACCGGCTGTGCCCTTCGGGGGCAACTACCGGCTGGTCGACTTCGTGCTGTCGAACCTGGTCAACGCGGGGCTCGCGAAGCTCTGCGTGCTGACGCAGTACAAGTCGCACTCGCTGGACCGCCACATCTCGACGACGTGGCGCCTGTCCAATGTGCTCGGTCAGTACGTGACACCGGTCCCGGCCCAGCAACGCCTGGGGCCCCGCTGGTACACGGGATCCGCCGACGCGATCTTCCAGTCGCTGAACCTCGTCCACGACGAGAAGCCGGACCACGTGGTGATCTTCGGTGCCGACCACGTGTACCGGATGGACCCGTCGCAGATGATCTCGCAGCACATCGAGTCCGGCGCGGCCGTGACCGTCGCCGGCATCCGCGTGCCGCGCACCGAGGCGAAGGCGTTCGGCTGCATCGACTCCGACGCGTCCGGAAAGATCACGCGCTTCCTGGAGAAGCCGTCCGAGCCGCCGCACGTGCCGGACGACCCGGATGTCACTTTCGCTTCAATGGGCAACTACGTCTTCACGACCGAGGCGCTGCTGGACGCGCTGCGCGGGGACGCGTTGAACCCGGACTCCGACCACGACATGGGTGGCGACATCATCCCCATGCTGGTCGACAGGGGTAAGGCGCACGTGTACGACTTCCAGGACAACGAGGTGCCCGGCGCCACGGACCGGGATCGCGGCTACTGGCGTGACGTCGGAACCATCGACGCCTACTACGACGCGCACATGGATCTGGTTTCGGTCCATCCGATTTTCAACCTGTACAACCAGTTGTGGCCCATCCGGACGGCCACGCCTCCGTTGCCGCCCGCCAAGTTCATCGCGGGTGGGTCCGCTGAGGACTCGATGGTCGGGCCCGGATCGATCATTTCCGGGAAGATCCACGGTTCGGTGATCTCCTCGGACGTGACCGTCGAGGTCGGATCTGTCGTGCAGGGATCGGTTCTGTTGCCCGGTGTGCGGATCGGGAAGGGCGCCGTGGTGCGGCGGGCGATCCTCGACAAGAACGTCGTCGTGCCGGACGGGGCGTTGATCGGCGTGGACGCGCCGATGGACCGTGAGCGCTACACCGTTTCCGCGGGCGGCGTCACGGTCCTCGGCAAGGGCGTCCGGGCGTACTAGCAGCCCGTCAGCTTGATGTCGTCCTGACTCTCGAACCGGCGTCCGTCGACCGTGCGGCCCATCAGGGTCGCCGTCGTCATGCCGCACGTCAGTCCGGTCTTGGTCGTGTCGAACTGGCAGACCAGGTCGGCCAGCCCGTCGTCGTTCACGTCCTCACCCGGTGATCCACACCGGACAAAGCTCTGTTCGAGGCCGGTGGCGCCGAACGTGAGGCTCGTCCGGTCGACCTGCGCGACCGCGTCGAACTCCGCGGTGGACAGGATCGCGACCGGGATCAGGCCCTCTTTCTTCAGGTTGATCGAACTGGGGAAGCTGCGCGGCTTCACGTCCGTCGGCACCCAGTCGATCGAACGGACGTCATTGGCGCGGTTCGTGTCCTCGGGGTGCGGTTCGTCGGCCGCGATCACCGCCGTCGTCGACAGCACGTGCCTGCGGTTCTCGGTGCAGGTGATCGCCCAGTCCTTGGTGAACGTCGCGGTCGTGCCGGCGTTGAGGACGTGCGCCTGCTGCTGGCCGGTGTTCGGCGTGACCGTGCAGTCGGTGGGGGCAGCGAAGGTCACGGTGGTCAGCGTGTGCACGGCGTCGGCCGGTCCGGCGTTCGCCACGGTCGTCGTCGTGGTGCAGGTGAAGTCCTGGGTGCGGTACTGGCGTTCGGTGCAGGTCAGGCGGATGTCGGAGACCGAGAGGTCCACCCGTTCGAACACCTCGACCCGGTCGGTCGCCGAACCCTCGTTGTTGCTGCTGTTGGGGTCGATCACGTGCAGGTGGTCGAGCACGGCCTTCGACGACGCCGTGAAGTCGTGGTAGCTGCGGTTCGCGCAGGCCACGTTCCACTTCGACGAAACGGTCACCGGGTTCGCGCCGATCGCCACCGGGTGGCTCGTCGAGCCGTTCGCGGTCAGCGTGCAGTCGGCCGGGCCGGTCAGGCCGAGCAGCACGTTGGTGTTCGCCGGACCGTAGTCGCCGCGGTTGGACGCGGTGGCGGTGACCGTGCACTCGAACTGGTCGGTGACGTAGGTGCGGCTGACGCAGTCGAGCCGGGTGCTGTCGATGCCGACGTCCGACTCGTCGATCACGGCGATGCTGACGTCCGTCGTCCGGTGGTTGCTGGTGGGGTCCGGGTCTGTCACGCCTGGTGTGGTGATGGTCAGCGCGTTCTGGAACGTCAGCGGATGGTCGCTCGGGTTGAGGCAGGTGACGCCGACCTCGAAGATCACCTCGACCGGCCTGCCGAGCACGAGCTGCCGCGTCGCGGGCGGCGGGGTGCGGAAGGAGCAGTCCGGCGGGCCGGAGGCGGAGATCGCGTCCTGGACGTCGATGATCGGCGCGGGGCCGCGGTTCTCCAGCAGCGCGCGGACCCGCAGGACGTGCTCGGTGTCCGCGGACATGTCGACGGGTGGGTCGACGACCTCGAAGGCGACCTTCACCGCGTCGGCCTTGGTCTCGACGTTGCCGAAGTCATGACCGGCGAAGTCGGTGTTCGCGGCTCCGATCGGCACGTGCACGCCGTGCCGTTCGGGAGCGGAGGTGCGCGTCCAGTCGGCGCGGTTCTCCTCCGTGACGGCGTAGTCGCCCGGCAGGTGGCCGTCGAGGCGGAACTCGTAGTGGCCGTTCGCGTCGGTGGTGGTCGTGGCAACCGGGCCCGTGTTCTGACCTGCGTCGGAGCGGTCGCGGTGCAGCGTCATCGTCCATCCCGCGAGACCGGGCTCGCCCGCGTCGCGGACACCGTTGCGGTTGACGTCGTGGTACTTGAAGCCGCTGATCACCGGCACCGGCTTCGCCGACGTGTTCTCGGAGAAGTTGCCGCAGGCCCGGCCGATGAAGCTGTCCCCGAAGCTGAGTGCGGGAAGGTGGACGGGGCGCGCCCTGAACGCGTTCAGAACGAAGTTGTAATGCAGCTGGCCGGGTGCACAAGGCACGTCCACGGCCAGGTTGTTGTTATTGCAGCCCGACCATCTCACGTTGCCGTCGCTGATCGTCAGATTTTCCATTCGCGCGTACCAGAGGAAGTTCGGGTGGAATCCTCGCGCCTCGTAGTAGTCGCGATGCCGAATGATGTCCTCGTGCGACAGCAGCTGGTCGTAGCCCGGGTCCAGCACGAACGTCCTGCGGCAACTCGGATCGGTCGTGGTGGGCATGTCGGCGGCGTCGTACCAGCACCCGGTCGCGTGTGCCGTCGGAGTGGTGATTCCGATGATCGGTAGGAAGGCCGCCGTCAGCGCGGCGAGAACTCTTGTTGGTTTCACCTGAGCCCCTTTCGGGGAATAGACGATCCCCGACCCTGCGGAGGGAACGTCGAATAGCCGTGATGCGTTGTTACCGCATCACTCAGGTGGTCCAACCGTGATTCTTATCGACCCACTCAGGGTTTGCGGGCGGCGACCAGCAGTCCATCGCCCAGCGGCAGGATCACCGGAACGAGCCGGTCGTCCTCCTTCACCAGGCGAGCGATGTCCCGCATCGCCTGGGTCGACTCGTCCCGCTTGGAGGGGTCGACGACGGCGCCGTGCCACAGCACGTTGTCGAACGCGATGACGCCGCCCGGCCTCAGCATGCGGACGCCGTGTTCGAGGTACTGCGGGTACTCGGGCTTGTAGGCGTCGACGAACACGAGGTCGTAGGCCGCGTCGGTGAGGCGGGGCAGCACGTCCAGCGCCTTGCCCATGATCAGGCGGGTGCGCGAGGGCGAGATGCCCGCGGCGGCGTAGGCCTCGCGGGCGGCCCGCTGGTGTTCCGGGGCCACGTCGATCGAGGTCAGGATGCCGGAGGCGGGCATGCCGGCGAGCAGGTAGAGGCCGCTGGTGCCCGCCCCTGTCCCGATCTCGACGACCGCCTTGGCCTGGAGTGCGGTCGCGAGGAACCGCAGGGCGGCGCCTCCGCCGGCGCCGATGGGCACGCAGCCCAGTTCCTGGCCGCGTGCTCGTGCTGCCAGGTGCACGTCGTCCTCGGGGAGGTACTGCTCGACGTACTCCCGCAGGGCCGATTCCGAGGTCACGGGATAGGAGGTTAGTGCCACGCGTGCCCAAAACGGGTGAACACGGCCCGAACCGAGATTCTCAGGGTGCTCTCAGGCAGCTCTCACGATCGTTTTAAGGGAGCAGGAGATGGTAGGGCAGCAAGAAGCCAGGCTCTGGTCGGGAACAAGCCGGACCCGCCGCACGTTGAGCCGCACAAGGGTCGCCGGGCGGCCCACATGGAGGTGCCGAAACACCTGATGCGCACGCAGTCGAGTTCGCCGGAGGCCGTCGCGCCCATCGAGACGGCCGACTGGACGCCGCCCTCGTGGGACTCCATCGTTCGCGAGCACGCGGACCGCGTCTACCGGCTCGCATACCGCCTGACCGGCAACCAGCACGACGCCGAGGACCTGACGCAGGAGACGTTCATCCGCGTCTTCCGGTCGCTCGCGTCCTACAAGCCGGGCACCTTCGAGGGGTGGCTGCACCGCATCACCACCAACCTCTTCCTCGACATGGCTCGCCGCCGCAGCCGCGTGCGCATGGAGGCGCTGCCGGAGGACAACGACCGCCTCGAGGGTGACGACCTGTCCCCTGAAGAGATCTACGACGAGAACCACCTCGACCCCGACCTGCAGGCCGCGCTGGACGAGCTCCCGCCGGAGTTCCGCGCCGCGGTGGTCCTGTGTGACGTGGAAGGACTCTCCTACGAGGAGATCGGTGCCACGCTCGGGGTGAAGATGGGTACCGTGAGGAGCAGGATCCATCGGGGCCGCCAGGCCCTGAAGGTCGCGCTCGAACGCCGTCGTCAGGAATCGTTGCTGGAGGACTCTGCATGACCGACCTCCGTGGTTGGGGCCTGCCTGAGCAGCACCTGTTGCCGGATGCCGTGGTCGCGTTCGTGGACGGAGAGCTGTCCTCGGTCGCACACGAGCGAGCCGCTGCGCACATCCAGCGCTGCGGTTTCTGCGCCTTCGAGACCTACACCCAGCAGCAGGCGCGCGCGGCCGTGCGCACCGCGGCGGCGCCCACGGCGTCGGCGTCGCTGCTCGACAGGCTCGGTGCCATCCCGCAGGAGGTCGAGCTGCCGTCCGCGCCGGACGGGCTCGCGATCACCGAGGACGGTCAGTTCGTCGCCGTGCAGCGGACGGACAAGCCCGCGTTCGGCTCCGGCCCCGTGCTGGGGTCGTCCCGGCCGCTGGGCAGCAACGGGTGGTTCAGCGGCCGCAGAGCTCGCCAGGGTGCCGGTGTCGTCGTGAGCGGCATGCTGCTCGGCGCGCTCGCCTTCACCTCGCCGGAGAGCGACGCTCCCGCCGCGCCGTCGGTGCCGCAGAACGCCCGCGCGGTCTTCGCGACAACCCCCTGACAGTCATTTCACCGTTCGTGAGGCACGCTGTAACTCAGCACTCCTAGCGGAAAATTCGGGGAGAGATGAGCCAGCAGTCGCCCAACGGCCAGACGCCCACACCCGTTTCCGGAGTGGACGACGGAGCGCATCGCAGGCTCCGGCCACGGCCCCTGGTGCAGCCGCCGGTCGACCCCGCGTACGCCGCCGCCTTCGGCCGCCCGGACGGTGTTTCCGGCGCGTTCGCCACGCGGGACGTGCCCCTTCCGCAGGTCCAGCCGGCCCCGCCGCCTCCCGAGTCCCTCGTGACCGCGTTCGGCCGCCAGGGCTCCACCGAACTCCTGCAGCGCCCGCCGCAGCCCGTGGGCGAACCGGATCCGGACATCGACCCCGTGTTCTGGGGCGACAAGCCTGCGGGCGACCCGTGGCGCGACCCCGCTTCCGGTGCCGTGATCGGTCCGCCCGCCGTGGGCGAGGACCCGCCGGGTGAAGCCGAGAAGAAGCAGGACCCCGGCCCGCAGCTGAGCATCCCCGAACTGATCTTCGGTCGGCGCGTGAAGCCGACCGCTCTCGCGCTGCTGACGGCCGTCGCGCTGCTCGTCGGTGCCGCCGGCGGCCTCGTCGGCTGGCTGATCGGCCGCGCGGGCAACCCGCTGACCGACTCGACGGTGACGCTGGCGGAGGTCGAGCAGGGCAAGGAACGCCCTGCCGGGTCGATCTCGGACATCGCCAAGCGCGTGACGCCGAGCGTCGTGTCCATCGAGTTCAAGGGCGCCAACGTGGCGGGCGTCGGCTCCGGTGTCGTCATCGAGGCCGGCGGCTACATCCTGACCAACGACCACGTCGTCGCCCCCGCGGCCCAGGACTCCTCCGCCAAGCTCAGCGCCGTCTTCACCGACGGCACGCGCGCGCAGGCCCGCGTCGTCGGCCGCGACCCCAAGACCGACCTCGCCGTGATCAAGGTCGAGGTCACGAACCCGACCGTGCTGCAGTTCGGCAACTCCGACGAGCTCCAGGTCGGCGACAGCGTGATCGCCATCGGCTCGCCGCTGCAGCTGTCCAACACCGTCACCGAGGGCATCGTCTCCGCGCTGCACCGCCCGGTGACGGCGGCGGGCGAGAACGGCGGCCCGCAGGTCACCTACGACGCGATCCAGACCGACGCGGCCATCAACCCCGGCAACTCGGGCGGTGCGCTGGTCGACTCGCGCGGTGCCCTCGTCGGCATCAACTCCTCGATCCGCACCGAGACCGGCGGCTCCGTCGGCCTGGGCTTCGCGATCTCCGGCAACCAGGCGCGCAAGATCAGCCAGGAGCTGATCCGCAGCGGCCAGGTCAAGCACGCGGACATGAACGTCAACGTCAAGTCGGTGTCCGCGGAGACCTCCGAGGGCGCTCAGGTGCAGAACGTTCCCGCGGGAGGTGCCGCGGCCGCCGCTGGCATCCAGGAGGGCGACGTGATCACCAAGGTGGGCAACCGGATGGTCCGCAACGCCGCCGAGCTGATCGTCGCCGTTCGCGAGCACGAGATCGGCCAAACGGTCCAGGTCGTGCTGGCCCGGCAGGGCCGTGAGCTCAAACTCGACGTGACATTGAAGTCTGACTGACAAGTAGGCTGGGACCCGTGTTCGACAGCATCGGATGGGTGGAGATCCTCATCATCGTCGTAGCGGGTCTCTTCATCCTGGGGCCCGAACGCCTGCCGTCCGCCGCGGCCTGGCTCGGCAAGACGGTGCGCCAGGTCCGCGAGTACGCGACCGGCGCGCGCGAACAGCTCAAGCAGGAGATGGGCCCGGAGTTCGAGCAGCTCCGCAAGCCCCTCGAGGACCTGCGCGAGCTGCGCAACTTCGACCCGAAGCGCGCGGTCGCCAAGCACCTCTTCGACGACCCGGAACCCACCAAGGCGAACGGCTACCCGACGCCGCCCACGCCTCCGGCGCCCGAGCAGCGCCCGCTGGCCCCAGGCGAACGCCCACCGTACGACCCAGACGCAACCTGACAAACGATGAACGGCGCTTTTGTGCACCTGAGCCCGGATCCACCGATGGATTGTTAGCGATCTTGGGTGTGGGTGTGAGTGTT
>NZ_BMRE01000033.1 GCF_014648475.1 Lentzea flava | reverse complement strand
CCCGTCCCAAGGACCTCACCCCTGGTTAAAACACCAGGTGCACAAAAGCGCCGTTCATCACTTGCGGGGCGGGGTGGTGGTGCCGCGCACGATGAGCTGGGTTTCGGCCACGATCTGCGGAACGTCCGTGTTGTCCGAGTCCAGCCAGTCGAGCAACAGGTTCACCGCGGTGCGTCCCGCCTGCGCCACCGGCATTGCCACCGTTGTCAACGCGGGCGAGCAGAGCGCCGCGTACGTCAGGTCGTCGAACCCCGTCACGGACACGTCACCGGGAACGGAGATCCCGCGGTCCCGCAACCGCGCCAGCACGCCCAGCGCCATGATGTCGTTGTAGGCCACGATCGCCGTCGTGTCGGCCGCCACGGCCAGATCGGCCGCCTGCAGGCCACCCTCGTAGCGCGGCGCGAACGGTCCGAGATCCACCAGATCCACGCCGTGCTGGGCAACCGCCGACATCAGGCCGCGGCGACGCTCCTGGTTGGACCACGACGTGCGCGGCCCGTTGAGGTAGGCGATCCGCCGGTGTCCCAACGCGACGAGGTGGTCGATGATGGCGTGCATGCCACCGGCGGAATCCATCAAGGCGGCGGGCACTCCCGGCAGCCGCCGGTTGAGCAGCACCAGCGACGTCGCCCCTGCCACTTCGTAGATCTGCGAGTCCTCCAGGCCGGGCGCGCACAGCACGACGCCGTCGACCTGCTTGGCCATCGCGTGCACGAGCTTCGCCTCGGTGACCGGGTCCTCGTCGCTGTCGGCCACGAACACCGCGTAGTCGGCCTGCATCGCCCGCGCCTGCACGGCCTTGAGCACGCCCGTGAAGAACGGGTTGTCGAGGTCGGGCACGACGATGCCGATGTTGCCGGTCTTGCCGGTGATCAGCCCTCTGGCCGCCCGGTTGGGCTGGTAGCCGAGGTCGGAGGCGGCAGCCAGCACCCGTGACCGGGTCTCCGGGCGCACCAGCTCGGGAGATGTCAGCGCACGCGAAACGGTGGCGACCGATACGTGCGCCCTGCGTGCCACGTCGCGGATGGTGACTGCCACTTGTACCTCACCCTCAGCTGCCGGTTGAAACAATCATGACGGGTCAGGTCCTAAGCCGGTTCTTTGAGTCTCGTGACGAGCTGGGTCGGGTTCACGAACCGCAGCGCGATCACGAGGAGCAGCAGCATAGAACCGGTGTAGATCACGGCCATCGAGTCGACCATCTGCTGTGGCCGGATGCCCGCCGACGACATCGCCTCGTACAGCGACACGACCAGGGTCTGGCTGGTCGGTCCCGCGGTGAGGAACGTCAGTTCGAACATGCCCACCGTCCGCACGAGCACGAGGATCGATGCTGCCAGGATGCCCGGCACCAGCAAGGGGGCCAGCACGCGGGTGAAGATGGCGACCGTGTTGGCCCCGCACATCCGCGCCGCCGCCTCGATCTTCGTGTCGATCTGCTCGATGAACGGTGTCATCGTCAGCACCACGAACGGCACCGCCGGGACGAGGTTCGCCGCGATCACCCCGGCCATGCTGCCCGCCAGGTGGAACTTGTACAGCACCGTGGCGAGCGGGATGCCGTACGTCATCGGCGGCATCAGGATCGGCAGCAGGAACAGCACGTTGAGCAGCTTCTTGCCGGGGAAGTTCCGCCGTGCCAGCGCGTAGGCCGTCGGGACTCCGATCAGGACGGAGATGACGACCACCGCGATCGCGACCTGGAACGTGACAACCAGCACGTCCAGCAGCCGGTAGTCGCGCCACGCCTCGCCGTACCACTTGCCGGTGTACCCGTCCGGCAGCCAGGTGCCGAACCACGACTCGGCGAACGAGTTCGTGACGACGGCGCCGACGATGCCGGCCAGGTTCAGCATGAAAAAGGCCAGAGCGCCCCAGGTCAGCCACACGGCCGGACGTGCTTTCATCCTTTGCCTCCCGTGGCGCCGCGGTAGAGGGTCGTTCGCCAGATCAGCACCACGCCGATCACGATCAGCATCACCAGCGCCATCAGCATCGCGATCGCCGAACCCATCGCGAAGTCGTTGTCCCGCAACGCCGTCTCGTACGCGGCGATCGACATCACGTGCGTCTCGCCGGCCGGGTTGCCGACCATGACGGCGGACGGGAACACCGAGAACGCGAGCACGAACGACAGGCAGAACGTCACGGCGAGGCCCGGCGCGAGCAACGGCATCGTGATGGTGCGGAACCGTTGCCGTTTCGAGGCACCCAGGGTCGCCGCCGCCTGTTCCAGCGTCGGGTCGATGCCCGACAGGTACGACAGCGTCAGCAGGAACGCGAACGGGAAGCCGGTGATGATCAGCGAGAACAGCACGCCCCAGTAGTTGTGGGTGAGCCTCGCCGGTTCGTCAGCGCCCAGCGCGAGCCAGATGCGGTTGAACCACCCCGTCGGCCCGAAGAACGCGAGAAGTCCTTCCGCCGTCAGCACGGTGCCGAGGGTGATCGGCACGACGAGCAACGTGGTGAGCGCTCGCTTGCCCCGGAACCTCCCGCGCATCCGGAACGCAATCGGGATCGACGCCAGCACGTTGAACAACGCCGCCGGGAGGCCGAGCCGCAGCGTGATCCAGACGGTCTCGGCCAGATACTCGTCGGAGAAGAACGTGACGTAGTTCTGGAACGGGCTCCCGCCGCTCTTCGGCTGGAACGACAGCTGCAGCCCGTAGAGGAACGGGTAGACGAACAGCAGCACCACGAACACCGCGCCCGGCACCAGCAGCCACAGGACGCGGTCGACGCCCTTCTCGGCCAGCCGGTGCCGCAGCGAGGCCCTCTCCAGCACGGCCGTCATGAGAACACCAGCACTCGTTCGACCGGCACCTTCAACCTGATGGCGTCGCCGGGAGCCAGCCGCGAGTTCGTGCGGACGTGCAGCTGCGTGCCGTCCCGCAGCCGTGCCTCCACCGCCTGCTCACGACCGTGGTACTCGACGATCTCGACGGTGGCGTCGAGCGTGTTCTCGCCGGCCTCGGTCACCACCGCGAAGTCCTCCGGCCTGACCGCCGCGACCGCGTGATCGGCGAGCTCTTCCCGTTTGACGCCAACGAGTTCCACGCCATCGGCCCGCACGGTCGCCCGCTCGTCGTCCTGCGCCGTCACGGTCACCGGGATCATGTTGCGGTAGCCCATGAATCCGGCCACGTACCGGTTGACCGGATGCGCGTAGACCTCCTCGGGCGAGCCGACCTGCTGCACCTCGCCCAGCCGCAGCACCACCAGCCGGTCGGCGAGTGCCAGCGCCTCCTCCTGGTCGTGCGTGACGTAGACGGTCGTGAGCCCCAGCGACTGGTGCAGCCGGCGGATCTCGGTGCGCATCTCCAACCGCAGCGCGGCGTCCAGATTGGACAGTGGTTCGTCCATCAGGACCAGCGGCGGTTCCAGCACGATCGCGCGGGCGATCGCCACCCGTTGCTGCTGACCGCCGGAGAGCTGGGCCGGGAACTTGTGCTGGTGTTCCTCCAGCTGGACGAGCCGCACCGCCTCGTCCACCCGCCGGGTCAGCTCGGCCTTGGGGGTCTTGCGCATCGACAGGCCGAACCCGATGTTGCGCCGCACCGACATGTGCGGGAACAGCGCGTAGTTCTGGAACACCATCCCGAACCCGCGCTTCTCGGGCGGCAGGTCGTCGATCCGCCTGCTGTCGAGCGTGATCCGCCCGCCGGTCAACGGCAGCAGGCCCGCCAGGCAGTTGAGCGCCGTGGACTTCCCGCACCCCGACGGCCCGAGCAGGGCGACGAACTCGCCGCCCTTGATCGTCAGGTCCATGCCCTTGAGGGCAAGGGTGTCACCGAACGCGCGCCGCACGTGGTCGAGGTGCAGCTCGGCGAAACGCTGGCCCGTCACTACTTCTTACCGATCTCTCGGTCCCACCGCTGGAACGCCTTCACCTGCTGCGCCGCCGGCAGCGACTGCTCCTTGGGGTTGTCGGAGATCAGCTTGTCGTACTCGGCGCGGCCGAACTTCGCGATGGCGTCCTTGGACTCCTGCGGCGCCATGTCGAGCGTGACGTCCTTGACCGCGGGACCGGGGTAGAAGTACCCCTTGTCGTACGCCTTCGCCTGCTGCTTGGGATCCAGCATGAACTTGATGAGCGCGAGGTTCGCCGACAGCACGTCGGACGACACTCCCTTCGGGACGACGGCGTAGTGCGCGTCGGTGACCCAGTGGAAGCCCTTGAACGTCGAGATCTTCATGCCCTCCGGCACCGAGCCGAGCACGCGCGGGTTGATGTCCCAGCCGGTGGTGGAGGCGACCATCCACGACGTGCCGTTGGCGAGGTTCTTCATGACGTCGGTCGTGCCGCCGGGGTAGTTGTCGACGTACTGGCCCAGTTCCTTGAGGTACGCCCAGGTCTTCTCCCAGCCCTTCTCCGGGTCCTTGGGGTCGGAGTCGCCGAGCAGGTACGGCAGTCCCATGAGGAACGTCCTGCCGGGACCGGAGTTCGCCGGCCGCGCGTACTGGAACTTGCCGGGATGCGCCTTGGCCCACTCGAGCAGCTCGGCCGGCGACGTCGGCGGCGTCGGCACCTTCGCCGGGTCGTACTCCAGCAGCGGGCCCGCGGGGTAGTAGGTGACGGCGACGCCCTGGCCCTGCGCGAGCTTCTGCATCTCCCACGCGGGCGGGAGGTAGGTCTTCTCCAGGTCCGGCAGCTTCGCCGAAAATCCGGGGAGCAGTTCGTAGACGAGCTTCTGCTCGATGACCGACGACAGGCCGTCCGTGCCCGTGAGCACGAGGTGTGTCTGGGAGTTGCCGGAGTTCTGCTCGGCCTTGAGCTTGCCCGGCATGTCCGGCGCGGTCGCCTTGGTGTAGTTGACCTTGCTGATGACGTCCGGGTTGGTCTTGACGAACTCGTCGATCATGCCTTGGGTGAGCTGCAGGTTGCCTGCCACGTCGAGCACGTTCAGCTCGACGGGTTTCGACGGCTTGTCCGGGACGGTGGTGGGCGCGTTCTGCGCCTGCGGGGTCTCGGGCGCACCACACGCCGTGACCACCAACAGGGCGGGGATGACGAGCTGTAACTTCCTTGTCCAGCGCATCTCGGGGCTCCCTAACTGACTCTGGACCTGGCGCTCGAAAACGTTTACGGTTTTTCTGTAACACTCGTACACCCGCCGCCGGGTCGAACGCAATGCCGCCGCACAACCCATTCCCGACGAAAGTGGGAGGCTCCTGTGGCACCCCGTTCACGGCGGTTGCCGGTCACCAGAACCGGCATCCTGGCCACTGCGCTCGCGGTGGCGGTGACCTCGCTCGTCTCCGCGGCGCCCCAGGCGTCCGCCGCGGATGTCCTGCTGTCCCAAGGCAAACCAGCGACCGAGTCGTCGTCCGGTGGCGCGAACTACGCGCCCAGGAACGCCTTCGACGGCAACTCGGGCACGCGCTGGGCCAGCAAGGCGAACGTCGATCCGGCCTGGATCCGCGTCGACCTCGGCGCGTCCGCGAACATCAGCCGGGTCCGGCTCCAGTGGGACCTCTCGTGCGCCAAGGCGTACCGGGTCGAGACCTCCGAGGACGACTCGAGCTGGACGCCGATCCACAGCACGGCCGACGGCAAGGGCGGCGTCGAGGACCTGACGGTCACCGGGCGGGGCCGTTATGTCCGCGTCCACGGCACGACTCGGTGCCGCACCGGCACGTCGTACGGCTACTCCCTGCAGGAGTTCCAGGTCTTCGGCAGCACCGGCATCGTGGACCCCGAGCCGCCGTCGCCGCCGTCGGACCTCGTCGCGTCGGAGATCAAGTCCGACTCGGCGAAGCTGACCTGGAAGGCCGCGACGGACAACGTCGGCGTGACGTCCTACGACATCTACAACCTCGGCCAGTTCCAGAAGACCGTGCCGGGCAACACGCTCAGCACCGTTATGACCGGCTTGAAGCCGAACGTGACGTACGGCTTCTACGTCAACGCGCGCGACGCGGCGGGCAACGTCTCACAGGCGTCCAACACCGCGGAGTTCAAGACACCGCCCGCGCAGGACGACCCGATCCCGCCGACCGCGCCGAAGAACCTGCGCTCCACCGGCGTGACGGCGAACTCCGTGTCGCTCGCGTGGGATCCGGCGACGGACAACGTCGGTGTGACCCGCTACGAGGTCTACACGGGATCGACGAAGGTCGGTGACGCGACCGGCACGTCCGCGACGATCGGCGGCCGCACCGCCAACACCGAGTACACGTTCACGGTCAAGGCCTTCGACGCGGTGGGCAACCCCTCGCCCGCCTCGAACGCGGTGACGGTGAAGACCCGTCCCGGCGGCGACCAGGTCGGTGCCGTCACGCAGATCGCGACCGACAACGACGTGCCGTGGGGCCTCGCTTTCCTGCCCAACGGCGACGGCATCTACTCGCGTCGCGACGCGCAGGACATCGTGCGGATCACGCCGTCGGGCCAGAAGACCAGTCTGGGCAAGGTTCCCGACGTCTCCGGCACCAACGGCGAGGGCGGTCTGCTCGGCATCGAGCTGTCGCCGACGTTCGCCGCGGACGGCCTGATCTACATCTACCACACGTCCGCGAACGACAACCGGATCGTGCGCGCGAAGATCGTGGGCAACTCGCTGACCGGCTGGCAGACGCTGCTGACCGGCATCCCGCGCAACAAGTTCCACAACGGCGGCCGCCTGCGCTTCGGTGCCGACGGCAAGCTCTACGCGGGCACCGGTGACGGCCAGAACAAGGCCAACGCGCAGAACAAGCAGTCGCTGGGCGGCAAGGTCCTGCGCCTGAACCCGGACGGCACCGCGCCGAGCGACAACCCGTTCTTCGGCGAGGGCGGCAACGCGCGTTACGTCTGGACCTACGGCCACCGCAACGTCCAGGGCCTCGCCGTGGACTCGCAGGGCCGCATGTGGCAGGCGGAGCTCGGCGACGGCACGATGGACGAGATCAACCTGCTGCAGAAGGGCGGCAACTACGGCTGGTCGAACTGCGAGGGCACCTCGGGCAACTGCAGCGGCTACATCGCGCCCAAGAAGACCTTCCCGGTGAGCAGCGCCTCACCGTCGGGTCTCGCGATCGTGAACGACGTGCTGTTCCTCGCCGCCCTGCGCGGTGAGCGGCTGTACCGGATCCCGATCACCGGCTCGTCGCTCGGCACGCCCAAGGCCCACTTCCAGGGCACCTACGGCCGGCTGCGCACCCCGGAGCCGGCGCCGGACGGCTCGCTGTGGGTCACCACGTCCAACGGTGACAAGGACTCCACGGCGGGCAACAGCAACACCAAGATCCTCAAGGTGGCGCTGAACTAGGGGCGCGCTCCCACAGGCAGCTCGCCGTCGATGAAGGGCTCCTTCCTCCACCTGACGTGGATGAAGGAGCCCTTCATCGATCGCCCGGCCCAGCCCCGGCCGACAGGCCGTTCAGGAGCAGCGTGATCAACCGCCGCGGGTCGTAGCGCGGGTCGTCGCCCCGTCCGATGCACAGGTTCCCGATCCCGCGCATCAGCTCGTACGGCTGAATCCCTTCCCGGATCTCGCCGGCCTGCACCGCCGCGTCGAGCAGCTCCCCGCACACCGGTCCCAGCCGGTCGAGGAAGTACGCGTGCAACGACTCGAAGCCGCTGCTGTCGGACTGCAACGCGTTCGCCAGCCCGTGCTTGGTCACCAGGAAGTCCACGAACAGATCAACCCACCGCCGCAGCGCTGCCAGCGGTGAGTCCTCTTCGGACAGCAACGCCGGTCCCGCCTCCGCACACGCCTCGACCTGGTGCCGGTACACGGCGACGACGAGGTCGGCACGGGTGGGGAAGTGGCGGTAGATCGTCCCCATCCCGACGCCCGCCTCGGCCGCGATCTCGCGAATGGGCGCGTCGACGCCGGACCTGACGAACACCTCGGCCGCGGCGGCGAGCAACGTCTGCTCGTTGCGCACGGCATCGGCCCGCTTGCGTGGTGGCACAGCGCTCCTTCCCGGACGGTTGACAAAGCGGAACAGCGCTCCGTATCGTTCCGGAACGTCGCTCCACTTACGGCGACAGACTACTCGAAGGGGAACCGATGACCGTCTTCACGGTGAGTCCTGTCGTGCTCGACATCCCCGGAAGGCCCGTTGACCTGCAGTTGAAGGTCTCGGCGCCGACCGAGGGCAGCGAGTTGCCGATCATCCTGCTGTCCCACGGCCAGGGCTACTCGAACCACCTCTCCTCGCTGAACGGCTACGCGCCGCTCGCGAACCACTGGGCGGAGCAGGGCTTCGTCGTCCTGCAGCCGACGCACCTGAGCTCCCGCACCCTGAACCTGCCCGCCGACACGCCCGGCGCGCCGATGTTCTGGAAGCAGCGCGCCGAGGACATGTCGGCGATCATCGACCGGCTCGACGAGATCGAGAAGGCCGTGCCGCAGCTGCAGGGCCGCCTCGACCGCACGAAGATCGCGGTCGCGGGCCACTCGATGGGCGGGCACACCGCGAGCCTGCTGCTGGGCATGACGACCGAGGGCGTCAGCCTCAAGGACGAGCGGATCAAGGCGGGCGTGCTGCTCGGCTCCACCGGCCGCGGCGAAGGGCTCACCGACGTCGTCAAGGAGAGCTACGCGTTCATGCTGACGCCGGACTTCAGCGACATGACCACGCCCGCGCTCGTGGTCGCCGGCGACAAGGACGCCTCCGAACACCTCACGGTCAACGGCCCGGAATGGCACATGGACCCGTTCTACCTGGCGCCTGGCCCGAAGGATCTTCTCGTGCTGGAGGGCGGCGAGCACGGTCTCGGCGGCGTCTCCGGGTACGACGTCGCCGAGACCACGGACGAAAACCCCGAGAGGGTCGCGACCGTCCAGCGGCTCACCACGGCCTACCTGCGCAGCCGGCTGCACGGGACGGCCGACTGGCAGCGGGAGGCGTCAGTGGGCGTTGGGTTCCGGGTTGACTCCCGTCCGTGACAGGAACTCGAAGTCGCAGCCCTCGTTGGCCTGCGTGATGTGCTCGTAGTACAAAGCGCCGTACCCGCGTTCGAACTTCGGCGGCGGCGCGATCCACGCGGCTTTCCGCCGTGCCATCTCCTCGTCGGAGATCTCCACGCGCAGCACCCGCGCCTCGACGTCCAGCGTCACGAGGTCGCCGTCCCGCACCAGCGCCAGCGGCCCACCCACGTGCGCCTCCGGTGCGACGTGCAGAACGCAAGCGCCGTAAGAAGTTCCGCTCATCCGCGCGTCTGACACGCGCACCATGTCACGGACGCCCTCCTTCAGGAGCTTGTCCGGGATGGGCAGCATCCCGTATTCCGGCATGCCGGGCCCGCCCTTGGGGCCTCCACCGGCCAGCACGATCACCGAATCCCTCGTCACGTCGAGCGAAGGGTCGTTGATCCGTGCCTGCAAATCCTTGTACCCGTGGAAAACCACGGCGGGCCCGGTGTGCTTCCACAACGAAGGATCAGCCGCCACGTACTTGATCACAGCGCCGTCCGGTGCCAGGTTGCCGCGCAGCACGGCCAGCCCGCCCTCGGCGGAGATCGGATCGTCCAGCGGCCGGATCACGGCGGAGTCGTACACCTCGGCACCCTCCAGCTCCTCGCCGAACGTCCGCCCGGTCACCGTGATCCGCTTGAGGTGCAACGAGTCCCGCAACCGCGACAGCAACCCGCGCAGCCCGCCCGCGTAGTAGAAGTCCTCCATCAGGTGCTCGCCCGCGGGCTGGACCGAAGCCAGCACCGGAACCTCACGCGACAACCGGTCGAAGTCGTCCAGCGACAACGGAATCTGCGACCGCCCGGCCATCGCGATGAGGTGGATGTACGAGTTCGTCGAGCCGCCCAGCGCCAGCACCGTCCGGATGGCGTCCTCGTAGGCCTCCGCGGACAGCACGTCGGAGATCGTCAACCCCTCGCGGACCATCTCCACGACCCGCATGCCGGACGCGGCGGCCATCCGGTGGTGGGCCGAGTCGACGGCCGGAATCGACGACGCACCGGGCAAAGTGAGCCCGAGCGCCTCCGCCGCGGCGGTCATCGTGGAGGCGGTGCCCATCGTCATGCACGTGCCGGGGGAGCGCGCCAGCCCGGACTGGATCTCCGCCCAGTCCGCCGACGAGATCGTTCCCGCCCGTTTCTCGTCCCAGAACCGCCACATGTCGGTGCCGGACGCGAGCTTCTCGCCACGCCAGTGGCCGCGCAGCATCGGCCCGGCGGGCACGAACACCGCGGGCAGACCGGCGGAAGCGGCTCCCATCAGCAACGCGGGCGTGGTCTTGTCGCACCCGCCCATCAGCACCGCGCCGTCGACGGGGTACGAACGGAGGATCTCCTCCGTCTCCATCGACAGCATGTTCCGGTACAGCATGGGTGTCGGCTTCTGGTACGTCTCCGACAGCGTCGACACCGGGAACTCCAGCGGATACCCGCCCGCCTCCCAGACACCGCGCTCGACCTGCTTGGCCCGCTCGCGCAAGTGCATGTGGCACGGGTTGATGCCGCTCCACGTGTTCAAGATCGCGATCACGGGCTTGCCGAGGTGTTCCTCGGGATTCATGCCCAACTGACGCATGCGGGCGTTGTGCGAGAACGCCCGCAATCCCTCGCCCTCGAACCACTCCGCGCTGCGCAGCTTCACAGCAGGCTCCACGAGTTCAGCAGCACACCAACGGCCGACCGGTCGGCCTCGCTCAACACGCTGGCGGGCGGCCGCACGTCCCGGCGGCACAACCCCAGCTGTGCCAACGCTTCCTTCACCACGGACACGTTGTTCGCCGACTCGTTCGCCGCCCGCAACTCCTCGAACCTGCGGATGAACTCCCAGAACTCCATCGCCGCGCCGAACTCCCCTGCCCGCAGGCACCGGAACATCTGCACCGACAGCTGCGGCGCCACGTTCGCCAGGCCGGAGGTGAATCCCGTTGCCCCGACGGCGAAGTAGCCCGGCGCCGACAGCTCGGCCAGCCCGGCGATCCACGTCAGCCGGTCCAGCCCGGCGTCCCGCGCCACCGAGGCGAACCGGACCGGGTCCGGCACCGCGTACTTCACGCCCACGACGTTCGGACAGGCGTCCACCAGCGCGGCGATCTGCGCGCCCCCGATCCGCGGGTTCCGCACGTAGAGGATCACGCTCAGCTCGGGCACGGCCGACGCGATCGCCCGGTGGTAGTCGACCCACCCGTCCAGCGACACGTACGGGTGCACCGGCTGGTGGATCATGATCCCGTTCGCGCCGGCCCGATCGGCGAACCGGGCGGCGGCGACGGCGGTCTCCAGGTCGTGCCCGACACCGGCGACGATCGCGGCACGATCACCAACGGCGTCCACGGTGATGGAAAGCGCGCGCTCGGTCTCAGCGGCGGACAACGTGTAGAACTCGCTCGTGTTGCCGTTCGGCGTGACGACCGAGACGCCGCCCTCCACCATCCGGTCCACGATCGCGGCGTAGTTCTTCTCGTCGATCGCACCGTCGGCGTCGAACGGCGTGACGGTGATCGCCACGACGGACGCGAGCCGCTCGGAGAGGTCATCGAACGCCATCGGGAAGCTCCTCAACTACTCGGTCGGCGAAGGTCTGGATGTGGCGGCGGAGGAGTTCGCAGGCGAGGTCGTCCTTGCCCTGCACGGCGGCGGCGAGGATCGCGCGGTGCTCGGCGGCCTCGTCGTCCCAGGTCGGGCAGATGCCCCACCCGGCAACGGTGATCAGCGCGGCCTGGTCGCGCAGACCGTCCAGGATCTGGATCATCAACGGGTTGCCGCACCCGGCGTACAGGGCGCGGTGGAAGCGGCGGTTGGCGAGCGACCGCTGTGCAAGATTCTTTTGGGCCAGGTCGGAGACGTCCTCCAGCGCGGCAGCGGCGTCGTCGAACGAGGCGCCCAGCAGGATCGCGCGGCGCAACGCCTCGGGCTCCAGCAGCATCCGCACGTCGTAGACGGATCCGGCCATCTCGGCGTCGACCGTGCGGACCGCGGCCCCCTTGTACGGGCTCATCACGACGAGCCCCGACCCGGCGAGCGTCTTGAGCGCCTCGCGCACAGGCGTCTTCGAGACGTTGAGCGCGGCCGCGAGATCTGTTTCCACGAGCGCCTGACCGGGCTTCAGCTTTCCGTTGAGAATCGCTTCTTTGATCGATTCCAGAACGAAGTCGGTACGCGACGCGGGAGGCGCTTCCACCCGGTCATACATCATATATGAGACCCTAGGAGCTCCCAGACGCCCAGGTCAAGCGTCTGGTGTGGGCTGAGCAACGTCCGTGTATCTGCGTTGAACCAAGTTCCTCGGGCGCTCGTTTTGAAGGTGTCGGTCACCGCAACCGCGCGGGACTGGAGAAGGAGAAATGGGTGAGTCGTTCCGCGTGAACCGTGTCCATTGCCGCGTCCGCCAGCGCATGGCACCGAACGTCCTGGGCACCAACGAGTTGAACGAGATCGACACATGCTGATGGAAGAACTGCCACCGGAGGCCGCACTCGACGGCCCTCCGCGCAACGCGGACCACCTGCTGCAGCGCACGCTGGGCACGGTCCGCGAGGAGAGACACCAGGCCGTGCGACGCCGAGGGCGCATCACGGCCCTGACCTCGACCTTCGTGGTCGCCGGCGTGCTGGCCGGCGGCGTCTGGCTGGGCCAGGGCATGGGGGTCGGCGGTCCGACGTTGCAGGGAACCTCGCCGGCCGGAGCGCACCTGGCCGTGCGGGTCACCGACACCGAGGGCGGCCTGAGGCTGGTCGCCACCGTCGACGGCGTGCAGGACGGGGAAGCCTGCTGGCTGGTCGTGCACACGAAGGACGGACGAACCTTCACCGCGGGTTCGTGGCGAGCGCACGAGGGCGAGGTCACCCTCGCCGGGTCCGCGATGGTGCGGGCGGGGGACGTGGCCGGGGTCAGCGTGGTGGACCACCACCGCCAGCCGCTGGTCACCGCGAGCTAGTGAGACGCGCCCTTGTTGCCTTCGTGATCGGCTTGGCAAGCTGTAGCGGTGGCCCCGAACAAACCGACGACCATCGCAGTCGCGGCGGTCGCGGCCATCGTCATCGGGGTCTCCGCAACGCTGCTCTGCGGCGCGTCCAGCGGCAAACGACCGGCTGAGCAGTACGTGAGCGAACTCGGGCAGGTGCTGAACGAGCCCGAGCGGCCCGGCGTCGTCATCCAGTGCGGCACGAACGAGGAGAGGCACCTCAACGCCGACAACCCCGTTGTGTCGCCCGGCGTCCCGTTCGGCGCACACCACACACACGAGTACGTGGGCAACGAGTCGGCCGATGCGACGTCGACCAACGCCTCTCTCGCGGCCGCGCCCACGACGTGCGAGAAGGACGACCGCTCGACCTACTACTGGCCGGTGCTGCGCCTGACCGACGGCACGGGCCACGACGTGCACGCCGACGGTGGCGGACTGCACGGCAACACCGGCGAGGTGCTGAAGCCCAAGAGCGTGGAGATCCGGTACGAGGGCAGCCCGGTGAGCGATGTGCTGCCGATGCCGCGGTTCCTGCGCATGATCACCGGCGACCCGTCGGCGTTCACCAACAACTACGGCCCGAACGTCCGGGCCAGGTGGGGCTGCGCGGACCGGCCCGGCCGGTACACGACGAGGTACCCGCTGTGTGGGAGCGCGACCACGCTGCGCAGCTTCGACTTCGGCAGCTGCTGGGACGGCAACAACACCGACAGCGCCTCCCACCGCACGCACGTGGTGTTCCCGCTGGCAGGCGGTGTCTGCCCGCCCAAGACCTTCCCGATTCCGCGGCTGCGCGTCACCGTGGGGTACGACGTGCCGGCGGGCCGCCCGTTCGCCATCGACAGCTTCCGCGAGGAGCTGCGCGACCCGGCGACCGATCACGCGATGTTCATCAACGTGATGCCGGAGGCGCAGATGAGTGACCTCGTCGGGCGCCTGAACCGATCACGGCACTAGCATCCCCTCAACTTTTTCTTCAAACCTCTTTGAACCGAAGCCCGCTTTCGTTCGTGTGTCGGCTGAGGTCTTGAACTTGAACGCCCGCACGAGGTGTTCGCGGGCGGGGAGGAGTGGGTGGATGGCGGCTTTGTTCTCCCGCAAACGGGAGACCGCGGCCGACGAGGCACTGATCCGATCGCTCTACGAGGAGCACGGTCGGGCGCTGCTGGCGTACGCGACGCGGTTGACCGGCGACCGGGCGGCTGCCGAGGACGTGGTCCAGGAGACCCTCGTCCGAGCATGGCGCCACCCCGACGCCCTCGTGAACGGCAAGGGATCGGTGCGCGGATGGTTGCTGACCGTGGCGCGCAACATCGTCACCGACCGCGTGCGGGCCAAGGCGGCGCGTCCGCAGGAGGTGGCCGAGTCACCGGCGACGCCACCGATCGAGCGCGACCACGCCGACCAGGTCGTCGATTCGGTGGTGGTGCTGGAGGCGCTCGACAGGTTGTCCTCCGACCACCGCGACGTGCTGATGGAGATCTACTTCCGCGGTCGCAGCGTCACGGAGGCGGCAGAAGCGCTCGGGGTACCACCGGGCACGGTTAAATCAAGATCGTATTACGCGTTGCGAGCCCTGAGGGAGACGTTCGTCGGTCAACAGGTCGCACTGAAGGGGGTGGCCGGATGACCACGCAGCACGACCCGCAGCTGCTCGGTGCCTACGTTCTCGGAGCACTGGACGAGCAGGAGGTGCGCGAGATGGACGAGCACCTGGCGTCCTGCCCTGACTGCACGCGTGAGCTCGAGGACCTCCGCGCGATGGAGGCCTACCTCGGCGAGGTGCCGCCGGAGGCCATGCTCGACGGGCCGCCGGAGGGCGGCGATCTGTTGTTGCAGCGCACGCTCCGCCAGGTGCGTGCGGAACGAGGCGGCGTCGCGCGACGTCGCCAGTTCGCGTTGGGCGCCGCGGCAGCCGTCGTGGCCGCCCTGGTGCTGGGTGCCGGCGTCTTCGTCGGCAAGGCGACCTCGCCGGACGTCACGGCTGCCCCCTCGCAGACCGTGGCACCGGATCCGTCCGGCACCAAGCTCGCCACCTTCACCGACCCGGTGACCAAGGCGTCGATGACCGTCAAGGTCGTTCCCGCCGCGGGCTGGGTGCGCACGAACATGGCGATCAGCGGCATCCCCGAAGGCGAGAAGTGCCGGATCTTCGTCGTGGCGAAGGATGGCAGCCGCCAGGAGGCTGGTTCCTGGGTGGTGTCCAAGAAGGGCGCCGCCGAGGGCACGAACCTGGACGGCTCCGCGCTCGTCGCACCCAACGACGTCAAGTCCGTCGTCGTGGAGAACTTCGCGGGCAAGAAGTTCGTCGAGGTGCCCGTTCAGGCCTGACCGAGGGGTGAGAAAAGGAGGGGCCGTCCGATACGGGCGGCCCCTCTGCCTCGTCACGGCTTGAGCACGACTTTCCCGACCGTCGCACGGGATTCCAGCGCCTCGTGCGCCTTGGCGGCGTCCTTCAGCGCGAACGGCGGGTTGACCAGCGGCACGAACCGCCCGCTCGCGAGCCCTGCCATCGACTCGTCCTCCAGCGCACGGAGCCCGCGCCGCATCAGGCCCGGCCCGAGCGCGACCGTGGCCGTGAGGCTGTTGGTGAACAACGCCGCCGTGCTGATCGGCGTCATCGTCCCCGACGCCCAGCCGTAGATGATCTGCCGGCCGCCGACGCCGAGCGTCTTCAACGCGGTTTCCCCGACCTCGCCACCGACGCCGTCGAGCACGACGGTCATGTCCTTGAGCCCGTCCGCCCACCCCGGCCGGGTGTAGTCGATGGCGGCGTCCGCGCCGTTGTTCATCACGTGGTCGAGCTTCTCGCCGCTGGCCAGCCCGACCACCCGCGCGCCGACGTTGCGCGCCTCCTGCACGAACAACGCACCCATGCCACCCGCCGCCGACGTCACCAGCACCACGTCGTCCGCGGTGAGCTTCGCGGCGTCGAGAACCCCGACGACGGTGCGCCCGGTACCGATCATCGCCACCGCCGCCTCGAACGACACGTCGTCCGGAACGGCGTGCAGCGCCTCGACTTTCGCGACCGCCAGCTCCGCGTAACCGCCGTTGGCCTGGCCGAGGTGCGCGACGACCCGGCGGCCCAGCCACTCGGGCGAGACGCCGTCGCCGAGCGCCGTGACGATGCCGGCGACCTCCCTGCCCGGCGTCATGGGGAAGTCGACGGGGCCGAACGCACCCTTGCGGATGGTCGTGTCGACGAGGTGGACGCCGGCCGCGGCCACCGTCACGCGGACCTGGCCCTGGGCGGGCTCCGGGTCGGGAACCTCTTCGTAGCGCAGGTTCTCCGCCGGACCGAACTCGTACTGCCGAATCGCGAACATGCGGCCAACGCTATGAGCTCGACTTAACTGGAGGTCAACAGCCGTTTCGCGACGCGGGGACGAACACGCTGACCGCAGAGACGAGCAGGTCGCCGGCCACACCTCGAATCCCGCGGTCGAGGCGGCGACGCGAGAGCATCTCGGCAACCACTGGCGAGGGCTACGCGGTGCAGGCGAGGGGTCCCCTGGAACACAGCGTCGAGGACTGAACCGAAGTCGGTGGCGGTTAATGACACGAGTGTGCTAAAAACACAGTCGTGCTGAAAACCGTCATCGCGAGCCTGCTCCTGGTCACGTCGGCGCCCGTGGCGGTGTCGGCGGCCCCCGAGCAGGTGCCGCACGTCGTCGCGTCCAACTACCGCGACCTGGGGGACGGCATCGGGTTCGGGCAGGCCAAGGCGCACCTGTGCGAGCTCGCCGGGATGTTCACCGGCTACGCCGCCGATCCGCAGTTCCGGGACCTCGAGAAGAGGCAGGTGGTCGAGCGGATCGTCGCCCAGCCGCCGCCCGTCGGGCCGACCCAGCAGGTCCGTGACCTGGTCGCCGGGTACGTGCGGGGCTACAACCGGTACGCCGCAACACATCCCAGGTGCAACAGGCCGATCACCGAGGCAGAGCTCTACCGGTTCAACCACGCGGCGTTCAACGAGGGGATCTTCCGGGCGCACGCGGGCGTCTGGCCGTCGCTGCCGAAACAGGTCAAGGAGCGGGGGAGCAACTCGATCGCCGTTGGTTCGAGGGGTACCAGCGGAGGTCGAGGAGTGCTGCTGGGCAACCCGCACGTGCCGTGGAACGGCGAGATCTCGTTCTGGCACTCGCGGTTGACCATTCCGGGCAAGGTGGACGTCGACGGCGTGACGCTGCTCGGCATGCCGTTCGTGTTCAACGGCTACAACCGCGGCGTGGCGTGGTCGGCCACCGTGTCCACGGCGGTGAGCTACTCGGTGGCGAAGCTGAAACTGGTCGACAAGCACACCTACCTGGTCGACGGACGGCCGGAGCGGATGATCGACCGCGGCACCCACTGGGACACCCGCTACGGCCCGGTCACCACGCTCCTCCGCACGAACCCGCACCTCACGGGCCATGAAATGACGCCGCTGCCGTGGACCGACGAGGTCGCCTACGCCATCACCGACGGCGCAGCGGACCGGCTCGCGGCGGTGAACGCGGCGGCGGGGTTCCTGGAGGCGCGGACCACGGCCGATCTCAAGGCGAGCCTCGACCGGCACGGCGGCACGGTGCGCACCAACATCATCGCGGCGGACCGGCGCGGCAGGACGCTCTACGCGGGCATCCAGGTCGTGCCGGACGTGGCCGACGACTGCGTGGTGGACCAGGAGTTCCTCAGCCGCACCAGCGTCGCGATCGTCGACGGCACGCGCTCGGCGTGCAAGCCGGGGTTGCTGCCCGTGGACAAGATGCCGTGGATCGAGAGCGACACGTACGCGACGAACTCCAACTCCTCGCACGCGTTCGTGCGGGCGGACAAGCCGCTCACCGGATTCCCGCGGGCGTTCGGCGACGAGAAGATCATGAACCTGCGCACCGAGTTCGGGTTGAAGGAGATCCCTCGGCACCTCGGCCGCTACGACGCGGACACCATGCGGAAACTGGTGCTGGAGAACAGGAACACGGCGGCCGAGAAGTACCTCGACAGCATGCCGTGCACCCGTCCGGAGTGCGAGATCCTGCGGAAGTGGGACCGCCGCAACGAGATCGGCAGCGTGGGGGCGCTGCTGTTCGACCGGTGGTTCGCCACGGGCGGCACCCCGGAGGCGTTCGACAAGGCGGTGGCCGAGCTCGGGCCGAAGATCCGCCAGCCGCTCGGGGAGGTCCAGTACGTCGTGCGCAACGGCAGGAAGATCCCGCTGCACGGCGGGCCGGGAGCGTCCGGCGTCTACAACCTGATCAACATGGACTGGGAACGCCAGGAGGTCAGCGACGGGTCGAGCTTCATCTTCGCCGTCGAGTACACGGACAAGGCGTGCCCGACCGCGTACACGCTGATGGCGCCCGCTCGCCCCGACCTCTACTCGGCCAAGAAGTGGCAGAAGGGGGCTCTTTGCCGCTGAAGTCAGGTTCGTGAGCGCTCGACCCACTGCAGAATGCCGTGGGCCCCGCAGTCCCTGGCGGTCTTCTCGGCTTCGTCGAGCAGTGCCAGCTCGGCGTCGCGGTCACCGCTCTCCGCAGCCACCTGGGCGAGCGCGAGCAGTCCGGCCGCGACGCCGGCCTGGAAACCGATCTTCCTGCGCAGTTCCACGGACTCCTCCAGCTTGCGGCGCCCGGACGCCCTGTCGCCCTTGGCCAGGTCCGCGAAACCCAGGTGCCGCACGGCGTAGGACCTCGTCAGATCGTCACCTGACGCGGTGGCCAGCTCGTAGGAGCGTTCCAGGAACGGCACACCCGCCTCGTCGCCGTCCCTCACGACCTGGTGGTAGCAACCGATCCAGAACAGCGCCTCGGCTTCGCCGCGGGCGTCGCCGAGCCGGCGGTACAGCTCGGCCGCCTGCTCGAAGAGCGGGAGCTCCCGCGGATCCTCCTGGCGGTCCTGGAGAAACCGAGCGTGCAGGACACGGCCGCGGGCTAGCGCGAGATCGGCTTCGACGGCGTCCAGCTCGCGGTCGGCCTGGGTGAGCGCCTCCGGGTCACCGCCGAACACGGCCTGCTCGTAGAGTTCCTTGGCCCGTTCGGCCAGACTGTTCGTCGTCACCGCCGCACTCTAGTGCGCGATCATCACGTGCTTGACGCGCGTGTAGTCCTCGAGCCCGTGCATCGAGAGGTCCTTGCCGTACCCGGACGCCCCGAACCCGCCGTGCGGCATCTCGGACGCCACGAGCCCGTGGGTGTTGACCCACACGATGCCGAAGTCGAGCCGTGCCGTCAGCGCCGCGGCTCGGCTCGTGTCACGGGTCCAGATCGACGACGCGAGTCCTTGCGGCACACCGTTGGCCAGCTCGATCGCCTCGTCGTCGGAGCTGAACGACTGCACGGTGATCACCGGCGCGAACGCTTCCTCCTGCACCAGCTCGTCGTCCTGCGCGAGCCCGGAGATCACCGTGGGTTCCAGGTAGAACCCGGCCGATCCGTGCTGCTTTCCTCCACAGTGGATGGTCCCGGAGGAACGTGAGAGCAGGCCGAGCACGCGGTCCAGCTGCGCCTGGCTGTTCAGCGGACCGAAGTCGGTGCCGGGTACCTGCGCCGACGCCGCCTTCACCAGTGCCGCGACGAACTCGTCGTGCACGCCAGCGTGCACCAGGACGCGGGTGGCGGCCGTGCAGTCCTGGCCAGCGTTGTAGTAGGCCGCGCCCACGATTCCCTCGGCGGCGGAAGCCACGTCGACGTCGTCGAACACCAGAACCGGTGCGTTGCCACCGAGTTCGAGGTGCGTGCGCTTGACGGTCGCGGCGGCGCTGCGGGCCACCTCGACGCCGGCACGGGTGGACCCGGTCAGGGACACCATCGCGGGCACGGGGTGCTCGACCAGCAGGCGGCCGGTGTCGCGGTCGCCGAGCACGACGTTGAACACGCCAGCGGGCAGCACTCGGGCAGCCAGCGCGGCCAGCAGCACGCTCGACGACGGCGTGGTGTCGGCGGGCTTGAGCACCACGGTGTTGCCCGCGGCCAGCGCCGGGGCGATCTTCCACACGGCCATCATCAGCGGGTAGTTCCACGGCGTGATCTGCGCGATCACACCCACCGGCTCACGGCGCTGGTACGAGGTGGCGCCGGGGAGGTACTCGCCCGCGGCGGCGGTGCCCAGGGCGCGGGCGGCACCGGCGAAGAACCGGATCTGGTCCACGCACTGCGGAATCTCCTCGCCGAGCACGACCGAGCGGATCTTGCCGGTCTCCCGGATCTCGGCGTCGGCGATCTCGGCGGCCGTGGCCTCCACCAGGTCCGCGAGCTTGAGCAGAGCCAGCTGCCGTTCACCGGGGGTGGTGCGAGACCACGTCTTGAACGCCTCCGCCGCCGCCGCGACGGCGGAGTTGACCTCGATCTCCCGCGACACGACGGCCCGCCCGAACTCGGCGCCGGTCGCCGGGTCGACGAGCGGACTCGTCTCCGTCCTCCGCTCGACCGGGAGGCCGGTGGTGGCGTCGGTGGCGGGTGCCGACGTGCCGTTGATGAAGTTCGCGACGATCACGGGTGCTCCAGGTGCGTGGGGGCGAACATGCGCAACACCGCGGGCAGCACCACCACGTGCGGACCGTCCCCGGCGAACGCCTTGACCAGATCTTCGCGCAGCGACTCCGGCGTGCTGCGGGTGGCGGGCACCCCGAACGCCTCGGCGAGCGCCACGAAGTCGGGCCTGGCCAGCTCGGTCGCGGTGGCCTGGCCGAACGCGTCGGTCATGTACTCGCGCAGGATGCCGTAGCCGCCGTCGTCGACGATCAGCCACACCACCCGCGACCTGTGCTGGGCGGCAACGGCGAGCTCCGAGATCCCGTACATCGCGCCGCCGTCACCCGACACCGCCAGCACCGGACCGTCCACGGCCGCCGCGACGCCGAGCGCGGCAGGGAAGCCGTAACCCAGCCCGCCGGCGCCCTGGGCGGAGAACTGCGCGCCACCGCGCGGATCCCACGCCGACCAGGCCCAGTAGGCGAGGATCGTCATGTCCCAGCAGGTCGGCGTGCCGTCCGGAACCGCCGACCGCAGCGCCGCCAGAACCTGCTGCTCCAGCTCCAGTTCCTGCTCGGAGAGCCGCGTCCGCACGAGCTCCAGCAACCGGGAGACGCGCGCCTCGGCGACACCGTCCGCAGGACGTGCGGTCACACCGGAAGTCAAGGCGCGCAACGCGTGCCGCGCGTCGGCGTGGATGCCGAGCGCCGGGTAGTTCGACTCCAGCTTGCCCAGGTCGGCCTCGATCTGGATCACCGAACCGCACGGCCGGAACGTCCGGTAGTTGCTCGACAGCTCGCCCAGCCCGGACCCGACGACGAGCAGCACGTCGGCGGACGCGAGGAACTCCGTGGTGTGCCAGTCCTCCAGCCACGACTGCGCGGAAAGCGGGTGGTCCCACGGGAAGTTGCCCTTGCCGCCGAACGTCGTCACGACCGGCGCCCGCAGCTTCTCCGCCAGCTCCAGCAACTCGTCCGAGGCGCGCAGCGCACCACCACCGGCCAAGATCACCGGCCGGGAAGCTCCGTCCAGCAACCGGACGGCCTCCGCGACCAGCTCCGGCCGCGGGTGCAGTTCCCGCACGGACCACGACACCGACGTCACCGGCGGCACGGAAGCGGGCCCGAGCAGCACGTCCTGCGGAATCTCCACCCACACCGGCCCGAACGGCGCGGTCAGCGCGATCTCCCACGCCTCGGCCAGCGCCGACGGGATCTGCGACGCGTGCCGCACGACCCGAGCGTGCTTCACCACGTCCCGGAACGACGCGAGCTGGTCGGTGAGCTCGTGCAGGTACCCGCCGCGCACCCCGCCCAGCCCGGCGGACGGGATCTGCGACGAGATCCCCAGCACCGGCGCCGACGCGGCGGCGGATTCCTGCAGTCCCGCCAGGGTTTGCAGCGCGCCGGGCCCGGTCGACACGAGCAACGGCGTCACCGACCCGGTGATCCGCGCGTGGCCGTCGGCGGCGAAGGCGGCGTTGACCTCGGTCCGCGAGCCGACGTACCGGAGTTCGGAGCGGCGCAGGGCGTCGAACAGGCCGAGGGCGTGCTGGCCGGGGATGCCGAACACGGTGTGGGCGCCGAGCGCTTCGAGCGTCTCGACGACGACGTCACCGCCGTTGCGCTCGCTCACAGCCCCTCCTTGAGCGCCAGCAGGCTCACCAGGTCGTACGCGAGGTGGGACGCCGCCACCGACGTGATGTCCGCGTGGTCGTAGGCAGGCGCCACCTCGACGACGTCCGCCCCCACCAGGTTCAGCCCCCGCAGCCCGCGAACGATCTCCAGCAGCTCCCGCGAGGTCATCCCACCGGCCTCAGGCGTCCCGGTCCCCGGCGCGTGTGCCGGATCCAGCACGTCGATGTCGATCGACACGTACAACGGCCGTGACCCGATCCGCTGCCGCAACGCGTCGACGGTCTCGTCGACCCCGCGCCGCATCACGTCCGACGACGTCACGATGCCGAACCCGAGCCGCCGGTCGTCCTCGAGATCCTTCTTGCCGTACAACGGTCCCCGCGTGCCGACGTGCGAGATCGCCTCGGTGTCGAGGATCCCGTCCTCGACCGCGCGCCGGAACGGCGTCCCGTGCGTGTACGGCTCGCCGAAGTACGTGTCCCACGTGTCGAGGTGCGCGTCGAAGTGCAGCAGCGCCACCGGCCCGTGGATCCGCGACACCGCCCGCAGCAACGGCAGCGCGATCGTGTGGTCACCGCCGATCGTCACCAGCTTCGTCCCGTCGGCCTGCAGCTGGGAGGCGGCCTGTTCGATCGTCTCGATCGCCTCGCCGATGTGGAACGGGTTCACCGCGACGTCCCCGCCGTCCGCGACCTGGACGCGTTCGAACGGCGACACGTCCAGACCGGGGTTGTAGGGCCGCAGCAACCGGGACGCCTCCCGCACGGCCGAGGGCGCGAACCGCGCTCCCGGCCGGTAGGAGACTCCGGTGTCGAACGGGACTCCCACCACCGCGACGTCCGCGTGCGCCACCTGGTCGAGGCGCGGCAGCCGGGCGAAGGTCGCCGGTCCCGCGTAGCGCGGGACCCGGGAGGAGTCGACGGGGCCGATCATGCGTTCACCAGTTCCTCTTCTTCCGCCTGCCCTGCCACCCGGCGGTCCCACGCCGCCAGCACCTCGGCCGAGGTCGGCGGCGTCGCCAGGCTCACCACCACGTAGGTCACGAGGGACGCGCCCAGGCTGTAGTAGATCGGGGAGTCGGCCAGCACGCCGTCGATCACCATGAACGCGATCGCCGTCAGCGCACCGACCGCCATGGACGCCATCGCGCCGACCCTCGTGCCGCGCTTCCACACCAGCCCGCCGATGATCGCGACCAGCAGCCCGCCGACGAGGATGTTGTAGGCCACCGTCAGCGCGGCCACGACGTCGTTCAACGCCACCGCGATGCCGATCGCGATCACGCCGAGCACCAGCGTGAACATCCGGTTGGAGTGGACGTCGGTCTTGCGCTTCCAGATGTCGTTGGCGGCAACGGTCGCGCACGCGATCAGAGCGCCGGAGGACGTCGACATCATCGCGGCCAGGGCGGCGGCGAGCACGAGCCCGCGCACACCGGTCGGCAGCAGGCCTTCCACGATCGTCGCGAACGCCTCGTCCTTGTTGGCGATGTCCGGGTACAGCGCCTTGCCCGCCGTGCCGATCAACGCGCCGGCGACCGCGTAGACGAGGCAGTACAGGCCGGAGGTGATCCCGCCCCAGGTCGCGACCTGCGGCGACTTCGCGGTGAACACGCGCTGCCAGATGTCCTGGCCGATCAGCAGGCCGAACACGTAGATCAGCAGGAACGTGATGATCGTGCTGGTGCCGATGTTGCCGACGTCGAACATCGCCGGGTCGTTGAGCCGAGCCTGGATGCCGTCGATGCCGCCCGCCGCGTAGAGCGAGATCGGCAGCAGCAGGAACAGGATGCCGATGGTCTTCACGACGAACTGCACGATGTCGGTCAGCGTGATCGACCACATGCCGCCGAGAACGCTGTACAGCACCACGATGCTGCCGCCGATGATCACGCCGACGGACTTGGGCAGTCCGAAGAGGACGTTGAAGATGGTCGAGTAGGCGATCGTCGACGTGACGGTCAGCATCAGCGTGTACGCCCACATCACCGCGCCGGACACCGTCGACGAGTTGCCGCCGTACCGCAGATCGAGCATCTGCGAGACGGTGTAGACCTTGAGCCGGACGATCCTGCGCGCGAACAACGCCGACAGCAGCAGGATGCCGAGGCCGATCGCGAACACCATCCAGGCGCCGGAGATGCCGAACTTGTAGCCGAGCCCGACACCGCCGATGGTCGACGCGCCGCCGAGCACGACGGCCGACATGGTGCCGGAGTACATGCCGAAACCGAGCCTGCGTCCAGCGACCAGGTACTCGCTCTTGCTGGTGGCGCGGCGCATGCCCCACCAGCCCATGCCGATCATGCCGAGCACGTAGGCGGCGATCACCGCGTAGTCGAGAGCCACTGTTGGACCTCCTTGGGTTGCAGGTCACAGTAGGAACGGCCACTGGCGCAGGTAAGTGGTTGTTCTGCACAATCGTCCGACCATGGTTGTGCAAACCGTCCCACTGCGGGATCTCGTCGCGCGAGTCGATCTCGGGCTGACCGTCCTGTGTGGAACCGACGCGCTGGACCGGCCGATCCGCTGGGCGCACGTGTCCGAGCTGGCGGACCCGTCGCCCTACCTGGTCGGTGAGGAGCTGCTGCTCACGGCAGGCGTGCGGTTCCCGTCCGACGTGCCCGCGTACGTCGCCGGACTGGTGTCCAAGGGCGTCTCCGCGATCGGGTTCGGCGTCGAGCCGGAGTTCCCGACGGTGCCGTCGTCACTGGTGGAAGCCTGTGCGGCGCAGGGGATGCCGTTGCTGGAGGTGCCGCCGTCGACGCCGTTCCTCGCGGTGTCGCAGGCCCTCGGCGCGCTGCTGGCGGAGATCGCCGTGCGGGAGCAGCGGATGCTCGCGGACAGCCAGCGCGCTCTGACCCGCGCGGCGACCCGCGTCCGTCCCGTCGAGTCGGTGTTGACCACGCTCGCCGTCGTCCTGAACTGCCGCGCCGATCTCGTCGACCCCACCTCCGCGCCTGACGAGCTCGCCTCTCTCGTGGCACGCGTTGCGTCGGGCACCGGACCTCGTTCGGCTTCGACCCAAGTGGGTGAGGACCACGTGACGCTCGACCCGGTCGAGTCCGCGGTCCTCGTGGTGCGCCGCGACACCGCGCTCTCGCCAGCCGAACGGGCCGTCGTCGCGGTCGCGCTCGCGTTGCTCGGCCTGCTGCGCCGGGACGTGGAGAGCGAACGCGGCCAGATCGCTCGGGTCGCGGCGTCGGCGTTGTTGCGCTCGCAGGTGGCTGACGTGACGGGCGTGCTCGGGCCGGGGCCCTACCGGGTGGTGGCGGGGGAGTCGCGGGCGGACTACGACGTGCTGGCGCAGAGATACGGGCCGCTGGTGTCGAAGGAGGGGGACGGGTTTCTGGCGCTGGTGCCCGCGGCCTTCGAGGTTTCCGGCCCGGTCGGGGTCTCGTCACCATTCGCCGAACCCGCCTCCGCCCCCGCCCCCATCTCCGCGGTCGAGGATGCGGCAGCTGAGGCGACAGCGTTGCTGGCCCGCGCCAAAGCCACCGGCGCCCCGGCCCTCCCGGCCTCCGACCTGTCCTCCCTCGTCGACCCCGTCGCGGCCCGCGCCTTCGCCCGCCGCGAGCTGGCCGCCCTCCTGGGCCGCCCCGAGCTGGTCGAGACCCTGCGGGTCTGGCTGGGGCAGCACGGCAGCTGGGACCGGGCGGCGGCGGTGCTCGGCGTGCACCGCAACAGCGTTCGGCACCGAATCTCACACGTCGAACGTCTGCTCGGTCGTGATCTTGGTACGGCCGACGCGCGGGCCTCGCTGTGGCTCGCGCTGACGTGGCTCGATTAATTCCTTTGCGACGTGCGCGGCCCCTCGGTCATCATTGTTCCATGATTGCTGCAGATGAATGGGCCGGAGCGCCCTCGAAGCTGTGACCTGCTGGTACTCTTTCTTCTAATTACTTTCGAGCATTTGTGTACCAATGCTCGTTCCTGGCGTGTTCGTCTAGTGGTCAGGACGCTGGACTCTCAATCCGGAAACACGGGTTCGATCCCCGTACGCGCTACGTGGCCCGGTCTCTGTGGGGTGGACCGGGCCCGCTCGCCTCAGACGGGCCCAAAGAATCTTTCCAAAACTTCGCCCGAATGGTCTAGGCGCCAGTTACGCTCTGCGAATGGCTGCGGTCCCCGCCTTCGCACGCTACGAGGTCGACGTACGTCGGCCGAACGCCGCACGGATCCACGACTTCTACCTGGGCGGCGCGCACAACTACGCCGCCGACCGGGCGTTCGCCAAGCAGGCAGTCCGGATCGACCCGGAGCTGCCGCTCGTGACGCGAGCGCACCGGGTGTTCCTCCGGCACGCCGTCCGCCACTGCTGGGCGGCGGGCGTGCGGCAGTTCCTCGACCTCGGTGCGGGCATCCCGACGTGCGGTGCGACGCACCAGACGTTGCCGGACGCCCGCGTCGTCTACGTGGACTCCGACCCGGTGACCGTGGCGTTCGCGCGCGGGCTGCTGCGGGGTGAGCCGCGGGCGTGCGCGATCGAGGCCGACCTGCGCCGTCCCGAGCAGGTGCTGAGGCATCCGGGCGTGGTGTCCCATCTCGACCTCCGCGAGCCCTACGCGGTGTTGATGGTCGACGTCCTGAGATACGTCGACGACGCCACCGGGCCAGGGCGGGTGGTGCGCCGGTACCGGCACGCGCTGCCGGCGGGAGGGTTCCTGGTGGTGTCGCATCCGGCTCCGGTCGAGCAGCTCATGGAAGGGCTGTCGATCGAGGCGCCGTGCGTCGTTCCGGGCGCGTACGCGGGCATCGGGCGCAAGCCGGGTCGTATCTAGACGTCCCGTCGCACCTCCTAAGGGAACGTGCGGGATGCGCTTGAACGAGCGAAGGCGTTGCGGTGGGAGGGAAGGCCGCAGGACGCCGCCCTGGAGCTGCGCAAGGCGCTGCTGGGCGCCGGCGACCGGTGCGAGGTGCTGTACCTGTTGTGGGACTGCCAGTTCGTGATGGGCGACCGGGCCGCGGCGCACGAAACCCTGCTGGAGGCCAAGGGATTGGCCACGGGTGAGATGGTCGCGCGCATCGCCGTCGCCGAAGCCAGCTGGCTGATGTCGCAGGGCGAGTACTCCCACGCCGTCGCGAAGCTTGCGGCGGTCGACACCGACGACGACGAGATACGCGCGTACGCGTTGAGCGTCAAGGGTGTCTGCGAGGCGTTCCTCGGCGATGTGGAACGCGGCACCGCCACGCTGGAGGACGCTCGCACCGCCGCGCACCGCAGCGGCAGCATCCGTGAGCTCACCAGGGCCGTGGGGAACCTGACGTTCGTGCTGGGCAGTTCGGGACAGCACGAACGCAGCGCGCGCATCGGCAAGGAAGCGTTGACACGCCTGGGGATCCAAGGTCTCGCGCCGACGTTCAGCGCGGTGATCCGCTACAACCTCTCGACCAGTCTGCTCGCGCTCGGGCGCTGGCAGGAGCTGGACGCGCTGGACGTTCCGGACGCCGTCCCCGGCAACAAGGCCGCGCGGATCATGCTGTGCAAGGCCGAGGCGATGGCGTTGCGCGGGCGGGATCCGGACGACCTGATCGAACAGGCCGAGAAGGTCATCGAGGGCCCCGACGCGCTGTTCTCCGCCCAGGCCGCCTACACCAGAGCTGTTGCGGCCAGGGCGAAAGGCCGGTTCCGGGCCGCCGTCGAGCTGTGCCGCGAGACCGTCGCGGACCTGCCGGCGGCGTTGACCGGCGGCGAGGTCCTGCGGCTCTGCGCGGCGGGTCTCGGTGCGGCGCGCGACCTGCAGTCAGCGGGTGGCAGGGTGACCAAGCTCGATGATCCGGAAGCGACGGAGCAGGAGCTGCTGGCCAGGATCCCTGCGCCGCAGGGGCCGGAGGACGAGGTGTGGCGCAGGCTCGCCTTCGCCGAGGCCGGCCGCGACTCGTGGGACGAGATCGCGGTGGAGTGGGATCGCCTGAAGATGCCGTACCAGGCCGCCTACGCGCGAACCCGTTGTGGCGAACCGGAAGCGTTGCGTCACGCCGACCGCACCGCACGCCGCCTGGAGGCGCTGCCGTTGGTCAAGATGATCGACCGGCAGGCGCGCAGGCAGCGCATCCCGTTGTTGCACAAGGACAAGCCGCGGATCGGGACGTTGACGCCGCGCGAACGCGACGTGCTGGAACTGCTGGGATGGGGCCGTACCAACAAGGAAATCGCCGAGGAGCTGGTGCTGAGCGTGCGGACGGTGGGGCTGCACGTCTCGCACGTGCTGGCGAAGCTCGGCGCGAGCAACAGGTCGGAGGCGGCGCGCATAGCTCGCGACCAAACCTAGGTAATGCGACAGATGTGCGAGTGGACGTGCATGAGTTCTCCTTGAGGGGCAACGGAAACCCTGCTGAAGGAGAACGAGATGAACCTCAGGCGAGTCGCAGCCGTGTTGTCCCTTGCCGGCGGAATCACCGCCGGTTTCGCGGGAACGTCGCACGCACAGGCCGCCATGGCCGGTGGGTGCGAGCTGCGCATCACCGAAGTGCGTGCACTGGACCTGCAGGAGACGCCCACGGACGAGATCTACCTGCGGGTCGGTGACGAGAGAACCGGCACGCGCACCTTCACCGAAGGTCAGACGAGAGAGGCCACCGAGCTCGGGAACGCCGACGAGATCACGGAGTTCATCGCGCCCGGCGGTTTCGTCGTCGTGTCCGTCGTCGAGGACGACGCGCTGGCCGACACCGTCATCGGCTCGTTCCGCGTGCCGTGCCGCGCCGCCTCGGTGCAGCGCGACGTGTCCGGAGCCGGTGCGTTCTACCGGGTCTCGTACGTCGTGACCCAGCTGCCGTGATCCAGCTGCCCTGATCCAACTGCCGTGACGAGAATTCCGGGCGCCGAGCGGTGGGCGCGGCGCCCGGAGCCCACCTGTGAGGAGACCGACTGCCCATGAACCCGACCGATCCACCCACCGACACCGAACTCTGGGCCGTGCTGAACGTCGACGAGTTCCAGTTCCGGCTCGTCAAGCCGTGGAACCTGGACACGCTCGCCGCGGCCCTGCGCACCGCCGCCGCACGCGGCACGCAGGTCGAGGTCCGCGCGTACAACGAGCAGAACGCCGAGATCACCGTGCTCGTGAACCCCGCGAGGGCCCGCGTGGTGCACATCGGCAAGCGCAACGTCGTCGTGGCCCGCACCGGCATGCCGGACGTGTCGGCGGACGGTTTGACGGAGGTCAACGCAGGGTAGCCGTCCTGGCGACAAGTACGGAGCCTGGAGGGCGTCATGACCCACCGCGTCACTGTCAAGGTCGCCGGTCTGCAACCGGTGCAGGTGCTGGCCGCACTGGCCGGCATCGCGTTCATCGTGTTCGGCGTCGTGGGCTTTTCCCGCACCGGGGTCGGCGACTGGGCCACCCACTCGTTCGTGCTCGGGTTCTCGGTGAACCCGCTGCACAACCTGGTGCTCGTGGCCGCCGGCGTGCTCGGTCTGCTCATGGCTCTCGGGTCGGGCCTCGCCCGGCTGTACGGGTGGCTGATGTTCGTCGGCTGCGCCGCGATCTTCGTGTGGGGCCTGATGATCACCGGCATCCTCGCGAGGAACCCGGCGTCGCAGTTCGGCAACCCGTTGGCGCTCAACACGAACGACAACTGGCTGTACCTCGGCCTCGCGCTCTTCGGCCTGCTGCTCGCGGTGCTGCCCGCGCGCCGCAAGGTGATCGAGGAGGAAGAGGAGCCGGAGCTGCCCCAGCAGCGCTCGGCCGCGTTCCGGGGCGTTCGTGACGAACCGGACCGCGAACCGCGCATCGAGGAGATGGACCCGACCGTCAGCCCGAGGGAACGGGAACCCGTCACCAAGGAGCAGGCCGTGGTCGACCCCAAGACCGACCGCGTGAGCAAGGACAAGATCAAGCACTGACCCTGCACCGAACGGACGCGCCGGGAGAGCCCACATGCGGCTCTCACGGCGCGTCTGTTTCGATGTGCCGATGCCGGAGCTGACACACGAGGTCGTCATCACCTGGGGCACCGCGCTCGCCGCGTTCCTGGCTGTCGCGCTGCACGGGATCTGGCGATACACCCGCAACGTCATCACCATCGCCCACGAGGGCGGCCACGCGCTGATGGCGGTCCTCACCGGCCGGCGCCTCAGCAGCATCAAGCTGCACTCCGACACCAGCGGCCTCACCGTCTCCCGCGGCAAGCCCCGCGGCCCCGGCATGGTGCTCACCGCCCTCGCCGGTTACGTCGCGCCGTCGCTGCTCGGTTTCGGCGCGGCGGTGCTCATCACGAACGACCAGATCCGCCTGATGCTGTGGATCAGCATCGCCTTCCTCGCCGCGATGCTGGTCATGGTCCGCAACGTCTTCGGCTTCGTCTCGATCATCATCACCGGTGTCGCGATGTTCGTGATCTCCTTCGTCGCGAGCCAGGAGGTGCGGGACACCGCCGCGTACGTCTTCGCCTGGTTCCTGCTGCTCGGCGGGGTGCGGCCGGTGTGGGAGCTGCAGGTCAAGCGGTGGCGGCGGCAGGCCCCGCGCTCCGACGCCGACCAGCTCGCGTGGCTCACCGGCGTGCCCGCGCTCGGCTGGGTGACGCTCTTCGGCTTGGTCAGCCTCGCCGCGCTCGTGGGCGGTGGTGCACTGCTGCTCGGCAGGTGGTCAACTCCGCTGCTCTGACGAGCAGGGTCGCGTTCTCCACACGCCACTGGCTGTGGCGTGTGAGCCGCATCGACCTGTCATCGTCCGATGACGGGTTCGGGCACGTTGACGAGTACCCACGCCGAGCGTGCGCGGTTGCGCACGTTGATCCCGGCGACGTGGTCGGCAGGCCCAGCGAGGCCGCACCGGCGACAGCAGAAGTGGTCGCGATCGGACCTGTTGTTCCTAGCTGTGTGCCCACAGCGCGGACACATCTGGGACGTGTGGCGGGCGTCCACGGTGATCATCGGAACTCCTGCCCGTTTCGCCTTGTACTCGATGAACGTGCCGAGTTGGCGAAACGGCCAGGACGAGTGGGTGGCTCGCTGGTCGCGACGGGGCCGTACCCGGTCACGGATACCACTCAGGTCCTCCAGAGCGATACCGCGACCGGTGCGTTGGGCGACAGCCACCAGCTCCTTGGCAATGGTGTGGTTGACCTGTGTGACGTGGCGACGCTCACGACGGGCACGCCGGCGTAGGCGGCGGGTCGCGGACTTGGTCCGCTTTGCCTGCAATTCGGCGCGTTTCCGCGTCTGCCACCGCCGATAGCGCCGCAACCTGCGGCCCTGGAAGTTCGTTCCGTCGGAAGTCGTGGCGAGGTTCACGATGCCGCGGTCGACGCCGAGCCAGTCGGCTGGTTCGAAGGCGGGCGGCTCAGGCACGTCGCAGGTGGCGATCAGCAGCAACTTGCCGTCACGCAGGACCAGGTCCGTCTCGCCCTGGCGGAACGCGATGAGCGTCTTCAGCTGCTCCGGGTGTCCAACGAACCGAACTTTTTTCAGGCGGCCCGCAATGGTCCAGATCGACACCGTTTCGGCGTCGTGCTGCCAGGAGAGCATTCGGTCGTCGAACGGTTGGGCCGCACCCTCGCGGAACCTGATCGGCTTGTCTTCGGACCTGGCCCGGCTTGGTCCACGCAGCTTTCCGGTACCGCTGCGGGCTCGCGTTGCGGTGTAGGCGTCGACGACCTTCTTCACGGTTCGCACCGCAGCCTGGGCGCCCAGGCCGGATGATCTCAACTCGGCGTAGACCAGTTTCTGCAAGTCGTTGCGGGAGAACACGTTGCGCTCGAACGCAACGCGCGACACCTGGTTCGCCGCGGCGTTGCACGCGTGCAGAGTCTCCGCCAGCGCCGACGCCTGCTCGGCGGAGGGCGACAGGCGGACCTGCACGACGAGCTTCACCCCACGAGTGTAGAACGTTTGTTCGAGCGCGGGCGCGGTGGGTATCTGTTTTGCCGATGGTGAAATACTGGGATTCTTCAGCCGCGTTTCAGGAAGGTGGGTTCAGTGCTGCGTGGGGATGTCGGGCTCGAGCTGGGCCAGCGGGTCGCGCGGGCGTTGCGCGCCGCTCTGGACGTGGACATCACCGCAGAGGAAGCGCTGATCCGACCGTCCAACCGAGACGGTGCCGACTACCAGTGCAACGTGGCGATGAGCCTCGCGAAGAAGGTCGGCCGCAATCCCCGTGAGGTCGCCCAGCTCATCGTCGAGCACCTCGACGCGGCCGACGCGGTCGAGACCCCGGAGATCGCGGGCCCCGGCTTCATCAACCTGAAGCTGCGCCGCGAGTGGCTGCAGACGCAGACCGCGCGCCTGCTCACCGACGAGCGCCTGGGCGTGCCCACGGTCGCCGAGCCGCGCCGGATCGCGATCGACTACAGCAGCCCGAACGTCGCCAAGGAGATGCACGTCGGCCACCTGCGCTCGACGATCATCGGTGACGCGTTCTGCAGGCTGCTCACGTTCGCGGGCCACGAGGTCATCCCGCACAACCACCTCGGTGACTGGGGCACGCCGTTCGGCATGCTCATCGAGCACCTCACCGACGAGGGCCACGGCGCCGACCACGAGATCAGCGACCTCAACGCGTTCTACCAGCAGGCCCGCCAGAAGTTCGACAACGACCCGACCTTCGCCGACCGCGCGCGCCGCAGGGTGGTGCTGCTGCAGGGCGGCGACGAGCAGACGCTCGCGCTGTGGAACGAGCTGGTCGCGGAGTCGCAGCGGCACTTCAACCAGATCTACGAACTGCTCGGCATCGGCCTGTCCGCCGACGACAACTACGGCGAGAGCTTCTACAACCCCTACCTCGCCGACACGATCACCGAGCTGCAGCAGAAGGGCCTCGTCGAGGTCAGCGACGGCGCGCTGTGCGTGTTCCCGCCCGGCTTCACCAACCGCGAGGGCGACCGGCTGCCGCTGATCGTCCGCAAGAGCGACGGCGGCTACGGCTACGCCACCACGGACTTCGCGACCGTCCGCTACTGGGTGCGCGAGCGCAAGGTCGACGACCTGATCTACGTCGTCGGCACCCCGCAGGCCCAGCACTTCCAGATGATCTTCGCCATCGCGAAGCAGGCGGGCTGGCTCGACGACGCCCACACCGCCGTGCACACGGGCTTCGGCACGATCCTCGGCTCGGACGGCAAGACCATCCGCACCCGCGCGGGCGGCACGATCAAGCTGATCGAGCTGCTCACCGAGGCGATCGAGAACTCGTACAAGGTCATGCCGGAGACGTCCGAAGTGGAGGGTGCGGAGAAGGACGCGCTCGCCCGCACCATCGGCCTCGGCGCGGTGAAGTACGCGGACCTCTCCAACGACCGCGAGAAGGACTACGTCTTCACGTGGGAGAAGATGCTCGCCACCACCGGCGACACGTCCGTGTACATCCAGTACGCGAACGCCCGCATCCTCTCCATCGGCCGCAAGGTGGGCCGCGAGCCCCCTGCGGACGCCCCGCTGGTCCTGGTCGAGCAGGCCGAGCGCGACCTCGCCCTGAAGCTGCTGCAGCTGCCCACGGCGATCCAGGCCGCGATCGACGAGCTCGCCCCGCACAAGCTCACGACCTACCTGTTCGAGACGGCCACGGCGTTCTCCACGTTCTACAACCACTGCCCGGTGGCGACGGCGGAGACGCAGGAGCTGCAGGACTCGCGCCTGCACCTGCTCACGCTCACGTCGCGAGTGCTCACGCTGGGCCTCTCGCTGCTGGGTATTGGCGCACCCGAACGCTTGTAGAAGGTTTATCCCTGGTCAGACCACGGGTACGCAGTGATCGCAACTCTTCCGCCCAGCAAGGGAGTCGCGATGACCTGCACGACCCGTCTGCCCAAGCCGGTCACCGACGTGTGGGACTGGCAGATGCACGGTCTGTGCCGAGGCCGCAACAGCGCCATCTTCTTCCACCCCGACAACGAACGCGGCTACGCCCGAGCCGCGCGGGAGGAGAAGGCGAAAGCGATCTGCGGACACTGCCCGGTGCTGGAACAGTGCCGAGCCCACGCACTGGAGGCCCAGGAGCCCTACGGCGTGTGGGGAGGCATGGGGGAGGACGAGCGGCGTCAGATCATCGCCGCGGCCCGGCGGCGCGTCCGCGTGGCGTCTTGAAGAGCTGATCGGGGCTTGGCGGAAGCCAAGCCCCGATCAGTGTTCACGCCGGAACGCCGGAACGCCGGAACGAAAGCTCATTCCTCCAGCACGTCTCGCAGCTGCCGCAACGTCTTCGCGAGCAACCGCGAGACGTGCATCTGCGAGATCCCGACCTTCTGCGCGATCTGCGTCTGCGTCATGTTCCCGAAGAACCGCATGATCACGATCTTGCGCTCCCGCTCCGGCAGCTTCTGCAGCAACGGGTGCAGCGCCTCCCGCTGCTCGATCATCGCGATCTCGGGGTCTTCCTCGCCGATCGTCGAGCCGAGCGAGATCGACGAGTCCTCCGACATCAGCATGTCGTCCAGAGACGCGCTCTGGTAAGCGTTTCCGGCCGCGAGTCCTTCGTGGATCTCGTCGCGCGACAGTCCCAGGTGCTCGGCCAGCTCCGACGGTGTCGGCGCCCGGCCCAGCTGCTGCGACAGCCGCGAAGTGCCCGCGTTGATCGCGAGGTGCAGCTCCTTCAGCCGCCGCGGCATCCGCACCGACCAGCTGGAGTCGCGGAAGTACTTCCGGACCTCGCCCATGATCGTCGGCACGGCGAAGGACAGGAAGTCCGAGCCGCGTTCGGGGTCGAAGCGGTCGACCGCGTTGATCAGGCCCACCGTCGCGACCTGCACGAGGTCCTCGTGCGGTTCGCCGCGGTGGCCGAAGCGGCGTGCGATGTGCTGAGCGACCGGGAGGTGCTCGGTGACCAGCCGGTCCCGCAGCGCGTCTCTCGACGGACCCTCGGGGGTCGCCGCGAGCTCGGCGAACAGCGGGGCCAGGTGGTCGTAATCACCGCCCTGCGAGGTCTTCTTCTCCTCGGCAGGGGAGGTCGTGGTCGCCTCCTCCGAGCCCGTCACGCATCCACCGCCCCTGCCGAGGACTTCACGAGGCCGATGTGGACCACGAACCCTTCGGCGTCCTCGACTCTGGTCTCCACGGAGTCGACGAGCGCGGTCAGCACGCGCCACCCGAAGCTGCCCTCGTCGGGCCCTGCGGCGGACTTCGCGGCGACCTTCGCCGACACCCGGACCGCGCCGGCGGCGTCCACCGCGAAGTGACAGCTGAGCACGGCGTCCTGAGCCGCGAGCGTGATCAGCGTCGAGCACGTCTCGTCGACGGCGAGCTTCAGGTCCTCGATCGAGTCGAGGTCGAAGTCCTGCCTCATCGCGATGTCCGCCGCGACGGCTCGGACGATGGACAGCTGCGTGGGATCCGCGGCCATCCGCAGCTCGACCCCTGACAATTGCGTCACACCCACCTCGTTGTCCGTTCTGCTGAAGGCCGGCATGTGATTGCCGTACCCGATTCGAATTCGTTTCACACGTGTAGTGGTTCGACTGCCTGGGAAATCACCTGGCAGAGGCAATCCAGGGGAGGAGCGTTGTGCTGGTGCACGAGGACTTCCTGGCCCTCCGCTTCCCCGCAGAAGCACGTGAGGTGGCGCCGGTGCGCCACCAGTTGCGTGAATGGCTGCAGGACAGCGGTTTCGACGACGACGAGGCGAGTGATCTCGTCCTCGCGGTCAGCGAAGCGGTCAACAACTCCGTGGAACACGCGTACCCGGCGCCCGCGCGGGGCACCGTCGAGGTGCGCGCGCAGATCGCGAAGGACGGCTCGGTCGGCATCGACGTCACCGACCACGGCCAGTGGCGTGTACCGCCGCCGGCGCTGACCACGCGCGGCCGGGGACTCCTGCTCATGCGGGAGAGCGTGGACGAGGTCGCGATCAACCGCTCGGCGAGCGGCACGACCGTGCGACTGCGCCGCGCCCGTTCTCCGGTGGCGATCGCGCCCCAGACCACACCCGACTGCGAAGTGCACGTGTACGAGACCTCCTCCGGCGTCGTCGCCGTCGTGCGGGGAAACGTGCCCGAGGAGGCCGGACCGTCGCTGCGGCGCACGCTGTGCACGGCCGCCCGCGGCGGCACCGTGCCGCTGACCGTCGACCTCACCCGGCTGGGTGAGGACAGGGCCGGTGTGCAGCACGCCCTTCGCGCCGTCGCCGAGGCCCTGGAGGCGGCGGGAAACCGCCTCGCCATCCGGATGAACTAGGCGCTCAGGGCAGCGTCCACCGACTCGTGCACGCTGAACACCTCACCGAGCCCCGTGGCCTCCAGAGGCCGCGTCACGGCTCGCGCGGTCGCCACGACCTTGAGGGCCGCGGACTGCTGCGGCGCCAGCCGTGCGGCCTCCACCAGCACCGCCAGGCCGGCCGAGCCGAGGAAGGTCACGCCGGTCATGTCCACCACGAAGGTGCCGCCGTCCGACAGGCCGTTCACCAGAGCGTCGCGCAACGCGGGCGCGGACACCATGTCGACCTCGCCGGACACGGCGAGCACCGTGACGCCGGGCGCCGGCTGAGTCGCCGACAGGGCGATGGTCTGCTCCGCTCGCGGGTCCTGCACAGTCACCGATGTTCTCCCTCTCGCACCCAGGGAGCCGCCACTGCAGCGGCCCCGACGCGGCTGCTGGCTCAACCGCTGCGGCCTCAACCGTACGGGAGAGGCCGCATCACAGGACAGGTCGAGGTGTCCTTACCCAACGCGAGGGTGACTCAAACGTGCAGCGCCTCCCACAACCGTTGCGCGGTGTCGTAGGCGATCTGCGGAGGCATCGTCACGTCGTCGGCGTCCTCCAGCTCCCCGCACGCCACCAGGACCAGTGCCATCGCCACGTCCCGCAGCTTGACGTTGGCGTGCTGGCTCGCCCGCACCAGCAGTTCGAAGGCGTCACCCGGTGGGCAGGGCCGCGCTCCCATGAGCAGCCCCTTGGCCTGCTCGATGTAACGACGGTGCTGCACCATCCGCACCATCTGGTCGGCTCTGAGGACCTCGCCCGCGCAGAACTCGATCACCGCGGCCGCCGTGGCGACGAGCGGCTCGATCTCCTCGATGGCCTTGAGGTCCTCCGCCTCCGGCGGGTGGTCCAGGTACACGGTGAGCACGACCGGACCGCCGTCACCCCAGCTGCCCGGCACCGCCACGACGTGCAGGTCGCCGACCTCGCCGGCCACCTGCCGTTCGTCGCGGGAGGCGTCGACGAGCGGTCCCTCCCGCCGGTCCACCTGCGCCCGGTCCAGCTCTTCCGCGACTCCGACGGCCCTGATCACCGCGCCGTCCGGCCACACGCTCAGGCCGACGCCCCGGCAGCCGGGAAGCCGTTCGCACAGGTGCGACATCAACCGGGAGATCAGCTCACCACCGAATTTCACCTGGTTCACCAGGGAAGGTTAGGCCAGGCCGATATGTCGCAAACGTTGTGCGGTCGTCGCCGTACGACGAACGGTTGCGTCAGCAATGACCCGTTCATCCGTTCCGCTTCGGGGCCGAACAGCTCGGCGCGCGGTTCGATCCAGTTAACGCTAAGGACCCAAACAGGACACGTGTTCTGAACCACAGTCGGCCAGAATTCGTTCCCAGGGATAACGCCGGAGCCCCGGTGCACGACATCCCTGATGTCACGGAGGGACTGAAATGAGAACCGCCATGGAAACCCAGCCGGAGCAGACCGCGGAGCTGCCGACCACGCCGTGCAGCGTGGTGTGGAGCCGGGGCCACGCGTACGTGCTCGAGGGTTTCCGCGCTCGCTGGGTGGGCAGGGACGACCGCGGCCGCCCGCACGCGATCACCGGTGCCGAGATGCAGCGCCGCGGCTGGACGCTCACGCGGACAGTCTGATTTCACCCGCACGTAACGAACGTCCCGCACAGACCCGCAACCAGTCGCACCGCGAGCCGTGACGCCATCCGGCAGCCAGTGCGCAGTCACTCGTTTAGAGTGCGGGTGTGCGTGATCCGGCTGATCGCCTGCTGACGATTCCGAACCTGCTCAGCGTGTTGCGGCTGGCCGGTGTTCCGCTCTTCCTGTACCTGTTGCTCGGACCCCGCGCGGACGGCTGGGCGCTGCTCGTCCTCGTCTTCGCGGGGCTTTCCGACTGGCTGGACGGCAAGCTCGCCCGCTGGCTCGATCAGACCAGCAGGCTGGGCGCGCTGCTCGATCCCGCAGCCGACCGCCTGTACGTGTTCTGCACGTTGCTGGCGTTCGTGGTCAGGGACATCATTCCGCTGTGGATCGCTCTCGTGCTCGTGGGCCGAGAGGTCGTCGTCGGCATCTGCCTGCTGGTCCTGCGCACGCGGGGCTGGGGCCCGTTCGAGGTCACCTATCTGGGCAAGGCCGCGACTTTCAACCTGCTGTACGCGTTCCCCCTGCTGCTGCTCGCGCAGGGCGATTCGGCGTGGGCCCAGATCGCCCAGCCGTTCGCCTACGCGTTCACGGCCTGGGGCGGAGCGCTCTACCTGTGGTCGGCGCTGCTGTACGTCTACCAGTTCTTCCTGGCCCTGCGGGTCACTCCCGGCAAGGCCGCGTGAAAAGATCACCCCATACAGGTTCAGCACGAGGAGCGCAGTCAGTTGATTCCCGAGGAGCTTCGCTACACCGAGGAGCACGAGTGGGTCGCCAGCACGGGCGAGAACACCGTGCGCGTCGGCATCACCGACTACGCCCAGGAACAGCTCGGTGACGTCGTCTTCGTCCAGCTGCCCGAGGTCGGCCACACCGTCTCGGCGGGCGACACGTTCGGCGAGGTCGAGTCCACGAAGAGCGTGTCCGACCTCTACTCGCCGCTCGACGGTGAGATCGTCGCCATCAACGACGCGTTGGTGCAGACCCCCGACTCGGTCAACAGCGACCCGTACGGCGAGGGCTGGATGGTCGAGATCCGCGTGAGCGACCCCGAAGCGCTGGAAGGCCTGCTGGACGCGGACGGGTACAAGGCGTTGGTGGAGAAGGAGTGACGTCGATCTTTCGCCGGATCTTCGGCCGGAAGGGGAGCCGCTCCTCGGGCGGCGACCCGAACGCGATAGGTTTTACGGGAAGTGACGGATCCAGCAGCAGGATGAGAGCTCAGGTGAGCACGAACGACGGCCCAGGCGTTCCGCCGGAGCAGTCCCCGGAGCGGACCTCCGTCTTCCGGGCGGACTTCCTCGCAGAGGTCGAAGGCGCCGAGGCGCCCGCGCAGGAGCCGGCCGTTGCCGGCGTCGACGCCCTTCCCGCCGGTTCCGCGCTGCTCGTGGTGAAGCGCGGCCCGAACGCCGGTTCCCGGTTCCTGCTGGACCGCGACACGACCAGCGCAGGGCGCCACCCCGACAGCGACATCTTCCTGGACGACGTGACGGTCTCGCGCCGCCACGCCGAGTTCCGCAGGGAGAGCGGCGAGTTCGTCGTCATCGACGTCGGCAGCCTCAACGGCACCTACGTCAACCGCGAGCCGGTCGACCAGGCCGTCCTCGCGAACGGCGACGAGGTCCAGATCGGCAAGTTCCGTCTCGTCTTCCTGACGGGTCCTGGCTCCGCGGGAGCCTGACGCGTGACGGCCGGGCGGCCACAACGTGGGGGACTGAGCATCGGGGCGGTGCTCTCGCAGCTCCGCCCCGAGTTCCCCGAGGTCACCATCTCCAAGATCCGCTTCCTGGAAGCGGAGGGGTTGGTCCGCCCGGCACGCACCGCCTCCGGCTACCGTCAGTTCTCCGCGGCGGACGTCGAGAGGCTGCGGTTCGTGCTGTCCGCGCAACGCGACAGGTACCTGCCGCTCAAGGTGATCCGCGACCAGATCGACTCCGCCCCCGCGGACTCGGGTTCGGTGTCGCGGGCCGATCTGCTGGCCCAGACCGGAGTCAGCGCCGAACAGCTGTCCCAGCTGGAACGCGACGGTCTGCTGCGCCCAGGCCCCGGCGGCCGTTTCACCACCGACGACATCACCGCGCTCCGCACGATCCGGACGATGACCGGACTCGGCGTCGAGCGCGAACACCTGCGCGCGGTTCGCGCTGCGGCGGACCACGAGGTGGTTCTGCTGAAGTCCTTCTCAGATCCCGAGACGGTCCGGGAATTGGCCGACCTGTTCACCTCGTTGCACACGTTGTTGGTGAGAGCGGGTCTGCGGCAATCATCTTGATCACGTTCTGCCCGCAACGATTGAGCACACGGCCCGCTTGGCGGGTAGCGTCGAACGCATACGCCGGGGGATGCTCGGGAGAAGAACCGGGTACTCCCCAACGAGTCAGAGGGAGGCGAGACCCGATGAGCGAGATGCGCGTCGTGGGCGTGCGGGTGGAGCTGCCCCAGAACCAGCCGATCCTCCTGCTGCGCGAAACCGAGGGCGAGCGGTACCTGCCGATCTGGATCGGCTCCGTCGAGGCCACGGCCATCGCACTCGAACAACAGGGCGTCCGTCCTGCCCGGCCCCTCACCCACGACCTGCTCAAGGACGTCATCGGCGCGTTGGGGCGCAACCTCGAACAGGTGCGCATCACCGACCTGCAGGAGGGCACGTTCTTCGCCGAGCTCGTGTTCGACGGCGACGTGCGGGTGTCCGCGCGGCCCTCGGACTCGGTGGCGCTGGCGTTGCGCGTGGGCGTGCCGATCCACGCGGAGGAGTCCGTGCTGGCCGAGGCGGGCCTCATCATCCCGGACGAGCAGGAGGACGAGGTGGAGAAGTTCCGCGAGTTCCTCGACTCGGTCTCGCCAGAGGACTTCCGCGGAGCGGACACGTAGGCACCGCAGGGGCGCGGACACCTGATTTGCGCGGTGTAGCTCTCCGTCTCGTTTGGAACCGGCTTAACCCGTCCGAATGTCGCTCTTTCGGGCTACTTTCCGCTCGATTTGCGCGCTAAACGATCACTAAACGTCACCTGAACGTCCTACTTCGAGTGACGGTATGACTCTCTACCTGAGGTTGAGGGTCGACACTCCCCGCGCGTCGCGTTGACCTGCCCTCTGACCGGTCTTACCGTCGAACTCGAGTGGACGTCGCTGGTGTGCGCGAGCTGACGCAGCGGCTTGACGGCCTCGAATTTCGTGGCCGTTGGCGAGGGGAGGCAGGCGTGGTCGAGGAAGCGCCCGTTCGGGCCGAATCCGGGCAGCAGGGTGAGCTGTTCCCGGACTCCTCGCTGCCGGACGAGCTCGTCGGCTACCGGGGGCCCGCGGCGTGCCAGATCGCGGGCATCACCTACCGGCAGCTCGACTACTGGGCCAGGACCGGGCTCGTCGCCCCGACGGTGCGGATGGCGCACGGCTCTGGCAGTCAACGGCTGTACTCGTTCAAGGACATCCTGGTCCTGAAGGTCGTCAAACGACTCCTGGACACCGGGGTCTCGCTGCAGAACATCAGGGTCGCGGTCGACCACCTGCGCCGCCGCGGCGTGCAGGACCTGGCGAAGATCACGCTGTTCTCCGACGGTACGACCGTCTACGAGTGCACGTCGCCGGAAGAGGTCGTCGACCTGCTGCAGGGCGGTCAGGGCGTGTTCGGCATCGCGGTCTCCGGCGCCATGCGGGAGATCAGCGGCACGATCCACGAGTTCCCTGCCGAACGCGCGGACGGCGTGGAGATCGCTCCCATGACGGAGGACGAGCTGGCCCGCCGCCGCCGCGAGCGCGCGACCGGCTGATTCCCCACCTCTTGCCTTGCCGCACGCGGGGCCCTTGCGTGCGCCAAGAGAGTACGAAAGCTCCCCGCGTACTGTTGCCGGGCGTTCGGCGCGGGGCGCCGCGAGCGTGCCACCGGCTGAAGGATCATGGCCGACTGGCCGTCCCGTGTGGCCGGTCGGCACAAGCGTGCGGATCGCGCTGTCCCTAGCGTCGAGCGCATGGCGTGGACACCCTCCTGGCAGGTTTTGAAGGTGCTGGCCGACGCGGTGCGGCAGGCGTCGCGGCTCGAGTCCGGCGTCGTCGGCACCGAGCACCTGCTGATCGCACTGGCGGACTCGATCGGACGGGGGCGCAGGCTGGGCGTCAAGTCGGTGCGGGCACAGGCGATGGCTGGGGACTGGACCGGTGACGAGGGTGGCGCGGCCGAGTCCGATCCGGACGTCATCGCCCTGATGCGCACCGCCCACCACCACACTCACCTCGAGTCCGTGCTGCCGGTGAGTCGTGCCTTGGACGGGTGTGTGCGAGCGGCGATCGCCGAGGCCGGCGACGGCGTGCTGACCACGACCCATCTCGCGGTGGCGTTGCTGTCGCTGCCGTCCGGACGCGCCGCCGACCTGTTCGGCGTTCTGCGCGTGGACGTCGAGGCCACGATCGAAGCCGTGCGGAAGGCCGCGGAACCGGAAGACGCTCCGGCGGTGTGGCTGCTGCGCCAGGCAGGGGCGTTGGTGGGCGAGTCCGGCAGCGGCACCCTGCGGTGGCTCACGCGGTTCTTCCTGCGTCGCCAGAGCACGGGCGGACCGGTGCTGAACGTCGTGCGCATGGAGGCGAAGCGGCTCGCGGTGGCCGCCGGACGTCAGGAAACGGCGGCGGACCTGGTGGCGGCGGTGCTCGCCGTCGACCACCAGCTGACCGCTGCCGGACGACGGTTGCGGCCGGAGTTCTCCTCCGGTGGGGCGGCGGCGCTGCGGGCGGCCGGAGTGGACCCGGCCGCGTTGCCGGCCGCGACCGGCGCCGGGATCGAGCGGTTCATCGAGGGCGCCAAGCTCGTCGCCGCCCGGCGCGGCGACGACGTGGTGGGCACCGCGCACCTCGTGGTCGCGGTGCGCGACGACCTGCTGGACCCCGTCGGCAGGGCACTGCGCGGTCTCGCGGTTGAGACGTAGGTCGCGTCCCTGGGGACTAGGCGGGCCACCTGCGGGTATCCTTCGCGGGTAGTCGCTGAACTCAGGCGGGAGAGACCGGGTTTCGAGCCCGGCGCCGAAGGAGCAAATCCCTCCCCGGGAACCTCTCAGGCATCCAGGACCGCGTGAGTGAGACGCCTCTGGAAAGTGGATCCTCCGGGATCCCGCCGACGGTGAAAGCCCTGGTTCGCACTGGGGTGAACCTCTCAGGCGCCCGTGTAGCGGGTACGGACAGAGTGGGGAGGGCACAGGACACGTGTGCCCGCAGCCCCCCGGAGGCGTTTGATGACGCAGGACCGCATTCCGCTCGCCGCTCTCGAGCACGGCACCCCGTTCGCCGACCGCCACGTCGGTCCGCGCCCCGCCGAACTCGCGCGCATCCTCGACGTCATCGGCGTCGGATCGCTGGAGGAGCTGGCGCAGCACGCGGTGCCGTCGTCCATCCACGAGCGCGATCTCGTGCTGGACCTGCCCGCGCCGGCCACCGAGACCGAGGCGCTCGCCGAGCTGCGCGAGCTCGCGTCCAGGAACCGGCCGATGACGCAGATGATCGGCCTCGGCTACTACGACACCGTGACGCCGGGCGTGATCCTGCGCAACGTCCTCGAAAGCCCGGCCTGGTACACCGCGTACACGCCGTACCAGCCGGAGATCTCGCAGGGCCGGCTGGAGGCGCTGCTGAACTTCCAGACCATGGTCGGCGACCTGACCGGCCTGCCGGTGGCGAACGCGTCCATGCTGGACGAGTCGACCGCCGCCGCCGAGGCGATGACGCTGGTGCGCCGCGCCGGCCGCTCCAAGTCGAACAAGTTCGTGGTCGACGCCGACACGCTGCCGCAGACGCTGGCCGTCATCGAGACGCGCGCCGAGCCGCTCGGCATCGAGATCGTCGTCGCCGACCTGTCGCAGGGCATCGAGGGCCTCGGCCTGGGCGGTGACTTCTTCGGCGTGCTGCTGTCGTACCCCGGCGCGTCCGGTGTCGTGCGCGACCAGGCCGCGTTGATCGAGGAGATCCACGCCGCCGGTGCGCAGGCCGTCGTCGCCGCCGACCTGCTCGCGCTCACGCTGCTGCGCCCGCCCGGTGAGATCGGCGCGGACGTCGTCGTCGGCACCACGCAGCGCTTCGGTGTGCCGATCGGCTTCGGTGGCCCGCACGCCGGGTACATGGCCGTCCGGTCCGGTTTGGAGCGTCAGCTGCCCGGCCGTCTCGTCGGTGTCTCCGTCGACGCCGACGGCTCGCTGGCCTACCGCCTCGCGCTGCAGACGCGCGAGCAGCACATCCGCCGCGAGAAGGCCACGTCGAACATCTGCACCGCGCAGGTCCTGCTGGCCGTGATCGCGTCCATGTACGCCGTCTACCACGGACCCGAGGGTCTGCGGGCGATCGCGACCCGCGTGCACCGCCTGGCCACCGTGCTCGCCACGGGCCTGTGCGAGGCCGGTCTAGACGTCGTGCACGGCGAGTTCTTCGACACCGTCCAGGTGCGCGTTCCCGGTGAGGCCGCCGCTGTCGTCGCGAAGGCCCGTGAGGCCGGCATCAACCTGCGCCTGGTCGACGCCGACGTCGTGGCCATCGCCTGCGACGAGAAGACCACCCGCGCGCACATCGTCGCGGTGTGGGAGGCCTTCGGTGTCACCGGGTCCGATGTGGACGCCATCGACGCCGACACCGCCGACGGCATCCCGGCCGACCTGCGCCGCACGTCGGACTACCTGACCCACCCGGTCTTCCACGCGCACCGCTCCGAGACCGCGCTGCTGCGCTACCTGCGTGCGTTGTCGGACAAGGACGTCGCGCTCGACCGCAGCATGATCCCGCTCGGCTCCTGCACGATGAAGCTGAACGCCACCGCGGAGATGGAGCCCATCACGTGGCCGGAGTTCTCTGGCCTGCACCCGTTCGCGCCCGTCGAGGACGCCGCCGGGCTGCTCAAGATCGTCTCTGACCTCGAGGCCTGGCTGGCAGAGGTCACCGGCTACGACGCCGTGTCGCTGCAGCCCAACGCCGGTTCGCAGGGCGAGTTCGCGGGCCTGCTCGCGATCCGCGCGTACCACCGCGCCAACGGCAACGCCGACCGCGACGTCTGCCTGATCCCGTCGTCCGCCCACGGCACCAACGCCGCGTCCGCCGTCATGGCCGGCATGCGCGTCGTCGTCGTGAAGTGCGACGACAAGGGCAACATCGACATGGGTCACCTGCGCTCCACGATCGCGGAGCACGCGGACGACCTCGCCGCCATCATGATCACCTACCCGTCGACCCACGGCGTGTACGAGGACACCGTCCGCGAGGTCTGCGGCCTGGTCCACGACGCGGGCGGCCAGGTGTACGTCGACGGCGCGAACCTCAACGCGCTGATCGGCCTCGCCCGCTACGGCAAGTTCGGCTCGGACGTCTCGCACCTGAACCTGCACAAGACGTTCTGCATCCCGCACGGCGGCGGCGGCCCCGGCGTCGGCCCGATCGGCGTCCGCGCGCACCTCGCGCCGTTCCTGCCGAACCACCCGCTGCAGCCCACCGCGGGCCCGGAGACGGGCGTTGGCCCGATTTCGGCGGCCCCGTGGGGTTCCGCGTCGATCCTGCCGATCTCGTGGGCCTACGTGCGCATGATGGGCGGCGACGGCCTGCGCCGCGCGACCCTGACCGCCGTGGCGGCCGCGAACTACGTGGCCCGTCGCCTCGACGAGCACTACCCGGTCCTCTACACCGGTGAGGGCGGCTTCGTGGCCCACGAGTGCATCCTCGACCTGCGCCCGATCACCAAGGCCACCGGCGTGACGGTCGACGACGTGGCGAAGAGGCTGGCCGACTACGGCCTGCACGCCCCGACGATGTCGTTCCCGGTCGCCGGCACCCTGATGGTCGAGCCCACCGAGTCCGAGGACCTGGGCGAGATCGACAGGTTCATCGACGCCATGATCGCCATCAAGCGCGAGATCGACCGCGTCGGTGCCGGCGAGTGGCCCGTCGAGGACAACCCGCTGCGCAACGCCCCGCACACCGCGGCCTGCGTGACGGTCGGCGAGTGGAACCACCCGTACACCCGCGAGGAGGCCGTCTACCCGGCCGGCACCTCCGCGCCGAAGATCTGGCCGCCGGTCCGCCGCATCGACGGCGCGAAGGGCGACCGCAACCTGGTCTGCTCCTGCCCGCCGCTCTCGGCCTACAACAGCTGATCCTGTTCTCGATGAAGGGCTCCTTCATCCACGTCAGGTGGATGAAGGAGCCCTTCATCGATTTTCAGGCGCCTGCAGGGCAGACGGGGTCGCCGCAGTCCTCGTCCTCGGCAGCGCCGGGCTTGTGCAGGTCGTGCTCGAACGCGAAGTGGAAGCACTCGAAGTGCATCCGCTCGAAGATCTCGTAGTCTTCCCGGCTCAGCTCGACGGTCTCGCCGCACCGCTGGCAGATCTGGTCACTCACCGGCAGATGGTCTCACCCGCGCCGGGCGAAGACGACCGCGCCGTCCTCGCCGAGCAGCCACTGCGCCTCGACGGTGAACCCGGCCTCCCGCAACCACTCCGCCACCCGTTCCGGTGGTCGCAGGTGGACGTGCACCCGCATCGGATGCCCGCCGTAGCCCTGCGTCTTCAGCCGCGTCTCGTCACCGACGTGGAAGCCGATCTGCAGCAACCCGCCCGGCCGCAACGCTTCCCGGAAGTGCCCGAACACGGTGGGCACCTCGTCGTCCGGCACGTGGATCAACGACCACCAGGCGATGATCCCGCCGACGGACTCGGCGAGCGGCTCGGTCATCGACCCCACCTCGAACCGCAGCCCGGGGTGGGTGCGCCGGGCCAGCTCGATCATCACGGGGGAGAGGTCGATCCCGAACGCGTCCACCCCGAGCTCGTGCAGGCGTGCCGTGATGGTGCCGGGACCGCACCCGACGTCGGCGACCGGCCCGCGCACCTGCTCCGCGAACAACCGCAGCGCCGCCCGCAGATGCGGCAGCCCGTCCAGCAGATCCCTTGTGCGGTCGGCGTAACTGACGGCCACGGTGTCGTAGGAGTCGCGCGTGTCGGTCAGCCAGTCGCCCACAACCGATCAAGCTACTCCTCGAACGGCTCCGGCCGATGCCGCCCGAACAAGGCGAGCGAGGAGATCCAGATGTCCGGATCGCCGTCCCAGTCCAAGGCCTTGATCTGGTCCACCGACCGCCGCCCGCCGATCGCCCGCATGAGCTCGAACGACGTGGTCCGCAACGTCCCCGCCGGTTCACCGTGCCCGAGCACCCGGTCCCCGTGCTCCAGCGAGATCCGCAACGCGGGCACGTCGTTCTCCCGCATCCGCTGATCCAGCTGCTGCAACGGTTTCGTCAGCGCCGCACGCACGGCGACGCCATCGCGATCGCCGGGCACACCGAGCGCCGCACGCAGATCGTGCTCGTGCTGCACGACCTCGGAGATCAGCACGGACCCCATCGGCGTGTCGAACAACGGCTCGGCCAGCTCCCGGTTCGCGTCCCACTCGGCGAACGCGTCGTCCAGCGAGTTGGCCCGCCGGTCGCGGACCTGCCGCTCGCCCCACTCACCCGACTCGACACCGTCGAACCGGCGGTCCACGAAGTCGCGCAGACCGCCGGCGAGGTGCGCCACCACGTCCTTGACCGACCAGCCGGGGGTCGCCGCCACCGGCGTCTGCGGATCTCTGCCCTGAACGAGCTCGGTGATCCGCTGCTTCGTCGCGTCGTAGACGGGGGCGTTGGTCATCGTCAGACCTCGTACTCCAACGTGTAGGTGGCGATGCCATCCTCCGCCCAGACGACCGTCGCCGCACCTCGCGCGCCCGCGTAGGGGCCGGTGCCGTCCAGGATCTCGATCACGGCCTCGACACCCTCGCGGTACGCGCCGACGTGCCGCAGCACGAGCGTGCCGTTGTCGGTCGTGATCTCCTCCAGGGCCGTCGTCCAGCACACGGTGTCGCCGTAGGACATGAGGTACCGGCAGTTCCCGATGCCGTTGACGTCGCCCGCGTAGGCGAACTGCACGTGCGCCTCGGTGAGCTTGCGGCCCTCGACCTCCTGGTAGGGACGGCCGTCCCAGGTGTTCTCGTCCCAGCTCTTCACTTCGATGGTTCCGGTTGCCTTCATGTGGACCACTCTGCTGGCAGATCCTGACAGTTCGTGTCAGGTTTACGAGATGAAGTCCAGCCGCCTCATCCAGGTCCTCCTGCTCCTCCAGTCGAGGGGCCGGATGACCGCGGACGAGCTCGCGAGCGAACTCGAGGTCTCGCCCCGCACGATCTACCGCGACATCGAGTCGCTCAGCGGCGCGGGCATCCCGATCTACGCCGACCGCGGTCCCACCGGCGGCTACCAGCTGATCGACGGCTACCGCACCCGCCTGACGGGCCTCACCGGCGCGGAGGCCCAGTCGCTCTTCCTGGCAGGGCTGCCGGGTCCCGCTGAGGAGCTGGGCCTGCAGGAGTTCGCCGCCGCGGCCCAGCTCAAGCTCCTCGCCGCGCTGCCGACGGAACTGCGCTCGCGGGCCGAGCAGATCCGCCAGCGCTTCCACCTCGACACCCCGACGTGGTTCCGCGGCGACGAACCCACCGGCCACCTCGCCACGATCGCCGACGCCGTCTGGGAGCAGCGCCGCGTCCGCATGACCTACGAGCGCTGGGGCAGCCAGACCGTCGAGCGCGAGGTCGACCCGTACGGCCTGGTGTTGAAGGCGGGCACCTGGTACTTCGTCGGCAGCGGCCGCACCTACCGCGTGGCCCGCGTCCAAGCCCTCCAGGTCCTCGACGACACCTTCGACCGGCCGGAGGACTTCGACCTGGCGCGGTACTGGGCCGAGTGGTCGGAGCAGTTCGAGGCCCGCATGTACGGCGAGCGCGTCATCGTCCGCATGACCCGAGCCGGCCTCGACAAGACCCAGTACCTGCTGAGCGGCCACCAGGCGCGCGTGATCAGGGAGGCCGCGCCGGAACCGGGCGAGGAGTTCGGTTTTCCCACAGAATCGACCCGTCACGCCGTTGCTGACCTGCTCAAATTCGGTGCGGACGTGGAAGTGGTCGCTCCAAACGAGTTGAGACACGACATCATCGAAACCATCAAGGCGATGCAGGACGTCTACAACGATGCCAAGCTACGCGCATGGTTCCGCTGATCTCGTTGAACAACGGAGTACGGATCCCTCAACTCGGCTTCGGCGTCTTCCAGGTGCCGGAGGACCAGGTGGCCGGTGCGGTCACGACCGCGATCGAAGCGGGCTACCGCAGCATCGACACGGCTGCCGCCTACCGCAACGAGTCCGGTGTCGGCGACGCCATCGCGGGCGTCCCCGACCTGTTCATCACGACCAAGCTGTGGAACTCCGACCAGGGCTACGACTCGACGCTGCGCGCGTTCGACGAGAGCATGCGCCGCCTGCGCCGCGACGTGCTCGACCTCTACCTCATCCACTGGCCGACCCCGCAACGCAACCTCTACACCGAGACGTGGCGCGCGTTCGAGAAGCTCTACGCCGACGGCCGAGTGCGCGCCATCGGCGTCTCGAACTTCCACACGCCACACCTGCAGCGGCTCTTCGACGAGTTCCCGACCACCCCGGCGGTGAACCAGATCGAGCTGCACCCGTTGCTGCAGCAGGAGGAGATGCGCAAGGTCCACGTCACCCACCGCATCGTCACCGAGGCGTGGTCACCGCTGGCGCAGGGCGCGTTGCTGGGCAGGGTGGAGATCACCGGCCTGGCCGAGAAGTACGGCAAGACCCCGGCCCAGATCGTGCTGCGCTGGCACATCCAGCTCGGCAACGTCGTGATCCCGAAGTCCGTCACGCCCTACCGGATCAAGGAGAACATCGACATCTTCGACTTCGAACTGGCCCCCGACGACATGACGGTCATCGCCGAACTGGACAACGGCACCCGAACCGGCCCGGACCCGGACCGCTTCAACGTCGCCTGAGCAGCTCCTCGACCAGTTCCGCAGCCCTGGCCGCGCCACCGGCAGCCCTGATCTGCCGTCCCAGCTCCTCCGCACGCTCCCGGTGGCGCGGCTCCGACAGCACCTGATCCACCGTGGTCCCGAGCCCTCTCGGCTTCCGCCTGGTGACTCCGGCTCCCGCCCGCGCCACCCGTCGCGCCACCTGAGGCTTGTCCAGCGACCCCGGCACGACGACGAGCGGCACACCCGCCTCAATAGCGGCGAGCACCCCACCCCAGCCGCCGTTGGTGATCATCACGTCGGTCCGCGGCAGCAACAGGTCGTGCGGGATGAACTCGGCCGCCCTGACGTTGTCCGGCAGCGTTCCGAGCGTGTCGACGGCCGCACCTCCGGTCGTTGCCACCACCAACGCGTCGTGCCCGGCCAGCGCCTCGATCGCGGGCTTCAGCAGGTCGTCCGCGCCGGTTTCCAGCGTCCCCTGCGTCACGTGCACGACAGTGCGGTTGTCGAGGTCCGCCCACCAGCCGGGCAGCACGGCCGCGGGTGGCGGGCTGATCAACCGCCCGACGAACCGCACCTGGTGCGGTGGGTGCACGGTCTCCAGCTCGGGAACCCCTTGCGCTATCACGAGTTCCGGTGAGTAGAAGGCCTCCAGTGCGCCGGGTTTCGGCTTCAGGCCGACTTCCGCGCGCATGCGGTTGAACATCCCGTCTGCGATCAACCCCGACACGACCCTGACCAGCGGTCTGCTGGCCACCAGAGGTGTGACGGCGATGGTCGCCCACGGCACTTGGCGTAGTTCGGCGGCCATCGCGGCCCCGAACGCCAGGTGATCCGTCACGACGAGGTCGAACTCCGCTTCCAGGACGTCCCGTGCCTGTGCGGCTCCCGTGCCGACCAGCACGTCGCGGACGTTCGCGAAGTTGGCCCGCACGCCCTTGCCGTCTTTGACGCTCGGGAACGCCTTGCCGAGCTCGGCGTCGTCGAAGTCCGGTGCGTGCTTCCACGGCAGCCACTCGGCGCTCTCGAACTTGTGGCGGTACTTCGCGCCTGTGTGCGCGATGGCGTGGTGGCCGCGCTTGACGAGTTCGTTGGACACCGCGGCCATTGCGCCGACGTGGCCTGCGAACGGCATCGACGAGACCAGGATCCGTGCATCCCCCATGTTGGGAGCAACGGCCGCCGTGGCCGCGTGGTTCCCCGGTGGCCGTGCACCACGTGTGGCGGCGGCTGGTTCACACATGCGTGGAAGCAACGCCATCCGTGGCAGCACGGTTTCTCGGTGGTCGCGCCGCACGCACGGCGGCGGCTGGGTTCCCACATGCGCGGGAGCAGCGGCCGCTGTGGCCCGCGTGGTTCCCTGCGGCTGCGCACCACACATACAGCGGCGGTCAGGTTCCCAGATGCGGGGAGCAACGGCCGCGCTGGCAGCACGTTTCCCTATTGGCCAAACGCGGTGGCGGCCGGTTGCGATGCCGCGGGGCAACGACCGTCGCAGTGGTGTGGTTCCCCCATGGCTGTGCATCACACACGGCACCTGAGTTCCGGATGCGGGAGCAACGGCCGCCGTGGCCGCGCGGTTCCCCTATGGCCACGCACCACACACACGACGGCGGCCGGGTTCCCCCAATTTCAATTCTAGGGAGCGGGTCTGACAGCGGTCAGGCCTTCGTCGACAGCACCTGCCCGAGAGCCGCATCAACCCCGTCGGCGTTCTCCACCACGGACACCGACCCACCGGTCGTCTGCGCGATGTCGTTCAACGCGTCCTTGTCCACCTCACCACCGATGGCGATGAAGCTGATCGCCAGATCCTTGCCGTGCAGCCGGCTCTTCAACGCCGCCAGGTCGATCCCACCGTCCGAAGCACCGTCGGTGATCACCACAACGCGGTTGATCCGCCCCGCCACGAACCCGTCGTGCGCCGTCTCGTAACAGGCCGCCAGCGACGTGTAGAGCTGCGACCCGTCCGCGGTCTTGAGCCCGTCGATCGACCGGCGCAGCGCATCGCGCTTCTCCGCCACCGGCCCGGTCGCGACCAGCTGCTTGTAGGGCTTGGACCCGTCCAGGTCGCGCGCGAACTCCCAGAGCCCGAACGCGCCGGACACCGATCTGTCGACCTGGCCCCGCAGCGCGGCCTTCACCTTGTCCAGCCGGGGTTTCATCGACGTCGACACGTCGGTCAGCACCGTGACGACCTGACCGCCGCGGTCCGCCGAGGCCCAGGCCGACGAGATCTGCTGCGTGGTGGTCGCATCCGCGGGGACGAGGTTCTCCGTCACGGCGGTCCAGGAGATGCCGGGGGAGGGCGACGGACGGTCCTGAGTGGACTCCACCCGCAGGCCGCCGGACGCCAGGATCTTCTGCTGCGCCGGCTGGGTCATGAACTCGCGGAACGCCTGCGCCGCGCGCACTTCCGCCTCGCCGACCTCGGGGCCGCCCAGGGCGATGTACGGGAAGTCCGCCACCGGCGCCGGTCCGACCGGGAGCACGCCCACGAGCGGCTTCGACGGCGCCTCCTTGCCGGTGTTGTGCTTGTAGAGGTCCACTTCGGACACCGGCGTGACGCTGAAGCCCGCCGCGTTCACCGTCGCGCTGTCGCCCAGGCGCCGCAACGCCTCGCGCGTGGTCGGCGGCACCTCCGGCGGCACCGTGGCCGCGAGCTTGGTCAGCTTGGCCTTCGACGCCTCGGAGCCCAGCGACTCCGCCGTCACCGGGCCCTTGCCGCCTGCCAGTGCCGACTGGATCGCCAGCGCGGAGGCCGTGTTCGCGGACGGGTCGGGCATCGCGACGCTGAACCGGCCCCACGACTGGCCGAACTTGCTCCAGTCCGTCACCTCGGGCAGGTCCGACCAGCGGAAGTCCTTCAGCACGGGTGCCGCCGCCTCCGGGGCCGCGAGCAGCACCGGTGAGGTGCCGACCGACTTGGGCGCCGCGCCGACGAGCTTCGCGTTGAGCGCGCTCAGCCGGTTCGCCCACAGCGTCGAGTCGGGCAGCCACGCGTGCGGCCGCCCACCGAGCTTGTTCGAGTCCCACGTCGTCGTCAGGCCGTCGAGCACGGCCGCCGAGTCCGCCGACGTCACCTCGATGGCGATGCAGTGGTCGTACACGACGGGCCGCGTGGCGCTCCATGCGCGCGCGACGTCCGCAACAGCCCCGGCGACACTCGGCGTGGCGGCGACGCGCAGCACCGAGTCGCCCTCGCTGCAGTTCTGAGCCAGCGCCCTCGCACGGCTGTCGAGCACTCCACCGGCCCACGAGAAGACGAGCCAGCCGAGGCCGATCAGCACGACGAACACGACGATGAGCACGGGCCACTTGGCGATCCCGCGCCGCACCTTCGCCCGCAGCGCGCGGTGTCGAGACATCGATCCCTCACAACTACTCAGCGGCCCCCGACGACCGCCAATCACGCTAACAGGTGAACTCTGTCAGCGAAGTGAAGTCACTGTAAGTATCGACTGGCAAACGAAGATGAGCCGTTCTCGCAACGGCCGCGCCCGCTCGGCGAACGCCGCCTGCCTGCGCACGTACTCCGCGCGGCCGTCCGGCGTCTCGATCGGCACCGGTTCGTACCCGAGCCGCGCCAGGTCGTACGGCGAGGCCTGCATGTCGAGTTCCCGCACGTCAACCGCCAGTTCGAAGCAGTCGGCGACCAGGTCGGACGGGGTGGCGGGCTCCATCTTGTAAGCCCACTTGAACAGGTCCATGTTCGCGTGCAGGCACCCCGGCTGCTCGTTCGCGACCTGGTCCTCACGCGTCGGCTGGATCGTGTTGCGAGGCCGCGCGGGCTGCGTGAAGAACCGGAACGCGTCGAAGTGCCCGCACTGGATCCGGCTGGCCTCCACCACCCGGTCGGTGCCGTCGCTGCCGAGCCGCAGCGGCCACGCGTTGTGCCTGATCTCCTCGGGTTCCTGCCGGTAGACCATCGCCCACTCGTGCAGCCCGAAGCACCCGAGCCGCGCCGGCCTGCTCAGCGTCGCCGTGAGCAGCGCCTGGACGAACTCCAGCGTCTTCCCGCGCTGCTTCAGGAAGCTGTCCACGTCCAGCGCGACGCCGTCCGGCGTGGCCTTGTAGTGCGGAAACTCCAGGTACTCCGCCGCGTCCTCCAGGACGACACCGGGCCCAGGATGCCACCGCTCCAGCCGCACGGGCCGATGGCTGTAGTACGTGAAGAGGAAGTCCATCACCGGATGCTTCTCCTTGCGAAGCTTCCGTTCCTGATGTGGACCCGTGAACCGGCGCATGCGGGCGACGTGTGCGTCGCGCAGTTCGTGCCATTGGGCTCGGGTCAGGACCTCCACGAGCGATTACCGTACGCGCATGGTGCAGAGCAAAGCCTCGACGGTCGCCGACTACCTCGCCGAACTGCCTGCTGAGCGGCGCGCCGAGGTCACCGCTGTGCGCGACGTCATCCTCGCCCACCTCCCCGACGGCTACGTCGAGGGCATGCTGTGGGGAATGATCACCTGGTACGTGCCGCTGGAGGTGAGCGGTCCGACCTACAACAAGCAGCCCCTCAGCTACGTCGCCCTGGCCGCCCAGAAGAACTACTACTCCGTCTACCTCACGACCGTGAACGGTCCCGGCGAGGAGTCGTTCCGCGCCAGGTACGCGGCCACGGGCAAGAAGCTCGACATGGGCAAGTCGTGCGTCCGCTTCAAACGCTCCTCCGACCTGGCTCTCGACGTGATCGGCGAGGAGATCGCCGGCACGCCGGTCAGCGAGTTCCTCGCCTGGCACCGCGCCAACAGCGGCCAGAGCGGCTAGAGCGGCGGCACCAGCCCGTTGAACGTCCGCGCCCCGTTGCAGTGCGGGCACTCCCGCCCGTTGTCCACGGTCCGCGGCGCGCCCCCGATGATCGCCAGCGTGGGCGCGGCGATGTAGCTCGCCCCGCCGCACAGGTGGCAGACCGTGCGCGGTTCGGGCGTGACGGCGAAGAGGTCGTCGGCGTCTTCCTCGTCCTCGAAGTCGTCGTCCTCGGCGAACTCGTCCTCGTCGTCCTCGCTCATGGTGGACAACCTAGTGGGTCGGCCGCCCCGCCCGTGCGCGCTCCGCCCACCGCGGGTCCAGCGAGTTCAGCAGCTCCTCCTGGCGCCGGAACGTGGTGAACCGCTGCTCCTCGCCCTCGACGGGGTGCTGCACGGCCCACGAGTACGCCATCGACCACGTGACCTCGTACGACGCCCAGTACAGGATCTCGTCGAGCTTCGTCGTCTCCTTCGCGAACACCGGCTTTCCGCGCTCGTAGGCCGTGAGCCGGTACGTCGGCCCTTCCAGCACCTCGATGAACGGATGGCCGGCGTCGAAGTTCTCGAACCCGACCATCCACGTCGCGCCGAGCCGCTGCCGCAGCGCCTCCAGCCGGGCGGCCAGGTCCTCCTTCGGCGTCACGACGCCACCGAAGCGCTGGTCAGCGACTCCGAGGTCGCTTCCTCGCCGCAGTGCGCGCACACGACGCGTGGCTCCAGCGTGCGGCCGCACGAGTGCTCCCAGACGAGCGGGAGCGGGCCTTGGGTCACGTGGGTGTCGCCCCACTCCTTGAGCATCAACAGCACGTTGTGCAGCGCACGGCCCGCATCGGTCAGGTGGTACTCGTGCCGCGGCGGGTGGTCGGAGTACTGCCGCTTCTCCAGCACCCCGGCGGCGACCAGCTTCTTCAGGCGTGCGGCGAGCACGTCGCGGGAGGCACCCGTGTTCGCCGCGATCTGGTCGAAGCGGGTGTTGCCGAAGAACACCTCGCGCAACGCCAGCAGCGACCAGCGTTCGCCGACGACCTCCAGCGCGTTCGCCACGGAGCAGGTTCGAGGGGCCATGTGGCCATCCTAGCAGTGAGTTGGCAAATCCAACTCACGTCGCTAAAGTCGGTTGGGAAATCCAACCTAGGAGGCAGTGATGGACTTCAACGGTGCGGCGGTGCTGGTGACCGGAGCCAACCGCGGGCTCGGCCGGGCGTTCGCCCAGGAGTTCGCGAGGCGTGGCGCGAAGGTCTACGCCGGTGCGCGCAACCCGGCGTCCGTGGTGGACGAGGGTGTCAACCCGGTCCAGCTGGACGTGACCGACGACGCGTCCGTGGAGGCGGCGGCGAAGGAGTTGAAGGACGTCTCGATCGTCATCAACAACGCGGGCGTGCTCGTCGGAGGCGAGGACGTTGACAGCATCCGGACAGAGTTCGAGGTCAACTTCTTCGGGATCGTCCGCACGACCGACGCGTTCGCACCCATTCTGAAAGCCAATGGCGGCGGCACCCTCGTCAACGTGCTGAGCATCCTGTCGTTCCTCGGCCGCCCGGCCTGGCGCGGCTACGCGGCGTCCAAGGCCGCGGGCTGGTCGCTGACGAAGTCGACGCGGGAAGCGTTGCGGGAGCAGGGGACCCACGTGATCGCCGTGCACGCCGGTTTCATCGACACGGACATGGCGTCGAGCGTCGACGGCCCCAAGATCTCGCCTGAGGACGTCGTTTCCCAGGTACTGCAGGCGATTGAGAACGGTGATGACGAGGTGCTCGCCGACGAGCTCACGCGCGCGGTGAAGGCAGCACTGGCCTCTTAGGACTAGGTGTTCCCCCTGGATGCCCGGCGTAGGTTTCCGCCGCATTCAGCCGTCGGGCCAAGGGGAACAGCGATGCTCAACAGACGAAGTGTGCTTGCCGCGGGAGGTCTCGCGGCAGGCGTGTTCGGTGTGCCACAACTGCTCGCGCCCGCTCAGGGTCACGAGGACTCGGCGCACGGCGAGCACACGTTCCAGGAGTCGAAGACTTTCACAGGCACAAAACCGGAAATAGTGCCGTGGACACGCCCGATGCCCGTGCCGCCCGTGCTCAGGCCACTGGTGTCCACGGCGAAACAGGAGATCTACCAGCTCTCGATCGAACGCACGACCGCCGAGATCCTGCCCGGCCTGCAGTCGCCGGTCATGGGTTTCGGCGGTCAGTTCGTCGGCCCCACGATCAGGGCGAAGACGGGCCGCAAGACCCTCATCATGGTGCACAACAAGATGGACGAGGCCGCGAACATCCACCTGCACGGCGGCCACGTGGCACCCGAGCACGACGGCCACCCCAAGGACGTGATCGAGCCCGGTCGCACCCGCCTCTACCTCTACCCGAACACCCAGCAGGGAACGACGCTGTGGTACCACGACCACAGCCACGGCACGGAAGCCGCGCACGTCTACTTGGGACTGCACGGCGCGTACGTCATCGAGGACGAGTCCGAACGCGCGCTCAACCTGCCGTCCGGCGCCTACGACATCCCGATCCTGCTGCGCGACATCCAGTTCGACGACAGCGGTAACATCGTGGTCTTCGACGACCCGTCCAAACGCACCGTGGTGCTCGCCAACGGCGTCCCGCAGCCCTACTTCGAGGTCGCCGCCCGCAAGTACCGCTTCCGCCTCGTGAACTCGGCCAACCAGCGCGTCTTCAAACTCAGGCTGACCGGCGACAAGATCACCCGCATCGGCTCCGACGGCGGCCTGCTCGCGAACGCGGTCGAAACGGAGGAACTCGTCCTCTCCTCGGCCGAACGCTCCGACGTCGTCATCGACTTCTCGAAGTACCCGATCGGCTCCAAGGTCGTCCTGACCGACGCCGTGGCAGGCGAGATCCTCCGCTTCGACGTGGTCCGCCGCGCCACCGACCAGAGCCGCGTTCCCGCGGTCCTGCGCCCGCTTCCGGCGATGCCCCTGTCCACAGTGGACCGCGAGGTCGACCTGTCGTTCGTCTTCAAGCCCAACGACCGCCCCGACGGCGTGATCAACGGCAAGGTCTTCGACATGGACCGCGTCGACTTCACCATCAAACGCGGCACCACCGAGACCTGGCTCATCAAGAGCTCCGACCCGACCGGCGTCAAGCACAACTTCCACCTGCACCTGGTCCAGTTCCGCGTCCTGGAGCGCAACGGCGGCCCGCCCCTGCCCAGCGACGCGGGCCTGAAGGACACCATCCCCATCACCGCGGGCGAGACCGTGAAGGTGCAGGCGACGTTCACCGGCTACACCGGCCGCTACGTCTACCACTGCCACTTCCTCGAACACTCGTGGATCGGCATGATGGCGCAGCTGGAGATCGTCCCTTAGCGCCCGTTTCGCGCGGCACCGGCTCGCGATGAACAGCGCATTCGTTCACCCCAGGTGGACGAATGCGCCGTTCATCGGTTGCTCGGGCCACGATGCGGCCGTCTGACTGCGCGGCCTCAGCGCGTCAGCTCCCACACGACGTCCACTCCGGACTCGTTGCCGAACGCCGGTTCGCGCGGCGGCGTGCGGCGGTCGACCTCGGTGAACCCGAGGCGCCGTGGCACTCCGCTGCTCGCGACATTGGCTTCGTCGTGCCAGATCTGCACTCTGCGCACGCCGTCGAGCGCGAACGCGAACTCGACGAGCTCGGCGGCCGCGGCGGTGGCGTGGCCGCGCCCGACGTGGGCCGGGTGCAGCCAGTAGCCGATCTCCACCGAATCGCCCGTGCGGTCCGCGCCGGCCACGCCCACGATGGCGCCGTCGACCGTGATGGCGTGGTTGAACAGCCTCCCGGCCGCCCAGCCTTCCTTCGAGTTGGCGAGGAACCCGGCGACCGACGACTCGTCGTAGTCGTCGGTCGCCCAGGACATCCAAGGCCGCAGGTGCGCGAGCGATTCCGTCACGACCCGCAACAACTCCGCCGCGTCGGCGTCACTCACCCTGCGCAGCCGCATCCCCATACTTGACTTTGTAGCGCAGGTGCGTCACCGACGTGCCCTCGATCACCGACACCGGCCCCTCCAGCTCGTACCCCTTGCCCGGCGCGAAGAACGGCGTGCCCCCGCCGAGGATCACCGGCACCAGGTCGAGGAAGATCTCGTCCACCAGCCCGGCGTCGATGGCCTGCCGGGCCACCTCGCCCGAGTTCAGCCCCACACCCTTGTCGCCGGCCTTCGCCTGAGCGATCTCGATCGCCTTCTCGATGCCGTCGCTGCAGAACGTGAAGTGCTCGGTGTCCTCCAACGGCCGATGGGTGAGCACGACGGTGTGCACGCCCATCGGGTGCTGGCCGCCCCAGCCGTTGGTGAAGTCGTAGAGCTTGCGCCCCACCACCAGCGCGCCGGTTGCCTGGATCAGCCCGCTGAAGTAGGCGGCGCTCGGCGGCGTCAGGTGGACGGTCATCGCACCCGTCGGCACCGTCAACGCCACGTCGCCCACCTGCAACCAGCGGAACAGCTTGTCGAAGCCGGAGAAGTCCGGGCCGGAGACGTAGCCGTCGATCGAGGTGCTGGCGCCCGTGTAGACCTTGCCCATTTCGTGTGCCTCCCTGTGTGTGTCCGTCACCCGTAGGTCGAACAGGGCGACACGGATTTCGACAGGGTTCGGGCGTCACATACCGGACCCGAGGTCGAACACGGCAGGCGACTTCCGGATCGCGTTGCGGTACACGTGCCACGCGATCACAAGATCCTGCATCGGCAACCCGGCCGGGCTGTACACGGTGACCTGATCCTCGCTGGTCCGGCCGGGATGCTCGCCGCGCAGCACCGCGCCTATCGTCGTGTCCGCGGTGACGTGCGCCAGCGCGGGATCGTCCACCACGACCAGCGCGCCCGCCAGCAGCTCCGGCGCGAGCTCGGCCTTGCCCGGCTCGTCGGCACCGAGGCTGGTGACGTGGGTGCCGGGCGCAACCCGGTGCAGCACGGGCTCCCGCGACCACGTGGCCGTCAGCACGATCTCCCCGGCGTCGCCCGAGGTCGTGAGGCCGAGCCGCTCCGCCCACGCCACGAACTCCGCCTCCGCCGCCGGGTTCGTGTCGCGCACCGACACCGACCCGATCGGCCGGAGCGCCGCCAGGGCCTCCAGCTGCGCCCGTCCCTGCACGCCCGCCCCGATCACCGTCACGTGCCGGGCGTCGGCACGTGCCAGCACGTGCGCTCCCAGCGCGCCGCCCAGTCCGGTGCGCACCGCGGTCAGGCCGGCGCTGTCGATCAGGGCCAGCAGGTCACCGGTGGCCAGGTCGTGCAGGCAGATCACGCCGGTGATGGCGGGGGAGCGGTTCGGGTTCTTGGCGTGCACCTTCACCGTGTAGGCGGGGATGCCGGGCGCCAGGCCCGGCACCAGCACCATGGCCGTGACGTCCTCGGTCACCGGCACCCGCACCCGCTGGCCAGGACCCGCCGGGCCTGCCCGCAGCGCCTCCGTCAGTTCCGCGGCCAGCCGGGGCAGGTCGATCTCGACGTCCCCGGCTCCGATCACCACCGCCACGGCTCAGACCCAGCGGACGTGCGTGCCGTCCCGCACGGTGCCGACGTACTCCTCCAGCAGGTCCTCCAACGCCACGACACCCAGCACCGCGCCGTCGGCACCTACCGCACGCGCGAGGTGCGACTGGGCCCGGCGCAACGCCGCCAGCGCCTCGTCCAGGCGAGCGTCCGCCGGCACCTCCGGCAGCCCGCGCACCCGAGCCCGCGGCACCAGGGTGGACGCGCCCTCCAGGTCCAGCACGTCCTTGACGTGCAGATACCCGATCAGCCCTGCATCCGACAGCACCGGGAACCGCGAGAACCCGGTCGCGGCGACCGCGGCCTCGATCTCGCCCACCGTCGGCGAGGCGGACACCGTCGTCAGCCGGTCCAACGGCACCAGGACGTCGGCCACGGTGCGCGCGGCGGAAGACAACGTCTGCGCCAGCCGCCGGTGCTCGGAGTCCTCCAGCAACCCCTCTGACCGCGACTGCCCGATCAGCAACGCCAGCTCGTCGGGCGTGTAGGCCGACTCCAGCTCGTCCACCGGCTCCACGCCGATCCGCCGCAGCACCCACCGGCCGACCGCCGTGAACAACGCCAGCACCGGCGCGATCATCCGCGAGAACCCGTAGTGCACGGGAACCAGCCACACCGCAGCCCGCTCCGGACCGGCGATCGCCAGGTTCTTCGGCACCATCTCGCCGAGGATCGTGTGCAACGCGACGACGATGACCAGCGCCACCGCGAACGCCACACCGTGCACCACGGCCAGTGGCAGCCCGACGGCGCCGAGCGGGCCCTCCAGAACCGAAGCCAGGGCGGGCTCGGCGATCGCACCCAGGCCCAGCGAGCACAGCGTGATGCCCAGCTGCGCGCCGGCGATCAGCAACGGCAACTGCTGCGACGCCTTGATCGCGGTGCGGGCGCGCGAGGAACCCTTGTCCGCCAACGCTTCCAGTCGGTCGCGCCGCGCGGTGATCACCGCGAACTCGGCACCGACGAAGAAGGCGTTGCCCGCCAGCAACAACACGACGACGAGGAAGTTCACGACGACACCACCCGCAGCTCGGCCACGCGGTGCCGGTCCATCCGCATCACGGTCACCCGCCACCCCTCGACGCGGATCTCGTCGCCGACGTCGGGGATTCGCCCGAGCCTGGCCAGCACGAGCCCCGCCAGCGTCTCGTAGTCGCCCGGCGGCATGTGGAACCCGGTCGCCTCGGCCACCTCGTCGTCGCGCAGCAGGCCGGACACGAGCCAGCTGTCCTTGCCCAGCGAGCGCACCGGCGGCGTCTCGCCGCGGTCGTGCTCGTCGCGCACGTCGCCGACGATCTCCTCGAAGACGTCCTCCAACGTCACCATGCCCGCCGTGCCGCCGTACTCGTCGACGACCAGCGCCGTCTGCAGGCCCGAAGCGCGCAAGCGGTCCAGCAGCGCGTCGCCCTCCAGCGTCTCCGGCACCGAGGTGACCGGACGCGTCAGCGCGGACAGAGGAGTCGTCCCACGCAGAGCGGCAGGCACGGCGAAGGCCTGCTTCACGTGCACCATGCCGCGCACCTCGTCCAACGAGCCGTCGTGCACGGGGAACCGGGAGAACCCGGTCTCGCGCGCTTTCAGCACCAGGTCCGCCACCGTCGCGTCGGCCCGCAGCGCCTCGACGCGCACGCGCGGCGTCATGAGCTCGCCGGCGGTCCGGTCGCCGAACCGCAGTGACCGATCGAGCAAAACCGCAGTGCCCTGGTCGAGCGTTCCGTGCTCGGCCGACGTGCGGACCAGCGCGCCCAGCTCCTCCGGCGAACGGGCGGACGCGAGCTCCTCGACCGGCTCGACGCCGAAGCGGCGGACCAGCCAGTTCGCCGAGTTGTTCATCCCGTTGATCAGCCACCGGAAGACGGTGGAGAACGCCGCCTGGAACCCCACGACCAGCCGCGCGGTCTCGAGCGGCTTGGCGATGGCGAGGTTCTTCGGGACCAGCTCGCCGAACACCATCGACAACGCCGTGGCGATCGCCAGCGCCAGTGCCAGCGACAAGCCGCCGGCCACCGCGTGCGGCACGCCCAGCCCGGCGAGGCCAGGCTCGATCAGCGCCGCGATCGCGGGCTCCGCGATGTAGCCGGTGATCAGCGTGGTCAGCGTGATGGCGAGCTGTGCGCCGGAGAGCTGGAAGGACAACGTCCGGTGCGCGCGGTCGATGGTCCGCGCCTTCGCGTCCCCCACCTCCGCGACGTGTCGTTCGACGGTGCTGCGCTCCAGCGCGGTCAGCGAGAACTCCGCCGCCACCGCGATGAACGTGCCCGCGGTCAGCGCCACGACGGCGAGCAGGCCGAGCACGCTCAGAAGGATTCCGGTCACCTCCGCGCTCCGCAGCAGCTAGGGACCGGATTGGTATGCCAGCCTGGGCCAGACCCCATGGGGACGGCTCAACTCCTCATGACTCGGTACGGGGACGGACGAGTCTAATTGTGGGCAGTCGACGCCCTCAGCACCACCTCGCCCGCCACGCGGACGGTGCGGGGCTCGTCACCACCGGCATCCAGCACGAGACCTGCGGCGATCTCGCCCATCTCCTCCAACGGCAGCCGCACGGTCGACAGCGCGGGGACGGTGTCCCGCAGCGTCGGGATGTCGTCGAACCCGGCGATCGACATGTCCTCCGGCACCCGCACGCCACGTTCCCGCAGCGCCGCCATCGCGCCCATCGCCATCACGTCGGTCACGGCGAACACGCAGGTGGCACGCGTCTTCGACGCCAACAGTTCCAACGCGGCCTCGTACCCGCCGTCACGGGTGAACGCGCCGTTGATCACCACGGGCGGCGCGATCCCGGCGTCCGCGAGCCCCGCCTTGAACCCGGCGAGCCGGTCCCTCGCCACGAAGAGGTCGGAAGGTCCACCCAGAACGGCGAACTTCTTGTGCCCGAGCTCGGTCAGGGCACGCGCCAGCGCTCGCCCTCCCGCCCGGTTGCCCGGCACGACAGTGTCGGTGCCGAGCTTCGCCTGCGACACGCACGCGACCCGCCCGCCCTGCTCGGTGAACGCGTCGATCTCCGCTGCCAGCCGCGACTGCGCCGAACGATCGGTGGTCCGCGAACCGGCCAGCACCACCGCGCGCGCCCGATGCGCGCGCAGCGTGGACAGCAGCTCCACCTCGCGCTCCGGCCGCCGCCCGGTCGTGCCCAGCACGACCACGAGCCCGGCCTCCTCTGCCACCCTGGTCACGCCCGCCGCGATGCACGAGAAGTACGGGTCGGTGATGTCGTGGACGACCAGGCCGACGAGCGAGCTCGAGTTGCGGGCCAGCGCCTGCGCGGACGCGTTCGGCACGTAACCGAGCTGCTCCGCTGTGCGCAGGACGCGGTCGCTCAGCTCCTCGCTCACCTGCCGCGTGCTGCCGTTCAGCACGCGCGAGGCGGTCGCCAGCGACACACCTGCCTGCTTGGCCACCTCGGCAAGTGTCACCTGTCGGGCGGACACGACCACCTCCGTCAACGTGCATGTGAGCGCTGAGACTAACTCGCGCGGAGGTTGACGGCCGTCAAGTGCCGCAACTAGCGTGGCGGGAAAGCGCTTTCCAGCGCTCCTACCAGGGAGGTGTGATGGCGGTTCGGACCATCGGAGTGGCGGTCAACGGCGTCACCGGGCGGATGGGGTATCGCCAGCACCTGGTCCGGTCCCTCCTCCCGCTGCGCGAAGAAGGCGTGCGGTTGCCGGACGGGACCGTGATCAAGGTCGAACCCGTGCTCGTCGGGCGCAACGCCGACAAGCTCAAGGAGATCGCGGAACGGCACGACCTCGCGCGCTGGACCACCGACCTCGACGCGGCGCTCGCGGACCCGTCGGTGGAGATCTACTTCGACTCGCAGGTCACGTCGAAGCACGTCGAGTCGATCACCAAGGCGCTCGAGGCCGGCAAGCACGTCTACACCGAGAAGCCGGTCAGCGAGACCGTCGACGAGGCGCTGCGGCTCGCGCAGCTCGCCGACGACAAGGGCCTCAAGCACGGAGTCGTCGCCGACAAGCTCTACCTGCCCGGCATCCGCAAGCTCAAGCGGCTGCTCGACGGCGGCTTCTTCGGCCGCGTCCTCAGCGTGCGCGGGGAGTTCGGCTACTGGGTCTTCGAGGGCGACTGGCAGCCCGCGCAGCGCCCGAGCTGGAACTACCGGGCGCAGGACGGCGGCGGCATCGTCTCGGACATGTTCTGCCACTGGAGCTACCTGCTCCACGACCTCTTCGGCCGGGTCGAGGCGGTCACGGCGAAGGCCGTCACGCACATCCCGACGCGCTGGGACGAGCAGGGAGCCGAGTACGCGGCGACCGCCGACGACGCCGCCTACGGCATCTTCGAGATCGAGAACGGCGTCATCGCCCAGATCAACTCGTCGTGGTGCGTCCGGGTGCGCCGCGACGAGCTCGTCGAGTTCCAAGTGGACGGCACCGAGGGGAGCGCGGTCGCGGGACTGCGCGAGTGCTTCGTGCAGCCCCGCGCCGTCACGCCGAAGCCGGTCTGGAACCCGGATCTCCCGGTCACGCACCCGTTCCGCGACCAGTGGCAGCAGGTGCCGGACAACGAGGACTTCGACAACGGCTTCAAGGTGCAGTGGGCCGAGTTCCTGCGGCACGTCTACCAGGGCACGCCGTTCCCGCACGACTTCCGCGCCGGCGCACGGGGTGTCGCACTCGCCGCCGCCGGTCTGCAGTCCTCTTCGGAGGGTCGTCGCGTGGAGATCCCCAATGTTTAACAGGACCGTGTTCGCGGCAGCACATGTTGTCGCCACAGACGAACGCACGGTGGACTGGGATGCCACGCTGAAGTTCCGGCACCACCTGTGGTCGCACGGCCTCGGCGTCGCGGAGGCGATGGACACCGCGCAACGCGGCATGGGCCTCGACTGGCCCACCGCGGCCGAGCTGATCCGCCGCAGCGCCGCCGAGAAGGCCGGACGGATCTGCGCGGGCGTCGCCACCGACCACCTCACCGGCGAGCCGAGCCTGGACGACGTGCTGAAGGCCTACCTGGACCAGCTCGACGTCGTGCAGGAGGCGGGCGCACAGCCCGTGCTGATGTGCTCCCGGCAGCTCGCCGCGTGCGCGAAGGGCCCGGAGGACTACGAGAAGGTCTACGGCACGCTGCTCGACAACGTCAGCGAACCGGTGATCCTGCACTGGCTCGGCACGGCGTTCGACCCGAAGCTGGCAGGGTATTGGGGCGCGAAAGAGGTCGACCGCGCCACCGACGCCTTCCTGGAGATCATCGCGGCCCGCCCGGACAAGGTCGACGGCGTGAAGGTGTCGCTGCTCGACGCGAACCACGAGATCGGCCTGCGCCGCAGGCTTCCGCCAGGCGTCCGCTGCTACACCGGCGACGACTTCAACTACCCGGAGCTGATCGCGGGCGACGAGCACGGCCACAGCGACGCGTTGCTCGGCATCTTCGACCCGATCGCGCCCGTGGCGGCCAAAGCGCTCGCGAAACTCGCCGAGGGCGACACCGACGAGTTCCACCGGATCATGGCGCCGACGGTTCCGTTGTCGCGCCACCTGTTCAGCACACCGACCTACTACTACAAAACCGGCGTGGTGTTCCTGGCGTGGCTGGCCGGGCACCAGGAACGATTCCTGTTGCTGGGCGGCCTGGAATCCGCCCGCGGCGTCGAGCACCTCGCCGAGGCGAAACGGCTCGCCGAGATCGCCGGCGTGATCGACCCCGATTTCGCGGAACGGCGGTGGCAGCAGTGGCTCGCCTCTCGCTGAACCAGGCGACGATCAAACGCGCGACGGTCGTGGAGGCCGTCGAGGGCTGCGTCCGGCACGGCATCTCCTCCATCGGGCTGTGGCGCGAACCGGTCGCGGACCACGGCCTGGAGCGCACCGCGAAGCTCGTCGCGGACGCGGGCCTGCGGGTGTCGTCGCTCTGTCGCGGCGGGTTCCTGACGGCGGTCGACAACCGTGCCGCGATGGACGACAACCGGCGCGCGATCGAGGAGGCGGCGGCGCTGCGCACCGACACGCTGGTGATGGTCGTCGGCGGTGTCGCGGGCGACAAGGACCTCGTCGGCGCACGTCAACGGGTCGCGGACGCCATCGCCGAACTGTCCGTCGAGGCGAAGTCCGCGGGCGTGACGCTCGCGCTGGAGCCGATGCACCCGGTGTTCTGCGCGGACCGCGGTGTGCTGTCGACGTTGTCGCAGGCGCTGGACATCGCGGAGAAGCACGATTCGGTCGGCGTCGTCGTGGACGCGCTGCACGTGTGGTGGGACCCGGACCTCGACGCGCAGATCGTGCGCGCGGGGGAGCGCATCGCGTCGTACCAGGTGTGCGACTGGCTCACACCGGTGCCGGCGGACGTGCTGCTGGGCCGCGGTTATCCGGGTGACGGCGACATCGACCTCGACCGGCTGACCAGACAGGTCGCCGCGACGGGATATGCGGGGGACGTCGAGGTGGAGATCTTCAACGCCGACATCTGGGCGGCGGACTTCGACGAGGTGATCGCGGAGGTTTCGCGGCGGTACCACTCCATTGTGGAACCGGCGCTGTAACACCGACGGCGGGGAAGCCGGTCGTCGACGGCGGCGACGACCGACCCCGGCGTTGGTTATGTATATATCTGAAAACCAGACGTCTTTGGTGCGGTTTCGAGGATGAATCTCAGGAATCAACCGCCGTTGAAGAACCTGTAAACCTTTGCACGGTGTTTCGGCTTCGTGGTCGTGATCTTGATGACCGCGTCGAACATCGACCGGCCGAGCTCGGCACGCGCTGCGACAGCGGGGTGCGTGGTGCTGAAGTCCTGGTCGTTCTGCGCCTTGTCACCGGCGAACGTGCCGGACGCGAACATCGAGTAGATGAGGATCGCCCGATTGTCCTCGCTGAACATGATCCCGGCCTCGTTTCGGCCGTCCTCGAACCAGCCCGCCTTCGTGGCCACGCGCAGGCGCTCGTTCGTCGTCAGGTTCAGCCGCACGCCGTCGGTGAAGCTCGCCGTCGCCCGCAGGATGTTGAGCAGGTAGGCCGTCGAGGCAGCGGACAGCAGCTGGCCGTCGACCAGCTTCTGCAGCAGCGTGTGCGTCTCGCGCGCCGTCGTGGTGCCGAGGAAGAACCGGTTCGGGTTCGCGACCGGCACGACCTGCGTGTGCACGAAGCCCTTGTCCCGCAGGATCTGGTTCAGCTCGAGCGCCGGCACGACCAGGCCGCACAGGCGGACCGCGGTGTTGTCCGAGACGGTGAGCAGGTTCGCGAGCGCGTGGCCCACGGTGACCTCGCTCGGGTACGCGCCGTCGAGCGCGAAGATGCCGTCGGTGTCCTGGATGACGATGCCGGCCGACACCGTGACGGTCTGGTCGAGCTTGATCAGCCCGCGGTCCACCTTGTCCAGGACGGCGACGGCGACCGCCACCTTGTTGACGCTGTAGGCCTCGACGACCCTGTCCGCGTTCTCGTCCACCGCGGACTTCGTGGTGCCGTCGAGGTCGGCGATCGTGATCAGCGACGACCAGTCGCCCCGCGCCCTGCGGGTCTGCCGCCGGTAGATCTGCGCCACGCGCTTGCGTGACCGGTCCGCGGTGGTCGGGAAGCGTTCGATCTCGACCTCCGCGTCTTCCTGAGCCTGCGCTGCACCGGTGGAGCCGAGCACGGCCGTCGCGGCCGCGACGGATCCCAGCCCGAACACGGACCTGCGGTTCAAAGTCATGCGCGACATCAAAACAGGCGGCACTGACAGTTCCCTGACTAGGGTTCGATCATGGAGAACGTCTTCGTGGTGACCGGCGCTTCCCGCGGCATCGGGGCGGCGACCGCCGCGCTGGCAGCCGACGCGGGCTATCGCGTGGTCAGAGCCTCGCGCACGGCCGAAGAATCTGTCGGGGACCGCGGGTGGGACGCCAAATGTGACGTTTCCTCGTGGGATTCCGTGCAGGAACTCATGTCCCGAGTGGAGTCGCGGTGGGGCCAGATCGACGTGGTGTTCGCGAACGCCGGCGTTTCCGTCGACACGTCGTTCGTTTCCGCCGCGGGCGCCGAACCGGAGGAATGGACCGGCATGGTCGTCACGAACGTCTGCGGTCCGGCGTTCACGGCACGTGCGGCGATGCCCGCGCTGATCCGGTCCGGCGGGCACCTGGTGCTCACCGGCTCCGCCGCCGGTCGCGGCGTGCGGCCGGGAAACCTCTACTCGGCGACGAAGTGGGCGGTCACCGGCCTGGCGCAGGCGATCCGGGCGGAAGCGGTGGGGACCGGGGTGCGGGTCACCGTGGTTCAGCCCGGACTCGTCGACACCGACGCGATCCCGGCGTCTCGGGCGGACGATCCCAAGCTGGCGCCGGAGGACGTGGGCAGGGCGGTGCTCTACGCCGTCTCGCAACCGTCCACGGTGGACGTGAACGAGATCCTGATCCGGCCCACCGGGCAGGCGGCGCACCGCTGAGCCTCAGGTGCTGACAGCGGGCTTCCTGGGCACGATGTTGTGCCAGAGGTTGAAGAGGTTGCCGGGATCGTACTCGGCCTTGATCGCGGCGAGCCGGTCGTAGTTATGCCTGCCGTAGCCCGCGACGACCCGGTCGGCGCCCTCGTCACCGATGAAGTTCAGGTAGACCGCGCCCGTCGTCCACGGCGCGAGCACGTCACGCAGGTGGTGCGCCCAGTCCCGCGCCCGCTGGTCGTCCGCCGGGTCCTCCCACAGCCCCAGCGGGTGTGCGACCCAGGGCGTGTCGCGGTTGGCCATCGGCCAGTCGTCCGCGTTGCGGGCGACCGCGCCTCCCCACGGGATCATGCCGTGCTGGGACGGCGACGGGGTGATCATCAGGCCGGCGGCGGCGCAGAACGCGTGCACCGCCTCGTCGGGCAGCGACCGCAGGTACTCGGCGGACCAGTAGTTCCGGAAGCCGGGCGGATCGTCCAGCATGGACTGGAAATCGGCGTAGGGGATGTCGGTGATCACCAGCGCCCGCGGCTCCAGCGCGGCGAGCGGGGCGACGAGGCCGGGCAGGTCCGCGGAGTTGCCCAGGTACGTCACGAGGACCGCGCAGCAGAGCTTGCCGACGAGTTCGGCGGGCACGAAGTCCTCCGGCGGCCCGGTCAGGTAGATCGCGCCACCGCCGACCTCCTCCGGCGCGGTCTCCATGAAGTCGCGGTAGGCGAGCGTCGCCGCCTCTCCCTCCTCGGCGGGCCACATCAGCAGCGCGAACGAGAACTCCGGCAGCGGGTGCAGCCGGAACGTGAACGACATGGCCACCCCGAAGTTCCCGCCACCGCCGTGCAACGCCCAGAACAGGTCGGGGTGTTCGGTCTCGCTCGCGGTCACGGTCCTGCCGTCGGCGAGCACCAGGTCGACGGCCAGCAGGTTGTCGCACGCCAGCCCGCACTTGCGTTCCATCCAGCCGGACCCGCCGCCCAGCGTCAGCCCGGCAACGCCCGTGGTGGAGACCCTGCCCCCGGTCGTGGCGGCGCCGAAGGGCTGCGCGGCCCGGTCGAACGCGCCCCACGTGGCCCCGCCGCCCACCACGGCGCTGCGCGCGTCGGGCGAGATCGAGACGGCGTTCATCCGGCGCATGTCGAGCACGAGCCCGTCCTGCACGAGGCTCGCCCCCGCCACGCTGTGGCCACCGCTGCGCACGGCCACCGGCATCCCGGACCGCTGGGCGAAGGCGAGCGCCTCCCGCACGTCCGCCGGGTTCTCGCACTGGGCGATCACCGCGGGTCTCGTCTCGATCGCGCTGTTGAACACGGCTCGCGCGTCCTCGTACGCCTGGTCGTGCGCGGTGAGCAGCGTTCCGGAGAAGGCAGCGCGCAGGCTCTCCAGGTTTGTCATGACCGAACCTCCCTGTGTGACTGGTGTCACACAGGTTGCGCCACTCGGGCGCTAGTCGCGCGTCCGGTAAGAACTCCCTAAGACCTCGGAACACCGCTGCAGGAGTGCTCGCAGCTGGGCGCGCTCCTCGTCGGTGAACGCGTCCGCGAGCTTCTGCTCCACCGCCACGGCACCCTTGTCCGCCTCGCGGAACTTCGCGTATCCGGCCTCGGTCAGCCGGTTCTCCAGCACGTTGCGCTGCCACTGGTGCGGTGTGCGCTCCACGAGCCCCATGGCGACCAGGTTCTGCAGGATCGTCGTCATCGTCTGCGGCGTGACCAGGCACAACCGCGCGAGTTCCGCCGCGGGCGCGCCGGGGTGGTCGCTCAACGCGAGCAGGGCCGAGTACTGCGGCACGGTCAGGCCCGCCGGCTTCACCGCCGCCGCCTTCGCGGTCATCAGCTCGAGCTCGGCGCGCTTGATGTCACCGCCGATCCGATCACCGCTGCGCATCCGTCCATCGTAGAAGTGTGATAAGAGTATTGATAGTTATCAGAACTCTGATAGCCATCAGTGCTCTTACTGGAGGGAAGCAATGCGCGTCGCGCTTGCCGTCATGGCGGCGTTGTTGCTGGTCACGGGCACAGCGGAAGCAACGCCGAGGCACATCGGAGGGGTCGCGGAGTCGCTGCACCCCGAGGGCGTGCAGTGGGATCCGACCCGCGGCCAGTTCCTGGTCAGCTCACTGCGCCACGGCACGGTGTCGCTGGTCAGCCAGACCGGCAGGGTCCGCACGCTGGTCAGCGGCACGAAGATGGTGTCCACGTTCGGCATCCAGGTCGACCGCGGCCGGCTGCTCGTCGCGTTCGGCGACATCGGCCTCGGCGACCGGCAGGAACTCGGCCAGTCCGGCCTCGGGATCTTCGACCTGCGCACCGGCCGCACGATCAGCCTGATCGACATCCCCAACGGCGCCAACGACGTGGCCGTCGACCCGGCCGGCAACGCCTACGTCACCGGCACGAAGGGCGACACGATCTTCAAGGTCGACCGCGCTGGCACCGTCACGGCGTTCGCGAAGGACCCGCGGCTGGGCGGGGAGTCGTTCGGCAACAACGGAATCGCCTGGGACCCCAGGGGATTCCTCATCACCGGCCACTACACGACCGGCACGCTGTTCAAGGTCACGCAGGACCACGTCGAGGAACTGCCCGCGCCGAAGCTCCCCGGCGCGGACGGCCTCACGCTCACCCCGCAGGGCCTGACGGTCGTCACGAACAGGCTGAGCGCGCCCGGCAAGAACGCCGTCACCGTGCTCGACACCCGCACGTGGCAGATCAGGTCCCAGCGCGAGTGGAGGACCGCGCCGACCACGGCGGCCCGCACGCCGCACGGAACCTACGTGCTGAGCGGGTACCTCGACGTGCTGATCGCCGGGTCGACCACCGACGAGTTCAGCCTCGACCGATGAACTCGACGAGCAGCCGGTTGACCTCGTCCGGCCGCTCCAGGTAGCCGATGTGCCCGCAGTCGGCGACCTCGGCGTAGCGGGCACCGGGGATCGCGTCCGCCACCTCGCGCGACAGGCGGGGTGGCAGGACGAGGTCGTCGGCGAACCCGATCACCAGCGACCGCACGGAAATCCGCCGGTACGCCTCGACGCGGGGCTCGTAGTCGCTCAACGCGAGCTGCGCACGTTCACCGGGGCTCAGCGACGAACCGGCGAACTCGTACATCTGCACCCAGTCGCGGGCGATGATCGGATCCGCCAGCGTCGCGGGGGAGAGGTTGCGGACCACCGCGGCCGCCGCGTAGAAGGACGGCGGCACCTCGACGCCCTTGTCGTACAGGTCCATCAGGCTGCGCGACCACGCCTGCTGCACCGGGTGGGGACGCGCGGCGGTCGCCATCATCACCGCGCTGCGCAGCAGGTCCGGCCTGGCCAGCGCCAGCTCCTGCGTGACCCGCGCACCCAGCGACGTGCCGATCACGTGCGCCGGCCGCCCAGGTGCTCGATCAGCGCCGCGGTGTCGGCGACCATGTCGTCGATCGTGAAGCCGTCCGCGCACTCCGACGACGGTCGGATGCCCCGGTTGTCGAAGAAGGCGACCCGGTAACCGGCCTTGACCAGCGCGGGCACCTGGTACGTGCGCCAGACGCGGCCGGGGCTGCCGGTGCCCATGACCAGCACGACGAGATCACCGGAGCCCTCGGTCTGGACGTTCAGCTCGATGCCGTTGAGCGGGACGATCGCCATTCCGAAGATCCTAGAAGCGGCACAGCGGCCTGATCTCCGCCGCGTGAGACGGATAACGCGCGCACAGCTCGTCCGCGTGCCCGAACGAGACGATGTCGTCGGTGTACGGCGGCACCACCACCGTGCCGACCAACGACCAGTCACCGGCCGGCGAGCTGCCCTGCCACACCCCCGCGGGCACCACGACCTGCGGGTTGGCCGCCGACAACACCGGCTGCGTGACCGAACCGTCCGGGTGCAGCAACAGCATCCGCAACGGCGACCCGGCGTGGAAGTGGTAGATCTCCAGGTGCTTCAGCACGTGCATCCCGGAGAAGTCCGGCGCGCGCAACAGGTACGCGATCGCGGACGCCTCCTCGGAGCGGTGCGTCTGCGCGAAGTAGCCGCCCTCGACGGGAAGCTCCTGCATGCCCAGCGAGGCGATCAGCTGCTCTGGGGTCACGTCATCTCCGGAAGCGGGGAACCGTGCACGACGACCATGCCCTTGCCGAGCCGTTTCGCCGTGTACATCGCGGCGTCCGCGGCACCGAGCACCTCGTCGGCTGTCACTGTCGGGTCGTACGAAAACCGTTGTGCCACACCGATGCTGGCGTGCACGTGGTGCACCCGGCCGTGCACCTCGTGCGGGTGCGCCAGCGCATCCAGCAGCCGTGCGCCGATGTCGTCCGCGTCGCCGCCGTCGACCAGCACGCCGAACTCGTCGCCGCCCAGCCGCGCCACGGTGTCCTCCGGGCGCACGCTGTTCTCCAGCCGTGCCGCGACGTTGCGCAGCAGGACGTCGCCCTCGGCGTGGCCGTAGTTGTCGTTGACGGCCTTGAACCCGTCCACGTCGATGAACAGCAGGATCAACGGCCGCGAGCGATCCCTCACCGCCAGCGCGCGCTCCAGCCGTTCCCGGAACAGCGAACGGTTCGCGACACCGGTCAACGGGTCGTGCGTCGCCTCGTGCCGCAGTTGTTCACGGGAGACGCGGAGCTGGTCCATCAGCCGGACGTTGTCCACCATCGTCCGCAGCTGTCGCACGATCACCAGGCACACCACGGAAAGCCCGACGTAGATCTCGACCGGGTTGAGGCGGCCGCCGGTCGCGGTGTTCCAGCCGACGAAGAGGCCGGTGATCGCGAGCGGCAGGTACGGCACGAACAGGTGCAGCAGGTCGGCCATGCGCATCCGGCCGGACGACGGCTGCAGGTTCCGCGCCGGTGCGAGCGCGCTGAGGAAGAAGAACGCCGGGCACAGCATGAAACCGACGTCCGCGGTCGCCGGGATCGCCGTGATCCCCTTGGAGATGTAGAACGCGAACACCCAGCCCGACGACGACTGCGCGACCCCGGCCAGCGCTATGAACACCATCGGCCACTGACGCACGGACTGATGCGTCCACGACATCACCACGATGGCCACGAGCAGCACGAGGTACGCGGCGGGATGTGCGACCACCGTGGCGAAACCGGGCCCTTCGGTCGCCCACGCGCGGGTCAGCGACTCCAGCGCCGACACCCACGTCAGCACGAACAGCGACCCGATCACGATCAGCCCGTCGAGCACCACGACCGTGCGGCTGCGGTAGTTCGGCAGCAGGTCGTCCGCGCGCCGCTGCTGGGCCTTGACGACCACCGCGGCCAGGCACAGCACCGGCACCAGGGTGAACCCGAGCGGCGCGATCGTCGTCGTCGGCAGTTGCACACCCAGGATCTGCTGACCCCAGATCCACGCCGAGAGCGCGACGGTCAGGCTCGTCATGGCCGCCGTCATCCAGCCGTTGCGCTGCCGGGCGTAGACGACGAGCGCCGCGACGGCGAACACCAGCTGCACGACCTTGTCGATCGCGAGGCCGATCTCCCGCGGTGCGGCCAGCGCGGTGAGGATGGTGATCGCCATGAAGGTGCCGACGCACCCCACAACGAGCCAGAACCTCTTCACCGCGTCTCCCGTGATCGAAACCCGACCACCGTAGTGACGGCGGTGTGGACTTGTCGAACCGTGTCGGTGCGAGTCCCCCTTCGGTGCACCGGATATGGTTCGAACGGTTGTTCGTTCGGCGATCCGGGGAGCTGTTGTGCGGGTGTTCGGGGTCGACCCCGGTCTGACCAGGTGCGGCTTCGGCGTCGTCGACGGCGGGCCTGGCCGGACCGTGCGCGCGGTCGCCGTCGACGTCCTGCGCACGCCCGTGGACGCTCCTCTGTCCGTGCGTCTGCACGAGCTGTACGTCGGCGTGTGCGAGTGGCTGGACCGCTACGAACCTCAGGTCGTCGCCATCGAACGGGTCTTCGCGCAGCACAACGTCCGCACCGCGATGGGGGTCGCGCAGGCGTCCGGCGTGGTGGCTCTGGCGGCGGCGCAACGGAGTCTGCCGGTCGAGTTCCACACGCCGTCCGAGGTGAAGGCCGCGGTCACGGGGTCGGGGCGCGCGGACAAGGCGCAGGTCACGGCGATGGTCACGAAGCTGCTGGGGTTGAAGACGGCGCCGAAGCCGGCGGACGCGGCGGACGCGCTGGCGCTGGCGATCTGCCACCACTGGCGCGCGCCGATGCGTTCGCGCATGGAAGAGGCACAGGCGAAAGCCGCGGAGCTGGCGCGTGTGCACAAGGCCCGGCTGGCCGAGGCCGCCAAGCGAACTGTCTAAGGTCGGAGCACGTGAAGTCCGGAGGAACCAGGTGATCTCGTCACTGCGCGGCCAGGTGCAGCACGTCGGCCTCGACCACGCCGTCGTCGAGGTGGGCGGCGTCGGGTTCGCCGTCCAGATGACCCCGAGCACGCTCGCCACCCTGCGCCGCGGCGAGGAGGCGAGCCTCGCCACCACGCTGGTCGTCCGCGAGGACAGCCTCACCCTGTTCGGGTTCGCCGACGCCGAGGCCCGCGAGCTGTTCGGCCTGCTCCAGACCGTGAGCGGCATCGGCCCGCGCATCGCGCTGGCCACCCTCGCCGTGCTGGAACCGGACAAGCTCCGCCACGCGCTCGCCGAAGGCAACATCACGGTGCTCACCCAGGTCCCGGGCATCGGCAAGAAGGGCGCGGAACGCCTCATCATCGAGCTCCGCGACAAGGTCGGCGCACTCCCGGCGCCCGCCACGCCCGCGCACAGCCAGACCCGCGACCACGTCGTCGAAGCGCTGCTCGGCCTGGGCTTTCCCGCGAAGGCCGCGGAGGCCACCGTCGACGGCGTCCTCGCCGACAACCCGGACCAGTCCACCTCCGCCGTCCTGCGCCGTGCGCTCGCGACCCTGGGGCGCAAGTGACCGAGGACGAGCTCAGCCCCTTCGCCGCGCCGGCCGAGCGCGACGTCGAGACCACCCTGCGGCCCCGCGACCTGCACGAGTTCGTGGGTCAGCAGCGGGTGCGCGAACAGCTCGAACTCGTCCTGCACGGCGCCATGCGCCGCGGCACCGCTCCGGACCACGTGCTGCTCAGCGGCCCTCCCGGCCTCGGCAAGACCTCCCTCGCCATGATCATCGCGAAGGAGCTGAACAGCGCCATCCGCATCACCAGCGGCCCGGCGCTGGAGCGCGCGGGCGACCTGGCGGCCATGCTGTCCAACCTGGTCGAGGGTGACGTCCTGTTCATCGACGAGATCCACCGCATGGCCAGGCCCGCGGAGGAGATGCTGTACCTCGCCATGGAGGACTTCCGCGTCGACGTCGTCGTCGGCAAGGGCCCGGGAGCGACCAGCATCCCGCTCGACATCGCCCCGTTCACGCTGGTGGGAGCCACGACGAGGTCGGGAGCGCTCACCGGCCCGCTGCGCGACCGCTTCGGCTTCACCGGCCACATGGAGTTCTACAGCGCCGACGAGCTCGACCTCATCGTGAAGCGCAGCGCCAAGATCCTCGGCGTCGACCTCCACGACGACGGCGCCATCGAGATCGCGAGCCGCAGCCGCGGCACACCCCGCATCGCGAACCGGCTGCTGCGCCGGGTCCGCGACTTCGCGGAGGTCAGGGCCGACGGCAGGGTCACGGAGGAGATCGCCAAGCAGGCGCTCGAGGTCTACGACGTCGACCAGCTCGGCCTCGACCGGCTCGACCGCGCCGTGCTGACGGCCCTGGTCAAGAGCTTCAACGGCGGCCCTGTCGGCGTGTCCACCCTCGCGGTCGCGGTCGGTGAGGAACCGACCACCGTGGAAGAGGTGTGCGAACCGTATTTGGTGCGGGCTGGCATGCTGGCCCGTACACCGCGCGGCCGAGTGGCGACGCCAGCCGCGTGGCACCACCTGGGGCTCGAACCGCCCGCCGGTGATCAACTGTGGTGACCTGGCACAATCGGTGAAAGCACCTGGACATATCGGACGTGCGTCGAGCCACGTCCACTTGATCGGAGAATGATGGGCAGCCTTGGCAATTTGATGTTCCCGTTGCTGCTGGTTCTGCTGGCGGTGCCGCTGTTCCTCAGCGCGCGCAAGCAGAAGCGGGCGATGGCCGAGCAGCAGCAGCTGCAGAACTCGCTCCAGCCCGGTGACAAGGTGATGACGACGTCGGGCCTCTACGGCACCGTCGCCGACGCCAGCCACGACACCACGATCGACATCGAGATCTCCGAGGGTGTCGTCACGCGCTGGCTGCGCGCCGCGATCCGCGAGAAGGTCGTCGACACGGACGAGGCCGTGACCGAGACCGACGCCGACGAGGCCGAGGAGCAGGTGACCACCGCACAGGTCGCCGAGCCTCTGGACCACAACGCCAAGAAGTAACGGCATAAGCTCGCACTCCTGGAGTTGGCAACTGTGAACACCGCCAACTCCAGGTAGTGACGCGCAGCTCACGCGGCGCGCGTTACGCTGCGCGCTCGGAAACCATCGCTACTAGGAGACGGACGGATCGTGGCACCTCCGGCCGGGCAAATTCGCCCTGCGAAGTACTTGGCGAGTTTTGTCCTCATCGTGGTCGCGCTTTACGCCCTGGTGTTCTTCACCGGGAACGGTTCGGCCAAACCCAAGCTCGGTATCGACCTCCAGGGCGGCACCATCGTCACCCTGACCGCGCGTCAGGAAGACGGTGCCCAGCCGAGCGAGGAAGCGCTGACCCGTGCACGTGACCTCATCGAGGTGCGCGTCAACGGACTCGGCGTCTCCGGTGCCGAGGTCGTGCGCGACGGCAACAACCTGACGATCACCGTGCCCGGCGCGGACAGCGAGGGCGCGAAGGGCCTCGGCCAGACCGCCCGCCTCGCGTTCCGCAAGGTCATGGGTCAGCCGATCCCGGCCGGTGCGGCACCGAACACCGAGGCGCCGTCGTCGAGCACCCCGCCGTCGAGCAACGCGAGCACGCCGCCGTCGCCGAGCCAGTCCGCCTCGCAGCCGTCGTCGAGCAACGCCCCGCAGGGCCGTCCCGCTCCGAACCTGGCCGCGCAGCCGTCGAGCACGCCGCCGTCCTCCAGCTCCGCGCCGTCCAGCACGCCGTCCAGCACGCCGTCCGCCCCCTCCAACGTCGACCCGAAGGTCGCGAAGGAGATCCAGGAGGCCAAGGCGCTGCGCCAGAGCACCGACCAGCAGGTCCTGCAGCAGGCCGCGCTCATGCTCGACTGCTCCAAGCCCGACCCGCTGCGCGGCAACGACGACCTGGACAAGCCGCTCGTCACCTGCGGCGAGAAGGGCGCGTACAAGTACATCCTCGCGCCGGTCAACCCGCCGAAGGACGACACGCAGACCAAGCCGGACGACTACAGCATGTACTCCCGCCTGACGGGTGAGGACATCAGCAACGCTGTGGCGAACAAGAACCCGAACGGCACCGGCTACGTCGTCAACCTCGACTTCAAGAGCGACGGCGGCACGAAGTGGGGCAAGTTCACCTCGGCCAACGTGCAGCAGGCCGTCGCCGTGGTGCTCGACGGTGAGGTCATGTCCGCGCCGACCATCCAGTCGGCCATCACCGGTGGCTCCACCGAGATCAGCGGCAAGTTCACGCTGGCGGAGGCCCAGAACCTCGCGAACACCCTGAAGTACGGCGCGCTGCCGCTGTCCTTCGACGCCTCCGAGGCGCAGACGATCTCCCCGACGCTCGGCCTGCAGTCGCTCAAGGCCGGCCTCATCGCGGGTGGCATCGGCCTCGCGCTGGTCTTCGTCTACTGCATGTTCTACTACCGACTGCTCGGCATCCTGACGATCCTGTCGCTGGGGCTGTCCGGTCTGATCATCTACGCGGTGCTCGTGCTGCTGGGCCGCTGGATCGGGTTCACGCTCGACCTCGCGGGCATCGCCGGTTTCATCGTCGCCATCGGTATCACCGCCGACTCGTTCATCGTCTTCTTCGAACGACTGAAGGACGAGGTGCGCGAGGGCCGCACGTTCCGCTCGGCCGTGCCGCGCGCGTGGGTCCGTTCCCGCCGCACGATCCTCTCCGCCGACGCGGTCAGCTTCATCGCCGCCGCCGTGCTGTACATCATCGCGGTCGGCCAGGTGAAGGGCTTCGCGTTCACCCTGGGCATGTCGACGGTCCTCGACCTCGTGGTCGTGTTCCTCGTGACGCACCCGCTGGTCGCGATGGCGTCGAAGTCCAAGTTCCTGTCCAAACCGAACCTGTCCGGCCTGGGCGGCGCCGCCCGCGAGGGCGCCGCACACCGCGCCGCCGTGACCGGCAAGACCGCTGCCGTGAAGGAGGCCTGACATGGGCAACGTGTTCACGCGCCTCTACGTGGGCAACGGCGCTTTCGACATCGTCGGCAAGCGCATCCGCTGGTACATCGTCTCCGGCGTGATCCTGCTGGTGTGCATCGGCTCGATGGTGTTCAACGGCTTCAACCTGGGCATCGACTTCAAGGGCGGCACGAAGATCTCGATGCCGTCCGTCGCGGAGTCGAGCCAGGCCATCCCGACCTCGGCCGTCGAGGACTCGTACGCGAAGGCCCTGCCCGGCAAGAAGCCCAACGCCGTGCAGGCCGTCGGCACCGGTGCCAGCGCGACGATCCAGATCAAGTCGCCCGCGCTGACCATCCAGGAGGTCGCGACCCTCAAGACCGCGCTGGCGAACGACACCAAGCCGAGGGGCGGCCAGGGGGCGATCTCCGACAGCGCCGTGTCCGCGTCGTGGGGTGGCGAGATCAGCTGGAAGGCCCTGTGGGCCCTGGTCTGGTTCTTCGTGGCGGTGACGCTGTTCCTGGCGCTCTACTTCGAGTGGCGCATGGCCGTCGCGGCGCTCATCGCCGTGTTCCACGACGTCATCATCACCGCGGGCGTGTACTCGCTCGTCGGGTTCGAGGTGACGCCGGCGACGGTCATCGGTCTGCTCACCATCCTCGGTTTCTCCCTGTACGACACGGTCGTCGTGTTCGACAAGGTCAAGGAGAACACCCGAGGCTTGCTGGGCCTGACCCGCCGCACCTACGCCGAGGCCGCGAACCTGGCGCTCAACCAGACCCTGATGCGCTCGATCAACACCTCGCTGATCGCGTTGCTGCCGGTCGTGGGCCTGCTGGTCGTCGGCGTCGGCATCCTGGGCGTCGGCACGCTCCAGGACCTGGCGCTCGTGCAGCTCGTCGGCATGTTCGTCGGTGCCATGTCGTCGATCTTCATCGCGACCCCGGCACTGGTGGACCTGAAGATGCGCGACCCGAAGTACATCGCGCAGGCCAAGCGCGTGGCCGCCCGCCGCGCCAAGGCCGCGTCGTCCGGCGCCGTCGTGGCCGAGGGCATCGAGTCGGCCGACGACGACGCGCTCGCCGCCGACCTGCGCAAGGAAGAGGCGCTCGCCGCCGCCGCGTCGGTGCCGCACCGCACCGCCAAGGCGTCGGACTCGCGCCGCCGCCCGACCGGAAAGCGTCAGCGTTGAAGTTGGACCGTGCTCTGGGCTTGATGCGTGAGGTCCCGGACTTCCCCCAGCCGGGGGTCGTCTTCCGGGACCTCACGCCCGTTCTCGCCGACCCGGACGCCCTCCGCGCCGTCGTCGACGCCCTCCAGGACAAGATCGACGACAGCACCCAGGTGATCGCCGCCATCGAGTCGCGCGGCTTCCTCCTGGGCGCCGCCCTGGGCTACGGCTGGCGCTACGGCGTCGTGCCGCTGCGCAAGCCGGGCAAGCTGCCGGTGGTCGCCGACTCGGTGTCGTACGACCTCGAGTACGGCACGGCCTCGCTGGAACTGCCCGCGGAGGCCATCCAGCCGGGCCAGCGCGTGGTCGTGGTCGACGACGTGCTCGCCACCGGCGGCACCGCCGAGGCCGCCTGCCGGCTCGTGGAGCGTGCGGGCGGCATCGTGACCGGCGTGTCCGTGGTGATCGAGATCGCGGCGCTGGGCGGTCGTTCGCGGCTGGCGGGCCGCGAGGTCAGCGCACTGCTGGCGGTCTAGGCGGTTCGGCCGTCGTCTCGCAGTACCCGGTGATCAGCCACTCGACGTGGCTGATCACCTGTTCCAGCTCGATCGACTCCGCGCCGATCAATTCGCCGGTGTCCTGGTCGAAGACGAGCAGGTTCCGCACCTGACGGGCCCGGTCGACGTGGGTGACGGCGACCTGGCCTGCGAAACCCCGAGGAGCTGTGTCCGTCGAGAGGTCGGCGCACTCCGCCAGGCTTTGCAGGAGCAGGCGCTGCCGACTCGGCGGCACGACCTGCGTCGACCAGATCTCGCGGAACGCCTTGATCACCGAGGGCGTGTTCCCCGGCCCCGGGACGTTGTCGACGAACGGGAGCACCAGCTCGCCGGGCCCGTAGTCACCGCTGGGCTGCACGAGTTCGCCGTCCTTCATCACCTCGATGCGCCCCGATCCGTCGGCGGCGATCCACTGCCTGCGCTCGAACGGTTCGATGCTGCTGGTCACCACGCTGTCTCCTGACCGGCTCAGGAACCGCTTGGTGCGGCGATGCGAACCGCGGGTGTGCACGTAGTGGTACGCGCCGGTGCCCAGCGGCTCCGGCGCGGACCTCGTCCTTTCCGCGAGCTCGCGCAGCAGTTCGGCTGCCGTCATCTCGGCATCACGAAACCCACGACGAACAAGAACGCCACGACGTGGAGCACGAACCAGATCACGCCGAAGATCGGCAACGCGATCACGATCAGCAGCCACGGCTGGATCCGCGCCCTGACCGCCAGCAGGAACGCCCACACGAGCGTCGAGGTGATCGCCCACGCGACCGCACCGACGATTCCCTCGACGATCGTGACCTGCACTTCCGTCCCGGTCCGCAGCTCCGCGATGCCGTAGGCGACTACGACCGCGATGTACCAGATGAGGGCTCCGGCCGCGCAGTGCAGGAACGGCGTTCTCTGTCGAACAGGTGCGTACATGACGTCCCCCAGACGTTGTTCGTTGCGCCGGATCAGCCGGTGATCGGCGTGACGAACCGGTAGGCGAAGACGACGGTCAGCGCCCACAGGAAGTAGAAGGTCGGCAGGCCCAGCAGGATCAGCCGCCACGCCTTCACCCCGCCGTGCGCGACCCGCCACAGGACGACCGAGGTGCCCAGCCACGGAACGACGCCGAGAAGCAGCGCGCGCAGCGGGTCGACCTGCAGGTTGAACAGCACGATCGCGGCGTACCAGATGGCGGCGAACGCCATGGGCTGCCAGAACGGCCGGTGTTCGGCGTGCGTGTGCATCGGGGTCCCCCCAGACCTGCGCTCACTTGGAGCGGTCAAGCATGTCAGGCGGGTGGTGGCGGCGCTACGAAGGCAGCCCCGATTGAGACGAACACCAAAGTCACGAGCGATGCCGGTGCCGTCACCACCGCGATCTCCCACAGCTGCGGGGACTCGGCGCGGCGGAGCAGCAGGTAGCTGATGGCGGTGGCGAGGATCCAGCCCACCACCGAGCCGATGATCGACCTCGGGTCGATGTAGTTCCGGTCGTCCAGCGCCAGGTACGCCATCGTGCCCAGCCAGACGGCGGTCATGCCGGCGCACCACAGGAGTGTCCTCACGTTCGGGAGTCTGTCAGGCGCCCGCGCCGGCCCGGCAGATGCGTCAGGTTCTAATTCTTTGGCCGTTTTCTGTGTCGAGAGAGATGCGCAGTAACGGTGCCATGTGCGCCGCTTTGTTCACCCGAATGTGTGGCCTCTGAAGTGCAGTTTTGCCGTGATCTTGCGGTACGGTCGAACACGTGAGCGAACAAGAATTCCGTCTCAAAGTCCCCGTTTTCACCCGAATGAGCTGGTTCGTGGAGGAGGTTCAATGCCTACCGTCGGAGCAATGACTGCGATCACCTCCACCGCCTACAGTCGCGACCTCGGCGACGAGCTGCGCCGCCTCCGCGAGAAGTTCACGAACCTGACCGGGTTCGCCTTCGCCGAGCAACTCGGCTGGGACCCGAGCAAGGTTTCCAACATCGAGAACGGCAAGGCGCGTGCGAGCGAGATCGACCTCGTCCAGTACCTGATGACGTGCGGCCGCGACAGCGCCTTCTTCGAACGCTTCCGGGGCCGTTACCGCTACGCCTTCGACCCGTACGTGGTGCTGGTGCCCGACAACCTGCGCACCCTCGCGATGACGGAGGCGCAAGCCAAAACGATCACGACCTATGACGCCCTCACCATGCCCGGCCTCATTCAGACACCGGAGTACGCACGGGCGCTGTTCACGGAGGGTGGCCACGCCGCCCTGGAGGACATCGAGAAACACGTCCAGCTGCGTATGGACCGTCAGGCGATCCTGAGGCGCCCCAAACGGCCGGAATGTCTCTTCTACGTCCATGAGCTTGCTTTGCAGATCCGGGTTGGGGACGCGCGGATCATGGAAGAGCAGTACCTGCGCCTGCTCTTCAACTCGCACATCCTCCGCATCGTCCCGATGTCGGCTGGTGCGGCCATCGCGACGCGATCTGCCCGCATGCTGTTCAAGTTCGAAAAGCACATACCAGTGGCGTATGCGGAGACCGACGTGGCCCAGGTCTTCGCACACGACGGCAAGGCCATCGCGGACAGTCGGGAGTTCTTCAAGTGGTTGGAAACGCACGCTTTGGATGAGGGACAATCGCGGAGCCTGCTGACGAGGTACGTCAGTGGACTGCGAGAGGACTTCCATGAACAGCCCCGAGCGGAGCTGGCGTAAGAGCACGTACAGCGGTGACACGGGCAGCGGCTCGTGCGTCGAGGTGTCCCTCTCTCACGACGCTCTCGTGCGTGACTCGAAGGCCACTCGCGGTGACGCCCTGGTCTTCTCGATTCAGGCGTGGCGCGCGTTCGTGGCGAGCGTCGCCTGATCGGCTCAGCAAAAGTTCGGGTGGCGTTCACCGTGTGAGCTGCGCCGCTCGTCGAGCGTCCGGAAGTTTCGTCACCGTAAACGCGTTATCCTCGGTACTCGCGAGACCCGAGGAGCGTGGGGTTGAGTCAAGACACCGAACCCGCTGCGACGGTTGTTCAACCGTCGGCTACCCGGCGCGTGCGCGCCCGCCTCGCGCGGCGCATCACCGCCCAACGTGCGGCCCCGGTGAAGCAGGTCCTCGAACCTCTCGCCGCCGTGCACCGTGACCTACATCCCAAGGCCGATCTGGCGCTTCTGCAGCACGCGTACGACGTTGCCGAGGAGAAGCACCGCCCGCAGCGCCGCAAGTCCGGCGACCCGTACATCACCCACCCGCTCGCCGTGGCGACGATCCTCGCCGAGCTGGGCATGGACACGACGACGCTGGTCGCTGCGCTGCTGCACGACACCGTTGAAGACACCGACTACTCGCTGGGGCAGCTGAAGGACGACTTCGGCGAGGAAGTTGCTCGCCTCGTCGACGGCGTCACGAAGCTGGACAAGGTCAAGCTGGGGGCAGCGGCCGAGGCGGAGACCATCCGCAAGATGGTCATCGCGATGGCGAAGGACCCGAGGGTCCTCGTCATCAAGCTCGCCGACCGGCTGCACAACATGCGCACCATGCGGTTCCTGCCGCCGGAGAAGCAGGCCCGCAAGGCCCGTGAAACGCTCGAAGTGCTCGCACCGCTGGCCCACCGGCTGGGCATGGCGACCGTCAAGTGGGAGCTGGAGGACCTCGCGTTCGCGATCCTGCAGCCGAAGAAGTACGACGAGATCGTGCGGCTGGTCGCCAAGCGCGCACCGAGTCGCGACACGTACCTGAGGACCGTCGTCGACGAGCTGAACGCCCAGCTGGAGAGCGCGCGGATCGTCGCGAAGGTCGAGGGACGGCCGAAGCACTACTACTCGATCAACCAGAAGATGATCGTCCGCGGCCGGGATTTCGACGACATCCACGACCTCGTGGGTGTGCGGATCCTGGTCGACGAGGTGCGCGACTGCTACGCGGCGATGGGCGTTGTCCACGCGGCGTGGCAGCCGATGCCGGGGCGGTTCAAGGACTACATCGCGCAGCCGCGGTTCGGCGTGTACCAGTCGCTGCACACGACCGTGATCGGTCCCGACGGCAAGCCTCTCGAGGTGCAGATCCGCACCCACGAGATGCACCAGCGGGCCGAGTACGGCATCGCGGCGCACTGGCGCTACAAGGAGACCAAGGGCACGCACAACGGCAAGTCCGTCGAGATCGACGAGATGGCGTGGATGCGCCAGCTCCTCGACTGGCAGCGGGAAGCCGCGGACCCCGGTGAGTTCCTCGAAGGGCTGCGCTGGGACCTCGCCGCGCGCGAGATCTTCGTGTTCACCCCCAAGGGCGACGTGCAGACGCTGCCGACGGGCTCCACGCCGGTCGACTTCGCCTACGCCGTCCACACCGAGGTTGGTCACCGCTGCATCGGCGCCCGTGTCAACGGTCGCCTGGTCGCTCTCGAACGCAAGCTCGAGAACGGCGAGGTCGTCGAGATCTTCACCTCCAAGGCGGAGGGCGCGGGCCCGTCCCGCGACTGGTTGAGCTTCGTCGCGTCCCCGCGCGCCAAGGCGAAGATCAAGCAGTGGTTCGCCAAGGAGCGCAAGGAAGAGGCGATCGAGCAGGGCAAGGACGCGATCACCAAGGAGGTCCGCCGCGTCGGGCTGCCGATCCAGCGCCTGGTCAGCGTCGACTCGATGCAGGCCCTGGCGAAGGAACTGCACTACCCGGACATGAGCGCGCTGTACGCGGCGGTCGGCGAGGGCCACACCTCGGCCCGGCACGTCGTGCAGCGGCTCGTCGCGCAGCTCGGCGGCGTCGAACACGCCGAGGAGGAACTGGCCGACCGCGCCACCCCGTCCACGGTCACCCGGCGCCGCCCCACCGGCGACGCGGGCGTGATCGTCAAGGACGCGGGCGACGTGTGGGTGAAGCTCGCCCGCTGCTGCACCCCGGTGCCGGGCGACGACATCCTCGGCTTCGTGACGCGCGGCGGCGGTGTCTCCGTGCACCGCACCGACTGCACGAACGCGGACGAGCTGCTGAAGTCGCCGGAGCGGCTGCTCGACGTCGAGTGGGCGCCGTCGGCGTCCAGCGTCTTCCTGGTGGCCATCCAGGTGGAGGCGCTCGACCGGCACCGGCTGCTGTCGGACGTCACGAAGGTGCTGGCCGACGAGCGCGTGAACATCCTGTCGGCGTCGGTGACGACGTCGCGCGACAGGGTGGCCGTCAGCCGGTTCTCGTTCGAGATGGGCGACCCGAAGCACCTCGGGCACGTCCTGAAGGCCGTGCGGAGCGTGGAGGGCGTCTACGACGTCTACCGCGTGACGTCAGCCTCGTAGATCAGCATCAACACTGGAGCCCCCGGCCTGCCCAGGCCGGGGGCTCCACGTGCAACTGAGGCCCGTTCGTCCCTCGCGGCTGGCATGGTGGCGACCGCCAGAACAAGATCAACCTCTCGGGGGACGAACATGAGGAAGCTGGTCGGGGCCGCTGCTGCCGCGATGGCGGTGGCGGCGGTGCTGCTGCCCGGCGCCGCGGTCGCGGACGACAGGGTCTGCGAGGCCTGGGTCGAGTCGGAGCGGAACATGGGTCACGCCATCTGCCGCGGGGGCGGCGGCAACTACCACTACGTGATCCTGAAGTGCCAGAAGGGCGCCGACTCGTTCTACAAGGCCGGGTCGCACGTGCCGCCCGGCTTCCGGTCGTCCGCGCAGTGCGACAAGTCGCAGGGCTGGATCGCCGTGGAAGCCAAGGCCCAGGTCGCCTGACGCAGCGCGAAAAGGGCCTGCACGCAAACGATGAACGGCGCTTTTGTCCACCTCAAGTGGACAAAAGCGCCGTTCATCGTTTCAAGCGTTAGTTCGCGACCGTCGCCGACTTGATGTCGACCGGGGTCTTCGGCTTGCCGTCGCCCTGGCCGGGCGTCGTCGAGATCGTGCCGGTCTTCGCGACCTCGTCGATCTTCTTCAGCGACTCCTCGTCGACCGTGCCGAACACGGTGTAGTCCGGCTTCAGCTGCGTGTCGCCGTAGACGATGAAGAACTGCGAGCCGTTGGTGTTCGGGCCCGAGTTGGCCATGGCGAGCACGCCGCGGCCGTAGGTGAGCTCCGGGTAGGTCTCGTCCTTGAACGAGTAGCCGGGGCCGCCCCTGCCGTCGCCACCGGGGTCGCCGCACTGCAGGACCTGGATGCCCTTCACCGTGAGGCGGTGGCAGGTGGTGTTGTCGAAGTACTTCTGCTTCGCCAGGTTCACGAAGTTGTTGACCGTGCACGGCGCGAGCGAGCGGTCGAGGTTCAGCTTCAGGTCGCCGATCGAGGTGCCGAGCGTGACCGCGACGGTGCCGGTGGCGGGCTGCTCGCCGTTCGCGGGCGGCGTGTTCTCCTTGGCCGCCGGCTCCTGGCCCTTCGTGTATTCACAGTTCACCTTTTCCGGCAGCGCCTGCGGGCGCTTCGGAATCTGGTGCAGGGCGGTGGGGATGTTCTCCGCCTTGTCCACCGACTCGTTCTGCGGAGTCTCCGACGCGGAGGCGTCACCGTTGCCGAAGTCGTGGGTCGCGAGCCACCACACACCACCTCCGACGAGCGCAACAACGACGACCGTCGACACGACGGCGATGATGCGACGCTTCTTGGCCCGCTGCTGGCGGTAGACCATCTGGCGCTCAAGCTTGCGCTTGGCTGCCGCGCGTCGCTGCTCGTTGGTGGGCACGTGCTCCCTCCCCAGGGACTCATGCGAATAGGGCGGACGGCTCGGGAGTCTAGGGCCTGGGCATATGAGCTTTGTGTGGTGGCTAGGCTGTGGTTGAACAGGGAGGTCATTTCGTGCTCGTGATCGGGTTCCCCACTGGCGCGCTGCAGGCGAACTGCTTCGTCCTCGCGGCCGGTGAGGGCGAGCCCTGCGTGATCATCGATCCCGGTCAGGACGCGGTCGAGCCGATCGAGCAGGCCTTGCGCAAGCACCGGCTCGCGCCTGTCGCCGTGCTGCTCACGCACGGGCACTTCGACCACACGTTCTCCGTCACCCCGGTCTGCGACGGCAACGACATCCCCGCGTACATCCACCCGGACGACGTCGAGATGCTCGCCGATCCGCTCAAGGGCATCAGCCGCGAGTCGGCCGCGTTCTTCGGGGGCAACCTCGAGATGCGCGAGCCGAGCGAGGTCCGCTCGCTCGCCGACGGCACCGAGCTCGACCTCGCCGGGTTGCGGATCACCGTCGACCACACGCCGGGCCATACCGGCGGGTCGGTGATGTTCCGCTCCGGCGTGCAGGAAGGGGGTCGCCTGGTGATCTCGGGTGACACGCTCTTCGCCGGTTCCATCGGACGCACCGACCTGCCAGGCGGCGACCACTCGCGCATGCTGTCGTCTCTGCAGAACAAGGTCCTGACCTTGCCCGACGACACGGTGGTGCTGCCCGGCCACGGCCCGACGACGACCATCGGCCGCGAGCGTGCGACGAACCCCTACCTGCTCCAGCTGCAGGACGCACCAGCTGCCCCGCACCGAGGACTCTGAGAAACGTGTTTTCCGCTCCCAAAGGCGTTCCCGACTACATCCCGCCGACGTCCGCCGCATTTCTGCACGTCCGGTCGACGCTGACCCGTGCCGCCGAGCTCGCGGGCTACGGCTACATCGAGCTGCCGGTCTTCGAGGACACGGCGCTGTTCTCGCGCGGCGTCGGCGAGTCGACCGACGTCGTGACGAAGGAGATGTACACCTTCCTCGACCGCGGCGACCGCTCCATCACGCTGCGGCCGGAGGGCACCGCGGGCGTGATGCGGGCCGTGATCGAGCACAGCCTCGACCGCGGCCAGCTGCCGTCGAAGCTCTACTACGCGGGCCAGTTCTTCCGCGCCGAGGCCCCGCAGGCAGGCCGGTACCGGCAGTTCCACCAGGTCGGCATCGAGGCGATCGGCGTCGACGACCCGGCCCTGGACGCCGAGGTCATCGCGGTCGGTGACGCGGGCTTCCGCGCGCTGGGCCTCACCGGCTACCGCCTGGAGCTCACGTCGCTGGGCGACGCGAACTGCCGTCCCGCGTACCGAGAGAAGCTGCAGGCGTTCCTCGCGAAGCTGCCGCTCGACGAGCCGACCCGCCGGCGCGCCGAGCTGAACCCGCTGCGCGTCCTCGACGACAAGCGGCCGGAGGTGCGCGCCCTGGTCGCCGAGGCGCCGCTGATGGTGGACCACCTGTGCGACGAGTGCCGGGCGCACTACGAGCTCGTCAAGGGCTACCTGACCGAGCTGGGCGTGAAGTTCGTCGAGAACCCGCGCATGGTCCGCGGCCTCGACTACTACACGAAGACGACGTTCGAGTTCGTCCACGACGGCCTGGGCGCGCAGTCGGGCATCGGCGGCGGCGGCCGCTACGACGGCCTGATGGCACAGCTCGGCGGCCAGGAGCTGTCCGGTGTCGGCTTCGGCCTGGGCGTCGACAGGGCGCTGCTCGCGGCGCAGGCCGAGGGCGTGCTGCCGGAGTTCAGCCGCGTCGACGTGATCGGCGTGCCCCTGGGCGAGGCCGCACGAGCCCGCCTGGTGGCGATCGCGGGCGAGCTGCGCGCGGCCGGCGTGCGGACGGACCTGGTCTACGGCGGCAAGTCGATGAAGGCGGGCTTCAAGGTCGCGGACAAGTCCGGTGCCCGGCTGGCGCTGGTGCTCGGCGAGCGCGACCTGGAGGCCGGCAGCATCGGCGTGAAGACCCTCGCCACGGGCGAGCAGGTGACCGTGGCGCTGACCGACGTGGTCGAGGCGGTGCGGAAGGCGCTGTGAGCCCAGACGACAAGAGCGACAAGCTCTCGCTCGACCTGCTGGACAGGGACACGGTCCGCAAGCGTGCGCGCATGGTGGCGATCGGCGGCGTGATGGTCGCCCTCGCCTTCGGCGCGATCGTGGGCTTCATCGGCGGCCGCTGGGCGGGCATCATCGCCGCCCTGATCGTGGCGCTGCCGGTGGTGCTGCTCGCGCTGTCCGAGGCCCGTCGCACGACGTGGCTGGAAGGCACGCGCGTGCACGTGCGCGCCTTCGGCACACGAACCGTCGACCTCGCCACCGCCGACGCGCTCGACCTCCTGGTCACCGACATGCGCAACGCCAGGACCGTCGGCCTGTTCGTGCGCGGCGACAAGAAGGCGATCAACATCGGCCTGTCGATGTACTCCGGCATGGGCGGCCGCGAGCTGGGCATCTACCAGCTGCGCCGCCTGGCCGACGCCCTCGCCGCGCGCGGCGACACGCCGGGCCTGGTGTTCTCGGAACTGCTCGTGGCCCAGCTGCGGGCCGAGGCGCGCGGGCTGGCCGCCCCGGAACGTCCGCTGTACCGGCTGGGGTCGCTGGCGCCGTCCGGGCGGATGGCGCAGAAGCTCCATCCGGACGCCGTGTCGAAGTTCGTGACGTCGCTGGACTGAGTGCCGCCGGACGACCCCGTCCGGCGGCACGCGGCTCGTCTGCTGGACGGGACCGCCTGGTCACGTGCCCCAGAGGCCGGACGGCGGCGCGGGGGAGAGGGTCGCGGTCTCGTCGGTGATGACCGGCGCGCCACCGATGAACTTCGTCAGCCCCGTGCCGTGCTCCACCCGCCCGGGGAACGGATCACCCGCCGTCGCCCGCGTGAGCTGCTGCATCGGCAACCCGATGTGCGACGCGAAGATCACGAAGTTGCCGAACCGGCGTCCCCGGAACACGCCGGGCTCGGCGAGCACGCAGACGTGTTCGAACACCGCCCGCACGGTCGCGCACTGGGAGCGGGCGAACTGCAGGCCGTTGCCGTCGCCGATGTTCGCCGTGTAGACCCCGTCCTCCGCGAGCGCCGCCGACGCCTGCCGCACGTACTCGACCGACGTCAGGTGGGCGGGCGTGCGGGCGCCCGCGAAGCAGTCGCTCACGATCAGGTCGAACGAGCCGGGGCGTGCCTTCACCAGCACGGCGCGGGCGTCACCCGTGGTGATCTTCACCCGAGGAGGTGGCGGGAGCTCGCGGCGGACGAACGCGATCAGGCCCGCGTCGATCTCGGCCACCTGCTGAGACGCGCGGGGCAGGAGGTTTGCCACGTAGCGCGCTAGCGTGAGAGCGCCACCACCGAGGTGCAGCACACGTGAGGGCGCGGTGAGGTCGACGATGTGACCCAGTCTGCGGACGTACTCGAACTCGAGGTACGTCGGGTCGTCCAGGTCCACATGCGACTGTGGGGTTCCGTTGACCCGCAACGTCCACGAGTTACGTCCGCCGAGATCGGGGACCAGCTCTGCAACGCCTGAGTCGATCGACTCGGTGATCGCCTCTGTGTCGGGCCGCTGTCTTCCCACTGCTCTATTGTCTCATCGGGTGTGTCAGTCCAGAGGAGGACCTAAGTGCAGGTTGTCGCCAACATCTTGATCGCCCTCGTGGCGCTGATTCACCTCTACATCGTGGTGCTGGAGATGTTCCTCTGGACGACTCCGCGCGGCCGGAAGGCGTTCGGGCTCACGCCCGAGTTCGCGGAGGCGTCCAAGGCGCTCGCCGCGAACCAGGGCCTCTACAACGGTTTCCTCGCCGCCGGCCTGATCTACGCGCTCGTCCGGCAGGACTTCGGCGCGTCGGTGCTCTTCACGGTGTTCGTGATCGTCGCCGGCGTCTACGGCACGTTCACGGCGAGCCGGAAGATCTTCTTCGTGCAGGTGGTGCCTGGCGCCCTGGCGCTGCTCTTCGTGCTGCTGGCCGGGTAGCGGGGCGTTCCCACGGCCCCTTGTCGGGGTCGTAGCCGATGAAGAGGTCGCCCTCGATCCGGTTCCGCTTCGGCGGTTCCGGCTTCGCGCGCTTCACGGTCTTGGGTTCCGGAGGCTCTGGAGCCTCTGAAACCTCTGCGGCGGGGGCGACCTCCTGGCGCACGGCGACGAGCGCGGCCAGTGCCGTCGTCACCGGGATCGCCGCGACCAGACCGATGCTGCCGACCAGCGTGCGCACGATCTCCTGGGCGATCTGCTGGGCGGACAGGATCTCGCCCATCGACCGTCCGGCCAGCGAGATCGCGAGCAGCAACGGCAGCGCCGCGCCCGCGTAGGCCATGACGAGCGTGTTGACCACCGACGACATGTGGTCGCGCCCGATCCGCGAGCCGGCCGCGAACAGCTCGCGCCACGTCAGCTTGTCGTTGGCGCGGCGCAGCTCCCACACCGCGCTGGTCTGCGTGACGGTGACGTCGTCGAGCACGCCCAGCGCACCGATGAGCGTGCCCGCGAGCAGCAGTCCGCGCGTGTCGATGTCGGTGCCGAGCACGGTGACGAGGTTGATCGTGTCCTCGTCCAGACCGGTCAGCTTGGACAGCGCGGAGAACAGCGCGCCGAGCACACCGATCAGCGCGAGGCTGACCAACGTGCCGAGCACCGCCGTCGAGGTTCTCGCCGAGATGCCGTGTGTCAGGTACAGCACCACGAACATGATCAGCCCGGCGCCGACCACCGCCACCATCAGCGGGTTCTCGCCCGCCAGGATCGACGGCATGATGAACAGCACCAGCACCACGAAGCTCAGCAGCAACGCGCCCAGCGCCGCGAGACCCTGCCATCGGCCGAGCAGGAGCACCGCCGCCGCGAACAGCACCGCGAGCACTACGAGCGACCAGCCGCGCTGGAAGTCGACGATCTGGTACGACTCGGGCGCCTGCGGCTGACTGCCCGAATAGGACAGAACGACCTCGTCGCCGATCTGGAAGTGCGGCGCTCCCGGCCCGTGCGGGCTCGGGATCGTGATGCTCTGCCCGCTCGCGTCGCCGTCGGTCATCCGCACGGTCACCGCGATGCACTTCTCGCCGCAGTTTTCCTGCACGCCCGTCACGACCGCGGCGACCGGCTTCTGGTGCAGCCCCACGGCCGCGCCGGTCTTCTGCTCGTGCCCGAACGGGTAGAGCAGTGCTGCGCCGATGATCGTGGCCAGTGCCAACGGCACCAACAGCCACATCAGCAACGTGCGCACGCGCTGCGATGCCGGTTCCTCGTTCAGCGCATGACCGTGCCCGTGACCGTGACCCACGTGAGACATCCTGCCTGAACGGGTGACAGCCGGCCTCCTTGACCGTCGTTCGAACATGTGTTCGAATCGATGGTGTGCGATGGGACGGACAGAAACTCGAGGCAGAGCCGCAGCAGGCACTACCGGGGCTACCGGGACTGGTGCGCAGCGTACGAACTCCTGAGTTCGCGGACGTGGTGTTCCACGAGGTCCGCGCCAAATCCGTGCTCAACGGAGTACCGGGGTCGTCGCTGCCCTTCTCGTGGACGGTGAACCCGTATCGCGGCTGCTCACACGCCTGCACCTACTGCCTGGCGGGCGACACCCCGATCCTCATGGCCAACGGGCGCACCAAGCCGTTGTCGTCGTTGCGGGTCGGCGACCAGATCTACGGCACCGAGCTCGTCGGCAACTACCGGCGCTACAAGCTCACGACGGTCCTCGCGCACTGGGAGACGCGCAAGGTCGCGTACCGGCTGACCCTGGAGGACGGCACCTCGGTGGTCGCCTCCGGTGATCACCGCTTCCTGACCGACCGCGGCTGGAAGCACGTCACCGGCGAAACGGCGGGCGCGGGCCGCCGTCCGCACCTCACGACCGGCAACAAGCTGATGGGCACGGGGGCTTTCGTCGAGCAGCCCACCGTGACCGACGACTACCGCCGCGGTTACCTGCGCGGCATGGTCGACGACGAGAACGAGTTCCGGATTCCGTTGGCCGACATAGAGGCCATGGACCGCACACAGGAGTATCTCGACTACTTCGGTGTGCGAGAGGGGAGGGGATTTCTGCACCACGTGCGCGAGCTCGCGCAGTGGCAGATAGCCCCGAACCCCGACTGGCTCAAGGGATTCCTGGCCGGCGCGTTCGACTACCTCGGGACCTGCTCGCGCAGCATCCTGCGCATGTCGACGCGCAACGCCACCGTTCTCGAAGCGATCTGCCTGGCGCTCAAGCACTTCCACTTCGACTTCGCGATCGAGGAGCTGCGCCGCCGCCGTGGCGTGCGGGTCGTGCGGCTGCGCGGCGGGCTGCGCGAGAACCTCCGCTTCTTCCACACCGTGGACCCGGCGATCACGCGCAAGCGCGACATCGACGGCGTGGCGATCAAGTCGCAGCAGCCGCTGGGCGTCGTTTCCGTTGAACCGCTTGAGGAAATGACGCTGTACGACATCACCACCGGCACCGGTGACTTCATCGCGAACGGTGTGGTGTCGCACAACTGCTTCGCCCGCAAGACACACTCCTATTTGGACCTCGACACGGGCCGCGACTTCGACAGCCAGCTGATCGTGAAGGTCAACGCGGGCGAGGTGCTGTCGCGTCAGCTGCGTTCGCCGCGGTGGAAGCAGGAGCACGTCGCGCTCGGCACCAACACCGACCCGTACCAGCGGGCCGAGGGGCGGTACGCCTTGATGCCAGGGATCATCGAGGCCCTGACCGCCTCTCGCACGCCCTTCTCGATCCTGACGAAGGGCACGCTGCTGGCGCGCGACCTGCCGCTGCTCGCCGCGGCGGCGGAGGTCGTGCCGGTCGGCATCGGGGTGTCGCTCGCGTTGATGGACCGCGACCTGCACAAGTCGCTGGAGCCCGGCACACCGACTCCGGCCGCCCGGCTCGAACTCGTGCGCAAGGTGCGGGAGGCGGGCTTGCCGTGCGGCGTCTTCGTGGCGCCCGTGCTGCCGGAGCTGACGGATTCCGTTGAGCAGCTGGACTTCCTGCTCGAACAGATCGCGGCTGCTGGAGCCACCGGCGTGACGGTGCTGCCGCTGCACCTGCGTCCTGGCGCTCGCGAGTGGTTTGCGGCGTGGTTACGCCGTGAGCACCCGGATCTCGTTGAGACGTACCGGTATCTGTACGGTTCCGGGTCCTATGTGGACAAGCGGTATCGCGCTCGGCTGACGGCGCGCGTTGTTCCGCTGATCGAGAAGCACGGCCTGGCGCCGCGTGGCCGTTCCACCGACGCCGTCACCGGTGTGCCCGGCGACGACGACGGCGTGTGGCCCGACGGCAGCCTGCCCAGCGGTGTGCCGGCTCAGCGCGTCGACCAGGAACAGCTCACCCTGCTGTGATCCGGTCGAGCTCCGGCTCGCTGAAGTGGAGGACTTCGTAGACACCCTCTTCCCCGGGGTGTTCCTCCCACAGTTCGAAGCGCACGACCTCCCACGTGCGCGGATCCACGCCGACGGCCGCGGAGTGCAGGCCGGGCGTCTTCTTCAGCTCGATCTCTCCCACGACGTCCATCGGGTTCGCTTCCGGTGCGAGCCGCGTGATGGTGCGCGTCGCGTAAGCGGCCTTCGCCGCGTCGCCCCTGAGGAACGCGACACCGGGCCAGTGCTGGACGACGGGTCGCCAGAAGTCGGCGAGAATTCCCTGGAAACCGCCGCCGCGGTAGAGGAAGTCAGCCATGCCGGCCGTCGTGTTCCAGACGTAGAACGGCGCGTACTGCGTGCCGCGGATCAGGTATGCCTTGAAGCCGAGGCCTTCGCGGTCGTCGAGAGCGTGGCCACGGGTGCGGACCCGCTCGCGGATGATCCCCATGTCGTAGTTGGACGGCAGGGTGATCTCGTACTGCATTGCGATCATGTTCGTAGTTGTACCTAGGCCCAGCCGCCCTGGACCATGGTTTGGAACTTCCACTCCTCGCCGACCTTCACGAGCAGATCGCCGTAGCGCACGGTGTGACCGTTGATCGTCCCGTCGGTGATCACGAAGACCAGGTTGTCGTTGATGAAGTGCGGCGTCCTGGTGGACTCCATCTGCACGTCACCGCCGAGCTGTGCGCTCATCTCTGCGAGGAACTTCTCCCGGTCCCACGACGTGGCCGAGCCGTCGGTGACCGTGTTGATCGGGAACAGCGCCATGTCGGCCATCTTCTCGACGTCGCCCTTGACCGCGAGCTCGTCCCATTGCGCGAACCACTGCATGACCTCGTCGTACGACATACCGTACATTGTACGGAGTCGCGTCAAGCAGGTTTGACGCCTGTGACCGCGGTGGCGTCTTCGCTGGTCACGAGCTTGGCCTCGAAGCCGGCGGCGCTGAACGCCGCCAGTGCCGCGGCTGCTTGGCGGGCGCTCGTCTCGCTCATCAGGTGGCCGCCTGGGCGCAGCCAGTCCGCGGCTTGTGCTGCCACGCGTCGCATGACCTCCAGGCCGTCCGCGCCGCCGTCGAGGGCAACCCTTGCCTCGTAGTCGCGCGCCTCGGTCGGCATGAACTGGATGTCGTCGGTGGGCACGTACGGCACGTTCGCGACTACTACGTCGATGTGTCCTCGTAGGTGCGTGGGGAGTGCGTCGAACAGATCGCCTTCGAAGACGTTCGTGAGGTTCTTGCGCGCGCACGCCACGGCCACGGGGTCGATGTCGGCCGCGTAGACCGTGGCCTTCGGCAGTCTGTGTTGCAGTACCGCGCCCACCGCTCCCGATCCGCAGCACAGGTCGACGACGGTTGCGGGGTTCAGGTCGGTCGCGAGGTCGACCAGCAGCTCGGTGCGGTGGCGCGGGACGAACACGCCCTTGGTGATCGTGATCCGCTGGCCGCAGAACTCGGCCCAGCCCACGACGTGTTCGAGCGGCAGGCCGCTGACCCGCTGCGTGACCAGCTCTTCCAGGTGTTCGGGGGAGGTGGCGGCTTCGTGCAGCAGTGCGGCCTCGTCCTCGGCGAACACGCAGCCCGCAGCCCTGAGTCGATCGACGGTGCTCATCGCGGTGGACGCTAGCAGTCACCCGGACGGGTGAACTCTGTCCGGTTTCACGCCTGGCGCCGTCTAGACCCGCGTTCCGCACGTGGGGGTTGATCAACTCTGGTGATCATTTCTGAGGC
>NZ_BMRE01000032.1 GCF_014648475.1 Lentzea flava | reverse complement strand
CACACTGAGCTCCACCAGCATCAGGCCCAGGCCCTCCACCTCGCACGGCGATATCGAGGTGATCGAACCTGTGACCAGCGGTGTCAAGCATCAGGTGAAGCCAACGTGTCAAGCATCAGCCGAAACACGACAAGTGCAGCTCTTCACCGCGTGCGGGAAGGACATCGACTTCTTCGAAGACTTCCGTCGCCGCTACCGCCACGCCTTCGACCTGTACTTCGTCCAGGTGCCGGAGAATCTTCGCACGATCGCCATGACCGAATCGATGGCAAAGAAGATCGTCTCCTTCGACATCATGACGGTGCACGGCCTGTTGCAGACGGAACGCTACGCGCGAGAGCTGTTCGTGGACGGCCAGATCGAGGCGCGGGAGGACATCGAGAAGTTCGTGCAGGCGCGCATGGAACGGCAAACGATCATGAGGCGGCCGAATCGCCCGGAGTGCCTGTTCTACGTGCACGAGCTCGCCCTGCAGACGCGTCTGGGTGACGCCCAGCTCATGGAAGACCAGTACCTGCGCCTTCTCTTCAACACGCACATCATCCGCGTCGTGCCCGCCAACATCAGGTCCGCCGCCTTTCAGTCGAAATGCACGCTGTACGAGTTCCCGAAGGCTGCTCCGGTGGTGTTCACGGAGACCAACATGGGCCAGTTGTTCGCGCAGGACAGCGCCGCCGTCGAGCGTGGCAAGCGGCTGTTCGAGCGACTGGAGGCCGTGGCCTTGGATGAGGAACAATCTCGGAGCAAGCTGGCGGAGTACGTCAGCGGACTGCGAGAGGACTCCCATGACCCGCGAACGGACCTGGCGTAAGAGCACGTTCAGCAGTGCCAACGGCTCAGGCGAATGCGTGGAGGTGTCTCTGGCCCACAACGCCCTTGTGCGCGACTCCAAGAACACAGGCGCGGTGCTCACGTTCTCCGCGCAAGCCTGGCAGGCGCTGGTCGGCCAGGTCAAAGCTCCCAGCTGACGAAGGCGCCGTCGTCGATCGACCCGCCCGTCTTCTTGTAGGTGGCCTGCGCCGCCGCGTCGCCCGCGGCGGTGCCCGTCCACATCGCGTAGCAACCCCGTTCCGCCGCAAGGGTTTTGAGGGCCTCGACCAACGCCGTGCCGATGCCGCGGCGCAGGAACGCGTCGTCCACGCCCAGTTCGTAGAGGAACATCTCGGTGCCCTTGTCCGGGTGGGTCGTCTCCACTCCGGACACGAAGCCGGCCGGCTGGTCGCCCACGTACGCGATCAGCAGGTGGCTGTGATCCTGCGCCAGGAAGCGTGACGTCGCGTCCGGCTGCGGCGGCGCGTCGAACAGGTGCGCGGCGGCGAACACGTCGTCGGGGGTGGCGGCGCGGCGGATCTTCATACCGCCAGGCTAGGTCAACTTGTGACAACTGGCCCGAAGGCGCGTCAGCGGTCCTCGACGACGGCGGGCAGCTTGCCGTTCTTGACCAGGTCGACCAGCTCGGCGTGGTCGGCCTCGGTCTGGTCGGCGTAGCCGAAGGCGTACTTGGCGAATGCCTCGTCGAGGTCGTCGCCGCCGCCGTTCTGGAAGTACCCGGCGAGCAGGCGCGGGTCGAGGGAGCGCGTGTGCGCGCGGGCCAGCAGGGCGCCGGCGAAGCGGCCGTAGTCGTCGAGGTCGTCGCGCTTCAGCGTGGTCGCGTCGATCTCGCCCTTGCGGTTGCGGAACTGCCGCACGATGAACGGGCGGCCCTCGATCGTCGTCCAGCCCAGCAGGATGTCGGTCTCGGCCTGCACGAGCCGCGCGCCGTGCACGATCCGCTTGCCCTCGTGCTTGGCTGGCTCGACGTCCAGGAACGGCTGCAGGGCGGACGACCGGGCTTCCTTGGCCTGCAGGACCAGTGCTTCCGAACCGTTGCCGTGCAACAGGATCAGATAGTTGCGCAGGCCGACGCTGCCGGTGCCGACGACGCGGAACGCCACGTCCGACACGCCGTAGCGCATGATCAGGTTGCGCCGGGACTCGCGCAGTGTGTCCACGTAGGACGGAAGCGCGGCGATCACGGCCTCTTCCGTCTCCGGGGAAACATCGGTGAACGTCGGCGGGTTCGTGATGAACCGCCACTTCTCGCCGTCGTGCGCGGTCCACTTCGCGGCGAACCGGGCGCTCGTGTTCTTGCGCGACTTCTCGGCGGCCTTGGAGAAGTCGTTGATCAGGTCGTCGGCCTTCACCTTCGACAGCACCGACTCGTCGCCCAGCGCGGTCCACGAGTCCATGAACGGGATCTCCGCGAGGTGCCTGATCGCGCCGCGATACGCCCGCACGGCGTCCTCGGCGGCGTCCCGGCAGCCCTTGTCGGACACGCCACCCACGCGGCCCGCCAGCACCAGAGACGCGACCAGCCGCTTCAGGTCCCACTCCCACGGGCCGGGCAGCGTCTCGTCGAAGTCGTTGATGTCCATGACGATCTGGCCCTCTGGCGTGCCGTAGAGGCCGAAGTTCGCTGCGTGTGCATCACCGCACAACTGAGCGTGCAGGCCGGTCGCGCACCCGGCGGCGAGGTCGCCCGCCTGGAGCCCGGCTGCACCGCGGAAGAACGCGAACGGGTTGGCGAGCATCCGCCCCACCCGCAACGGGATCAGGTGCTCCAGCCGTCCTTCGTTGCTGGCGTTCATGAACTCCAGCACGGACGGCCGCCGGGCGGCCAGCGACACCACCCGGTGCGCCCTGAAGTCCACAGAGGACCTCAACGCCTTCCCCCGCGCATACACCTCTTCAGGCTCAGTCCACGTGCCCAACGCGGCGGCAGCCTCAGCCCGAACCCGTTCACCCATACGAGTAATCATGCCTCAGGTGAAAACGATGAAGGGCTCCTTCATCCACCTCACGTGGATGAAGGAGCCCTTCATCGAGCACCCAAATCGGGCTAAACGGGACGAACGACCTCGGCGATCGCCTGGACGCCCAGGTCGATCTCGTCGCGGGTGATGACCAGCGGGGGAGCGACGCGCAGGGTGGTCGCCTGGGTCTCCTTGCACAGCACGCCACGAGTGGCCAGCGCCTCGGAGGCCGCGCGGCCGACCGGGCCGCCGGGGGAGAGCTCGACGCCTGCCCACAGCCCGCGGCCGCGGACCTCGGCGATGCCGTGGCCGACCAGCTCGCCCAGCGAGGAGTGCAGGTACGCGCCCAGCTCACGCGAGCGCTCCTGGAACTCGCCGGTCTCCAGCAGCCGCACGACCGCGCGGCCGACGGCGCAGGCCAGCGGGTTGCCGCCGAACGTCGACCCGTGCTCGCCCGGCTTCAGCACGCCCAGCACCGCGCGTGAACCGACCACGGCGGACACCGGCAGGATGCCGCCGCCCAGCGCCTTGCCGAGCGTGTAGAGGTCGGCGCGCACACCCTCGTGGTCGAGGGCGAACAGCGTGCCGGTGCGGCCGAGGCCCGACTGGATCTCGTCGGCGATCATCAGCACGTTGTGCTCGTCGCACAGGCGGCGGATGCCGGGCAGGTAGCCGGCGGGCGGCACGACGACGCCCGCCTCGCCCTGGATCGGCTCGATCAGGATCGCGGCCGTGCGCGGCGAGATCGCGGACTCGATCTCGTCGAGGTTGCCGTACTTCACGACCTTGAAGCCCGGCGTGAACGGGCCGAAGTCGTTGCGCGCGGTCTCGTCGGTCGAGAACGACACGATCGTCGTGGTGCGGCCGTGGAAGTTGGACCCGGCGACGATGATCTCCGCCGTGCCCTCCGGCACGCCCTTGACCTGGTACGCCCACTTGCGCGCGACCTTGATCGCGGACTCCACGGCCTCGGCGCCGGAGTTCATCGCGAGCACCATCTCGGTGCCGGTCAGGGTGGCCAGCTCGCGGCAGAACAGGCCGAACTGGTCGTGGTGGAACGCGCGGCTGGTCAGCGTCACGCGGCCGAGCTGCTCGACGGCGGCGGCCACCAGGGCGGGGTGGCGGTGGCCGAAGTTCAGCGACGAGTAGCCCGACAGGAAGTCGAGATAGCGGCGGCCTTCGACGTCGGTGACCCACGCCCCCTCGCCGTGCGAGATGACCACCGGCAGCGGGTGGTAGTTGTGGGTGCTCCATTCTTCGTCTAGTGCGACGTAGTCAGCGCTGGTGGTGGTCTGGTGCTCAGCGATGGCTGTCATCCTCCAAGGCTAAGGGCGCGAACAAGCGATTTCAGCCGCCAAGCATTGCGCCTGACCTCAGTTCGTTGCGTAGATTCACCGAACAGTGGCTGAACATTGTGCAACCGGCGTACTTGACGGTTCATCGATACTCTGCGGTGATGGCGAAGAAGTCGGTTCGTGAAGCTCTGCGACTCGATGAGGTGGATCTCTCCACCCTCGATCCCGCCGGCCGTCCGGTCGGTCCCAGGAACAAGAAGGAGGCGGCCGACGACCTCGCCGCCACCGGGGCCGAGCTGGACGACCTGCAGGAGGCGTTGTACGCGGAGAACTCTCGCGCGGTGCTGCTCGTGCTGCAAGGCATGGACACCTCCGGCAAGGGCGGCGTCGTCCGGCACGTCGTCGGGCTGGTGAACCCCCAGAGCGTGCGCATCGCGTCGTTCAAGAAACCGACTCCCGCCGAACGGCGCCAGCACTTCCTGTGGCGGATCAGGAAGGTCCTCCCGGAGAAGGGGCACATCGGCGCGTTCGACCGCTCCCACTACGAGGACGTGCTCGTGCCCAAGGTCGAGCGTCTGCTCACGGCCGCCGAGATCAAGAAGCGCTACCAGGAGATCAACGCGTTCGAGCGGGAGCTCGCCGACGACGGTGTCGCGGTGATCAAGTGCTTCCTGCACATCTCGCCTGAGGTGCAGAAGGAGCGGCTGCTCGCCCGGCTGGACGACCCGCGCAAGCACTGGAAGTACAACCCGGCGGACATCGACGTGCGCTCGAAGTGGTCGAAGTACCAGGACGCGTACACGCAGGCGTTGAAGAACTGCCGTGACACGCCCTGGTACGCGATTCCGTCCGACCGCAAGTGGTACCGCAACTGGGCGGTCAGCCGGTTGCTGCTGGAGACCATGCGCGAGATGGACCCGAAGTTTCCGCCGCCCGCCTACGACATCGAGGCCGAGAAGGCCCGGTTGATCTCGAACGACCCGTTGCGCTGAGCGCAACTTCATTGCGCCTATTGCCTGACTGTAACGGTCTAGGCCACTGTGGGCTGCGCCGCCGCCCGAGAACCTCGGAGGTGCGAACGTGGGTGTGGACCGGCGACGTTTTCTCGGAGCCATGGGTGTGGGAGCAGGACTGCTGATGACCGGAGGAACCGCGGAAGCGGCAGCGGTGACGCGGAGAGTTTTCTTCGGCGCTTACACGACGTGGAGCGGCGGCGCCAAAGGCATCGGCATCGGCACCTACGACACGTCGAACGGCCAGCTGAAGGCAACAGGCGTGATCAGCGGCGTGGTCAACCCGTCGTTCGTGATCGAGTCGCGCGACGGCCGGTTCCTGTACGCGGTCAACGAGACCAGCAAGGGCGAGGTCACCGCGATCAACGCGGGCACGCTCAAGGTGATCAACAAGCAGCCGACCGGCGGCGCGGACCCGTGCCACCTGACGCTCGACCCGTCCGGGAAGTTCCTGATCACCGCGGACTACTCGTCGGGCTCGCTCAGCGTGTTCCCGGTCAAGCCGGACGGCAGCCTCGGCGCGCGCACGCAGAAGGTGCAGCACAAGGGTTCCGGGCCGGACCCCGACCGCCAGGAGGGGCCGCACGCGCACCACATCGTGTTCGACCCGTCCGGCCGGCACGCGTTCGCGGTCGACCTCGGCGCCGACGCGGTGTTCGTCTACACGTTCGCCGCGGGCCAGCTGAAGCTCGTCTCGACGGCGAAGTTCAAGCCGGGAGCCGGACCGCGGCACATCGCGTTCCACCCGAACGGCAAGACCGCGTACGTCGCGAACGAGCTGGACTCGACGATCGTGGCCTGCACGTACGCCGACGGGAAGCTCACGCCGGGGCAGGTGCTGAAGACCGCGCCGTCCGGGTCCGTGCGCAACTACCCGGCCGAGGTGCTGGTGTCCGGCGACGGCAAGAACGTCTACCTGTCCAACCGCGGGCACGACAGCGTCGCGCACTTCGCGGTCAACGGCTCCGAGCTCACCCTGGTCGGCCACACGCCGGTCGGTGGCAAGTACCCGCGGCACATCACGCTCGACCCGTCCGGGCAGTTCCTGTTCGCGGCCAACCAGAACTCGAACAACGTGACGTCGTTCGCGGTGGACCGAGCTTCGGGCAAGCTCACGCCGTCGGGCACGCCGCTGCAGACCGCGATCCCGGTCTGCGTGCTGCCCACACGACTGGGTTAATGCTCTTCTAGTCGATCGTCCACAGTGGTACTCCGACTGCCATGGGTCTCATGGCTGGGGTACTGGCAATTGCGTTGATGGCGCCCGCACCGATCGCGCCGGAGTACGTCGCACTCGGCGACTCCTACGCGTCCGGTGCGGGCGCCGGTTCCTATGTGGACGGCTCGTGCCGCCGCAGCGCGAACGCCTATCCGGCGTTGCGGGGCAAGGACTTCCCGTCGTTCAGGTTCGTGGCGTGCAGCGGTGCGACCACGAAGTCGCTCAAGTCGCAGTTCAGGGCGCTCACGCCGGCGACCACGCTGGTCACGATCACGATCGGCGGCAACGACCTCGGGTTCGTCGACGTGATGACGACCTGCACGCTGAACGGCGACAAGGCCTGCGTCTCGCGGGTCGCCAAAGCGGTGAAGTTCGTCCACGAGCAGCTGCCCGCCCGGCTCGACGGCGCCTACGCCACGATCAGGAGCTCAGCGCCGAATGCCGAGCTGGTCGTGCTCGGCTATCCGCGGCTGTTCACGCCGAACGACCAGTGCCGGACGCTCTCCAAGCGCAAGCGGCAGGCCCTCAACGACGCGGCCGACCAGCTGTCCGAGGTGACCGCGGCGGCCGCCGAACGGGCCGGTGCGCGGTACGTCGACGTCAGGGAAGCGTTTGCGGACCACGGCGTCTGCTCCGCGGAACCGTGGATGAACGCGCTGGTCAGCCCGACCGAAGACTCCTACCACCCGAACAAGGCGGGTCAGTTCGCGTACTTCGAGGCGTTGACAGCGCGACTCGGTAAGTTCTAACTTACCGTTCGTGGAGACTTACCAAGTGGCGTTCGCGGCGCTCGGCGACCCGACCCGCCGCGAGATCTTCACGCTGCTCGCGGCCAGGCCGCGGGCGGTGGGGGAGATCGCCGCCGAGCTGCCCGTGTCGCGGCCGGCCGTGTCCCAGCACCTCAAGGTGCTCAAAGAGGCACGGCTGGTCCGCGTCGAGGCGGAGGGAACACGGCGGCGGTATTCCGTCGACCATGTCGGTGTGGCCGCGATGCGCGACTACCTCGACGACGTGTGGGGTCAGGCTCTCGCGAACTTCGCTGCGGTGGTGGAGGAACAATGACGGAAGTACGGCGCTCGGTTGTCGTGAACGCGGGCGCGGACCACGCGTTCAAGGTGTTCACGGAGAAGTTCGTGACGTGGTGGCCTCCCGCGCACCACATCGGCGAGGCGGAGCTGAAGGACGTCGTCGTCGAACCACGCGAAGGCGGCCGCTGGTACGAGGTCGGCACCGACGGCGCCGAGTGCGACTGGGGAGCGGTGAAGGCCTGGGAGCCGCCGTCGCGCCTGCTGCTCGCCTGGCACCTCAACGGTGACTGGGACTACGACCCGGATCCGGCGCGCGCGTCCGAGGTGGAGATCACCTTCACGCCCGAGGGGGAGGGAACCCGCGTCGAGCTGGTGCACCGCGGGTTCGAGCGGCACTTCACCAAGCCGGAACGGGTCCGCGAGGGCGTGGGCGGAGAGGGTGGCTGGGGCGGAATTCTGCTCGGCTTCGCCAAGGCGTTCGTGTGATCATGCGCGGGTGAATTCGTTGAGGGAGGTCACGGCCACCCGGTATGTGACGCCGTTCCGCGAGGGCGGGTCGATGCCGGGTCTGGTCGAGGCCGACGACCTGGGTATGTACGTGGTCAAGTTCCGCGGCGCCGGACAGGGTGTGAAGGTGCTCGTCGCCGAGATCGTGGTCGGCGAGCTGGCGCGGCGGCTGGGCTTCCGGATACCGGAGATCGTCCTGGTGCATCTCGACCCGGAGCTGGCGCGCGCGGAACCCGACCAGGAGGTCCAGGAGCTGCTGCGGGCGAGCGGCGGCCTCAACCTCGGCCTCGACTACCTGCCCGGCTCGTTCGACTTCAACCCGATCGTGCGCGACCCCGGCGTCGAGCTCGCGACGAAACTGCTGTGGCTGGACGCGTTGGTGCTCAACGTCGACCGCAGCTGGCGCAACCCGAACATGTTGCTGTGGCACCGCGACGTGTGGCTGATCGACCACGGCGCCTCGCTGTACTTCCACTACTCGTGGAGTCCAGAGAGGCCCGCCACGAAAGACTTCCGGTTCGACCCGTCCGACCACGCGATGCTGCCGAACGCGGGTTCACTGTCCGAAGTGGACGCCGAACTGAGCGCGAAGATCACGCCGGAGCTGCTCGACGAGGTGCTCGCCCTGGTCCCCGACGAGTGGCTGGACGGCGATCCGGTAGAACTGCGGCAGCGTTACAAGGACTTCTTCACCTACCGGCTCGCCCACCGCGGCTGGGTCGACTCGCTGGAGGCCGCGCGTGCCGCACGTGTTTGAGTACGCGCTGCTGCGGGCCGTGCCGCGGCAGGAGCGGGGCGAGTTCATGAACGTCGGCGTCATCGTCTACTGCGCCGCACTGGACTTCCTGTGCGCCAAGACCTATGTGGACGGTGACCGGCTGCGGGCGCTGGACCCGCGGCTGGACGTCGAGATGCTGGAGACGTCGCTGAAGCACCTCACCAACTCGTGCGACGGCACCCCCGAGGCCGGTCCGGTCAGCAGGACCACGATCGGGCAGCGGTTCCGCTGGCTGACCGCACCCCGCAGCACGATCGTGCAGACCTCACCCACGCACACGGGATTCACCGACGACCCGTCGGCCGAGGTCAACCGCCTGTTCGAAGCGCTGGTGCTGCCACCCCGGTAGGTTTCTCGCAACCTGACGGGACGCATCGCGTCCCTAGGTGCAAAGCGAAACTAAAGCGATCGGGGTTGGCGACACATGAGCGCTGGGTATCACCACGGCTACCAGCAGCCGCGGCGTCCCATGCCGCCGCAGCGGCCGATGAGGAAGAAGAGGCGTCCCGGACGCGTCATCCTGGTGCTGCTGCTGGTCCTGCTGCTGGCCGCAGTCGGCTTCGGCTTCTACGTCGACTCGACGTTGAAGCGGATCGACGCGCTGCCGGACTACGAGGGCCGTCCTGCCGAGACGCCCGGCACCACGTGGCTGCTCGTCGGTTCCGACGCTCGCGAAGGGCTGACGCAGGAGCAGAAGGACGCGCTCGCCACCGGCGACGCGGCCGGCCGGCGCACCGACACGATCATGATGCTGCACCTGCCGGACAACAGCGCCGCCAAGCCGGTGCTGCTGTCGATCCCGCGCGACTCCTACGTCGCGATCGAGGGCAACGGTCGCAACAAGATCAACGCCTCGTACGCGTTCGGCGGTCCCCAGCTGCTCGTGAAGACCGTCGAGGGCGCCACGGGCGTGCGGATCGACCACTACATGGAGATCGGCTTCGGCGGCTTCTCCGACATGGTCGACGCGGTCGGCGGGGTCGACATCTGCATCGACGAGCCGATCAAGGACCCGCTGGCCGGCATCGACCTGCCCGCGGGCTGCCAGGAGCTCGACGGCCCGAAGGCGCTCGGGTTCGTGCGGACCCGCGCGTTCGCGACCGCCGACCTGCAGCGCGTGCAGAACCAGCGGAAGTTCCTGTCCGCGTTGTTCGCGAAGGTCAAGAGCCCGGCCACGCTGGCCAACCCGTTCCGCCTGGTGCCGCTGATGAACGCGGCGTCCGGCTCGGTGTCGGTCAACGAGAGCGACCACGTGTGGCACCTGGCGAGCGTCGCGTTGAACATGAGCGACGCGACGTCAGGAACGGTGCCGGTCGGGTCCACGCCGACGGTGCCCGGTGCCGGATCGGTCGTGCAGTGGAACAAGGAGAAGGCGTCGCAGCTCTTCGACCTGATCAGCAAGGACGAGCCGGTGCCCGCCGAACTGATCGCCCCTCCGAAGTAGCTCCTACTGCTTGGCGGGCTCGGAAGTGGGCTCCGAGCTGGTCAAACCGGCCTCCTGTGCGATGTCCTCGAGCTCGCGCAGGAGGTCGTCGTAGATCGGTGTCGCGGACATCGGTGTCCCCCTCTTTCTGGATCTTCCCCCGTTCAGGTGACGGGAGCTTACGCCCCTGTACCCGTTCTTCACTCGCCATATGCCTGTGAGACGCTAAATGGTGGCTAAAGCCACCTGGTGACCAGGCGTTATGTGGGCCCGCCACATGTTTCTCACGCCGTGTGACGCCTACCGTTTCCGGTCATGTCGAGTGTCACGGGTCACACCGCGCTGGTCACCGGAGCCGCGAGCGGCATCGGCCTGGCCTGCGCCCGCGCCCTGTCCGAGGCCGGCGCGAAGGTTCATCTGGTCGACCTCGACCCCGGCGTGCGGGACATCGCGTCCGAGATCGGCGGGGTCGGGCACGTGCTCGACCTGACCGAACCGGTGGACGCGTTGCCCGCCGAGGTCGACGTGCTGGTCAACAACGCAGGTGTCCAGCACGTCGCACCGATCCACGAGTTCCCCGCCGAGCGCTTCTCGGCGATGGTCGAGCTCATGCTGGGGGCGGCGTTCCGGCTCACCCGGCACGTGCTGCCGCACATGTACTCGCGCGGCTGGGGCCGGTTGGTCCACATCTCCAGCGTGCACGGACTTCGTGCCTCCGCGTTCAAATCCGCCTACGTCGCCGCGAAGCACGGCCTGGAGGGCTTCTCCAAGGTCGCCGCGCTGGAGGGTGCGCCGCACGGCGTCACGTCGAACTGCGTGGCGCCCGGTTACGTGCGGACTCCGTTGGTGGAGAAGCAGATCGCGGACCAGGCGAGGGTGCACGGCATTTCCGAGGACGACGTTTCCTCGCAGATCTTGCTGCAGCGCAGTGCCATCAAACGGCTGATCGAGCCTTCCGAGGTCGCGGATGCCGTGTTGTGGTTGTGCGACAACAGTTTTGTCACCGGTACGTCGTTGGCCGTCGACGGCGGCTGGACTGCTCAATGAGGAGTTGTCGATGATCAAAAAGGTAGTGGGCGCTTCACTCATCGGGACAACTGTCGAGTGGTACGACTTCTTCCTCTACGGGTCGGCCGCGGCTCTGGTGTTCAACAAGCTGTTCTTCCCGACCGCGGATCCGCTGACCGGCACGCTGCTCGCGTTCACCACGTACGCGATCGGCTTCCTCGCCAGGCCGTTGGGCGGCCTCGTCTTCGGACACTTCGGGGATCGCTTGGGGCGCAAGAGGTTGCTGGTGTTGTCGTTGCTGCTGATGGGTGGCGCGACGATGCTGATGGGCGTGCTGCCGACGTACGCGTCGGTGGGTGTGCTCGCGCCGTTGCTGCTGACGTTCCTGCGGCTGGTCCAGGGGTTCGCTCTGGGCGGCGAGTGGGGCGGTGCCGTGCTGATCGTGTCCGAGCACGGCGACCCGGCGCGGCGCGGGTTCTGGGCGTCGTGGCCGCAGGCGGGTGCGCCGGGCGGAAACCTGCTGGCGACGGCCGTCCTGGCGGTGCTGGCGGCAGTGCAGTCGGACGCGGACTTCCTGGCGTGGGGCTGGCGGATCCCGTTCCTGCTCTCCGGTGTGCTGGTCGTGATCGGCCTGTGGATCCGGCTGCAGGTGGCCGAGTCGCCGGTCTTCCTGGAGGCGCAGAAGAAGGCGCCCAAGCACGAGAAGGCGCCGGTGTTCGAGCTGTTGCGGCACAACTGGCGTGAGGTGCTGGTCGCGATGGGCGCGCGGCTCGCTGAGAACGTGTCGTACTACGTGATCACGGCGTTCATCCTGGTGTACGTCACGACCGGGCTGGGGCTGTCGAAGTCGGTGGGGCTCAACGCGGTGCTGATCGCCTCGGCGGTGCACCTGGTGACGATCCCGGTCTGGGGTCACCTGTCGGACCGGTTCGGGCGGCGTGCGATCTACCTGGTCGGCGCGGTGGGCATGGCGGTGTGGGTGTTCGCGTTCTTCGCGTTGCTCGACACTCGCGATCCCGTGCTGATCACGCTGGCGACGACCGTCGGACTCGTGCTGCACGGCGCGATGTACGGGCCGCAGGCGGCGTTCTTCTCGGAGCTGTTCGGCACGCGGGTGCGGTACTCGGGCGCGTCGATCGGCTACCAGCTCGCCTCGATCGCGGCCGGTGCGCTGGCGCCGCTGATCGCGACGGCGTTGCTGAAGGCCTACAAGTCGTCGTTCCCGATCTCGATCTACGTGGTGGCGATGTGCGTGCTCACGGTCGTGGCGGTCGTGGTGGCGCGCGAGACCCGTGGTGCGGATCTGGAGGAACGTGACAGGGTTGGAGTGTGACACGACGGCGTGAGGCCGAACTGGCGGCGTTGTTCGAGACCGCGTCCGAGCTCGCGGGCATGCGCGACCCGGACGCGGTCCTCCGCTCGATCGTGCGGAGGGCGCGCACCCTGCTCGGCACCGACGTGTCGTACCTGTCGATGAACGACCCGGCCGGCACCTACATGCGGGTGACGGACGGGTCGTTCTCGCCGCTGTTCCAGAAGGTCCGGCTGGGGCTCGGCGAGGGCCTGGGCGGGCTGGTGGCGCAGACCGCCCGCCCGTACGCGACGTCCGACTACTTCGCCGACGCCCGGTTCAACCACACCCGGCCGATCGACTCCGCGGTGCGGGACGAGGGCCTGATGGCGATCCTGGGCGTGCCGCTGAAGCTCGACTCGAAGGTCATCGGCGTGCTGTACGCGGCCGACCGGACCACGCGGGAGTTCCCGCCGGAGGAGGTCGCGCTGCTGCAGTCGCTGGCCGACCACGCGGCGATCGCGATCGACACGGCGTCGTTGTTCGCGACGATCCAGTCGCACAACGAGGCCATGAAACGGGCGGAGGAGGCGCACGACCGGCTCACGGACCTGGTGCTGCGCGGTGGTTCGTCGGCCGAGGTCGCGGCGGCCGTGGGGGAGTTGCTCGGCGGGCCGGTCGAGGTGCTGGAGACCGTGCCCTCGCTGGCGGTGCGGGCCAACGGACGCGCCGTGCTGCTCGACGACGTGTGGGTGTGCGCGGTGCTGGCGGGATCGGAGCTGCTCGGCGGGATCGCGCTGTCCGGACGTCCCGACCTGTCGGACGCGGACCGGCGGCTGTTCGAGCGGTCGGCGGCCGTGACGGCGTTGCTGTTGCTGCTGCGCAGAACGGTGGCGGAGGCCGAGAACAAGGTCCGCGGCGAGCTGATCACCGACATCCTCGACGGGCGCGATCCCGCCGGGTTGCTGGCGCGGGCGCGGCGGGTCGGGGTCGAGCTGACCGAGCCCCACGTGGTGCTGGTGGCGGACGGAAACCTGTCGGGGGCCACGCATTACGCCTCGGTCCACAGAGGACTGGCGGGTTCGCGCGGGCGGGAGGTCGTGCTGGCGTTGCCGTCCACGTCCACGGGGATCGCCCGCGAGGTCGCGAAGGCGCTGGACGCGACGGTGGGTGCGTGCGGGCCGGTGACCGGGCCGGTGGCGATCGCGGCGGCCTACGAGGAAGCGCGCAGGTGTCTGAAGGCGTTGCGGCAGCTGGGGCGGGAGAAGGACGCCGCGACGATGGACGACCTCGGATTCGTCGGCGTGCTGCTGGGCGACCGCGCGGACGTCTCGGGGTACGTGCGGTCGGTGCTCGGGCCGGTGCTCGACTACGACGCCGAACGCGGCACGGAACTGGTGCACACGCTGGAGGTCTACTTCCGGTGCGGTGCGAACCTGAGTCGTGCCAAGGCGGAGCTGCACCTCCACGTCAACACGGTCACGCAACGGCTCGACAGGGTCTCGACGTTGCTCGGCGACTGGCAGTCGCCGGATCGTGTGCTGGAGGTGCAGCTCGCCCTGCGCCTACTTCGCTTGTTGGGCTAGAGCATCGCCCGCCGGCGCGTCCGAGTTGCCGAACGGCTTGGCGATCGCCATGTACACCAGGCCGATGCCGACGACGAGCGCGCCGCTGAGGATCACGACGTAGTTGTCGTACCAGGGCGCGTCCGGGGTGCGGGGCCAGACCATGTTCACCATCGCCGCGACGCCGTACGCGAGCGCCAGGACGTTGACGACGAGGCCCCACCGGCCGAGCGTGAACTCGCCCGACGGCACCCAGCCCTTGAGCCTGGCCCGCAGCGCCGCGAACACGACCATCTGGAAGCCCAGGTAGATGCCGAGCGTCGCGAACGACACGATCTTGTCCAGCGCGTTCGTGGACAGCATCGACGCGAACACGATGACCACCGGGACGACGCCGGCGAGCGCCAGGGCGTACGGCGGGATGTGCCGCTTCTGGTCGAACTTCGCGAGCGCCCTGTGCCCGGACAGCATCTTGTCGCGGGCGTAGGAGTAGGTCAGCCTCGACGCCGCCGCCTGCAGGGACATCGTGCAGGACAGGAACGAGATCAGCACGACCGCGATCACGATCTTGTAGCCGACCGGGCCGAACGCGTTCGTCAGGACGTTCGTGACCGGGTCGGCGTCCTCGCCGCTGATGACCTTGCCGAAGTCCGGGACCGCGAGCAGCAGCGACAGGCACGCGAACGTGGCCGCCGCGCCGCCGATGTAGATGGTGCGGCGCATGGCCTTCGGGATCACGCGGCCGGGATCCTTGACCTCCTCCGCGGTGTCACCGCAGGCCTCGAAGCCGTAGTACTGGTAGAGGCCGATGATGCCCGCCGCGAAGAACGCGGGCAGGTAGCTGCCCGGTTCGCCGGCGCCGAAGTTGTCGAACAGCACGCCCAGGCCGTGCACCCGGTTGTCGACGAGCAGCCAGATGCCGACGACGAGAGCACCGACGATCTCCGCCGCGAACCCGAAGATGGCGGCCCACGACAGGACCTTCGTGCCCGCGTAGTTGATCAGCGTGGAGACCACGATGATCGCGATCGCGCACAGCACGGTGTTGCCGACGGTCGCGGTGTAGCCGAGAAGTGTTGCCAGATAAGGGCCCGCGCCGTAGCTCACGGACGCGATGGTGACCAGCAGGGCGATCAGGTAGACCCAGCCGGTCATCCACGCCCAGCGCTTGCCCCACAGGCGGCGGGCCCACGGGTAGACGCCGCCCGCGACCGGGTACTGCGCGACGAGCTCGCCGAACACGAGCGCGACCAGGAACTGGCCGACGCCCGCGACGACGAAGCTCCAGATCATCGGCGGGCCGCCCAGGGCGAGGGCGGTGCCGAACAACGTGTACGTGCTGACCACGGGGGAGAGATAGGTGAAGCCGAGCGAGAAGTTCGCCCACGGGCTCATGTCCCGTTTGAACTCCGAGGTGTAGCCGAGGTCCTTGAGCCTGTCCGCTTCCGTCAGGGTGGCCGTCATCCGACCACCCCCTTGATCAGATCTGCGGCTCGTTCTCCAATCATGAGGACCGTGACCATCGGGTTCACGGTGGGCATGGTGGGGAACACGGACGCGTCGACGACCCGCAGGCCTTCGAGTCCGATGACCTTCAGGTCACCGTCCACAACGGACCCGATCGCGCAGGTGCCCGCCGGGTGGTAGACGGTGTGGGCCGCCCTGCGGCCGTACTCGGACAGGGCCTCGTCGCTCTGGACGTCCGGGCCAGGCGCGATCTCCCGCTTGAGCCACGACTTCAGCGGTTCCTGCTCGGCGATCTTGCGCGCGATCTTGAAGCCGTCGACGAGGGTCTGCTCGTCGTAGCCGTCGGGGTTGGTGAAGTAACCGAAGTCAAGTGCGGGCTTCTCCGCCGGGTCGTTCGACTTCAGCCACAGCTTGCCCTTGCTGTGCGGCCTGGGGATGTTCGGCGTCATGCAGACCCCGTGCTCCACCTTCGGGTAGCCGAGGCGTTCCGTGTTGGTGGTGAACGGAATTTGGTAGAAGTGGAACATCAGGTCCGGGCGCGGGTCGGAGGAGTCGCGGCGGATGAACAGACCCGCGTCGGAGTCCATCACCGAGTTCTCCGGCAACGGCCTGGTGGTCTCCCAGACGATGACCGACTCGGGGTGGTCCAGCAGGTTCTCACCGACGCCGGGCAGGTCGTGCTTCGGCTCGATGCCGATGCTGCTGAGGTGCTCGGCGTCACCGATGCCGCTCAGCATCATCAACCGGGGCGTGTCGATCGCGCCCGCGCAGAGCAGAACCTCTTTGTTGGCCTCGACGTAACCCTTGTCGGTGTGCACGCCGATCGCGCGGGTGCCGTCGAACTCGATCTTGCTCGCCCAGGTGTTGAGCAGCAGGGTCAGGTTCTTGCGGCTGTCGAGGATCGGGTGCAGGTAGGCGGTGGACGCCGACGACCGCTGGTTGTTCTTCTCCGGGTGGTAGGCGATGGAGAAGAAGCCGACGCCGTCCTCGAACGGCTTCGCGTTGAAGTTGTCGATCTCCGGGACACCGGTGGCCTTCTGCGCGGCGGCCACGAAGTCCTTGGCGATCGGGTTCCTGTCCTTCTCCTCGACCGGGATGATGTTGAGCGCGACCTTGTCGTAGTACGGGCCGATCGCGTCCCACGTCCAGCCGTGGCCCCAGTCGTCGAAGTCCTGGGGCAGCGGGTTGAAGCAGATCAGCGTGTTGTGGCTGGAACAACCGCCAAGGACCTTCGCGCGGCTGTGCCGGATGTGCGAGTTGCCCCGCGGCTGCTCGACCGTCGGGTAGTCGTAGTCGTACTCGGTCTCCAGCAGGTTGATCCAGTTGCGCAGGTTGAGGATCTTCTCGTCGCCGACGTCGGACGGGCCGCCCTCGATGACCGCGACCGTGACGTTCTCGTCTTCGGTCAGTCTCGCCGCGAGCACGCAGCCCGCCGTACCACCGCCGACGATCACGTAGTCATGTGCGGTCACTGGGAATCCTTTCGTGCGAACCAGTTCTGGGCAGCGGGCTTGAGGTTCTGGTAGACGTGCTTGGGCTCGGTGTACTCGTGCAGGCCCGCGGTGCCGAGCTCACGGCCGACGCCGGAGCGCTTGAAGCCGCCCCACTCCGCCTGCGGCAGGTAGGGGCCGAACTCGTTGATCCACACCGTGCCGTGGCGGAGCTTCTTCGCCACGCGCTGGGCCTTGTCGAGGTCCTGGCTCCAGACACCGCCCGCGAGGCCGTAGTCCGTGTCGTTGCCGAGGAACGTGGCCTCGTCCTCGGTCTCGAAGCGTTCGGCGGTGATGATCGGGCCGAAGGTCTCGTCCTGGACGAGCTTCATCGTGCGGGTGCAGTCCGCGTACACCGTGGGGCGGAAGAAGAAACCGTTCTGCAGCTCGGGTTCGTCCGGTCGCTTGCCGCCCGCCTTGAGGGTGGCGCCCTCCTGCTCGGCGATCTCGACGTAGCTCTCGACCTTCGCGCGGTGCTCGGCACTCACCAGCGGGCCGGACTCGGTGTCCTCGTCGAACCCGTTGCCCAGCTTGATCTTGTCGGCCCGGCGCGCGACCTCGTTGACGAAGTCGTCGTAGATGTCGGTGTGCACGATGAGCCTCGTGCCGGACGAACACACCTGGCCCGCGTGGAAGAACGCGGCGGTGAGCGCGTAGTCGACCGCGGTGTCGATGTCGGCGTCCGCGAAGACGATGTTCGGGTTCTTGCCGCCGAGCTCGAGCGCGACCTTCTTCACGGTCTTCGCGGCCGACGCCATGATCCGCTGGCCGGTCGCGAGGCTGCCGGTGAACGAGATGAGGTCGACGTCGGGGTGTTCGCTCAGCGGCGCGCCGACCTCGGGGCCGGTGCCGAGGACGAGGTTCGCCACGCCGTCGGGCAGCCCGGCTTCCCGCATGAGCTCGAACAGCTTGATGGTGGTGAGCGGCGTGATCTCGCTGGGCTTCGCCACGAGCGTGTTGCCGGCGAGCAGCGCCGGCGCGATCTTCCAGGAGATCTGCAGCAGCGGGTAGTTCCAGGGCGCGATCATGCCGCAGACACCGACGGGTTCGTAGTCGATGCGGCTGATGACGTCGGGCGGCGTGCCCTGGACGATCTTCGGGTGCAGCAGTCCTGCGAGGTTGCCGTAGTAGCGGAACACGGCGACGACGTCGTCCACGTCGATGCGGCTCTCCACCAGCGTCTTGCCGGTGTCGAGCGTCTCGGTGCGGGCGATGTCCTCCTTGTCGCGCTCCAGCAGGTCCGCGATCCGGTTCAGCACGGCGGCGCGGTGTTCCGGGCCCGAGTGCTGCCAGTCGCCGTGGTCGAAGGCGTTTCTGGCCTTCGCGATCGCCTGGATCGCCTGTTCGCGGGTTTGGTCCTCGACCTCGGTGAGAACACTCTGGTCGAAGGGGTTGATGATCTGCCGCACCGGCGACACTGACTGCCTCCCTGTTCGTCTGTCCACGAAGGACAATGGGGTGTAGCCGATCGCCGGTGGCGGTAAACCGTGACGACCGTCTCAAGTGGTCTGAGCTCAATCTTCACCACGTCTTTCGGCGCCCAGCAGGGCACCTCACGGCACCCGTCTGAACGGCGAAACACGCGGCGAAGGTTCGAACTCAGACCACTTGCTTCAAATTCCTGCGCAGCCGGGTGAAAAGTCGAGCGTTGCTCATTGCCACAATGCCGACAATGTCCTCTTCGTTCTGACTGTCTCGATAGGTCGCGACGAACTTCCTGTCCTCGATGGACCCATCTTCGAGGCGAACGTCGTCCGTCGCCCGTCCGATGAACTGGATCCGCACGCCGTACTGGTCGGACCAGACGTAACCGCCGTTGGTGTGCGTCGCGACCGTCTCGCCCGCGAGCAAGTTGCGAGTGGCAACTTGTGCCTGTTCGGTCGCGGACGTCCAGTGCTCGGCGCGATGGCCCGCGCAGTTCGCGACGTCGCCGACGGCCACGATGTTCTTCAGGTTCGTCACGCCGCCCGCGTCGCACACGACGCCGTTGCCGACCTTGACGGGTCCGCCGGCGAGCCAGTCCGTCGCGGGGCGCATGCCGATGCCCGCGACGACGACGTCGGCGTCGACACGGCGTCCATCAGCGAGGTTGATTCCGCCGTCAACGTTGACTGAATCAACATTGACTCCCGTAATCAATGTTGATCCGTGGTCGCCGTGCAGTTGTCCACATGCGGCGCCCATCTCCGCGCCCAGCACGCGCGTGAGCGGCGTGGGGAGCGCCTCGACGACTGTGACGTCCTTGCCCAGAGCGCGCGCACTCGACGCGATCTCCGCGCCGATGAACCCGGCGCCGATGACGCCGACGTGCTGGGCGTTGGCGAACGCCTCGCGGAGGTTGATCGCGTCGTCGAGGGTGCGCAGGACGCGGGTGTTCGGGATCGTCCGCGGTACGCCGCCGGTCGCGATGACGACGCCGTCGGCCTCGACCGTCGTGCCGTCGGCGAGCGCGACCTCGCCGCTGGAGAGCAGTGCGGTCGCGCGGTTGTTCAGGCGCCATTCGGCGTTGAGGGCGTCGAGGTCCTCCTGGTCGGCGAGCGGTACGGCCTCGACCTTGCCGAGGAGGAAGTCCTTCGAGAGAGGAGGTCGGTCGTAGGGCAGATGGACTTCATCGCCGATGATGACGAGCCGTCCGTCGAACCCCTGCTGGCGCAGTGCCTGCGCCGACCTCAAACCGGCGAGCGAAGCGCCGATGATCGCGATCGTCCTCACGCCACGTCCTTGTTCACCTCGACATCGACATAGACCTCTCCATCCTTCACGTAGACGGGGTAGGTCTTCACCGGTCTTTTGGCGGGCAGACAGGTCGGCTCGCCGGTGCGAAGGTCGAACGACGCGGCGTGCAGCGGGCACTCCACGAAGCATCCTTCGAGCCATCCCTCGCTGAGGGAGGCGTCCTGGTGGGTGCAGGTGTCGTCGATGGCGTACAGGACACCGTCGGCGTTGAACACCGCGATCGGTGCATGAGGACCGACGATGCGCACCGCCTCTCCCGGGGGCAGGTCCATGAGAGCGCAGGCGCGGATCATCGTCGGCCTCCGTTGCGTGACGCGGCACACGTTCCGAATGACGCAACACAATGTGAGGCCCGCGCGACACGTAGTCAATAGTTCGAGTGAGTGTTTTGCCTGCCGGTTACTGTTGCGCCATGAGCAACTCCGACTCGGCAGCTCAGGTGCAGTCCGTCGACAGAGCCATCAGCGTGCTCGAACTGCTGGCCCAGGGAGAGGCCGGCATCACCGAAATCGCTGGTGAACTGGGTGTGCACAAGTCCACGGTGTCCAGACTCGTCTCGGTGCTGGAGGCGCGTGGCCTGGTCGAGCAGCTCGGGGAGAGAGGCAAGTACGCGATCGGCTTCGGCGTGGTCCGGCTCGCCGGTGCCGCCACCGGCCGCATGGATCTGACCAAGCTCGGCCAGCCCGTGTGCCAGGCGCTGGCCGACGAGTTCGGCGAGACCGTGAACATCGCCGTGCACGACGCCGGGGTCGCCATCAACATCACGCAGGCCCGTGGGTCGGCGGCCGTGTCGGCGGTGAACTGGATCGGGCAGCGCACGCCGCTGCACGCCACGTCGTCCGGCAAGGTCCTGCTCGCGTACCTGCCGCTCGCGGAACGCAAGCGGCTCGTGTCGCTGCCGCTCGACGCGTACACCGAGAACACGGTCGTCGACCCCGGCAAGCTCCTCGCCGAACTGGAGGTGGTCGCGTCGCAGGGGTACGCGGCGTGCTTCGAGGAGCTGGAGCTGGGGCTACACGCGGTCGCCGTCCCGGTGCGCGGGCATCGCGGTGAGGTCGTCGCGGCGATGAGCGCTTCGGGGCCGTCGTACCGCCTCTCGCGTGAACGCGTGGAGCAGATCGTGCCGTCGATGGTGTCGGCGGCCGCGGATCTGTCGGCGCAGCTCGGCTACTTCGCGGACTGACCCCACCAGGGGATCCGGCCCCAGTCGTCCAGGCTCGGCCAGGTGGCCAGCAGGCGTTCGGCGAGCGTGCCGCCGAACGCCACGGACGATCGCCCTGCTCGACGTTTTCGCTGGAAACCCGAACGGCCGTCTTGACAGCCGAACCCGCTGGCCGCAGTTTGTTGCTGATCGCGGAACGGGTTCCGTTGCGCGCAACGGCGGCGAAGGGGTGTCCAGATGTCTGGAGAAGTGCCTCGCGTGGTGCTCGTGGGGGCGGGGATCGTCGGCTGTGCGCTGGCCGACGAGCTCACCGAACGGGGCTTCACCGACGTCACGGTGCTGGACCAGGCGCAGGGCCTCGCCGCCGGCGGTTCGAGCAGCCACGCGCCGGGGCTGGTGTTCCAGACGAACCCCTGCCGCAGCATGACCGCCTTCGCCCGCTACACGGTCGAGAAGTACACCGCGCTGGGGTGCTTCGACCAGATCGGCGGGCTGGAGATCGCCACGACCGAGGCCCGGCTGGCGGATCTGGCGCGGCGGCACGGCTGGGCCACGTCCTGGGGTGTGGAGAGCCGGCTCATCGGGCCGGACGAGGTGGCGCGGCTGCACCCGTTGCTGGACCGCGAGCAGGTCCTGGGCGGGTTCCTGATCCCGAGCGACGGCCTCGCGAAGCCCGTGCTGGCGGCGGAGGTCCAGGCGCAGCGGGCGATCGCGCGGGGTGCGCGGTTCGTGTTCGGGCAGAAGGTCGTCGCGGTGGAGACCGCCGGGGACCGGGTCACCGGGGTGCGGACCGAGGCTGACACCTTTCCCGCCGACATCGTCGTGTCGTGCGCCGGGATGTGGGGGCCGGTGCTGGGGGAGATGGTCGGGCTGACCGTCCCGCTGGTGCCGATGGCGCACCAGTACGCGTTCACCGGGAACCTGCCGGGGGTCGACGCGGAAGCGCTGGCGCGGCAACCCATTCTCCGGCACCAGGAGGCGGATCTCTATTTCCGTGCGCATGGTGAGGCGCTGGGGATCGGGGCGTACGGACACCGGCCCATGCCGATCGCCGCTCGCGACATCACCTCGTCGGAGCTGCCGTTCACCAAGGAGGACTTCGAGGCGTCGTGGGAGTCGGCCGTCGAGCTGATCCCGGCGCTGGCGGAGGCAGGGGTGGACCGCGGGTTCAACGGGCTGTTCTCGTTCACCAGCGACGGGATGCCGTTGCTCGGGGAACACCCGCGGCTGCACGGGTTCTGGGTCGCGGAGGCCGTGTGGATCACGCACTCCGCCGGTGTGGCCAGGTCGATGGCCGAGTGGATCGTCGACGGGCAGCCGGAGCTGGACCTGCACTCCAGCGACCTCAACCGGTTCGAGCAGGTGCAGCTGGCGCCGGACTACGTGCTGGAGCGCAGCTGCCAGAACTTCGTCGAGGTCTACGACGTGCTGCACCCGTTGCAGCCCATGGAGAGCCCGCGGCCGATCAGGACGAGTCCGTTCCACTCCAGGCAACAGGAGCTCGGCGCGTTCTTCCTGGAGGCGTACGGGTGGGAGCGGCCGCACTGGTACGAGGCCAACGCGAGCCTGCCCGAGGTGGCCGAGGTGCCGCCGCGCAACGAGTGGGCGAGCCGGTACTGGTCGCCGATCTGCGGGGCCGAGGCGCTGGTGACGCGCAAGCGCGTCGCGATGTTCGACATGACGCCGTTGAAGCGGCTGGAGGTCGGCGGGCCGGGGGCGCTGGAGTTCTTGCAGCGCATGACGACCAACAACCTCAACCGCAAGCCCGGCGCGGTGGTCTACACGCTGCTGCTCGACGAGCGGGGCGGGGTCCGCAGCGACCTCACGATCGCCCGGCTGGACCAGAACACCTTCCAGGTCGGCGCGAACGGCAACCTCGACCTCGACTGGCTCACCAGGCACGCGCCGGACGACGTCCAGGTCAGGGACATCACGGCCGGTACCTGCTGCATCGGTTTGTGGGGACCGAAAGCCCGTGACCTCGTCGAGGGCGTTCCCACGACGCTGGACACGCGGAAGGGCTACTTCACGGCGCAGCGGGCGTTCATCAAGAACGTTCCGGTGACGGCGCTGCGACTGTCCTATGTGGGCGAACTCGGCTGGGAGCTCTACACCACCGCGGACCTCGGCCTGAAGCTGTGGGACACGCTGTGGGAGGCCGGGCAGGAGCACGGCGTGATCGCGGCCGGGCGCGGGGCGTTCGCCAGCCTGCGGCTCGAGAAGGGCTACCGGTCGTGGGGCACCGACCTGACCGACGAGCACGACCCGTTCGAGGCCGGGCTCGGGTTCGCGGTCCGCACGGACAAGGACTTCCTGGGCAAGGACGCGCTCGCCGGTCGCACGTCGGACAAGAAGCTCACCTGCCTCACGATCGACGACCCGTGGCAGGTCGTGATGGGCAGCGAACCCGTGTTCCACCAAGGGGAACCGGTCGGGTACGTCACGAGTGCGGCGTACGGGTACACGACCGGTCTCAACATCGCCTACGCGTGGCTGCCGACCGGCGTCGACGAGGTGGAGATCGAGTACTTCGGCGAGCGCGTCACGGCACGCGTGGCGCAGGAGCCGTTGTTCGACCCCGAGATGAAGCGCCTCAGGGGCTGACGTGGCCCCAAAGATGTCCTACGACGCCATCGTCATCGGGCTCGGCGGCATGGGCGGTGCCGCCGCGTACCGGCTCGCCCAGCGCGGGAAGAGGGTGCTCGGGCTGGAGAGGTTCACGCCCGTGCACGCGCGGGGGTCGAGCCACGGCGGGTCGCGGATCACGCGGCAGGCCTACTTCGAGGATCCCGCGTACGTGCCGTTGTTGCTGCGGGCGCACGAGATGTGGGACCAGATCGAGCGCGACAGCGGTGAGCGGATCTTCCACCGCGTCGGCGGCGTGATCGTCGGCCCGCCCGAGTCGCGTGCGGTCAGCGGCAGCAGGGCCAGCGCCGAGCAGTGGGGCCTGAAGCACGAGCTGCTGGACGCCGCCGAGATCCGCAAACGCTTTCCCGCGATGCGTCCACGCGCGGACGAGATCGCGCTGTACGAGGAGGCGGCGGGGTTCGTCGTGCCGGAGAACGCGGTGCGGGCGCACCTGGAGCTGGCCGCGAAGGCGGGTGCCGAGCTGCACTTCGAGGAGCCCGTGCTGCATTGGGAAGAGGGCAGGGTGATCACGGTGCACGGCACGTACGAGGCCGAGCACGTCGTGGTGTGTCCCGGCGCGTGGGCCTCGGAACTGTTGGAGGACCTCCAAATCTCGTTCGAGGTCGAACGGCAGGTGCAGTTCTACTTCACCCCCGAGGACGACTTCACCGGCCACCCGGTCCACATCTGGGACCGCGCGGACGGCACCGAGTTCTACGGGTTCCCGGAGATCGACGGCGCGGTGAAGGTGGCGTTCCACAGCGGTGGCGCGATCTGCACGCCGGACACCGTCGACCGCACGGTGCACGACCACGAGGTGGAAGCCATCACGAACGCCACCCGGTCCGCGATGCCCGGCCTCGGCTCCTTCCAGCGCGCCGTCACCTGCATGTACACCAACACCGCGGATCACCACTTCGTGATCGCCCGACACCCGGCGCACGACAACGTGACCGTGGCGTGCGGCTTCTCGGGGCACGGCTTCAAGTTCGTGCCGGTCGTCGGCGAGATCCTCGCCGACCTCACGATCGACGGGGCCACGCGGCACCCGATCGCCCTTTTCGACCCTGCTCGCTTGAGAGGCGGAGCATGACCGGCAGCCTGATCTCCACCCTGGAGGGCCGTTACTACACCGACCAGGGGATCTTCGCGCAGGAACAAGCCAGCATCTTCGAGAAGATGTGGTTTTGCGCCGTCCGCTCGAGCGACCTCGCGAACCCCGGCGACTTCCGCACCGTGCAGGTCGGGCGGGAAAGCGTGCTCATCGCCCGCGATCGCAACGGCGGCCTGAACGCGTTCCTCAACGTCTGCCGGCACCGCGGCGCGCGCATCTGCGTCGACGAGGCGGGCAGCGTCAAGCGGGCGTTCCAGTGCCCGTACCACGCGTGGACCTACGCGTTGGACGGCAAGCTGATCGCCGCGCCGAACCTCACCTCGATGCCGGATGTCGACCGCGTGGAATACGGGCTGACGAAAGTCCATCTCAGAGAATGGCTCGGCTACGCCTGGGTGTGCCTCGCCGATGAACCGCCGAGCTTCGAGGACGACGTGCTGCACGCCGTGACGGAACGCCTCGGCTCGCTGGACGCCATCGACGGCTACGAGATCGACCAGTTGTCTGTGGGCAAACGAATCGTCTACGACGTCAAGGCCAACTGGAAGCTGATCATCGAGAACTTCATGGAGTGCTACCACTGCGCGACGATCCACCCCGAGCTCACCGAGGTGCTGCCCGAGTTCGCCGACGGCTACGCGGCCCAGTACTACGTCGGGCACGGCGCGGAGTTCGGCGACGAGATCAAGGGCTTCACCGTCGACGGCGGCGAGGGCTTCGGAAAACTTGCGGCGCTTGAGGAAGACCGCGACCGGAAGTACTACGCGATCACGATCAAGCCGCAGGTTTTCGTCAACCTCGTGCCGGACCACGTGATCCTGCACCGCATGTACCCGGTGGCGGTCGATCGCACGATCGTCGAGTGCGATTGGCTCTACGCCAAGGAAGTGGTCGACACCGGGCGTGACGTCTCTCGCTCGGTAGAGCTGTTCCACCGGGTGAACGAGCAGGACTTCGAAGCATGCGAGCGTTGCCAGCCCGCGATGGCCTCACGCGCTTACGCGCGCGGCGGAGTGCTGGTGCCCTCGGAGCATCACATCGGCGGTTTCCACGAGTGGCTCGTCGGGAAACTGGATTCAGCCGACTAGGGGATCGACGCATCACCCGTGCACGCGAAAGCTTGCACGGGTGATGGAGCAGACGGACTTCTTGCTCCCGGACGGGGAGCTCGATCTCCTCCGCCGCATCCGGCAGCTGGCCGAGCGCGCGGAACGGACGGCGCACAACCGGTCCAACCTCGTTGGCCCGCCGCCGTCGCAGGAGCACCTGGACATCCTCGCGGAGATCAGGAAACTCACCGAGGAGATGTCCGTGAGCAGACGGGCCGAGGCGTTGCCCCGGCCAGCCAGACCTGCCGATGATCTCGTCGGTGAGAGGTGGTGACGGTCAGCGGCGCTGACCGCGCACCATCTTGACGAGACCCTTCATCGTCTCCTCGAGCCCCGAGCCGAACGGGTTGTCGTGCACCAGGTACGTCCACGTCGAGCTCGGGCGCTTCACCCCCGCGTCGGCGAGGTCGTAGCCGTCGTCGGTGATCTTGGCCGCCTCGTACTTGTCCTTGGCCAGCTCCCACGACTCCGGCACGATCTTGTTGAACGCCGGGATCGCCTCGCGGTGGAACTCGTCCAGCGGGTTCTGCCGTGCCAGCGCACGCAGGTGGATGCCCTCGCGCAGGTCTGACAGGAACGTCAGGTGGTGCGTCCACAGGTCGTCGAGGAAGAACAGCGTGATCTTGCGGGCGGCGTCGGCGGCCACCTCGTCGGACACGCCTTCCTTCTTGCCGAGCTTCTCCAGCGCGGCGTCCGTGCGCAGCACCACGTCGCGGTGCTGCAGCAGCAGGTCGCGCTGGTGCTCGATCAGCTTGTTGTAGCGCCACGTGTTGCGGTGGATCTCCAGGTTCACGCCCTCGGCGACGCGCTGCGCGTGCTCGAAGGTGTGCAGCAGGCCCTTGTCCCGCACGCGGCCGTCCTCGTCCACTTCGGACGGATCTTCCGCGTCCGGCGCGTACTGGGTGATCAGCTCGTCGTGCAGCGAGGAGAAGAACACCGAGCCGCCGGGGTCGCCCTGCCGGCCGGCGCGGCCGCGCAGCTGGTCGTCCAGGCGTGAGGACGAGTGCCGCCCGGTGCCGATCACGTACAGGCCGCCGAGCTCGGCGATCCGGTCGTGGTCCTCGCCCTCGTGCCCGCCCAGGCGGATGTCCGTACCGCGACCGGCCATCTGCGTCGAGACGGTGATGCGGCCGTACGAGCCGGCGTCGGCGATGATCGCCGCTTCCTCGGCGTCGTTCTTCGCGTTCAGCACCACGCACTCGAGCCCGGCGGCGCGCAGCTTGGACGAGATCCGCTCGGACTCCGCGACGTCGAGCGTGCCGACGAGGATCGGCCGTCCGGTCTCGTGGACGGTCTTGATCTCCTCGACGATCGCCTCCTCCTTCTGCTCCAGCGTCGCGTAGAGGCGGAAGTGCTCGTCTTCGCGGATGTTCTCCTTGTTCGGCGGGATCACGAGCACCTCGAGCTCGTAGAACTCGCGCAGCGTCTCCGCGACGGCGACGGCGGTACCGGTCATGCCGCACCGGGTCGGGTACCGCGACAGCAGGCCCTGCACCGTCATCGAGTCGAGGATCTCGCCCGACTCGGTCGTCTGCACGTTCTCCTTGGCCTCGACCGCGGCCTGCAGACCGTCCGGCCACCGCTGCAGCTTCGCGATGCGGCCGCGCGAGTCGTTGATCAGGTGCACCTTGCCGTCGCGCACGATGTAGTCGACGTCGCGGTGCAGCAGCACCTGCGCGTGCAGGGCGACGTTCACCTTCGACAGCGTGGAGGTGACGTGCTCCTGCGAGTAGAGGTCGATCTCGCCGAGCGCGCGCTCGACCGCCTCCGAGCCCGCGCCGGTGAGGAAGACGTTGCGCTCCTCGTCGTCGACCTCGTAGTGCAGGCCGTGGCGCAGGCGCTTCACGAGGTCCGCGATGACGGGGTCGGCGGCCTCGGCGCTGGTCGAGCCGGCCAGCACGAGCGGCACGCGGGCCTCGTCGACGAGCACCGAGTCGGCCTCGTCGATGAGCGCGACCTCCTGCTCGGGGACGATCAGGTCCTCCTGGCGCGTGACGATCCGGTCGCGCAGGATGTCGAAGCCGATCTCGCTCACCGGTGCGTACGTGACCTCGCACTGGTAGGCCTCGCGGCGCTCCTCGGTCTTCGAGCTGCCGTTGAGCCAGCCCACCGTGACGCCGAGCAGCCGGTACAGCGGCCCCATCCACTCCGCGTCGCGCTGCGCCAGGTAGTCGTTGACACTGACCACGTGGACGCGCTTGCCCTTGATCGCGAACCCGGCCGCGGCCATGGCGCCCGCGAGCGTCTTGCCCTCACCGGTGGCCATCTCGACGACGAGCCCGCTGAGCATGCCCAGCGCACCCAGCACCTGCACGTCGAACGGGCGCTGCCCGATGGCGCGCTCCGCCGCCTCCCGCGTGAGGGCCACGAGCTCGGTGTCGTCGTGCTCCTCACGCAGCTTCGCGGCGTGTGCCGTCAGCTCCTCGTCACTGAACGCTTTGAACGTGTCAGCGTGTTTCTCCACGTCCTTGAGCAGTGCCTGAAACGGGGCGAGGTCAACCGACGCCGGTTTCTGTGCGAACCGGCGCATCCGCTGCTTGAAGCGCGCCATGAGAGTGGTCACGACGCAGCAACGTACGGCATCGCCTCGGGGTTCCGCAGAGGTCTTGACAGTGAAGGCGTGATTTGTCCGGATTTTGCCGGATTTGTGCAGGTCAGCGATCGAACTCGGTCTCCCTGGATACCTTCTCCCAGAGCGCGATCTCGGCTTTGACGTCCTCGAGATGGGTGAGCACGGCGTCCACGGCGTCCCCGCCCAGCGGCAGCCTGAGCGGCGTCTCGGCGGCGTCCAGCGCGGTGAGGATGGCGGCGGCGGCCTTGTCCGGGTCGCCGGGCTGCTGGCCGTTGCCCGCAGTGATCATCTGCCGGGTCTTGCCGACCGAGTCCGCGTAGGTCTCGGTCTCCTTCGAGCCGCTGTAGCCGCTGAACAGGCTGGTGCGGAAGGAGCCGGGTTCGACGATCAGCACCTTGATCCCGAACGACTTCACCTCGTCGGCGAGGGCTTCGGAGAGGCCTTCGAGGGCGAACTTCGTGGCGCTGTACGCGCCGAAGCCCGCGAACGACAGCTGGCCGCCCATGCTGCTCAGCTGGACGATGGCACCCTCGCGGCGGGCGCGCATGTGGGGCAGGACCGCCCTCGTGAGCGCGGCCGGGCCGAACAGGTGGACCTCGAAGAGGTCGCGGAGCTCCTCGTCTGTCGTCTCCTCCACGGCGCCCACGTGCGTGCGGCCCGCGTTGTTGACGAGGACGTCGATGCGGCCGTGCTCCGCGATCACGTTGGCGACCGTCGTCCGGATGGCCTCGTGGTCGGTCACGTCGAGAGCGGCGGGGACGATGTGGCGCGGATGGGTGCGCACCAGGTCGTCCAGCGACTCGATGCGGCGTGCGGTGGCCACGACGAGATCGCCCGCTCCTACCGCCGCTTCCGCGATGGCCCGGCCGAAGCCGCTGTTGGCGCCGGTGATCAGCCACACCCTGTCGGCCACGTGTTCTCCCCTCGGTCAGCCGTGTGCTCCTGCGGGGAGTATTGCCGGTCGCGCCACGGGGTCAAACGACTATTGGCCTCACGCGTTTTCACCAGCAAGTACTGCCGCCCGGGTACTTCTCTGCTTGGCGGTTCACATCCACGCACAGCCCGAGGTAGCTCGAGTAGTCCTCGACCGAGCCGAGGTTCCCGTCTGCGGGTGGCTCGGCGTAGACGCCGGGTGCCAACTGCACGAGACTCGGAAGCTTTGAGTAGTAGGTGAACCTGGGATCGATCTGCGCAGCGTCAACGAGCCTCGGATACTCGCTGCTTGCCGTGGTGGTCACCGGTAGCGTTGTTGTCCTGAACGTTGTCGTGGTGCTGGTGGTCGTTGCTGGCGCGACGCCTGAAGGTGCTGAGGAGGGCCTGTCGTCCCCGTTCATCACGACGACGGCAATGCCGGCGCCGAGCGCTCCGGTCGCCAAGTACTCGGCAATGGTGACGGCGATACCAAGTCGTGGGTGCATCAGCCCGGCCTTCCTGACGGCGTCACGGTCACCGCTGCCTTTCGGCGCATGCCAACAGGGTGTTGCGCAGGTGGGCCTGACCGGATTCGGCCGGCCAGGCCCACCTGCAGGCGCAGATCAACCCACCCGGTGCGTCTCCGGGAGCTTGAGCGCCGAGAAAAGCGTGACCAGGCCCATCAGGCACAGGAACGCGGACACCGACATCGACGTGCCCGTCGCCCCGAGCAGCGCGGTCATGATGAACGGCGTGCCGCCGCTGACCAGGATCGACGCCAGCTGGTAGGCGAGCGAGGCGCCCGAGTACCGCACGTGCGGCTCGAACAGCTCACCCAGGTACGCGGCGATCGGGCCGTACACGAGAGAAGACGCGATGCCGCCGACCGTTGCAGCGACGAACAGCCACAGCAGCGAGGCCGTGTCCACGAGCAGGAAGTACGGGAACGCCCACACGACCAGGCCGATGGCGCCCGCGATGATCAGCGGACGGCGGCCGAGGCGGTCCGAGGCGTGGCCGGCCCAGAGGATCACCGGGATGCTCACGACCGACGAGAGCAGGCTGACGATCAGCACCGACTCGCGGGACAGGCCGAGCGTGGCGGTGGCGTAGGAGAGCACGCCCGCGATCGACACGTAGAAGATCGCGTTGGAGGCGAACATCAGGCCCGCGCCGAGCAGGATCGGCTTGCGGTGGGTGCGCAGGGCTTCCTTCAGCGGTGCGGGTGCCGGGGTGTCGGAGCGGCGTTCCTTCAGCTCGCGGAACACCGGGCTGTCCTCGACCTTGAGCTGGATGAAGAGGACGACCGGGAACAGCAACGCGCTCGCCAGGAACGGCACGCGCCAGCCCCAGGCCGCGAACGCCTCCTTGGACATCGTCGTGGTGGCCAGGATGAACGCCACGTTGCCCAGGAACACGCCGATCGGGACACCGGCCTGACCGAACGTGCCCGCGAAGCCTCGTTTGCCCGCGCCGGCCGACTCGGTGAGCAGCAGGACCACGCCGCCCCACTGGCCGCCCACCGCGATGCCCTGCAGGAAGCGCAGCAGGACGAGCAGAAGCGGTGCGCCGACGCCGATGGTGCCGGACGTCGGCAGCAGGCCGATCAGGAACGTCGCGGCGGCCATCAGCGCCAGGCAGATGACGAGAGCGGGCTTGCGGCCGAACCTGTCGCCGACGTGGCCGAAGACCAGGCCGCCGATGGGACGGGCGATGAAGCCCGCCCAGAACGTGCTGAAGGACAACAGCAGGCCGACGATCGGGGTGGCCTCGGGGAAGAACAGCTTGGGAAACACGAGTGCCGCAGCGGTTGCGTAGATGAAAAAGTCGTACCACTCGATACTGCTGCCGACGAGTCCGGCCGCCATGAGCCTGCGCAGGGTGTTCTTCTCCGGGGCAACACTGACCACGGGGTCTCCTTCACCAGGTGTCGATGTACGGGCGTTTCTTCCCTTGGGGGCGGGAAGTTGCGGGGGCGAGCGCGGTGGCGATCCAGCGGCGGGTGTCGGCCGGGTCGATCACGTCGTCGATCTCGAAGACACTGGCGACGTTCAGCGCTTTGCCGTGTTCGTACGCTGCGGCGACCATTTGCTCGTAGCGTTGCTTGCGTTCGGTTTCGTCTTGGATGGCGTCCAGCTCGCGTTTGAAGCCGAGTTTCACGGCGCCTTCGAGGCCCATCGGGCCGAACTCGCCGGTGGGCCAGGAGATGGCGAACTGGGGGACCTTGAGGCTGCCCGCGGCCATCGCCTGGGCGCCGAGACCGTAGGCCTTGCGGAGCACGACGAGTCCGAAGGGGACGGTGATGTTGGCGCCCGTCACGACCATGCGGGTCAAGTGGCGGACGGTGGCGGTGCGCTCGGCGTCGGGGCCGACCATGAAGCCCGGGGTGTCGCACAGCGAGACGACGGGCAGGTCGAAGGCGTCTGCCAGCTGGAGGAAGCGGGCGCACTTGTCGGCGGCGTCGGCGTCGATCGCGCCGCCCAGGACGTTCGGGTCGTTGGCGATCAACGCGATGGGGCGGCCTTCGACGCGGATCAGGGCGGTGACGACGGCCTTGCCGAAGCCCTTGCGGAGTTCCAGGACCGAGTCGGTGTCGGCGAGGGTGTCGATGACCGTGCGGATGTTGTAGGCGCGGAGGCGGTTCTCCGGGATGGCGTGGCGGAGGAGGCGCTGGTCCGCGCACGACCAGTCGGTCGTCGAGCCCTGGAAGTAGGAGAGGTACTTCTTGGCGACGGCGACGGCTTCTTCCTCGGACGCCACGGCGATGTCGACGACACCGTTCGGGATCTGGACGTCGAGCGGGCCGATGTCCTCCGGGCGGAACGTGCCGAGGCCGCCTCCCTCGATCATCGCCGGGCCGCCCATGCCGATGTTCGCGCCCTCCACCGCGATGATCACGTCGCACGTGCCGAGCAGCACCGCGTTGCCCGCGAAGCACCGGCCAGCGACCACGCCGACCAGCGGCACCTGGCCGCTCAGCGAGGCGAACGCGTGGAACGAGCCGCAGTCGAGTCCGCTGACCATGCTGTGGTCGGTGTCGCCCGGCCGGCCGCCGCCACCCTCGGCGAACAGCACCACGGGCAGGTTCTCCTGCTGTGCCAGCGCGAACAACCTGTCCTTCTTCTGGTGGTTGCGCACGCCCTGGGTGCCGGCGAGCACCGCGTAGTCGTAGGACATCGCGACGATCCGCTGGCCGTTGACGACGCCGATGCCTGCCACCATGCCGTCGGCGGGAGTGCGTTCGATGAGTTCGGAAAGCGAGCGGCGTTGGCGTTGGGCGGCGATCGCCAGGCCGCCGTACTCGACGAAGGACGAGCAGAGGTCCGCGATGTTCTCGCGCGCGGTCCGGCCACCGGCGGCGTGGCGCCGCGCGGCCGCCTCCGGGCGGTCGAACCGATGCCGTTCGAGCACCTCGGCCAAATCCGGGCGAACGAGATCAGGATCGACCTCGACGGTGTCCTCAGTGGACTCACCGGAGCCGGAGGCGAGCAGCTGTCCCTCGGCCACCGTGTCGCCGACCGACACCAGGACGTCACCGGACACCCGGACGACGTGCTGCATCTTCATCGCTTCCAGCACCACGGAGTCCGCGGAGACGGACACCACCGTGCCCGTCAGGGGCGCCCGCATGCCCTCGGGAGCCTCGTCGACCACGAAGTCGGTCGTGGCGCCCACGATGTCGCGAGCCAGCAAGGACTTCAGGAACTCCAGGTTCGTGGAGACGCCCTCGATCCGGAACTCGCGCAACGCCCGCCGCGCCCGGTTCAGCGCCACGTCCAGGTCCTCGCCCTGCACCACGAGTTTCGCCAGCAACCCGTCGTAGCGCGTCCCGACCCGGTAGCCGACGTATCCGTGCGTGTCGACGCGAACGCCAGGCCCGGAAGGCAACACGAACGACGACAGCACGCCACCGGACGTCTGGTTCACGCGCACCTGCACGGCCGCACCGCGATCAGCAGGCGTGTAGTCGACGTCGCCGCCCCACGCCAGCAGGAGCTGCGTGCGCACGAGGTCCACACCGGACACCATCTCGGTCACGGTGTGCTCGACCTGCAGCCGGGGGTTGACCTCCAGGAACGCGAAGGAGTCGCCGGACACCAGGAACTCGACGGTGCCGACGCCGGTGTAGCCGACCGAGGACGCGAGCGTCCCGGCCGCCTCGTGCAGTGCCTTGCGCAATGCGGGATCCAGCAGCGGTGCCGGGGCGATCTCGACGACCTTCTGGTGACGCAGCTGCAGCGAGCAGTCGCGGTCGCCGATCACCGTGGTGCCGACGAGCTGGACCTCGATGTGCCGGGCGGAGGGCAGCAACCGTTCGAAGTAGACGTCACCGTTTCCGAACGCCGCCAACGCCTCCGCCCGGCACGCCTCGACGGCGTTGTCGAGGTCCTCCGGCGCGTACACCGCGCGCATGCCCTTGCCGCCACCACCGGCGACCGCCTTGACCATCACGGGGAACTCGCCCGGCGCCGCGTCCAGCACGGGAATTCCCAGGGATGCGGCCAGCGATCGTGCGCGTCGCTTGTCGCCCAACAGTTCCAGCACATCGGCGGAAGGACCGACGAACGCCAGCCCGCGCTCGGCGCACGCCCGTGCGAACGCGGCGTTCTCCGAGAGGAAACCCCAGCCCGGATGCACGGCCTGACACCCCTCGGCCGCGTCGAGAAGCTGATCCACGTCCAGGTACGGCGAGTCTCCACGCAGCGCGACCGCGCGGTCCGCGAGCGTCACGTGCAGGGCGGAAGCGTCGTCCTCCGCGTACACCGCCACGGTGCGAATGCCCAGGTCAGCTGCCGCGCGCAACACGCGAACAGCGACCTCACCCCGGTTGGCGACGAGCAGCACGGCAATCCTCCTGAGCGACCGCTTAGTATGTGACGGCGGTCGCATGCTGCCATCTGAAGTCAACGGAAGTCCATACGGAACCGATCTGGGTGGTGAGGCGTCAACGGAACACTTCGCCGCAAACGGGCGATTCAGTTGGCAGACTTCCCCGCAGTTGCGAGTGGCTCAGGAGGCCGCAGTGGTGTTCAAGAGGATGTTGCGCGCGTTCGGCGTGGGCGGGCCGACTGTCGACACGGTGCTGACCAACCCGAACGTCCGGCCGGGCGAGGTGCTCTCCGGTGAGGTGCGCATCGCCGGCGGCGACCACCCCGCCGAGATCGACCACGTCACCCTGGCGCTGCTCACCCGCGTCGAGGTCGAGAGCGGCGACAACGAGTACAACACCAACATGGAGTTCCACAAGTTCTCCGTGGGACAGCGCATCCTCGCCCAGCCGCACCAGAACCTCACGCTGCCGTTCCAGATCCCGGTGCCGTTCGAGTGCCCGCTCAACGTCGTGGGCGGCACGCAGCTGCACGGCATGCAGCTGGGCCTGCGCACCGAGCTCGAGGTCCGCGGCGCCGTCGACCCCGGCGACCTCGACCCGATCTGGGTGCACCCGCTGCCGTCGCAGGACGCGGTGCTGCAGGCGTTCGGGCACATGGGTTTCCGCTTCACCAAGGCGGACAACGAGCGCGGCCGCATCTACGGCGTGCCGCAGCAGCTGCCGTTCTACCAGGAGATCGAGTTCTACCCGCCGCCGCAGTTCGCCGGTCGCCTCAAGCAGGTCGAGCTGACGTTCGTCACGACGCCGAGCGAGCTCCACGTGGTCCTGGAGGCCGACAAGCGCGCCGGGCTGCTCCGTGCGGGCGGTGACGCCTACGGCCGTTTCGCGGTGTCGCACCAGCAGGCGATCGGCACCGACTGGACCGCCACGATCAACCAGTGGATGAGCCAGGTCTCCGGCAGCCGCTGGTAGTTCTTCGAGCTGCGGACGGTGACGAGTGACGGGATGATTTTCTCCGGAGGTTTCCGGGTATGTGTCCCGGGAACGGACTTCAGGAGGCGACCGTGACCATCGAGAGCATTCTCGGAGCACTCGTCATCGGCCTGATCTTGGGCTTCCTCGGCAAGCTCTTCGCGCCGGGCAGGCAGGCCATCCCGATCTGGCTGACCCTGCTGGTCGGCATCGCGGCCGCGTTCATCGGGTCGTGGATCGCGCGGCTGCTCGGCGTGCAGGACACGCCCGGCATCGACTGGATCGAGGTGATCGTCCAGATCGTGGTCGCGGCGATCGGCGTCTCGGTCGTGGCCGGGATGTACGGCCGCAAGTCGGTCAGTTAGCCGGACGGACCATCCTCAGGACGAGATCGGCGTACAGGGCGCCGATCTCGTCCGGGGTCCGCTTTCCTCCCGGCTGGTACCAGCGCGCGACGTCGATGCACAGCGACAGGACGGCGAGCGTCGCGCCCTTCAGGTCCGGCACGTCGAACACGCCCTCCGCGACGCCGTCCGCGATGAACGACCGCATCTGCTTCTCGATGCCCCGGCGCAGCTCCGCCACCTCCGCGTGGTGCTCAGGGGTGAGCGCGCCGAGCTCGTACTGGACCACCCGCGCCGTCGTGTGAAACTCCGCGTGCCAGCCCGCGAACGCCTTCACCGCGTTGCGCAGCCGTTCGACCGGGTCCGCCCCCGTGATCGAGGACAGCAGCTTCAGCGACGTCTCGTGGCCCACGAGCGAGATGTTGAAGAGAAGTTCCTCTTTGGACCGGTAGTGGATGTACACGGCCGCCGGTGACATTCCCGCCAGGGAAGCGATGTCACGGGTCGTCGTGGCGTGATATCCCTTGCCCGCGAACGCGTGCGCGGCGGCGATGAGCATGCGGCGGGCGGCGTCCGGGGTGACCGAGCGCCACGTCTCGTCGAGCAGCGCGAACTCGTCCAGTCCGGTCGTCGTCATCGGGCCGCTCCTCGCGTGTTGACAGGTGATGAATCGTACTGCACGCTAAGCGGGCGCTTAGCGCTAAGCAACCGCTTAGTATGGAGGTAGTCGTGCAGCGGACGCTGTTCAACGAGGATCACGCCGCGTTCCGGGAGTCGGCGAAGGCGTTCGTCGAGCGCACGATCACGCCGAACGTCGAGAAGTTCATCGAGCAGCGCGTGATCGATCGCGATGTCTGGCTGGAGGCCGGTCGCCAGGGGCTGCTGGGCCTCGAGATTCCCGAGGAGTACGGCGGCAGCGGCGCGAACGACTACCGGTTCAACACCGTGTTCGCCGAGGAGCTGTGCCGGGTCAACGCGGCGGTCGCGTCGTCGCTGGGCATCCACGGCGACGTCGTGGCGCCGTACCTCGTGGACCTGTGCACCGAGGAGCAGAAGCAGCGCTGGCTGCCAGGCATGTGCACCGGCGAGATCAAGACCGGCATCGCGATGACCGAGCCCTCCGGTGGCTCCGACCTCGCGGCGCTGAAGACCAACGCCGTGCGTGACGGTGACGACTGGATCCTCAACGGCTCCAAGACGTTCATCACCAACGGCTACACCGCCGACATGATCGTCGTGGCCGCCCGGACCGACCCGGAGAAGGGCGCCAAGGGCATCACGCTGTTCGCCGTCGAGACCGGCATGCCCGGCTTCGAGCGCGGCCGCAAGCTCGACAAGGTCGGCCAGCACCCGTCCGACACCGCGGAGCTGTTCTTCTCCGACGTGCGCCTGCCGGCCGCGAACGTGATCGGCGAGGTCGACAAGGGCTTCATCTACATGATGGAACGCCTGCCGCAGGAGCGGATCGGTGCCGCCATCTCGAACCTCGCGCACGCGCAGGGCGTCTTCGACGAGACGCTCGAGTACGTGAAGGAGCGCAAGGCGTTCGGGCAGCCGATCGGCAAGTTCCAGCACAACAAGTTCCTGCTGTCGGAGCTGCGCACCAAGCTCGACGTCACGCAGGCGTTCGTCGACACCCTGACCATGCAGCACGTGCGCGGTGAGCTGACCTCCGTCGAGGCGGCGCAGGCGAAGTACTGGAGCGCCGAGGTCGAGAACGACGTCATCGACGCCTGCGTGCAGCTGCACGGCGGCTACGGCTACATGACCGAGTACCGCGTCGCCCGCGCCTGGATGGACGCCCGCGTCACGAAGATCTGGGCGGGCTCCAACGAGATCATGAAGGAACTCATCGGCCGCGACCTGGGCCTGTAAGGGGTGTTCCATGGCTGAAGCAGTCATCGTTTCCACCGCCCGGTCGCCGATCGGCCGTGCCCGCAAGGGATCGCTCGTCTCGCTGCGGCCGGACGACCTGGCCGCGCAGGTGATTTCCGCGGCGTTGCAGGACATTCCGGCCACCGAGATCACCGACCTGCACCTCGGATGCGCCGAGCCGCAGGACGAACACGGCCAGAACATCGCGCGGCGCGTCGCCGTGCAGCTCGGGTACGACACCCTGCCCGGCACGACCGTGAACCGGTTCTGCGCCTCGTCGGTGCAGACCGCGCGCATGGCCTTCCACGCCATCAAGGCGGGGGAGGGGCACGCGTTCATCTCGGCCGGTGTCGAGTGCGTCTCCCGGTACATGCACTCCGGTGTGCCGTCGTTCAACCCGTTGTTCGACGAGGCGCAGCAGCGGACGTTGGACACGGCCGCGTCCAACGCTCCGTGGACCGACCCGCGGCTCGACGGCAAGCTGCCCGACTACTACATCGCGATGGGGCAGACCGCCGAGAACGTCGCGACGCAGCTGGGCATCTCGCGGCACGACCAGGACGAGTTCGGTGTGCGGTCGCAGAACCTCGCGGAGAAGGCGATCGCGGACGGGTTCTTCGCCCGCGAGATCACGCCCGTGACGCTGCCGGACGGAACGGTCGTCTCGACGGACGACGGTCCCCGTGCTGGCGTCACCTACGAGGCCGTCTCCGCGCTGAAGCCGTCGTTCCGGCCCGAGGGCACGGTCACGCCCGGCAACTGCTGCCCGCTCAACGACGGCGCCGCCGCTGTGGTGATCATGAGCGACGTGCGGGCTCGCGAGCTGGGGCTGACCCCGTTGGCGCGCATCGTGTCCACGGGAGTTTCCGGGCTCTCGCCGGAGATCATGGGTCTCGGCCCGGTCGATGCGACCAAGCAGGCGCTGGCCCACGCCGGTCTGTCCATTTCGGACATCGACCTGGTGGAGATCAACGAGGCGTTCGCGGTGCAGGTGCTCGGCAGCCAGCGGCAGCTGGGCATCGACATCGACAGGCTGAACGTGCACGGTGGTGCCATCGCCCTCGGGCACCCGTTCGGCTCGACCGGCGCGCGGATCATGACGACGCTGATCAACGGCATGCAGGCCCGCGACGCCCAGTTCGGCCTCGAGACGATGTGCGTCGGCGGCGGTCAGGGCATGGCGATCATCCTGGAAAGGCTTTCGTAGTGAGCATCCTCGACAAGTTCCGGCTGGACGGGAAGGTCGCGATCGTCACGGGCGCGTCCTCCGGCCTCGGCGTGGCGTTCGCGAAGGGCCTCGCGGAGGCGGGCGCGGACGTCGTGCTGGCGGCCCGTCGTGCGGACAAGCTGAAGGACACGGCGGCGCTGGTCGAGGCGGCCGGTCGTCGTGCCCTCGTGGTGCAGGCGGACGTGTCGCAGCCCGACGACTGCCGTGAGGTGGCGCGGGCGGCCGCCGAGTTCGGCACGGTGGCGGTCCTGGTGAACAACGCGGGCGTCGCGTCCGCGGTGCCGGCCTCGCGCGAGACGCCGGAGGAGTTCCTCGGCGTCATGGACGTGAACCTCAACGGCGCGTACTGGATGGCGCAGGCCGCGGCTTCCGTCATGAAGTCCGGCGGGTCGATCATCAACATCTCCAGCGTTCTCGGGCTCGTGACCGGTGGAATTCCGCAGGCCGCGTACTCGGCGTCCAAGGCCGGTCTGCTGGGCCTGACGCGTGACCTGGCGCAGCAGTGGACCGGGCGCAAGGGCATCCGCGTCAACGCGATCTGCCCCGGGTTCTTCTCCTCGGAGATGACCGACCAGTACCCGCCCGGCTACATGGAGAAGATGCAGGCGGCGCTGCCCGCCGGTCGCATCGGTGACCCCGAGGAGCTCGCCGCGGCCGTGGTGTTCCTGGCTTCTCCCGCCGGTGGTTACGTGACGGGTGAGACGCTCGTGGTCGACGGTGGAGCCGTCATCGTCTGATCGCTGGTCCGGGTCAGAGGTAGATGGCCAGGGCGACGGTGACCACCCAGGCGATGCCCAGGGACTGCAGGACGTGGTCGGAGCGGGCCAGGTCGTCCGGAGCGCCTGCTTTGCCGCTGTCGACGTCGACGGCGTAGCGGAGGACGGCGATCACGAACGGGACCATGGAGAGGGCGGCCCACGAACTGCCGGTGCGCTGGCCCAGCTCGAACGCCCACAGGCCGTAGGTCATGTTCATGACCGCGGCCGAGGTGGCCCACACGAACCGCAGGTAGGTCGCCGAGTACTTGGTCAGCGAGTGGCGGATCGCGGCGCCGGTGTCGTGGAAGAGCTTGATCTCCGCGTAGCGCTTGCCCGCCACGATGAACAGCGACCCGAACGCCGTCACGAGCAGGAACCACTGGCTGGGCGCGATGCCGGCGCCCAGACCGCCCGCGATGCTGCGCAGCAGGAAGCCCGAGGCGACCACGCACAGTTCGAGCACGGGCTGGTGCTTCAGGCCGAAGCAGTAGCCCAGCTGCACGGCCAGGTAGACGATCATGAGCACGAGCAGCTTCCAGCCCGCCACCGCGCCGACCGCCAGCGACGCGGCCATCAGCACACCTGCCGTGCCGATCGCGAGCGGCACGGGCACGATGCCCGCCGCGATCGGCCGGTCGCGCTTCTTCGGGTGGGCGCGGTCGGCTTCCGCGTCCTTCGCGTCGTTGATCAGGTACACCGCCGAGGCCGCGCAGCAGAACGCCACGAACGCCAGCGCGGCCGAGCGCAGCACGACGGTTTCGGTGATCCTGCTCGACGCGAACGGGGTGGCCAGCACGAGGACGTTCTTCGTCCACTGGTGTGGCCGGGCGGTCCTGATCAGTCCGCGGACCACCGACGGCCGGGTTTCCGTCGCCACGGTCATCGACGCCCCCACACCGCGCGGTGCACACCGCGGGCCACCGCGGCACCCAGCACGGCGCCGGCCAGCACGTCCGTCGGGTAGTGCACGCCCAGCACCAGCCTGCTGATCACCATGGGAGGCACCAGAAGCGGCACCAGCGGCTGGTTGGTCAGCGCGCCGTAGGCGATCGCGGCGGCAGTGGTGGAGGTCGCGTGTGACGACGGGAAGCTCAGCTTGCTCGGGGTGCCCGCCAGCACCTGGACGTCCGCGTGGTGCGGGCGCCGGCGCCGGACCAGGCGCTTGACCACGATGGAGGTGGCGTGCGCGGCCACCACGGACGTGGCCGCGACCGTCCACTCCGGACGGCGCCGGCGGTCGACGAGCCAGCCCGCCACGCCCAGCGCCACCCAGCCCGCGCTGTGCTCGCCGAAGAAGGACAGCATCCGGGCCGCGCGCACCGCCGGTGGTTTCGCGAGCGCCGTCTGCACAGCGACCAGCACCTCAGCTTCACGATCGCTCATCGGACGCCCTCCCAGCCCATGCGGGTCTGCCTGTCGTGGGTGATGGTGTACTGACCGGCCTCGTACCGCGGCTTGGTCTGGTACACCTGGATCGGATACGCGCCGGGGAAGTCCCGCAGCCGCGCCGGCAACGCGGTGACCTCCTGCGAGGAGAGGACGTCGCCGAACAGCGCGCCGCGCACGGGTTGCCACGTCGCGTCGCTCAGGCCGAGCCACTGCGTGTCGCCCCACTGCACCGCGTAGGAGATCGGCTCGATCACGCCGTCCTGGACGCGCGGCTGACGCTGGCAGGGGAACAGGAACGCGAACTGCCACGCCACCCCGACGGCCGCCTCACGCGGCAGGAACTCCCGCAACGGCACGTACTTCTGCGCGGCGGGCGCGGTGAACTCGCCCTCGCCGGTGAGCCGCACCTGCGTCGCGCCCTTCGGAGCCGGTGGCAGCACGAGGGTCCGCCGCAGCGTGCTGTCCACGTTGTCGGTGAGCACGCCGGTGCTGAGCACCTCCGCGTTCGACGTCGCGTACTCGTAGGTGACCGGCGTGGGTTTCCCGGTCACGACGGTCGCGATCTGGTCGATCTGGATCGCGAACCACCTGTCGCGCAACGGGGTCAGCGCCCGCGGTGTAGCCACCTCGATCGCGTCCGCCGCGACGCAGCGTTCGGCGAGCGGGTCCTGCACGCTCGCCGCCCACGGCGACCAGGTGTGCAGTGTCCGCGCCGTCGCGACCGCGAAACCGCCCACCAGGTAGGTGATGTTGGCCGCGAAGAACATCACGATCACCACCGGGATCGCGATGACCGGGGCGTAGGAGCCCTTGCCCCGCCGGTGCAGGACGAACGCCACGATCGCGATCAGCAGGAGCCACCAGTACGGCTTGTCGAACTTGAGCACCGACAGGTGCGGTGGCTCGCCGGCGAACGGCAGACCGAGGTGCCACGAGTACGGCCATTTGTTGGCTCCGTGCCCGGCCAGCCCGAGCATCGCGACGACGCTGACGACGCCGCCCAGCAGCACCGGTACCGGCACGCGGCGGTCGCTGGTCAGCTCACGGACCAACGGCACCGCGGACAGCAGCATCAACGCGATGAACACCGAGCCGATGCCGGCGAGGCTGCCGAAGTGGTGCGTCCACTTGCTGGGCGTGAACCACAGCAGGAAGAACGCGAACATCGTCGACCAGCCCGCCAGCGCGAGTCGCGGCGGCACGTCGACGCGGCGGGCCCGCGCGGCCGTGACCAGCACGACGAACCAGACCAGCGCGACGACGCACACCAGCACCGGCGCCCGCTTGGCGTAGTTCGCCATGGCGTCGCCCTGGTTCAGCAGGAACATCCAGCGGACGAACTCCGTGTACCAGGTCTCGGAACCCGCCATCCTCTTGAAGATCTCTTGCGCGTACAGGAAGTCGCGCAGGGTGCCGTCGCTGAACGCCATGATCATCGCGACCGCGCCGGGGGAGAGCACAGCGAGCGTCCTCGCCATGATCGTGCGCCGGCCCGCGTCCTTCGTCAGCAGCTTCCACGCGAACGGCAGGCCCGCCAGCAGTGGCGCGAGCGTCGTGAAACCGGTGGGGTGCGCGAAGAACCCGATACCCGCGACACCCACGGCCGCGCCGAGCAACGCGAGTCGCTGCCGCTCGACCGCGACCGTCACGGCCAGCAGCGTGAGCATGCCGCACATGGTGACGACGCCCTCGGGCCGCACACCCATGTCCAGCGGCAGCCACCACGCCAGGAACGCCGCACCCAGCACGACTCCGCTGAACTTGCCCGACACGTAACGACGTGCGGCGAACCACGTCACGAGTCCGAACAACAGTGCCGGGATGCGCAGCACGACCGGGGCGAAGCCGAAAACCTGCCACTTGGCCAGGAAGTAGTAGAACCAGGAGAACGGCGTGAAGCCCTGGTTGAGGATCTGGTAGTAGTTGCCGACATAGCCCTCGAACGGCACGTTCTTGGCCATCGCGCTGTAGTAGCCGTCGTCGTCGGACATCGGCGCCAGGAACACCCAGAGCACCATGATCGCGGGCACGACGAGGTCGACCGGACTCAGCCGCAACCGGAACCGGCCCGGCTCGCGGTGCACGCGACGATCCAGCAGCACGAGACAGGCGAAGGCGGTCGCCGCCGACAGCGCGAGCACCACCATCAGCACGATCTTGAGCGGTGCGGGACTCGTGCTGAACTGGTCGTCCACCCGGATCCGCGCGGACAGGTCGGGAGTGCTCAGGCTGGTGATCGAGGTCGCCAGCACGTGCACGTCCGGCATGGTCGCGGACCGGCCGATCTCCGTGCCGTCGCGCAGGATGCTCAGCCCGTCACGGTCGCCGCGGATCCCGTACGCGCAGTTGCCGGGAGGCACCGGCTCGTCCAGCGTGGCGACGCCGCTCACCAGCAGGCGACCGTTCTCCGCCTTCACCACGAGCCCGCGCGCCGGGTCCGCCGGCATGACGGTCGCGAACACGACGCCACCGGCGGCCTGCGCGGTGCGCACGGTTTCGCAGCCGAAGCGCACGTCCATCTCAAATGGACGGTAGGCGCTGAGTGCGAGCATCGAGGATCGCGGCGCGGACGCGTCCGCCGGCCAGTTGACGGTCGGATCGTTGATCGTCACGGGTGCGAGCGGCATCAGCGCCGACAACAGCACGGTGAGCGCGCCGGAAATGACAGCGACGGCGAGCAGCCGTCTCTTCTTCGGCACAGGCCCGGTGGTCGTAGCGGGCGCTTCGGGGGCGAGCGGAATCGTTTGTGTCGTCACGCGCCGTTGCCTTAGGGGTCGGTGGGTGAGGCGTCAGAAGCTAGCCACCGCCCGTTACCCGGAAAGACCGAGCGCACCGCGCTTTGCTACGTTCGCGTTGCCATACCCCGGATTTGTGTTTCGGGCGGGAAAATCGCCAAGTCGTGGCGGATATCGTGCCGCCCATGGTCCGTGCGCTCAGCTTCGTCGGGGTGTGCGTCGTCCTGTCCGGACTGCTGATCAACACCTACCTCGCGGTTGTCGCACGCAACGTCTCACCCGCGGAGTACAGCGACTTCGGCGCCTTCTGGTCGATCGCGCTGCTCGTCGGGTTCGGTGCTTTCCTTCCGGTGGAGCAGGAACTGGCGCGCCTCGGTTCTCGCGCGCTGCGTTCGGCCGCCGTGGTCGCGCTCGCCATGGCGGTCGTCGAGTGCGCGCTGGCGGTGTTCGTGTCCCCGGCCGTCGTCGTGCTGTGCTTCCTCTCCGCGGGACAGTTCCTGGTGCGAGGAGTGCTGATCGGCAGCGGGAGGCTGGCGTGGCACGGCGGCCTGCTGGTCGTCGACACCGCCTTGCGCGTGGTGTTCGCGCTGCTCGCCGCATGGCTCGGAGCCACAACGAGCGAACAGTTCGAGTGGACGCTCGTGGCAGCGGTCGCGGTCGCCCACCTGCCGGTGCTGGCCGGCCTCTGGTGGCAGGGAGAGAGCGAGGTGCCCGTGCGCGACGTCGCGCGCGCGGTAGCACCGTTGCTCGTCGGATCTGTGTGCGCGCAGCTGTTGCTCAACGGCGTTCCGGTGCTGGTGGCCGCAGTCGCCGCTGCGGACGAACGCGCCAGGGCCGGCGTGTTCCTCGCCGCCTTCCTCCTCGCCAGGGCCCCGCTCTTCGTCGCGGTGCCGCTGCAGACGGCGCTGTTGCCGGTGATCAGCGGCAAGCCGGTGCGCGCTGTCGTGACACGGCTGGCCGCCGCGCTCGCGCTCATCGGTGCCGCGGGCGTCGCGCTCGCGTTCACGATCGGCCAGTGGCTGGTGCGACTCGTGTTCGGCCCTCTCTACGTCGTGTCCTCTGTGGACCTGGCGCTGGTCGCGCTCGGCGTCGTCGCCCACCTCGGGTTGATCGTCACGACACAGGCGCTGGTGGCGAGCGCGTTGCACAGCCGGGTCGCGTGGAGCTGGCTCGCGGGCGTTCTGGTCGCGGCCGTGACGTTCGCACTCATCCCGGATCTGTTGCTGCGCGCGGAGATCGCGTTCCTCGCCGGATCACTCGCCGGTTGGCTGACCGGCCTCCGGCTGCTCACTTCCCCACGACAGGAGAGCGGACTGTGCTCGACGACCTCGTCATCGCCCTGACCTACTACTCGCCGTACGTGTCGGGCCTGACCAACTTCGCGCGGGACGTCGCGGAGGGACTCGCCGAGCGCGGAAAACGCGTCCGCGTCGTCACCACCCGGCACGACCCGATGCTGCCGCACGAGGAAACGATCAACGGTGTGCGGGTGAGCCGCGCGCCGGTGCTCGCCCGGTTCGGCAAGGGCGTGATCAGCCCGGCGTTCGCCACGATGGTGCGTGAGGCCTCGGCGAACGCCCGCGTGCTCAACCTCCACCTGCCGATGCTGGAGGCCGGTCCGGTCGCGGCACTCGCGAAGTGCCCGGTCGTCGTGACCTACCACTGCGACGTCAGCCTGCCACCCGGTGTGGTGAACTCGGTGCAGGACAAGGTGATCGACGCGTCCAGCCGGCTGGCGATGCGCCGCGCGGCGGTCGTCGCGGTGACGAGCGAGGACTACGCGCGGGAGAGCCGGCTGTGGCCGTCGATCCAGCCGCACATGGCCGCCGTGCCGCCGCCCTGCCGCCCGGTCCCGGAAGGCGCACCGCGGTTCCGCGACGGCGCCGGCCTGCACGTCGGGTTCCTCGGCCGGATCGTGGAGGAGAAGGGCGTCGAGCACCTGGTCGACGGTTTCCGCGCGTTGAACGACCCGTCCGCGCGGCTGCTGATCGGTGGCGACTTCGGCAACGTCGCGGGCGGCAGTGTCATCGCCCGCGTGCGGGAGCACATCGACGGCGACCCGCGGATCAAGCTCCTCGGGTTCGTGCCCGACGAGGACCTCGCCGACTTCTACGCCTCCCTGGACGTGTTCGCGCTGCCCTCGGTGAACGCCTTCGAAGCGTTCGGCATCGTGCAGGTCGTCGCCATGCTGGCCGGGGTGCCGGTCCTGGCGAGCGACCTGCCCGGCGTGCGGATCCCGGTGCGGGAAACCGGTTTCGGGCTCATCGTGCCTCCCGGTGACGCGGCCGCGATCACCGCAGGGCTGCGGTCGTTGCGCGACGAGCCGCCGGTCTCCGACGGCACGGCCGCGGCGAAGTTCAGCGTCCCGGCCGTGCTCGACGCCTTCGAAGCGCTCTTCGAGAAACACGCACGGAGATGACTGATGACCCTGTTCGGCGTAGTGCAAAACGGTTCCCTCGACGCGTCTAATCCTCGTCAGGGGCCGTTTTGGCATGAGGGGGAGCCGTGCAGGAGCCGGAGTTCAGGGCTGTCGACCCGCGAAGATGTTTCCTGCTGTGGTTCGTGCCGCCGTTGACGGTGTTCGTCCTCGGGCTGGTCGTGCTGCTGGTCTCCGGGCACATCACCGGCCCGTTCCGGAACGTCACGGTGGTGCGGGCGCTGCTCGCGTCCAAGCGCGACTTCTTCCAGGACGAGCAGGTCAAGCGGATCCTGATGGCGCGCGGCTACCAGGTCCACGTGACTCCGGCGGGCTCGCGCGACCTGGCCCGCAAGCCCGACCTGGACTCCTACCACTTCGTGTTCCCGTCCGGGCACGTGGCGAACGAGCACGTGAAGACCCGGCGGACGGGCAAGCACGCGGTGCCGTTCCGGCCGTTCTTCTCGCCCGTCGTGCTCGGAACCTTCCGCGGGTACGCCGAGGCGCTGGTCAGGGCGGGTGTCGCGACACCGCACGACCAGGGTGAGCAACCGCTCTACTACAACCTCGACCTCCAGAAGTTCATGGAGCTGGTCGAGAAGCACAAGAGGTGGAACGACTACGGTGCCGCCAACGGCAACCGGGTGATCATCCAGTCACCGGATCCCTGCAAGGCCTACTCGGGGGCCGTGCTCGCCGGGTTTCTCGCGTCCGCCCGCGACGACAACCCGCCCCAGACCGTCGAGGCCGCGGAGGACCTGGCGCGCAGGATCAAGCCGCAGATCGACGCGCAGGGCCAGACCAGCGAGGACATGGCGCCGAAGTACTTCGCGCCGGAGGGGCCGACGCACGCGGCCATCGCGGTGATCTACGAGCACCAGTACCTCGCTCACCAGCTGGAGAAACGGGGCGCCGACAAGGAACGCGTGCTGCTCTACCCGACCGTGCAGCACCAGAGCACGCCCGAGCTGATCTCGTTCACCCCGGAGGGCGACCGGATCGGTGAGCTGATGATGACCGACCCGGAGCTGCGCCGGCGCGCGGTGGAGCTGGGTTTCCACTCGTTGGGCTGGAACGGGGCCACGGAGCAGGACTTCGCCGGCCACCTCAGCGAGCGCGGGGTGCCGGAGCCGCCGAGCGGTGAGCGGGGCCGGGTGGCGCTGCCCAAGGCGGAGCTGTTCGAGCGCATGATCGACGTGGTGGGCGACTGCCGATGAGGATCCTTCTCGCGGTGCTCCTGCTCCTGCTGGCGGCGTGCACTTCCAGCACACCGCAGCCGGTCCGGCTGAAGGTGCTGGCCAGCCCGGAGCTCGCCGACCTCGGTCCCGTGCTGGAGGAGCTGAAGCGCGCCACCGGCGTCGAGCTCGCGGTCGAGCACCGCGGCACGGTCGAGGCCAGCCGCTCGCTCGCCGGGTTCGACCTGGCGTGGTTGTCCACCACCAGGTTCCTGCGGCTGCGTGGTGCCGAGCCCGCGCTGTCGACGAGCATCATGACGTCCCCCGTGGTGCTCGGCGTGAAGCCCGGCAAGCGCGCCGTGCTCGGCGAGCGGCCGACGTGGGCGGACGTAGCGGACCGGGCCGCGGTGGGCGAGTTCCGTTACGGCATGGCGGATCCGCGCGTGTCCGGCGGCGGGATGGCCGCGCTCATCGGGGTCGCGACGGCGGCCGCGGGCACCGGTGCGGCGTTGCGGACCGAGGACGTGAGCTGCGACCGGCTGCAGGGTTTCCTGACGGGGCGGGTCTTCGACGTGCCGGACCCGATCGCCGAGTACGCCCGCAGGTCCGATGTGGACGGAGTGGTGGCGCACGAGTCGGAACTGTTGTCGCTCAACGCTTCGGGACGCGCCGATCCGGTGGAGATCGTGTATCCGCGGGACGGGATCGTGCTGTCGGACTACCCGCTGATGCTGGTCGATCCCGCGCACCGGGCCGCGTACGACCGGGTCGTGGAGTGGCTGAGGTCGGCCGAGGCCCAGCGGATGATCGCCGAACGCACCTGGCGGCGCCCCGTCGACCCGGCCACGCCGCGCGACGAGAAGCTGCGCGCCGACATCGGCACCGCGCTGTACTTCCCGGACCGGCAGGAGGTGCTCGACCGGTTGCTGCTCTTCCACGACCGGGCGGGCGACGGCCGCCAGGTGATCTTCGTGCTGGACTACTCGACGTCCATGCGGGGCGCTCGGATCGCCGCGCTGCGCGAGGCTTTCGCGTCCCTCAACGGGTTCGACCGCTTCCACGTCGGCGAGACCGTCACGATCGTGCGCTTCGCGGGCAGCGTGTTGGAGGAGCGCTCGATCACCGTGCGCGGACGTCAAGACCTCGACGCGCTGCTGGCCGTCGTGGCGTCCGACGACCTGCGGGACAACACGGCGATCTGGGCGGCGCTGGACCACGCGCTGCGCCTCGCCCGTGGCGAGACGACCGTCGTGCTGATGACCGACGGCGAGAACAACGCGGGACCGTCGGTGGACGAGTTCCTGCGCGTCGGACGGGGCGAGGTGCCCGTGTACCCGATCCGGTTCGGCGAGGCCTCCGCGGCGGAGCTGGACCGCGTGGCCCAGGCCAGCGGCGGCCGTCTCGTGGAGGCCGGCGCGAAGTCGTTGCTGGAGGCGGTGAGGGAGATCCGTGGCTGTCGATAGAGCGCTGTGGTGGTCCGTCGAGTGGCCCTGGATCCTGCTGTGGTCCGCGACCCTGACGGCGTTGGTCGTGGTCGTCGTCCTGGCCGTGCGGTGGACCCGCCGGCGCGCCCCGGAGTCCGAGGTGCCCGGCCTGCTGTTCTACGTCCACGGCCAGCGCATGATCAACCTGTGCAAGGTGGGCCGCTACGACGACGCGGTCACCCGCCAGTTCGTCAAGCAGATCACCGTGACCAAGAACGGCAAACTGCAGGTGGGCCCGAGCGAGTTCGGCATCGGCGTGGACGGCTCGGTGGTGGAACAGGACACCTCCAACTACGAGAAACCCGCCACCGAGATCGACGTCATCGGCGTGGTGCTGGCGGGCCTGCGCGCGGCCCACGGCGTGGTGGAGGTCGACCTGCCCACGCAGACGATCGTCGCCGACGAGGCGTGGCGGCGCAGGAAGCCTTTGCGGCTCAACGACATCCGCGACTACGTGTCGCTGCACGGCCGGTTCGAGCTCGGCGACGGAACCGACTCGAACGCGGTGCTGCTGGCTCCCGCCGGTTCGGCTCGGGTGCGGGTGGAGTGCGACCGGGCGAGCCTGCGCGACACCCTGCCGCCGGGCCAGTTCAACGCGCGGTGCCTGGGCAAGGTCCAGTCGTGGAACGCGTCGACCGGCGAGATCGTGGTGCTGCCCGTCGTCGTATTCCAGTAGACGCGTCGGGGACGATCGGCACGTGATTTCGTTGGATCAGGTGCTGGTCGTCGACGTGGAGTCGACGTGCTGGGAAGGGTCTCCGCCCGCCGGTGAGGTGTCGGAGATCATCGAGATCGGGGTGTGCCCGGTCGAGGTGGCCACTGGTGTGCGCGGGGAGCGGCGCAGCGTTCTGGTGCGGCCGTCGCGGTCGTCTGTGAGTCCATTCTGCACTCGGCTGACCACGTTGGCGCAGGAGCAGGTGTCGTCCGGGGTGTCGTTCGCCGAGGCGTGTGCGGTGCTGCGGAAGGAGTTCCGGTCGGAGCGTCGGGTTTGGGCGTCGTACGGGGACTACGACCGGAAGATGTTCGAGCGGCAATGCGCAGACTTCGGGGTGCGGTATCCGTTCGGGCCGCGGCACGTCAACGTGAAGACGCTCTTCGCGTTGATGCACAGGTTGCCGCGGGAGGTCGGGATGGCCGAGGCGGTGCGCATCGCCGGGCATCGGCTCGACGGTACGCACCACCGGGGGCACGACGACGCCTACAACATCGCCGGCCTGCTGGCCGGGCTGCTCGCCAGATGAGCATCGGTCGTCCCGAGCTCGCGGGGCTGATCGCGAAGATCACCTCGGCGATCCCGGAGGTGCGGGAGGAAGGGACCGAGAACGTCTGCGACTGGTCGCGGTCGTTCGACCCGCTGGAGGCCAGGGTGGTCGTTCGCGTCCTCTCGGTCATGGCCTGCCACGAGGAGAACTCGGTGACGCGGGAGGCTCAGCTGAACGCGATCGGGGAGATCCTGGATCCGCGGTCGATGACACGTGACGATGTCGCGCCGGTGTTCGAGATACCGGTGGCCTCCCTGGGGCCGTCGGAGATCTGCCATCTCGAGGGAATCGAGGAGGCCCTCGTCAGAAGGTGATCACGTCGGCCGTGCTCGGGTCCGTTTTGCCCGCCAGCACGGACTGCCACACCTCGACCAACTCGTCCGGCCCGCTGTGCTGCGCGATCCCCACCCACTCACCGGCCTGAGCGGTGAAGGCGCGCCAAGCCGCACCGAAGCGCTGCCCGAAGCCGTCCTGCCCCCAGTCGGCGGCGCGCTTGCGGAGCTGGTCCGGCGCGAAGAAGAACTGCGAGCGCGGGTCCGCGGAGGCCTTCTGCTGGGTGAGGCCGATCGAGATGTCCTTCACCAGCGAGGCGCCGAGCCGGTCGTGCAGGGTCGAGCGCAGGTCGGCAGAGCCGCTGAAGTCCAGGTACACCGAAGGTTCGACGTCCACTGCGGCGTCGTAGGGCAGCACGGTGTCGTAGAGGCCCAAGCTTTCCGTGAAGCCGACGTTGCGCGATGAGGTCAGGCCCACCAGCCGCACGCCGGAACCGCGCAGGCACTGGGCCGTGCCGAACGCCGTCTTGCTGGAGGCGGAGGAGATCACGACGGTGCGGGCGCCGTAGAAGTCGTTGTCCGCCAGTTGGTCGGCGAGCAGGAACGACGTCATGAACAGCGGGCGGTAGAGGACCTGGAGGTCTTCCTGCTGCGGGTCGTACGCCGGGTCCGTCGACGTCACCAGGTAGCTGTTGTAGACGGCCGGGAGCGGGGCGCGGTGGTCGGCCGTGTCGACGAAGCCCGACGAGGTCAGGCGAGCGCGCACGACGAGGTGGCTCGACATCGGCAGGTAGCCGTAGACGCGGGTGCCGGGCGGAAGGGCGTCCAATGTGGAGTCGACGACGTCGGCGAAGCCCCACAGCGGGATGACGCCGCGGCCGTCGGCGGAAACCGGGAAGAACTTCCAGTAGCCGATGAGGTCGCCGATCACGCCGTAGGTGACGTTGTTGGCGGTGAGGCCGACGCGGTCGACGCGGAGCAGCACCTCGCAGTCGCCGAGCTCGGGGGAGAGTTCGTCGTGCAGGACTTCGGTTTTGGTGAGGTCGTCGCGGTCGACGACGACGGTCCAGCGACTGATCATTGCCAGGATTCTCCTTGGTCGGGAGGTACGCTCCGGTCGTGACCGTGCCTGAAAGACTGATCGACGCCGCTACCAGCCTCTTCGCGGACAAGGGGTACGAACGCGTCGCCGTGCAGGAGATCGTGGAGCGCGCCGGTGTCACCAAAGGCGCGATGTACCACTACTTCGGGTCGAAGGACGACCTGCTGCACGAGATCTACGGGCGGTTGCTGCGCATGCAGACCGAACGGCTCGACAAGATCGCGGGAGGTGCGGGGCCGATCACCGAACGGCTGCGCGAGGCGGCCATCGACGTGATCGTCACCAGTGTGGACAACTTCGACGCCGCCAAGGTGTTCTTCCGCTCGATCGACCACCTGTCGGCCGAGAAGCAGAAGGAAGTGCGGGCGGAACGGCGGCGGTACCACGAGAAGTTCCGCGGTCTGATCGAGGAGGGGCAGCGGGACGGGACGTTCCGCGACGACGTGCCCGCGGACCTCGCCACGCACTACTTCTTCGGGTCGTTGCACCACCTGGGCACGTGGTACCGCCCGGACGGGGAGATCCCGGCCGGGCGGCTGGCTGAGCACTACGCGGATCTGCTGATCCACTCGGTCAGGGCACAATCACGCTGACGATCTCGGCGACGCACGCGGGCTTGTCGCTGCCCTCGATCTCGATGACGACCTTGGTCACGAGCTGCTTGCCCAGCGCGATGTCCGAGACGTCGAGCAGCTCGACGCCGCCGCGCACCCTGGCGCCCACGAGCACCGGCTGCGGGAAGCGGACCTTGTTGCTGCCGTAGTTGACGCCCATCTTGATGTTCTTGACGGTGTAGACGTCGCGCACCAGGTACGGCACCAGCGAGAGCGTCAGGTAGCCGTGCGCCACCGGGCCGCCGAACGGGCCCTTCTTCGCCTTCTCGACGTCGATGTGGATCCACTGGTGGTCGAGCGTCGCGTCGGCGAACAGGTTGACCTGCTCCTGCGTGATCTCGTGCCACTCGCCGAAACCGAGGTGCTCGCCCTTCGCGGCGGCGAGCTCGTCAACGCCTTCGAATACGCGCATCGATCAGTCCTTCGGTCCGCCGGCGACGTAGATGACCTGGCCGGACACGAACCCGGCGCCTTCGCTGACGAGGAACGACGCGGTGTGCGCGATGTCCTCTGGCTGGCCGACGCGCGCGACCGGGATCGTCTGCGCGGCACCGTTCACCAGGTCCTCGAACGAGATCTTCATGCGCTCGGCCGTCGCCTTGGTCATCTCGGTGGCGATGAAGCCGGGCGCGATCGCGTTGACCGTGACGCCGAACTTGCCGAGCTCGATCGCGAGGGTCTTGGTGAAGCCCTGCAGACCGGCCTTGGCGGCGGAGTAGTTGGCCTGGCCGCGGTTGCCGAGCGCGCTCGTGCTCGACAGGTTGACGATGCGGCCCCAGCCCTCCTTCGTCTGGTAGGCCTGGACGGCCTTGCTCATCAGGAACGCGCCGCGCAGGTGCACGTTCATGACCGTGTCCCAGTCGCTCACGGTCATCTTGAACAGCAGGTTGTCGCGCAGCACACCGGCGTTGTTGATCAGCACGGTCGGCGGGCCGAGCTTCTCGGCGACCTGCGCCACCGCGGCGTTGACCTGCTCCTCGTCGGAGACGTCGACCTTGAGGCCGATGGCGCGCCCACCGCCCGCGACGATCTTGTCGGCGCCGTCGAGCACGCCCTGCTCGTCGAGGTCGAGCAACGCGACGGCCAGGCCGTCCGCGGCGAGACGCTGGGCGACGGCGGCACCGATACCGCGAGCCGCGCCGGTGACGATGGCAACCCTGTCGGCCACGGGTCCTCCTTCGTTGGGGGATGGTGAGCTAAGCAAGCGCTTAGTAACGTACCTATCAGTCCGCTTGACGTCCAGCGCTGTGCGGACGACCATACCGACTGGTCGGAATGTTGCCCAGATCGTCGTCAATCGAGTCAGCTCAGAGTGGTCTCAGCGAGGAGGCAGATGCCCGTGGAACTCACCGGCAAGGTCGCACTCATCACCGGTGGATCGAACGGCATCGGTGCCGCGTCCGCCCGGCGCCTGGCTTCGCTCGGGGTTCGTGTCGTCGTCGCGGACATCGACGCTGACCAGGGCAAAGTCGTCGCCGACGAGGTCGGTGGCGTGTTCGTGCGCTGCGACGTGACGCAGCCCGCCGACTCGGCCGCCGCGGTGGAGACCGCCGTGCGCGAGTTCGGTGGGCTCGACATCGCGTTCCTGAACGCGGGCATCGGCACGGGATGCTCGTTGGGCGACGACTTCGACGTCGAGCGCTACCGCCGTGCGATGGCCATCAACCTCGATGGCGTCGTCTACGGCGTGCACGCCGCGTTGCCCGAACTGCAGAAGCGCGGCGGTCAGATCATCGCCACGGCGTCGATGGCCGGCCTCATGCCGATGCCGGGCGATCCGGTTTACGGCGCCAACAAGGCTGCTGTGGTCGGCCTGGTCCGTGCGCTGGCCGGTGCGTACTCGGACATCCGGGTGAACGCGCTCTGCCCGGCGTTCGCGGACACCAACATCATCACACCGCTGCGGTCGACGCTGGAGGACATCGGCATGCCGATCCTGCCCGTGTCCGCCGTGGTGGACGCGTTCATGTCCATTGTGGAGGGTTCGGGCACCGGCGAGGCGTGGTTCGTGCAGTCCGGCCGGGAGTCGGAGCCGTTCGCGTTCCGCAACCCGCCAGGGCCGCGCGCCGCCGACGGCTCGCGGGTCGAGGCCGCCAAGAAGGACCCCATTTCGATCGCGCTCAAGGAGAGCTGACGTGCGTGCCATCCAGATCACCGAGTTCGGTGGGCCCGAGGTGCTTCAGCAGGTGGAGCTGCCCGATCCGGTACCGGGCGAGGGCGAGGTGCTGATCAACGTCTCGCGCGCCGGGCTCAACTACGCGGACACGCACCAGGCGGAGAACTCCTACCTGGCGAAGATGACGCTGCCGCTCGTGCCGGGCGGTGAAGTCGTCGGCACCACCGAGGACGGGCGTCGTGTCGTCGCGCTCACCAAGAACTCCGGCGGCTACGCGGAAAAGGCTGTCGCGCCGGCGTTGACGACGTTCGACGTGCCGGACGGCGTGGACGACCTCACGGCGCTGTCGTTGATCGTGCAGGGCGCGACGGCCTGGCTGCTGCTGCGGAAGTCGACTCACCTGGAGCCCGGCGAGTCGGTCGTCGTGCACGCCGCCGCCGGTGGTGTCGGCACGATCGCCGTGCAGCTGGCCAAGCTGTGGGGAGCCGGGCGCGTCATCGCCACCGCTTCCTCCGACGACAAGCGGAAGCTGGCGCTGGACCTCGGTGCGGACGTGGCGATCGACTCGCGCGCCGAGGACATGACCGCCGCGCTGATCGAGGCGAACAACGGACGGCGCGTCGACATCGTGCTGGACATGACGGGAGGGGCTACCACTGACCAGTCGCTGGTGGCGCTGGCTCCGTTCGGGCGGCTTGCGTTTTATGGCATGGCCTCGCGGGAAAGGCCGAAGCCGGTCGACCTCGGGGCGCTGCTCGTGCACTCCACGACCGTTGCGGGTATGTGGCTGCCACACGCCCTGAAGGTGCGGGACGCTGAGCACGGCACCCTCGCCCACCGCGCGATGGCCGAACTGTTCCAGCTCGTCGTCGACGGCAAGCTGAAGGCGGTTCCCGGCGGGGAGTACGGCATGGGCGAGATCCGGCAGGCGCACGAGGACCTGCGCTCCCGCAAGACCGCGGGCAAGCTCCTGCTGGACCCGTCGCGCTGAACGATGAACGGCGCTTTTGTGCACTCCAGGTGCACAAAAGCGCCGTTCATCGTTTCAGGTGTTACTCGGAGAGCTCGGCGAGCTGGGCCTTCACCCTGGCCAGCTCGGCCTCCAGCTCCTCCATGCGGGTGCGGTGCTGGTCGCGCGCCGCCTCGAGCACCGTTTCGATGCCCTCCGCGATGTCGGAGTGCAGTTCCTTCGCCGCCTTGGCCACCGCGATGGCCGGGATGACGAGGCCCGACACCACGCGCTGCGTGCCGTGGACCAGGTCGGCCTGCCATTCACCCTCGGCGGTACCGGTCACCGTGAGCGTGAGCTCGACGGTGCGGGTCTTCTTCGCCGTGCTCTTGGCGCGGGCGGCCTTCGGCTTCTCGGCCTTGGGGGCCTCAGCCTTCGGCGTCTCAGCCTTGGGAGCCTCGACCGGCTTCGCAGCCTCGGCCTCGGGGGCCGGCGCCGGAGTCTCCTCCACGACGGTCTCCTCGACTGCCTGCACCTCGGTGAGCGTGTCCGACACGATCAGGTTTCCTCTCTGCGCAACGACGTGACCCCGCGCACATCCTAGAACACGTGTTCGATCAGACGTGAATGGGGTCAGCGCAGAGCCTAGTCAGTACGGCGGGAGCTGCACGCGCCACTGCCGTTCGACGTCCAGGACACCGGGCACCGAACGCAGCGACGGGATCGCGCGGACCTCGACGGTGCCGGTCACCACGCCCAGCGCCTCCAGGACGGTGTCCACCACCAGGCCCGCCTCCCGCAGGTCGTCGAGGACCTGCGGGAGGCTGCCTTCGGTCACGGACACCATCACCTGGTCCACCGAAGTGGTCATGGCGCCTGAACGAGCCCGGTGCCGATGTCGGTGGACGGCAGCGGGAGCCGCAGCGCGGTGCCGACCAGGCGGGCCCACAGCTCGAAGCCCCGTGCGCCGGTCTTCTCGGCGATCAGGACCGCGACGCCCGAGACGTGCGGGGTGGCCATGGACGTGCCGCGCAGGCGGCGGTACTTCTCCGGGAGCTTGAAGGACGAGTAGACGTCCACTCCCGGTGCGCAGACGTCGATCTGACCGATCTTGTCGGCGCTGCCGGACGAGAACTGCGCGATGGCGCGGTTCACGTCGATGGCGGCCACGGCGATGATGGACGGGCAGCGGGCCGGGTGGCCCACGGGTGCGATCTTGGCCGGGCGCATGGACGCGTTGCCCGCCGCGGCGATGATCAGGGTGCCCTTGGCCATGGCGCGCTGGGCCACGGTCTCGTAGATCTGCGAGTACGGCGTGCCCGCCGGGACGTCGGCGCCCAGGGACATCGAGATGACCGCGCAGCCGTTGGCCACGGCCCAGTCGATGCCCGCGAGGATGCCGCCGTCGGAGCCGGAGCCCGCGTTGGACAGGACCTTGCCCGCGAAGATCTCGGCTTCGTGGGCGACGCCGTAGCCCGGCAGGGTGGCCGGCTTGCGCGGGCCCGCCGACGTGCCGATGCAGTGCGTGCCGTGGCCGTGGCCGTCCTGCACGTCCTCACCGGTGATGAACGACTTCGTGGTGATCGAGCGGCCCTGGAAGTCCGGGTGGTTCTTCTCCCACCCGGTGTCGAGGACGGCCAGTTTGACGCCCTTGCCGGTCGCGGTGCTGACGTCGGCGCCCACCGCCTGCAAACCCCAGGTCAGGACCGACTCGTCGGCCGCCGGTTCGATGTCTTCTGCCGGTGCGGCGTCGAACGCGTGCACGACGCGTTCCGGCTCGACGATCTGGACCGGGCCGGGACGCTCCGCCGCGCCGTTCAGCTCGGCCAGCAGGTTCGGGTCGGCGGACACGACCGCGACACCCAGCTCGGGGAACACCTGGACGGTGTCCGGGTCCAGATCGCCGCTGTTCGGGTCGAACCCGGCGATCGCGCCGAGCTCGGCCACCCCCTCCTCGACGGCGTCCTCCTGCAGCAGCACCAGGAACCGGCCGGTGGTCTCCACTTCCGCGGGTTCGGTCATGACGGATCGCCCCTACTCTCTGCTAGCCCCTACTAGAGAGAGTCGTCATCCGGGGGCTTGTGTTTCAGACCGTTTGCCTTCTTCGCTGAAAGAATTCCCCGATCGGCTCAACGTACTTGGCCGCGATCGGCCCCAGGATCGCCATCAGCAGCACGTACGCGGTTGCGAGAGCTGCCAGGTCGCCGTTCACCTGTCCGGACGCCACGGCCAGGCCCGCGATGACGATGGAGAACTCGCCGCGCGCCACCAGCGCCGCGCCCGCACGGATGCGGCCCATCTTGCCGATGCCCTGCCTGCGGGCCGCCCACCAGCCCGTGACGACCTTCGTGGCGGTCGTGATGGCTGCCAGCGCGACGGCGATTCCGAGAACGGGTGGAATCGAGCGCGGGTCGGTGTTGAGTCCGAACACGACGAAGAACATCGCCGCGAACAGGTCGCGCAGGGGTTCGAGCAGGCGCGTGGCGTTCTCGGCGGTCGAGCCGGAGATCGCGATGCCGAGCAGGAACGCGCCGACCGCCGCCGACACCTGCAGCTGCGAGGCGACACCGGCCACGAGCAACGCCGAGCCGAGGAGCTTCAGCAGGAACACCTCGTGGTCGGGACTGTCCACAATGGCCGAGATGAACCTGCCGTACTTCAACGCCACCACCAGGACCACGGTGATCGCGAGCAACGAGATGCCGACCGACGTGAGCCCGCCGAGGAAGCTCACGCCCGACAGCACGGCCGTGAGCACCGGCAGGTAGACGGCCATCGCCAGGTCCTCGAACACGAGCACGGACAGCACGACCGGCGTCTCGCGGTTGCCCAGCCGGCCGAGGTCGCCGAGGACCTTCGCGACGATGCCGGACGACGAGATGTACGTGACGCCCGCCATCGCCAGCGCCGCCACCGGGCCCCAGCCCAGCAGCAACGCCGCGATCGCGCCCGGTGCCGCGTTGAGCACGAGGTCGAGCACGCCCGCCATCCACGAGCGCTTCAGGCCCGTGGTGAGCTCGGACGCCGAGTACTCGAGACCCAGCAGCAGGAGCAGCAGCACGACGCCGATCTCGCTGGCGAGGTGCGTGAACTCCTCGATGCCGTGTAACGGGACTAAGCCACCGGCGCCGAAGGCGAGGCCGCCGAGGAGGTAGAGGGGAATGGGCGAGATGCCCATCTTCCAGGCGACGCGGCCGAGCAGACCCAGGCCGAAGAAGACGCCACCCAGCTGGATCATGGCGACAGTGGTCTCGTGCACAGTGATTAACCGCCGTGGAGGATCTCAGCGGCGGCGTCGAGGCCTTCCGCGGTGCCGACGACGACAGCGAGGTCGCCGTTTTCGAAGAGGAAGTCGGGGCCGGGCGACGGGTGTGCGTTGCCCGAGCGCACGACGGCCACGATGGACGCACCGGTCCTCGTGCGCAGAGCGGTCTCACCGAGCGTGCGGTTGGCGAACGCGGTGACCGGCAGCTGACGGGTGGTGATACCGGTGATGTCGCGGTGCTCCTCGCGCAGGTGGGCGACGAGCTGCGGCGCGCCGAGCAGGCCCGCGAGCGTGTTCGCCTCTTCCGGTGAGAGGGGTATCGACGCGGCACAGGAATCGGGATCCGACGCCTTCGAGAGGATGAGCTCGAACCGGCCGTCCCGGTATGTGATCACGCCGACGCGGCGTCCGGCGCGGATCATGAAGTCCTGGCGCGTTCCGATTCCCGGCAAAGGCGTGATCTCGACGTTCACACAGATCATGATACGGGGATGAGTCTGCGAGTACGCCCGGTGCGACGCGGGTGGGTGGTGCGCGACCGCGTGCCAGGTCCCGACGTCGACGAGTTCGCCGAACCCGGTCAGGTGATCGGCGCGCTCGCCAGAGCACCGCACGGCACGTTGCTGGGCGTGCAGCACCCGCACCGCACCCCTGCCGCCCTGGCCGCGGGGACGCGTCTGCTGGATGCGCTGCCGCACGCCCGCACCGAGCTCGCGGCGCTGATCCGGCGGGCGTACCGCGAGGTGACCGACGTCGTCGCGCCGTACCGGGTGGACGGACCGGACGGCACGGCGTGCGGCGTGCTGTGCCTCGTCGACCCGGACGCGATCGCGCACACCGAGGACGTCTACCCGGACGTGGTCGCCGAACGCGGCCAGGTGCTCGCCTCGCTCGGCACCGCCACGAGCGCCGCGATGCTCATCCCGATCACGCCGCACGACGGGCTGACCGATCTCGTGCTCGGCATGACCGACGAGCCGGAGGTGTCCCTTGTGGACTCCGGCGGGCGCAGGCACTGGGTGTGGCTCGTCGGGCCGGGCGCGCTGCAGGACGCGTTCCTCGAAGCGGCGGGCGCGCACCCGTTGCTCGTGGCGGACGGCAATCACCGCGTCGCGGCGGCGCGGTCAGCGGGACTGTCCGGTTTGCTGGCACTGGTCACGTCAGGGCCAGGGCTGCGAGTCGGGCCGATCCACCGGGCGATCGCAGGCACCGGGTTGGGTGCGTCCGATCTGGTGACCGCGTGGGAACGGGTGGGGCTGACGGTGTCGTCGTTGCCCTACGTCGTCGACCCCGAGCCGGGAGTGGTCGTCGTGCGGTGCGCCGACGAGGTCCTGCGGGTGGAACTCCCTGCGGCGCAAGGGATCGACCACGCCGTCGTGGAGTCCGTCCTGCTGGACGAGGCGCTCGGGCTGGACCCGGAGAGCCCGTGCGTGCGGCCGGTCGTGGACCCCTCGGTCGAGGCGGAGGCGGTGCTGCTCATCGCGCCGGTGCCGATGGAGGAAGTGCTGGCCGGCACCAAGATGCCGCGCAAGAGCACGTACTTCACGCCCAAACCGCGCAGTGGCTTGCTGCTCGCCGACCTGTCTCATCCGTAGGGCCCTGCCTGGCGGGTTCGTTCGGCCCTGGTTCGGTGCCAGGTCACTGGCCCAGACTCGGCAGATGCATCAGGACGCCTCGCCCTTGCTGCCACCGCCGCACGCCAGGATCGGACTCGTGCACGTCCGGCACCTGCGGGCGATGACGGCCGCGTTGCGCGCGGTCGACTACCGCTACGGCGGCGGGTCGTGCCGCACCCAGGTGCAGGCGCTGTTGTCGTGGTGTGACAAGGCGTTCGCACATTCGGCGAGTGCCGCGGTGCGTCGTGAGTTCCGGCGCGCCGTCGCCGAACTGCACGCGCTCGCGGGATGGACCGCCTTCGACGCCGGGCTCGGTGGGTCCGCGCACCGCCACTTCCACCTCGCCCTGGACTTCGCCCAGGACGAGGACCTGGTGGCGAACATCCGCTATCGGATGGGGCGGGTCCACCTGCACCACGGTGGACCCGCCGAGGCGCTCGGCATGTTCCGCCTCGCCGGCCTGGTCGGGACCAGCCACCACACGGCCGCGATCCTCGCCGCGAACCAGGCGTGGTGCTACGCCGAGCTGGGGCAGCGCGAGCCGGCGCTGGCGTTGCTGGGTCGCGCACACGACGAGTTCGCACGGGCGGATGTGGACAGTGCGCAGCCGTGGGCGGCGTTCTTCGACGTGCACGACCTCGCCGGGATCACGGGTGCCGTCTACACGACTCTCGCGCGCACGGTCGACGTGAGTTTCGCGCGGCCGGCGATCACGTCGCTGGGGCAGGCCGTGACGGGCTATCGCGAGGAGATGGCGCGCAGCCGCACGTTCGCGCTGATCTCGTTGTCGCTCAACCATCTGCTGGAAGGCGACGCGGACGAAGCGGCGGCGGTCGCGGCGCTGGCGGTCGTGCAGTCCGGGGACATCCTGTCCGCACGGACGCGCAAGAAGCTCGAACCGCTGCACGCCGAGGCGGGCAGGCGTCGCGCGACCACGCTGAGGGAGTTGATCACACCGTTGCTGACCGCTCCGTCGCACGCCGCGTGATGAGCGCGCGGACCCGATGGTTTCCAGCGGTTCCGGGGTCGTTGCCCGAGATCCGGGCTTTCGTGCGGGACCTCGCCGGTGAGTCGGGCCTGAACGACGAAGACGCACGGGACGTGCTGCTCGCGGTGTCCGAGGCGGCGGAGAACGCGGTGTGGCGCTCTGGCGCGTCCGTCGTGGGGGTGACGTGGGAGCCGCGCGATCACGCGGTGCTGCTGACGATCGAGGACGACGGCGTGTTCGACCACGACCGCGGCGACTCCTCCCGCCCGCTCGGGTTGCGGCTGCTGTTCGGCATCGCCGACGAGGTGCAGGTGCGGCCCGGCAGACCGACCTGGCCCGGCACCGTCGTACGGGTGCTCGTCCGGGTCTGGTCGCGTGCGGGCGTCCCGGATCCGCCCGCGCCACCGGGACGCCCGCGCGTGCTGATCGTGGACGGTGACAGGTTCTCCGGTCAGTCGCTGGCCGCGTTCCTGCACGCCGAGGGGTACGACGCGACGCTCGTGACGACTGTGGACGCGGCCGAGTCCGCGCTCGAAAGCCCACCTGCGCTGGCGATCGTCGACCTCCTGACGTCTCATGGTGAGGGGACGCGGTTCGCTGCCGTCGCGCGGGCGTTCGGAGTGCCGGTTGTAGCCGTTTCGGCGATCGAGTCGGCCACTTCGGTTGCCGATGCTTACTTACCGAAACCAGCGCATCCACTGCGTGTGCTCGCGGCGGTGCGCGACCTGCTGTCTCCCGATCCGTGAGGCGCGCGATGGAACCGGAAACAGGGCTGCTGGAAGTGCGTCGCCGGGGTGCGACGGTGACGCTGCTCGGCGAGGTCGACCTGAGCACCAGCGAGCTGCTGCGGTCCGAACTGGCCCTCGCCTGCGCGTCCGGGGACGGCGACGGGGACGTCGTGGTCGACTTCACGGACCTGACGTTCATCGGGTCGAGCGGTCTGCACGTGCTGATCGAGGCGGCGGCGAAGCTGGGGGAGCGGAGGCTGGTGCTGCACGGTGGCGGGTGGGCGGCCTACGTCGTCAACCTGCTCGGCCTCACCACGCGGTATCCCAACATCGTCGTCGACGGGTGAGCCCCGGCGTGCGCGGCCGGGCCGCGCTAGTGTCGATCGCATGGCGGTACGAGCGATCAGGGGAGCCACGCAGATCGACGCGGACTCGCGCGACCTGCTGCTGGAGGCCACGGCCGAGCTGGTGCGGGAGGTCCTGGAACGCAACGCCCTCTCGACCGACGACCTGATCAGCGTCGTCCTCACCGCCACACCCGACCTGACGTCCGAGTTCCCCGCCTACGCCGCGCGCCAGGCGGGGCTCTCCGACGTTCCGCTGCTCTCCGCGACCGAGATCGCCGTGCCCGGTGCCATGCCGCGCGTGATCCGGCTGCTGGCGCACGTCGAGACGGACCTGCCGCGCTCCTCGGTCAAGCACGTCTACCTGCGCGGTGCGGCCGCGCTGCGCACCGACCTGAACCACTGAGCGTGCTGATCAAGTGGGTGCGGTGCCGGGTCACCGACCGTGCGGCGTTCGGCCGTGGCCAGGAGGGGTGGGGAGCGCTCGCGGAGGTCCCCGGGTTTCTCGGTCAGTGCGGCGGCTGGAGCCGAACGCAGCGGGATGTCGCGCACGTGGTGGCGTGGTGGCGGTCGGCTGACGATCATGCGGCGTTCCTCGCTGGACCACACGATCGCCTCGCTGCGGCTCAGGCCGGGAGCTACGGGGAGATCAGCGTGCGCCTGTTCGAGCGCGAGCTGACCATCGGCGCGGGGCCCGGCGTGGGGAACGTGGTCAGGCTGGCCCACTGCGATGTGCGTCCTGGCAGAGAAGAGCACTTCGTCCGCGCGCAGTCCGAGGTGTGGAATCCGGGCATGGAGGCCGCGCCCGGCATGACCGGCGGGGTGTTCGGGCGTCACGGGCAGGAGTTCCTCGTTCTGACGTGGTGGCGGTCCGCGCAGGACCACGACCGGTATCGGGGAGAGCGCTTTCCCTCCTTGCGCGCGGCGTCAGGGGCCGCGGACGACCTCGCGGCCATCACCGGGGACCTCGTCGTCCTGGAGCCCGCGTGGGCCGTGCTGCCCTGAACGGCTGCCAGTTCATGGCCAGATCGTTGTCACGGCCGCTCTGACGGACGGCCCGGTCCTACTGTGCCGGGTGGCAGAGCGGGGTACGTCCAGGGCAGAGGGCAACGTGGCAGCTGACTTCTTCGTGTCGTTCGCCAAGCACGACATCGACTGGGCGCGCTGGATCGCGGCCGTGCTGGAGCTGGAGGGCTACGAGGTCGTCTTCCAGGAGCAGGACATGCTGCCCGGTCACAACGTCGTGCGGCAGATGCAGCTGGGCGCGGCGGCGACCCGCACGATCGCGGTGCTCAGCCCGACCTACGCGGACCGGCCCTACCCGTTGTCGGAGTGGGCGGCGGCCTACGTGCGCGATCCGGTCGGGGTGGAGCGCACGCTGATTCCCGTGCGGGTCAAGGAGTGCAGGCCGCCGGGGCTGCTCGCGGCGATCGTCTACATCGACCTGGTCGGCACCGATCGGGACGAGGCGAAACGGCGGCTGCTCAAGGGCATCTCCCTCGAACGGCCACCGGCGGAAGAGCCGCCGTTCCCGGGAGGGTGATCAGTGCGGGAACAGCCGCTGCCCGGTCGCGCGCCGGTGGGTGCCGTTGATCCACGCGATCAGCGTCGCCGCCGCCTGGTCGCGGTCCAGGCCGACGAGGTCGAGGTGGCGCACGTCGCGCAGCAGGCCCTCCGGCCGGCAGTCGGCGACGCGGACCGGGATCAGCGTGCGCCGCACGCCCGCCGGATCGGCGTCCCACGCGGCGTGCCACTCGGCGGCGAGGGCGGTGTCGGCCAGGTAGGCGGGGGACAGCACGACGAGCGTCCGGCGGGAGAGGCGCACCGCCTCGTCGACGCGGTGCACGCGGTTGTGGCCGGGGAGGCGGTCGCGGACCTCGGTCCGGACCTGGTGGCCCTCCTGCTCCAGCTGGAACGCGATCCACCTCGCCCAGTCGCCGTCGGTTTCTGCGGCGGACACGAAAAAGTCCCAGAGCATGAATTCCACCCGGACGTCGAATAGTTTCCGCTGTGCACTCCGAGTGGCAGAATAGTCGGCCTTCACGAGACTTGGGGTGTGGATGACTGTCTACGGCATCGACCTCGGAACGACCTATTCCTGCATCGCGCGAATCGACCAGGCGGGCCGCCCGCACGTAATCCGGAACGTCACCGGAGAGGAATCCACGCCGTCGGTCGTGTACTTCGAGACGCCTTACAACACGGTGGTCGGGAAGGAAGCGAAGAACGCGGCGCTGCGGGATCCCGGGCTGGTCGTCGCCCTCATCAAACGGGACATGGGCAAACGCGACGTGCGGCTCGACTTCCACGGCCAGGAGTACTCGCCGGAGGGCATTTCCGCGTTCATCCTGCGCGACCTGGTGCGGTCGGCGCACGAGGCGGGCGAGATCGTCAGGGACGTCGTCATCACCGTGCCCGCCTACTTCGGCGTGGCCGAGCGCGAGGCCACCAGGACCGCCGGTGAGATCGCTGGCCTCAACGTCGTCAACGTCGTGCCGGAGCCCGTCGCGGCGGCGTTGTACTACGGGGTGCTCAACGCCGGTGCCGACCGGACGGTCCTCGTGTTCGACCTGGGCGGCGGCACCTTCGACACGACGGTGATCAAGCTGGTCGGCAACGACGTGACGGTGGTCTGCACCGACGGCGACCACGAGCTGGGCGGCGCCGACTGGGACGAGAAGCTCGCGGGTCTCGTGTGCGAGCGGTTCATGGCAGAGCACCCCGACTCGGACGCGACCGAGAGCGAGGACTTCCTCCAGGACGTCGGGCTGCTCGCGGAGGACATGAAGAAGGCGCTGACCAGCATGCAGCGCCGCCGCCAGCAGGTGCACTTCGGCGGGCGCAGCGCGCTGGTCGAGATCACCAGGCAGGAGTTCGAGCAGGCCACCGCCGAGCTGCTCGGCCGCACGATGGACATCACCGCCCGCACCCTCGCGCTGGCCGAGCAACGAGGCGTCACCACGTTCGACGAGGTGCTGCTCGTGGGCGGTTCGACCCGCATGCCCGCGGTGGCCGAGGCGCTGCGGACCCGCTTCGGGTTCGCGCCGAAGGTGCACGAGCCGGACCTCGCCGTCGCGAAGGGCGCGGCGCTGTTCGCCCTGGCCCAGTCGCTGAAGATCGGCGGCAACGACGCGGAACGGCTCGGCCTGTCGAGCGCGGCGGTCGAGGCGGTGGCGTCCCGCAAGGTCACCATCGTGACGCCGCGGGCGTTCGGCGTCGCCGTGGTGGACCCGGAGCACCCGGAGGACAGGAAGAAGTTCCTGGTCGCGCACCTGCTCGACGCCAACACGCCGTTGCCGGCGCAGGAAACGCAGCAGTTCCAGACGTTCGACCACAACCAGCGGTCGATCGACATCGAGATCTGGGAGCAGGCGGGAGCCATCGCGTCGGAGCTGCCCGAGCACAACAAGCAGATCGGCGGGGCGTGCATCGACCGGCTGCCGCCGCTGCCGAAGGACTCGCCGGTCAACGTCACGTTCCGGATGGACGAGAACGGCACGCTGCACGTCACGGCGCAGGACCTGCGCACGAACAAGACGGCGGAGACCGAGATCAAGATCGGCGATCTGACCAGGCAGGACGTGAACGCGGCGAAGGACGCCGTCGCCCGCATGTCCCGAATCTGAACCCGGGAGTCCGAGGTCGACGAAGGGCTCCTTGCTCCACCTGAGGTCGATGAAAGGACCCTTCATCGACGTCGAATGGAGCCGGTGTTCACACGGACGGGCTCACGACGGCGGGCACGCTCGACACCCCGGACGGCAGCGGCGCCAGGTCGCGCACCACGTCGTCGATCGCGGGCCCGACCCTGGCCACGAACCGGTCCCCGGACGCGCTCTCGCCGTCGGACGCCCGCCGGCGGCGCAGCCACAGCAGCGCGGTGAGCTCCGCGCGCACCCGCCGGTCCAGCGCGGGGACCGTCTCGCCGTCCAGCAGCGAGTCGACCGAGTCGGCCACGGCCGGGACGTGCAGGTCGTCGGCCAGTACGCCTGCCTCCGCGAGATGGCTGCGGTCGCCGAGCGTGCGTCCCCACGCCCAGTGGACGTACATCGCCAGCATGGGGTCTTTCTGGTGTTCGCAGATCGCGAGAGCAGCGGCGAAGTCACTTGGTGAGTCCTGGCCCATGCGCGCCGCGACCAGGGCGAGGTGCAACCGGCAGTCCGCGAGCAACGAGCGGACGCCCGTGTCGAACGCCATCCGCCGCGCGTCGTCGTAGCGTTCCCACGCTTCGTGCAGGTCACCGTCGGCGAGGGCCCCGTCGCCCGCGAGCAGCAGACCCACCACGACGGAGACCGACGGCGGCAGCTCCTCGGCGACGCGCCCGGCACCGCGCATGATCGCCGTCGCGGACCGGTGCCAGCCGCCCGTGGCCAGCACCCAGGCGAGCGACACCAGCGTCGTGAGCACCTCCGACCGCCTGCCCAGCTCGCCGAACGTCTCCTCGGCCAGTGCCAGGTTCGCCACCGCCTCGGCGTGGTCGCCCAGTTCGGCGAAGCAGCGGCCGGTCTGCCGGAACAGCTCGGCGACCAGGTCGGGTGCCACGATGCCGGCGAGCTTGTCCGTGCAGTCGTCGTAGAACTTCATGGCCCCGGCCGGGTCGCCGTGCTCGAACTCGAGGTCGCCCTTGCGCAGCAGCGCCTCCGACACGAGCCTGGGGTCGTCCGCGGCGACCTCCATCACCGCGTCGTACCAGTCCTCGGCGTCGCCCGGCCGGTTGCGAGATCGCGCGATCATGCCCAGCGCCAGCATGCACACCGCACCGCCGCGGCGGCTGTTCAGCTCCTGCGCCCGGTCGATGCCGCGTTCGAAGAGCTCCTCAGCACCGGCGATGTCCTCCCGCCGCAGCCGCACCAGGGCCAGCTGGATGACGAAGCCCATCGCGAGCAGGTCCGTGCTGGCCGCGAGACCGCGTTCGAGCACCTCGGCGGCTTCCTCCAGCTGCCCGGCCTTGGCCAGCACGCCACCGAGCACCAGCTGCGAGGTGCTCGCCAGCACCGGGTCCATCTCCACCGACCGCCGCAGCGACTCGCGGGCCCCGCGCAGGTCGCCCTGGGCCGCCCAGATCCGGCCGAGCTGCTGGTGGGCGACGGCCTGGCCGCGCTGGTCGTCGAGGTCCTCCGCGAGCTCGATGAAGTACTCGTAGGCCTCCCGCGCGTCGGTGAGCCTGCCCAGCTGCAGCAGCGCCTCGCCCTCCAGCTGGACGCAGGTGGCGAGCAGACCCGCGTCGTTGAGGTTCTGGGCGTGGTCGCGGGCGTCGACGAAGCAGTCCCACGCCTGGTCGAACAGCCTTCGCGCGATGTGCACGGCGCCGAGCTGCAGCAACGCGGCGGCGAACACCCTCCGCACGTCGACGTCGGCCGCGCTCACCTCCTGGGCGCGCAGCTCGTGCCGTTCGGCGGCGGCGTGCTCGCCGCACGCGTGGGCGAGTTCGGCCAGGTCGGCGTGGATGGTGACCGAGTCGGTCTCCTCACCGATCTCCGCGGCCACCTCGAGCGCGCCGAGGCTGTAGAAGTGGGCCTCCTCCTCGTCGCTGCGGGCCAGCGCGAGCCCGCCGAGGCGCTGGTAGCAGCCCGCGAGCACGGTCCGCGCGTCGAGCTGTTCGGAGATGCGGGCGTCGCCGGCGACCCTGATGGCCTCGCGGTAGGCGCCTTCCGCGGCGTCGGGATCGTGGGCGACGTGGGCGATCGTGCCGAGCTGCTGCAGTCCGGCGGCCACGGCGACGAGGTCACCGGAGGACTCCGCGAGCCGTTGCGCCCGCAGCTGCGCGGCGTGGGCGGCACCGAACTGGCCGCGCCGCAGCTCCACCACGGACATGCGGTGATGGAACGGCCGTGCGCGCGGGTCGTCGTCACCGATCAATGCGAGCGTTTCGGCGCACAGGTGCCGTTCCCAGTCCAACGCGCCGATGCGGTCCAGGACAGCGCACATCTCCGCGCTGATCGCGATCGCCTGGCCCGTGAGGCCCGCCGCCCAGCTGTGGTGCCTGGCCTCCTCCAGCGACGTGAGGCTGACGACCAGATCGGACCGCCACAGCTCGGCCTGCCTGCGGTGATAGGCCGCCGCCCTGCGGTGCGCGGTGGTGAGCTGGTCAGGCCGGGCGAGCTCGGCCAGGGCGTCCGCGGTCCAGCGGTGCACCATGAACCGGTCGCCGACCGGCGTCAGCAACGTGAGCCTCATCAGCTCGCCGCACGCCTCCGTCAGCTCCGGCCGCACGAACGGCCGCATCGTCGAGAGATCGGTGTTGAGCTGGGCGTGGACGTGGTCGGGCAGGGGGAGATCCGCGCGCGAACGGGCGGTGCCGTGCCGTTCCGCCTCGCACAACAACTCGTACGCGGCGGCCAGCCGGGCACGGACGGCCGGTTCGGGAACGACATCGGCCGCGACCACCCAGGCGAGGCCCTGGACCTCCACGGGCTGGCGGTAGACCGAGGCCGCGACCAGCAGCTCGGCCGCCGCCGGCGCGGACTCGGCGAGCCCCGCGCACAGGTCCTTCAGCAGCACGTCGGCGGCCGCGATCGTGACGGTCGCGGCGATCGCGGAGTCGAGACCGCGCTCGCCGTCCTGCCACCACCGCGCGTCCGGCGTCAGCCGCTCGATCCGCCGCACCACCGTGTCGAAGTGGGCGCCGGAACCGCGCTCCGCCGTGTCGCGCCGTCCGCCGCGCAGCACCGCGTCGAGGTACTCCAGCGCCCGCGGATGACCACCGACGGCCTGGTAGGCGCGCTGCGCGTCGTCGGGAGGCAACCGGTCGAGCGCGGGCAGCCGGTAGATCAGCTTCCTGGTCTCCGCCAGCGACAACGGACCGAGGTGGTGCGTCACGAGCTCGCGGTGCCGGGGCGGCACGCGCGTGGTCATGATCAACCGGGCGGGCGTGCGCAGGTCGAGCCACTCGGGCACGAAGTCGGGCAGCTCGTCCGAGTGCGGATCGCTCGCCGGGTCGTCGAGCAGCAGCACGACCTCGGCCTCGATCCTCGGCAGCACGTGCCTGTCGAGCTCGTCGAGGCGGTCGCGCCACGGTTCCGACTGGTCGAGCAGGAACGCGAGCTCCTCGCGCGGCGCGACCTTGTGCCAGCGCAGCTCCCTGGCCAGCTCCTTCAGCACCTGATCAGGCGTGCACTGGCCGTGCAGCGTCACCGGGATGATGGGCCGTGACTCGCCGAGCAGGTGCACGAGGGCCGCGGCGAGCGTGCTCTTGCCCGCGCCGCCCATGCCGTGGATCACGACGCCGCGCACCTCGCGGAGCTGCCGCAACAGCTCGCGCAGCTCGGCGCGACGGCCGACGAAGTCTCCGATGCCGAGGTCGACGATGCCCTTCGCGAGCACCGCGCGGGCCTGGTCGTCCACCGGGCCGATGTGGCCGGGATCGAACAGCCGATGCCCGCGGACCCGCTGGAACAACGCCGGGGTGGCCCACTCGGTGAAGCGCTGCTCGGCGTCGATCAGCCTGCGCACCGCGGACACGGCCGTGAGCGGGTCCGGTGCCTCCTGGCTCGCGAGCTCGCCGTACACGCGGGAGAGGAACTCCGTCGCGTAGTCGTCGCTGACCGACGCCGTCATCGCGAGCACCGCGGGCACACCGTGCTCGATCAGGCCCTGCGCGAGGCCCGGCATCGACGCGGCCGACTGCGCGGTGGCGCACCCGGCGAGCACCACGAACGGCACCACGCGGCCGGGTTCGATCAGCTCGTCGACGAACCGCTTGGTCGTGAGCTCCTCGGCGCGGCCGTCGGTCGTCTCCAGCACCAGCGCGCCCGGCCGGGCGTGGCACGAGATGTGCAGGACGTGGAAGTCCTCCTTGAGCGCCTCGCGGATGGCGTCGACCGAGCCCCAGTTCAGGATCCGCACGTGGGCGCGGTGGCGGCGGGCCCGGTGGACCTGGTCGAGGATGCGAGCGAGCTCGTACTCGTAGTCGAGCAGCTCGCCGCCGCCGGTGTCCGGGCTCGCGATCACCGCCAGCACCCGCAACGGGCCGGGCACGTCGGTGCGCGCGGTCGGCCCCAGCCCCGGCTGGTGCCGGTACACGTTCACGCCCGGCCGCAACGCGAGCGGCTCGCCGTCGAGGACCAGGCTCTCCCACGGCAGGTCGGCGAGCTCGGGGCTCACGTCGAACGCGACGTGCGCCGGGCGGCCGGAGCGCGCCGACTCCCTGAGCCGGTCCGCGAGCGCCGTCGAAACGCTCGCCGGCAGGAACGCCTCGGCGAGCGTGGTGCCGAACGCGCGGGTGGTGGCGTCGAGGTCGCGTTCCCGCGCGGCCCTGGCGGCGTCGGAACGGAACACCCTGCCCGCGGTCGTGCGGGCCCTGTCCAGTTCCCACCAGGCGTGGTGGACCCGTTCGGTGAGGCCGCGATGGGCTGCCGAGACCTCGGTGTCGTCCGTCGCGAGCGTGGTCGTGGCCGGCCGGATCCGGATCGTCGTCCACAGCGGGCTGTTCGCGGTGCGGGCGCGGTCGGCGGGCACGGTCAGCGAGAAGTCGCCGCTGCGCGTCGGCCGTTCGGACCTGAGCTCGGCGACCAGGCCCGTGACGAGCGCGTCGAAGCTCGCCATGTCGGTGGCTTCGGCGAAGTTGTAGGCCCGCCAGCTGTCGAGAACGGGAGGCAGCACCGCCTCGTCGTCGCGCAGCACCGGGATCAGGCGGTCCAGCTCGCCGCGGAGCGCCTTGGTGGCGAGTGCGGCGTACTCCTGAGTGACCCTCAGGTCGTCGTTGTTGTTCTTGCTGCACACGACGATCCCGACAACAGCCGCCGCGATGGCCTTGTCGATGCGGCCTATCACCGACTCGCCGGGGCGTACGTCCACCTCGTAGAGGAAAACCTCGAAGCCCGCGGCCTTGAGCTTGTAGTAGAGCTCCTCGGCGAAGACCAGGTCCGCCGCGGAGTACGAGATGAAAATGGGCGGCTGCATCACGGGAATGGTGTCACCGCGTCCCGCCGGGCCCGGTGTGTTGGCCACTTGTTGTCCATGAAATGGCCAGCTATAGGCGGTCGCGCGGTGATAGGAAATGGAGCCATGCTTCCCGCAATGGGGCCGCCTGCCGAAGAAAGCAAATCCGAGCCGTTCGCCGACCTGGCCGAACGGCTCTCCGCTGTCGAGACAGCGGTGAAGGATTTCCACCGCAGGGCCGCACATCGTGAATCGGTGATAGACCGCCTGCACGAGGAGAACCAGTCGCTGCGCAACGGGATGCGCCGCGAGGTCCTCGACCCCGTCATCTCCGATCTCGTCCGCCTCTACGACGGGCTGAACGCGCAGGCGCAGCGGCTGTCGAGCGAGCTGTTCGCGAGCTTCGCCGACGACGTCGTGCTCGTGCTCGACCGGTGCGGGATCGAGGTCGTGGCCGCGGTGGCGGGGGAGGAGTTCCAGTCGGGGCTGCACGCCGTCGGCTCGGTCGAGGAGACCGCCGACCCTGCGCTGCACAACACGGTCGCGGCACCGCTGCTCGCGGGGCTGCGCGAGCGGGACACGGGCCGGATGCGCCGGCTCGCCAAAGCGGTGTTCTACCGCGCCGGGCAGGCCGCGCCGGCCGAGCCGGCAGGGGCCTGAGGAGCACAGTGGGAATCTACGGAATCGACCTCGGCACCACGTACTCGTGCGTCGCGCACATCGACGACACCGGGCGCCCGACGATCGTCAAGAACGCCGTCGGCGAGGAGACCACGCCGTCGGTGGTCTTCTTCGAGACCCCGGACAACATCGTGGTCGGCCGGGACGCGAAGAGCTCGGCGAAGATCAGCCCGGAGCTGGTGGCGTCGCTGATCAAGCGCCAGATGGGCGAGAAGGTCTCCTACACCTTCCACGGCGAGGAGCACACACCGGAGAGCATCTCCGCGGTGATCCTGCGCGAGCTGGCGCGCTCCGCGTCCGAGCACACCGGTGAGCAGGTGCGCGACGTCGTCATCACCGTGCCCGCCTACTTCGGCGTGAGCCAGCGGGAGGCGACCCGCAACGCGGGCACGATCGCCGGGCTCAACGTGATCGACGTGGTGCCGGAGCCGGTCGCCGCCGCGTTGCACTACGAGGCGATGAACTCGGGCGAGGACCGCACGATCCTGGTGTACGACCTGGGCGGCGGCACGTTCGACACGACGGTGATCCGCCTGTCCGGCAACGACGTCCAGGTCGTCTGCACCGACGGTGACCACCACCTCGGCGGCGCCGACTGGGACGAGAAGATCGCGGACTTCCTCCGGGACGCGTTCGTCGCCGAGCACCCCGACGTGGGCGCGGGGGACAGCGAGGACTTCCTGCAGGAGCTCGCGACCGCCGCCGAGGACATGAAGAAGGCCCTGTCCGCCATGACCTCGCGCCGCCACAACATGCGGTTCGCCGGTGAGGTCACCAGGGCCGAGCTCACCCGCGAGATGTTCGAGCAGAGCACCGCGGAGCTGCTCGACCGCACGATGGACATCACCGCGCGGACGGTCGAGACCGCGAAGGCCAAGGGTGTCACCAAGTTCGACGAGGTGCTGCTCGTCGGCGGCGCGACCCGCATGCCCGCGGTCGCGGAGACGCTGCGCAGCCGGTTCGGGTTCGAGCCCAAGATCCACGACCCGGATCTGGCGGTGGCCAAGGGAGCCGCGCTGTTCGGGTTGATCCAGTCGGTGAAGATCGCGCTGCCGGACGGTGACGGCAGCGGCGCGGCGCCGAGTGACGCCGCCGTCGCGCTGGTCGCCGACCAGCTGGGCATCGAACCCGCGCAGGTGGCGAAGCTCGCCGAGAAGCAGGTCGTCACGGTGTCGCCGCGAGCGTTCGGCATCAAGGCGTCCAAGGGCGGCAGCGACGTGACGTTTGTCGACCACCTGATCAACGCGAACGACCCGCTGCCCGCGCAACCGCCGTCGCGGCAGTACGTGACGAAGTACGACAAGCAGGTCTCGATCCAGATCGAGGTGTGGGAGCAGGCCGGCGCGCGGGCCTCGGAGTCGTTGGAGGACAACGAGAAGATCGGCGACGGCCTGATCAGCGGGCTGCCGCCGCTGCCGAAGGGTTCGCCGCTGGACGTGACGTTCACGATGGAGCGCAACGGAACGCTGCGGGTGCACGCGGTCGAGCTGAGCACCCGCAAGGACCTCACGATCGAGCTGATGATCGACGGGCTCAGCCGTGCCCAGGTCGAGCAGGCACGCGACGTGGTCTCGCGCTACAGCATCGGCGGGTAGCCGCTGATGTTCGACACCTATCGGGAGACGGTGCTCGACCCGGCACGGGCGGCGGGCAACACGCCGCCCGCCGACCTGTTCGTCAGGTACGACCTCGATCCGCGTTCGGCCGGTGATCCCGAGGAGTTCACCCGCCGGGTCGAGGAGATCGTCAAGTACTGGCGCAAGCTCAAGCTGCAGAAGAAGTACGGCGCGCTGGCGACGGCGTTGCTCGCGGCGGACACCGACCTGCGCCGCAAGGGGCTGCTGAACCTCGAAGCGTTCACCAAACGGCGCGAGGAGAGCAGGGGCGACGCCCACAGCCGGCTCAACGAGGAGATCGCGGTCATCGCGGCGGCGCGGCCCTGCATCACGCCCGCCGGTCTGCGCAGGCTCATCGCCTCGATGGACAACCTGTTCTCCGAGCAGGAGATCAGAGAAGCGCTGGGGCAGCACAACGTCCGGGTGATCGACCCGCCGTGGGACCTGCCGGCCGGCCCGCCGATCCCCGCCGTGCGGTCGTTGCGGGCCCCGCTGACCGCGCTGGGCTTCAAGCTGTCGCCGGAGGCGTTGTTCGGCACGGAGGCGGTGCGCAAGGGATTCACGCTGCGCAACGGTTTCCGGCTCGCCGACGGGCGGACGATCACCACGGCCGCGCTCCAGCAGGCTCGCGCCGAGCAGGCCCGCAGCAAGCAGGACGAGCGCAAGACCGCGATGGACAACGTGATCGCGATCCTGATCAACGCGGCCACCCAGGCCAACAACCTGGACGCGTTGCTGCTGTGGGAGATCAGGGAACAGCTGCGGCCCGCGATCGAGGCGGGTGAGACGGACCGGCTCGTCGCGTTGCAGGCCACCAGGCTCGGCCTGGACGAGGGTGAGGCGATCGAGCTCGCGGTGACGCTCGCCGGGCAGAGCGGCGAGGTGAAGCGGGGTGACGACTCAGCGCGCCGCGTGGCGGACGCCCTGCGCGACGGCGAGCTGCGAGAGGCGCAAAGACTTCTCGACGCCCTGCCGTCCGGTGACTGCGCCGAGCAGCGGGCCCAGCTCGACGAGGCCCTGCGCCGCGTAGCGGACCTCGTCACCCGGGCAGAGGACGCGCTCCGCCAGGGCGACGGCGAACTCGCCGCCGGGTTGTTCGCCGCGGCCGCCGAGGTCGCGCGCGACGACGACGGTCTCGAAGCCCGGCTGGCGGAGATCCCGCCACCGCCGCCGGGAGAGGTGACGGCCGGCGTCGACGGCGACCGGGTGGTCGTGCGCTGGACGCCGAGTCAGGCACGCACACCGGGCGTGCGGTACCGGGTCGTGCGGTCCGACGGCACACCCGCGGTGTCGAGCACCGCGGGCACCGGCGTGACGGAGACGCAGGCGAACGAGGCCGTCGACGAGCTGCCTCCGCCCGCGACCCCGTTGCACTACACGGTGTTCGCGTCGCGCGGCGAGACGTGGTCGGTCGGTGCGAGCGCGCCCGTGCTGGAGGTGACGCCTGAAGTGCGGGACGTCGTGCTGAGCGCCGACGAGGGGGTGGTGAGCGGGACGTGGCAGGCGCACCCCGACGCCACCGAGGTGATCGTGACGCGCGCGGACCGCACGGGTTCCGCCGAGCGCCGGATCCGGGTCGCCGCGGCCACGTTCACCGACACCGACGTGGTCAGCGGCGAGACGTACGACTACACGTTCCGCGCGGTGTTCCTGAGCCGGACCGGGGAACGGCGGATGTCGCCGCCGGTCGTCGTGTCTGCCCGGCCCGACGCCAAACCCGTCGCGGTGACCGACCTGGTGCACGAGGTCCGGCACGAGCACGGCAAGGCCGTCCTGGTCGTGGCGTGGCGGCCGCCTCCGTCCGGGGTCGTGGAGCTGCGCACGTCGCAGAGCGCGCCGCCGTGGCCGGTGGGCAGCCTGGTCTCCCGTGCCGAGGCACAGGCGTTCGGGCAGCCCGCCGGGGGAATCGCCGCACCCGGCGACGACGGCCGCGTCCGTCAGGCGTTGTCGGTGCGGTCCGGACGGCTGACCGTCACGGCGGTCACGGTGTCCGGTGACCACGCGGCGATCGGCGAGACCGTGACCCAGTCGCTCGTCGCACCGGTGACCGGGGTGAAGGCCGAGCGGTTCGGCGACCTGGTCCGGGTCCGCTGGGTGTGGCCGGACGGCGCGACCGCGGTCAGGGTGCGGTGGTGGCCGTCCGAAGAGGACGACACGCCGCTGCACGTGGAGGAGCTGGACATCTCCGCGCGCGTGCACACGGACTCCGGTGGTGCCGAGATCTCCGCCGGGCCGGGTGCCACGACCGTCGCGCTGCAGACCGTCATGCGGGACCGCAACACCGACAGCGTGTCCGCCACCGTGCTCACCCGCATCTCCGGCCGGCCCGCCAACGTCGGCTACACCGTGCGCCTGGCGGGGCTTCCCGGCAGGCGCCGTCTCGATCTCACGCTCACCAGCGACCGCGCGTGCCGCGTGCCTGCCATCGTTGTCGTCCACCGCACGGACGGCGTGATCCCGTTGCGCGCCGACCGCGGCCGCGTGATCGCGACGCTGCCACCGCGCAACCTGACCGCGGGCGTGCCGGTGACCGTGTCGCTGCCGGAGCGGGTCAGCCCGCTGTCCGGGCTCGCCTGCTTCCCCGACCCCGGCTCCACGACCGCCGACGAGGTGACCCTTGTTCCCCGCACTGCTCGGTAGCAGGCTGCACTGCCCGTACTGCTACCGCTCCTTCACCCACAAGGAGATCCGGTTCCGGTGCTCCGGCCGGGTCGGGGTGAAGAAGCGCTGCGAGATGAAGCTCGACCGCGTGCTCGCCGACCAGATGGGCGACCACGACCCGCAGTACCCCGTGTTCGACGCCAACGGCCGCAAGTCCACTGCGGTGCACGAGGTCTGCCAGGCGGAGACGCACTACCGGGTCTGCCCGCGGTGCCACAGCCAGCTGCCCGTCCAGTTCGGACAGATCGACAGCAGGCTGATCGCGTTGGTGGGTGCGAAGGACAGCGGCAAGACCGTTTACATGACGGTGCTGCTGCACGAGCTGATGAACGACGTGGGCGCGCGGATCCACGCGTCCGTGCTCGGTGCCGACGCGTCGACGAGCAACCGGTTCGAGACCGTCTACCAACACGCGCTGTACGACAAGCACGAGCTCTACGGGGCGACTCCGACGGCCAAGAAGGAACGCGGTGGCCGCCGGCCGCTCGTCTTCAACCTGACCATCGGCGGGCGCAGCAAGGTGCGCAGCACGCTGTTGTCGTTCTACGACACCGCGGGCGAGGACATGACCACCGAGCACAGCATCGACCAGAACGTGCGGTACATGACGAGCGCGGACGGCATCATCCTGCTGCTCGACCCGTTGCAGCTGCGGGGTGCGCGGCCGCACGCGGCCTCCGACGCGTTGCTGCCGGAGCTGGTCTCGGCGGAGGACTCGCCCACCGCGGTGCTCGCGAACATCATCAAGCAGCTGCAGGGCAGCACCGGCGTCAAGGCGGGCAAGCGGATCGAGAAGCCGATCGCGGTGGCGTTCACGAAGATGGACGCGCTGCAGGGCTCTCTGCCGCCGGGAAGCCCGTGGCTGCGCACACCGCCCAGCGGGGACAGCTTCAACGAGCCGGACAGCGTCGAGGTGCACCGGCACATGCAGGCGCTGCTGCACGAGTGGGCCGGGCGCAACGTGGACGAGACGCTGGCCAACAGCTTCAGCCGCTACCGGCTCTTCGGCCTGTCCGCGCTCGGGGAGAGCCCGCGGCTGGAAGGCGGTGGCCTGCAACGGGTGTCGGAGCGGGGCGTGCAGCCGCACCGGGTCGAGGACCCGTTCCTGTGGCTCATGAGCGAGTTCGGTGCCATCCGCAAGACGGTCAAACCGGTTGGTGAGTGATGGGGTTCAGCCAGCTCTACTACACCTCGTGCGAACGGGGTCTGTCCGGGCATCCCGGCTACCAGTTCAACGCCGCGACGCCCGGCGTCCGCCCGGACGTGATGGCCGAGGTGGCGTCGATGACCGCGTACAAGCCGCCGCCGACGCTCGCCTACGACGTCGACCCCGCCGTGCTCGCGGCCGCTCCCGTGAACCTCTGCTACCGGCCCGGTTCCACGACCGTGCTGGCACAGGTCGCGTTCGTCGGCACCGACTACTCGCGCCGGTTCGGCAACTACTTCGCGCACGCGCTGGTCACCGAGAACCAGGCGGACTTCGGGCAGGCGCTGCCGATCGAGCTGTGGGGATCGGCGCTGTGGACCCGCAGGGAAGCAGACGACCCCGCGCTGCCGGTGCTCGGCGGGCTGGTGCCGGGAACGCTGGACCGGCACGAGGCGATGGAGTTCGTCGCGGCGCATCCCGGTGCGCGGCACCTGCCCGCGTTGCTGACGGCGATCGATCTCGCGGTCCGCAAGCAGGAGCGCAAGGTCGTGCTGATCGAACGGGACGCGGACGCCGTGGCGCGCTGGATCGCCGCCGCCTCGTACCTGCTGCCGCCCGAGACCGCGCGCCAGATGTCGTTCTCCACCTACGAACACGAGCCCCGGCAGAGCCGCATGAACGTGGTCGGCACGCTCGCCGAGTCCGATGTGGACAGGAACGGGTTCGAGACCTACCACCTGTTCGACCTCGTGGCGGACGAGGTCAGCGAGATCCCGGTGCACCCGCTGGCCCAGTTCCTGGTCGACATGGGCGTGGAGTCGGCGGAGGAGCTGTGGCGGCGCGCCGGTGATCTCGCGGACGGGTCCGAACACGGCCTCGACGACTGGCATCCCGTCGTGCTGGCCGACAACGGCACGGACCGCGAGGGCGTGGTGGTGGTCGCGCCGTGGCTCGCCGCTCATGCCCGCAGGCTCGGTGCGCCGACCGTCGACCGGATCGGCACCCTGCTCGACGTCGAGGGCTGTCCGGCGGACGTGCTCGCGCCGCTGGCGGAGGCCGTCGGCGCCGTCGGTGCGCGCGGGTTCGCGGAGAACGTCGAGCTCGCCTGGGCGCGGGCGTTCGTGGCGGGATCACCGACAGGGTCGGCGTTGTCGCTGCGGTCGGCCTCCGCGCGCGACTACGCGGCGGTGGCGCTGGCCGAGCGGCTGCCCGTCTCGTCCGCCGACGTCGCGGCCGCGTTGCTGTCGTGGGCGGCGACCTGCCGCATCCCGGTGTCCGATGACGTGCAGTTCCAGACGGGTCTGCGGGCGTTCGGGCCGGAGGTGTTCGGCGAGAACGCGGGGGCGTGGCTGCTGCCGTTGCTGCGGGACTGGCCTGATCTGCGCGCCGGTGTGGTGGCGCACCTCTCGACGGTCGTGCGGTCCGATCTGTCCAAAGTGGTCGATCTGTTGTCGTCGGAGCTGGCACCGGCGCTGGGACTGCGCCAGGCGCCGGGACTCACGACGGCGGTGCTCGTCGCGGACGCGGCCGCAGGGCGGATCCCGCCGAGCCGTGCGCTCGCGCGGATCGCGGACTCCGGCATGGTGCCGCCGGAGGTGCTGACCAGGCTGTGGCCGAACGGCTGGACGCACCACGACGCGTTGCTGTTGCTGGAGAACGTGGAGAAGCGGCTGTTCTGCGAGTCGCCGCTGCTGGAGTGGCTCGACTCCGCGTTGCTGCTGCCGCCGTCGGAGAGCGGTGGGGAGACCTACGACCGGCTGTGCGCGAAGGTGCGCGAGGAGCCCGTGATGGACGTGCTGCCGCGGGACACCGTCAAGCAGATCACCACGCGGTTCGAGACGGTCGCGCTGGTGGACCGGATGGTGGCGGCGCAGTCGGCGGGGCAGTTCGACCAGCGGATGAAGGAGTTCATCCAGGCGTTCCACCGCGTCCGCAGCGGGCCGCGCAAAGCCGACATGCTGTCGATGGTGCTCGACCGGATCGGCGAGTTCCGGTTCGAGTGGTTCGCGTTGCTGTACGTGGCGCTCGGTGCGCTGCGCAAGGCGTACTGGGACGAGGCGGACCAGGCGTTGAACGGACGCCGGCCCGACCCGGCCGTCGCGGCCGACCTGCTCACGTTGGCGTGGCACCTCAAGGACATCGGTTCGGTGCGTGGCGCGAACGCCGCGCACAGGACGTTGCAGGACCACACGCTGAAGTCGGTGGGGAAGTGGCGGCGCTCCGACGTGCTGCGGACGGCGGAGATGCTGCGCCGTCGCGGACCCGCTGACCTCGCGGACTGGTTCGCGGAGCAGTCGAGCACGTACGCGGGCAACGCGATCGCCAGGTTCGTGCTCAAGCAGATGCGGAAGAGGGGAGCGAAGCCGTGATCGTGTTCGCGACCCTGCTCGCTCTGGTGATCCTGCTGCCGCCGTTGATCTCCGCGATGGGTTTCGCCCACACCGCCCTGCGCGCGTACGTGGTCGCGCTCGCCGGTGGGTACGGGCTGGGCAAGAACGCGAACGCGGCCGTGGCGAAACGACCGGTGGCGAAGCGGACGCAGCGGGAGGAGCCGGCGTGGGACTTCTACCTGCGCGGCCAGGCGTGGCGTGACATCCTGCACGCCCACGGCGCCGGACTGCGCGCCACGCGGGAGGCGATCGCCAAGCGTGCCAAGGACATCCACGCGAAGCACTTCGCGGACCTGTCCGGGCAGAAGTGGATCGGTGCCTTCCAGTACTTCGGGATGGCGCTCGGACTGGTGCTGGCCTTCTGCGCGCTGCTGGCCGCGGGTGTGGGCGCGGGCGTGCTGCTCGCGGTGCTGCTCGCCCTGAGCTACGTCGCGTTGTACCTGCTGCGGCTCGTGGACGCCGCGATGCTGCGGATCCGCGGCATCACCATGACCTGCAAGACCTGCGGCCACCGCGTCACCGAGGTGCTGTACGGCTGCCCCGGCTGCAAGACGCTGCACGGCGACGTCCGGCCGGGCCGGCACGGGATGACCCACCGCCGGTGCAACTGCGGCAAGGCGTTCCCGTCGATGATGGTGCTGATGTGGTTCGTGAAGCCGGAGGACAAGCCCACGCTGTGGTGCCCTGGCCACCGCAGCGGCGAGGAACCGCACGAGCTCAGCGGGCACACCGGCGAGACGGGCGAGATCGTGCTGCCGGTGTTCGGCGCGCCGAGTGCGGGCAAGACGCAGCTGATCACCGTGCTGATCATCGCGGTGGAGGCGATGGTCACGAGGTCCGGCGGCGAGTTCTCCTACGCCGATGCGCAGAGCCGCAAGGAGGCCGACAAGGCGCGCAGCACGCTCATCGCGACCTCGCGCACCGAGAAGACCGCGCCCGCTCGCCAGTCGGGCGTCGCGCCACCCGCGTGCTCGGTGCTCGTGTCCCCGCGCAGGGGAGCGCGCAAGCTCGTGCACGTCTTCGACGCGGCGGGCGAGATCTTCAGCAAGCCGAAGGAGATCCAGGAGCTCGAGTACTTCCGCAACGCGCGGACGTACATCTTCGTGATCGACCCCACGTCGATCAAACCGGTGTGGGAGGAGTTCGACGCGGCCGAGCAGCAGGAGCTCGACAGCCGCCGGGCGAGGCAGGAGCCGCACGTCACCTTCAGCGAGACGGTGACGACGATGACGAACATGGGCGTGGACCTCGGCCGGATCCGCCTCGCGGTCGCGGTGAGCAAGGCCGACCTGATCAAGCGGCTGCTCACCGATGTGGACACCGGCGACTCGGACGCGATCAAGGCGTGGCTCGAGGGACTGGGCCAGGGCAACATCGTGCGGCGCATGGGCTCGACGTTCAAGGAGGTGACGTTCTTCCTGACCTCCGCTCTCACCGACGACCACCACGACGCGCACCCGAGCGTCGAGACGTTCACCGAACAGACCCTCGCCGACGAGGGACTCCGGCTCTGACCTCCAGGAGGGGGATCGGACGTGCAGAAACAGCCCTATCACCGGTGGCGGGTGGCGGCGTTCACACTGACCGTGTCCATCGGATCCGTGATCGTGGCGGCGTTCCTGGTGGTGGTCCTGCTCACGCTCGTGGGCCTGGTGAGCGCCCCCTTCGCGTAGGCCGGGCCGCCGCACCAGGCACAATGTGCCGGTGGGTGTCTCGGAGGGAGCTGTGGTGGGCCAGGGTCAGTTGCGCGGTGTGGTGGCACTCGACGGTCCGTCCGGCACCGGCAAGTCCACCGTCGCGAAGCGCCTCGCGATGGCGCTGGACGCGCGCTACCTCGACACCGGCTCGATGTACCGGGCGATCACGGTGGCGGTGCTGCGCGCCGGGGTCGACCCGGCGGACGCGCTGAAGGTCGCCGAGGTCGCCGACGGTGCCAAGCTCGTGGTCGGCACCGACCCGTCGGCGCCGGGGATCACGCTGGACGGCGACGACGTGTCGGTGGAGATCCGCGGGCCCGAGGTGACGCTGGCCGTGTCGCCGGTGTCGGCGACCGCGCACGTGCGGGAGCTGCTCGTGGCGCAGCAGCGGGCGATCATCGCGGACGCCGTGGACAACGTGGGCGGCATCGTCGTCGAGGGGCGGGACATCGGCACGGTCGTGTCGCCGGACGCGCCGTTGAAGGTGTACCTGACGGCGTCGGCGGACGCGCGGGCGCAGCGGCGGACCAAGCAGGACAACGCGGCCGGACGCGAGTCCACTGTGGACGCGGTACTCGCGGACGTGCAGCGGCGCGACAACTACGACTCGACGCGCGCGGTCTCGCCGTTGCGGGCGGCCGAGGACGCGGTCGAGGTGGACACGACCGACCTCGACCTCGCGGGCACCGTGGACGCTCTGCTGGACCTCGTCGAACGCCGCGGGCTGCGGGTGACCGGGTGACGGTGCCTGAGGGCAGCCTGGGGTGGCTGTTCGACTTCGGACGCTGGATCGCGCGCGTTCCGTACGCGTGGCAGTTCCGGATTCGGGTGCACGGCCGCGACCGCGTACCCTTGAGCGGCGGCGTGGTCGTCGTCGCCAACCACAGCTCGATGGCCGACGGGCCGATCCTGTTCGGTGTCCTGCCCCGGCGCGTGACGTTCCTGATCAAGCAGGAGATGTTCAAAGGTGTCGTGGGCTACCTGCTGCGCAAGATCGGGCAGATCCCCGTCAAGCGGGGTGAAGCCGACCGCACGGCGCTGACCAGCGCGTTGTCCGTGCTCAAGGCCGGTGGCGTGGTCGGGATCTTCCCCGAGGGCACGCGTGGTGAGGGCGACGTGGCCTCGGCGCAGAACGGCGCGGCGTGGCTCGCGAGGGTCGGCGGCGCGGTGGTGCTGCCGGTTGCGTGCCGCGGCACGTACCAGGCCAAGGGCTGGCGACCCCCGGTCGACGTGCTGATCGGTGAGCCGTTCCACCTCCCGGAGGGGAAGGGGAAGGCCGCTCTCGGCGTTGCCACCGAGCAGGTGCGCGACCGCCTGGCGACACTGGTCGCCGAACTCGATGAACTTCGTGTGAGTGAGGAAAGACGATGACGGACCTGGACGGCACCTGGGAGGACGAGGCCGACTGGTCAGCCTTCGACGACCTCGACGGCTCCGACGGCGAGGAGGCCGCGCCGCCGCAGCCGGTGCTCGCGGTGGTCGGACGGCCGAACGTGGGCAAGTCCACGCTGGTCAACCGCATCATCGGCCGGCGAGAGGCCGTGGTGCAGGACGTGCCCGGCGTCACCCGTGACCGCGTGGCCTACGACGCGCTGTGGAACGGCCGCAAGTTCACCGTGGTCGACACGGGCGGCTGGGAGCCGGACGCGGTGGGCCTGCAGGCCGCCGTGGCCGCGCAGGCCGAGCTCGCGATGGCGACCGCGGACGTGATCCTCGTGGTCGTGGACGCGACGGTGGGCGCGACGACCACGGAGGAGGCCGTCGCGAAGGTGCTGCGCCGGTCGAAGAAGCCGGTGATCCTCTGCGCGTCCAAGGTGGACGACGACCGGCTGATGGCCGACGTCGCGTCGCTGTGGTCGCTGGGGCTCGGCGAGCCGTACCCGGTGTCCGGTCTGCACGGCCGCGGCTCCGGTGACCTGCTCGACGTGATCCTGCAGAAGCTGCCCGAGACACCGCGCGACGACTTCGGTGCGCGTGGCGGCGGCCCGCGGCGCGTGGCGCTGGTCGGCAAGCCGAACGTCGGCAAGTCGTCCCTGCTCAACCGCCTGACCGGCGAGCAGCGCTCGGTCGTCGACTCGGTCGCCGGCACCACGGTCGACCCGGTCGACTCGCTGGTCGAGCTGGACGGCGAGATCTGGCGGTTCGTCGACACCGCCGGCCTGCGCAAGCGGGTGAAGTTCGAGAGCGGCGCCGAGTACTACGCGTCGCTGCGCACCAAGTCGGCGATCGAGACCGCCGAGGTCGCGATCGTGCTGCTGGACGCGCACGAGCCGTTGTCCGAGCAGGACCTCCGCGTGCTGACGATGGTCGTCGAGTCGGGCCGCGCGTGCGTGCTGGCGTTCAACAAGTGGGACCTCGTCGACGAGGACCGCCGCAACGAGATGGTCCGCGAGCTCGAACGCGGCCTGGTGCGCGTGCCGTGGGCGGACAAGGTCAACATCTCCGCCCTGACCGGCCGTTCGGTGCACAAGCTCGCCCCGGCGTTGCGCACGGCCCTGAACTCGTGGGACACCCGCGTCCCGACCGGCCGGCTGAACCAGTGGCTGTCGGACCTGATCGCGGCCACCCCGCCGCCGGTGCGCGGCGGCAAGCAGCCCAAGGTGCTGTTCGCGACCCAGGCCTCGACCCGGCCGCCGACGTTCGTGCTGTTCACGACCGGTTTCCTCGAGGCGGGCTACCGCCGGTTCATCGAGCGCAAGCTGCGTGAGGAGTTCGGCTTCCAGGGGAGCCCGGTCCGCATCTCGGTCCGCGTGCGCGAGAAGAAGAAGGCGGGCTCCGCCAAGAAGTGATCTACAGCGAGAACTTGTTCCTCGCTTCGGTGAGCCGTTCGACCAGCACCGCGCACTCGGCCTGAGTGTGGGTGCTGGTCACCCCGATCCGCAGCCTGCCTTCTCCGGTGGGCACGTGCGGGTGCACGAATGTTCCGACGAAGATCCCGTGGTCCATCAGCCAGTTCGAGACGGCCACGGTCTTGTGCTCGTCGCCGATCAGCACCGGGACGATGTGGCTGGTCGTGCGCATCAGGTTCAGCCCGGCCTCGGTGAGGCCGTCGATGACGAACCTGACGTTCTGGTCGAGCTTGGCGCGCAGCTCGGTGCCGTGTTCCTCGACCAGTTCGAGCGACGCGAGGCTGGCGCCCGCGACGCCAGGTGCGCTGCCGCGTGAGCTCGTGTAGCTCGGGGCGAGGTAGCGCAGCTCGCGTTCGAACTCCTTGCCGGTGAGGACGAACCCGCCGACGCTGCCGAGCGCCTTGCTCATCGTGCCGACCACGGCGTCCACCCGGTCCAGCACACCGAAGTGGTCGGCGACGCCCAGGCCGTTCGGTCCGATCGCGCCGAACGAGTGCGCCTCGTCCACGACCACTTTCGCGTCGTGCTCCCCGGCGAGCGCGGTGATCTCTTTGAGTGGTGCGAAGTCGCCGTCGGCGCTGTACAGGCCGTCGACCAGGATCACCCGGCGGCGCCTGTCCTTCTCCTTGCGCAGCAACGCTTTCAGCTTCTTCACGTTGTTGTGCGGGAACGTCCGCAGCTCGGCGCCGGACAACCAGCTGCCCATGTAGATCGAGATGTGGGCGGTGCGGTCGCAGAGGATCACGTCCTCGTCGGAGGCGATCGTGGAGATCACGGCCAGGTTCGCGGCCATGCCCGACGGGAAGAGGATCGCGGACTCCTTGCCGGACAACGACCTGAGCTTCGCCTCGATGCCGTCGTGCAGCCGGGTGCGGCCGCAGAGCAGTTGCGCGCCGTAGGTGTTCGTGCCGAACTCGCGGATCGCGTCGATCGCGGCTTGCTTGAGTCGTGGGTCCTGGGAGAGGCCGAGGTAGTCGCACGAGCCGAACATGAGCAGGTCGCCGTGCTTCGCGGTCGTGACGTGGTGGCCGCGGTTGGTCTCGATCACCGGGAAGAACGGTGAGACGCCCTCGTCCTCCCACTCGTCGTACAGGGCAGTCGACTTGCCGAACAACGTCACTGGATCCCCCTGGAGAGTGCGGTGCGGTCGGTCTTGCCGTTCGCCGTGCGCGGCAGTTCGGCCACCACGGCGAGTGAGTCGATGATCATGTAGCTGGGCAGACGTTCGGCGCAGTGCCGTTTCAGGCCGACGAGCCCTGGGCGTTTGTCGGTGCGCGGCACGACGACGGCGTGCAGTTTCGCGTCCAGGCCGGTGCCCTTGACGACGACGGCGACCGCGCCGACGTCGGGGTGACTGGCCAGTGCGGTCTCGATTTCGCCGAGCTCGACGCGGTGGCCGCGGACTTTGACCATGGCGTCGCGGCGGCCCGCGTACTCGAGCACCCCATTCGTTCGTCTGCCGAGGTCTCCTGTGCGGTACGGGCCTTGGTGCGGTGGTTCGCCCCAGTAGCCGAGCATGACGGTGGGGCCGTCGACGACGATCTCGCCGTCGACGAGGTCGATCGTGTTGCCACAGCTGGGAGTTCCGATCGGCAGCGGGCGGCTCGGGTCGACGTCGTGCACCTCGTACGACGTGCAGACGTTCGTCTCCGTCGGCCCGTACCAGTTGAACAGCCTGGTGTTCGGCCACGCCTTGCGCAGTTCGAGCACCTGGTCCGACGGGAACGGTTCTCCTGCGAAGATGCAGACGCGCAGGGCGTTGTTTCTGTTCAGCAGGCCGCCTTGCCTCATCATCAGCAGCAGCGCGGACGGCACGGAGTACCAGACCGTGATGCCGCGCGTGACGAGGAATTCCGTGAGTTCTGCCGGGTTGTAGGCGACGTCGCTCGGCACGAGGTCGACCGCGGCGCCCGCGTGGAAGGCGCCGTAGAGGTCGAACACGCTCAGGTCGAAGTTGAACGGGGCGTGGTTGCTGAGCCGATCACCTTGGTGCAGACCGGTTTCTGCTACCGCCCAGGTGACGAACGCCTCGGCGTTGCGGTGGCTGATGCAGACGCCCTTGGGTTCGCCGGTCGAGCCCGAGGTGTAGAGGACGTAGGCGGGGTCGTCCGGCTCCGGCTCGTGGATCTCCGGTGCTGTGCCCGTCGGTACGGTGCGCGGGTCGGTGACGACCAGCTTCGGGCGGGCGCTTTTGATGATCTTGTCGACGCGCGCTTTCGGGTTGGCTGGTGCGACCGGGACGTAGATCGCGCCGATCCGCAGTGCCGCCTGCATCAGGGCGATCGTGTCCGCGCTCTTGTCGGCGTGGATGACGATGCGGTCGCCTCTTCTGACGTTGTGCTGTTGCAGACCTGCGGCTAGGCGGTTCGCGCGGTCGTCGAGCTCTTCGTAGGTGATCGTCGTTGTGCCGTCGTGGATGGCCGGTGCTTGCGGGGTGCGTCCGGCGGCTTCGCTGACGAGCCGGTGCAGTGCGGTCACAGGCCCAGCTCCAGCGCCGCGAGCTGCCGCTGGATGTCCGACGTGCCCGAGAAGATCAGGCCGCCGACGGCGTCCCTGAGGTGCTCCTCGATGCCCTCGTCGGTCTGGTAGCCGCGGCCGCCGAAGAGTTCGACGGCGTCCAGCGCGGTCTGCACGGCGGCCTGCGAGACGGCGAGCTTCGACAGTGCCGCTGGAAGCACGGCGTCGTCGTCCTGATCGATGGCCCAGCACGCCTTGTAGAGCAGCAAACGGGAGCTTTCCAGCCGAAGCTTCATGTCCACGATCCGGTTGCTGACGGACTGGAAGGTGCTGAGCCGCTTCCCGAACTGCTTGCGCCGCTTGACGTGCGTGATGCAGCGCTCGACGAGCCGCTCCTGCACGCCGAGGTAGATCGCGAAGAGGCAGGCGCGTTCCAACAGCATGCCGTGCTGGAACACGAGGCTGCCGTTGCCCAGCACGGCGTCCTCCGGCACCGCGCAGTCGTGGAACTCGACGGTGCCCGCCGCGCAGCCGTTCAGGCCGAGCTTGCCGAACGGCTCGCTCCTGACCAGGCCGGGCGTGCCGGCGTCGACCACGAAACCGGTGGTGCCGAGGTGTTTGGCGTTGGGGTCGGTGACGGCGTAGGTGACGTAGACGTCCGCGATCGGGCCGTTGCTGACGAAGCTCTTCACGCCGTTGAGCACGTAGCCGTTGCCGCTGCGCACGGCGGTGGTCTTCAGCGCCCCGATGTCCGATCCGGCGTCGGGCTCGGTCATCGCGTTGGCGCCGACGAGGGTGCCGTCGCACAGTCCGGGGAGTTTCTTCTTCTGGCTGTCGCTGCCGAACTCGGCGATCGGCAGCGCCACGGCGAAGAGGTGCGCGCCGGCCGCGAAGATCAGCCCGGTGTCGTGGCAACCGTATCCCGCGGCCTCGAAGACCAGGGCGGTGTCGAGCGCGCCGAGCCCCGTCCGCCGTGCTCGACGGGGATCGCGGCGCCGAGCACGCCGAGTTCGCCGAGCCGTTGCCAGTCGTATTCTCCGGCGTCCCGAATTGTCCGGCAGAGCTCTCTTTGCGCCGCCGTCCGGCCGAACTCCATTCCACTCACCCGCGCAATGCCGTGACGAGCCCGGCGATGCTTTCCAGATCCCGGAAGTTCTCCGTCGTGACTTGGGCCGCAGGTACGCGCACGCCGAATTCGTTGCGCACGTATGCCACCAGCCGGGTGGTTTCGATGGACTTGAGGATCCCCCACTCCATCAGCGGTGTCGTGGCCGTGAGCTCCTCGTCCTCCCCGTCCAGGAACTCGTCGCGCACCAGTTCGGTGAGCTTGGCCAGCACGTCGCGGTGGTACTCGTCGGACATGGTTCCCCTATTCCACGTCGGTCCGGTTCCTTCTTTCTACTGCTGAAACGGATTGTTCGGGGACAACACCTGGACTTGTACGACGAAGCGTGAACAAAATGGGGAGCGGGGGAGGTATCCATGGCTCGCAAAGAGCGTCCACTCGACGAAGGAACCAGCCCGCTACTCCGATTCGCCGCGGACCTGCGCGCACTGCGACGGGCGGCGGGCATGCCGACGTATCGCCAGCTCGCGGCGCTGACGCACTACTCGGCCGCGACGCTGTCCGACGCCGCCGGCGGCCGCAAACTGCCCACGCTCGACGTGACCCTGGCCTACGTCCGCGCGTGCGGCGGCGACGAACCGTCGTGGAAACATCGCTGGACCTCACTGGCCGCGCAACCTCCAGATGACAGGGCGAACCGCGCGCCCCAGGTCCGCGCCTTCAACGCGGCAGCCACGATGCTCGCCACCGTGGCGGGCCCCGGCGTCGTCCTGTGGCACATCCCGGACCAGCGCGTGGTGACGGTGCTACCGCTGCTGGGCCCACCGTTGCGCGCGTTGGTCTTCACGTCCGATGACACCCACGTGATCGGAGTGCACACAGATGGTGTCGTGACCACTTGGGTGATCTAGTTGCCCTTTGGCATGGGGTGCGGTTGGTTGGTTTGGTGGCCGTACGAGTGGTGCTAGCCGACGACGAGGCCCTGCTGCGGCGGGGCCTGAAGGTCCTCCTGGAAGCCGACGGACGGGTGGAGGTGGTCGGCGAGGCCGCCGACGGCGCCGAACTCGTCGAGGTGGTCCTCGCCTGCCTACCGGACGTCGTCCTGGTCGACGTGCAGATGCCGGGCGTCGACGGCCTGGAGGCGGTCCGCCGGCTGCGCACCTGGGCCACCCCGCCGGCCATCGCCGTGCTGACGACGTTCGACCTGGACGACTACGTGGCCACGGCCCTGGACCTGGGCGCCCAGGGCTTCCTGCTGAAGGACGCCGAGCCGGAAACCCTGGTCCGCGCCGTGGTGGACCTGGCGGCGGGCGGCGCCGTCCTCGACCCCCGCATCACCGCCCGCCTGCTACCCCGCCTGCGCGGCTTCCGCGCGAACCGCCACCTGGACTCCCTGTCGGCCCGCGAACGCCAGGTCCTGGAACTCCTCGCCGGCGGCCGCTCGAACCACTCGATCGCCGAGGAACTGTGCCTCTCCGAGGCCACGGTGAAGAGCTACGTCTCCACCGTCCTCACCAAGCTGGGCGTGGAAAACCGGGTGCAGGCGGCTCTGGTCGCGCACCAGGTCGGTGTGTGGTGAAGCCGCTCTACCGCGAAATCCTCACCGTGGGCATCGCCACGGGAGTCGTCCTGCTGACCCAGGACCGCCCGTTCCCGTGGTCGTTCTGGACCGCCGTGGGCGCCTCTCTCCTGCTGCCCGTACGCCTGCGCTGGCCGTGGCTGGCATCGCTGCTGTGCGTCCCGGCCGTAGCAGGCGGCCTGGGCTGGGCCCCGGCCCTGGTGGCCCAATACCGCCTGGGCCGCAAGGAAAAGTCCATCCCGATCCAACTCTTCTGGGTGGTCCTGCAAACCGTAGCCGCCATAGCCCCGGTCCTCCTGACCGAATCCATCCCCCTGGGCTCCCTGCTGCTAGCCACCGCCTTCGCCTTCGGCCTGGCAGGCGCCCCCACAGCCCTCGGCGCCCTCGTCACCACCCGCAAGGACCTGACCCGGTCCCTCTACGAAACCCGCAGAGCCCGAGCCGCAGAACTGGAAGCCCAGGAAACCTCGGCCCGAGCCGCCGAACGAGCCCGGATAGCCCGAGAAATCCACGACGCCGTAGGCCACCACGCCACCCTGATAGCCGTCGAATCGGCCGCCCTGGCCGCCACCGCCACCGACCCGGCCGTCCGCGAGACAGCCCTGCGCCTACGCGCCCTGGCAAAGGAATCCCTGTCGGAAATGCGCGCCGCCCTGGGCCTCCTGAACTCCGACACGTCGTACCCGTCCCTCCAGGAACTGATCGACCGCGCCCGCGTGGCCGGCGTCTCCGTGACGCTGTCCGAAACGGGCGACGCCCCACTGTCCCCCGCCGTCTCCCGCGCGCTGTTCCGAGTGGTCCAAGAAGCCCTGACCAACGTGACGAAACACGCCCCAGGAGCCACCGTGACGGTGACCGTGGACCGCTCATCCCCAGTGCGCGTCTCCGTGGTGAACGGCCCAGGCACCCTGCCCGCCCTCGACGAAGGCGGCGGCGCGGGCCTGCACGGCCTGTCCGAACGAGTCCGCCTGGCCGGCGGCACCCTCACCACCTCGTACCGAGCGGACGGCGGCTTCAGCGTCTCCGCCGTCCTACCACCCGGTAAGTCGAAGGTTGACGGACAAGACTCGACTTTCGGCGGTGGTGCCCGCTCCTCGGCCACCGCATAGTTCTCGGTGTCGGTCGAGGATCGGGGGATCGGTCGGACCGAGGGACGCGGGGACCCGTACGCCGGGTCCCCGCCGTATTTCCGCAGCTCCGACCCGGTGCCGGGGGCCGTTTTTGATCTCTGTTCAGGGTGTTGTAGGATTCTTCCTGCACGCCGGGGAACCGGGAGTGTGGCCGGGACGTGGCGCAGTTTGGTAGCGCACTTGACTGGGGGTCAAGGGGTCGCAGGTTCAAATCCTGTCGTCCCGACGGTCGGAGAAAGCCCCTCTGATTCAGGCGAAATGCCTGGTCAGAGGGGCTTTCTTATGTATCCAGCCTGATCATGCTCGTGGTCACGCCTGGGGACCAATTGGGGACCTGAGTGACTATGTGAGTGACAACGGTCTAACTCGCCACCGGGAAGATGTCGTCCATCGTGATGGCCGCGTGCTGCATCACGGGCACGATCTGGTGGCGGTAGACCGTCTCCGTCACCGTCGTGCTGCTGTGGCCGACCAGGCGCGCGATGTCCTCGATCTTCACGCCGGACGCGGACAGCACCGAGACGACGCTGTGCCGCATCTCCCGCGGCGTCCACTCCTTGGCGTTGAGACCAGCGGCCTTGACGACCCTGCGGAACGAGCGGCGGACGTTGTGGGAGTCCAGCTCCGTGCCGACCAGCGACGCGAACACGAGGCCATGTTCCTGCCACTTCTTGCCCGCGAGCTTGCGCTTGGCCTCCTGGTAGTCGCGGTGCACCTTCAACGCCTCGACACACCGTGTCGGCATGGCGAGCGTCCTCCGCGACTTCTTCGTCTTGGTGTCCCCACCCTCCCGCACAGACCTCCACACCGAGATAGACGGCAGCACAACCGGAACGGCGTCCGGCTTGCCGACCAGGTCGACGTGGTCCCACGTCAATGCACGCAGTTCCTCAGTGCGCGCGCCGATCAGCAAAGACAACACGATGTAGGCGTACATCGGCGTGTTCTCCGATGCTTTCAACACCGCTTCCACCTGGTCGAAAGTGAGCGACTTGGACGGACGGCCGTCCTGACCAATCGGCACCTCGCACAACTGCACGACGTTGCGCTTCACCATGTCTCGCTTCTGTGCCATGCGCGGCGTCGCTGGCCGTCCTCGGTGACGGCCTCGATCCACAGTCCGTCGGCCAGGCGATCTCTGAGCTGTTCATAGCGTTGGTGAGCAGGTCGAGGCTCGACGGCGGCCTGTCCGCCGGGTTGTTGGCGCTCGTCCTGGCGATCCTGCTGCTCGGGCTGCTGATCGGCTATGTCGTGCGGGTTGCGCTCACCGTCATCTGGCTGGGCGGTGCACCACTGGCGCTGATGTGTCACGGCTTGCCGCAGACCGAAGGTGTGGCGCAGTGGTACTGGCGCGTCGGAGGCGGAGTGCCCGGCATCCAAGTCGGGCAGAGTCTGGCGCTGATCTGTGCGTTGAAGGTGTTCCTGCAGCCAGGTGGTTTCACATTCACCGGTACGCCAACGCCGGACGGGATCGTCAACCTCATCGTTCTCATCGCGCTGGTGTGGATCCTGGTGAAGATCCCGACGTGGGTGCTGCACCAGGCCCGGATCGGCGGTGGGCACCGCTCGTTTCTCGGCGGTCTGGCGTACGCCTTCGCCTTCGGCAAAGCCATGGCACTCGTATCCGGAGGCCGTCTCGGCTTCGCGGGTGCTCGGGCAGCGCACAGAACTGGTGGAGCAAGCCGCACACCGCCCGGCGCGGGAGACCCACCGTGGCCCGCACAGCCACGTCTGGCCCCGACGCCGGAGATGGTCACCAAGCGGCTCAAGGACGCCTACGACGCGGAACGCATGCGTGCCGCGCGCCGGCCACGAGTGCCCTCACAAGCACCCCAGTTCCTCCAGCCGCAGCCACAACAGACCATCCACGATCCCGCCGTCGTGCCCGCGACGCTCGGACCGGCTCTGCCCGAGTTCAGCTCCGACCCTGCCGACGTGACCCCGCCGTCCCCGCCGGACCTGCTCGACGGGCCCGTCTGATCACCAACCGCAAAAGGAGCCAACCGATGTGCATCATCACGTCCCGCCCGGACGGCCGCGCGTTCTCGCCAACCGGCGCGGCTGCGCTGGCGGCGGCGCTGCGTGGCCATCGGGTCATCCCGCTGTGACCGCGCAGCAAGGTCCCTGCCTACCACGGCGCGAAGGACTGCACGGGCAGCGGGGCCTGCCGCGACGGGCACGCCGGGTGGGAACAACAGGCCACCAGCGACCCGCACCAGCTGCGGGCCTGGTGGCGCGCCCGGCCCGACCTCAACGTCGCGATCGCGACCGGCGCGTCCGGGCTGCACGTGCTCGACCTCGACCGGGCCGCGGGCGAGGCCGCACCCGAGCGGTGGCGCGGTGCGCGGCACGGCCGCGACGTCCTCGCCCGCATCGCGGCCGAAGCCGGACGGGCCTACCTGGGCGACACCTACGCCGTGCGCATCCCAACGGTGGCCACCACCTCTACTACCGGGTGCCGACGGGATCGAGTTGCGCAACACCGTCGGCCTGCTCGGCTGGCGCATCGACAGCCGCGGCCACGGCGGATTCATCGTCGCCGCCGGCTCCGTCCTGCGGACCGGGCGGTACCGCGTCGAGTCGGACCGGCCCATCGCCGACCTCCCCGCCTGGCTCCTCCCGCTGCTCACCCCACCCACGCGCGCACCCGAGCCGATCGATGCCGCCGTGCTCGGGGACACGGCGTTGCCCTGGCCGAACGGCGCCGCCGCGACAACTACCTGCGCACCGTCACCGGCCGGGTGGCCGCCGCGCCGGTCGGCCAGCGCCGCCGCACCCCTGCTGCGCGCCGCCGCCACCCTAGGGCGGCTCGTCGCCGGCGGCGAATACGACCACGACGAAGCCGCCGCAGCCCTGCACCAGGCCGCCGCCCGGCTGCGCGGATTCCCCGCACGCGAAGCCACCCGCACCATCACCGACGGCCTCACCTGGGGCGCGCAGCGTCCCCGCCGCCTGTCCGCCTGACCCAACCCTCGAACCGGAGGCCCGCCCATGCCCGCATCCGACGAACCCGCAAACCCCGATTCCGGCCGTGACGACGAGCCCGACGAACGCCGAGAAGTGTGGACCTACGCCGGTATCCGCTGGGACGGCAAGCTGCACTACGCCTGGTGGGACGACTCAGAGCTGCTGCACTACCGCAAGCGCCTCGTCACCGTGGCTGTCGGCGGGCAGGCCGAGCTGAGTGTGCGCCGCAGCGACGACCTCATCACCGTGATGACCGGCCCGGCGCAGCCCAACCGCGCCCTGGCCACCCCCGTCTCGACAACGCCGAGCTGGTTCACCGGTGGGCTGCCGCCGGCCTCGCCGCCGTGGCTGAACGTGACGCGCAGCGCATCGACCCCTTGGACGACCTGCTGCGGCCGCTGCAGCACCTCGCGCCGCAGCTGACCACTGTGCAGCGCCGTGCGCTGGCCATCCGGATCCTGCAGGCCCTGCACCTGTGACCCAGCGCCACCCCGCCATCCAGAACAACGTGCGAGGAGCCGCTATCCCATGTCCGAGACCACCGGCCAACAGCAGCCGACCGATCCCGCCTCCGCCGGCGGCACCAGTTGGCCGTCGTGGTAGGCGCGGCGCACTTCTCGCCACACGGCGGCCTGGATCAGGCGGTCCTTGCTCTCGTACTTCCGGTACACGGTCATCCGGCCGACACCGGCCCGCCGCACAATGTCCTCGACGCGGGCGCGTCGCAGCCCGAACCGTTGGAATTCCTCCACGGCGGCGTCGAGGATGCGGTCGGCGAGTGAGTCGGCCGGCTCGGGTCGGCGAGTTGTGTGAGGAGTTCGGTGAACATCGCAACCTACGCGGCTGCGCGCCGCAACGCTTCGTAGGCGTAGGGGATCATCCTGTGCCGCTCCGGCAGGACGCCGGTCGCCGCGCGCAATGATCGCAGTGCCGCGCGGTACTCGGATTCGCGGGCCCGGCTCCAGCGCACCCCCCACATGTCGCGCAGTTCCGGTGGGAACGCGCCGTAGACCAGCGTCCGCGCCACATGACCGCCGGGTGGCCGCACGATCGGCCACGCCGACGAGAACGTTGTCCCAGGCGGTCGTGCCGGCGGCGAACTGCATCATCATCATGAAGGTGCTGAGCGCTTCTCCATAGCTCTCGGGGAGGCCAACGGCGACGTGATCGACTCCTCGTTCGGTGAGTGGGGACTGTAAAACGTTCGGTGTAACTCCTGATCATGGAAGTGCACCTGATGACCGACATGATGTCCGGCGTGGAGAACTCTGAGGACTCGAAGCCCGCGACTGGTCCGGACGGCCTGGACGAGCAGCTCGTCGCGCAGCTGCTGGAGTCCGCGCTCGAGGGCGAGATCACCGACCACCTCGGCGATGACAAGCACGACCCGGCCGGCCGCGGGACTGGCAACTCGCGCAACGGCATCCGCTCGAAGACCGTGCTGACTGATGCCGGCCCGGTCGAGATCGATGTGCCGCGGGATCGGGACGCGAGCTTCGAGCCCAAGATCGTGGCGAAGCGGCAGAGGCGCCTGGGTGGTGTGGACAAGATGGTGATTTCGTTGCCGCCAAGGGACTCACGACCGGAGAGATCTCCGCGCACCTGGCCGAGGCCTATGGCGCCGAAGTGTCGCAGCAGACCATCTCCACGATCACCGACAAGGTGATCGAGGGCATGGTCGAGTGGCAGAACCGCCCCTCGACGCGGTGTACCCGGTGATCTTCATCGACGCGATCCACGTCAAGATCCGCGACGGCCAGGTGGCCAACCGGCCGATCTACATCGCACTCGCGGTCACCTGCGAAGGACGTCGCGACATTCTCGGGGTGTGGGCCGGCGATGGTGGCGAGGGCGCCAGGTACTGGCTGCACGTGCTCACCGAGCTCAAGAACCGAGGCGTGGCCGACGTGCTCATGGTGGTCTGCGACGGGCTGACCGGCTTGCCGCACGCGATCACCACCGTCTGGCCGCAGACGATCACCCAGACCTGCGTGGTTCACTTGCTGCGCAACAGCTTCCGCTACGCGGGCCGGCAGCACTGGGACGCGATCGCCAAGGCTCTCAACCAGTCTGCACCGCGCAGACCGAAGCCGCCGCCCGCGAGCGGTTCGCCGAGTTCACCGACGCCTGGGGCACCCGGTATCCGGCGATCGTGCGGTTGTGGGACAACGCCTGGGCCGAGTTCGTGCCGTTCCTGGCCTTCGATCCTGAGATCCGCCGGGTGATCTGCTCGACCAACGCCATCGAGAGCGTCAACGCTCGCATCCGCCGCGCCGTCAAGGCCCGCGGCCACTTCCCCAACGAGCAGGCCGCGCTCAAGTGCGTCTACATGGCCATCATGAGCCTGGACCCGACCGGCACCGGCCGCAAACGCTGGACCCTGCGGTGGAAGCCGGCTTTGAACGCGTTCGAGATCGCCTTCGGCGGCCGCCTGGCCGCCGGACGCAAGTAGTTTCCTTCAACCCGAATTACACCGTTCGTTTGACAGACCCGCACGTTCCTGCTGGCCGAGTTGCGGACGGAGGAGGTGTACGCCGCGATCGACGAAGTCAACGGATGGCGTGATCCCTTGAACTCGATCAAGGTTGTCGCGCTGGACCTCGATGGCAACGAGGTACGGCCGAAGGAGCCACTGCGCAAGTACGTAGTGGGTGCGGCGCGCCTGGAAGTGGATGAATGGTCACCGTTACTACGCCACGGCGGGGCAGTGGTTCCGGGTTGATCTGGAGTACGCGGAGATCGTGGACCGCTACCTCCAGGACAACGTGCCGGATGTGACGGACAGCTGGACCTGCCGAAGTGGGATGACGACTTCCTCAAGGCGAACGTCAAAGGCAAGTACGGCGAGGACCGCTACAACAGGTACAGCTGTGACCAGCTCGGACATGGTTTGCTGGACCGTGACTTCTATCGGGGCCGGGCTGGCGAGCAGGTCGAGATCTGTGACCAGCTGACGCCGGCCAAGCAACTCGTATGCGTCAAGCGCATGGACGGTTCCGACAAGATGAGCCACCTGTTCCAGCAAGGGTCGGTGTCAGCAAGCTTGATCATGACGAACGACGCCTACCGGGCGAAGCTGATGGCGAAGCTACGCGAACTCGTTGCCGACGCGGAGTTTGGAAACGCCACCGAGTGGACGATGGTGTACGCGGTGGCGACGAGCAAGGATGGAAACCTGAAGGACATCATGCCGTTCTTTTCTCGTGCCGCCTTGCGGATCCATTCGATCGCGATCAAGGCAACCGGCATCAAAGTTGCTGTGGCCAAGATCGATCGCTGAGTCCGCCACTGTTGAGCCATCCGCACGCTCCCTAACGCCCGTTGGAGCTCCAGTCCTTCGTCAGTGCGGTTCTTAACGCGGGCCAGCGGCCGTCCATCGCGTGGCGCCTCCCTCGACGTGCTACGTCCGGCCGTCGACTGTTGATCTTCGCGAGCGTTGTCACCTGACCTTGAACGTGGCTGACCCGCTTATCGCGGGTGAGTACGGGAAAGGCGGCGTGCGATGCTGTTGACTGCTTCTCCTGATCGGCTGGTCCGAGGTCGTCCTGGGGTGCTGCAGGCGATCGGTGCGACGAGGTCGTCCATGGACGATGTTCCGGAAGTCGTCCATGAGGTCCTGTGGGGTGAAGCGGAGCGGCGGGTCGTTCCGCTGCTGGGCAGGAGGAGGTGGAACTGCAGTACATCAGAGCGAAGCTACGTGAGCGTTCTGATGAGAATTTTGTTGACAAAGCTCCAAGGTATTCTCGCCTGCTTTAGGCGCAGTTGGTTCCCTTTACCGGTGAGTGTTGAGAGATTTTGGTGCTCAGCGATTGTGAGAGTTGGATCGGGTGGGTCGACGCCAATGCCGCTAAGTTAAGCGGCCCTGCCGAAGATGTGCAGCTCGGGCGGCATGTCGTGG
>NZ_BMRE01000031.1 GCF_014648475.1 Lentzea flava | reverse complement strand
ATCAGGTGTTGCGAGGACCCCTAGAAACCGCCCCTGCCGCACGAAAGGGCCCCGCGTGCCGTCGAACAGGGTGGTTGGGCTGAACCCCGTCGGCTGTTCGGCCGTACGCCTCCTCAGAAGCTGTTCCCGACTCTCCGAGGAGGCCGCGTGCCCGGCCGACGTGCTGCAAGGACAACCGCTATGGCCGCCGTGGTCGCCGCGACCGTGGTGTCAATGCCAACGGCGCACGCGCAACCGGTCGACGAGGCCCTCAAGACCTACACCGAGCTCACGCACCACGCCGAGAAGCTCACCCAGGACCACCTCAAGGCCCAGGGAGACCTCGCGAAGGCCAAGGCGATCGTGGGCATCGCGACGGAGGCGGAGAAGAAGGCGCTCGCCGAGTCCGAGCAGTACCGCGGCCAGGTCGACGTGCTGACCACGGCGTCGTTCGAGGGTGCCAGGCTGAACAACCTGTCGGCGTTCCTGACGTCGACCTCCCAGCAGGACTTCCTGGAGCGGATGCAGGCGATGAACATCATCGCCACCGACCAGAACGAGGCCGTGGCGCGGATGAACGCCACCCTGAACGCCGCCCAGAAGGCCCGTGCCGACGCCACCGCCGCGGCCGCCGCGGCGGAGAAGCTCGTCGCGGACGTGTCCGCCCGCAAGGCGGAGATGGACCAGCAGGTGTCGGCCGCGCGCACCAAGTACCAGTCGTTGTCGGCGCCGCAGAAGCAGACGCTGGCCGCCACGGGCCCCAAGGTCACCGTGACGGCACCCGCGGGCGCGGCGGGCAAGGCGTTGGAGTTCGCGCTGAGCCAGCAGGGCAAGCCGTACGTGTTCGGTTCGAACGGGCCCGACTCGTGGGACTGCTCGTCGCTGACGCAGGCCTCCTACCGGGCCGCCGGCGTGTCCATCCCGCGCGTCACCTACGACCAGGCGAAGATCGGCCGGGCGGTGGGCCGCAACGAGGTCGCGCCGGGCGACCTGATCATCTACTACTCCGGCCAGTCGCACGTCGCAATGGCCGTGGACAGCGTCCGCGCGGTGCACGCGTCCACCGAGGGCATCCCGGTGAAAGTCGCGAACATCGACTCCATCGGTCCCATTTCGGTGATTCGCCGGGTCGTCGGGTGACGTTTCTCTCCCACCCCGCGATAAAGCGACGTAGACGACTGTGAGAGCGTGCGTGCCGGTGAACTGTTGAGGACCCGGTGGTGGACGAACACAAGGTCGTTCCGTAACCTGTCCGAGACCTTCGGCCCAGCAGTTAACCCACTCGGGGCACACGCCAAGGTTGCCGCCTCACGCGCAGTAGTTCTCGCGGAGGCAGCTGCCAGGAAGAAGGAGGACCCGCGACGTGGTGTCGCAACCCTCGCGCCGTACCGTGCGTGGAGCGTTCGTCGCGACGGCTGCTGTCGTCGCCGCCGCGCTGCCCACGACCCCGGCCACCGCACAGCCTTCTGCCGCCGACGCGCTCAAGAAGTACAACGAGCTGTCCGAGCAGGCATCCAAGCTCAACCAGGACCACCTGAAGGCCCAGGGCGACCTCGCGGCCAAGCAGGCTGAACTGGACAAGGCCAAGGCCGACCTGGCCAACGCCAAGAAGGCCGAGGAGTCCCTCCGCGGCCAGGTGGACGTCCTCACCGAGTCCACGTTCCAGGGCGCGCGCTTCAACCAGATCTCCGCGCTGCTCGTGAGCGACTCGCAGCAGGACTTCCTCAACCGCATGTCGGCCATCAACATCCTGGCGACCGACAACGCCGAGGCCCTGAAGGGCCTCACCGACGCCGTCAACGCCGCGGACGCCGCGACGAAGACCGCCAACGAGGCCACCGAGGCGTCCAAGAAGCTGCTCGACGAGATCCAGCAGAAGAAGGCCGACCTCGACAAGCAGCTCGCCGAGGCCAAGGCCCAGTACAACTCGCTGAGCCAGTCGGTGCGCAACCAGCTGGCGCAGAACGGCGACATGTCGAACATCTCGGTCCCGCCCGGCACCGCCGGCAAGGCCCTGGAGTTCGCCCTGGCGCAGCGCGGCAAGCCGTACGTCTACGGCTCCAACGGCCCGGACAGCTGGGACTGCTCGTCGCTGATCCAGGCCGCGTACCGCTACGCGGGCGTGTCCATCGGCCGCACGAGCTACGCCCAGGCGGCCGCCGGTCGCCAGGTGAGCCCGAGCGAGATCAAGGCCGGCGACATCATCGTCTACTACTCGAGCCAGTCCCACGTGGCGATGGCGGTGGACGGCATCCGCGCCGTGCACGCGTCGACCGAAGGTGTGCCGGTGAGGATCGCCGACATCACGTCGATCGGTCCGATCAGCGTCGTTCGTCGCATCGAGGGCTGATCACGCCGCTTTGCAGCGCCCTCTCCCCGGTTCGGGGAGGGGGCGTTTTGCGTGCCGCGGCCCGGCTCGGGAGGGGCTTTGCGTCCCGCAGTCCGGCTCGGGAGGCGTCATGCCTACCCCGCCCGGCTCGCGACAAGGCCGTCTTGCGTACGCCGGTCCGGTTCGGGGAGAAGGCCGTCCTGCGTCACACACACCACGGCCAACCCTTCCGGCGCGACCACACAGCCCGATAACCCGCGCGAACCACACAGGCAGGCAGGCGGAGGCGAAGGCCGCGCCGGAAGCGGCGCGGTGGGTTACGTCGTCGGGTCCTGGCGAGCGATCGCGAAGGCCGGGTTGCCCTCCGCGTCCTGGCGCACGTCGAGGACCTTGTCGTCCAGGTACTGCGCTGCGGCCGGTTCCATGATGACCTTGGCACCCGCGTCGGCCGTGACCACCTGGTCGCCGTCGACGGCTTCGCTGAGGGACAGTTCCAGGGCGGCCTGGCTGTTGTGGTCGGCGGCGAGTGCGAAGCGCAGGCCGACGCCGTCGTCGGTGGCGGCTGACTGCGACGTCAGCTCGTTGATGACCTCGGCAGCCATCGGCGTCACTTCGAGCATGTCGGGCCCTTCATCAGGCAACGGGAAACTCGTCTCGTGTTCCCAACCTGTGCCCGGTTCAATCACCGTTCACCGAAGATGCAGGTGAGAGCCCTATGCGACGCGATGAGCCGGACGCGCCACCTCGTTGCGCACGTGCCCGCACGCCGAACACACCCGCGGCACCGGGATCAGCTCGGCCACCAGCCGCCACGAGTCGGCGAACGACGGCGCCTCCTGCCCCGGCACCAGCAGGCTGTCGAGCACCTCCTGGCGGCGGCGGCCCTTCTCGCGGCTGCGTTCCACCGGGTCGCGGCGGTGGGCCAGGGCGCGCGACTCCGCCCGTGCACGCTCGCCCTCCGTGCCGAGGGCGCCGCCGCGGCGCGGGGCGTTCAGGGCGGCGTTGCGGCGGTTCACGCGGAACCACTCGCCCAGCGACATGCCCGTCAGGGGTGGGCGGGCGAGGCGGGCGCCGTCCGCCGTCCACACCATCAGGCGGGCCCGCAGGAACTCGTGGGCCACCTGAGCGCGGGAGCGCGGCCTGCCCTGGCGGGTGCCGTCCGGGCGGGTGTCGACGGCCACCAGCAGGGCGTCAACGCTCCAGCCCGCCTTGAACCACGGCTCGAGCAGGCGGCGGATCCACCGGCGGTCGGCGTCCGGCCACGAGGCTCGCACGCACAGGGATTCGACCGCGGTGTCCACGTCGGAGTCGGTCGACGGCACCACGCGGCCCGGCCAGCGACTCGGATCGATCTGCATCGGAACTGACCTCCCACAGCACGCACACGAACATCTGTTCGACATGGTGCCACGCAGGTCTGACAAAAACTGAGCATCTGGCCTCTGACCAGGTCAAACCACAAGAACCGCCGCGCCGGTCACGCGTCCGGAGCGGAGGTCCGACAGGGCCAGGTTCGCCTCGGCCAGCGGGTACGGCCGCACGGCCACCGACAGCCGGTGCGAGTCGCAGAACGACAGGAACTCGTGAGCGTCGGCCCGCGTGTTCGCCGTGACCGACCGGACCTGCCGCTCCTGGAACAGGTGCCGCGAGTACGACAGCCCCGGCACGTCGGACAGGTGGATCCCGGCGATCGCCAGCGTCCCGCCCCGTTCCAGCGCCTCCAGAGCAGCCGGCACCAGCGTCCCGGCCGGCGCGAACAGCACCGCCGAGTCCAGCGGCACCGGAGGGACGTCAGCGGAGGCCGAGGCCGCCCCCAGCGACAGGGCCAGCTCACGAGCGGCGGCAGAACGGGTCACCACGTGCACCTCGTACCCACGCGCGACCGCCACCTGCGCCGCCAGATGCGCAGACCCGCCGAACCCGTAGATCCCCAATCGCCCGCCGTCAGGAACACAGGCGCGCTTCAGCGCCCGATATCCGATGATCCCCGCGCACAACAACGGCGCCAGAGTCTCGTTCGAATACCCGGCCGGCAGCCGAAGCGCATAAGCAGCAGGTACGACCGCATAAGACGCATAACCACCGTCAGCGTCCCACCCGGTGTACAACGACGACGGGCACAGGTTCTCGTCACCGCGCAAACAGAACCGGCAAGACCCGCACGTGTGCCGCAACCAGGCGATTCCCACGCGCTCACCGACGACGAAGTCACCGGCGGCGATCACGACCTCCCCCACGACCTGATGGCCAGGTACGACCGATGGCCGGTGCACGGGCAGATCCCCGTCCACGACGTGCAGATCGGTCCGGCACACCCCGCAGGCGAGCACCCGCACGAGCAGCTCCCCCGGCGCCGGCGACGGCACCGGGACATCCACCAACCGCAGCGGCGTGGTCTGCCACGAAAGCATGATCTCCAGGTTAGCCTGCGGAAATGACGCACGACGAGCCCCACGACGAGGTCACCGGCGACCGGATGAACTGGCTGCGCGCGGGGGTTCTCGGCGCGAACGACGGCATCGTCTCCACGGCCAGCCTCGTCGTGGGTGTCGCCGGTGCCACCACGGACAAGGCCCAGATCCTCGTCGCGGGCCTCGCCGGGCTCTTCGCGGGCGCGATGTCCATGGCGTCGGGCGAGTACGTCTCCGTCAGCAGCCAGCGCGACGCCGAACGCGCCCTGCTCGCCAGGGAGCGCCGGGAGCTCAAGGAGATGCCGGAGGAGGAACTGGAGGAGCTCGCCGACATCTACCAGGAGAAGGGGCTCGACCCGGAAACCGCGCACGAGGTCGCCCAGCAGCTCACCCGGCACGACGCCCTGGCCGCCCACGCCGAGGCGGAGCTCGGCATCGACCCGGACGAGCTCACCAACCCGTGGGGTGCGGCCATCGCGAGCTTCATCTCGTTCACCGTCGGCGCCCTGCTGCCCCTCGCCGCGATCATCCTCAGCCCGACCAGCCTCCGCGTCCCGATCACCGTCGTGGCCGCGGTCGCCACCCTCGCGCTGACCGGTTACGTCAGCGCCAGGCTGAGCGGGGCGCCGCGGCAGCGCGCGATCGTCCGCAACGTCGTGGGTGGACTGATCGCCATGGGTGTCACGTACGGCATCGGCTCGCTCGTCGGCCAAAGCATCGGATAGGGCCGAACTGGGTATTGCCCAGGACATGAGCGAAGAACGTGGTGCGTACATCTCCGAGGACACCGAGGACTTCGAGGCCCTGGACGAGGACAACATCAAGCACGACCCGCTGGAGACCGAGCCGGAGGAGGGCTGGGCGGAGTCCGACAAGTACGGGATGACCGAGTACGAGCAGGCCCACCCGCGCCCCCTCGACGAGCGTCTCGCGGAGGAACGGCCGGAGAGCGGCGAGGACGACGAGACGGGTGCATGATCGAAGCATGAGCCTCGGCATCCCGGAGAAGATCACGGCGTTGCTGTTCGACCTCGACGGCGTGCTCACCAGCACGGCGGTCCTGCACCGCAAGGCGTGGAAGCAGACGTTCGAGAGCATGGGCCAGCCGTTCAGCGAGCAGGACTACCTCGCCTACGTCGACGGCAAGCCGCGCTACGACGGCGTCCGCAGCTTCCTCGCCTCCCGCGGCCTCACCCCGCAGGAGGACGAGATCCGCCGGATCGGCGACCAGAAGAACGACCTGGTCAACCAGATCATCGACGAGGAGGGCATCACGCCCTACCCCGGTTCGGTCCGTTACCTCCAGGCCGCGCGCGAGGCCGGTGTGCCCATCGGCGTGGTCACGTCGTCGGCCAACGCCATGCGCGTGCTGCGCGCGGGCAACCTTTTGGACTACGTCGACGCTTTGGTGGACGGCAACGTGATCGTCGCGTCGAACCTGCACGGCAAACCGGAACCGGACTCGTTCCTCGAAGGCGCCAGAAGGCTCAAAACGCCGCCGGAGAACGCCGCCGTCTACGAGGACGCGCTCGCCGGTGTCGCGGCGGGCCACAAGGGCGGCTTCGGGTTCGTCGTCGGCGTGAACCGCGGCAACCAGGCGGAGGCGCTCAAGACCAACGGCGCCGACGTGGTCGTCAACGAGCTCGACGAGCTGCTGTCATGAGCTACGCCATCGAACCGTGGCAGCTGCGCTGGCAGGGCCTCGCCGTGGACCAGCTGCACCGCACCGAGTCGACGTTCGCGTTGTCCAACGGCCACATCGGCATGCGCGGCACCCTCGACGAGGGCGAGCCGCGCGGCCTTCCCGGCACGTACCTCAACGGCTTCTACGAGGAACACCAGCTGCCGTACGGGGAAGCGGGCTACGGCTATCCCGAGGCCGGCCAGACCGTCGTGAACGTGACCGACGGCAAGATCATCCGGTTGCTGGTCGAGGACGAGCCGCTGGACATGCGCTACGGCAACGCGATCGAGCACGAACGCGTCCTCGACTTCCGCACCGGCACGCTGCGCCGCCGCACGCTCTGGGAGTCGCCGACCGGTCGCCGTGTGATCGTGCGCAGCGAACGGCTCGTGTCGTTCACGCAGCGCGCGGTCGCCGCCATCCGGTACGAGGTCGAGCCGATGGACGACGTGCAGCTCGTCGTGCAGTCCGACCTGCTGGCCAACGAGCCGACCATCCACCGGACCAACGATCCCCGCGTCGCGGCCGCGCTGGAGTCGCCGCTGGTCAACGACTTCACGATGGCCGAGAAGACGCGGGCGGTGCTGTGCCACCACACCAAGGTGTCCGGCCTGCGCATGGCCGCCGCGATGGACCACGAGATCGACGTCGCGGGAGGCGTCGACGTCCGCACGGACATCCGCGCCGAAGCCGATCTCGCCCGCTTCACCGCGGCCGTCGACGTCGCGGGGGGCTCCTGCCTGAAGCTGGCCAAGTACCTGGGCTACGGCTGGTCCGGCAAGCGCTCCACGCCCGCGCTGCGCGCGCAGGTCGAAGCGGCGCTCGCCGGGGCGCTGCAGACCGGCTGGGAGGGGCTTCTCCAGGAGCAGCGGGACTTCCTCGACGACTTCTGGCAGGTCGCCGACATCGAGATCGAGGGCGACGACGAGCTGCAGCAGGCGATCAGGTTCGCGCTGTTCCACATCCTGCAGGCCGGTGCCCGCGGTGAAACCCGTGCCATTCCCGGAAAAGGTCTCACCGGCCCCGGCTACGACGGCCACGCGTTCTGGGACACCGAGATGTTCGTGCTCCCGGTGCTCACCTACACGTTGCCCGACGCCGCCCGCGACGCGCTGCGGTGGCGTCACTCCACATTGGACAAGGCCCGCGACCGCGCGAAAGTGCTGGGGCTCAAGGGCGCCGCGTTCCCGTGGCGTTCGATCAACGGCGCCGAGTGCAGCGCGTACTGGCCGGCGGGGACGGCCGCGTTCCACGTCTCCGGTGACGTCGCCTACGCCACCCAGCAGTACCTCAACGCCACGAACGACGAGTGCTTCGACCGCGACGAGGCCACCGAGATCCTCACGGAGACCGCACGGCTGTGGTTGTCGCTCGGCCACCACGACCGGCACGACGGCTTCCGCATCGACGGCGTCACGGGCCCGGACGAGTACTCGGCGATCGTGGACAACAACGTCTACACCAACCTGATCGCCCAGCAGAACCTGCGCGCAGCCGCCGACGCCGCGGAACGCCACCCGGACAAGGCCAACGCCACCGAGGACGAGATCGCGGCCTGGCGCCGCGCCGCCGACGAGATGGCGGTTCCCTACGACGAGATGCTCGAGGTGCACCCGCAGGCGGACAACTGGACCAAGCACGCGGAGTGGGACTTCGAGAACACGCCGGAGGACAAGTATCCGCTGCTGCTGCATTACCCGTACTTCGACCTGTACCGCCGCCAGGTGGTGAAGCAGGCGGACCTCGTGCTCGCGATGCACGTGCGCGGCGACGTGTTCACGCCGGAGGAGAAGGCCCGCAACTTCGCCTACTACGAGGCCAGGACCGTGCGGGACTCGTCGTTGTCGGCGGGCACCCAGGCCGTGCTGGCCGCGGAGGTCGGCCACCTCGGGCTGGCGTTCGACTACCTCGTCGAGGCCGCGTTCACCGACCTGCACGACCTGCACGACAACGTCAACAACGGCCTGCACATGGCGTCGCTGGCGGGCGCCTGGATGGCGCTGGTGGCCGGGTTCGGCGGCATGCGCGACCACGGCGGCGAACTGACCTTCGCGCCCCGGCTCCCGGAGGCGCTCACCCGGTTCTCGTTCCGGATGGCGTTCCGGGGCACCAGGATCGCCATCGACGTGTGCGCGACCGAGGCCACCTACCGGATCGTGGACGGCACCGAGCTCAGGACGAAGCACCACGGCGAGCCGATCACCATCACGGCGGGCAACCCGGTGACCATGCCGATCCCGGCGGCTCCCGAACTCGAACGGCCGAGGTCGCCGTTCGGCCGGGAGCCGCGCAGGCACTAGCCGAGACGGGAGACCTGGTAGTGCGCTATCAGGTCTCCCTTGATCAGCACGCTCAGGTTCACGGTGATCGTCGGCCGGTCGACGAACGAGAAATCGACTTCCAGGTAGCCGAGGACCAAATCCTCGGCGAGCTGCCGCGTTTCGAGAACCTCGTACTCCGCTTTCAGTCCAAAAGGCTGAGAATCGTAGTACCGGGCGATTGCTTCCCGCCCGACTCCGTAGGGCTTGAGTCCCTGGAAAATCGCGTCCTCGGTGAAGTTCGCGGCCACGCGCTCCGGTTCGTGCGCGTCCACGGCGTCCTTCCACCGGTCCATGACGTCGGTGACGGCCATGTCAGTGCCCCGCGCTCTGGCCGCCGTCGACGTGCAGGATCTCGCCCGTCACGAAGCCGGCCTGCTCGAGGAACGTGATCGCGTCGACGACGTCGGAGATGTCGCCGATCCGCCCGACCGGGTGCAGCCCGGCCAGCGCCTCGTGGGTCTCCGGCGCGTGCATCGGGGTGCGGATGATGCCGAGCGCGACCGCGTTGAAGCGGATGTTCCTGGTGGCGTACTCGACCGCCAGCGACCTGGTGACGGCGTTCAGACCGCCCTTGGTCAGCGACGCCAGCGCGGACGGGACGGCCGACAACGCGTGGTCGACCAGTGCCGTGGACACGTTCACCACGTGCCCGCCGCTCTCCTGCATCGCCGCGACGGCGCTGCGGGTGATGTCGAAGAAGCCGACCAGGTTCGTGCCGGTGACGGCGGCGAAGTCCTCGTCGGTGTACTCGGTGAACGGCTTCGCGACGAAGATCCCCGCGTTGTTGACGAGCGTGTCGACCCGGCCGAACCGCGCGAGCGCCGCACGGACGACCCGCGCACCCTCCCCCGGCTGGGCCAGATCGGCCCGGATCGCCAGCACTTCCGGATCGTCGGAGGAATCGATGGACCTCGACACCGCCACGACCGAATACCCGAGCTTGCGATAGGCCGGGACGAGCGCCGCGCCGATTCCCTGCGACGCACCCGTGACGACGGCCACCTTGTTGCTCATTTCCTTGCTCGCTTTCGAAGGAGAAGTTGTGGAACTGACAGCCACAACCGCTCGCACTCCCGAGTTCATTTCACGGAATTGCGACCTGTTTTCTCCTTCGTGGGAGGCTCAGCCTCCCAGCGCGCGGTGCGGGTCGTCGGCGGGCAGCCAGACCCCGTCGCGGTGCAGCCCGAGATCGCCGACGTCCCGCGTGATCGCCTCGGCGGCCGCGATCACGTCCGCCCGACTCTCGTCCTTGCGCCACACCAGCGACCACGTCCACAGCACCTCGGGGTCGACGACGGGCCGCTGCACGAGATCGGGCGGCAACGGCGTCGTCTGGCCCTTCGGCGAGTTGAGCACCGGCGTCGTGCACACCCGCACGTGGTCGAAGAACGCCGGACCGGTGATGGCGCCGTTGTGGATGCGCCGGACGCGAGCGCCGGTGTCCGCGGCGAACTCCTCGGCGTAGTCGTTCCAGGACTGCCACGACGTGATGTCGTCGTCCACGAGCACCGCGATGTCCGCGGCCCGCACCGGGCTCGTGTCCGTGCCCACCGCCACCGCGTACAGCCGATCGACCCCGAGCAACCGCGTCGTCAGCCCCAGCTGGGCGGCGTCGGCCCTGCGGATCCAGCACACGGCCAGGTCGAGGCTGCCGTCGGCGACCCGCGCCGCCTGCTGGTGCGAGGGCACGACCCACGCGTCCACGTAGAGCTGCGCGATCCCGGCCGTGCGCGCGCTCAGGTCCGACGGCAGCCAGTTCACGTACCCGATCCGCACCGGCCGTGACCCGGACAGCTGGCGTGCGTGCCGTTGCAGCTCATCGGCCCGTTCCAGCAACGCCCGCACCTCGGGCACCAGCGCGGCACCGGCGGCGGTGAGGGCGACGGTGCGGCGGTCGCGGGCGAACAGCGCCACGCCGAGGTCCCGTTCGAGCGCCTTGATCTGCTGCGACAACGACGGTCCCGCGATCAGCAGGCGTGCCGCCGCCCGGCCGAAGTGCAGCTCGTCCGCGACCGCGAGGAAGTACCGGAGCTGGCGCAGTTCCACGCCTCGCATCCTAGGAGGCTGAGGCTCTCACGCCGTGCTCACAGCTCCAGCACCACTTTCACATCTCCCGGCCGCTGCTCGAAAGCCTCCACACAGGACTCCAGCGGAACTCGCCGAGTGATCATCGCCGACAGCCAGGCGTCGTCCGCCCGGTCCAGCACGGCCGACGCCTCCCGGTAGTGCCGCACGTTCGAGTTGACCGTCCCGAACACGATCCCGTTGCGCAGCACCAGATCCCGGTTCGCCTGCCCGAGATCCACCGGCACGACCTCGGTGGACGGAACGCCGGTGAGACACACCAGGTCCCGCCCGAGCAGCTGCGCGACCAGCGAGGGCGCGCCGGTCGCCTCGATCACCACCGGGTGATCGGGGAGCTTCCGGTGGTAGGTCGCGCCCAGCGACTCCACGAGGTCCGGCTTCGGGCCGGACTCGGCCAGGTCGAACACGTGCACGTCCAGCCCGCGCTGCACCCCGATCAACGCCGCCAGCAGCCCGATCGGCCCGGCACCGGTGACCAGCACGCTCTCGAACGGGAACAGCGCCAGCTGATCCAGCCGCTCCCACGCCTTGACGACCACCGAAGCCGGCTCCACGAGCACACCTGTCGCAGAGCTGACACCGACGGCATAAGCGGCAGGCACTGTCCACAACGTCGAGGCGTAGCCGTCGAGGCCGGTGATCCCTCGCTCGGTGTACTGACCGTTGCGGCACATGTCGAACTCCCCGCGCGCACACGCCACGCACGGCACCGGGTCCGGCCGCCGCACCACCCCTGCCACCAGCGAGCCGGGCTCGAACCCCGGTCCGCTGATCACCCTGCCCAGCGACTCGTGTCCGATCACGAGAGTCCCACCGGTACCGAACTCACCGCGCACGATCTCGCGGTCGGTTCCGCAGATACCGATGGCCAGTCCTTCCACCAGCAGCTCGTCCGGACCCGGCACGGGGTCGGGCAGTTCGGTCAACGACAAAGACCCGGCTCGTGCAAGATCCACCGTAAGCGCGCGCATGAGAACCATTCTTGACATATCTACGCGATCACGCTGACCATGGGAGCGCTCTCACGAACACCCTGTCTCAGTGAGGAGATAGTCGATGCGCAAGCTCCTGCTGCTCGCGACATCGGCCCTACTTGGGCTGACAACGTTGTCCCCACCAGTACAAGCCGCTCCACCCAGCCTGCTCCCGCTCACCGTCACGAACAACTCGGGCCGTGGCGACGCCGTCTACCTGTACATCACCGGCGAGATGAACGGCAGGCTCGGCTACGTCAACGCGAGCGGTCAGTTCACCCCCTGGTCCGGCGGGACGGTTCCTCCGTCACCCGCGCCGGACGTCTCGATCCCCGGCCCCGGCAACGGCGGCAGCCGGACCCTGCAGATCCCGATCAACCTCGCCGGCGGCCGGCTCTACATGTCCTTCCGGGACAAGCTGAAGTTCGGCCTGGTGCCGAACGGACTGGTGCAGCCCGCACCGTGGGCTGCGGGCGACCCCAACCGCGACATCCTGTTCGACTGGAGCGAGTTCACCTACAACGGCGGCGGGTTGTGGTTGAACAGCTCCCAGGTCGACATGTTCTCGGTCCCGCACGCGGTCGAGGCGACGTCCCAGGCGGGCGCCACCAAACGGACCGGCCAGCTCGTCGCGGGTGGCCGCAACCGCATCTTCGACCAGCACCAGCAGCTCGGCGGCGACTGGGCACGGCTGATCCACACGCGGTCCGACGGCACGAGGCTGCGCGTCCTGAACCCCAGCAAGGGGCTCGACGCGGGCGTGTTCTCGAGCACGTACTTCCAGAACTACGTCAGCAGCGCGTGGTCGACGTACGCGAACACGCCGCTGACCGTGGTCCCGTACCAGAACGAGCCGAACCGCAAGTTCACCGGCCGCACCAGCGGTGGGGTCCTCACCTTCACCAACACGGCGGGCCAGCAGGTCGCGTCGTTCCAGCAGCCGTCGACGCGGGACGTCTTCAACTGCGACGGCAGGCTCGCGGCCCCGAACAACGACGTCGGCGCGATCTCCCGGTCGCTGTGCGCCGCGCTCAACCGCTCGACGCTCGGGTACCTGCACACCCAGCCGACCTACGACGCGAGCCAGTTCTACACCCGCTCGACCACCAACCACTACTCGAAGATCGTGCACGCCAACATGGTCGACGGGAAGGCGTACGGGTTCGCGTTCGATGACGTCGGCGCCTTCGAGTCACTTGTCCACGAACCCAACCCGCGTTCGGCCAAAATCACGCTGACCGCATTCTGAACCGAAGCAATCTTGCTTTTGATCGACTTTCACTCCACTGTGTGAGGCGTCGTCGCCGCGGCTCTCACACAGTGGAGTCGTTGTGTGCGTACAGGTCCTGCTGGTCGAAGACGACGAGCGAATCCGGCAGGCGCTGAGCCTCGCGTTGTCCGACGAGGATTTCACCGTTGACGAGGCGGGTTCGGGTGAAGAGGCGTTGCGGCGTCTGGCGACCGAGCGGTTCGACGTGGTCCTGGTCGACCTCACGCTGCCCGGTATCGACGGGCTGGAGGTCGTGCGGACCCTCCGGTCCCGCGGTGACCTGCCCATCATCGTCGTGACAGCGCGGACGGACGCGCACGACGTGATCGCCGGGCTCGAGGCGGGAGCGGACGACTACGTCACGAAACCGTTGATGGCGAGCGTTCTCGCGGCACGGATCCGCGCGTTGTTGCGCAGGCGCGGTCCCGGCAGGGAGGCGGTTCGGATAGGCGATCTGGAAATCCGTCCGCAGGAAGGGCTCGTGCACCGAGCGGGCGAACGCGTTCATCTCACCCGCACCGAATTCCGGCTGCTGCTGGAACTCGCTGGTGCGGGCGGCCGAATCGTCACCAGGGAACAGTTGCTGCAAAAGGTTTGGGGATATGACTACTTTGGTGACACCCGGCTGCTCGACGTGCACATAAGGAGACTGCGCCGCAAGATAGAGGCCAATCCGGACGACCCGGCTCTGGTGCTCACCGTGCGCGGCACCGGGTATCGGATCCGCTCGTGAGACTCACGTTGCGCTGCCGGGTGACGCTGTCGTTCGGCTTCGGGCTGCTGGTCGTGACGAGCGTGCTGGCGATCGCGACGTGGAACCTCGCCTCCGGCTACATGCTGCGGCAGCGGGAGGCGAGCGCGACCCGGCAGGCCGAGGTCAACGTGCGGCTGGTCGAGAAGTCGCTGTCCTCGCCGGGACTCGACGAGCTGCTGACCGGTCTCACCACCGGCCCCGACTCGTCGATCCTCGTGCTGAGCCCCGCGGGCATGGTGACGGCGGGCCGTGCGGTCGAGCCGTCCCAGCTGCCGTCCGGCCTCGTGCAGCACCCACCTGGCCGGGAACGGATCACCGTGGACGGCCAGCCCGTCATCGCCGTGTCGCGGCCCGTGGTGGGTGATGCCGTCTACGTGGAGCTGTTCCCGTTGCAGCAGCTCGATCGCGCGTTCGGGTTCCTCAGCGGGGTGCTGATCGCGGGCACGATCGCGTCGGCGCTGCTCGGGGCCGCGCTGGGCTCGTGGGCGTCGAAACGCGCGCTGAAACCCCTGGCGGAGCTCAACTGCGCCGCGGGCAGGATCGCCGGCGGTGATCTCGGAGCACGGCTGCCCGACCAGGACGATCCGGACCTGGCCGCACTCGCGGCGAAGTTCAACTCGACGGCGCACGCCCTGGAGCAACGGGCGTTGCGGGACGCCCGGTTCGCCTCGGACGTGTCGCACGAGCTGCGCTCGCCGTTGACGACGATGGTCAACGCGGGTGCGGTGCTCCGCCGGCGTCGCGAGCACCTGCCGGGAACCGCCGGTACCGCCCTGGAACTGCTCACCTCGGAGGTCGACAGGTTCGCGCGGATGGTCGTGGACCTGCTGGAGATCTCCCGGGCCGACCAGACCGACGACTACGAACCCGAGGAGCTCGAGCTGAGCGCGTTGGTGCGCAACGTGATCGCCACGCGCTGGCGGGCGGTGCCGGTGTCGGCGACCCCGGTGCGGGTGCGCGGCGACCGCAGGCGGCTGGACCGGGTGCTCGCGAACCTGATGGAGAACGCCGAACGGCACGCGGGCGGCGCGATCTCCGTCGCGGTGCGCCAGGACGGCGACGTGGCGCGCGTCGAGGTCGAGGACAACGGGCCGGGCGTGCCGGAGGCGTTGCGGGAGCAGATCTTCGAACGGTTCGCGCGAGGCAAGCCCGGCAGCCGCGGTGACGACACGGGCAGCGGGCTCGGGCTCGCGCTCGTCCGCGAGCACGTGCACCGCCACCGCGGCCGGGTGTGGGTGGAGGACCGCTTCCCGCGCGGGGCGCGGTTCGTGGTCGAGCTGCCGGCTATTACGAAGTCCTGACGTCATCGGCCGCAGGAGCGCGCGGTCACGACGCGCGGCCCTACGGTCGAGAGATGCGAGTACTGATCACCGGCGGGGCCGGGTTCATCGGGTCGCACGTCGCGGACGAGCTGGCCGCGCAGGGCCACGACTGCGTGCTGCTCGACGCGTTGCTGCCCGAGGCGCACGGCATCGCACCGACGCTGGACCACGAACTTGTCATCGGCGACGTCACCTCTCCGGACGTGCTGCGCCCGCTGCTGTCCACTGTGGACGCGGTGTGTCATCAGGCCGCGATGGTCGGGCACGGCGTCGATCCGTTCGACGCGCCTTCCTACGCGCGGCACAACGACCTCGGGACGGCGGTGCTGCTGGCGGAGATGTACCGGGCAGGAGTGACCCGGCTGGTCCTGGCGTCGTCGATGGTCGTCTACGGCGAAGGGCGGTACCGGTGCCTCTCGCACGGCGTCGTGCGGGCCGAGCGGTCCGCGGGCGACCTGGCCGAGGGCATCTACGAGCCGCGGTGCTTCTGCGGCGACTTCGTCGTGCCGGAACTGGTGCCGGAGGACGCTCCGCTGGAGCCGCGCAGCACCTACGCCGCGACGAAGCTGGCGCAGGAGCACCTGGCGGCGGCCTGGGCGCGGCAGACCGGCGGCAGCGTGTGGGCGTTGCGGTACCACAACGTCTACGGCCCGCGGATGCCCCGCGACACCCCGTACGCCGGTGTCGCGTCGATCTTCCGCTCGGCGCTGCAGAACGGCGTGGCTCCACGCGTGATGGAGGACGGCAGGCAGCGGCGCGACTTCGTCCACGTGACGGACGTGGCGCGGGCCAACGTGCTGGCGCTCGCGTCACCGCGGCCGGGGTTCGAGGCGGTGAACGTGTGCTCCGGCTCGCCGCACACGATCGGCGAGCTGGCCTTCGCGCTGGCCGACGCGTGCGACGGGCCGACGCCGGAGATCGTCGGCGGGGCCCGGCCCGGCGACGTGCGGCACGTGGTCGCGTCACCGGCGAAAGCGTTGGACGTGCTGGGTTTCGAGGCTCAGGTCGGGTTCGCCGCGGGTGTGCGGGAGTTCGCCTTCTCCGCGCAGCGGGAGCCGGTCACCAGTTCGTGAGCACCAGGTGGTTCACCGCCAGGGCCGTGACGGCCTGGGCGGTGAGCCACCGCTTGTCGAGCCTGGCGGTGCCGGCGAGGAGCCAGACGGCGAACGGCAGCCAGATCCGTTCGGTCTCGGCCTTGCTGAGGCCGGACAGGTCGGCCGCGAGGATCGCGATCGCCGCCGCGACCACCCACTTGTCCTTGCGCAGGCCCCTGAGCCCGGCCGGGCCGATGACGAGCGCCAGTGCCGCGAGGTTCGCCCACACCCAGTACCAGTACGGCCTGATGTCGCCGATGCCCTGGTAGTAGCGCACTTTGACGAGCTCGTAGCCGTCGAGCCACCAGAACCCGCTCAGCGCGAACGCCACCACGACCGCGAGGGCGCCCGCGACCGCCCAGCCGATCCTCCTGCCCGCCGCGACGATCGCGAGCGGGGCGAGCAGCACCAGGCCGTACGACAGGAAGACGCACCAGCCCAGCACGACACCGCCCAGCAGCGGCCACCTGGTGAGCAGGTAGATCCCGACGGCCGCGACGCCCATGAACATGCCGTCCGCCGACGCCCCGACCCAGATCGCGCCGGGGAACAGCACGAGGAACGGCAGCACCGCGTTGGTGTTGACGGCCTTGGGGATCGCGACGACGGCGAGCGACCCGACCAGGACGCAGAAGATCGACGCCGCCGCTCCTCCGCCGAGCCCGATGCGGTCCAGCGCGACGAACGTGAGCAGCGCGCCCGGCGGATGCCCTGAGACGTGCGTCGTCCACGAGTCGGGCTGGAAGTCCAGGATGCGGTCGCTGAACCCGCGGAGCATCGCGGGGACGTCGGTGACGCCGGGAACCTCGTGCAGGTACTCGTCCACGGTCGTGAGCCTGGTGACGAACCTGTCCCAGCCGTCGATCATCGCAAGCGAGAACGTCCACAGCGTCGCCGTCACGTAGGCGATCGGCAGCGCGAACCGGTGCTGGGCGAGCTCGGGTCCCTTGGCGACGACGAGGAAGGCGATCAGGAGTGCCGCAGGTGTGCCGGGGCCGAAGTGCGGTTTCCAGTCGCCGAAGAGCGGTGCCGCGGAGGCGAACAGGAGGCCTGGGTGGTGGGCGTTGACGAGCAACCCCACGACGACGGCGGCCGTGACGAGCAGCCCCGCGACGGTCAGCGCCGCGACAGGGCGTCTCACGGCGGACTGCGGGGCAAGCGGCACCATGCGCACCGCGCCCAACCTAGGGGGTCTCGCGCTCGCCCGCAGACCACGCAAGACAATCGTAAGAACTCTTTCGTGCGTCACAATTCCGTAAGCACCACAACACTTTCCGATGGTCCAGGGTGGACGCATGGATGTCGTGCTCCCCTGCCTGGACGAGGCCGCCGCACTGCCGGCGGTCCTCGCTTCCCTGCCTCCCGGCTGTCGCGCGATCGTCGTGGACAACGGGTCCGTCGATGGTTCCCCCGGCGTGGCCGAGGCCTGCGGCGCCCTGGTCGTGCACGAGCCACGCCGCGGCTACGGTGCCGCCGTGCACACCGGCCTGCTCGCGGCCACGTCCGAGCTCGTGGCGTTCGCGGACGCCGACGGCTCGCTGAGCCTGGCCGAGCTGCCCGCGATGGTGGAGCTGCTGGCCGATGCCGATCTGGTGGTGGGCCGCCGGGTGCCGGTGAGGTCCGAGGTGTGGCCGTGGCACGCGCGGGCGGGCAACGCCGTGATCGCGCGTCTGTTGCGGCGCCGGGGCCTCGACGTGCACGACATCGCGCCCCTGCGGGTGTGCCGTCGCTCGGACCTGCTGGCGCTGGACGTGCGGGACCGCGCGTTCGGCTATCCGCTGGAGCTGCTCGTCCGCGCCGCGGCGGCGGGCTGGCGGGTGCGCGAGGTCGACGTGGCCTACGGGCCGCGGGCGGCGGGGACGCGGTCCAAGGTGTCGGGCTCGGTGCGCGGCACGCTGCGGGCGGCGCGCGACATGGCGGGAGTGCTGCGATGAGGTTCTGTCTGCTGATCATGGCCAAGTCACCGGTTCCCGGCCAGGTGAAGACGCGCCTGTGCCCGCCGCTGACGCCGGAGGAGGCCGCGGACGTGGCGGCGGCGTCGCTGCTCGACACGATCTCGGCCGCGGCGGCCACACCCGGTGCCGTGCCGGTGGTGGCGCTGGCCGGGGTGGTGCGGCGCGACGACGTGCGGGACGCGCTGGCGGAGTGCGTGGTGATCCCGCAGCGCGGCGAGACGTTCGCGGACCGGCTGGCGCACGCGCACGCCGATGTCGCGGGCTTCGGGATGCCGGTGCTGCAGATCGGGATGGACACGCCGCAGGTGACGCCGTCGCTGCTGGCGTCGTGCGCGCAGTTCGAGGAGGCGGCGCTCGGTCTCGCGCTCGACGGCGGGTGGTGGGCTTTGGGCTTGCGGGATCCGTTGCGCGCCGAGGTGTTGCGGGACGTGCCGATGTCGCGGGCGGACACGGGTGCGCGGACGTTGAACGCGTTGCAGGGCCTGAACGTGCGGAGGCTGCCGGTTCTGTCCGATGTGGACACGATGACGGACGCGCGCACGGTGGCGGCCCAGGTGCCGTGTGGCAGGTTCGCCGCGACGCTGACCGAGATCGCGGCGGTGCCCCGATGACGCCGGCACCGCACGCTCGCGCAAGGGTCCCCTCCGTAGGGGTCCCCTGGTTCTATTCTCCCAGACAGCACCGACAATTTTCGGCGCTCGGCTGCCGGGCGGTGGCCCGATGATGTTCGACCAGGCTCTCCAGGGCACCCCCAGCTGGCTCGACCTCTCCGGCACGACCCCGCGCGAGCTCTCCGTCGCTCGCTGGCAGGCCGACGCCGGCGGAGGCGACGAGATCCTCCTCGACGCCTGCACCGGCCCCACCCTCGACGTCGGCTGCGGCCCTGGCCGGCTCGTCGCCGCCCTCCTCGCCCGCGGCGTCCAGGCACTCGGCGTCGACGTCTCCCCGGTCGCGATCCGGCGCACCACCGAACGCGGCGGCGTCGCGATCCGGCGCAGTGTGTTCGACCTGCTGCCCGGCGAAGGTCGCTGGCACCACGTGCTGCTCGCCGACGGCAACATCGGCATCGGCGGCGACCCGGCCGCACTCCTGCGCCGCGTCCGGCAGCTGTTGCGCCCCAGCGGAACCGTCGTCGTCGAGGTCGAACAGCCGGGCTCCGGGCTCACCGTCGGCCAGGCCCGCGTGCGCACGGAAGGCACGTTGGGCACGTGGTTCCCGTGGGCGTGGAGCGACGCGGAGTCCGTGCCCGCGGACGGGTTCTTCCTGCTGTGGCAGGCCGAACGCGCCGGTCGCTGGTTCGCCTGCTGGGAGCGGCTGTGAGGACGTTCAGGGCGCCCGCCCATCACACGGGTGTGACCAGCCGGGTCGGCACGTGGCTCGGCATCGCGTTCGGCCTGTGCTTCGTCACCGGGCTGCTCAGCCACGGCGTGCAGCACGACTGGCCGTGGCCGACCCGCCCGGTCGACCTCTACCGCGTCACGCAGGGGGTGCACGTGATCTCCGGGGTCGCGTCGATCCCGTTGCTGCTGGCCAAGTTGTGGACCGTCTACCCCAAGCTGTTCGAGCGGCCGTTGGTCAAGAACGTGCCGCACGCGCTGGAACGCGGCTCGATCTTCGTGCTGATCGCGGCGTCGTTCTTCGAGCTCGTCACCGGGCTGTTCAACGCGGCGCAGAACTACCCGTGGTCGTTCTACTTCCCCACCGCGCACTACGCCGTGGCGTGGATCGCCATCGGTGCCCTGCTGCTGCACATCGCGGTGAAGATCCCGCTCATCCGGCGCTCGCTCGAACCCGAGTCGACCGAGAAGACCATCCTGTCGCGCCGGGCTTTCCTGCGCACGACCGCGTTGACGACGGGTGTCGCGATCGTCGCCACAGCGGGTGTCACGGTGCCGTGGCTGCGCAAGATCTCGGTGCTGGCGTGGCGATCGGACGGCGAGCTTCCGGTGAACCGGACGGCGAAAGCCGCGAACGTCGTGGTGCCACCGGACTGGCGGCTGAAGGTCGGAGCGAAGAGCTATTCGCTGGCAGAGCTCAGAGCCATGCCGCAGACGACCGTCGAGCTGCCCATCGCGTGCGTCGAGGGGTGGAGCCAGAACGCCACCTGGACCGGCGTGCGGATCTCCGAGCTGGTGACCGGAGGCGACGTGCGGGTCGAGTCGCTGGAGAAGGACGGGCTGTACCGGGCGACCACGCTGCCAGAGGCCTTCGCGCGGGATCCGCTGACGTTGCTCGCGTTGCGGCTCAACGGTGAGGAGCTCACCCCGGACCACGGGTATCCGTGCCGGCTGATCGCGCCGAACCGGCCGGGTGTGCTGCAGACCAAGTGGGTCACGTCCCTGGAGGTCCGGTGAGGATCCTGATCGGCATCGCGGGCGTGGCCCTCGCGGCGTGGGGCGCCTGGCTGCTCCTCCCCCAGATCACCATCGAGCTGCTGGCCTGGCTCGGCGGCGGTGTCGTCCTGCACGACTTCCTCATCGCGCCGCTCGTCGGAGCGTCCGGCCTCGTCGTCAAACGGGCCTCGATCGGCATCGGCCTGACGGTCTCCGGCATCGTCGTGCTGCTCGCGGTTCCGTTGCTGTGGCGCGCGCACAGCGGCCCGGTCAACCCGGGGCTGCACGACCGCGACTACCCCACCGGAGTCGCGGTCGTGCTCGCCCTCACCTGGGCCGCCGTGGCCCTATACGAGGTCGCGACGCACCTTCAGCGCCGTGGCCGCCCCCACGAACACCACGACGTAACCAACGAGGAACAGGGCGGCGGTGGTTCCGCTGAGGTCGGTCAGGACGCCGGGAGCACCGGATCCGCCGACCGCACCGGCCAAGTTGCCCGCCGAGCCGCCGGGCAGGACCTTGGTGAGGTCCTCCACCGGCCCGAGCAGCGAACCGACGCCGCGCAACAGGTTCTCGGTGACGATCGCCCACATCAGCCCGAGGCCGACGGAGAGCGCGGGACCCTTGGTGATCACGCCGAGGAACACGCCGAACGCCGTCCACATGGCGGCGATCAGCAGTGACGCGGAGAGCGGCTTCAGCACGCCGATGCCCGGCAGGCGGAAGGCCCAGCCCTCCAGCGACGCCACCGTGATCGCCGCGCCGAGGTTCACCACGAACGTCAGCGCGACCAGCAACACCACGACGACCGCGAGCGCCCCCAGCGTTCCCGCCATCGCGGAGATCCGGCGCGGGCCCGCGGTGAGCGTGGTCTTCCAGGTGCCCCAGCCGTAGCCGCTGCCGACCGCCAGCGCGGCCAGCACCAGGATGATCGCGCCACCGAACATCGGCAGGCCGCGCACGACGGCCGCGCCGACGTTCTCCGGCTGCATAGCGCTGATCAGCTGCTGCTGCGACGCGCCACGCGTGTTGGTGCCGCCGTTCAGCGCCAGGTAGTTGAACACGTAGCCGAACGTCAGCGTCATCACCAGCCAGACGCCGATCAGCACCCACGTCGCCGGCCACTTCCACAGCCGCAGGAGCTCCGCCTTGACGCTGCCCATCACGCCACTCCCGTCATCTCGAAGAAGACCTCTTCCAACGTCCGGCGCAGCGGCCGGACCTCCTGCACGTCCACGTCGGCGTGGACCAGCGTCCGCACCAACGACCCCGCGTCCGTCTCACGCACGTGCAGCACGTCGCCGTGCAACGAACTGCCCTCGATGAGCACGTGCGCCTTCTCGATCGGGTCGGCGCGAATCAGCAGCACGGTGTCGCCGCGCAGCTGCTCGACGGTGCTCTCCGCGACCAGCCGCCCCTGCGAGATCACACCGACCCGGTCGCAGATCTCCTCGACCTCGCCGAGCAGGTGGCTCGACAGCAGCACCGTCTGCCCCTGCGCCGCGAGCGCCCGCACCAGGTCGCGCATGTCGGCCATGCCCGCCGGGTCGAGGCCGTTGGTCGGCTCGTCCAGGATCAGCAGCTCCGGCTGGCCGAGCAGGGCCGCCGCGACACCAAGCCGCTGCTTCATGCCGAGCGAGTACCGGCGGAACTTCTCGTTCGCGGCGCCCGTGAGGTCGACCTGCTCCAGCGCGGCCTCGACGTGCGTCTTGCCCACACCGCGGCGGGCGGCGTGCACGCGCAGGTTGTCGCGGCCGGACAGGTACGGGTAGAAACCAGGCCCCTCGATCAGGGAACCGACCTTCAGCAACGCCCTGGGGGTGCCCGGTGCCTCACCGAGCACCCTGGCCGAGCCGCTCGTGGGCTGCACGAGCCCCAGCAGCATGCGGATCGTGGTCGTCTTGCCCGCGCCGTTGGGACCGAGGAACCCGTAGACCTCGCCCCGCCGCACGGACAGACTGACCTCGTCCACCACGGCGCGGTCGCCGTAGCGCTTCGTCAGCTTCTCCGTCGTCACGATCATGGGTCCAATCGTGTTCCCGCCGACCGGCCCGGTCGTCCGCCTCGGAGCGTCATGAAGATACGCACATCTGCGTACGTCCACGGTCGTATCGTCAGCAGCATGCGGATGAAATGGCAGGACGTGGCGCTGACGGTGGCGCTGCTGTTCTTCGGCCTCGTGGGCACGCGGTTCGCCGCACGCCTGCAAGGAGCGGAAGCCCTCGACGTGTTCGCCTACCTGCTCATCACGGTGGCGGCCGCCGGCCTGCTGTTCCGCTCGGTCCGTCCGCTGTGGACGTTCGGGATCACCACCGCCGCCATCGCCGTGTACCTGGCGATGGGCTATCCGTTCGGGCCGATCCTGATGAGCGGCGTCGCGGCCATGTACGCGATGGCCGTCTACTCGACCATCGAGCTGACCGCCGGGTGCGCCCTGCTGTACGCGCTGGCGATCCTGCCGTGGTGGAACGACTCGGTGACCTCGTGGATCACCTGGTCGGCCGGCTGGATCCTGCTGCCCGCCGCAGCCGGTGTGCTGATGAAGCTGCGCCGGCGGTCCGCTGTGGACGCTCGCGAGCACGCCGTCGTCTCCGAACGGCTGCGGCTCGCCCAGGAGGTGCACGACGTCGTGGGCCACGGCCTGTCCGTGATCGCGATGCAGGCGGGCGTCGCTCTCTACGTCCTGGAGAAGGACCCCGCCAAAGCGCGTGCTTCCCTGGAGGCGATCCGGGACACCAGCAAGGAGGCCCTGGAGGGTCTTCGGTCCGAATTGGACACTCTGCGCGGATCGGCGCCTCTGCGGCCGTCGATCTCGCTCGCCGACATCCCGGCGCTGGCGACGCGGATGCGCGAGGCGGGGCTGGAGGTGTCGGTCGAGGTCGACGAGGTGCAGCTGCCGGACAACTACCAGCTCGCCGTCTACCGGATCGTGCAGGAGTCGCTGACCAACGTGCTGCGCCACTCCTCCCCCGGCGTCACGGCGTCGGTCCGTGTCTACGCCGTGCGCGGTTCCCTGGTCGTCGAGGTCGCCGACACCGGCACACCAGGACGGTTCACCGAGGGCCACGGCATCACGGGCATGCGCTCACGGGCCGAGGCACTGGGCGGCACGCTCGAAGTCGACGGATCGCGCGGCTTCCACGTGATCGCCCGGATACCGTTGCCGGCATGATTCGCGTGGTGGTGGCCGACGACCAGCCGCTGGTCCGGATGGGGCTGCGGACGTTGATCGAGACCGAGGACGGCGTGCAGTTCGCCGGCGAGGCCGCCGACGGACGCGAGGCCCTGTCGCTGATCCAGTCCGTGAAGCCGGACGTGGTGTTCCTCGACATCCGCATGCCGCTGCTGGACGGCCTCGAGGTGCTGCGCCGCGTCTCGGCCGACCCCGCCTGCGCCGAGGTGAAGATCGTCATGCTCACGACGTTCGACCTCGACGAGTACGTGTTCGAGGCGCTGCGGACCGGCGCGTCCGGGTTCCTGGTGAAGGACTCCGACCCGACCGATCTGCTGCGCGCCGTGCACGTGGTCGCCGACGGCGGTTCGCTGCTCTCGCCGTCCGTGACGCGCCGGGTGATCGACCGGTTCGCGTCCGGGGCGTCGGCGAGGCCCGTGCCGCACCTGGACAAGCTCACCGAACGCGAGCGGGAGATCATGCGGCACGTCGCGTCCGGGGCGTCGAACGACGAGATCGCCGCGACGCTGGTGATCTCGCCCGCGACGGTGCGCACGCACGTGTCGCGGGCGATGGTGAAGCTGGGCGCCCGGGATCGCGCCCAGCTCGTCGTGTTCGCCGTCCAGTCAGGCCTGACGTGAGTCGAACGCGGCCTTGAGGCCCTGCGCGATCTCCGGCGGGATCGTGTCGTAGGACCGCGGCGGCTGCGGGTCGTACTCGATGCCGACCTGCACCGCCTGCGCGACCATCTCGCCGAACTCGGCCTCGACCAGCCGCAACGCCATGTCGATGCCCGCCGACACACCGGCCCCGCTGACGACCTTGCCGTCGAACACGACCCGGTCGGCCGACACCTCGACCCCGCGCACCTCCAGGTCCTCGCGCGCCGCCCAGTGCGTCGTCGCCTTCGAGACCAGCCCGGCCTCCGCGAGCAGCGTCGAGCCGGTGCACACCGACGTCGTCCACTTCGTCGTCGGGTGCACCTCCCGCAGCCACTCGACGACGCCGCCGGAGTCCTTCAGCAGCTCGCGCCAGTGCCCTGAGCCCGGCACCACCACGATGTCGGTCGACTTCAGCGTCGCGAACGTGTCGGTCGGCACCACGGACAGCCCGTTGTCCGACTTGACCGGGTCGAGCGTCGCGGCGACGAACCTCGTCGACACCACCGGCACCGAGCCGAGCACCTCGAACGGGCCGACGAAGTCGAGCGCCGTCATGTTCGGGTAGAGCACGAAAGTGGCTTCCATCAGGCAACCCCAGTTGTCCGGAATCGGGCGCGATAACTGCCCGGCGACACGCCGAGCACGCGCAGGAAGGCCCGCCGCAGGGTCTCGGCGGAGCCGAACCCCGACTGGCGGGCCACGAGGTCCAACGAGTCGCCGGTGCTCGCCAGCCGGTCGGCTGCGGCCTCGACGCGGGCTCGTTCGACGTACTGAGCGGGTGAGACGCCCACGTTGCGCGAGAAGACGCGGGCGAAGTGGCGCACGCTCATCATCGCCTTGCGCGCCATCACGGGCACCGTCCACTCACGGGCCGGATCGGCGTGGATGTCGTCCAGCAACGCGCGCAGCGAGCCGTCGGTGACCGGCTTCGACCGGGTGTGCACGCTGAACTGCGACTGACCGCCCGACCGCTGCAGGAAGACGACCAGGTACTGCGCGATCCTGCGGGCGAGCGCCGGACCGTGGTCCTGCTCGACCATCGCGAGCGAGAGGTCGATGCCCGCCGTCACGCCCGCGGACGTGGCGACCTGCCCGTCGCACACGAAGATCGCGTCCGGTTCGACCTCGACCCCGCGGTTCTCCAGCTCGCCGGTGAACGCCCAGTGCGTGGTCGCCTTCTTGCCCTCCAGCAACCCGGCGCCCGCCAGCACCACGGCACCCGTGCAGACGCCCGCGACGCGCCGCGACCGCAGTGCGAGCCGCCGCAGGTTGGTCGTGAGCACCGCGTCGGCCGCGGCCTCGTCGTACCCCCAGCCGCCGACGACCAGCAGTGTGTCGATCTCGCGGTCGAGCGTGCGCAGGTCCGCTCCTGCCTCGATCCGCACCCCAGCGGTCGCGGTGAACGGGCCGCCCCCGAGCGTGGCCAGCGTGACCCGGTACCGCTCCTGGCCGTAGTTCGCTGCCTGGAACACCTCGATCGGTCCCGCCAGATCCAGCAACGCCGTGCGGTCGTAACCGACCACAACTACTTCCCTCAGATTCCCCACACCTCCACTTTCCTCATCCGCGCTGGTGGCGGCAACGCCATATCCCCCTCGGATTCGGCCACCCGGTAGCAGCTCGCGTTGTGTGTGAGCGCCCACGCACGGGCCGCGAGCAGCATGGCCACCTCGGTAAACTGGCCCGCGATGCGAAAAGTGCTGCCCCTCGCGGTGATCGGACTGCTCGCGATCCTGCTGATCGTGAGCGACCACCCGTTCCCGCCACCGGCAGAGCCGGATCGGGAGACCAGGACCGCGGTCGTGGCGCTCGGCGACAGCACGATGTCCGGCGAGGGCGCCGGCAGCTACGAGCCCGGCACCAACGGCGAGGACGGCGGCAACTGGTGCCACCGCTCGACCGTGGCGTCGATCACGAAGACCCGGATCGAGGCCGACCAGAAGATCAACCTGGCGTGCTCTGGCGCGAACTCCGACAAGCTGCGCAACGAGCAGCTGCCCCAGCTGCGCAGGATCGCCGGGTCGAACCGGATCACGGCGGTCGTCGTGGCGATCGGCGCGAACGACGACCCGCGCTTCTCCGAGATCCTCAACAAGTGCTTCGAGGCGTGGGGCAGGCGCAACGACTGCACGTCGTCCGTCGCTCCCGAGTGGACCAAGCGCGTGCGGCGGATGATCCCCAAGGTCGAGAACACCCTCAACGCCATCCGCCAGACCATGCGCGACTCGAACTACCTCGACTCCGACTACCAGCTCGTCGTGCAGTCGTACGCGGCACCGGTCACGCCGAAGATGCCGCGCTCGCTGCAGAACCTCTCCGGCTGCCCGCTGCGCTCCACCGACCTGGAATGGGTCGTCGAGGAGGCGGTACCCGAGCTGTCGAACGGTCTTCGCACCGCGGCGGACAAGGTCAACGCCCGGTTCCTCGACCTGTCCCGCGCCGGTGAGGGCCACGAGGCGTGCGCGGGCAAGCCGGAGACCGAGTGGTTCACCCGGCTGACGGTCGACTGGGACGGCCTGCGGAACGAGAAGCGGTCCTCGCACGCGTTGCAGGAGTCGTTCCACCCCAACGCCCTCGGTCACGAGCAGATCGGGCGGTGCCTCACCGAGTTCCTGGCGACGGACGAGCGGGACGGCGCGTGCGTGCCGCGGCTGGACGGCACGCTGGGCCTCACGACGGAGAACTGACCCGGCGCCTCGCCTCGCCGCCGCCGTGGATCCACAGCGGAACCGGAGCACCGGATTCCACTGTGGACCACGCGTTCAGAGACAGCTCAAGCCTCGACCGTCACCTGGTGCGACGGCAGCACCCGCAGGTTCGCCGCCGCCCGTTCGAGCTGCGAGAGGACGCTCGGCCGCAACCCCGCGAGCTCCTGGTCCGCCGCGGCACCGGCCATCTCCTGCAGCAGCACCTGCTGCGGGTGATCACCCTCGGCCTCGGCGACCGCCAGCACGCGGAACGCCGTGCCGGGCGGGAAGACCACGCGTTCCTCGGTGGCCACGGCGACGCGGTCGGCCACCTCGACCCGGCGGCCGGTGACCGACCACAGCACGTACTCGGTGGCGCCCTCGACGCGCTGGGCCGGGTTGGCGACGGCGTCGAGCAGGCCGTGCTCCACCAGCACGTCGCCCGAGCGGTAGCGACGCGGACCCGTCGGGCCGCTGGCACCCCACACCGTGGCCACGCCGCTGTGCACGGGCAGGCGGTTCAGGCCCGACACGATGCACGCGACGTACGGGCGCAGGCGGCCGAGGCGGCCCATGCGCAGCGTTTCGACGACCATCTCCTCGTCCTGCGACACGCACGCCAGCAACGCCGTCAGGTCGGTGACCATGGCCTCGAACGCGGCCGGGTCCTCCTCGGCGTCGGGGCGCTGCGCGAGCAGGCGGCAGACGGTCGCCGCGTGCACGCCGTAGCGCTCGCCCAGTGCCCTGCGGACGGCGTCGCGTTCCAGGTCCGTGCTGCTGTGGTCCGGCAGGACGGTCTCGCGCTCGCCGTTGTTCTGAGCGGGGACCTCCCACGAGGCCAGCGGCTGCGCCGGCAACGGGCCGTCCACGCGGAACCGCACGGCCGCCGCGTCCGGGTCCGACGACGGGAACGCCGCCTCTTCTGCCTCCGCCACGACACTCGCGGACACCGTGACGGTGGCGGTCTCGGACGGCGGGATGGCGGTGTAGGCGGGCTCGGGCTCGACCGGGGTGACGGCGGTGAAGAAGCCGGTGCCGTTGTCGGACGAGTCGCGCGCCGACAACGCCTGCGCCGCCGCGCCCAGAGCGGCCGCGATCGCCGCCGGCTGGGTGCCGAACGACCCAGCGGCGGGCGCGGCGTGGGCGGGTGCCGCGTGCTGAGGAGCAGGAGGGGCGGGCGGCGCCACCTTGGCGTCGCAGAACACCACGCGCAGCAGCTTGCGCACCTCGGGCTCAAGGCGTTCCACGAGAGCAGCGCCGTGCACCGCGACCGCACCGGGTGTGGTGCGCCCAGGCGTGCCCACGGTCAGACGTGCCCATTCGGGGTCAACGGGCTGAGAGCGGACCTCGGCCGCGTTGTACGGCTCGTCGCGCTCGCGAACCCACAGACCTGAGGGCACGACCTCGAGCACAACACCGTCGCCGAGAGAGAACACACCGGGCTCGACCTCGGAAAGTCCCTGCACAGGCGCGCGATAGCCGGACACCGCGGGCACGGGTTCGTGCGGCGTGCACAGCACCTCGGTGACGAACGGCCGCCATGTCTGCTGCCCGCGCGGGTCGACGGCGACCACCGCGGGACCGCCGGAGCGCAGGTTGCCGACCGGCAGGCCGGTGAACATCGCGATGGGCTCGTTGAGCTCGTCGGCGACCAACCGGCCGAGAGCGGTGTCGATGCCGTAGGGCACGAGCCGCACCCGCGATCTGGCCGCCTGGGGCAGCGCCGTCAGCAGGCGGCACACCTCTTCGGTCGGGATCGCCGACTGGCCGGGGCCACCGACGACGACGGTCAGCACGTTCTCGCGGCACGGCAGCGCCACGATCGGACGCGCGTCCTGGGCGGCCGGGTCGAACGGCGGCTGCTGAGCCCGCAGCCACAACCCCGCCGGGATGGGCTCGGAGATGCCGATCTCGCCGGTCGGCCACGGCGAGTTCGGGTCCATCGCCTCCCACTGCGGCACCGGGAAGCGGCGGCCGAACGGCATCGGCGACGCGTTCGGCTGGAACCGCACCCAGCTGCCGTAACCCTGGGTGCCCACCACGAACGCGGCACCGGGCACGGTGGTCAGCACACCGTCCGGCGCGACGACCTCGGCCTGGAGCTGCTCGGCGAGCCACTGCGCGGGCGCGGTGGGACGCATGGTGCCCGCGTGCGACACCGCGAGCCGGATCGGGCCGCGGCCGCTCAGCGCGGTCACGACGTGCGGCCAGAAAGTGCTCTGGTCTCCGCCGGGGAAGTCGACCACGACCACGGTCCGGCCTCGGTCGACCGGAAGGGTGCGGGCGAGACCGGACGCGGCCTGGCTCGGCCCCTCCGGTGCGGACACAACGAGCGTCGCGCCGACGAAGTTCGCCGCGAACGGCGTCCTCTGCGGCAATGGCTCCGGCGGCGGCGCTGCTGCCGGGGGCTGCTCGACGGGGTACAGATCCGTGTTCGTGCCCTGGCTCGAACTGGGGGTCTGTGTTTGCTGGTCGCCATGGGCGGCGGCACGTCGGCCCATCAAGCGCCTGATCACCTCCGTGCCATCCCGTTCACTCGCCCTTTCGGCTTAATCGGGCAACGGTCGTGCACGCTATCAAGACGCGACGCACTCGTGTCACCCAGTCGGGTTATTTGGTCTCATCCGATCGATACCCACACGGCCTGCGCTCGTCCGCACACACCGTGAGGGCCGATGATCGCTGATGCCGAGTAGGCCTTGCGACCTTCCCGGCCAAGTTCCCACGCGAGGAGCAAGTGGTCCACGCCCAGTTCCACCGGCTGCTCCACTCGGGCGACAGAAGTGCCGAGCACGAACGCCGGACCGCCGTCGGGGGCTACGGGCTGTGCCGACGGGCAGTCCAGCGCCGCCCAGACGATCTCCGGCAGGACGTTCGTCCCGTCGTTCGGCAGCACGTCCGCCGGCCGCCAGACGCCCGCCCACTCCTTCCTGCCGGGAAGCGGGCCGAGCAGCGCCGCGATGCCGTCCTCACGGCCGGGACCGCACCCGAAGCACGTGGGGAACGGGTGCTTGTCGCGCCACGGCACCTTCGCGGCGGCCTTGCGCGCCTCGTCCAGCGTCGGAGCGGCGGGAACGTCGAGGTCGAGCGTGGCGGGCTCGGCGGACGCGATCAGCGTGTCGCCGTCGTAGAGGTCACCGCCGCGGACCTCCATCTCGCGGTCGAGCGGCACCGGCTTGCGCAAACGGACACTCACGACCGGCGAGTCGACGTGCGCGGCGAGCAGACCGGCCGAGTAGCCGCCGTTGCCCATCCCGGGCGGACCGTTGAACCGGCTCTCGACCTTCACAGCGCCTCCGCGTAGACCCATTGACCGTTCTCCCTGATGAACCGGCTCCGTTCGTGCACGACGCCCCCGACGTAGTGCGCGCGGAACTCCACGACGCCCTCGTTCTGGAGCAGCCCGCCGTTCTCGGTTGCCAGTATTTCGAGCTTCAACCAGCGGTCGGTCGCGTCGATTCCCGCGCTCGCGGGACGGTGTTTCGCGGCCCACGTCCGCAGCAGGTAGTCCTCATCGGACACGACGAAAGCGCTGTAGCGCGACCGCATCAGCTGCTCGGCGGTCGCCGCGGTGCGGGCGCCGGAGTGCAGCGCACCGCAACAGTCCACATAGGACTGACCGGTGCCACAGGGGCACAGTTTGTTGTTCACGCACACATTGTGCCTGGTGAACCCGTTAGAACCGATGCCGCACCTGGTACGTACACCCAGTCAAGACTGACTCGCGGGAGGCAGAGGAGACGGCAAGTGAGTGTCGAGAGCAGGACTGAGCTCGTACCGCTGCGCACGTGGTTCGGGTTGAGGTGGCGCGGCTACGACCGCGACGAGGTGGACGACTACGTCGCCGAACTGGAGGCCGAGCTTCGCCTGGTGACTGCGGACCGGGACGCGTCAGAAGCCCGTGCCGACGCCCTGGCCAGCAGATTGATGTCGGTCCAGGAGGAGAACGCCGCCCTGCAGGACGGCCTGCACCGCATCTGCCTGACCCCGATCGACCCCAAGGGCCTGCCAGAACGGCTCGCCCGCATGGTCGCCCTGGCCGAGGAGGAGCGCCGAGAGGTCATCAGGGACGCCCAGCTCAAGGCGTTGATGATCGTCGGCGAGGCGGAGCAGCGCGCCCGCAGGCTGGACGAGGAGGCGGCGGCCAAGCGCGAGGAGATCCGCGAGGACTTCCGGCTCGCCATGTCGGCCCGCCGCGCGGAGGCGATGCGAGCGCTCGCGGAACTGCGCAACGTCGCACTGGACGAGGCCGAGCGGATCATCGCGGAGGCCAAGGTGCAGGGCGCGAAAGTCGACTAGGACCACTGGGCAGCCACGTGGATGAAGGGTTCCTTCATCCACGCCAGGTGGAAGAAGGAGCCCTTCATCCCGCCCGCCGAACGCAGGCCCACGTGGTGAGTGGTCATCGGAACACGACGGTGCTGTTGCCGTTGAGGAGCACCCGGTGCTCGCAGTGCCAGCGCACGGCACGGGACAGGGCAAGCGCCTCGGCGTCACGCCCGGCGGCGGTGAGCGCACGCGGGTCGAACGAGTGGTCGACCCGCAGCACCTCCTGTTCGATGATCGGCCCCTCGTCGAGGTCGGGCGTGACGTAGTGCGCCGTGGCGCCCACGTACTTCACGCCGCGGTCGTAGGCCTGGTGGTACGGCTTCGCGCCCTTGAAGCCGGGCAGGAACGAGTGGTGGATGTTGATCACCCGGCCGGCGAGCTTGGCGCACAGGTCGTTGGAGAGCACCTGCATGTAGCGCGCCAGGACCACCAGGTCGGCCTGGTACTCCTCGACGAGTTCCAGCAGGCGCTGCTCGGCGATGTGCTTGGTGTCGGCGGTGTTGGGCACGTGCACGAAGTCGAGCCCGGCCGCTTCCGCCATCGGGCGCAGGTCCTCGTGGTTGGACACGACCGCGGTGATCTCCCCGCCCAGGCTTCCGGCGCGCCACCGGAAAAGCAGGTCGTTCAGGCAGTGCCCGGCCTTCGACACCATGACGAGGACGCGCGGCTGCCGCTCGTCCCACAGGTCGAAGTCCATCTCGAACTCGCTCGCCACGGCGGCGAACTCACGCTTCAGGTCGTCGACGTCGGCGGAGCCGCATTTGAAGGCGGTGCGCAGGAACAACCTGCTGCGCTCGGCGTCGTCGAACTGCTGGTGCTCCACGATGTCGCAGCCGTGGCCGACCAGGAACGAGGTCACCGCGTGCACGATGCCCGTCCTCTCCGGACAGTGCAGGGTCAGGGTGAAGTGTCGCGCCACGACGGTCTCCTCGTCCTGGTAGCCAACTGACATGGTGAACTCACTGCGTCCGGTACTCCACGCACGCGTCGCTCAGCCAGGCCGCGAGGTACTCGGCGAACGACGACCGCACCAGCAGCGTGACGCGGTCCGCGCCCGTCACCAGCAGAATGATTCCCGTCCTCGCGAGCAGCGTCTGCACGCAAGTGCCGGTGGGAGCCGCAGACGGGTGCAGGTCCACGGAACATCCGTGAGCGAGAACGTCCCGGACGTGCGGCCCTTCCAGGACCACGGTCGTCCGCTGAGCCGAAGTGTCCACAACGGACCCACGAGCAGAGCCGAGCGCGCCACGCAACGCCTCCTCGATCGGGATCTGCAGATCGGGAGCCGCCACGACGAGGAACTCGTCCGGCCCCAGCCACAACACCTGAACCTCCCCGAACGAGCCGGTGCCCGTGGTGAAGGTGCACGGAACTGAGGGGAACACGACACCGAGTGCCGCACCCATCGCCGCGATCGCCGCCGGGTCCGACGCGCGCACGGTGAGCTGCGAGAGGAACGGCCGCTCCGAGGCGTTCACCGGGAGCGCCGCCAGCCGGTCGGTCCAGGCGGACAGGGGGCTAACCGTCACGACGGGCTCCTTCCTTGTCGTACAGCACGGAGTCGGTGACGGTGACCGGCACGAGCTCGTCCTCGACCGGCACGTACAGGGTCTCGCCGATGCGTTCGCGTCCCGACCGCACCAGGGCGAGGGCGAACGTGCGGCCCAGCGCCGCGCTGGGGTAGCTGGACGTCACGTGGCCGAGCATCCGGACCGGCGGTTCGGGCAGGCGGTCGGTCTCGACGATCTGCGAACCTTCCGGCAGCAGCACGGTCGGGTCCACGGGCAGAAGTCCCACCAGCTGCTTGCGGTCCGTCCGCAGGTTTTCCACGCGGGCGAACGAGCGCTTGCCGATGAAGTCGGGCTTCTTCTTCGACACCGCCCACGCCATGCCGAGGTCCTGCGGCGTCACCGTGGCGTCGGTCTCCTGGCCGATGATCGGATAGCCCTTCTCGGCGCGGAGCACGTGCATGGTCTCGGTGCCGTACGGCGTGATCCCGTACGGCGATCCCGCCTCCATCAACGCCTCCCACACGGCGAGACCGTGCCAGGCGGTCACGTTGATCTCGTACGCCAGCTCACCGGAGAAGCTGATCCGGCAGACACGTGCGGGAACACCGGCGACGACCGCGTCCTGCCACGTCATGAACTCGAACGCCTCGTTGCTGACGTCGAGCGAGGGTGCGACCGCGGCGAGCACGTCGCGGGACTTCGGGCCCACCAGCGGAATCGTGGCCCAGTGCTCGGTGACCGAGGTGCAGTGCACGTCGAGGTGCGGCCACTCCGTCTGCAGCCACTCCTCCATCCAGTCGAGGATCCTGGCGGCGTTGCCGGTGGTCGTGGTGACCAGGAACCGCTCCTCACCGACCCGGATCACGGTGCCGTCGTCGATCACCATGCCGTCGACGCCGCACATCACGCCGTACCGGATCCGGCCGACCTTCACCGTGCTCATCATGTTGGTGTAGAGCATGTCCAGGAACTTGCCGGCATCGCCGCCCTGCACGTCGATCTTGCCCAGCGTCGAGCCGTCCATCATGCCGACGCTCTCCCGCGCGGCGCGGCATTCCCGCAGCACGGCCGCGTGCAGGTCCTCGCCGTCCCGCGGGTAGTACCAGGGCCGCTTCCACTGGCCGACGTTCTCGAACAACGCCCCGTGCGCCACGTGCCACGGGTGGATCGCCGTGACGCGCACCGGGTCGTGCAGCTCGCCGCGGTTCCGCCCGGCCAGCGCCGCGAACGACACCGACGTGTACGGCGGGCGGAACGTCGTGGGCCGCTGATCGGCCAGTTCGACGCCCAGAGCCTCGGCGACGATGCCCGCCGCGATCATGCCGGACGTCTTGCCCTGGTCGTGCGCGGTGCCGATGGTCGTGTAGCGCTTGATGTGCTCCAACGACCGCAGGCCCGCCCCCGTGGCTCGCAGCACGTCGGTGACGGTCGCATCCCGTTGCAGGTCGACGAAACTGACGTCCTCGTCACCCGGCACGCGCCACAGCACGAGGCCGGTTCGCTGGGTGCACCGCGAGTCGGACACCGGCAGCGGCACCTGACCGCCCGGCGTGAACCCGGCCGCGACGGCAGCGGCGGCACCGGCGTCCCGTCCCTGCCGCGCGCACGCGTTCAGGTCGAGCTCACCGGTGGCGGATCCGGCGACCCGGACCGACGCGAGCTCCTCGCCCGGCACGAACGCGCCGAGTTCCGAGTCGTAGCGCAGCTTTCCGCGTGCCTGGCTGAACAGGTTCACCACGGGGTTCCAGCCGCCCGACACCAGCAGGGTGTCGCACGGGACGGTCTGGCCCGCGACGTGCACTCCGGTCACGCGTGCGGACCCCTCGGTCCCGGTCACGACGTGCCCGGCGCGGACCTCGATGCCGCGAGCAGCGCACTCGGTCGCGAGCCTGGCGGGTGCCTCTAGCCGGGCGTCGACGATCAGCGGAATGTCCACACCGGACTCGGCGAGGTCGATCGCCGCGCAGTACGCGCTGTCGTTGGTGGTGAACACAACGGCCCGCCAGCCGGGCAGCACGCCGTAGCGGTGCAGGAACGTGCGAGCCGAGGACGCCAGCATGATCCCTGGCCGGTCGTTGTCCGCGAAGACCACGGGCCGTTCGTGCGCACCGGTGGCCAGCACCGTCTGCTTGGTCCTGATCCGCCAGACCCGCTGCCGGGCAACCGAAGCAGGCGCCGCGAAGCCCAGGTGGTCGGTGCGCTTCTGCAGCGCGAGCACGAACCCGTCCTGGTACATGCCGAACGCCGTGGTCCGTTCCAGCACCAGCACCCCCGGCGTGGTCCTGAGCTCCGCCACGATGTCGGCCACCCACTCCGCCGACGGCCGGTCGTCGAGGTACTCGTCCACGCCGAGCAACGCGCCGCCGGCCTGGTTCTGCTCGTCCACCAGCACGACGCGCGCACCGCTGCGAGCGGCCGTCAACGCGGCCACCAGACCAGCCGGCCCCGCACCGACGACCAGCACGTCGCAGTGCTCGTGCTTGGCGTCGTAGCGCGCCGGGTCCGGCTCGGGCGACAGCCGCCCCTGGCCGGCCAGGCCACGTGCCTGGAGACCGTCGAACAGCTCGACGGTCGTCGCGAGCAGCATGGGCTCGGAGAACGGCGTCTCGACCTGCACCAGCGACGTCGGGTCCTCGGAGCCCGCCGCGACGATGCCGCGCGGCCTGCCGAGCTTCACGCTGCTGCCGACCTCGTGAACCCCGTTGGCGAGCAACGCCGACGCGAGCGTGTCGCCGGGGTGCCCGGTCAGCGCCTGACCGTTGAAGGTGAAGCGCAGCACGGTGTTCCGGTCGATCGCGCCACCGGTGGGCGTGCGGAAGTTCACGAGATCACCTCGGGCATCGGCTCATCCGTGCGATAAACGGCGAGCAGGTCGTGGGTGCGGGTGTCGCGGACGGCGTTGAACCACCGCCGGCACCCGGCGCTGTGGCTCCAGCGCTCGGCGAACGGGCCGCTCGGGTTCTCCCGGAAGAACACGTACTGCGCCCATTCCTCGTCCGACAACGCCGACGGGTCCTGCGGGTACGCGACGTGGGCCTGGCCGCCGTAGTGGAACTCCGCTTCCTCGCGCGGCCCGCACCACGGACACGGGATGAGTTGCATCGCTGCTCCTACCCAGAACTCGAAATGTCAGTGGGCCACGGCGGCGGCGCCGTGCTCGTCGACGAGAGCGCCCGTGGTGAAGCGCTCGAGGGTGAACGGCTCGTTGAACGGGTGCGGTTTGTCGTGGGCGATCGTGTGCGCGAAGCAGTCCCCGACACCGGGCGTGGCCTTGAACCCGCCGGTTCCCCAGCCGCAGTTCAGGTACAGCCCGCCCACGGGGGTGAGGCCGACGATCGGCGAGGCGTCGGGGCTGACGTCGACGATGCCCGCCCACGTCCGCAGCAGGTGCGCCCGCGCGAAGATCGGGAACAGCTCCAGCGCCGCCGCCATCTGCTGCTCGATGATGTGGAACGAACCGCGCTGGCCGTAACCGTTGTAGCTGTCGATCCCGGCGCCCATCACGAGTTCTCCCTTGTGCGCCTGGGAGACGTAGACGTGCACGGCGTTGGACATCACGACGGTCGGGTGCACGGGCTCCAGCAGCTCGGAGACCAACGCCTGCAACGGGTGCGAGGCCAGAGGCAACCTGAGCCCGACCATCTTCGCGAGCACCGAGCTGTGCCCGGCCGCGCACAACGCGACCTTCCCCGCGGCGATGCGGCCGCGCGACGTCTCGACGGCCGTGATCCGGCCGCCGGACGTCTCCAGACCGGTGACCTCGCAGTTCTGGATCAGGTCGACGCCCATCGCGTGCGCGGCCCGCGCGTAGCCCCACGCCACGTAGTCGTGCTTGGCGATGCCCGCGCGCGGCTGGTACGTCGCCCCCAGCACGGGATAGCGGACGTCCGGCGAGATGTTGACGATCGGGCAGATCTCCTTGACACCGGCGGGATCCACCCATTCCGCGTCGATGCCGTTGAGCCGGTTGGCGTTGACCCGACGCACGCTGTCGCGCACGTCCTGCAGGCTGTGCGCGAGGTTCAGCACACCGCGCTGGTCGAACAGGATCGGGTAGCCGAGGTCCTCCTCCAGGCCCTCCCAGAGCTTCAGCGAGTGCTCGTAGATGCCTGAGCTCTCGTCCCACAGGTAGTTGGATCGGATGATCGTGGTGTTGCGCGCCATGTTGCCGCCGGCCAGCCAGCCCTTCTCCAGCACCGCGACGTTCGTGATGCCGTGGACCTTGGCGAGGTAGTAGGCGGTGGCGAGGCCGTGCCCGCCACCGCCGACGACCACGACGTCGTAGGAGGCCTTCGGTTCCGGGTTCTCCCAGAGGAAGTCCGGGTGCTCGGGCAGATGTGCTCCGGGCGGGCTGCTCATTGCGACGCCTCCAGCGAAATCACCTGGTCGACTACTGGTATATCAGTCTGCGTTGTACCGTAGGTCACATGAACACTCGGGTCAACGACGAGCCCGCGGCAGCCTCACTCACGGAGCGGGCGTACGCCGTGCTGCGGGATCGCCTGGTGATGCTGGAGATCAAGCCGGGCGAACCGATCAACGAGGACCGGCTGCGCACCGAGCTCGGCGTCGGCCGCACCCCGATCCGCGAGGCGTTGAAACGACTGGAGCAGGAACGGCTCGTCGTCGCCTTCCCGCGCCGCGGCACGTTCGCCACCGACGTGAACATCTCCGACCTCTCGCACATCTCCGAGGTGCGCAGGACCCTGGAGCCGCTCGCCGCCTCCGCGGCCGCCGAGCGGGCCACGGCAGAAGACCGCGCCGCGCTCACCGAGCTGCGCACCCGGCTCGACACGACGACGCCGTCGGGCGACAACACGGAACTGCTCCGCGTCGACGTCGGTGTGCACCGCGCGATCTACCGGTGCGTGCACAACCCGTTCCTCCAGGACACGCTGGTCTCCTACGACAACCTCGCCACGCGCATCTGGTGTGTGTTCCTGCCACGACTGTCCGGGATGGCCGGTCACGTCGACGAACACGTGCCCCTCCTGACCGCGATCATCGAAGGTGACGGCAAGAAGGCGAGCGAACTCGCCTCCCAGCACGTCATCGGGTTCGAACGGGCGATTCGGGCGCTGATCTGACCTGCCCGTTGCCCTCGGCGGACAGGGCGAACACGACGCGGTCCGTGCCCGTCCTCGTGGTGGGGAGGAACTTCGGTTCGGGCACGGCTGCTACCACCCCTTTGCCGATGTGACTTCCCGGACCCAGCGGTGGAACTCCCCGATGTGGTGCTCGGAGGGAACCAGCACACCCCCTTGCGCGTAGGCCCGCGACGACATCGCGGGCTGGCACCGTTCACACGCCTCGAAGTCCTGCTCGTTCACGCGGTGGAAGAGCTCGACGGACCGCGAGACGTCCTTGCCCGTCGCGACGACGTCCTTGGCGTAGAGCCAGTCGCACTCGACGATCGTGCGGTCGGCCGCCAGCGGGAACATCCGGTGGATGATCACGTGGTCCGGCACGAGGTTGATGAACACCTGCGGCCGCACGGTGATCGCGTAATAGCGGCGCTCTTGGTCAGCGCCCACTCCGGACAACGTGTCGAAGCCTTCGCTGCCGTCGATCGTGAAGCCCTTGATCTCCTCGCCGAACACCGCGCCGTGCCCGACGTAGTACTGCGCCGCGTAGCCGTCCGCGAACTCAGGCAGGACCTCGGTCAGCTCGGGGTGGATCGTCGCGCAGTGGTAGCACTCCATGAAGTTCTCGATGATGAGCTTCCAGTTGGCCTTCACGTCGTAGGTGATCCGCCTGCCGAGGTCGAGCTCGCTCACCTGGTAGTTGCCGATGGCGTCGAGGTTGCCGAGCCGCTCTCGGACGTCGCGCTGCACGGTCTCCTCGAACGACGGCGGCTCGTCGGCCAGGCACAGCCACGCGTAGCCGAGCCACTCGCGCAGGTGCACGGTCTTCAGGCCGTACTCGACGCGGTCGACGTCCGGCATCGAGGTGAGGTTCGGCGCGGCGACCAGCTTGCCGTCCAGGCCGTAGGTCCAGGCGTGGTACGGGCACTGGAAGTTGCGCTTGACCGTGCCGGTCTCCTCGACGCACAGCTTCGCGCCGCGGTGCCGGCAGATGTTGAGGAACGCGCGCAGCGCTCCGTCGCGCGAGCGGGCCACGAGCACGCTCTCGCGTCCGATTTGGACGGTGCGGAAGTTGCCCGCCTCGGGGAGGTCCGCGCTGCGGACGGCGCAGAACCACATCACCTCGAAGATCTTCTCCTGCTCCAGCTCGAAGATCGTCGGGTCGGTGTAGGTGTGGCCGGGCAGGGTGGGGATCAGGCTGGACGGGAGTTCAGTCGCAGTCATGGTCGCTCCGTGGTGGCGAGAAAGTCGGAGAGGCGGGGTTCGCGCGTCATGATCGGATTCGCTTCATCTCGGGGTCGAAGAGCGGTTCGGCGGCCACGACGGCCTGCACGCGCTCACCGAAGTACTCGATCTCGACCGGTGTTCCCACCACCGCGACCTCGGCGGGCAGCCAGGCGTAGGCGATGTTCTTGCCGATCGAGTACCCGCGCCCCGCACTCGTGACGTAGCCGACCGCGTTGCCACCGAAGAACACCGGCTCGGAACCCATCACGACCTGGTGGTCGTCGTCGATGGTCAGGCAGGTGAGCTTGCGCGTGGCCGTGTCCTCCGAGCGTCCCTCCAAAGCCTTGTGACCGTGGAAGTAGCCCTTGTTCATGCGGACCGCGAAGCCGAGCCCCGCCTCGAACGGGTCGTGCTCGGTGGTGACGTCGGCGCCCCACGAGCGGTAACCCTTCTCCAGCCGCATGCTGGTGAAGGCGCTGCGGCCGGCGGCGATGACGCCGTGCTGCTGCCCCGCTTCCCACAGCGTGTCCCACAACCGGCGACCCATGTCCGCCGTGGTGTAGAGCTCCCAGCCGAGTTCACCGACGTACGACAGGCGCATCGCGGTCACCGGCACGTCGCCGATGAAGGTCTGCTTGGCCTTGAAGTAGCCCATGGCCTCGTGCGAGAAGTCGTCCTTCGTGAGCGGCTGCAGCAGATTGCGCGCTTCCGGTCCCCACAGGCCGATGCAGCACGTGCCGGGCGTGATGTCCGCGATGTGCACACCACCGTTGGGCGGGAGGTGTCTGCGCAGCCAGTCGAGGTCGAGCGGGCCGTTAGCGCCGACCTGGAAGCGGTTCTCGCCGAGCCGGGCGATCGTGAGGTCGCTGCGCACTCCCCCGTCCTCGTTGAGCAGCAACGTGTAGACCACGGCGCCCGGCTTGCGGTCGAGCTGGTTGGTGGTCATGGTCTGCAGGAACGTCAACGCCTCCGGGCCGCTGACCTCCAGCCGCTTCAACGGGGTCATGTCGAACATGGCGACGCGCTTGCGGGCCACGAGCGCCTCGGCACCGGCGATCGGCGACCAGAACCGCGACGCCCACTCGTTGCGCTGCGGGATCTCCGCGACCTCCGGCAGATTCGCGTTGGCCTCGTACCAATGCGGCCGCTCCCAGCCCGACGCCTCCAGGAACACCGCGCCGAGTTCCTGCTGCCGCTCGTGGAACGGGCTGGTGCGCAACGGCCGGGGCCGTTCCGCGGGCTGCAACGGGTGCAGGATGTCGTAGACCTCGACGAAGCTCTGGCAGCTGCGCTCGTGGACGTAACCGGGCGAGCGCTGCACGTCCTCGAACCGGTTCAGGTCGCAGCCGTGCAGGTCGACGGCCGGCTGCCCGTTCACCAGCCACTCGGCCATCGCCTTGGCCACACCGGCGGAGTGCGTGATCCACACGGCTTCCGCCACCCAGAACCCGTCCAGTCCGGGATGTTCGCCGAGCAGCGGATTTCCGTCCGGGGTGAAGGAGAACAGGCCGTTGATGCCCTCCTCGACCTTCGAGTCGCCGAGCGCGGGCAACAGGTCGACGGCGGCCTCCCACGACGTCTCGAAGTCCTCAGGGGTGAACGCGATCTCGGACGGCATGGTCGGCGCCACGTCGAAGTCGAGGATGTCGTCCGCGGAGATCGGCATCGGCCGGTGGCCGTACGCGCCGATGCCGATGCGGTCGACGTGCTCGCGGAAGTAGAGGTCGGCGTCCTGGTGCCGCAGCAACGGCTTCGACATCTCGGACAGGTCGTCGTTGACGCCCTTGAGCGCTGGCAACGGCGCCGTCTTCGCGTACTGGTGCGCCATCGGGACCAGCGGGATGTCGAGGTCGACCATCCGCCCGATGCGCGGACCCCACATGCCGACGCACGACACGACGATGTCCGCGGCGAACGTGTCGTGCTCGGTGACGACGGCCTTCACCCGGCGGCCGGTGCGTTCGATGCCGGTGACCTTGTGGTGTGCCAGGAACTTCGCTCCGCGGTCCATCGCCCGGCGGGCCTGCGCCTCGGCCGCGCGCAACGGCTTGGCGAGGCCGTCGCCCGGGATGTGGAAACCGCCGACGATCTTGGCCGGGTCGAGCAGCGGGTGCAGCTCGGCGCACTCCTCCGGGTCGCGCAGGAAGGCCTCGACACCCCACGACGTCGCCCAGCCGTGCCGGCGCTTGAGGTCGGTCCAACGTTCCGGGGTGGTGGCGACCTCCAGGCCGCCGAGCTGCTGGAAGCACCACTTGTCGTCGAGCGTCAGGGCCGTGTACTTCTCGACGGTGTACTTGGCGAACGAGGTCATGGTCTTGCAGCCGGTGGTCTGGAAGACCAGGCCCGGTGCGTGCGAACTGGAGCCACCGGTCGCGAACAGCGGTCCCTGTTCGAGGACGGTGATGTCGGTCCACCCGCGCGCGGTCAGTTCGTCGGCCAGCGCACACCCGACGATGCCCGCTCCGATGAGCACAACGCGTGGTTGCGTTGCCATGGAAGTTCTCCTGCCGTGTGGTGGGGTGGGCTGTCAGTGACCGCGCTTGGCCCAGTCGTCGAGCCGGGGCGCCTCCGCGCCGTCCCGGACGTGACGAGGTGCTCGATCCGCGCGCTCACAGGACGACCACCGAACGCAGCACGCGGCCGTGGTGCATGTCGGCGAACGCCTTCTCGACGTCGCCCAGGCCGATCGTCTCCGAGACGAACGCCCCGAGGTCGAGCCTGCCCTGCAGGTAGAGGTCGATGAGCATCGGGAAGTCGCGGCTGGGCAGGCAGTCGCCGTACCAGGACGACTTCACCGCGCCACCGCGCGAGAACACGTCGATCAACGGCAGTTCGAGCAGCATGTCCGGCGTCGGCACGCCCACCAGCACGGCGGTTCCGGCGTGGTCGCGCGCGTAGAAGGCCTGCTTGAAGGTCTCCGGGCGGCCGACCGCGTCGATCACGACGTCGGCGCCGTTGCCCTCGGTGAGCTCGCGGATCGTCTCCACTACGTCCTGCTCGCGGGCGTTGACCGTGTGCGTGGCTCCGAACCGTTCCGCCCACTCGAGTTTCGCGGGGTCGAGGTCGACGGCGATGATCGTCCGCGCACCGGCCAGCCGCGCGCCCGCGACGGCCGCGTCACCGACACCACCGCAGCCGAGCACCGCCACGCTGTCGCCGCGGGTGACCCCGCCGGTGTTGATCGCGGCGCCGATGCCCGCCATGACACCGCAGCCGAGCAGGCCCGCGACCTCCGCCGGTGCCTTCGGGTCGACCTTGGTGCACTGTCCGCTGTGGACGAGCGTCTTCTCCGCGAACGCGCCGATGCCGAGCGCCGGGGACAGCGGGGTGCCGTCGGCCAGCGTCATGGGCTGGGAGGCGTTGTGGGTGTTGAAGCAGTACTGCGGCCGGCCGCGCAGGCACGAGCGGCACGAACCGCACACGGCGCGCCAGTTGAGGATCACGAAGTCACCGGGCTCCAGGTCGGTCACGCCGTCACCGACCGCCTCGACGATCCCCGCGGCCTCGTGCCCGAGCAGGAACGGGAACTCGTCGTTGATCCCGCCCTCCCGGTAGTGCAGGTCGGTGTGGCAGACCCCGCAGGCCTGCACTTTCACCAGCGCCTCGCCGGGTCCGGGGTCCGGCACGAGGACGGTCTCGACCGAGACCTCGGCTCCGCGCCCCGCCGCCACGACACCGTTCACCGCGTGTGCCACTCGCTTCTCCTGACTCGTTCAGAGGTGGGGGTAGAGGGGGTGCTTCTCGGCCAGCACCGCGACGCGCGCGGCCAGCTCGGTCTCGTCGAACACCGGCTTGAGCGCGGCGGCGATGATGTCGGCGACCTCGGTGAAGTCCTCGGCCGTGAAACCGCGGGCGGCCAGTGCGGGCGTGCCGACACGCAGGCCGGAGGTGACCATCGGCGGCCGCGGGTCGAACGGGACGGCGTTGCGGTTGACCGTGATCCCGATGCGGTGCAGGCGGTCCTCGGCCTGCTGTCCGTCCAATGAGGACTCGACCAGGTCGACCAGCACGAGGTGCACGTCGGTGCCTCCGGAGAGCACCTTCACCCCGGCTTCTGCGCAGTCGGGCCGCGTGAGCCGTTCGGCCAGAATCCGGGCGCCGTCGAGCACCCGCCGCTGCCGTTCGCGGAACTCCTCGCCGGCCGCGATCTTGAACGCCACCGCCTTGGCCGCGATGACGTGCTGCAACGGCCCGCCCTGCTGACCGGGGAACACCGTGGAGTCGATCTTCTTGGCCAGTTCCCGCGTGCAGAAGACCACTCCGCCGCGCGGGCCGCCGAGGGTCTTGTGCGTCGTGGTGGTGACGAGGTCGGCGTGCGGGATCGGGCTCGGGTGCAGGCCTGTCGCCACCAGCCCGGCGAAGTGCGCCATGTCCACCATGAGCTTCGCGCCGACCGCGTCGGCGACCCGGCGGAACGCGGCGAAGTCGAGCTGCCGCGGGTAGGCCGACCAGCCCGCGATGATCAGCTTCGGGTTGCTCTCGCGGGCCAGCCGCTCGACCTCGGCCATGTCGACGCGCCCGGACTCGCGGTCCACGTGGTAGGCGACGACGTTGTAGAGCCGGCCGGAGAAGTTGATCCGCATGCCGTGCGTCAGGTGACCGCCGTGCGCGAGGTCCAGCCCCATGATCGTGTCGCCGGGCTGGAGCACCGCCGCCATCGCCGCGGCGTTGGCCTGCGCACCCGAGTGGGGCTGCACGTTGGCGTGCTCGGCGCCGAACAGGGCCTTCACCCGCTCGATCGCGAGCGTCTCGATCACGTCAACGTGTTCGCACCCGCCGTAGTACCGGCGTCCCGGATAGCCCTCGGCGTACTTGTTCGTCAGCACCGAGCCCTGGGCCTGCAGCACGGAGACCGGCGCGAAGTTCTCGGACGCGATCATCTCGAGCGTCGACTGCTGGCGGAGCAGTTCGGCGCGGATCGCGGTGGCGACCTCGGGGTCGAGATCGTCGAGGTGCTGATCCAGGACAGAGGCGGAAACGGAGAGCGACAACGGGCCAACCCTTCCGAGCGAGTTCCGTAATACGCAACCTTGTTCGCATTATGCAACTGCGGCGCATCACAGTGAGTCTCGCGGCGAACCGTTGTCAAGCCCTTGTCGCACGGACGGAGTCATCCGAAACCGCCGAGTTCCGCGTGGTCACAGCCCTGAAACAGCGGCGAGCCTCTACGCCATCGACGACACCTGCAGCCACCAGGACGCTCCCTGTCCGAGGGCTGGCTGGAGGGCTGCTTCGTCGAATGCCCGCTGCACGCCGCGAGCTTCGACCTCCGCACCGGCATGCCGACGTGCCTGCCCGCCAAGAAGCCCGTCCGCACGTACCCGGTCGTGGTGCGGGACGGCATGATCTACGTCGACACCAGCCACGAGGCCGTCGCATGAGAACCGTCGTCGTGACAGGCGCCTCGCTGGCCGGGCTCCACTCCGTGCAGCAGGTCCGCAAAGGTCCGGCACCCTCGTCGGCGTCCTCGCCATGAACAACGCCAAGCTCTTCGGCCGGATGCGCCGGCAGCTCACGATCGCGTCCTAACTGACAACATGTGCAAGCCGCCCGCATTTGGCGTCTGCCTCGAAGAACGCAACCGGCACTGCTGACATCAGCTCAAGACCCTGCATCTTCCCCGGCTCGGGCGAGCCGATCATGGTCCACCGGTTCGTCACGTTCGATCCGCTCGAGGGCACGCCAGGAACCATCTGACCCCTCGACGGCGACGGGCTCGTCTGAGAGACGCCAACCCGGCGGCCACGTCGAAGGCCGTCCCCACGTTCGTTCGGACCACTTGGCCAGCGCACCGTCGAACCACGGTTCGCGGTCGAACGTCGCATCCCGGAACCACGTCGTCACCGCGAACCTGGTCTCATCGAACCGGGTTTCGCCGGAGAACCTCGCGCTGTCGAAGCTGGTCACGCCCTCGAACGTGGCCCGTTCAAACCCGGCGTGCCCGGCGAAGCTCGAGCGCGCGAAGACCGCTCCCTCGAACCTCGCTCCACTGAACGTGGTCGTCCAGCTGAACCTCGCTCCGAAGAACTTCGGAATCCCCGCGAAAACCACGTTCTCAAAGCTGGTGGCCCCAGTGAACGTTGCGTTGCTGAAGGTGGCCTCCGCAGTGAACCTCGCGTTCCGGAAACCGACGTCGAAGGGATGAAAGCGGTAGTCCCGGTTGAAGGTCGCGGGAGCGTTGGCGCCGAAGGTCACCCCGTCGAAATGGGCGGGGCCTGCGAATGTTGCGCCCTCGAAGTCGACGGGTCCGGTGAACGTCGCACCGGGAAACGTCACAAAGCCGGCGAACGCGGTTCCAGCGAAGCTGGTGGGTCCGATGAACCGAGCGCGATCAGCTTGGAAGGTCCGGACCGCACAACCGCTCAGGACGAAATCGATGAGGGTGGCGCCGGAGAGGTCGAGGTCGATGTCCGGCCAGAACGTGGCCAATGACCAGGTCGAACCGTTGTTCACGACCTGGGGAATCAGATGGGTTGCGAGCAGACGTTGAGCCGTGAGCCGTACCTCCCGCTCTTGAAGCTCCTCGTCGGCTCCTGGACGCGGTGTCGAGGCCGGCGCGATCGCCGAGAAACCGCGTGGCGAGGATTTGAACGGGGCTCGGAGCCCTCCGATTCGCCGAAGCGCCGGCCTGTCACCGGGCGCGGAGTAAGGCATGCGGAGGTAGGCGCACAGCACGTTGACCACCGTCTGCCGCTGGTGAGGGTTGTCTTGGGCGAGGCGTTCCAGGGCATACATTCCGCCCAACCGGACGGCTGCGCGGTCTGAGCCGAGCTGCCCGACCGACGTGCTGTAGAGCTCGGTCACGCGACGCGCGGCGGCGTCCCACTCCGTGTTGGTCGCGACGCGTTCGGCATGCAGGCGATTGGTCTCTGCGACTTGCTCGGTGTGAGCCTGGATCCGATCACGCTGATCCAGCTCGGACTGCCGGTGGCGGAGTTCGGCGTGGCGAGCTTCCAGCTCCAATTCCTGTGTTCGCTGCCGCCGCACCGCCAAATACAACGCGAACAGACCACCCCCAGCCACCACGATCGACGCGGCGATCTTCACCACGTCCAACTGTGCGGTGGCCTTCTTCTCCGGATCAGCCAAGGCCAATGTGTCGACCCAGTGCCACAACAGCCATCCCGCCACTCCTGCCGCGGCGAGCACGACCACCGCAACCGCCGGCACGATCCACTTCGGCAACAACGGCCGCGACGTGTGCGGAGGCGACACCAGCGATGATGCGGACCTCCGTGCGGAAGAATCAGACACGCTCTCGATCATCGCGCTGGACCGCGGGCTTGCCCCTGATATCAGCCAAGTTCAGCCATTCGGAGACGCCGCGTGCCGAGACGCCTACCGCTGGTCGACAGGGCCGACCGGCGAGGAAGGCTGTCAACGCCTCACCCTCGCCGGTCTCGAACCCGCGAACTAGTCCCGCTCGATCAAGTGCCCGATGACGTCCGGACCGGGATGCGCGTGACCGGAGCCGTCGCGCCGGTGGTCGACGTCGGGCAGCTCGACCGGCGAGCCCTTGTCGTCCGCGCCCGCGGGCCTGCTGCCGATCCACGCCAGCACCAGGTGCGACTCGCCCTTGAGGAACCGCTGCGACCGCACACCACCCGTGGCGCGGCCCTTCGCCGGGTACTCGCTGAACGGGGTGACCTTGACGCTCTGCCCCGAGGAGGTGACGACCATCGGCTCGCCGTGCTCGTCGTCGTCCGTGCGAATCGCCCCGAAGAACACCACGTGCGCGTCGCCGGACAGGTTGATGCCCGCCATGCCACCGCCCTTGAGACCCTGCGGCCGCACCAGCTTCGCGTCGTAGCGCAGCAACGACGAGTCGCTGCTGATGAACGCGAGCGTCTCGGTGCCGTCCGTGAGCCACGTGGCGCCGACGATCTCGTCGCCGTCCTTGAGCGTGATGACCTCGAACTCGTCCGACCGCACCGGCCACTCCGGCGCGCACACCTTCACGGTGCCCTGTCGCGTGCCCAGTGCGAGACCCGGCGAGTCCTTCGGGTCGAGCGGCGCGATGCCGACGACCTTCTCGCCCTTCTCCAGCGGCACCAGCTCACTCGCCGCCATACCACCGCGAAGGCTGACCGTTCCGCTCTGCTCCGGCAGCACCGGCAACGGCAACACGTCGGTCTTGAACGCCCGCCCGAGGTTCGTGATGAGCACGACCTGGCCGCGCGCGGTCGAGTGGACCACCGCCGCGACCGCGTCGTGCTTCACCCGACCGGCCCGGCGCTTGCCCTCCGACACCTCCTCCGACTCGGCCGCGGTGCGCGCGACCAGCCCGGTGGCGCTGAGGATGACCTGGCACGGGTCGTCCGCGACCTCCAGCGGACCGGCGGGCTTGGACGCCGCCAGCACCTCCTTGAGGTCACCGTCGATGAGGCTGGTCCTGCGGTCGCCACCCAGCTCCTTGGCGACGTTCGCGAGCTCGGTCGAGACGAGCTTCTTCAGCACGTCCTCGTCCTCGAGGATCGCGGTCAGCTCCGCGATCTCCTTGTTCAGCTTGTCCTGCTCGTTCTCGAGCTCGAGCTTGTCGTACTTGGTGAGACGGCGCAGCGGCGTGTCGAGGATGTAGGAGGCCTGGATCTCCGACAGCTTGAACTGCTTCATCAGGCCGTCCTTGGCGGCAGCGGCGTTCTCACTGCCCCGGATCAGCTTGATGACCTTGTCGATGTCGAGCAGGGCCTTGAGCAGACCCTCGACCAGGTGCAACCGCTCCTCGCGCTTGCGGCGGCGGAACTTCGTGCGCCGCGTGACGACCTCGTACCGGTGCTTGAGGAAGACCTCCAGCAACTCCTTGAGGCCGAGCGTCTGCGGCTGCCCGTCCACCAGCACCAGGTTGTTGATGCCGAACGACTGCTCCATCGGCGTGAGCCGGTAGAGGTCCGCGAGCAACGCCTGCGGGTTCACCCCGACCTTGCACTCGATGACGAGCCGGATGCCGTTCTCGCGGTCGGTGAGGTCCTTGACGTCGGCGATGCCGGTGAGCCGCTTGGACTTGTTGACCTCGTCGGTGATCTTCTCGACGATCCGCTCGGCCCCCACGCCGTACGGCAGCTCGGTGACCGTGATGGCCTGACGTCCCCTGCTGCCCTCCAGCGGGCCGATCTCGACCTTCGCCCGCATCCGGACCACGCCGCGGCCGGTCTCGTAGGCCTTCCTGACCTCGTCGAGGCCCAGCAGGATGCCGCCGGTCGGCAGGTCCGGGCCGGGCACGAACTCCATGAGCTTGTCCAGGCCGGCGTTGGGGTGCGTGATCAGCCACCGCGCCGCCCCGATCACCTCGCGCAGGTTGTGCGGGATCATGTTCGTCGCCATGCCGACCGCGATGCCCGACGTGCCGTTGACCAGCAGGTTCGGAAACGCCGCGGGGAGCACCGACGGCTCTTCGAGCGAGCCGTCGTAGTTCGGCCGGAAGTCGACCGTCTCCTCGTTCAGCTCGCTGACCAGCTGCATGGCGACCGGGGACATGCGGCACTCGGTGTACCGGCTCGCCGCCGGGCCGTCGTCAGGGGAACCGAAGTTGCCGTGACCGTCGATGAGCGGCTCGTTGAGGCTGAAGTCCTGCGCGAGGCGGACCAACGCGTCGTAGATCGCCGTGTCACCGTGCGGGTGGTACTTGCCCATGCAGTTGTGCACGACCTGGCCGTCGACCACGAACGCGTGTTCCTCGGTCGCGACCTGGATGTCGTAGGTCGTGTCGGGCGCGACCCGTTCAACCGACGTCACTTCGAGGAAGCTGAAGCCCGACAACGCTTCCAGGTGTGCGGCCAGCGGGGAGCCGATTCGGCGCAGCTTCTCGATCCAACCGTCCTCATGCGCGCGCCCGAGTTGGAAAAAGCGCTCGGCGAGCTCCTTGCCGTGGCGGTCCTTGCCATAGCGGACATCCGGGCCCAACGACGCCCGGAACGCCACGCCTTCGGTGTCGCGGAACCAGCCACCTCCCCGGTGAGCAGCGGAGAACTCCGCCATCACCGGTGCGCACGGCAGCCGGTCGTTGCCCTGCTTGCCGCCGTAGCGATAGCCGATGGACAGAACCTGACGCAGGCCGTCCTGCTTGTGGCCGATCTTCGTCCAGGGCAGCAACGCCAGAGCCAGAGCCGCAGCGTCACGCCCGGAGACCGAAAGCCCCAGCAGTGTCTTGTGACCGGTCGTGCTGGCCCGCGACCAGTGGTGCCCGTGGATGCCGGCGTCCGCGAGCATGCCGTGCAGCTGCCCGATCAACCTCTGGCTCGTGCTGACCAGCACGATCTCGCGGTTCTGCTTGCGCACGTAACCGTCGCCGTCGAAGAAGCCCGCGATGAACGGGGCCCACGCGGACCGGTCAGCCAGCACGCTCGGCGGCACGACCTTCTGGTCGCTGAGCGGCGTTCCGGCCTCCAGCAACGTCTCATGGCGCGCGAAGGTGAGGATGTGCTGATCCTTGTGCTTCGGGTTCTTCGCGACACGCTTGCCACGCGTGACGTTGACGCCGTTGAGGATCGCCCAACCGTGTGCGACGTCGAGCGGCTCGGCATCGCACATGTGAATGCGCACTCGCCCGTCGGCGGCACGCTTCCGATCGACGGCGAATCCCTCGGCGACGATGAGCCCTTGGACATACGCGGTGACGTCACCGGCGTCCGACGCAAGACCTGCCTGCCGGGCAGCGCCGTACCCGATCGTCTGCCGACCGGCCAGGTCCGTCGCCGCGGTCCAGCCGATCGACAGGTCGGACTCGACGGTCCGGAAACGCTGCCCGGGGGTGACGAGCATCGTGCGACCGTTCGACCAGGTGATCCGCACGAGATCGGAAACAGGGTTCTCGTAGACCTCGCTCACCCGCACCGGCGTACCGCCGCCGTCGAGCACGAGATCACCGACCTCGATCTGTTCGATCGGCCTCAGCCCCTCCGGTGTCGACACCAGAGCGCCCCGTACGAAGCAGTCACCGACCACGCGGGACGACTTCACGTACGGGGTGTTGGGGCGCTGACCGTTCTCCTGCATCGAGAACAGGATGCGGCGGTGCACCGGCTTGAGGCCGTCCCGCGCGTCCGGCAGTGCCCGCGAGTGGATGACCGAGTACGCGTACTCCAGGTACGAATCCTCGATCTCCGTCTTCAGCGAGTTGTCGAGAACCTTCGCGCCGGCCCGGTCGAACGCGGCGGGGTCGACCTTGGTCGTGGGTCCCTTGCGGCGTGCCACTGTCGTTGCTCTTTCTGTCTCAGAGGTCGATGGCCGACTGGTCGACCCGTGCGGCGGACTCGACGAGCCAGTTGCGGCGCGGCTCGACCTTCTCACCCATCAGCAGTTCCAGCGCCTCTTCCGCCGCTTCGGCGTCGTCCATGGTGATGCGCCGGACGCTGCGGGTCGCCGGGTTCATCGTGGTCTCCCACAACTCGTCCGCGTCCATCTCGCCCAGACCCTTGAACCGCGGCACCGGCGTGACGACCTGCTTGCCCGCCTTCTCCAGCTGCGCGACCTTCTGCTCCATCTCGCGCTGGGTGAAGGTGAAGTGCGTCTCGGGGTTGCGACCCCTCGTCATCACCTTGTGCAACGGGGGCATCGCGGCGTAGAGCCGGCCGTCCTCGATCACCGGGCGCATGTACTTGGCGAACAACGTGATCAGCAACGTCCGGATGTGGCTGCCGTCGACGTCCGCGTCGGCCATCAGGATGACGCGGCCGTACCGCATCTGCGAGATGTCGAACGTGCGGCCCGTGCCGGCGCCCAGGACCTGGACGATGGAAGCGATCTCGGCGTTGCGCAGTGTGTCGGCGAGCGAGGCCTTCTGGACGTTCAAGATCTTGCCGCGCAAGGGAAGCAGCGCCTGGTACTCGGAGACGCGCGCCATTCTGGCCGAGCCCAATGCGCTGTCGCCTTCCACGAGAAACAGCTCGCTGCGCGAAACACCGGTGGTCCGGCAGTCGACCAGCTTGGCGGGCATCGCCGCGCCTTCCAGTGCCGTCTTCCGCCGCGCCGCGTCCTTCTGCTGCTTCTGCGTCAGCCGGACGCGGGAGGCGTCGACGACCTTCTGCAGCACGGTCTTGGCCTCGACCTTGGTCTTGCGGTCCTCGGTCCAGGCTCGGATCTGCTGGTCGACGATGCCCTGCAGAACCTTGGTGATGCCCGCGGTGGACAGCTCGTCCTTGGTCTGCGAGGTGAACTGCGGCTCCGGGATGCGGACGTGGATGACGGCCGTCATGCCTTCGAGCACGTCGTCCAGGGTCGGCATCTCCTCCTTGGGCTTCAGCAGCCCTCGCGTCTTGGAGATCGCGTCCTGGATCGCCTTCAGCACCGCGCGGTCGAAGCCGCGGCGGTGGGTGCCGCCGTGCATGTTGCGGATGGTGTTGGTGAAGCACTCGACGGTGCGCTCGTAGCCGGTGCCCCAGCGGAGGGCCACCTCGACCTCGGCCTGACGCTCCACTTTGGACCGCATCACGCCGTTCTCGTCGGCGGCGTTCTCGAAGTAGGTGCCGGAGCCGGTGATCACGAGGGTGCCCGAGACGGCGCGGTCGCCAGAGGGCGCCAGGAACTCGACCATGTCGGTCAGGCCGTTGGGGTAGTGGAAGACCTCTTCGGAGATCGTGTCTTCCAGGGCCGTCCGCAGCACGTACGTGACGCCGGGCACGAGGAACGCCGTGTTGCGCAACTTCATGCGGACGGCTTCGACGTCCAGGGACGCGCCGTTCTCGAAGTAGCGGGCGTCGTACCAGTAGCGGATCGAGGTGCCGGTCGACTCGTTGCGCTTCATCTTGCCGACGACGTTCAAGCCGCCCTGGCGGGTGAACTTCGCCTTCGGGCCGGGGCCGTCGAAGACGCCGGGCACGCCGTGGGCGAACGACATCTCGTGCACCTTGCCGCCACGCCGCACTGTGACGTCGAAACGGTGGGAGAGCGCGTTCACGGCCGAGGCGCCGACGCCGTGCAGGCCGCCGGAGGTCTTGTAGCCGGAGCCGCCGAACTTGCCGCCGGCGTGCAGTTTGGTGAGGACGAGCTCCACACCGGACAGACCGGACTTCGCGTGCACGTCGGTCGGGATGCCCCTGCCGTCGTCGTCGACCTGGACGCTGCCGTCGGCGTGCAGCGTGACCACGATCTTCGAGGCGTGGCCGGCCACGCCCTCGTCGGTGGAGTTGTCGACGATCTCGCTGAAGAGGTGGTTGATGCCCCGGCTGTCGGTCGACCCGATGTACATGCCTGGCCGCTTGCGGACGGCCTCGAGACCCTCGAGATGCGTCAGGTCGTCGGCCCCGTACAGGGTCTCTGCGGTCACGGGTCTTTCTCCCTGGTTGTGTGCGGACTGCCTGCAGGGTATCCGGCCGCACCGACAATTATTTGCAGGACGCCGCTGTGGCGGCCGTCTCGAATCGCCCATTCGACCTTCACACCCCCGCTGACCAGCGGCAGCGTCCGAAAACAGGTGTTGAGGGCGAATTCACGTGTCCGGGCACCCCGCGGTGCCGTTCGACCGTGAACGACCGGCCGGGACCTGCGGAGGGGCCGTCCCGCCCAAAGAATCCTTTGTGGACAGTCGGGGTGCGGCGACGGGCGGACGAGCCCGAGGTTGCGCGCGTGACCTCGTCGAGACCTTCCCGAAATTGACCCGTGAACCGTGACGAACACCGGCACGTATGCCCCGTTGTCAACAACGGACCGAGGGGACGGAGTGATCGCGTGCGCCATGGTGTGGACTCGGCGGGTCTTTTCCAGCAGACCGCGCACAGCCCGTCCTACTTCGAGCTGACGCGGACCGGTGCCGGGGAACTCGTCGACTTCTGCATCCCGTGCAACCCGTACTTCCCGACCCCTGAGATGTTCGAGGAGCTCTCGAAGAACCTCGAATCGGTCCTCAAGTTCTACCCCAGCGACTCGTCCAAGATCGCGCAGCAGCTCTCGAACGTGCTCGGGCTCAACCCGGCCACGATCGCCATGTCGAACGGATCGACCGAGCTCATCACGTGGATGGACCACCTGTGGATCCACGAGAGCGTCGCCATCCCGATCCCCACTTTCGGCAGGTGGACCGACCAGCCGATGGAGAGCAACAAGCGCGTCGACATGTTCCTGCTCCAGGAGAGCAACAACTTCGAGCTCGACGTCGACGAGTACATCAAGTTCATCCGCACCCGCGGATCGCGCACGGCCGTGATCTGCAATCCGAACAACCCCGACGGCGGCTACCTGCCGCGCCGGGAGATCGTCCGGTTCATGGACGAGCTCTCCGACCTGGACCTGGTCGTGATCGACGAGTCGTTCATCGACTTCGTCGAGGTCGAGCGCAACCCGTCGGTCGCGGCAGAGGCGTCCATCCGGCCCAACGTGGTCGTGCTGAAGAGCCTCGGCAAGAACTTCGGCCTGCACGGCATCCGGTTCGGCTACCTGGTCGCGAACCCCGGTCTCGCCGGGAAGATGCGGCAGGCACTGCCGAAGTGGAATCTCAACTCTCTCGCGGAAACCGTCGTGTTCATGCTGGCCGAGCACGAGGCGGAGTACGCGGAGAGCCTGCGACTGCTCAGCCGCGACCGCTACCGCATGGGCATGGAGCTCTCGCGCATCCCGGATCTGACCGTGTACTCGTCGCAGGCCAACTTCCTGCTGGTCAAGCTCGGCGGCGGCACGGACGGCCGCGAGCTGCGCGACCACCTGCTGTCCCGGCACCAGGTCTTCATCCGCGAGTGCGGCAACAAGCTCGGCATGAGCAGCCGCTTCGCGCGCCTGGTGGTGCGGCCCGAGCGGGACGTCGACCGGCTGGTCGAGGGCATCCGCGACTTCACCCAAGCGAGGTGGACGACAGAACAACCAAGCCACTCCAGCGAACCGTCGCTGTTGATGCACAGCGCCTGAGTCCAAGAAACCGAAAGGCAGATCCGGAAATGTCATCACCGCACGTCCTCAGCGGTCGGCGCGGCCAGGTGGCTGCGGCCGCGCTGGTGGCCGCCACACTGCTCAACGCGGCCATGTTCGGCGGTACGAACGCCACCGCCTCGTCACACCGCGAGGCTCCGCTCATCGCGGGCGATCCGGCCGTGGACAACACGGACCTCTACGCGTTCGTCAGTCCTGACCACAAGGACACCGTGACGCTGGTCGGCAACTGGTCCGGGTTCCAGGAACCCAACGGCGGCCCCAACTTCTTCCCGTGGGCCGAGGACGCGCAGTACGACTTCAACGTCGACAACGACGGCGACGCGAAGCCTGACGTCATCCTGCGCTGGCAGTTCCGCAACGACGACCGGCGCAAGAACAACACGTTCCTCTACACCAACGGTGTCGTGGACTCGCTGGACGACGAGAACCTGTTGTTCCGCCAGCGCTACGACCTGGAGGCGATCTACCAGAACGGCCAGAAGGTCAAGCTGGTCAACAACGCCCCGGTCGCGCCGTCGCCCAACGGGCCCGCGTCGATGCCGGACTTCAGGAAGCTGCGGGACCAGGCGGTCGTGCAGATCCCAGGTGGCGGCAAGGTCTACGTCGGCCCGTCCGAGGACGCGTTCTTCGCGGACCTGCGGGTGTTCGACCTGCTCTACGGCGGCAACCTGAGCGAGGTCGGCCAGGACACGCTGCGCGGCTACAACGTCAACACCATCGCGATCCAGCTGCCCAAGCACGCGCTGGCGTTGCGCAACGACGTGCACCGCAACCCGAACATCGGCATCTGGAGCACCACGCAGCGCCGCAGCCTGAAGCTCTCGCCGGGCAAGGCGGAGCCGCAGGGCGACTTCGTGCAGGTCTCCCGCCTGGGCAACCCGCTGGTGAACGAGGTCGTGGCCCCGGCAGGTCTCAAGGACGCGTTCAACGGCCTGCGCCCCGACCAGGACGCCGGCGTGAAGGAGCTCGTCGACCGGGTGGTGAACCCGGAGCTGCCGAAGCTGATCGAGGCCATCTACAAGATCCCGGCGCCGAAGGGCCAGCGCGACGACCTGGCCGAGATCTTCCTGACCGGTGTCACGAAGAAGCTGGGCGGCCAGATCAACGCCGACCTGAACTCGCAGGTCAACAACGCCGACGTCGACCAGCGGCGGTTCCGCCCGGCGGAGATGCTGCGGCTGAACCTGATGATCGACCCGAACCCCAACCCGAACCGTCTCGGCCTGCTCGCCGGTGACACCCAGGGCTTCCCGAACGGCCGCCGGCTCGCCGACGACGTGGTCGACATCGCCGTGCAGGCGGTGGAGGGTGCCGCGGCGTCCGGCAAGATCGTCGAGGCGCTCGCCACAGGTGACAAGGTCGACGCGAACGACCAGCCGTTCGAGGCGAACTTCCCGTACGTGGCACTGCCCCGCAACGGCACCGCGGTCAACGCGTCCGGCACCACGGCGAACGTCGCGGTCAACCCGGTCGGCAAGATCGGCAGCCTGGACCCGATGGCGATGACCACCGCGGTGGGTTCGGCGTTCGTGTTCGGTGCGGGCTTCTGGTTGTGGCGCAAGCGTCAGCAGCAGATCCGCAAGTACGGGTCGCACTCGAAGTGAAGTACCAAATGAGGCAAGCGGTCGCGGTGGGTCTCCTGGCCACCGCGGCGCTTGTCCACCTCGCCGCCTCCGGTCCTGCCGACAGCAGGGCCGGAGGCGAGCAACCTGTTCCGGCCGTGGCGCAGCAGAACCGGATGCACCGCGTGGTGCACCAGCTGCAGCAGCGGCTGCACACCCTGCCGGAGGACAAGGCGTCCTGGGCCCAGCTCGGTGCGTCCTATGTGGAGCTGGCGCGCGTCACGGCCGATCCCGCGTACTACGCGAAGGCCGAGGGCGCGCTGAAGAACGCGGGCGACACGGGCCTCGCCGCCATCGGCATGGGCACGCTGGCCAATGCCCGCCACGACTTCCACACCGCCCGTGACTGGGCTTTGAAGGCACTCGCCGCCCTGCCCTCCTCCGCGGAGGCGTACGGCGTGCTGGCCGACGCGTTGACGCAGCTCGGCGACGACGCGGGCGCCCAGGACGCGGTGCAGAAGATGCTGGACCTCAAGCCCAGCACGGCATCGTTCGCCCGCGCTTCCTTCCACCTCGAGCTCCACGGCGACGTCAACGGCGCGCGCGACGCGATGACGCGCGCGCTGACCGCTGCCACGACCCCCGAGGAAATCGCGTTCTGCCGCTACCGGCTGGGCGAACTCGCGTTCGACCACAACCGGCTCGACGAAGCCGCGCAGCACTACGAGCAGGGACTGGCGGCGAGAGGAGACGACATGACTCTCACTCAGGGAATGGCGAAGGTCGCGGCGGCACGGGGTGACGCCCCGGTGGCGCTCGACTCCTACCGCAGGCTCGTGGCCCGCGCGCCGCTGCCCCAGTACCTGCAGGAGTACGCGGAGCTGCTGGAGGCCAACGGCAGGACCGAGGAAGCAGCCAGGCAGTACGACGTGCTGTCCGAGCAGCAACGGCTGATGGAGTCGCAGGGCGCCTCCGACGACCTCGCCGCGGCACTCGTGGCCGCCGACCGGGGTGACGGCATGCAGGCCCTGCGCCGGGCGGAGGCCGAGTGGAGCCGCAGGCAGAGCGTGTTCGTGGCCGACGCGATGGCGTGGGCGCTGCACATGAACGGCCGCGACGCCGAAGCGCTGGAGTACTCGGACAAGGCCAACGCGCTGGGCTGGCAGAACGCCACGTTCTCCTACCACCGCGGCATGATCCTCGCCGCGCTCGGCAGGGTCGCCGAGGCGCAGGAGGCGCTGGTGCAGGCGTTGCGGCTGAACGCGAACTTCTCCCCGCTGCACGCGCTGAAGGCGGGTCGCAAGCTCGCCGAGCTGCGAGGCGGCCGGTGAGCCTGTCGGGCTGGGTCGTGCGGCCCGTCCTGGTCGTCGCCCTGCTGCTGGCGGGCATCTTCTTCCTCAACGGCGAGGCGTCCGCGCACCCGCTGGGCAACTTCAGCGTCAACCACTACCACGGCCTGCACCTGCACCCGGACCGCGTCGACCTCAGATCCGTGGTCGACGTGGCGGAGATCCCGACGTTGCAGGAGAACCTGAAGACGCGGGACGCGAAGCAGTGGTGCGACGAGGTCTCCAGGACCGATCGATCCACAGTGGACGGCCGGCAGATCACCTGGACGCTCGCCGGCGCCACCAAGGAACACCCGACCGGCCAGGCCGACCTCAGCACGACCAGGCTGGTCTGCGAGTTCACCGCCAAGGTCGACCTCGGCCGCCCGGCCAGGCTGGAGTTCCGCGACGAGTCGAACGTCGACCGGGTCGGCTGGCGCGAGATCACCGCGGCAGGCACGGGCATCAGGCTGACCGGCTCGACGGTACCGACCGAGAGCATCAGCAACGAGCTCCGCACGTACCCGGAAGACCTGCTCAGCAACCCGATGGACGTCCGGTCGGTCACGTTCACCGCCGAGCCGGGCAGCGGCTCCGAACCGAAGCAGGCCTCCGGCTCCCCCGTCCAGTCGTTGAGCGTCACGGCATCCGCCCTGAACGACATCCTGGGCAGCGACGAGCTCACGCCGTGGCTGGGGTTCCTGGCTCTGCTGCTGTCGCTGGTGCTCGGCGCGTCGCACGCGGCGTTGCCCGGCCACGGCAAGACACTCATCGCCGCGTACCTCGCCGGTCGTCAGGGCAGGCCGAGGGACGCGTTCGTCGTCGGCGCCTCGGTGACCGCCACGCACACCGGTGGTGTGCTGGTGCTCGGCCTGGTCATCAGTGCTTCGTCCGCGCTGGCGGGCGAGCAGGTGCTGCGCTGGCTCGGACTGGTCAGCGGCGTGCTGATCACGGTGATCGGCGTGATGCTGCTGCGCTCGGCCACGACGAAGGAGCCCGCGCTCGCGGGCGTCGGTCACGGCCACGGTCATGGGCACGGCCACGGTCATGGGCATGGCCACGGTCATGGGCATGGCCACGGGCACGGACATGGGCACGAAACCGGGCACGGTCACGGGTACAGCCGGGCAAGCCTGATCGGCATGGGAGCGGCCAACGGGCTGGTTCCGTCACCCTCCGCGCTCGTCGTCCTCCTCGGGGCCATGGCGCTGGGCAGGACGTGGTTCGGTGTCCTGCTGGTCCTCGGTTACGGATTCGGCATGGCCGCGACCCTCACCGCCGTGGGATTGCTGCTGGTGAAAGCCAGGGAACGCGTCGAGAAAATCCTGGACGGCCGTGCCACCCGCGCTCTATCTCATTACGCGCCCGTCGGCACAGCCGCGATGGTGATCGTGGTGGGAGCATGGCTCACATTGCAGGCCGTCTGAATTACATCAATGTAAGCAAGGGGCCCGGATTCCAGTGGAATCCGGGCCCCTTTGTCCGTTCTGCCCCCTACTTCTTCTGCAGGTTCGCCGCCACGAACGTCTTGCCCTCGGCGTTCTCGACCACGACCGACTTCACCTTCTCCGGCGGGACACTCACCATGCCCGACCTGTTGGCGCCCTCGACCTTCGCCTTCTCGGACGAGATCCAGGAGTCGGCCTCGGTCTTCGAGCCGTCCACCCCGACCACGATCAGCTTGCACTTCTGCGCGGCCGGCAGGCCGATGACCTCGGCCTTGACCAGGTAGCGGTCCTGCGACGACTGCGTCATCTCCGCCACCATCCTGATCCCCCCGCTTGCCGTCGCCTCACCCGTGTAGGGAGTGGCCGTCGTGCTCGATCCAGGTGACTGGTTCTGCATGAACACGGCACCACCCCCGAACGCGACCACCGCGGCGACTGCCGCGGCGGCGAGGTAGCCCGGCCAGCGCCGGGACTTGGCGTGCTGCGGTTCGGGAAGCTCCTCCACCGCCGGCGGGCTGGCTCTCGGCTGCGGAGCCGCCACCCGCGGCTGCGGAATGGCGGACTCGTGCCGGATCTGCCGCAGCGCACGCTGCAGCACCAGGTCCGACGGCTTGGGCAGGTCGGCTTCGAGCTCGTGCAGGAACGCCTCGCGAGGCACCTCGTCGAGCACCATGCGGATCCGGTGGAAGTCGGCGACCTGCGCACGGCAGGGCGGACAGCCCTTCAGGTGCTGCTCCACGCCGAGACTCTCGTGCGCGTCCAGAACGCCGAGCGCGTAGCAGCCAAGGGTGACCGCGTCGTGCGCGCCAGCTGTCATACGACCTCCTCGTCGTCCCGATTCGACCCCCGCGGCGAAACGGTGTCATACGGGAAAACGCGGAGATAGGAGTGGTCGGTTCAGCTCGCGAACGAGTTCATTCTGTCCGCTCATAACAATGGCATTACGTAACCGCGCAACTACCGTTCATGGGCTGTCTGAGCTGGGCATTTCACTCGATCGGCGGCTCAAGTCGTCTCGTATGGCTACAGGCACGTCTCTCGACGAACTACCGGCCGATCCTCTGCGGAGATGAACACCTCGAGACCGTCCAGCACCCGAGCAAGGCCGAACTCGAACTCGTCCAACGGCCGTTCGTACCCGCCGGTGGTCCAGATGTGCGTCATCATCGGCAGCCGTTCCGGGGTGAAGTGCTCCCAGAGCTCGTCCCGGTCGTTCCACCAGTCCTCCTCGCTCACCCCGGTCTCCCGTTCGGCGAGGACCCGGTCGGCCATCGTCCTGCCGACGCCGGCGACGAACTGGCCGACCGTCGTCACGACGGCCACGATCTCCTCCGGCTTCAGCCCCAGCTCGGAAACCACCGCGAACGCCGCGTCCTGGCGGGTCATGGCGTTCGGGCCCGGCATCCGCCGCGCGTTGGTGAGCTGCAGCAACCACGGGTGAGCGCGGTACATCGACCACATCTGCCGCGCGTAGAACTCCAGGCCCGCGCGCCACGGACCCTTCGGCGTGTGCTCGGTCTCGCCCCACACGGCGTCGACCATGAGGTCGAGCAGCTCGGACTTGCCGGGGACGTGCCGGTACAGCGACATGGTGGTGAAGCCCAGGGTCTCGGCGACGCGGCGCATGGTCAGCGCCCCGATGCCCTCGGCGTCGGCGACCTTGATGGCGGCCTCGACCACGCGCGCCCTGCTCAGGGCGGCTTTCGGCTCCCGCGTCACCTGTGCGTCCGGCTCCCACAACAGGCGCACGCTGCGGTTCCGGTCGTCCTGCTTCACCCAGCCCCCTCGTTCACAGCTGCCTTGCGTGTGAATCCTAGTGCCGTGTACAACGTACACTCTGCTTACTTTGTACACACGGGGGTGAAGTCGTGGGGCACGCGGTGTTCGCGGAAGGCCTGCGCAAGAGGTTCGACCAGAAGGCGGCGCTGGACGGGTTCGACCTGGCCGTGCCGGCGGGAACGGTGTGCGGGCTGCTCGGCCCGAACGGCGCCGGCAAGACGACGGCGGTCCGCATCCTGGCCACGTTGCTGCGCCTGGACGGCGGCCGCGCGGAGGTGGCGGGCTTCGACGTGGCCCGCGAGGCGCCTCAGGTGCGCAGTCAGGTTGCGTTGAACGGACAGCAGTCCACCGTCGACGACGTGCTGACCGGCAAGGAGAACCTGGTGATGTGGGGGCGGCTCTACCACCTCTCGCGCCGCCAGGCCGAGGCGCGGGCGGACGAGCTGCTGGAGCAGTTCGGGCTCACCGACGCGGCGGACAAGCGCGCCAAGCACTACTCGGGCGGCATGCGGCGGCGCCTGGACCTGGCGTCGAGCTTCATCATGCGGCCGTCGGTGCTGTTCCTGGACGAGCCGACGACGGGCCTCGACCCGCGCAACCGCGGCGAGGTCTGGCGGGAGGTGAAGCGGGTCGTCGCCGAGGGCACCACGGTCCTGCTCACCACGCAGTACCTGGACGAGGCCGACCAGCTGGCGGACCAGATCGTCGTGCTGGACACCGGCCGCGTGGCCGCGCAGGGAACGCCGGACCAGCTCAAGTCCAGGCTCGGCGGCGACCGGATCGAGGTCGTGGTCAGAACGTCCGAGGAACTGCCGGTCGTGCGCGAGGTGCTCGGGCACGACGCCGAGGTGGACCCGGACGGCTTCCGGGTTAGCGCGGCGGTGACCGACCGGGTGGCCGCGCTGACGCGGGTGACGTCGGGGCTGGCGTCGCGGGGTGTCGAGGCGGAGGACATCGCGTTGCGCAGGCCCACTTTGGACGAGGTCTTCCTGGCCATCACCGGACACCGGGCGGAGGTGCGCGCATGAGGTACGCCGTGATCGACTCGTGGGTGGTCGCCAAGCGGGACCTCATCCACTGGCTGCGCGAACCGGTCAGGGTGTTCGCGAACCTCGCCTACCCGATCATCTCGGTGCTGATCTTCGGGCTGGTGTTCGGCAGCGCGATGAACGTCTTCGGCGGCGGTGACTACATCGAGTTCCTGCTGCCGGGCATGTTCGGCCAGACCATCGCGTTCGGCGTCGGCACCACGCTGATGATGGTCTCGATGGACGCCGACCGGGGCGTGACGGACCGGTTCCGCGCCTCGCCGATGTCGCAGACCGGGGTGGTGGCCGGGCGCAGCATCGCCGACCTGGTCAACTCGTCGCTCGAACTGCTGGTGCTCGCGTTGTGCGGCCTGGTGATCGGCTGGTCGTTCCACGACGGACTGCTCAATGCGCTGGCGGCGTTCGCGCTGTTCCTCTGGCTGCGGTTCGCGCTGGTGTGGGTCGGCATCTACCTGGGCCTGCTGGTCAAGCCGGAGGCGGCGCAGGCGTCGTGGATGTTCCTGTTCCCGCTGACGATGTTCGCGAACACGTTCGTCTCGCCGGAGCTGATGCCGGGCTGGCTGCGGGCCGTCTCCGAGTGGAACCCGCTGTCGTCGACGGTCGCGGCCGCACGGGAGCTGTTCGGCAACCCCGGCGTCGGCGGCGACTCGTGGGCGGCGCAGCACTCGCTGCTACTGGCCGTGCTGTGGCCCGCCGTGTTCGTGGCGATCTTCTGGCCGCTGTCGGTGCTGAAGTACCGCAACCTCAGCCGCTAGCCCGCTTTCCACGAAATCGGTCCGGAACTGGTCGGCGAGCCACCGCGCGAGCAGCTTCCGCCAGTTCCGGACCATCTCCTTCTTGCGCTCCGGCAACGTGCCGTCGTCCTCCCACTCCTGCCAGTCCTCGCTCGCGAGCCAGCCGATGCAGCCCGCGATGCGGTGGGTCCTCAGCAGGTTCAGGTCCGGCGTGTGGCCGTAGCCGGTCCAGAACGCCTGCGGCAGTGCGGTTCCGTGCAGGTAGAGGTGCTCCTCGAACGCGGCGAGCTCGTCGAGCGGGTTGCCCTGGCCAGGGTTGTCCCAGTCGATCAGCGTGGCCGTGTGCTCACCGACGATGATGTTGTGGAGGTTCACGTCGTTGTGCAGCAGGCCGATCTGGTGGATCACCCGGAACGCCCTGCCGATCCGCGCCCACACCTCGTCGGACACCGGTAACGCCTCGGCGAGCGTCCTGCCCTCGACGTACTCGACGAGCACGTCGCCGCGTGCGTTCTGGGCGAGGATCGCGGGCGCGCCGGGCACCACGAACTTCGGCAGGTCGCGGGCCACCTTCGGTCGCCGCAGCACGGCTTTGCGCCCGTCCGCCAGCGTCACGAGGTGCAGGACGTTGGTGAGCCCGGCGCCCTCCAGGGGCTCGATGCGGACGGCGGTCTCCAGCAACCGGAACAAACAACCACCTCCAGGAGCTCCAAATTACCTAGGAGCCCCAGAGGTCGCACCGGTGGTCCGCCGGTGCGACCGGCTCGCTCGCGAACAGCCGGACGTCGCGCCGTGCCCAGCCGGGATGTCCGGTCTGCGCGAACCGGGTCCACGCCCGCACCATCTCGTCCGACAGCGTCCGCTGCGCGTCGTTGAGCGTGACGTCGCCGTATCGCAGCACGAACGGCAGCTCCGACCCGTGGTACGCGCCGTAGTCGAACTCCGGCATGCCCGGAAAGATCATCGGCGGTTCGGGCTCGGCGAACTCGTAGCCGAACGCCCCGGTCAGGGTCCTGAGCTCGTCGGTCGTGCACGTCGACGTCATCGCGGTGAGGACGTTCGAGAGCTGTTTCCTCTCGTCGCCGCCCTTCGGCGGGTAGACGCCGAGGATCTGCTTCGCCTTGGCGGCCCCGAAGCTCTGCGTGAGAGCTTGCTCGTACCCTGCTGCGTCGAGCGGTGGGTAGAACATCGCCACGAACACCGTCAGCTCGTCACGCGTGGTGCCGGCGAGCACCGGGACGTGGTGGAAGCGGCCTTCCCTGAGCGCCATGATCGGGTTCTCCGGCAACGCCTCCGTGCCGTAGGCGGGAGAGGAGAACAGCGGTGTCAACGCCTTGACCTGCTGCACGCTCAGCTGCCGCAGACACTGCACGTCGGCGCACCCGTGCGGCGCCTTCGCCCCGGCCTGCTCGACGTCGGCGCGGCTCGCCCAGACGTGCTGGACCTGGTTCTCCCCCGCGGGCAGACCGAGCTGGCACGGTCCACTTTGGATGATCGCGCGGTGGAAGAGGTTCCTGGTGCGCGGCGAGGTCAGCTGCGCGCACGTCGACAGGCCGCCCGCGGACGCGCCGAACAACGTGACGTTGTGCGGGTTGCCGCCGAACTGCCTGATGTTGCGCCGCACCCACTCCAGCGCCTGCTGCTGGTCCTTCAGCCCGAACGCGCCGGAGCCCGGCAGCCCGGGGAACCCGAAGTACCCGAACGCGCCGAGCCGGTAGTTGACGGTGACGACGACAGAACCGTTGCGCACCAACTGGTCCACGCCGTAGTCCGACCCGGCGCCGCTGGTGAAGCTGCCGCCGTGGAGCCAGACCATGACCGGTCGGTTGACGGCACCCGCCGGTGTGGTGACGTTGAGGTACAGGCAGTCCTCGGCGTCGCTCGCCGGACTGCCGAGCCCGGCGTCCTGCGCGCAGCGGGGCCCTGGCCGTGTCGCGTCGCGAACGCCCTGCCAGGGCTGCACGGGCTGCGGGTCGCGCCAGCGGTTCTGCCCGGCCGGCGGCGCGGCGAACGGGATGCCCTGGAAGCTGCGCTGGGCGTGGATGACGGTTCCCGACACGAATCCGGTGTCGGTGCGGACGGTGGTTCCCGCGGCCTGGGCGGGAACAGCATTTGCGGCGACGAGAACGGCCGCGATCAGAATTGTCGAGGGTGAACGCATGTCGCCGATCAACCTAACGACGGGCGCAACCCCTTTTGGACAGTCGCCTGGCGAGACCGGCGGTCCGGGCGCACCCTGGTGCGATGGCGCGCCTGCTGACCCCGCGCTTCGCCCTGCTCACCGCCGCTGACCTGGGCTACTTCACCGCGATCGGCATCGCGGTCTACGCACTGCCCCTGTACGTCACGGGCCCGCTGCACGAGTCCGAAGCCGCGGCGGGCCTCGCGTTCGGCGCCTTCGCCGTCTCCGCGCTGCTGCTCCGCCCGTTCGCGGGTCGCCTGGCCGACCGCATCGGACGAAGACCGCTCCTGGTGGGCGGCGCCGCGCTGGCCGCACTCAGCCTCGCCCTCACCGCACTGGCGACCGGCCTCCCGATGATCATCGCGCTCAGACTCCTGCTGGGTGTCGCCGAGGCCGCGTTCTTCGTGGCCGGGTTCGCCGCCCTCGTCGACATCGCACCGCCCGACCGCCTCGGCGAGGCCCTCAGCCTCAACTCGCTCGGCCTCTACCTGGGCCTGGCCGCGGGCCCGCCGCTCGGCGAAGTCCTCGCGCAGCGGTCGTTCCCCACCGCCTGGCTCACCGCCGGGGCCCTCTGCGTGGCAGCCGCCGTCGCCTCGGTGTTCATCGGCGAAACCGGCACACCCACCACCACGAACACCAAGCTGATCCACCGCCCGGCCGTTCCGCCGAGCATCGCGCTGTGCACGTCGCTGGCGGCGATCGGCGGCTTTCTCGCGTTCGCGGCACTCAGAGCCCAGGACGAGGGGTTCGAGAACACCAGCCTGCCGCTGTTCCTCTACGGCGCCACGGTCGTCGTGTCGAGGGTGGTGTTCGCCAAGATCCCGGACCGCCTGCCACCGCTCACCCTCGGCGCGGCCGCCCTGGCGGTCATCGCGCTCGGCATGATCCTCACCGCCCTGCCGCACACCCTCGTCGCGGGCAGCGTCGTGCTGGGCATCGGCGTCACGTTCAGCACCCCGGCGTTCTTCGCCGCCGTCTTCGCCACCGCCGCACCACACCAGCGGGGCGCGGCGTCCGGCACCGCCAGCGCGTTCATCGACATCGGCCTCGGCGGCGGCCCGATCCTGCTCGGCCTGGTCGCGAACGCGAGCATCCCGGCCGCTCTCGTCACCGGCGGCGCGCTGGCCGCGGCGGGGTGCCTCTGGACGCTCGCGCTCAGACGAGCACACTGACCGTCGTGCAGATCGGCGTGTTCACCGCGGGAGACCTGGAACCGCTGGAGATCGTCGACCTGGCGGTGGCGGCCGAGCACGCGGGCTTCGACGTCTTCGCGGTCGGCGAGCACCACAACCCGCCCTACAACTCGTCCTCCCCCGCCACGCTGCTGGCCCACATCGCCGCGAGGACGACCCACCTGTGGCTGTCCACCGCCACCACGCTGATCACCACGAACGACCCGCGCCGGATCGCCGCCGAGTACGCGACGCTCGACCTGCTCGCCCCCGGCAGGACCGATCTGGTGCTCGGGCGCGGCACCACGGCGAGAGTGTTCGGCTGGTTCGGCAAGGAGATCGAGTACGGCCTGCCGCTGACCATCGAGAACTACGCGACCCTCAGAGCGTTGTGGCCCACCAGGCCCTACCTCTGGCACGCCTGCAGCCACTCCCCCGAGATCGCCGATCTCGCGGCGGAACACGACGACGGCCTGTTCGTGTTCGCCGACCGGACCGACCACGTCGCCAGGTACCGCGACCAGGCGGAGAACCCGAGGCTCGGCGTGCTCGCGACCAGTCTCGACGACGGGCTCGCGCTCGATCCCGACCGCCTGCTCGTGAAAGCCGGCAGCCCCGCGGACGTCGAAAAGCTGCTGTCGGACGTGTGTTCAGCCTTGCCCGACCGCCGCTCTTCGCGAGACTCCACAGTGCACGGAACGTGAGGCTGGCCCGCAACGTCCACTACCTGCTCACTGACGCCGGACCACGAACGCCACCACCAGGATCAGCGCACCGACCGCGAACGCGGACCCGAGCACCCACAGTCCGTAGAGCGCGAACGCCACGAACTCCGAGCCGATCGCGGCGACCGAGGTCACCGTGGCACGGGCCTCGGACTCGATCCGGTGCTGCAGCTCCGTCTCGATCTGCACCAGCACGAACCGGTACAGCCCGTAGAACAGTCCCAGCAGAACGATCGCCACCGGCACCGCCAGCGCGGCGGCGAGGATCAGCACGGCACCCGAGGCGAACAGCACCCAGCCGCGGAACGGCAACCGCCCGCCGAGCGACGCACCGGCCGCCCCCAGCAACGGCACCCCGATCGTCGCGAGCGGCACCCACACCGTCGGCACGGCCCAGTCCTTGGCCAGCAGTGTGAAGTACTCCTCGAACGCGTCGATCGCGTACACCAGCGCCACCGCGATCACAGCGCGTTTGATCGGCACCGCCTCGCGCAGACCCGTCCGCAGGGTCGCGAAGTAGCTCTGGTGCTCCGCGGATTCGCGCGGAGGTTCCGGGAACCGCAACGCGATCACCGACGACAGCAGGCACATCGCGACGGAGATCCAGCCGGCCAGCTGGTAGCCGCCGAACGAGAACAGCACCGTGGCCACCACGGCCACCGGAACCTGCGAGACCAGCTCGATGGTGTCGACACGGGCGTTGAGCCGCCCGTACTCCGCTTCGTCGCCGTTGGCCGCCAACCCGTCGTAGAGCAGGGCTTCGAACGCACCCGAGGTGAGCGTTCCGCCAAGACCCCACAGCACGAAGCCGATCGCGAAGCCCCAGAACGACGGGAAGAGCACCCAGGCGGCATACGCGAACGCCTGCAGCACACCGGAAGCGACCAGCGAGCTCCGCCGCGAGAACCGGTCGGCGATCGCGCCGGACGGCACCTCGAACACGACGGCCGTGGCCGACCAGATCGCGAGCAGCACGGAGATCGACGCGTCCGACAGCCCGCTGTCGGCGAAGAGCAACGCGTACAGCGCGTAGATCGGCACGAGGTGCGTGCACCACGCCCACGCCGTAGCGGTCCGGGAAAGATCAGTTGAAGATCAATGTCGTCGACGCATGGCACAAGGCTAAGCCGTCAGCGCCACCGATAAATGGCGCTGACGGCTCGTGGTCGATCAGAAACCGGCGGTGACGCGGGTGAACGCGAGATCGGCCTGCTGGATGCCCGAGCAGTTGGCCGCGACCTGTCCGTCGCAGCCGCCGCGGTCGCGGTTCACCGACCAGAAGGCGAGCCGCCCCAGGCCGTTGGACTTCGCCCAGTCGCGGATCGCGGTCCAGTCGTCCACGGTGGTGAGCTCGCGCTGGTCGGACAGACCGTTCATGCCGGAGATGCCGACGTGCTTGAACGCCTCGGCGTCACTCCAGCCGAAGGTCGACTTCAGCTTGTTCTTCAGCCCCGTGGCCGCGCCGATGGTGTCGGTGCGGATGTTGGAGCTGCCGAAGTCGAACGGCATGATCGTGAAGATGTCGATGTTCGCGCCCAGCGCCTTCGACTGGTCGATCAGCCGGGCACCGTAGAAGTTCGGGCCGGTGGTGCCGGTGCCGAACGTGACGATCGTCTGGATGCCGGGGTTGTTCTGCTTGACGATCTTCAACGCGGTGATGATCCGGTCCTGGACCGTCGTGTTCTCGAACTCGTCGGAGTTCTCGATGTCGATGTCGATCGCCTTGAGCCCGTAGGCGTTGATCACCTGCTGGTACGCCCCGGCCAGCGCTTCCGGCGTCGAGCAGTTCGGCCCGAGCTTGTTGCCGCTCCAGCCGCCGAACGACGGCACGATGTCACCGCCGGCCGCGCGGATCGAGTTGATCGTCTGCTGGTCGACGCCACCGGTGAGCGGACGCTGGCTGTCCCACGACGGCGTGCACCCACCGCCGGACAGCACGAACGCGAGGGTGAACCACTTGACGCCGGTCGAGCTCATGACCTGCGTGGCGCTCTGCGGGTTGCCCCAGCCCAGGTACAGGTAGGGCGCGCCGCGTCCGGTGCCGGGCACCGGCGGGTTCGAGGTGGTGGTCGTCGTCGTGGTGGTCGTGGTCGTCGGGGGCTGCCCGGTGCCGTCGCACGATCCGCCGTTGACCTTGCAGTTGGAGGGGCTGCCACCGGAACCGCTCACGGTGAAGCCGAAGCTGGCCGAGCCGCCCACCGGCACGTTGCCGTTCCAGGTGCTGCGGACCGTGATGTTCTGCCCGCTCGCGGTGTGGCTGCCGTCCCAGAGCGACCCGATCGACTGTCCGCTCGGGAGGGTGAACTCGACCGTCCACGAGGTGAGCGCGGACGAGCCGCCGTTGGAGATCGTGTACTTGGCCTCGTAGCCGCTGCTCCACTCCGACGTCTTGGTGAACGTCGCCGTCACGCCCGTCGCGCCGCTCGCTGGAGCGGCGACAACGCCTCCGACCACGGTCGCGATCGCCAGACCGAGGGTGAGGATTTGCCAGCGGAACCTCTTCATGGTGCTCCATTCACGTGCAGGGGGAACGTGATGGCGAGCACGCTAACTGGTCTGGACCACACGTTCAAGAGCGTGAACAGACCACGGGTTGTGGGAGCGTTCCCTCTTTCCGCTAGCCCAGATTCACCCGCTCCGCGTCGCGTTCCTCCAGCAGCTGAAGCAACGCGTACGTGGTCTGCCGCTGCTCCTCCAGCAGCTTCACCAGCCAAGACCCGAAGTACAGGAACCCGCCGACCCCGATCAGCCCGACCCCGAGAATCCCGCCCGAGACCACGTACGGGATCTGCTCCCACACGTACCCGGTGTGCGCGACACCCCACCACGCGAAGAGGATCGCCGCGATCCCCGCCGTCATCAGCATCGTGCCGATGAACCCGAGCCCGCTGCGCATCCGGGCGCGGCGCCGGTCCTGCATGGTCATGGCTTCACCCGTTGCGCAGGTCGGGGACACCGGTCGGGTGTCCTGAGGGACAAGGGGCGCCACCGAGCAGGAAGGCCCCGAACGACTTCATGCCGAACGCTCCGGCCGCGGCGACCCCGAGCCCGGCGAGCACCAGCAGTGCCGGCACGCCGGGGAAGTCCAGCAACGAGCGGGGTTTCGCGCGGGCGGACGCCACCGGTGTCACGGTCTTGGGCGGCACGACCCCGGCCACCGGCGGCGAGCCGGGCAGCGGGGACTGCCCCGCGCCCGCGGCGGGCGGCGGCGCGAGAGGTGCTTGCGGCGCGGGAGCATCAGGCGGCGTCAACGGCGCGGCGGCGGACGCGTTGGCGACCGCCTCGGTGTCGCCGACGATCACCACCATCTTGCGCAGCGGGTTCAGCAGCGGCACGAGTTCCTTGGGCAGCAACGGCGCCACGACGCCGTCCAGGATTCCGCCGAGGCCGAGCTTGGTGCGCAACGCCAGCACGTCGACGGTCAGGGTCAGCCCGGTGCTCCTGGAGGTGGCGGCCGTGCCTTCGAGCTTCGTCGACGACGTGGGCCACGTCAGCGTGATCCCCAGTGGTTCCAACGCCTTCAGCAGGCCGTCCGGTGGTGCCGCCGGCGATTTCACCGGGAACTTCTGGCCCAGCACCGTGAACTCGGCGACCGAGAACGTGCTGGTGCCGCTGCCCTTGCTGCCGTCGCTGACGGCGACCGACTCGAAGCGGACACCCGACAGCACGACCATGCCGGCGAGCAACGACAGCGTTTGCGCGGACGTCACGGCGGTGGAGCGCGCTTCGGTGCCCGACACTGAGCTCGCGCTGTTCGAGGAGAGACCGTCCGCGGTGAGCAGGAACGGCACCTCCTGCTTGGCGCCCGCCGAGGACTCGGCCTTCGAGGCTCCCGCCGACGCCCGCATGCCGGACTTCGACTCGTCGGCGGGGCCGCCCGGATGCGACGCGTTGGCCTGCACCGGATACGCGAAGCCGAGCAGCTGCGGCAGGCCGGTGCCGACGGCCGCGCCCGGCCACAGCGAGCTCGCGAGCGACCTGCCGATCGGGCCGGACCCGAGTTCGGTCTGGGTGTACGAGAGGTGCACCTCGCCCTGCGGTTCCGCGGGCACCGGGATCAGGTCGGTGTGCAGCAGGACGGACACGGGCGCCGCGCGGGCCGACAGCGTGAACCCGCCGATGTCGGCTGCCCTGGCCGGTGCCGGGGACAGCAGGATCAGCAGCACCACGAGCGCGTACCTCACGATGTCCCTCCGAAGTAGACGGATGCGAGGTCGTCGTCCGCGGCGATCTCGCCGTGCGCCATCACGACGACCTGGTCGGCCACGGCGGACGCGGTCTCCGCGAACTGCTCGACGATCAGCATCGTGACCCCGGTCGCGGCCAGTTCCTTCACGACCTCGTACAGCTCGGCGACGATCACCGGCGCGAGCCCCATGGAGAGCTCGTCGATCACCAGCACCGCGGGGTCGGTGATCAACGCGCGGGAGAACGCGAGCATCTGCTGCTCACCGCCGGACATCGAGCCCGCGAGCTGCCTGTGCCGCACCCGCAGCTTCGGAAACCGCTCGTAGACCACCTCGGGGTCGCCGCGCATCAGTCTCAGGTTCTCCGCGACCGTGAGGTTCGGGAAGATCGCGCGGCCTTCCGGGATCGTGCACAGGCCCGCGCGGGCCAGCTCGTCCGCAGCGGCGTCGTTGACGTGCACCCCGCCCAGGTGGACGTGCCCGCTGGAGGCGCGCAACTGTCCACTGAGGACTTTGACCAGCGTCGACTTGCCCGCGCCGTTCGGGCCGAGCAACGCCGTGACGGTGCCGCGCGGCACGTTCAGCGTGACCCCGCGCAGGACCTCGATCCTGCCGTACCCGGCGTGGACGTCCATCAGGTCGATCATCCGAGGTACGCCTCCCGAACGCCTTCGTGCGAGCGGATCTCGGCGGGAGTGCCGGACGTCAGGAGCCGCCCCAGGTTCAGCACGTGCACGTGGTCGCAGTAGTTCATGACGAGGTCCATGTCGTGCTCGACCAGCACGACCGCACGACCTTCGGCACTCAGCTGTTGCAGCAGCTCGCCGAACGCGTCGGTCTCGGCGCGGTCGAGTCCGGACGACGGCTCGTCGAGCAGCAGCAGCTGAGGGTCCGTCGCCAGCGCGCGGGCCAGCTCCAGCAACCGCGCGGCGCCCGTCGGCACGGTGTCGGCCTGGTTCGCGGCGAACTCCGCGATCCCGACGCGGTCCAGCAGTTCGGAAGCCAGCCGGGACGACCGGCGACGGCTTTCCAGCGCCACCACCACGTTCTCCCACACGGTCAGCGAGCCGAACACCTCGAGCCGCTGGAACGTCCGCGCGACACCCAGCCTCGACCTCTGGTGCGGCCCCTTCGCCGTGATGTCGGCGTCGTCCAGGAGCACGCGGCCGGCGGACGGCTTGCGCAGCCCGCTGATCACGTCGAACAACGTCGTCTTGCCCGCGCCGTTGGGCCCGATCAGCCCGGTGACACCGGGCGAGGCCGACAGCGTCACGTCGTTGACGGCGGTCACCTCGCCGAAGCGGACCGTCACGCCCTCCACCCGCAACGTGCTCATGCGCGCCGCCAGGACCACGCTCGGAAGAACCAGCTGACCAGGCCGTTGGGATCACGCGCGAGCCCGGCCGCCGCGACGCCGAGCAGCACGACCGCCGCCCCCGCGAACGCGGGGAAACCGCTCTGCAGCACCGGGAGCAGCATCAGCAGCAGCCCGCCGAGCGCCGCGCCGGACACCGACGTCACCCCGGCGATCACCGCGAACAGCAGCAGCGGCAGGTTGTTGAACAGCTGGAAGTCGCTCGCCGCCACGGTTTCCCGCAGCTGCGCGAAGAGCCCGCCGGCCAGTCCCGCGATCGCCGCCGACAGCGAGAACACCCAGACCCGGATCCAACGCACGTTCACGCCGAGCGTCGCGCACGCCGCCGAACTGTCCTTGACCGCGATCATGCGCCGCCCGAGCCGGCCACGGCGCACCGCCAGCACACCGGCCCCGACCACCGCGAACACCCCCGCGGCCAGCAGCAACTGCCCGGCAGGGGAATCGACCAGCTTCGGCACCTGCAGGCTGCCGCGCACCCCGAAGGCGATGGGCGACTGCAGCACGAGCTTGTCCATCAGCTGTGCGAACCCGAGCGTGGCCAACGCCAGGTACAGCCCGCTCACCCGCAACACCGTCAACGCGATCAACGCACCGATCGCGGCCGCGACCGCCGCACCCGCCAGCAACGCGAGCGGTGAGGAGCTTCCCAGCCGTGCCACCGTCACCGCGCCCACGCCGACGAACGTGAACTGCCCGAGCGACACCACCCCGCCGTACCCGGTGAGCAGCACCATCGACAGCAGGACGATTCCGAACACCAGTCCCAGCGCGAGCTGCCCGGCCACCACGCCGTCCACGAGCAACGCCAGCGCGAGGACCACTCCCAGGAAGATCGCGGCGCCGACGCCGGTGGCCAGACCGCTCGGAACCGCCACCCCGCGCGATCCCCGCACGCCACCGATCCGCAGCGGTGACTGGGGCATCGCGAGCAGCACGACGAACAACAGCAACGCCGGGATCGCCGCGCGGAACGCGATCCAGAACGGCGAGGACGGCAGGTACGCCACCGCGTAGGACTGCACCAGGCCGAGCCCGAGCGCGCCCACGAACGTCCACGGCAGACTGCGCAGCCGTCCGACCAGCGCCGCGGTGTACGCGGTGATCACGAGCAACGTCATCGTCACGTAGTCGAGCTGCACCACCGGCGTCAGCAGAATGCCGCCCAACGCCGCCAAGGCCGACCCGATGGCCCAGCTCAACGCGGACAACCGGTCGGGCCGTGTGCCGTACAACGCGGCCAGCTCCGGCGCGTCGACGCACGCCCGCATCGCGAGGCCGGTCCGCGTCCGGTTCAACAGGACGTACAGCCCTCCCGCGACGAGCACCGCGCACAGCAGCGTGACCAGGTCGTGCCCGCTGACGAACGACTGTCCGATGTGGATGCCGTACTGGTCGAGGAACGGCCGCACCGGCCGGGCCTGCGGCGGCCAGATCGCCTGCGCCGCGCCGATCAGCCCGACCAGCACACCGACACCCGCGACGAGCGTGATGCCGACCGGAGCGCCCGCGAGCCTGCGCATCACGAACCGTTCGACCAGCAGCCCGAACAGCGGCGCGCACCCGCCGACGACGATCAGCAGGGCGAGCCACTGCGGCAGGCCGCGGTTCTCGGCGAGCTCCCAGTAGAGGAACGCCATGACCATGCCGATCGCGCCGTGGCCGACGTTGAACACCTTGGAGGTGCTGTAGGTCAGCACGAGCCCGCCGGCGACGACGGCGTACGCGCCTCCCGTGACCAGGCCGAAAACGGTGTAGGCGAGGAGGGCGGTCATCCACCCACCCCCGTGTCGATCAGCGAACCGCACGAGTACCCGGACGCGGGCGCGAGCCGCGACCACGTCCCGCCCTTCAACCTGATCAGGGACATGCACGCCGACGTGCGCTTACCTCCGACGTCCTGCGGCGCGACCATGCCCTCCGCGGTGAAGTCGTGCACCCCGCGGACCTGGTCGAGCATCGCCTTGCGGGTCAGCTGCGGCCCGATCTTCGCGGCGAGCTGGACGAACAACCGCGCCGCCGCCCACGCGAACATCCCGAAGTAGGAGGGAGCCGCACCGGGCGCCACCCGCGCCAGCCACTGCTTGTACAGCGCCACCTGCGGGTTGTTCTCCTCGAACATCCCGCCGTTGGTGTAGACGACGGTGCCGTCGACCGCCGCCCCGCCCTGCCGCACGTACTGCGCGTCGTACGCGCTCGGGTCCGTGATGAACGCTTCCGGCGTGTAGCCCTGCTGCCGCATGGCCTGCTGCAACCGCACGGCGTACTGGGCCGACCCCATCCAGTACACGATCTTCGCGCCCGTCTCCTTGAGCTTCGCGACGTACGGCGCGTAGTTGACGTCGGCGATGTCGATCGCCTGCGTGTACACGAACTTCAAGCCGCGCTGCTCGGCCGCCTTCTGCATGCTGCGCGCGTTCTGCGAGCTCGCGTCGACGTTGAGGTAGAGGAACGACGCGGCGCCGGCGGCGTTCGGGAAGGTCGACTTGATCAGGTCCGGGTACGCCGACGACACCAGGTTCACGACGTTGGACGCGACGCCGAAGCTCACCGGGGTGCGCTGCCGCTGCACCGTGACCGTGGAGGCGCGCAGGTCGGGGATGCCGCACGCGGTGGCGGCCGGTCCACCGCCCTGGTCGAAGCCCGACATCGAACCGACCAGCGCGAACGCCTGCTCGCACGCCTGGGAGGTGGCCTGCTGGTCGCCGCCGCTGTCGGTGCGCGAGTCGAACGACACGAGCTTGAGCTTGCGGCCGCAGATCGCGCCCTGGGTGGCGTTGAAGTACTCGACGAACGCCTTCGTCCCCTGCTGCGCCGCCTGGAAGAGGCCGGGCACCGGGCCGCTGATGTCGGAGATGTTGGCGATGGTGATCTCGCCGGCGGTGACGCCCTTGTCCGTGGCACCGCCCGTGCCCTGGCAGCCGCCCGCGATGCTGCCGGGCGGGTTCGGCTGCCGGTTGGGTTGCTGCGGGTTGGTGGCACCGGGTTGCTCCGCGGTGCCGTCGGTGCCGGACACCGCGCCGTCCTCACCCTGCGCCGTGTCCTGCTGGGTGCCCGCTCCGCCGCCCAGCGGCACGGCGAGTGCCGCGCGTTGCTCGTCGGTGAGCCTGCTCCCGCACCCCGCGACCAACGCGCAGACCACGAACGCGATCAGCGCAACCCTGCGATGCATGCGGACGAACGCTAGGGCACTGCATCAATCCAGTCCGGGCCTGCTACCAGCGAATTCACCCAGGTGGCCGACACAATTTTTAGAACACGTTCTATCTGCAAAGGAAACCGTCGAACACCGTCACCAAAGCGCAGTTACGTCGTTTGTTCAGGCTTCGCCGAGGAACACGTTCTACTCACGACGGCGGCAGCAGCTCCGGCCGGCGCGGCCGGATCACGTCGCCGGACGACTCACCGCGCAGCCGCCTCATCACCCACGGCACGACGTGCTCGCGCGCCCACTTCCAGTCCTCCGCCCGCCTGACCTTCCTGTCGATCAGCGGAGCGGCGCCGAGCACCGTCCGCTCCAGCGAGTGCGGGACACCGAGAGCGTCGAGCACCGAGATGGCGACCTCGTTGTGCCCCAGCTCGTTCAGGTGCAGGCGGTCCGGGGACCACATCCGACGGTCACGCAGCTGCCGCATCGACCACATGTCGACGAGCACGCACGAGTGCTCGGCAGCGATCGCGCGCACGTGCTCGTTGTAGATAGCCACGCGACCGCGCATCTTGCGGAACACCGGGTCGTCGACGCCGTCGACACCCGTGAAAAGGATGACGCGCGCGCCTTGCGTCACCGTGCGTGCCACGGCGGCGCGGTAGCGGCGCATCAACGCGTCGATGTTCACCTTGGGCCGCATGAGGTCGTTCCCGCCCGCGTAGAGCGAGACGAGATCGGGCTTCATGTCGAGGGCGCGCTCGAGCTGCTCGTCGAGCACCTGCGGCAGCAACCGGCCGCGCACCGCGAGGTTGGCGTAGGTGAACTCCGGGTCGGCGGCACCCAGGACGTCGGCGACGCGATCGGCCCAGCCACGCACGCCGTTGGGACGACCAGCGTCCTCGTCACCGACCCCTTCGGTGAACGAGTCCCCCAACGCCACAAAACGCTTGCTCATGCTCAGGACTTTAGGTCGCGCGCGTGAGCCGAGGTTGCGCGGGGTTGGATAACGGTTCGATAACGCCGGGGTCTCGAACTGAGGCGCACTCCCTTTCCTGGCCGTAGTCCCGATCGTGCGACTCCCCATGGACTTGGCAACGCCGGCGCGACTCCTCGTCGCGCTGGTCGGCTGTGCGCTGGCCGTGCTGCTCAACACCGGGAGCGCGATCGGCCAGCCCTCCACCCCCTCGACCCCCATCTCGACCCCGCCGCCGGGTAGTGCCGGGACGGGCGACGAGGTCGTGCAGACCCAGTGGGGTCCGCTCGGCCCCGCCGACCGGGACTTCATGAACCGGGTCAAGCAGGCCGGGCTGTGGGAGAAACCCGCGGGAGACAAGGGCAAGGCCAAGCGGCCGGACCAGCCGAAGATCCAGGAAGCCTGCAAGCACCTCATCGAGGGGCACACGCTGCTGGACAACGTCGTGAACCGGGCGGGAGTCCTGCTCGGCCACACGTTGCCCACCGAGGCGACCGACGAGCAAAAGGGCTGGCTGGCCGAGATGGACGCGGCGAACGGTGACGAGTTCGACGCCGTCTTCGCCAACCGGCTCCGCGCGGCGCACGGCAAGGTCTACGCCTACGCCGCGCAGATCCGGGCGGGTACCAAGAACGAACTCATCCGCATTCTCTCCACGCAGGCGATGATCACCGTCTTCGACCACATGAAGGTGCTCGAGGAGACCGGTCGCGTCGACTTCGCCGGCCTGGAGTCCCCACAGCCGCTCGCTCCCCCGACGGCGGCGTCCGGGGCACCGGAACCGACGGGGGACAACAACGACAACGCGGACGCGTCCGCGAACCCGACCGACGGTGTGATCCCGACCGTGCCGGAGGGCACCAAGTTCACCCGGACCGCCGAACAGGGCGTGTTCGGCGAGAACAACGGTGTGTTCTTCGGCGCCATTGCGGTGCTCGCGCTCGCGCTGGTGGGAATGCGAATGATCTCCCGCTCAAAGCAGAAGACTCGACGGAAATCACGTTCGTACTAATCGCACACCGAGGTTCAACCCGAACAACACGGCTCACCGCCGTCAGCTTCACCATGCCGTTTTATCGGACTACACGAGGTGGCAAATGGCTTTTCACCGTAGGAAATCCACGATCTGGCTGACCGCCGCGGCAGCGGCGATGGCGCTGGTCGCTGGCGGTGCCGCGGTGGTGGCCATCAGTTCTTCTGATGGCGCCGCGCTCGCCGACGGGGCGGACAAATCGCAGTTCGTCGACATCACGAAGGTGAAGCCGAACGTCAAGAAACCAAAACAGCAACAAGGCGCCACCACGGGTACGTTCACGGTCGACTGCGGCCGCAACGAGAACGGGCACTTCAACCCGGACAACTTCATCGCGCAGCCCGGCGTCCGCAACGGTGCCCAGCACCTGCACGACTACGTCGGCAACCTGTCCACGAATGCGGACTCCAACAACAAGTCGCTGCAGAAGGCAGGCACGACCTGCAAGAACGGTGACAAGTCCGCGTACTTCTGGCCCGTCGTCCGCATCAACGACGGCGAGGAGGAAGAGGCCAAGGAGCAGCCGAAGAAGAAGGACGACAAGGCGCAGCAGGACAAGGACAAGGCAGACAAGGCCGCGGCCCGCCTGGACTGCCCCGACGTCGCCTCCGCGCTGCCGGAGGACGTTCCCGACAAGGCCCAGGCCGAGATCGACCGCGAGCTGCAGAACATCGACAAGGTGACCGAAGAGGCCGAGAAGAAGCTCGAGCAGACCAAGGCCCAGGACGTCAACAACGCGGTCGTCGGCCCGGTGAAGGACAAGCGCGCCGCGATCCTCGACCGGATGATGCTGGCGTTCAGCCGCCAGGGCAAGCAGGCCCCCGACCTGAACCCGCTCGCCGCCTGCAAGGTGAAGGACCAGAACAACGCGGGCGTCGACAACGGCGACGAGAACAGCGACAACGCCCAGGCAGAGGGCACCGAGAACAAGAAGAACCAGAACAACAAGGAAGAGAACGAGAACAACGAGCTCGAAGGCAACGAGGGCGAGATCCAGCGCCCCGAGGTCGTCGACCTCACCTTCCGCGGCAGCCCGGTCGGCAAGGTCGTCGCGATGCCCAAGTTCCTCCGCATCCTCTACGGCGACGCGAAGGTCTCGACCAACGGCACGAAGAACGCCAAGGACTCGTGGACCTGCACCGGCTTCGAGGACAAGGTGCTGATCAACAAGTACCCGATCTGCCCGCAGGGCTCGAAGGTCAAGCGCATCCACGACTTCCCGAGCTGCTGGGACGGCAAGAACATCGACTCCGCGAAGCACCGCGAGCACATCGTCTTCCCGGACGGGAACGGCAAGTGCCCCAAGGGCTTCAAGGCCGTTCCGCAGCTGCGGATCTCCCTGACCTACAACATCCCCCAGGAGATCCAGAAGGCGGGCCGCTACGCGGTCGACTCGTTCCCCGAGGAAGAGCACAACCCGTTCTCCGACCACGACGACTTCGCGAACGTGATGTCGCAGCAGATCATGAACCGCCTGGTCAACTGCGTGAACTCCGGCAAGAAGTGCAAGGAGTGACCCGGTTCTGACGAGCGAGAATCCCCCGGTGCACCTCCCGCGCACCGGGGGATTCTCGTTGTCCTGCTTGCCGATTACCCTTGCGCGATGGCGAAACGGCGCACCTGGCGCGAAGCCGACGGCGAGCGGGTCGAGGGCACCTGGCGACACGTCTTCATCCGCAACGGCGACAGGCACTTCCTCACCGACCTGTTCATCTACGCCGACGGGATGGTCGACTGCTGGGGACTCTGCACCCTGGACGAGTTCGCCGAGAAGCTCGCCTCGGGGAAGGTGGCGACCGTCGTCCCGGACGGCGCCGAGGCGTCGGCACTGCACCTCGGCGACTGGACGTTCGCCGAACCGCAGCGCTGGGTGACGGCCGACGCGCTGCTCGCCGAGGTTCACGACACCGTCGACCAGCTGAGCGGCAGGCCCGACTCCACGGCTCGCTGCCGTGCGGCGGTGGACGTCTTCCTCGCCGACCAGACCGAGGAGAACCGGGCGGCGCTGCACGCGGCGTACACGGCCATCCCCGAGCACATGAGGGTCTACGCGCTCGGTGACATGGACCGCCAGGACTGGCCGTTGCGGGTGCTCGCGGCCGGACCGGGCAACACCTACACCTGGTGGGACGACGACGAGATCGTCACCGACGAGGCCTACGCCGAGGCTCTCGCCTACTTCGGCTGTTCACCAGCCTGAACCTGTACCGGAAACATTGACCGCAAAGGTATAGACCACTGACACTGGCCGCATGGTCACCCGTTCCTGCGCGGTGCTGATCGCACTGCTGGCCTCGTTGCTAGTACCGGTCACCGGCCCTGCCTCGGCAGCACCGGTGACGTTCGTCCACCCGGGAGTCGTCGTGTCCCGGCCACAGCTGGACTTCATGCGCGCCAAGGTCCTGGCCGGCGCGCAACCGTGGAAGCTCGCCTACGACCGCATGATGACGTCCAAGTACGCGGACCTGAACCGCACACCGAAGCCCCGGTCCGTGGTGGAGTGCGGCCCCTACTCCAACCCGAACTACGGCTGCACCGACGAGCGCGAAGACGCCATCGCCGCCTACACCCTGTCGCTGGCCTGGTACGTGACGCGCGACAACAGGTACGCGGCCAAGGCCATCCAGATCATGGACGCCTGGTCCGCCACCATCACCGACCACACCAACTCGAACGCCCCGCTGCAGACGGCGTGGTCGGCGTCGAGCTGGCCCAAGGCGGCGGAGATCATCAAGCACGTCCACGGGAACTGGCCGAACAGCGCGAGGTTCGGCACGATGCTGCGCAACGTCTACCTGCCCGAGATCCAGAACGGCCGCGCGAACACCAACGGCAACTGGGAACTCAGCATGATGGAGGCCTCGATCGGCATCGCGGTCTTCCTGGAGGACCGCGCCGCCTACGACAAGGCGGTCAGCATCTTCCGCACCCGCATCCCCGCCTACATCTACCTCACCACCGACGGCGAGCTGCCGAAGACGCCGCCGGGCAGCGGGATCGACACCAGGTCCGAGATCATCTCGTACTGGCAGGGCCAGTCCACGTTCGTCGACGGCCTCACCCAGGAGACCTGCCGGGACTTCACGCACACCGGCTACGGGCTCGCGGCGGCGGCGCACCTCGCCGAGACCGCGCGGCACCAGGGCCAGGACATCTGGGGCGAGATCAAGGACCGCATGCGGCACGCGTGGGGCCTGCACACCAGGTACTCCAACGGCGAGCCGGTGCCGTCGTGGCTGTGCGGCGGGTCGTACAGCCAGAGCCTCGGCCCGACGTCGGAGGTGTCGTTCAACGCGCTGAACACCAGGCTGGGCATCGCGATGTCGAACACCCAGCGCTACACCGAGGCGCAGCGTCCACAGGGGACGAACAACCTGTTCGTCGCCTGGGAGACCCTGACTCACGCGGCCAATCCCGCCTAGGTGGGACTAGCGTGCGTGGCATGACAGACGTGAAGCCACGCAGCCGGGACGTGACCGACGGCCTGGAGCGCACCGCCGCGCGCGGGATGCTCCGGGCCGTCGGCATGGGTGACGAGGACTGGGAGAAGCCGCAGATCGGTGTCGCCTCGTCGTGGAACGAGATCACGCCGTGCAACCTGTCGCTGGACCGCCTCGCCAAGGCGTCGAAGGACGGGGTGCACGCGGCGGGCGGGTACCCGCTCGAGTTCGGCACGATCTCGGTGTCGGACGGCATCTCGATGGGCCACGAGGGCATGCACTTCTCGCTGGTCTCGCGTGAGGTGATCGCCGACAGCGTCGAGACGGTGATGCAGGCCGAGCGGCTCGACGGCTCGGTGCTGCTGGCCGGGTGCGACAAGTCGTTGCCCGGCATGCTGATGGCGGCGGCACGGCTCGACCTCGCGAGCGTGTTCCTCTACGCCGGGTCGATCCTGCCGGGCCGGGTCACGCTGACCGACGGCACTGAGAAGGAAGTCACGATCATCGACGCGTTCGAGGCGGTCGGGGCCTGCGCGCGCGGGCTCATGAGCCGCGAGGACGTCGACCTGATCGAACGCGCGATCTGCCCCGGCGAGGGCGCGTGCGGCGGCATGTACACCGCGAACACCATGGCCAGCGCGGCCGAGGCCCTGGGCATGTCGCTGCCGGGCAGCGCCGCTCCCCCTGCCACCGACCGCCGCCGCGACGGGTTCGCCCGCAGGTCCGGCCAGGCCGTGGTCGAGATGCTCCGCAAGGGCATCACCGCCCGCCAGATCATGACGCGCGAGGCGTTCGAGAACGCGATCGCCGTCGTCATGGCGTTCGGCGGCTCCACCAACGCCGTGCTGCACCTGCTCGCGATCGCGCACGAGGCCGGCGTCGAGCTGTCGCTGGACGACTTCAGCCGCATCGGCGCACGCGTGCCGCACCTCGCGGACGTGAAGCCGTTCGGGCGCCACGTGATGACGGACGTCGACCGCATCGGCGGCGTGCCCGTGGTGATGAAGGCGCTGCTGGACGCGGGCCTGCTGCACGGCGACTGCCTCACCGTCACCGGCCGCACCGTCGCCGAGAACCTCGCCGACATCGCCCCTCCCGACCCGGACGGCCTCGTCCTGCGCGCGCTGGACAAGCCGATCCACCGCACCGGCGGCATCACGATCCTGAAAGGCTCGCTCGCCCCGGAGGGTGCCGTGGTGAAGTCGGCGGGCTTCGACTCGGACGTCTTCACCGGCACCGCGCGGGTGTTCGACCGCGAACGCGCCGCGATGGACGCCCTGGAGGACGGCACGATCACCGCGGGTGACGTCGTGGTGATCCGCTACGAGGGCCCCAAGGGCGGGCCGGGCATGCGCGAGATGCTCGCCATCACCGCGGCGATCAAGGGCGCGGGCCTCGGCAAGGACGTCCTGCTGCTCACCGACGGCCGCTTCTCCGGCGGCACCACGGGGTTGTGCGTCGGCCACGTGGCACCGGAGGCGGTCGACGGCGGCCCCATCGCGTTCGTGCGCGACGGCGACCGGATCACGCTGAACGTCGCCGCGGGCACGCTCGACGTCGACGCGGACATCGACAGCCGTCGCGAGGGCTGGGCGCCGCTGCCCCCGCGCTACGAACGCGGTGTGCTCGCCAAGTACGCGAAGCTCGTCGGCTCGGCGTCGCGCGGTGCGGTGTGTGACTAGGGGTCACTCACTCGACTGAATTGCCGTGGGGCTGCGGTCACCTGGTCGGTGAGCCCAGGAGACCGGCCCCGCGGCCGCGGGTACCTCGCGAGGGCAAACCGACAGCCAACGCGGAGGGACCAACGCGATGATCGATCAGACGCACGTTGAGGCTCTGTACGACTGCGACGTGATCGACAACAAGGGTGAGAAGATCGGCTCGGTCAAACAGGTGTGGCTCGAGGACGGCACCGGCAGGCCCATGTGGGCCGAGGTCCACACCGGACTGTTCGGCATGAAGGAGAGCTTCGTCCCCATCCAGCAGGGACAGGTGGCGGGAGGCGCGATCACCGTTCCCGTCGCCAAGGAGCAGGTGAAGGACGCGCCGAGCGTGCACACCTCCGGCAACCACATGTCGGACGAGGAGCAGGAGGCGCTCTACCGGCACTACGGGATGATTCCGCAGGCCAAGACCGGTGAGCACGACCGGCTCGACGGCAGGCGCGGCAAGGGTGACCGGGCCGCCGAGGTCACGCTCTCGGAGGAGAAGCTCGACGTCGGCACCCGTGACGTCGAGGCCGGCCGGGTGCGGCTCGTCAAGCACACGGTCACCGAGCAGCGCAACGTCACCGTGCCGGTGACGCACGAGGAGGTCCGGGTGGTGCGCGAGCCCGCTAAGGGTGACGCGCGCCGGGCGTTCGCCGACGACCAGGCCGAGGTCACGCTGCACCGCGAGGAACCGGTGGTGCGCAAGCGCACGGAGGCCGTGGAGCGAGTCCGGCTGGAGAAGGACGCGGTCACCGAGCAGAAGGACGTCAAGGGCGAGGTCCGCAAGGAACGCGTCGAGGTCGAACGCGACGACGAACGGCGCTAGGGCCTGTATCGAAGTCCATGTTCGCGATAGCCGGGCCTGAGGCGGCCCCTGGCGGCACGGCCGGACGGCCCACATACAACACCGGTATGCGGGCCGTCCGGCCGCACCACCAGAAACCACCTCAGGCGCGACTCTCATCGAACGGGACTTCGATACAGGCCCTAGTACAGGCTGTCCAGCACGTCGGCGTAGCGCTTCTCGATCTCCCGGCGGCGCGGCTTCAGCGACGCGGTCAGCAACCCGTCCTCGACGCTGAAGTCGCGCTCCAGCACAGCGAACCGCTTGATCGTCTCGTGCCGCGCCAGCTGCGCGTTGACCGCCTTGATCGCGCTCTCGACCTCGGCCTGGGCGTCGTCCAGACCCGACGCGGTGTCCGGGTCGAGCGTCACGAGCGCCACGCAGTACTTGCGGCGGTCGCCGTGCACGATCACGTTGCTGATGTACGGCGACGCCGCGTTGATCATGCTCTCGATCCGGGCAGGCGCCACGTACTTGCCGCCCGAGGTCTTGATCAGTTCCTTCTTGCGGTCGGTGATCTTCAACCGCCCCGCGTCGTCGAGCTCGCCGATGTCGCCGGTGTGCAGCCAGCCGTCGACCAGCGTCTCGGCCGTGGCGTCGGGCCGGTTGTGGTAGCCGCGCATGACGCCGGGGCCCTTGAGCAGCACCTCGCCGTCGTCCGCGATCTTCACCGACATGCCGGGGATCGGCGGCCCCACCGTGCCGATCTTGATCATGCCCGGCCGGTTGAAGAACGTCGCCGCTGACGACTCGGTGAGCCCGTAGCCCTCGAGGATCGTGATGCCCGCCCGCTCGAAGAACTCCGCGATCTCGGGAGCGAGCGGCGCCGACCCCGACACGAAGTACCGGATCCGCCCGCCCACGCGCTCGCGCAACTTGCGGTACACCAGGCGATCCGCGAGCCAGCGCGTCGCGGGAGGGTGGTCGCGGTCGGCCCAGTTGAAGATCTTCTCGGTGAGCCCGCCCTTCTCCCGCGCCCCCGCGACGATCCGGCCGTGGATCTTCTCGAAGATGCGCGGCGCGGCGGCCACGATCGACGGCCGCAGCTCGCCGAGGTTGTCCACGATCCGCTCGACGCTGCCGTCGACGGCGGTCGGCACACCCGCGGCGATCATCGCCATCGTCAGCACCTTGCCGAACGCGTGCGACAGCGGCAGCCACAGGAAGTGCAGATCGGTGGGTTGCAGAATGCCCAGGGACGCAATGGCTTCCGACGTCGTCAGCCAGTTGTTGTGGGTGAGCTCGACGCCCTTGGGCGTGCCGGTCGTGCCCGAGGTGTAGATCAACGTCGCCAGGTCGTCCGGCCCGAGCTCGTCGATCAACGCGTCGTAGTCGCCGTTCTCCCGGGGAACCGCGCCGAACCGCAGCACCTCGACGTCGTCGGGCATGAGCTCCGCGTGCTCGTCCGTCGCCACGACCACCATCCGGCTGCCGGAGTCGCCGACGATGTGCGCGACCTCGCTCTTGGTGCTGTTCGGGTAGATCGTCGTGGTGGCGCCACCGGCGGCGAGCACGGCGAGGTCGGTGATGATCCACTCGATGCTCGTGCCGCCCATCAGAGCGACCCGGTCACCCTTCCCGAGCCCCTTCGCGCGCAGCCCGAACGCTTCCGCGGCCACACGTTCCTGCAGCTCAGACCACGTGAGCGAGGCCCAGCCACCGCCGTCGCGATACCGCATCGCCTCGGCGTCGGGCGTGCGGGCGACCCGGTCGCGCAGCAGGCCGGGAATCGACAGCGCCATTGCTTCTCCCCTTCTCTGGAGCGTCGCTCCAGAGCGGTACTCTAACCCTCATGGCTGACCGGAGACAGTCCCTCCTCGACGCGGCCCTGAAGCTCGTCGAAGAGGGCGGCCTGGACGCCGTGACGATCGCAGCACTGACCGAGCGATCCGGCATGTCGAACGGCAGCATCTACCACCACTTCGGCAGCCGCGCGGGCGTGTTCGCCCAGCTCTACGCCGACAGCTACGCCCGCTGCGTGGCCGCGATGCGCCCCGCCCTGGACTCACGCCCGGCCGGCTCCGTCGTGCGCGACCTGGTGCTGCGCTACCTGGACTGGGTCATGGCGAACCCGAGCAGGGCCCGCTTCCTCTACGCCGCCCCCGACCACGCCGACCCGTCGGTGAAGCAGGCGGAGTTCGCACCCGTGCTGGAGTGGTTCCTCGACCGGATGGCATCCGGCGAACTGCGCGCGATCCCGCCGTGGGCACTGGAGCCGGTGGTGATGGGACCAGCCCACGAGTCAGTGCGGCGGTTCCTGCTCGGGGTCTTCGACCTCGCCGAGGCCCGCGACATCATCGCGACCGCCGTCTGCGCCGTCCTCCGCCCGTAGCCCGTCATCGCCGAACACGACGTTGGCCGCCATGCCGACCTGGAAGACCGACCCGCTCACCGGCCCGGAGACGACATTGGTGACGTGCACGTCACCGTTTCCCCCACTCATGGTCGAATTATCACGTCGGTAGCAATAGAACACACGTTCGATTATGCTGCGGACCATGCGCCAGGGTTCCCTGTTCGACCTGGAGGCGGAGCCGGCACTGGCCCCGCTGGCCCCGCGCCGCACAGAGCTGGGCCACGGCGCGTGGATCGACGTCCAACCGGGCTGGCTCGCCGGCGCCGACACCCTGTTCGACCGGCTCGTGGCCGAGGTGCCGTGGCGCGCCGAACGCCGCCAGATGTACGACAACGTGGTCGACGTGCCACGCCTGCTCTGCTTCTACTCGGGGGCGCTGCCGTTCGACGTGCTGACCACGGCTCGCGACGTGTTGTCGGCCCACTACCTGCCCGAGCTGAAGGAGCCGTTCACCACCGCGGGGCTTTGCTACTACCGCGACGGGCGGGACAGCGTGGCCTGGCACGGGGACACGATCGGGCGCGGTCAGACCGAGGACACGATGGTCGCGATCCTGTCGGTGGGGACGCCTCGTGCGCTCTTGTTGCGGCCGCGTGGTGGTGGGGAGACGCACAAGTACGCGTTGGGGCACGGCGATCTGCTCGTGATGGGTGGGTCGTGTCAGCGGACCTGGGAGCACGCCGTTCCGAAGACCTCCAAGGCGGTCGGTCCCCGGATCAGCGTGCAGTTCCGCCCGCGCGGGGTTCGTTAGATCACGTCGACGAACACCGGGTTGGCGTAGAACCAGAGGTCCGACCAGGGATCGGAATTCGCGATCTCGTCGATCACCGGGTCGCCCGCCGAGGTCAACCGCTTGCCGTCGCTCCCCCGCAGCCGCAGGTAGAACGACCGCTCGACACCCGCGAACGTGTGCGTGAACCGGATCTTGCCCCGCCGCGGCACCTCGAACGTCCGAACCACGGAAGTCTCCGGCGCGAGAAACACGTCCCGGTCGACGCAGGGCCCGGTCACCGGGCCCGCGATCAGGTCGACCTTGGCGAGCACCGGCACCGAACCAGCCCAGTTCGGACCGGAGGCGCGGTCGATCTCGATCGTCACCTCGACGTCGCCGCCGCGGCGCACGAACGTCCGCCCGCCCAGGGTGACGCCGCGCAGGTCCTCGCGTGAGCGGACGCGCAGTCCCAGCCCGTCGATCAGGCGGCCGTGCACCGTCAGCACCTTGCCCGACTGCAGGCCCCGCATGATGTCCACATAGGACTTGGAGCGCGCGCCCACGACGTTCGCGCCGTACTGGCCGGGGAAGAAGTCGCCGTACCCGGTCTGCTGGACGCCCGAGTCGATCGGTGCGCCTTTCGAGCCGGTGGTGGCGTAGTCCTGCTTGCCCGGCGTCAGCGTGTCGCCGAGGACCTGGTGCACGTCCGAGTTCGCGGTGATCCACCACGGGCGCCCCTCGGCGAGCAGGGCGTCCCACAGGCCGCCGACGCGCGCGGTCATCCAGTCGAAGCCGCCGTGCGTGCGGTAGGACTCCATCGGGTAGCCGGGGAACGAGTCGGCCAGTGGTGCGGCCAGGTCGTAGTAGCCGCGGGCACGGCCGGGGCCGCCGGCGGACTTCGGGATGCCCGCCGCCTGGTGGCCGGGCGCGCCCTCCATGCCGACGGCGACCGAAGGAGCCGCGTCCCGCCAGCCGCGCAGTTCGTGCGGGCTGTCCAGGCCGCGCCGGGCCGGGTGGTTCGCGAACATCAGCGCGATCTCGGTCCGTCCGGAGAGGACCTGCGCCTCCAGGTAGCGCAACGCGGCCAGGGCTAGCGGCTCGGTGTTGCCGGCGATGCGGCCGTCGTAGGAGAGCTCGAACGCCTTGAGGATGGCGGCGGTGTGCTTGCCGGGCGGCAGGAACACGGTGGCGTGCTCCGCGCCCGGGATGTTCCACTCCAGCCCCTGGTAGACCAGCACGTCGCGCTGGGCACGGCGGGCGCGCTCGATGTCCGGCGTGACCTGGTCGATCGAGAACTTCTGGTGCGCGGGACCGCCGTGGTCGGTGATCACGACCCAGTCCAGGCCGAACTCGCGGGCCTTGCGCACCTGGTGCTCGATCGGGTACTGGCCGTCGTCCGAGTACTGCGTGTGGATGTGGTGGTCGCCCGCGTACCAGCGCTCACCACCGGCCCAGGGGTTCACGGGGACGAGCGCGGCGGCCTTGCCCGTGCCGACCGCGACGGCACCGGCCGCGATGCCCAGGCCGGCGAGGAACCTGCGGCGTTCGACCGACAACGGATGGTCGTCGTCGTGGTGCGGGTGATCGTGTGAGTGGGACATGTGCACGATCTCAACCGGTCGACCTGTCGAGGGCGATGAACGGTCGATGAATCCTGGTACCGGGAAATTCGTTCACACGGCCTGAACGGCCAGCAGCGCGAGGTCGTCGTGGTCGTCGCGGTCCAGCCACTTCAGCACGGCTTCCTCGCAGTGCCTGGCGATCTCCTCTGACGACAGGCCCTTGCACTCCTTCAGCACGGTCCGCAGGCGCTGTTCGCCGAACAGCTCGGTGCGGTCGGTGTGCGCGCGGGCCTCGGTGAAGCCGTCGGAGTACAGGACCAGCGTGTCGCCGGGCGCGAGCGTCACCTGCTCGCCGTGGAACCGGACGTCGGACAGGATGCCGACGATCGCTCCCGGCGCGCTGACGTCCTGCACCGTGCCGTCCGCGCGCAGGATCAGCGGTGCGGGGTGGCCGCCGGAGGCGAGTGAGATCCGGACGCCGCCGGACGACAACGGGACCAGCTCGCCCACGACGATCGTGGTGAAGAGCTTGGAACCGGTGGCGCGCAACGAGGTGTTCAGCAGGTGCAGCAGGCGCACCGGGTTCGTCTCGACGAGCGACAGGGCCTGCAGCGACTGGCGCACGCGTCCACTGTGGACCGCGGCCTCCAGGCCGTGACCGCAGACGTCGCCGAGCGCGAACGTCGCCGAGCCGTCGGTGCGCGGGTGCACGTCGTAGAAGTCGCCGCCGACGAGCGCGCGCTGGTGGGCGGGGACGAACACCGACGCGAGCGACACCCCGCGCACCTCGGGCAGCGGCAACGGCAGCAGCGCCGAGCGCAGCACCTCGATGGTCCGCTGCTGCTCGGTCAGCCGGGACGACGACTCCAGCGCCACGGCGGCGTGCTTGCCGAACAGCCGGACGCGCTCGACGTCGTTCGGCGCGAACTCGCCCCTGCGCAGCACGACCAGGGCCCCGCCGACGCCCAGCGGCACGGCCAGGGCGCAGCCGAAGTCGTCCGGCACGCCCCAGCTACCTTCACCCAAAGAGGTGATCCTGGTCAGCGTCGACGTGCCCGTCAGGACCTCCGTCAGCACGCTGGCCCGGCGCGGCGTGCGCACGAGGGTGGGCTCGCCGCCGTCGCAACGCCACCACTCCAGACGGTCACGCGTGGCGGGCACGACGGCGACGCAGTGCTCCCCCAGCAGCTCCGCGGCGAGTTGCACGATGGTCTTCAGCGTGTCCTGCCGCGACGTGCCGCTCGCGAGCCGCAGGTGGGCGTGATCGAGCGCGGAGTCCGTGAAGTACCAGGCGCTCCAGCCCTCGCCGAGGTCGTGGTGACGGCCGGCCACGTGCACGTCGAAGCGCTCGCCGAGGCACAGTCTGGGGAACCGCTCGGCGGCCGCGGCGTTGCGCACGCGCACCAGACCGGCCGGGTCCACGACGAGAACGGCTTCGCGCAGCCCGTCCACCAGGCGCTGCCAGCCGTCGAGGTCGATGCCCACGGCGCTGCTCATCCGCTGTTGTCCAGCGCAGCCGGCCGAATCATCACGGCCTCCTGCGGGTAGTTGGCGTGCATCGCGGCATCAAGTTACCTCGCTCCCAACCTAACGTGGCAGGCTTGGCTGCGACCACCGAGGCACGGAGGCTTGGAGTGACCACGGCCAACGAAGAGACGGACGCAACCCTCGAAAGGGTTCTCTCGGCGATGAGAGACCTGCGTGACGGCAACTTCCGCCGCAGGTTGGTGGTGCCGGGGAACGGGGCGTTGTCGGCGCTCGCCGACGTGTTCAACGAGATCGCGGAGCGCAACCAGTGGCTCGCCGGTGAGCTGGGCAGGGTCCGGCAGGCGGTCGGCCAGGAGGGCAGGCTCACCGAACGGGTGGCGCCCGCGGGTACCGCCGGCGGCTGGTCGCTGATGGCCGACTCGGTGAACGGCCTGGTCGAGGACCTGGTGCGGCCGACGAGCGAGCTGAGCCGCGTGCTCGCCGCCGTCGCCGAGGGCGACCTGACCAAGCGCATGTCGGACCAGACGCTGCGTGGTGAGTTCGCCACGCTCGGTTCGACGGTGAACGGCCTGGTGGACCAGCTGTCGTCGTTCGCCGACGAGGTCACCCGCGTCGCCCGCGAGGTCGGCACGGACGGCAGGCTGGGCGGCCAGGCGAAGGTCCCTGGTGTGGCCGGCACCTGGCGCGACCTGACCGACTCGGTGAACGTCATGGCGAACAACCTGACCAACCAGGTCCGCAACATCGCCCAGGTCGCGACCGCGGTGGCGAACGGCGACCTGACCCAGAAGATCACGGTCGACGTCTCCGGCGAGATGCTGGAGCTGAAGAACACGCTGAACACGATGGTCGACCAGCTGTCGTCGTTCGCCGACGAGGTCACCCGCGTCGCGCGCGAGGTCGGCACGGACGGCAAGCTCGGCGGCCAGGCGAAGGTCCCCGGCGTCGGCGGCACGTGGCGCGACCTCACCGACAACGTGAACTTCATGGCGGAGAACCTGACCACTCAGGTCCGCAACATCGCCCAGGTCACCACCGCCGTCGCGCAGGGCGACCTGACCCAGAAGATCACCGTCGACGCCCGCGGCGAGATCCTCGAACTCAAGTCCACGATCAACACGATGGTCGACCAGCTCTCGTCGTTCGCCGACGAGGTCACCCGCGTCGCCCGCGAGGTCGGTTCGGACGGCCGGCTGGGCGGTCAGGCCCAGGTGCCGGGTGTGGCGGGCACGTGGCGCGACCTGACCGAGTCGGTCAACGTCATGGCGAACAACCTGACGACCCAGGTCCGCAACATCGCCCAGGTCACCACCGCCGTCGCGCGCGGCGACCTGACCCAGAAGATCACCGTCGACGCCCGCGGCGAGATCCTCGAACTCAAGTCCACGATCAACACGATGGTCGACCAGCTCTCGTCGTTCGCCGACGAGGTCACCCGCGTCGCCCGCGAGGTCGGCACCGAGGGCCGCCTCGGTGGTCAGGCGCAGGTTCCCGGCGTCGCCGGCACCTGGCGCGACCTGACCGACAACGTCAACTTCATGGCGAACAACCTGACCAACCAGGTCCGCAACATCGCCCACGTCGCCACGGCCGTCGCGAACGGCGACCTGTCGCAGAAGATCACCGTCGACGCGCGCGGCGAGATCCTCGAGCTGAAGTCCACTTTGAACACAATGGTCGACCAGCTGTCGTCGTTCGCGGAGGAGGTCACCCGCGTCGCCCGCGAGGTCGGCACCGACGGCCGCCTGGGCGGTCAGGCCCGCGTGCAGGGCGTCGCCGGCACGTGGAAGGACCTCACCGACAACGTCAACCTGATGGCGGACAACCTGACCAACCAGGTCCGCAACATCGCCGCCGTCGCCACCGCGGTCGCGAACGGCGACCTATCGAAGAAGATCACCGTCGAGGCGAAGGGCGAGGTCGCCGCCCTCGCCGAGACCCTCAACGGCATGGTCGACACGCTGCGCGCGTTCGGTGACGAGGTCACCCGCGTCGCCCGCGAGGTCGGCACCGAGGGCATCCTCGGCGGCCAGGCCCGCGTGTCCGGCGTGGCGGGCACGTGGAAGGACCTCACCGACTCGGTGAACTTCATGGCGGACAACCTGACCAACCAGGTCCGCAACATCGCCCAGGTCACCACGGCGGTGGCCCAGGGCGACCTGACGAAGAAGATCGACGTCTCTGCCCGCGGCGAGATCCTCGAACTGAAGACCACGATCAACACGATGGTCGACCAGCTCTCGTCGTTCGCCGACGAGGTCACGCGCGTCGCCCGCGAGGTCGGCACCGAGGGCAAGCTCGGTGGTCAGGCCGAAGTGGACGGTGTGGCGGGCACGTGGCAGAAGCTGACCGACAACGTGAACCAGCTGGCCTCGAACCTGACCACGCAGGTCCGCGCGATCGCCGCCGTCGCCACCGCCGTGACCGCGGGCGACCTGACCAGGCAGATCACCGTCGACGCGTCCGGCGAGCTCGCCGAGCTGAAGGACAACGTCAACCAGATGATCGCCAACCTCAAGGAGACCACCAGGGCCAACCGCGAGCAGTACTGGCTCAAGACCAACCTGGCCCGCCTGTCGGGCCTCATGCAGGGCCACCGCGACCTGCGCGCCCTCGCCTCGCTGATCATGAGCGAGCTGACGCCGCTGGTCAGCGCCCACCACGGCGCCTTCTTCCAGGTCCAGGAGGACGACGACTCCAAGCAGACCCTGGAGCTCACCGCCTCCTACGGCTTCCGCCTGGACGACGCCCGCACCACCAAGGTGGCCATGGGCGAGTCGCTGGTGGGCCAGTCCGCGCTGGAGAAGAAGACCATCCTGGTCACCGACGTCCCGCCCGGTTACCTGACCGTCTCGTCCTCACTGGGCGAGTCGGCCCCGGTCAACCTGGTGATACTTCCGATCCTCTTCCAGGGCGAGACCCTGGGCGTGATCGAGCTGGCCTCGCTGAACGTCTTCTCCGACGTCCACCTGGACCTCCTCGACCAGCTCAAGGAGGCCATCGGCGTCAACGTGAACACGATGCTCGCCAACTCCCGCACCGACGCCCTGCTGGTCGAGTCCCAGCGCCTGACCGCGGAGCTCCGCGCGGGTTCCGAGGAGCTGGAGGACCGGGCCCGTCAGCTCCAGACGGCCTCGAAGTACAAGTCCGAGTTCATGGCCAACATGTCCCACGAGCTCCGCACCCCGCTGAACTCGCTGCTGATCCTGGCCAAGCTGCTCGCCGACAACCTCGACGGCAACCTCAACGCCAAGCAGGTCGAGTTCGCCCGCACGATCCACTCGTCCGGCTCCGACCTCCTCCAGCTGATCAACGACATCCTCGACCTCACCAAGGTCGAGGCGGGCCACATGACGCTGCACGAGGACCCGGTCCGCGTGGACGAGCTCGTCCGCTACGTCGAAACCCTCTGCCTGCCGCTGACCGCGGAGAAGAACCTCGAGTTCTCCGTCCGCGTCGACCCGAACGTCCCCGAGACCCTCCGCACCGACGAGCACCGCCTCCAGCAGATCCTGCGCAACCTGCTCTCGAACGCCGTCAAGTTCACCCACGACGGCGGCATCCGCCTGCACGTGCGCATGGACGATCCGTCCACAGTGGCCTTCGACGTGCACGACACGGGCATCGGCATCCCGGCCGAGAAACTGGCCGTCATCTTCGAGGCCTTCCAACAGGCCGACGGCACGACGTCCCGCAAGTACGGCGGCACGGGCCTGGGCCTCTCCATCAGCCGGGAACTGGCCCAGCTGCTCAACGGCGCGCTGCGAGTCCGCTCCGAACCGGGCATCGGCTCGACCTTCACCCTCTGCCTGCCGTTGGGCAAGGTCGTCTCCGACGCCGTCGTCCTGCCGGAACCCACCCCGATCGTCACCCCGGCCCCGGTGCTGGCCGCCTCGGGCTCGATCCGCTTCCACGGCGAAAAGGTGCTGGTGGTCGACGACGACCTGCGCAACGTCTTCGCCCTGACCAGCGTGCTCGAACTGCACGGCCTGGAGGCGATTTACGCGGACAACGGAATCACCGGCGTCCGGGCGCTCGAACAATACGACGACGTGGCCATCGTCCTGATGGACATCATGATGCCGGAATTGGACGGAAACGCGACCATTTCCGCCATCCGGGCCATGGAACGGTATGCCGATCTGCCCGTCATCGCCGTCACCGCGAAGGCGATGAAGGGCGACCGGGAGAAGTCACTGGCGTCCGGCGCGACCGACTACGTGACCAAGCCGGTGGACACCGAGCATCTGATCAGGTTGATCGCCTACTACCTGGGGGTGTCCGCGGAAGCGTGACCGGCCAGGGCACACCCTCAGTGAGCCGTGTCCACCGGCTCCTGAACAGCCGCGTCCACCGTCTCGTGCAAGCTCAGGACCCCGGCCACGTCGGCGAGCTCGAACAACCGCTGAACCGGTGCCTGGGTGGCGGCGATCCGCAGCTGCCCGCCGGCCTCGGTCAACCGCCGGTGCCAGTCGAGCACCAGCGCGAGCCCGGTCGAGTCCATGAACTGCAACCCGGACAAATCGAGCACGGCGTGCGCCCCGGTCACATCGGCGTCCAGCCGTGCCGACAGCACAGGGACGGTGTCGATGTCCAGCTCACCGGTGACGGCGAGCACTCGCCACCCCCGCTGGACCTCGCTGCCGACGTTGAGCTCCATCGTCGCCGTTCCTTCCGCCACGCCCGACTCGTGCGACCCAAATCGTGCAGCACGACGTCAAAGCATGCGACCACCGGGGGGCTGAAAGATCCGAACAACCCGCCGGATGTGCGACGATGCGCCTTGTGCTGAACGACCCACTGGCCGAGGTGCGGGTGACTCTGACCGCCGAGGGTGGATCGTGCGCTCGTGCACGTCAGGTGGTCCGCGACGCCGCCACCTCGTGGGGGCTGTCGGAGGACCTGACGGACGACGCGCAGCTCGTCGTCACCGAGCTCGTGTCGAACGGCATCGACCACGGTGAGGGACTGATCACACTCACCGTCAGCCGCAGGAACAGCGGCATGTTGGTCGAGGTGCACGACGAGTCGTCGAAGCAGCCTCAGCTGAGGCCGGTGGACCCGAGCTCGGCGCGGGGACGCGGGATGCAGCTCGTGCAGGCGCTGAGCGCGCGCTGGGGAACGAAGCCGGGCGTGCGGGGCAAAGTCGTGTGGGCCGAGTTGGAGTCCTGAGAACGGGTACTAAGCCCGTATGACAGCCACACCGCCTGATCCTGATCCGCAGCGCACGCCAGGGCTGGAGCCCGGTGGCGGGGTGCGACCAGGAGACACCCCGCCCGAATCCGGACAGACCTCAGGTCTGTCGCATCGCGAGCCGACTCCGCCGAAGGCGACCACGGCACGCGTTGTGATCGCGATCATCGTGGTCTTCGCCGTACTGGTGGCCGCGATGCTGCTGACCCAGGCCTTTCTGCTGAGCTGACGACTCAGCCGGACAGACGCGACGCGAGCAGGCGCTTGCCCTGCTCGGCGCCCTTGCGGCTGTCGGTCTGCGCCTTCTTGAAGAACTCCGCCAGCTCGTTGTCGCCCTCGCGCTCCGCGTCCTGGATGAACGTCTCCAGCCGCAGCGCGTTGTCGAGGCACGCCTCGGTGAACCAGAGGATGTTGTAGTCCTTGTCCTTGGTTCCTGTGACGTGACCGGTTTCCGTGGTCGACACGGTTCCCTCCTCGCCTATCAGGGGATTTGTGGTCACTGGGCGTGTACCCGCCATGGCCGTTGGAAAACCGTCCCGGCTTGTGGTCGTCACCCGAAGGCGCGTACGGTCGGTGCGGACGGGAGTCCTAATGAACCAGCTTCGACAGAGAACGACCTACGTCCAGTCCATTCCGATCGTCTCGCTCACCGGCGAGATCGACATGATGTCGTCCGCCCCGGTGACCAGCAGGCTCGCCGAGCTGCTCGACCGCAAGCCGCCCGCCCTGGTCGTCGACCTGCGGGAGGTCCAGTTCTTCGGGTCGGAGGGGATCCGCGCTCTGGTGGAGACCCAGCACCAGGCCGACGAGCTCGGCGTCAAGTTCGGCGTCGTCAGCGACACGAGAGTTGTGTTGCGTCCCTTGGAAATGACGGCCGTCGATCAGCTGCTGCTGTTGTTCAACGACGTCGACGACGCCGTCACGGCCCTCAGCGCCTGCTAGGCGGCTGACTCTCGCCGGCCGCGCGACCGCTCCACCAGGTCGAGCAGCAGACCTTCCTTGGTGGACCACGGCGAGATGTCCACGATTTCGTGTCCGGAGACCCTCATCAACGCTTCCGCGACCACCGCGCCCGCCAACGACTGCTGGGCCCGGTGGCGGGAAATCCCCGGCAGCGCCGCCCGTTCCCGCACCGACAGCTTCGCGAGCCGCGGAATCCACTTCTCCAGGTCCTTGAGCCGCAACTGACGCGGCGCGTACGTTCCGCTGCGCGCTCCCGCGAGCCGGGCCAGTTGCTCGAACACCTTCGAGCAACCGACGGCGCGAGCGCTCTCATCGCGCGGAAAGACCTCGGCGATCCGTTCCTGGACCTCGGCGCGCATGTCCTGCACCGTCAGCCCGGCGCGCGTCAAAGTCCTTGCCCCCAAAGGCAACGACACCGCGCGCTCGGGTTCGGCCCCCGAACCCGCCGCCAGCTCGACGGTGCCGCCACCGACGTCCAACACGACCATCGGACCGGCGCTCCAGCCGAACCAGTGCCGGGCCGCCGTGTACGAAAGGCGTGCTTCTTCCTTGCCCGACAACACTTTCAGCTCGACGCCGGTGCGTCTGTACACCTTGCGCATCACCTCGTCGGCGTTCGCACTGTCGCGGACGGAGGACGTCGCGAACGGGAGGAAGGGCGTGTCACCGGCCTTCTTGCGGGCGGCCAGCACGGCGGCGCACACCGACGCGATGCCGTCGGAGCTGATCGCTCCCTCGGAGTCGAGCTCGCGGTCCAGGCGCAGCCTGACCTTGTGGGACACCAGCGGACGCAGCAGGTCTCGTTCCACGACCACCAGGTGTGCGCTGAAGCACCCGACGTCCAGAACACCGACCGACATCCGCCACCTTCCTTCTACCAAGAGTCCTTTACCTCATCGGCCACCATTGTGGGAGTCTTGGCACCCGATCAGGGCATCTTCGCCGGATGAGATGCGTTACAGTGCCCCGATGTCCTTGGCAGAGATCCCTTCCCGGCTCGACGACGCCCTGAGCTCCACAGATCGCGGCGTCATCGTCCTGGCGGTGGACGGCCTGTCCTCGGACGTGGCCAAACAATCCTGGCTGTCGGCCTCCCTCTCCACGCTCTCCTCCACCGTGCCGTCCACCTCGGCGACGGCCTTGCTGACCGCGCTGACCGGTGTTCCGGCTGACGTCCACCGCGTGCCGGGAACGGTGTACCGCAACGGATCCGGTCTCGTGCACGCCATCAACGGCGCGCCCGCGATCCCGGATCTGCCGACCGTGCTGGAACGGCACGGCGCCACCGTCCTCGCCCGCGAACTCGACCTGCTGGAAGGGACCTGGGCCCAGGCACTCCTGCGAGGTTGCACCCGGATACCCGCGCCCCCTCGGCACAAACTCACCGCCCAGGCGGAGGATCCGCCGCTGCTCGTCGCCAACGTCGTGGCCGATCTCGACAAGGCGTTGCCCGACGCGCGGTTCCTCTGGACGTACGTGAACGTCGACGACCACGTGCGCGCACACGGTTACGACGAATCGGTGCACGAGGCGATGCTCCGGCTCGACGCGCACGCGTCCCGTTGGGCGGCACAGGGCTGGACCGTCGTGGCGCATTCGGATCACGGCCAGGTGCCCGTCGATCCCGACCCGGCGCTCGTGGCAGCCTGGGACGAGATCGTGCGCGAGGAGTGCGTGATCCCGTCCGGTGGCGCAGGCCGGATGCGCTGGCTCTACCCGGCCGAGGACCGCACGGAGGCCGTTTTCGACCGCGTGGCAACGACTCTGGGCTCCACGGCGACCGTGCACCACGCCGCCGACCTCGGGCTGCCGCAGCCGGAGACGGGTCCCGTCGTGGCCGTGGCGGCGTCGCCGAGGTTCCCGATCGCGGACCCGTCCGCGAAGTTCGAACACGGCGGCACGAGCCGCGACGAGATCGACGTGCCCTTCGCAATCTGGAAGTAGCGATGTGCCGGGTCCCGAATTGTTCATCCTCGTGAATCGCGAAAACCGTTTTTGACTTCTCTTTACAGGCCTTGATCGGATCTGGCAGGGTGTCGCCGGGCGCAAGGACACGAAAGGGACTGGACGGTCTCGTGAATCTGTCTCGACGCACCCTTCTGGCGTCTGCCGCTGCCACTCCCCTGCTCACCGGAGCGGGAATCGGTGTTGGCGAAGCCGCGGCCTCCCCCGCGAAACTGCGCGGCGCGCTGGACTACGGCCTCGCGAAACTGAAGGCGGTCGCACCGGGCATCACGTCGTTCCCGGAGATCACCCGGTTCGAGAAGTGGACCTACGTCGCCGACGGCGGCTGGATCGGCGGGTTCTGGCCGGGCACGCTGTGGCTCGCACACCTCGACAGCGGCGACGCCCGGTTCCGCGCGCTGGCCGAGGCCGCGAACGACAGGCTGGCGCCACGCCGGCTCGAGCCGCGCGACCACGACCTGGGGTTCCTCTTCTACCCCTCCTGGGTCACCGCGTACCGGCTCACCGGCGACACCAGGTGGCGTGACGGCGCGATCGACGCCGCGAACACCCTGATCCTGCGCTGGAACGCCGCCGGCAGGTTCATCCGCGCCTGGGGCAAGCTCGGCACTCCTGGCAACGCGGGCCGCGTCATCATGGACACGATGATGAACCTGGACCTGCTCGCGTTCGCCACCGAGCAGACCGGCGACCGCAAGTTCATCGACATCGCGATCGCCCACGCCAGAACGACGCAGGCGAACTTCCTGCGCTCCGACGGCTCGACCCCGCACGTGTTCGACTTCAACCCGGACACCGGCGCGCCGATCGGCCAGAACACCGTGCAGGGCTACAGCCCGACGTCGTGCTGGTCGCGCGGCCAGTCGTGGGGCATCTACGGCTTCACGACGATGTACCGCCGCACGGGCCTGCGCGAGTTCCGCGACACGGCCCGCAAGATGGCCGACTTCGCGCTGAGCGCTCTCACGCCGGACCACGTGCCGGTGTGGGACTACCGCTCCCCGTTGGGCGCCAACGACATCAAGGACTCGTCGGCGGGCGCGATCCTGGCGTGCGGCCTGCTCGACCTGGCCAAGGTCACTGGCAACGGCCGCTACCGCGAGCGCGCGCTGAGGATCCTCGACGGCCTGGTGAGCACCTGCCTCACCACGAACTCGGCGCGCGCCGAGGCGATCATGGCCCGCGGCACCCGCAACCGCCCGTCCGAGGACGGCGTCGAGGTCTCCCTCCCCTACGGCGACTACTACCTCTTCGAGGCCATCCTCCGCGTCCTCAAACCCACCCAGCTCGCCAAGGCCATCGGCCTCTGAGGCCCCGTGAGCTCAATGAAGGGCTCCTTCATCCACTGAACCGCTCCCCGGAAGTTGGACTGGGAATCCAGTTCCGACTCTCGGGGAGCGGTTG
>NZ_BMRE01000030.1 GCF_014648475.1 Lentzea flava | reverse complement strand
ATCCACAGTACTGCCAACCACTTCACGACCTCAGACGGCCACATCCAAGATCGTTAACTTAGCGGCATTGGGCTGGATCCGCTGCGAAAACCCAGACGCAACCAGCTCCACACCGCCGCCTGACCCCGACCAGGGCCCCTCACCATCTCGACCGCCACGGCCGTGCAGCACCACCACGGCCGTGGCACAGTCATGCCCAAAAATCCGGTCAGGCATCGGCGACGCCTCACGCCAGCGCGATGAAAGCGACGACGCGCTGGCACCGACAGAGGCGACGGCACCGGTGAAGCGTCGGCATCGGGAGGATCGGAAAAAGCAGTGGCATCGGCAAAGCCGAAGGCAAATAGCAAGCGAAGCCGAGGCGCATCTCGAAACCGCGATGCGAAGCGAGCCGGACAGCACCTGATGCCACGCTGTTCAAGCGGTAATTCCCGGAACCCGACCGCCCAAAAGCGACCACGCACGCCAGCGATTGGGGCTTGACTTTGGGTGCGAGGTGCTACCGTGTTCGGATCGGCCGGGCTCCTTATGCCCGGCTTTTTAAGGCCGATCTGCGCCTCGCAAGGGCCCCGAAGTCAAGCCCCAATCGCAATCGTCGCGAAGCGGCGATGACGCAACCAAAGCTCGTCAACCCCGCGAACCACTCACCAACGCCTCGATCTCAGCAAGAGGCGTACGACCAAGCGCCGACCCGACCCCACAAGCCACCGCCCCCGCCTCCAACCATCCAGGAACATCCCCAGGCGCAATCCCGCCGGTAGGCACCAACGGCGCATGAGGCAGCACGGCCAACACATCCTCGACCCACCGCGTAGTAGGCGCAGGAAACACCTTCACCGCATCCGCCCCGGCCTCCATCGCCTGCACGATCTCGGTAACGGTCCCAGCACCGGGCAGCACCGCCGCCCCGTACCGATGCCCTGCCCGGATCACGGACAGCGAGAGGTTGGGCGCCACCAGGAACTGCGCGCCGGCACGCACCGCAGCCACCGCGGAAGCCTCGTCCAGCACCGAGCCCGCACCGATCACGGCCTCCGGATACGCACCCCTGAGGTGCCCGATCGCCTCCAGCGCCTGAGGGTTCGTCAGCGGGAGCTCGAGTGACGTCAGGCCGGCGTCCAGCAGCGGAACGGCGGCCGCGACGGCAGACGACGCATCTCCGGTGCGGACGATCGCGATGATGCCCTGCCGCACGACTGCCTGGGTGATCTCGTAGCGGTAGCTCACGCGCGTCAGCCTACTACACATAAATTAGGAATTATTCTTGACACTCGTGGCGGGCGAGGGGCAGGCTCACCGCATGTCCGTCCGCAGAGTCGCGTTGGCCATCGCCTTGATGTCCCTGGTGACGACACCCGCCTACGCCGGTGACGACCAGGGAGCGCCCACTTACTACGACAGTGGTGTCGCCAGGACCCCGTACATGGGGTGGAACACGTACTTCGGCCTCGGTGCGCCGAACGAGAAGGACATCCGCGGTGTCGCGGACTTCCTGGTGAGCAGCGGCCTGCGCGACGCGGGCTACACCATCGTGTGGATCGACGGCGGCTGGAACGCGCCGACTCCTCGCGACGCCAACGGGAATCTCGTCGAGGACCCCGCCAAGTTCCCCAGCGGTCTCGGCAAGCTGGTCGACGACCTGCACGCCAAGGGGCTCAAGGCCGGCATCTACACCGACGCCGGGCCGTCGGACGGCAAGAACTGTGCCGCCGGCAGCGCCGGGTACTACGAGAAGGACGCGAAGAGGTTCGCCGACTGGGAGTTCGACGCGATCAAAATCGACTTCCTGTGCGGCATCTTCGCGAACCTCAAGCCCGCGCAGGCGTTCGCGGACTTCAGCAGGGCCGTGCAGAAGGCAGGGCGGCCGATGGTCCTCAACCTGTGCAACCCGGTGACCGACGAGTGGGGCGTGCCGCACGCGCCCGACCAGGTCGCGGGGATCTCGTACACGTTCGGGCCGTTGTACGCGGACTCGTGGCGCACCAGCACGGACGTCGCGTTCGGCACGCCGTACGAGGGCATCTGGCGTGACGTGCTGCGCAACATGGATCGCAACGCCTACCACCCCGAGGCGCAGGGGCCGGGGCACTACAACGACCCCGACTACCTGATCCCGATGCGCAGGACGCAGCAGGGCGCCTACGAGCTCAACGAGGAGGAGTCCACGTCGCAGTTCGTGATGTGGGCGCAGATGTCCTCGCCGTTGATCATCGGTTCCGACCCGCGCACGCTGCCGCCGTCGATGATCAGCACGCTGAAGAACCCGGAGATCCTCGCGGTGAACCGGGACCCGCTCGCGATCCAGGGCGTGCGCGTCGCCACGACGGGCGACACCGACGTGTACAGCAAAGTCCTGTCCCGCAAGGGAGAGCGTTCGGTCGTGCTGCTGAACCGCCGCGACGTCCCCGCCGAGATGACGGTGAACTTCGCCGACGCGGGACTGAAGGGCGAGGTCAAGGTCCGCGACCTGCGGGCACGCGCCGACCGCGGCACCGCCACCGACAAGTACACCGTCACGGTTCCTCCGCACGGCACGGCGATGTTCAGGCTGCGCGGTACGGACCTCGTGCCCGGCGAGGCGGTCGGGGACAACGCCACCGCGTCACCCGCGATCGCTCGCGTCGGCGACAGCGCACTGGTGTTCGCCCGCACGATCGGTGGCGAGCTGCGGGTGCAAAGCAACGGCAGGTGGTCCGGCCTCGGCAAGGCGATCCTGGGCCAGCCCGCGGTCCGCACCGTCGGTTCCGACGTCGAGGTCACCGTGCGCGGCACCGACAACAGGGCCTGGCGGCGCACGCTCCACAACGGACGGTGGGGTACCTGGAAGTCGCTGGGTGGCAAGCTGACCGACGCGCCGAGCGTCGCGCAGGACGGCACGATCGTCGCCCGCGGCTCCGACGGCAGGGTGTGGCGGTACAACGGCAGCTGGACCTCGCTCGGCGCGCCCGGTGACGCCCCGATCTACGGCCGGCCGAGCGTGGCGGGTGGGCACGTCGCCGTCCGGACCGCCGACGACAGCGTCTGGGTGCGCCCGGTCGACGGCGGCGAGTGGACGTCACTCGGTGGCGTGATCTCCGGCAGCCCGACGATGGTCGAGTACCAGGACCGGATCTACCTGTTCGCGCGGGCCAGTGACTACACGCTCTGGCAGGTCAACCGCACGGACGGCGCGTGGGGCGGCTGGTTCAAGCGTGGTGAGTTCCCGAGCAACTCGCTCGTCGGCGCCGTCGGTGCTACTGCTGGACCGGACGGTTCCGCGTGGACAGTCGTGCGCGGGCCGGACAACAAGGTCTACCGGCAGAGGCTCTAGGAGAACGTGCGTGAAGTGCGCGGTGGTGTCGGGTGCGGCAGCGGGAATCGGTGCCGCGACGGCACAGCACCTGACCGAGAACGGGTACCGGGTGATCGGGATCGACCTGGAGGGCGACGTCGCCGTCCGTGGTGACGTCAGCGACCCGGAGATCTGGCAGAGGGCGGTCGAGCTGAGCGACGGCGGCGTGGACGCGTTGGTGAGCAACGCCTACACGGTCACCGTCACACCGCTCGACCGCACCACGCCCGCCGAGTGGGAACGCCAGCTGGCGGTCAACCTCGGCGGCGCCTTCCACGGCCTCCTGGCCTGTCTGCCGTCACTGCGGCAACGCAACGGCTCGGTCGTGTTGGTGTCGTCGGTGCACGCGCACTTCGGCATCCCCGGCCACGGCGCGTACGCGGCCTCGAAGGGCGGGCTGGTGGCTCTCACCCGCCAGCTCGCCGTCGAGTACGCCCCGCAGGTCAGGGTCAACGCGGTGCTGCCAGGTCCCGTGCTGACGGCGGCGTGGGACCGGGTGTCGCAGGAGGATCGGGAACGCAGTGCCCGAGCCACCCCCGCCGGGCGACTCGGCGACCCGGCAGAGGTGGCCTCGGTGATCGGTTTTCTGTTGTCTCCGGGGGCGTCGTTCGTGACGGGTGCGGAGATCGTGGTCGACGGCGGCTGGTCCGCGGCGAAGGACAGTTCATGAAGGTGACGGCGGTCGAGACGTTCCTGGTCGAGCCCCGCTGGTTGTTCCTGAAGGTGAACACGGACGAGGGGGTGACCGGCTGGGGTGAGCCGGTGGTCGAGGGCAGGGCCGAGACGGTCCGCGCGGCCGTCCACGAGCTCGCCGAGCTGGTGATCGGCCAGGACCCGTTGCGCGTGGAGGACCTCTGGCAGGTCCTGCGCCGCGGCGGTTTCTACCGGGGCGGCCCGGTGCTGTCGTCGGCGCTCTCCGGCTACGACCACGCGTTGTGGGACATCGCCGGCAAAGCGCGCGGCCTGCCCGTCCACGAGCTGCTCGGCGGCCCGGTCCGCGACCGCGTCCGCGCCTACTCGTGGGTGGGCGGCGACCGTCCGGACGGCATCTTCGAGGCGGTGGCACGGCAGGTTTCCGCAGGCTTCACCGCCGTGAAGATGAACGCCACGCCCGAGATGCGGCCCATCGCCTCACCCGCCGACGCCCACGCCGTGCTGGACCGCGCCCGCGAGGCCCGCGAGGCGCTGGGGCAGGACGGTGATCTCGCGATCGACTTCCACGGCCGCGTTTCCCCTGCCATGGCACGACGTCTGGTGCGCATGCTCGAGGAGGTGCAGCCGATGTTCGTGGAGGAACCGGTGCTGCCCGAGCTGCCGGCCGAGGTTCTGGCGTCGGTGGTGCAGGCGTCGACCGTGCCGATCGCGACGGGGGAGCGGCTCTACTCGCGCTGGGAGTTCAAACCCGTGCTGGAGGCGGGCGTGGCGGTCGTGCAGCCCGACCCGTCGCACGCCGGCGGCATCTCGGAGCTGCGGCGCATCGGGTCGCTGGCCGAGATCTACGGAGCCTCGATCGCGCCGCACTGTCCACTCGGGCCGATCTCGCTGGCGGCGTCGTTGCAGGTCGCCTTCACCACGCCGAACTTCCTCATCCAGGAACAGAGCGCGGGCATGCACTACCACGGCACCGACCCGGCGTACCTGGTGGACATGGCGCCGGTGCGGGTGGTGGACGGCTGGTTCGCGCGCCCGGCAGGGCCCGGCCTCGGCGTGGAGGTCGACGAGGACGCCGTGCGCAGGGCCGCCGAGATCGGGCACGCGTGGCGGTCCCCGATCTGGCGGCACGACGACGGCAGCTTCGCCGAGTGGTAGCTGACAGCGCCTGCCAGCCGCGTACCAGCGGTGTGTGCGGCTGGTGCCAGCGGAGCTCGCCAGTGTTGCCTCATGCACACTCCAGTCACGATCATCGGTGCCGGTCTCGGCGGTCTCACCCTCGCTCGCGTCCTGCACGTCCACGGCATCCCGTCCGTCGTCTACGAGGCGGAGGAGTCACCGTCGGCGCGGTCGCAGGGCGGAATGCTCGACATCCACGACTACAACGGCCAGCTCGCGATCGAGGCCGCCGGGCTGATGGACGAGTTCCGCGGCCTGGTCCTCGAAGGCCGCCAGGCGCTGCGGGTGCTGAGCCCCCGGGGCGAGGTCCTGTTCGAGAAGAACGACGACGGCACCGGCGGGCGCCCCGAGGTGCAGCGCGCCGACCTGCGGCAGATGCTGCTCGACTCACTTCCCGCGGGCACGGTCCGATGGGGCCACAAGGTGATCAGCGTCCAAGGCCGTGAGGTGACGTTCGCCAACGGCAGCACGGTGAAGGCGGAGCTGCTGGTCGGCGCGGACGGCGCGTGGTCGAAGGTCCGCGCGGTGCTGACCGGCGCCAAGCCCGAGTACGCGGGCCTGGCGTTCGTTGAGACCTACCTGTACCACGCCGACACCGCGCACCCCGCCGCCGCGAAGGCCGTCGGTGGCGGTTCGATGTTCGCTCCCGGCCAGGGCAAGGGGATCTTCGCCCACCGCGAGCGCGGCGACACCCTGCACGCCTACGTGGAGTTCACCCGGCCGCTGGAGTGGTTCGACGGCATCGACGTCACGGACCCCGCACAGGTCGTGCGGGAGTTCGAGGGCTGGGCCCCCGAGCTGACCGCGCTGATCAGCGAGTCCGACACAACTCCGGTGTTCCGGCCGCACTTCCGGCTGCCGTCCGGACTGCGCTGGGACCGGGTGCCGGGCGTGACGCTCCTCGGCGACGCCGCCCACCTGACGGTGGCGAACGGCGAAGGCGCCAACCTGGCCATGTTGGACGGCGCCGAGCTCGCCAAGGCGCTCGCCGCGCACCCCGACGACGTCGAGCGCGCGCTGACCGAGTACGAGGAGGCCATGATCGTGCGGGCGGTGCGGACCGTCGAGGACACCGACGGCATCGCCGAGAGCCTGTTCGGCGACGAGCCGCCGGAGAAGCTGGTCGACCTGCTCACGGACGCTCACTGACGCCGAACAGCACCCGGAACACCGCGCCCTCACCCGGCGCGGTGTCCACCTCCACCCGCCAGCCGTGCGCCGCCACCAGCGCCGCCACGATCGCCAGCCCCAGCCCGGCACCACCGGGTCCACGCGCCGGATCCACGCGGTAGAAGCGTTCGAACACCCGCGCGGCCTGCTCGGGCTCCATCCCCGGCCCGTGATCGGCCACCTCGATCACGTCCGGCGTGAGCCGCACCTCGATCGGCGACCCGGCCGGCGTGTGCGTCAACGCGTTGTCCAGCAGGTTCGTCAGCACCTGCCGCACCCGCGCGTCATCGCCGTCGACCAGCACCGGCACACCGGGAAGGTCCAGCGACACCGAGCGTTGCGGATCCCGCACCCGCGCCTCGTGCACCGCATCGGTCACCAGCACGACGAGGTCCACAGTGGACAGTGTCAGCGGCTGTTCCGAGTCGAGCCTGGCCAGCTGCAGCAGGTCCTCGACGAGCACGCCCATCCGCGCGGCCTGGTCCTCGATGCGCCGTAACACCTCGCCGGCGTCCGGAGCAGCACCCTGCCGGTAGAGCTCGGCATAGCCCCGAATCGACGTCAGCGGCGTGCGCAGCTCATGCGACGCATCAGCGACGAACTGGCGCATCCGGTTCTCCGAGCTCACCCGCACCGCGAACGCCTGCTCGATCTGCCCGAGCATCGTGTTCAGCGCCGACGCCAGCCGCCCGACCTCGCTGCCCGGCCGCCGCACCGGCACCCGCCGCGAGAGGTCGCCGGCCGCGATCTCGCCCGCGACCTGCTCGACCTCCTCCAACGCCCGCGTGGACGCCCGCACCAGCGCATAGCCCGCCATCCCCACCAGGATCAGCGCGCCGAGGCTGATCAGCAGGAACGCCACCCGCAGGTCGCCGACCGCCCTGTCGACCTCCGACTGGTCCGCCACCGCGACCAGCTCGACGTCGTCGAACTTCCGCATCACGACCCGGTGCGTGCCGACCGTGACGTGCTCGCCCGCCGTCAGCGTCCCGTACGCGGGCAGGCCCTCGAACGGCGTGCCCGCGACAACACCCTGCGCGTCGCGCAGCAGCATGTTGTCGCGCAGGGGGAACGTCCTCGGCGTCGACACCGCCCGGTCCAGCCGCGCGTCGAGCTGGCCCAGCAGGTAGTTCTCCATCACCTTCGAGCCGATCAGCCACGTGCCGAACAGGCCCGCGGCCACCAGGGCGACGAGCACGACCACGAGCCGCACGCGCAACGTCATGGGCGAATCATGTAGCCCAGGCCGCGCACCGTGTGGATCAGCCGCGGCTCCACGGCGTCCACCTTGCGCCGCAGGTACGAGATGTACGACTCGACCACGCCGACGTCGCCGTCGAAGTCGTGGGACCACACCTGGTCGAGGATCTGCGCCTTCGACAGCACCCGGCCGCTGTTGCGCATTAGGTAGTGCAGCAGCCGGAACTCGGTCGGCGACAGCTCCACGACCCGCGTGCCGCGCCGCACGACGTGGCTCTCCACGTCCAGCGAGAGATCGCCGCAGGTCAGCTGCTCGCTCTCGGAGCCTGGCCGGGTGCGGCGCAGCACGGCGGTGACGCGGGCGATGACCTCCTCCAGGCTGAACGGCTTGGTGATGTACCCGTCGCCGCCGATCGTCAGGCCGGTGACCCGGTCGTCCGGGCTGTCGCGCGCCGTCAGGTACAGCACCGGCACCCGCACGCCACCGCCCCGCAGCCGCCGCACCACCTCGAACCCGTCGCGGTCGGGCAGCATCACGTCGAGCAGCACCAGGTCCGGCGGGTCCGTGCGGGCAGCCTGCAGTGCCTCGCCGCCGGTCGCCGCGCTGGACACGGCGAACCCCGCGAACCGCAGGCTCGCGCACAGCAGCTCGCGGATGCTGGGTTCGTCCTCGACGACGAGCAACCGGCCACGTTCCACGCGTGAATCCTGCATCAGCCGTTGGGCGGCCGCTGGGTCAGCGTCTGCGCGGTCACCGTGCCGTCCGAGCCCTGCTGGCCCTGCACGACCACCTGCTGGCCCGCCTTCAGGTCGGTCAGCTTGCCGTCGGAGGTGATCTGCACCTTTGTGGAGTCCGAAGTGGACACGTTGACGATCTCGCCGTTCTGCGTCTTCACGTACACCGTGGTGCCGTCGACGTGGTCGATGGTGCCGATCGTGCCCCGGCCGCCGCGGTTCGTCCCGGACGGCGGGGTTCCGTTGAACTGCCGGGCGGCGGCGTTCTGGCGCGTCGGGGTCTGCGTGGAACCGAAGGACTTCTGCACGAACACCCCGCCGACGAACGCGACGATGACGAGCACCGCGACACCCAGGACGATCGTGGTCTTGCCGACGCCCGCCTTGCGCTCCTTCAGCTCGGCGGTGAGGTCGTTCTCCAGTGGGTCGGTCACTTGCCGGACTCCTATTCGTGCCTGAGGGCTTCGATGGGACGGAGCTTCGCCGCGCGCGAGGCCGGGTAGCTGCCGAAGAACAGGCCGATCAACGCCGACACCGCGAACGCGAGCAGCACCGACGACGGCACGAGCACGGGCTTGATGCCCGCGATGGTGAACTGGGTGCCGAGCATCCCCGCGGCCACGCCCAGCGCACCGCCGAACAGGCTCAGCAGCGTCGCCTCGATCAGGAACTGGCCGAGGATCGACGAACGAGGCGCGCCGACGGCCTTGCGGATGCCGATCTCGCGGATCCGCTCGGTGACGGTCACCAGCATGATGTTCGTGATGCCGATTCCGCCCACCAGCAAGGAGATCGCCGCCACCGACGCCAGCAGCACGGTGAACGTCTCCGTCGTCGCGGTCCGCGCGGTGAGCAGCTGATCCTGGCTGAGGATCCGGTAGTCCGCGGTCTGGCTGATCCGGTGCCGTCCGTTGAGGATCGTCGTCACCTGGGCCTGCGCGTTCGGCAACGCGTCGGCCGACCGCGCCTGCACGACGATCTGGGTGAGGCTGCCGTAGCCGGTCAACGCGTTCTGCGTGGTCGTCAGCGGTGCCACGGCCATGTCGTCGGCGTCCTGCAACCCGCTGGAGCCCTTCGCCGCGAGCACTCCGACGACCGTGAACGGGATGTTGTTGACCAGCATGGACTTCCCGACCGGATCGACACCGGGGAAGAGCTGCGTCGCCACGGTCGCACCGATCACCACGACCTTGCGCGCCTGCTGGACGTCGTTGTCGGAGAACAGGTTCCCCTGCGCGACACCGCTGTTCGTCGTCTCGAAGTAACGCGGATCGGTCCCGATGAACTGGCTGATCGCGTAGCTGGTGCCGCCGTAGCCCGCGGTCGCCTGCGCGGACACGACCGGCGACGCGTACTTGACGTCGGGGGAGTCGGGGCCGACCAGCGCCGCCGCGTCCGCCGTGGTCAGCGGCTTGACCGGGCTGCCCGGCTGGGCGCGCTGCGGGCTGATCGTCAGGATGTTGGTGCCGAGCCCGGCGATGCTCTGCTGCACCGCGCTCGACGCGCCGTTGCCCACCGCGATCAGCAGGATCACCGACGCGACACCGATCAGGATGCCCAGCGTGGTGAGCCCGGACCGCATCTTGTTGGCCGTCAGCCCGCGCACGGCGAACGCGGCGATGTCGAACAGTCTCACACCAGCACCCCCGCGACCCTGCCGTCGACCACGCGGACCGTGCGCATGGCGTGGGCGGCGACCTCGTCCTCGTGCGTGATCAACACGACCGTGCGCCCGCTGGCGTGCAGGCGGTCCAGGATCGCCAGCACCTCGCGGCTGGAGTCGGTGTCGAGGTTTCCGGTCGGCTCGTCGGCCAGCACGATCGCGGGCGACGTGACGAGCGCGCGGGCGATGGCGACGCGTTGTTGCTGGCCGCCGGACAGTTCGTTCGGCCGGTGGTGCGTGCGGTCTTTCAAGCCAACGAGATCGAGCGCCGCCAACGCGCGTTCACGCCGTTGGGCACGCCTCACGCCCGCGTACACCAGCGGGAGTTCCACGTTCGCGAGCGCCGTGGTTCGCGGCACCAGGTTGAACGACTGGAACACGAACCCGATCTTGCGGTTGCGCAGCAGCGACAGCTGCTCCTCGTCGAAGTCGCTCGTGTCGATGCCGTCCAGCAGGTACGTGCCCGAGGTCGGGATGTCGAGGCAGCCCAGGATGTTGAGCAACGTCGACTTGCCCGACCCGGACGCTCCCATGATCGCGATGTACTCGCCCTTCTCGACGGTGAGGTCGAGGCCTCTGAGGGCGTGCACGGCCGTGTCGCCGGCGCCGTAGGTCTTGCGGAGGTTCCTGACCTCGATGACCGGGCTCATCGGCCGAACCCGCCACCGTTGCGGTTCCCGGTGCCGGTGCCGGGGAAGTTTCCTTGCTGCGGCTGGCGGTTCGTGTTGGTCGACGTGGTCACCGGTGGCAGCACGACCTCCTCGCCCGCCGTCAGCCCAGACTTGATCTCCACGTACTGGTCGCCGCGCACCCCGACCTCGACGGTCTTGCGGGTCTCGGCGCCGTTCTCCAGCACCTGGACCGTGCTCTGGTTGTTCACCGTCTGCACGGCGGCCGCGGGCACGGCGAGCACGTTCGACGCCTGGCTGATCGTGATCTCGACGCTCGCGGACTGACCCGGCCGCAACCCGGCGGGCGGATCGGTGAGGGTGAGCGTCACGCCGTACTGGACGACGTTGTTCGACGTGGTGGGGGTGAGGTCGACCTGCGCGACCTTGGCCTGGATCGGCTGCGTGGCCATGGCGTTGACGGTGACGGTCGCGGCCTGGTCGGCCTTGAGCTTGCTGACGTCGGACTCGGAGACGTTCGCGTGCAGCACCAGGTTCTTCAGGTCGGTGACGACGACGAACCCGGACGTGGCGTTGCCGCCGACCTTCTGCCCGACCGAACCGGTGACGGAGGTGATCGTGCCGTCACCGGGCGCCGTCAGCGTGGTGGCGGCGAGCGCGTCCTGCGCCTGCTTGAGCGCGAGCTCGGCCTGCCGGTACGCCGTGGTGGCCGTGCCCTTCAGCGCCGCCGTGTCGAGGTTGCCCTGCGCGATGTCGACCTGCAGCTGCGCCTGCGTCGGATCGAGCTTGGCGAGCTGCTGACCCTTCGTGACGACGTCGCCGACCTTGACGTTGACCTCGGTGACCGTGCCGCTCGTGCCGAACGACGCCGCGGCGCTGAACGAGCTCTGCACCGTGCCCGACGCCGTGACCACCTCGCTGACGTCGCGGTTCGCGGCGGCCGCCGTGCGTGCGGCGGTGGTCTGGGCGTTGCCGGAGGAGCCGAAGAACACCAGGTAGCCGGCCACACCGGCACCGAGGAGCACCACCACCAGCAGTCCGTTGATCAACAAGGATCTGCGACGTCGAGTCATGACAGCGGATCGTTGCCGCTTCAGCTGTAGACAGGCTGCGAGTTTCCTGGCAGTTTCCTGATGATCGGGCATTCCGTTTTCACCCGAATGAGCAGGTTCGTGCTCAAAGAGCAAGCCTTAGCGTCGATGGCATGGCCACGACTACTCCATCCACCGCATACAGCCGGGACTTGGGCGATGAACTGCGCCGCTTGCGAGAGACGTGCACCGGCCTGACCGGCAACGCACTCGCCATCCGGCTGGGCTGGGACCCCAGCAAGGTCTCGACGATCGAGCACGGCAAGTACCGCGCCAGCGAGATCGACCTCGTGCAGTACCTGACGATGTGCGGCAAGGACATCGACTTCTTCGAGGACTTCAAACGCAAGTGGCGCAACGCCTTCGACGAGTACATCGTGCAGGTGTCGGACAACCTCCGCACGCTCGCCCGAGCCGAGTCCACCGCCAAGTCGATCGTCAGCTACGACCCGCAGGCCGTCCCCGGCCTCATCCAGACCCCGGAGTACGCCGACGCTCTCTACCGGATGGGCGGGTTCATCCCGGAGGAGCGCATCCCGGCCGTCGTCCAGTTCCGGATGGACCGCCAGTCGATCCTGCGCCGACACAACCGGCCGACTTGCTTGTTCTACATCCATGAGCACGCGTTGCAGACCCAGGTGGGCGACAGCCGGATCATGGAAGACCAGTACGCGCGCCTGCTGTTCAACACGCACCTGGTCAGGATCGTGCCCGCGGACGCGCCCTTGGTGGCCACCGGGTGCGTGCTGTGGGAGTACGAGAAGGAGAGGCCGATCGCCTTCACCTCCACCGACCTGGCGAAGCTGTTCGTGCAGGACCCTGGCGCCATCGCTCGGATCAGGCTGCTGTTCGACCGTTTGGGCGAGGTCGCCTTGGATGAGGAACAATCGCGGAGCAAGCTGGCGGAGTACGTCGGCCGACCGCGAGAGGAACTCAATGATCCAGGACCGCGCTTGGCGTAAGAGCAGCTACAGCGGCGCGACCGAGGACGACAACTGCGTCGAGGTGTCACTGGCCCACGACGCGCTCGTTCGCGACTCGAAGAACCCCTCCGGAGGCGTTCTGACCTTCTCTTCTGCTGCCTGGAAGAACTTCCTCGAAAATCGTTGAACCGTCACCCGTCTCGCTACGTGTTCCCGCCGTCGAACATGATCGAGGGGGACGGGTGATGGACCAGAAGACGCTGTTGCTGCCGCGCCAGGGTGGTCAGGTGCTGCGGTTGCGCCAGACCACCCCGCTGCGGGTCGACGTCGCGGGCGGTGGTCCTGTCGGTCTCGCGTTCGCGTGCACCCTGAAGTCGTTGCTGGGCGACCAGGTCGCGCTGCGCGTGTACGACCGCCGCTGGATGCGCCGCGGCAACCGAGTCGTGTGGCGCGGCGCCGCCGAGGGCAACAACCGCCGCGAGCAGGTCGTGACGCTGCAGAGCAACGTGTGGTCCGCGCTGCCTTCCGCTGTGCAGCAACGGCTTTTCGTGCCGGGCAAGTTCTCGGAGATGTGGCCGCTCGGCCCGGACTCGCCCGAGTCGAAGGGCCGCCCGCGCAACATCAAGATCCGCTGGATCGAGGACGCCCTGCTGGACCTGGCCCAGGACGTCTACGGCATCGAGGTGATCCCGGCCGCCTACACCAAGCCCGACCGCTGGGACGGCCTGCACGTGCTGGCGATCGCCGACGGCGCCCGTTCCGCCACCCGCGCCTCCCTCTCGGCCCACTTCGGCACGCCGAGCCGCGAACTGTTCTCCGTGGACGGTTCCCCGCTGGACGAGCGAGTGCTCGGCATCCGCGTCACGGCGAAGGTCCCCGACGAGCACACCGTGCCGTTGACCGTGGCCCAGAACAGGTTCCTCTTCAACTCGCTCGGCGGCGGCTTCATCAACATGCGCCTGACGGCCGAGGAAGCCTCCGAGATCGTCGCGCTGGGCGAGAACGGCCCGGTAGCGTGCATCGGCAAGTTCGGCTGCACGATGCGCCCTGCCGACGGCCGCTTCGTCTGCGACCGCCACCGCGCCGTCTTCAAGCCGTCCGTCGACAAGCTTTCCTACCTGTGGCCCCGAATTCTCGACGGCCTGCGCTTCTTCGGCGTCGGCGCGGCGGACGTCGTGGGCATCACCTCGTTCACCCTCGGCATGCAGCAGATGTCGAAGTTCACGGCCCAGCTCGGCCCGTCGACCTTCGGCTTCCTGCTGGGCGACGCCGCCAACTCGCTGCACTTCTGGCCGGGCCGAGGCCTGAACACGGGCCTGAAGAGCGCGCTCTCACTTGCCGTGAACCTGCAGAAGCGCTGGCGCGGCAAGCCTTTCCGCGCCGCCGACTTCGCCCAGCACGAGGGCATCATGCAACAGCTGCAGTACCGCGAGAAGTCCCGCGCCTGGACCACCATGCTGATGCCGGACTCCGAGGGCGTGCCGCGCGGCATCGAGGACCGCATCCGCGAGGGCCTGCAGGGCCCGTTCGACCGCGCGGCCCTCGTCCGGACGCTGTTCGAGCGGGTGCTGGAGATCAAGAAGCGGTTGGCGGGCCGGATGGGATCGCTCGCCACCGACGAGTGGTACTACGGGCGGATCAACGCCCTGGACGTGCGCACGTTGAAGGTCATGGCGGAGTCCGGGCCGTGGATCACGCGGGAGATCGGCGGCGAGGAAGTGGTGGTCCCGATGGCCCAGACCGTCACGCCGGAACCTGTTCGCCGTGGTTTGTCCCTGGTCAGCTAGCGGTCGTGGTGGACAGCGCCGTCCACCACGACGCGGCCTGCTAGCCGAAGAAGTTGCAGGCCTGGCGGATGCGGTCGTCTTCGAGAGTGAGGACACCGTACCCGGTGGCCACAGGTGCGGCCTGCTCACCGAGGTGCCACGAGTACAGGACCACGTTGTTGTGCGCGTTGATCACCTGGGTGAGGCCGAGAGCGAGATCACCCAGCTTCTCCCGCGACTGGCCGATCGCCCTGGCGACCGCGTCCCTGCCCTCCGCCGTCCAGTCTGGGTCGATCACGTCGGCGTCTTCGGTGAAGATCGCTTCGATCGTGGCTCCGCGCTGATCGCCGTCGAAGTCGTTCCACGCCTCGAAGTACTTCTGCACGAGCTGGTCGGTGTTCACTGATGGGTCTCCTTCGTCGATGTCGGGTCGGGAGTTGTCGGCTGGGGGTTTGAGCAGGAACGCGACGAGGCCGCCGGCCAGTGAGGCGATGCCGCCGGCCACGAGCGCCGCGCGAAGTCCTTCCACCACGGCGGTCGGTGCCGACGCGGCACCGGAGTGGAGATCAAGGCCTGCGTTCGCGACGGCGACGAGCACGGCGAGACCGATGGCGCCGCCGATCTGCTGGGAGGTGGTCGCGAGCGCGGATGCGACACCCTGCTCTTCCGGCGCGACCCCGGAGGCCGCGGCGACGAACATCGCCGGGAAGGTCAGGCCGCCGCCGAGCCCCCAGACGAGCAGACCGGCGAGGACCGTCCAGAACGGGGCGTCGACAGCCATGCCCGCGGCGAGCAAGACCATGCCGGCGCCGTTGACGACCATGCCGGCGAACAGGGTGGCGCGTACGCCCCACCGGCCGAGCAGGGTTCCGGTCAGCTTCAGCGACGCCGCCATCGAGACGAGGGTCAGCGGCACGAACGCCAGACCGGCCTGCAGGGCGTTGTAACCGAGCACGTCCTGCAGGTAGGTGGTGAACAGGTAGTACGCCCCGCCCAGTGCGCTCTGGAAAACGAGGATCACGCCGATCGCGATGACCAGGCTGCGGTTGCCGAACAGGCGCAGCGGGACCAGGGGATCGCCGGTGCGCCACTCCACCACCACGAACACGGCGAGCAGCAGCAGTCCGATGATCAACGCCCCGCCACCGCGCAGGGAGGCCCAGCCTGCCTCCGGCCCGCTGACCAGCCCGAGGACCAGCAGTGAGGAACCTGCCGTGGCCAGGACCGCGCCGGCGACGTCGAACCCGCCGCGCGTGGCCGTGCGAGCGGCACCGGGAGCGAGCACCGGGCGTGCCGCGGCTGCCGCGCCCAGAGCGATTGGCGCCAGCAGGAAGAACACCCACTGCCAGCCCAGGGCGTTGGTGATCACGCCACCCAGCAACGCACCAGCGGCGAGCCCGCCGCTTCCGGCAGCGCCCCACACCGACAGCGCGCGGTTGCGTTCGGCGCCTTCCGCGAAACTCGTGTTGATCAGAGTGAGCGTCGCCGGGGTGAGCAACGCGGCCCCGAAGCCCTGAACGCCGCGTGCGATCACCAGCGCTTCCGCACTGCCCGCGAAACCTCCGGCGAGGCACGCGAAACCGAAGAGGACGAGCCCGAGAACGAACGTGCGCCGCGCGCCGAACCGGTCGGCGACCCGGCCGCCGAAGAGCAGGAACCCGCCGAACCCCACGGCGTACGCGCTCACGACCCACTGCAGTGACTGCGGAGTGAATCCAAGCGCACGGCCGATGTCCGGTAAGGCGACGTAGACGACGTTGTAGTCGAGCGCGACCACGAACTGTGCGAACGCCAGCAACGCGATAGCGAGCCCACGCCGCCGAACGGCACGGGCGACTGAGGTGTTCATCGAATGGATCCTCCGAGCCGCTCTACACGGCAGAGATTTACTACACGGCGTTCAGTAACAGCACGGCGAATAGTAGCCGAGCACTGTAGAGTGTCAAGCGTGGAAGTTCGGGCGCCCAGCAGACGAGAGCGACTGCGCGCGGAAGCCAGCGCGGAGATCAAGGCGATCGCGCTGAGACTCATGACCGAAGGCGGCCCGGCCGCCATCTCCCTGCGGGCGATCGCCCGCGAGATGGGCATGACCGCCGGCGCTCTCTACGGCTACTACGCCACGCGCGACGACCTGGTCAACGCGCTGATCGCCGAGGTGTACTCCTCGCTCGCCGACGCGGAGGAGGCAGCCCGCGACGCCGTGCCGGAGGAAGACCCCGTCGGCAGGGTGCTGGCCGTCGGTGAGGCGTTCCGGGCCTGGGCGATCGGGCACCCCGAAGAGTTCCAGCTCATCTACGGCGACCCGGTTCCCGGATATCAGGCGCCGGAAGGTGGTGCCGCGGCAGACGCGGAACACCGTGCGTGCGCGGTCCTCACCGGCCTGGTCGCCGCCGCGTGGCCCCAGGCCCAGCGGCTGGTGCCGCACGCGGACTACGAGTGGTCCGACTTCGAGCCGGGCTTCGCCGCGCTGATCAGGGAATCGTTTCCCGATCTGCCGCCGGCGGCTGTCGCGCTCGCCATGCGCGTGTGGGGCCGCATGCACGGCCTCGTGGCGTTGGAGGTCTACGGCCACCTCCGGCCGCAGGTGCGAGATCCGGCGAAGCTGTACCGCGCCGAGTTGCTCGACCTGACCGTGACACTGGGACTCACGCCACCGGCGGGCCGCCCGAAGTGATCACGCCGCCGATCCGCCGCAACACCGGGTTCGCGACGTCCTCGTTGCCGAGCACGACGGTCGCGCGCGCCGCTGGATCGACCTCGTCGAGGTACCGCCTGCTGGCCGCGTGATACCGCAGGTCGAAGGCACGCCGAGCCTGCTCCAGCCCGCCGAGCAACTCCGTGTCCCTGCGCGTCCCGCGCTCCCGCGCCACCTCGAACGGAGTGTCGACGAACACCACCTCGTCCCACACCAGGTCCCGCTGCAGGAAGCTGCCGTCGACCACCAGCACCTCCGGCGCCTCGACCGGCGGCTCGTCGATCGGGGTGTCCGAGGCCAGATCGATGATCCGCTCCCGGTACTTCCCGCTGCCGCCGGGTCCGAGCGGGTCCAGCACCAGGCGCCGGAACGACGCGAAGTCGTAGGCGTCGGCGTAGTAGCCGTCCGCCGAGTCCCGGCCCTGCCGGTGCCGCACAGCACGCGGGTTGTGGAACCCGTCCATCGACAGGTGCGCTGCCACGCGGCCACGTGCGGAAACCGCCGCCGTCAGCTCACGGGCCAGTGTCGTCTTGCCCGCCGCCGTGATCCCGTCGACGGCCACCCGCAGCGTGTGGCCGGAAACCTGAGCGACGAGGTGGTCGGCGATCCTGCCCAGCACGCGGTCCCGTGGAGTGATCATGAGACCGACTCTATGTCAGTCCTCCTCGATCTCCCGCCGCGAGAGCCGCACCTCCTCGATGTCGAGCTTGCGCTGCACCGCCCGAAGCACGATGTCGTCGATGGCCTGCTCGTCGCGCAGCCGCACCACCGTCTCCCGCTTGTGCGCGATCAGCTCCAGCCGCAGCGCGTTGTACTCGACCTCGGACTGCACCACCTCCAGGTCACCGGACTCCTTGGCCCGCGTGACCTCCAGGTGATGTTCGTACTCGGCGAGCACGCGCTTGTAGACGACGTCCGACACGCCCACCTTGTCGGCGAGGCGCGGCAGGGCCTCGTAGGCCTCCTCGGACGCGGTCGTCTGGGCCAGCCGGAGTTCCTCCTCCACCGCCGTGTCCTCCGGCAGCTGGGAGAACCGCAGGATCGACGGCAGCATCAGCGACTGCACGATCAGCGTCAGCACGACCACGCCGGACGTGATGAGGATGATCTCCTCGCGGAACGGGAACGGTCCGCCGCCCACCACCGTCTCCGGCACCGCCAGCGCGGCCGCCAGCGACACCGCGCCGCGGAACCCGGCGGCGGACGACACCAGCCGTTGCCGCGCACCCATCCGCCGGAGCCGTTGCTGGGGGCGGCGGTCGATCGCGCGGATGATGTACGGAGTCGTGTAGCTCCACAGCAAACGGGTGCCCGCCACGGTCAGGGCGACGAGCCCGATCGCGCCGAAGGACTTCCAGATCTGCGAGCCGTCGAGCGAACGGACCGCGCTGTTGGCCTGGAGTCCGATCAGGACGAACAGGGCGCCGTTGAGCACGAACGTCGCAATGCCCCAGAACGCCGTGGTCACCTGGCGGGTGTCGGCGCGCACGATGCGCGGGCCGACGCGTGCCAGCGTCAGGCCGCACGTCACGACCGCGATCACGCCGGAGCCGTGCACCAGCTCGGCCAGCAGGAACGCGGTGAACGGCGTGAGGATGCTGACGGTGGTCTCGTGCACCGGGTTGTCGAGGCGCCTGCGCACCTGGACGGCGAGCCACGCGATCGCCAGGCCGGCCGCCGCGCCGCCCGCGTACGACAGCAGCAGCCGCAGGCCGACCAGACCGGTGCTGAACTGCTGCTCACCGGTCGTGATGGCCACCGCGATCGCGTAGATCACGAGCGCGGTGCCGTCGTTGATCAGCGACTCGGCGCGCAGGATCGTGGTGGTGCGGCGCGGCATGCCGCGGGCGATGGCCGAGACGGCGGTCGCGTCGGTGGGCGCGAGGGCCGCGCCGAGCACCCACGCGGGGCCCCAGTCGAGGCCGAGCGCGTGGGCGACCGCGGCGACCGCGGCGGCGGTCGCGAGCACCAGCAACGTGCTGAGCAGCACGATCGGCCGCAGGTTGCTGCGGATCTCCCGCAGTGAGGTGTTGAGGCTCTCCCAGTACAGCAGGGCCGGGAGGAAGATCAGCAGCATCGCCTCGGGCGGCAGGCTGACCGACTCCAGGGTGGGCACGAAGCCGAGCAGCGCGCCGCACACGACGAGCAGCACCGGGGCGGCGAGGCGCAACCGTCCTGACGCGACACTGCTCGCCAGGATGCACACGCCCAGCACCACTACGAGTTCGAGACCGAGCATGCGCTCAACATAGGCGGCTCAGGCGCTCAACGCGTCATCCAATTCGGCGAGCAACCGCGACTTGGGTCGCGCTCCCACGATCTGCCGGATCGGCACGCCGTCGCGGAACAGCAGCATCGTCGGCAGCGACATGACCTGGTAGTCGCGTGCGGTGGCGGTGTTCTCGTCCGCGTTGATCTTCAGAACCGTGAGGTCGTCGCGCTCGCGGTCGATCTCGTCGAGCACGGGCGAGAGCATGTGGCACGGTCCGCACCACTGCGCCCAGAACTCGACGAGCACGGTGCCGGTCCGCGTCTTCTCCGCGAACGTGGCGTCGGTCAGCTGCACAGGAACTCCTTGGGTTCGGGCACGAGGCACGGATCTTGGAAGGCGAGTCTGGCCAGCAGGAACTCCCGGACTGTCTGGAGCCGCTCCAGGCACGCGTCCACCTCGGCGAGCTTGCGCCGGTAGACCTCGCGCGAGTCAGGGCACGAGTCGCCGGACTCGTGCCCCGCGCGCAGGCACGCCACGAACGGCCTGGTGTCCTCGAGTGACAGCCCGACCGCCTGCAGCGACTGGATCTCCTGCACCAGCCGCAGGTCGTGCTCGTCGTACTCGCGGTAGCCGTTGGACGTGCGCTGCGCCTCCAGCAGTCCCTGGGACTCGTAGAAGCGCAGCGCACGCGTGGTGGTGCCGGCTCGCTTGGCCAGTTCGCCGATCCTCATGGACCGAACGCTAAACCTTGACGCTCACGTCAAGGCAACCATTTCAGTCCGCGACCAGTCCGCTCGCGGACCACTGCCGCCGGATCAGCCACCGGCCCGGTGCGATGCCGGTGCCGCCGTGCTCGGGATGCAGCAGGTAGACGGGTGCGGTGTTCTCGACGACGGTGTTGTCCCTGTGCTCCGACCACCGGCAGGTGCCCGGATCGGCGACGAGGACGTGCGGGTTGCGGCCGTTCACCCCCGCCACGAGGTGCACGCCCTCCGCAGGCACCCAGCGCCCGCCGTTCTGGTCCGGCGGCTCGGGGACCATCGAGAACGGGATGACGATCAGGTCGCCCTGGGCCTGCAGGCCGTCGACGACGGGGATGGTGGACTCGCGCTCGAGGTGGTCGAGCGCGTCGACCCTGGTGCGGTCGACGAGTTCAGCAAGATTCATGGTGTCTTTTACGTGCGTCGTTGGAGTTGGGCGTACTGGTCGGCGCGCAGCCCGTAGGTCCAGGCCGCGGCGTCGACGGGATCGCGGTACCACCGCGGGATGTTCAGTCCGTACCGGCGCCGGCTGCCGTCGCGCTCGACCGAGCCGTTCACGACCAGCAGCAGGTTGACGCGGTCCCACAGGTCGTAGAGCCGCAGGTCGAAGCCGGGATTGCCGGGATCGGGCGCGGTCGCGATCAAAGGCGGACCGACCTCGGCGACGTACCGCTCCCAGCCGAGGTGTTCGGCCGCGCAGAGGCGCACTTCCACGTCGGGCTCGGTCATGATGCGGACGACGTCGGGCTCCTCGATCACCCACCTGGGCACGGTCCGGCCGTGCCAGGCGTAGGCGTGGCTGCCGTCGGAGAACGCGAGAGCGGGGCCGTTGTCGTTGTGCAGCAACGAGTTCGCGTCGACGTGCACGGCGACCGGGCGGTCGGCCATGACGCAGACGCCCTCGCGCGGCCACCACCAGCCGGTCGACCTGGTGAGGGTCTTCCACACCTCGAGCAGTGCCAGGTCGGCGGGGCCGCAGCGCACGTCGAGCCGTGCCAGCCAGTCGGCGTCGTGCTGCCCAGCCCAGCCGAGGCCCGGCGATCGCGGCATCGTGGAGTTCACCGCCGGTACCAGGCTTTCCCGGACGCTGCGGCGCAACCTGCTCGCGGCGCCCTGCCATTCGCCGCGGTGCCGGTGCCTCAGGCCGGAGACGTGCGTCGCGATCTGCACCTCGACGGTCCGCACGTCGTCGCTGTAACGGAACATCTGGTTGTGCGGCAACACTTCCGCGGCTTCAGCCGGAGAACGCACCCAGATGAACTCCGGCGGCGGCCTGCCCGTGGTCGCGTAGAGCCGCGCCACGGCCTCTTCGGCCGCGGGACGATCAGCGGGTGCGGTGCTCAGCGCGTGGGCGAACCAGTCGTCGCGGAGCCGGGAAGAGCGGGCCTCGAGCCCGCCCGGTGCGCTCACAGCGCGAGGGCGCGCACGCCCTTTCGAGTCGACATGCGCAAGATCGTGGCACCAGAGCGGCCGGGAGCGCAAGCACGAATCCGGATCACCTCGGTGTCCGACAGTTGTTCAGCACGTGGACGACCTTGCTCGCGCGCTCGGGTCGTCCATAACGTGAACCGTGCGGTCGTGACGGTGTCCTCAAAGGACAGACCGGACGAGGAGGCGGGTTGCCATGCGGGTGAGCATCACCATCGACACCGAGGACGAGGAGACCGCGGTGCGGCTGCTCGGCGCGCTCAAGGACGTGGGCCTGGTGCACGCGGCGGAAGCGGCGGTCGACGAAGCGGACGTCCGGATCCTGCCCGACACGCGGCAGGTGCTGCTGCGGGACGAGCCCGTCGAGCTCACCAGGCTGGAGTTCGAGCTGCTGCTGCACCTCTGCGCGCATCCCGACCGGGTGCACCGCCGCCGTGAGCTGCTCGCGGCCGTGTGGGGAGTCAACGACAACTACAGCGGCGCCCGCACGGTCGACGTGCACGTGCGGCGCGTGCGGCAGAAGCTCGGCGACGCGGCCGACGTGATCCAGACCGTGCGCGGCGTCGGTTACCTGGTCGCCTCGACCGGCCGGGTGCGGGTCGACCGCTCGCCGAACGTGGTGCGGCTCGCCGACCGACGAGCCGGGTGAGCGCGCTTTAAAGCAGTTGCACCCACTTCCACGCTCGGTGTTGCATGCGACGACACCGGATCGTGGGGGAGTGGTCGATGCACGTGGGCGAGATCGCGACGGATGTGTCCCTTGTGGACGAACTGATCCGCACGCAGTTCCCGCGCTGGCACGGACTCCAGATCACGAAGGTCGCGCACGGCGGCACCGACCACGCGATCTACCGCCTCGGCGACGAGCTTGCGGTGCGGTTGCCGCGCATCGACCGGGCGAAGCACCAGGCCGGCCGCGACGCCGTGATGTTGCCGACGCTCGCCCCGCACCTCCCGGTCGCCGTCCCGGAACCGCTCGCACTGGGCGAGCCCACCGAGAACTACTCGTTTCCCTGGTCGGTCGTGCGCTGGCTGACCGGCGACACCGCGACAGTCGACGCGGTGCGAGCAGACACCCCGGTCCGCTTGGCGGAGCTGATCCACGCCCTGCAGGGCATCGAGGTGAACGGGGAGCAGCGGGCCCCGCACCGGGGGCACGCACACCAGGAGAGGGACGACGACCAGGTGCGCGAGTGCATCGCCGAGCTCGGCGGCGATCGCAGGCTCGTCGAGGTGTGGCAGGAGGCGCTCGACGCACCGCGCTGGGACGGGCCCGGCCGCTGGCTGCACGCGGACCTGCACGGGGGCAACCTGCTGTTCACCGACGGCGAGCTGACCGGGGTGGTCGACTGGGGCTGTGCCGGTGTCGGCGACCCGGCGGGCGATCTGATGCCCGCGTGGTTGTTCCTCGACGAGAAGGGCAGGCGCGCGTTCCGGCGTGAGCTGAGCTTCGACGACGCCACCTGGGCGCGGGCCCGTGGCTGGGCGCTGCACCTCGCGGTGATCGGCCTGCCGTACTACCGCGACACCAACCCGGTGTTCGCGGACATCTGCCGACACACGCTCAACCAGCTGCTGGCGGAACGGTAGGGGAGGTTTCCGTTCGATGAATTCGTGCCGCGCCTCCAGGACGCCCCGATCACCGGCGCGACGAAGGCGACGGAGGCCGGTGCCGCCATCAAACCCGTGCCGCGTATGCCATAGCACGCCGCGCCATCCGCGAACCGGCGTAATGCTCCCCGCCATTCGGGGTCATTCGTCAGGTTACGCACATGAGAAAGTTTCATCACCCCTCTCGACGGCACCCGTGGTTTGTGCGTACGGTGAGCCCACTAACGTACTGGCCAGTAGGTAGCGAACTGAATTCCTTTCTCCCCACCCCTGCACGGTGAGGAAGCGAGCGCAGTGGACATGCTGTCGGATCGAGAACGGGTGCTGTGCCTGAGTCCGTTCGGCACCCCGAACCCGGCCCTCGTGGTCGCGGCTGAACGAGCCGGTGGACTCGGCGTGCTCGATCTCGGGGCCCATGCCGCCCGTGATCTTGAGCGCGTCGTCGAGCGACACGGCGGCCCGTTCGCGGTGCGGCTGCACGGGCCGCTGAGCGTGCCTCTGCCCGATGCCGTCGACACGGTCGTGGTCGATCTCCGCCAAAATGATCTGACACGCCATGTCCCGAACCTGGCTGAGCTGGGTGAACGCCGGATCCTCGCGGTGGTCACCTCCGTCGCCGAAGCCGTCGAAGCGATCGAGTTCGGCGCCACCGGGTTGATCGCCAAGGGGGCAGAGGCGGGCGGCAGGGTGGGTGGTTCGCCCGCGTTCGTGTTGCTCCAGCAGGTGCTCGCGCTCACCGATCTGCCGGTCTGGGTGGCCGGGTCGATCGGGCCCGACACGGCCGCCGCGGCGATCGCGGGCGGGGCTCGCGGAGTGGTGCTGGAAGGCCAGCTCACACTGGTCGCGGAGGCGCGAAAACACATTTCCGGTGAAATTGTGAACGTCGTCCGCGCGATGGACGGGGCCGACACGGTCGTGAACGACGGCGTGCGTGTGCATGTTCGTCAGAACACGCTCGAAATTGGTCAGGAAGGCGCGTTCGCGGAATTCAATCGCGTCTCGTTTGGGACCGTTGGAGGTGTCGTCGGCGCGATTCGGCGGGCCATTCGAGACAATGTCGCGCTGGCGGGTGAGCACCGTTCGATCCGGGCCGGAGGGCCGTTCTGCGACCGCGTGCCGGGACTGCGCTACCCGATCGCGCAGGGGCCGATGACGCGGGTGAGCGACCAGCCCGCGTTCGCCGCGGCCGTCGCCGAGGGCGGTGCGCTGCCGTTCCTCGCGCTCGCGTTGATGGAGGGGCCCGCGGTCCGCGAGCTCCTCGAAGCCACGGCGGAGAAGCTCGGCGGGCGGCCCTGGGGTGTCGGGCTGCTCGGGTTCGCGCCGCCGGAGCTGCGGGCGCGGCAGCTGGAGGCCGTGCTGGCGGTGCGGCCGAAGTACGCGATCGTCGCCGGCGGCACGCCCGCGCAGGCGCGCGAGCTGGAGGACGCGGGCATCGAGGCGTTCCTGCACGTGCCGTCACCCGCATTGCTGCGCCGCTTCCTCGACGAGGGCGCGCGCAAGTTCGTCTTCGAGGGCTCGGAGTGTGGCGGTCACACGGGCCCTCGAACCAGCTTCACCCTGTGGCAGCAGCAGATCGACGTGCTGCGCGGCCGCGAGAAGGACGTCACGGCGCTCTTCGCGGGCGGCATCCACAACGCGCGGTCGGCGGCGATGATCTCCGCGCTGACCGCCCCGCTCGCGGCCCGTGGCGCGGCCATCGGCGTTCTCGTCGGCACGGCCTACCTGTTCACCGAGGAAGCCGTCACGCACGGCGCGATCCAGCCGGTGTTCCAGCAGGTCGCCCTGGAGTGCGAGGACACCGCCCTGCTGGAGACCTCACCGGGCCACGCGGTCCGCTGCGCGCAGACGTCCTATGTGGACACCTTCGAGCAGAAGAGGGCCGAGCTCGCCGGCCTGCCGAAGCAGGAGAGCTGGGAGCAGCTCGAACAGCTCAACCTGGGACGGCTCCGGCTCGCGAGCCGAGGTCTCGTCCGCGCAGCCGACGGCCTCAGGGAGGTCGGCGAGGAGGAGCAGCGCCGCGAAGGCATGTTCATGATCGGCCAGGTCGCGACGCTGCGGTCCGAGCGGACCACGATCGCCCGGCTGCACGAGGACATCGTCTCCGGCATGCTGCCCGAGTCCGGCGAGGACACCGTCGAGCGGGAGCCGCTGGACGTCGCCATCGTCGGCATGGCCGCGATCATGCCGGGCGCGCGGGACGTGGCCGAGTTCTGGGCGAACATCCTCAACGGCACGGACTCCGTCACCGAGATCCCGCCGGACCGCTGGTCACCGGAACGCTACGACAGCCCGTTCAAGTGGGGCGGCTTCATCCCGCGCACGGCGTTCGACCCGCTCGCGTACGGCATCCCGCCCGCATCGCTGACCTCGATCGAACCCGCGCAGCTGCTGGCGCTGGAGGTGTCGGCCCGCGCGCTGAAGGACGCCGGGTACGCCACTCGGGTGTTCGACCGCGAGCGCACGTCGGTGATCTTCGGTGCCGAGGCCGGTGCCGACCTCGCGAACGCCTACACCGTCCGCACCGCGTTGCCCGCCCTGGGAATCCGCGGTCTCGACGACCACCTGCCCGCGCTCACCGAGGACTCGTTCCCCGGCGTGCTCGGCAACGTGATCTCCGGCCGCGTGGCCAACCGGCTCGACCTCGGCGGCGCGAACTACACCGTCGACGCGGCCTGCGCGTCCAGCCTCGCCGCGCTCGACGTGGCGTGCAAGGAACTCGTCGGCGGCACCAGCGACATGGTGCTGTGCGGCGCGGTCGACCTGCACAACAGCGCGCACGACTACCAGATGTTCGCCTCGGTGAAGGCGTTGTCCGCCAAGGGACGTTGTGCCACGTTCGACTCCGCGGCGGACGGCATCGCGCTCGGCGAGGGTGTGGCGTGCCTGGTGTTGAAGCGGCTCGCCGACGCCGAACGGGACGGCGACCGGGTCTACGCGGTGATCAAGGGCATCGGCGCGTCCAGTGACGGCCGGTCGATGGGCCTCACGGCGCCGCGTCCGGAAGGCCAACAACGAGCGCTGCGCAGGGCCTACGCGTCGGCGGGACTGCCGGTCACGTCCGTCGGCCTGGTCGAGGCGCACGGCACCGGAACCGTCGTGGGCGACCGGACCGAGCTGGCGTCGCTGACCGAGATGTTCTCCGGTGTCGAACCCGGCACCTGCACGATCGGCTCGGTCAAGTCGCAGATCGGGCACACCAAGTGCGCGGCTGGCCTCGCGGGCGTGATCAAGGCGGCGCTGGCCGTGCACACCGGACTGCGGCCAGGCACGTTGCACGTCAAGCAGCCCAACGCCTTCTGGGACGCGCGGACGAGCCCGTTCGCGTTCGGCCACCGCACCTGGGCGACGCCTGCCGAGCAGCGCGTCGCGGGCGTGAGCGCGTTCGGCTTCGGCGGCACCAACTTCCACACCGTCGTCGCCGGGTACGCCGGTGCCGACGAACCGCGCCACGGCCTCACCGCGTGGCCCGCCGAGCTGTTCCTGATCCGCGGTGACGATCAGGCCGCCGCGCAACGGGAAGCGGTTCGGCTCAAGGCGCTGGTCGACGAACGCACGCCGCTGCGCGCGCTGGCCGCGGCATGTGGCGAGGGGACGATCCAGGCCGCGTTCGTCGTCAGTGATCACGAGAGCCTGCGCAAGGCGCTCGCGGACGTCGAGGCGTGGCGCGCGTCTGACGTGGTGCGGTTGCGTGACGGAGAGCGGCCGAAGATCGCGTTCCTGTACCCGGGACAGGGCAGCCAGCGTCCGGGCATGTTGCTCGACCTCGTCACGGCCTTCCCGCGGCTGCAGGAGTTCGTGGACGCCCGGTACGAGCGGGTGATGTACCCGCCGGTCGCGCTGACGGCCGAGGACGTCGCGAGGCAACGCGCGGAGATCACCGACACCCGGATGGCCCAGCCGACGCTCGGCATCGCGGGCCTGATGGTCACCGCGCTGCTGGAATCCGTTGGCGTGCGGCCGGATCTGGCCGGTGGCCACAGCTACGGCGAACTGGTCGCGCTGGCGGTCGCGGGAGTGTTCGAGCCCGCCGACCTGCTGGCGCTGAGCTCCGCCCGTGCCGAGGCGATGCTGGACGCGGCCGGCGAGGACCCCGGCACGATGGCCGCGGTGTCCGCGCCGCCGGCCGACGTCGAGGCGCTGCTGCCGCCGGATGTCGTGGTGGCCAACCACAACGCGCCCGACCAGGTCGTGATCTCCGGGCCGACCGCCGCCGTCGAGAACGCCGTCGAGGTGCTCCGCACCGCCGGTCTGAGCGTGAAGAACATCCCGGTCGCCGCCGCGTTCCACAGCCCGCTGATGGCCGGTGCGCGCGACAGGTTCGCGGCTCGGCTCGCGGCCATGTCCATCGGTGAGACGGCTTTCCCGGTCTGGTCGAACGTCACCGCAGCACCCCACACCGACGTGCGTGAAGGACTGTCCGCGCAGCTCGCGGGCCGGGTCCGGTTCGTGGACCAGATCGAGTCGATGTACGCGGCGGGCGCGCGGATCTTCGTCGAGGCCGGGCCGGGCGGTGTGCTGACGTCGTTGGTGGGCAAGACCCTCGGCGACCGGCCGCACCGGGCGTTGCGCTGCGACGACCACGTGACGTTCCTGCGCACGCTCGCGGAACTCGCGGTCGCCGGTGTCGAGGTCGACGCCGCACCGCTGTTCGAGGACAGGGCAGAGCCGGCGACGGCCGTGCCGCAACGGCCGGGCTGGTACGTGGATGGAGGTCTCGTGCGGGACGCGAACGGCGACGCACTGCCCGGCGGGCTGCGGCCCGCCACCGAGCTCCCGGCTGTCGGCATCATGTCGGGCAGGGCCGGCTCGGGGCTGGGGCGCGACGAGATCGTCGAGAAGTTCCTGGACGGCATGCGGGACGCGGTCAGCGCCCAGCGCGACGTCCTGCTGAGCTACCTCGGCACCGCCCCCGCCGCCCCGGCCCCCGCCCCTGCTGCGGCACCGCTGCCCGTGCTCCAACAGGCACCGGCACCGCAGGCCAAGCCGCAGGAGGACGTGTCGACGGTCGTGCTGCGGACGATCAGCGACCGCACCGGCTATCCGATCGAGATGCTGCAGCCGGGCCTGGACCTGGAGGCGGACCTGTCGGTCGACTCGATCAAGCGGACGGAGATCGTCGGCGAGCTGGCGTCCGTGCTGGGCGCGACAGGCCCGGTGGACGAGCTGGCGCAGCTGAAGACGATCGAGGGCATCGTCGGGTGGTTCGGTTCCGCCGCACCGGTCAGCGCTCCCGCCAAGGACGTCAAGGCGATCGTGCTGCGGACGATCAGCACCCGCACGGGCTACCCGGTCGAGATGCTGCAGCCGGGCTTGGACCTGGAGGCGGACCTGTCGATCGACTCGATCAAGCGCACGGAGATCGTCGGCGAGCTGGCCGCGGAGCTGGGAGCGTCAGGTTCGGTCGACGAACTGGCGCAGTTGAAGACGATCGAGGCGATCGTCGGCTGGTTCGGTGCCACCCCGCAGGAACCGGTCAGCGGTGGCCGGCTCGTCCGGCTCGTTCCCCAGGTCGTGCCGTGCGAGCCCGCCGAGCCCGCGGACCTCACCGGCAAGACCGTTCTGATCGTCGACGACAACGGCATCGGCCTCGAACTCGCCGACCTCCTCGAACGCCACACCGCCCGTCCGCGCATCGAGCCGGCGTTTCCGGACGACCTGACCGGCATCGACGTCGTGGTGCGGCTCGGCGGACGGCTCCCGGAGGCGTTCAGCGAGGTCAAAGCCTGCGTCACCAACGGTGTGAGTCTCCTCGTGGTCACCACGGGCGGTGGCACGTTCGGCTTCGATCACACCCCGGACGAGCTGCCCGCGGACATCGGCCTGCACGGCCTGATCCGCACGGCCGCCCTCGAGTACCCGGACCTCGTGGTGCGCGCGGTCGACGTCAACACCAAGGAAAGCCACCGCGACATCGCCACCGCGCTGCTCACCGAGATCGGCCCTGGGCCTGCCGTCGTCGGCTACCACGCGGGCAGGCGCCAGGTCATCGAGGCGGTGCCGGCCGAACTCGGCACCGCGGCCCTCGACCTGAACGCGGACAGCGTGGTGCTGCTGACCGGTGGTGCCCGCGGCATCACGGCGCTGGCCGCGACCGCGCTCGCCGACCGCACCGGCTGCCACGTCGAGCTGATCGGCCGCACCCCGATCACGCAGGAAGACCACCGGCTCACCCACGCCAGGACCGAGCCCGAGCTGGTCAAAGCGCTGTTCGAGCTGGGCGAGACCGAGGACGTCCCGGCGAAGGCGCGCAGGGTGCTCGCCGAACGCGAGGTCCGCGAGACCTTGGAACGCTTGCGCGCCAAGGCATCCAGCGTCCGGTACCACGAATGCGACGTCACCGACGCCGACGCCGTGGCGAAGGTCGTCGACGACATCAAGGCCCGGTTCGGCAGGCTCGACGGCGTCATCCACGGCGCGGGCGTGCTGGACGACAAGCTGATCGCGGACAAGACGCAGGAGTCGTTCGACCGGGTCTGGGCCACGAAGGTCAACGGAGCCAAGGCGTTCCAGGATGGGTTCCTCGTCCTGTTCGGCAGCGTCAGCGGTGTGTTCGGCAACCGCGGCCAGGCCGACTACTCGGCGGCGAACGACGCCCTCGACCGGATGGCCAGGTTCTGGGGTGCGCACCGCAAGGTCATCGCCGTCGACTGGGGTCCGTGGGCCGGTGCGGGCATGGCCGTCGGGCTCGCCGGCGAGTACGCGCGCCGCGGCATCCCGCTGATCGAGCCCGAGCAGGGCGTGACCGCGTTGCTCAACGAGATCGCCAACGGCACGGACGTCCAGGTGGTCTACCGATGGGAGGCATAGCGATCGTCGGCATCGGCGCCGTCTTCCCCGGTGCCCCCGATGCCACGACGTTCTGGCGCAACATCGTCACCGGCGTCGACGCCATCGGGCAGATCCCGGCCGGACGCTGGGACCCGGCCACCTACTACGACCAGGACAGCACGACCGACGACAGGTTCTACTGCCGCAGGGGCGGGTTCGTCGACGACCTCGCCGAGTTCGACCCGACCAGGTTCGGCATCATGCCGTCCACAGTGGACGGCGCGGAGCCCGACCAGCTGCTCGCCCTCGCCACGGCCGCAGAGGCCATCGCGGACGCCGGCGGCGAATCAGCGCTGCCGGACAGAGATCGCGTTGGCGTTGTGGTCGGGCGCGGCGGTTACCTCACGCCCGGCTGCGCCCGCCTCGACCAGCGGGTCCGGCTCGCCGACGAGGTCGTGTCGGTGGTTCGCGACCTGTTCCCGAACCTCGCCGGATCGGACCTGAACACGGTCCGCCGGGCGATCAGGGAGAAGCTCGGGCCGGAGCAGCCGGAGTCGTCGATCGGGCTCGTGCCGAACCTCGCGGCGTCGCGGATCGCCAACCGGTTCGACCTCAAGGGCACCGCCTACACCGTCGACGCGGCCTGCGCGTCCGGGCTGGTCGCCGTCGAGCACGCCGTCCGCGAGCTCCAGGAGGGCCGCGCGGACGCCATGCTCGCCGGCGCCGTCCACGTCTGCCACCACCCGACGTTGTGGAGCGTGTTCACCCAGCTCAGGGCGTTGAGCCCGAGCGAGCGCATCCGGCCGTTCGACGCGAGTGCGGACGGAACCCTGCTGTCCGAGGGCGTCGGCATGGTCGTGCTGAAACGGCTGGAGGACGTCGGCGACGAGCGTGTGTACGCGGTGATCCGCGGCATCGGCACCGCGAGCGACGGCCGTGCGACCAGCATGATGACGCCCAACCCGGAGGGCCAGCTCCTTGCCGTGCAACGGGCTTGGGCCAACGCCGGGCTCGATCCCCACGAGGACGGGCCCGGGCTGATCGAGGCGCACGGCACCGCCACACCCGCCGGTGACGCCGCCGAGCTGCAGACGATGATCAACGCGTTCGGTGCCCAGGGCGACGAGATCGGCATCGGCACGGTCAAGTCGATGATCGGCCACGCGATGCCGGCCGCGGGCATGGCCGGCCTGATCAAGGCCGCGCTGGCGTTGCACCACAACACGCTCCCGCCGACGCTGCACGTCGAGAAGCCGCACAGCGCGTTGCAGGGCACCAGGTTCACGCCGGTCCGGGAAGCCCGCGAGTGGAGCGGCCCGCACCGCGCCGTCGTGAACGCGTTCGGGTTCGGCGGGATCAACGCGCACGCCGTGCTCGACGGCCACACCGTCGTGAAGCCGCGCAAGCCGGTCATGACGTTCGCCGCGGACACCGCGGAAGAGCTGGCCAGGGCGCTGCGGGAACGCCGCACGTCGAACGCCGACCGCGCGTTCCGGCTCGCCATCGGCAACCCCGACGAGCGCAAGCTCAAGCTGGCTGAGCGCGTGGTCGCCCAGGGCAAGGCGTGGCCAGGCAGACACGACATCTGGTTCGCCCACGAACCGCTGCTGACCAGCACAGATCAGGTCGCGTTCCTGTTTCCCGGCTTCGAGCGCGAGTTCAGCGGCGAGGTAGTCGAGCACGCCGTGGGGCTGCTGCGGGACGGCCGGCGCGAGGCCCGCGAACTGATGGCGCTCGGCATCACGCCCGGCGCGCTCGCCGGGCACAGCATGGGCGAGTGGACGGCGATGGTCGTCGGCGGGATCTACCCGACGATCGACGAGTTCGTGGACGCGCTCGGGCCCGGCGCGGTCGCTGTCGTCGACATCGCCTACGCCGCACTCGGCTGCTCCGCCGACGTCGCCGCACAGCACCTGATCGACGGTGTCACGATCAGCCACGACAACTGCCCGCACCAGTCGGTGATCTGCGGGCCGATCGACCGGCTCGAAGTCGTGCTGGAACGGCTCAGGGCCAACGGCGTCATGGCTCAGCTCATGCCGTTCCGCACCGGCTTCCACACCCCGGCGCTCGCCCCGCATCTCGGCCGGGGCGCGGAGATGCTCGACCAGCTGCCGGTCCGCGCGTCGGACATCCCGGTGTGGTCGGCGAACTCGCTCGAACCGATGGCCGTCGAGGAGGTCCGCGACCTGGTGCTGCGGCACCTCGTCGAGCCCGTGCGGTTCCGGCCGCTGCTGGAGCGCCTGCACGCAGCGGGCTTCCGCGCGTTCGTCCAAATCGGACAGGGCAGCGTCACCGGGTTCGTCACCGACACGCTGTCCGACCGGCCGCACCTCGCCGTGAACGCCGACATCGCACCGGAAGCGCTGTGGGCGTTCGGGCTCAAGCGCGGCACCGCGCACAAGGTCAAGCTGCGGCTCGGAACCCCGAAGATCAAGGTCGACCCGCTCGGCGCCGAACCAGTGGTGGTGGCAGAGGACAGCCCGATGTCCGCGGCCGTCAACGCGTTGCTCGCCCACACCAACGCCGTGGCGCGCGAGGTCGTCAGCGCCCTGAGACCGAACGAGGCCGGGTTCACGCGCGAGTTCTCGTTGCGCACCATGCCCGAGCTCGTGGACCACTCGGTGTTCCCGCAGGCACCCGGCTGGCCCGATCTCGCCGACGGCTTCCCGATCGTGCCCGCGACCGGCCTGCTGGAGGTCTTCGCGGACGCCGCCCGTAGGCTCACCGGCGGCACCGTCCACGGGTTCACGCAGGTCAGGGCCAAGCGGTGGCTGACAGCGCTCCCGTCGACGACCGTGAAGATCTCCGCCCGCGCGGACGGCCCGAACCGCGTCGTCGTGAAGGTCGGCGACTACGCGGAGGGTGTCGTGCTGATGGCACCGGTGGCCGCGCAGCCGGTCGGCGAGGACCTGCGGGGCGTCCGCGAAGCGCCGGTCACCGCGGCGGAGCTGTACCGGGACAACTGGATGTTCCACGGACCGGCGTTCGCGGGCGTCACGAAGATCGACTGCCTGGCGGACAACGGCATCGCCGGTGTGCTCACACCGCTGCCCGCGCACGGTGCGTTGCTGGACAGCGCGGGGCAGCTGATCGGGCACTGGATGCAGGTCACCCACACCGTCGACCAGACGGTGCTGCCCACCGGCATCGACCAGGTGTCGTTCCACGGACCAACGCCTGTTGATGATGTCCAATGCACGGCCTGGATCCGCTCGGTGACCGCCCAGGAGATGGTCGCCGACGCCGAGCTGACCGTGCACGGTGAGCTGTGGTGCCGGATCACCGGCTGGACCACCCGCCGCTTCACCACGGACGACCGGATCTGGCAGGTGAAACTGCGTCCCGGCACCGAGATGCTGTCCACACGGGACGGTGAGTGGCTCACCGTGCGGGAGAACTGGTCCGACAGCGCGACCCGCGACCTGATCATGCGGCGCTACCTGAACTCCGCCGAGAGACAGCACTACGGCGGCCTGGACGTGCCCGCCCAGCGGGACTGGCTGCTGCGCGTGATCGCGGTGAAGGACGCCGTCCGCGCGTTGCTGTGGGATCGCGGCGCCGGGCCGATCTATCCGGCGGAACTGACGGTGACCGCGGAGCTGGAAGTGCGCGGCGCGTTTTCGGTGCCGCAGGTCGAAGTTGTCGCGGAACGAGGAAAAGCCGCCGCGCGCGTGCGAACGGAGAAGTGATGGACGAGGTGCTGCAGCAGGTCGCCAAGATGATCACCGAGGTGGTCGGGCCTGACTTCCTGCTGGGCGTGGAGATCACCAGGGACACCACGTTCAGCGACGACCTCGGCCTGGAGTCGATCGAGTTCGTCGCGCTGGCGGACAAGCTCAACGCCCACTACGGCGTCGACCTCGTGGCGTTCCTGGCGGACATGGACATCGACGAGATCATGGCGATGTCCGTGGGCCGTCTGGTCGACCACATCACGGCTCGTGTCTGACGTTCACGCCCGAGGGCTGCGCTTCCACGTGCAGCGGCTCGGGCCGCCAGAAGACAGGCAGGACGCGCCGACCGTGGTGTTCGTGCACGGCCTGGTGATGGACAACCTGTCCAGCTTCTACTACACGCTCGCCGCGCCGCTCGCGTCCCGCGGCTTCGGCACCGTGCTGTTCGACCTGCGCGGACACGGCCTGTCCGAACGTCCACCCTCCGGGTACACGCCGGAGGAGAGCGCGCTCGACCTCGTCGCCGTGCTCGACGAGATCGGCGTGACCGAACCGGTTTACCTGGTGGGCAACAGCTACGGCGGGGTGGTCGCGATGCACGCGGCCGTCCAGTCTCCCGAGCGGGTCGGCGGCGTCGCGCTCGTCGAGTCGGCGTGCGGGGGAGTGGTCGGCGACGCGTGGTTCGAGGACATCACCAACACGCTGACGGTCGCCGCTCTGGGCCTGGAGTTCGACCGGACGCAGGACCAGCTGATGGCGCTCGGCCAGCGCAAGATCGCGCGTCTCGCCGTGAACGCCAACGCGTTGCTCAACGGCACCACGTTGATCGACGACCTGGGCTCCGGCGCGAAGCTCGACCTGACGCAGGTGCGATGCCCGGTGCTGGGCGTGTTCGGTGCCGAGTCCGAACTGGTCGGCGCGGCGGCGGAACTGCGGGAGCGGATCCCGTCGTGCCGGCTGCACCTCGTGTCCGGGCTGGGGCACACGGTGTTGCGCGAAGCCACCGCCGAGCTGCTCGACGTGCTGCTGGACTGGTTGCCGTCATGAGCAGGTTCCTGTTCGTGGTGCCGCCGCTGACCGGCCACGTCAACCCGACCGCCTCCGTGGGCGGCGAGCTGCTGGCGCGCGGGCACGACGTGGCGTGGGTCGGGCATCCGGGCACGCTCCGGCCGTTGCTGCCGGACAACGCGGTCGTGTTTCCCGCGATCGACGACGTGCTGGAAGCGGACATCCGGGCCAAGCGGGAGCGGTGGCTCGCGTTGCGCGGGATGGCCGTGCTCAAGTTCTTCTGGGAGGAGTTCCTCATCCCGCTCGGGCACGCGATGGTCCCGGGAGTCGCGGACGCGGTCCGGCTGTTCGCACCGGACGTGATCATCGCTGATCAGCAGGCGCTGGCAGGGCCGGTGGTGGCGGGGCACGCGGGTCTGCCGTGGGTGACGTCGGCCAGCACGTCGGCCGAGCTGGTCAATCCACTGAGGACGATGCCCAAGGTCGATGCCTGGGTGCGGGACCTGCTGCACGACTTCGCGGGTGGGGACATCAGGTTCTCGGACCTGCTGGTGCTGGTCTACAGCTCTGCCGCGCTGGTGGGGCAGGAGTTCGGCGAGGAAGTGGCCTTCGTCGGGCCCGCGCTCACGCACCGGGTGGAACGAACTGACTTCCCGTGGCGGCGACTCACCGGACAACGTCGGGTTCTGGTGTCGCTGGGGACGTTGAACGGCCCTGCGGGCGAGCGCTTCCTCGGCCAGACCCTGGAGGCGGTGGCGGACCTGGACGTCCAGGTGATCATGGTCGCCGAGCCGCGCCCGGCACCCCCGAACGTCCTCGTGCTCCCGTCCGTGCCCCAACTCGCGTTGATGCCGCACCTCGACGCGGTCGTCACCCACGGCGGCCACAACACGGTGTGCGAGGCACTGGCCCACGGATTACCGCTGGTCGTGGCACCGATCCGGGACGATCAGCCGACCGTCGCCGCCCAGGTCGTCGCGGCCGGCGCGGGCGTGCGGCTCACCTACTCGCGGGCGCGGGCCGCGGAAATTCGCAGTGCACTGGAATCCGTGCTGGACGAGCCGGAGTACGCGGCCGCCGCGGAGCTGGTGCGCGAGTCGTTCTTGGCGGCAGGCGGCGCAGCGGCCGCGGCCGACCGACTGGAGAAGGTGGTGGCCGGGTGATCTTCAGCGTGTTGGTGGTGCTGGTCGTCCTGCTGGACGTGCTGCGCCTGCGGTCCCGCGCGTCCAAGCTGCGAGTGCTCGCCAAGGGTGCGGGTGAGCACTCGCTCCTCACCGCCACCGGCGTCCATCCCGAGGGCTCGTGGGAAACCGACGCGGACCTGGTGGACCTCGTGCCGCCCGACCTGCCGACGGTGGCCGCGCTGGACCTGCTCGGGTCGGTCGACCCGGCGAAGTACCGCGATGACCAGTGGGCGCGGGGGATCAGCGCCGCGCAGGCCGTGCTGGTGCGCGAGCCGTACGTCGAGAAGATCAACCCGGACGATCCGACCGAGTTCGTCGCCTACGTGCGCAGGGTCAAGGACCACGTGCGGGCGCGGGTCGACATCGCGGTGGCGCCGGGGCTGAAGGCAGGGCCGTACGACCTCGGCTACCGCGCGGCGACGCTCAGGCAGCTCGGGAAGCGGCCGTCGCTGTGGATCGCGGGCTCGGTCATCGGCTACGCGGCGGTCGTCGGGGCAGTGGTCACGGCCTGGCCGTGGGGGCTCGTCGCGCTGGCCGCGTACTGGGCGCACCCGATCCTGGTGTTCGCCGGAACGCCCTTGAAGCCACGTGATCTGTGGGTGCCGCGCATCCTGCGCACCCCGTACCTGTGGGTGAAGACGGCCGGTGGCAAGAAGTCCACCGCCGAGAAGCGTCAGGCCGAGCACCTCAGGCAGGCCACGCCCTGGTACAAGCAGAACCGCGACAAGAACTTCCACGAGGCCCGGCGCGACAACTGCCCGTCGTGCGGCAGCACCGATCTGCGTCGGTGGGTCACGGCCACGGACCTGGTGCAGCGCAAGCCCGGCAAGTTCACGATGGACCGGTGTGTCCGATGTGGACACGTGTGGCAGAACCCGCGGCTGACCGAGGAAGGCCTGGGCTTCTACTACCGCGACTTCTACGACGGCCTCGGCGAGACGTCGGCGGAAGCGGTGTTCTCCGGCAAGACCGATCCGTACTACGGCCGGGCGCGCATGGTCGAGCCGTTCACGAAGCCGCAGCGGTGGCTCGACGTCGGGTCCGGGCACGCGCACTTCTGCCTGGGAGCCAAGGAAGTGCTGCCGGCGACCGTGTTCGACGGGCTGGACCAGGGCGCTGCCATCGAGGACGCGGCGCGACTCGGCCGGATCGAGCAGGCCTACCGGGGCAGCTTCAAGGAGTTCGCCGGCGAGCTCAAGGGCCGCTACGACGTGATCAGCATGCACCACTACCTGGAGCACGTGCGCGACCCGTGGGAGGAGCTCGACATCGCCGCGGACGTGCTGCCCGAGGGCGGCTACCTGCTGATCGAGCTGCCGGACCCGGAGTGGCGGCTCGGACGGTTGTTCGGGCAGTACTGGATGCCGTGGTTCCAGCCGCAGCACCAGCACATGATGCCGATCGACAACCTGGAACACGCGCTCGCCGACCGCGGACTGACCACAGTGGCCAAGGAACGCTCGAAAGCCCACCTGTGCAACGACTTCACGCTGGCGTTGCTGCTGTTCCTCGGCAACATCGCACCCCGCACGCCCGCTCCGTGGCGTCCGGAGCGGGTGCGGTTGCGCCGGACTCGCAGCTTCCTGGTGTGGTCGCTGGGGATTCCGGCGTTCTTCGTCGCGATGGCGTTGGACCAGACGGTGAACCGGTTCCTCGCTCACCGCAGCGATCGCGGCAACGCCTACCGCCTGCTGGCCCAGAAATCGGTGCAGAAGTCATGATCGACATCGCGGACCGGCCGGAGATCGCGCCGGAGCTCAGGCTGGTGCCGCACGCGTTCCGGCGCACGTTCGGCCGTCCTGCGGAAGGTGTCTGGTACGCGCCGGGCGTGCTGAACCTGCTCGGTGGCGCGGTGAAGGTGCACGCCAAATGGGGTGCGATCGTGGCGGGAGACCGCCGCGACGACGGCAAACTCGAACTGGTGTCGGTGAACCGCCCGACCGAACGCGCCCTGCTGCCCTCCACCGACGTCCCGGCCTGGGCAGCCCCGCTGGCCGCCTTCCCCGGTGGTGCCACCCTGATGTGCAGCGTCGACCTGCCGCAGGGCAGCGGCCTGTCCGCAGGAGAGGCGTTGCGAACGGCGGTCGGGCTGGCGTTGCGTGATCTGGCGGGAAACGCTCACGAGGAGCCGGAAGCAGCCCAGCTGGATCTGCCGGGGCAGCGATTGCTGGTCGTCGACACGCGGGTGCGGAGGGAGAAACCGCAGGAGGAACGGTCGTTCACCCCGCGCACCGGAGACCTCGGCGCGGCGTTGACGGCGTACCACCACGCCCAGGATCCGGATCCGGTGCAGGACGCGGTGGTGAAAGCCGCGCTGGCCGCCGGTGCGCGGGGTGCGAGCATGCTGGTCGACCCGCCGGGCAGGCCCGCTGTCGCGCTGGTCGACGCGGACCTGGTCCCCGCGGTGAAGAAGGCGATCACGAAGGCGGCGGAGATTCCTCCCCGCTACCTCACGATCACCCCTGCTCGCTTCAGAACTGAGGCTTTACGGTGAACTCGGCCCGGCGGAGGTCCTTCGAGTTCGGGCCCACCAGCAGGACGAACTCGCCGGGCTCGACCACGCGGCAGCCGTGCTGGTCGACGATCGTGCAGGCCGCCACCGGCAGCTCCAACGAGACCTTCGCGGACTCGCCGGGCTCCAGGTCGACTTGCCTGAACGTCTTGAGCTCCTTGTCCGCCCAGCTGACCGACGTGACGGCGTCGCTCACGTAGACCTGCACGGTCTCGCGCGCGGGCCGGGTGCCGGTGTTGGTCAGGGTGATCGAGGCCCGCACGGTCTCGTCCGGCCGCAGCACCGCCGTCTCCACGTGCAGGTCGCCGTACTCGACGGTCGTGTACGACAGGCCCTCGCCGAACGCGAACGCCGGCTCCTGCGTGAGGTCGGCGTAGCGGGAGCCGTGCTGGCCGCGGATCTGGTTGTAGTAGGTCGGCTGCTGCCCCGCGTGCCTCGCGAACGAGATCGGCAGGCGGCCGCTGGGCTCGATCAGGCCGTGCAGCAGCTCGGCGATCGCGCGACCGCCCTGCATGCCGGGGTTCGCGACCCACAGCAGCGCGGCGGCGTTGCGGGCCGACTCCGGCAGCACCAGCGGCTTGGACGCGAGCAGCACGACGATCATCGGCTTGCCGGTCCCGGCGAGCGCGTCGAGCAGCGCGATCTGGCCGCCGATCAGGTCGAGCGTGGCGGTGGACCGGCCCTCGCCGACGAGTTCGACGCGGTCACCGACGACGGCCACCACGTAGTCGGCGGCCTGAGCTGCGGCGACGGCCTCCGCGATCAGCGCGGCGTCCGGCGGGCAGGGCTGGACGATGCGCGGACGCGGCTGGCCGTCCGGGAACGTCTCGCCCTCGGGGTCCGGTTCGAGCGTCAGGATGTCGGCACCGCGTGCGTACGTGACCTCCTGCGAGGAGAGCTCGCGCAGGCCGTCCAGGACCGTGGTGATCATGTGGCGCGGCTGGCCGTCGGGCAGCCAGTCGGCCTGGCCGGACGAGCCCGCCCAGTCGCCGAGCTGGGTCTGCGCGTCGTCGGCGAGAGGACCGACGACGGCGATCCTGCCCTGGCGGAGCGGCAGCACGCCGTCGTTGCGCAGCAGCACCAGTGACCGGCGCGCGACCTGGAGGTTCAACGCCGCGTGGTCCTCGTGGTTGATCACGATCCGCTGGCGCTCGGGGTCGGGCCTGCGCGGGTTCTCGAACAGGCCCAGGTCGAACTTGAGGGTCAGGATCCGGCTGACCGCCTGGTCGAGGTCCTTCTCGTCGAGCAGGCCCTCCTCGACGGCCTGCAGCGCGCCCTCGAAGAACTGCGGCGTCGTCATGATCATGTCGTTGCCCGCCTTCACCGCCGCCGCGGCGGCGTGCGCGTAGTCGGGCTGCAGCTTCTGCTCCCAGACCATGCGGCCGACGTTGTCCCAGTCGGTGATCAACGTGCCCTGATAGCCCCACTCGCCGCGCAGCACCTCGTCCAGCAGCCACGAGTTCACCGTGATCGGCACGCCGTCGGTGGTCTGGTAGCCGAGCATGAACGTCGCGCAGCCCTCCTTCGCGACCCGTTCGAACGGCGGCAGGAACCACGACCGCAGCTTGCGCCGCGACAGGTCGGCCTCGCTCGCGTCCCGGCCGCCCTGTGTCTCCGAGTAGCCGGCGAAGTGCTTGGCGGTCGCGAGGATCGCGGTCTCGTCGGTGAGGCCGTCGCCCTGGTAGCCCCTGACCATGGCCGCGGCGAGCTCACCGATCAGCACCGGATCCTCGCCGAACGTCTCGTCGACGCGGCCCCAGCGCAGATCCCGTGCGATGCACAGCACGGGCGAGAACGTCCAGTGCACGCCCGTCGCCGCCGCCTCGATCGCGGTCACCCGCGCGACCTGCTCGACGAGCTGGGGGTCCCACGTGGCGGCCATGCCGAGCTGGGTGGGGAAGATCGTGGCGCCTTCGTGGAACGAGTGACCGTGGATGCAGTCCTCGGCGATGAGCAGCGGCACCCGCAGCCGCGTCCGCGCGGTGAGGTCGTGCGCGCGCAGCACCCGCTCCGGCGAGGTGTGCAGGATCGAGCCGACGTGCTTGCGCAGCACGTGGTCGTCCAGGTCCTCCCTCGAGTCCAGCTGCATCATCTGCCCGACCTTCTCCGGCAGGGTCATGCGGCCGAGGAGGTCGGCGACCCGCGTCGCGGTGGGCAGCGTGGCGTCGAGGTAGGGCACGTCGTCGCGATCCATGTGGTCTCCGGGAGGGCTCGTGCGGCGGCAGCGTCTGTGGGAGCGCTCTCACAATGTCTAGCCGAAACCGGTTCCGCGCGAAACCGGTTTCCCGGATTCCGGTACGAACGAATCGGTTGAGTCGCGCCGAACACGACAAACCGGCTGCCCTTCCGGGCAGCCGGCGAAATTCCGTCAGACGTGGACCCGTTGTCGTGCGGTGATCGCCAGTGCCGCGAACCCGGCGGCGTTCAGGCCCCACGCCGCGAAGTCGAGCTCGTGACTGGTGATGACGACGGCCGCGATGAAGTGCAACGGCTGGGAGACCGCCGTGGCCATCGCGGCCCAGCGGGGGAGGCCCGCCTGCCACATCGCGGCGCCCAGCAGCACCGTGCCGATCACGTGACCTGCCACGAAGACCGCGGTGGCGGAGGTGAGGGCGGGGTGCGCGATCGTGTCACCGCCCAGTGCGGCGGCGTCCTCGGCCACGAGCAGGCCGATCGACAGGTAGGCGGGGACCAGCAGGACGACGGCCGCCGTCGTGAGTTTCGGTGCCTGCTCACGGGTGACGTTCGCGATCCAGATCACCGCGGGGGCCAGGGTCAGCATCGCGACGAAACCCAGCCAGACCACCCAGTTCTGCGTGTCCGGCGCGGCGGCGACCTTCTGCAGGATCGTGGCCGGGTCGTCGGTCGTGTCGTAGGGGAGGATCAGCCGGAGGACCGCGATCGCCGCGGGTCCGACCGGGAGCAGCCACTTCACCGGGCCACCGCCGTGCGGCCCTTGAGCACGAGAATCGCGCCCACGGCGGTCAGCAGCACGACGGCGGCGGCTGCGGCGATCGCCGGTGCGGGGACGTCGGGCTCGAAGAACGCGGGCAGGGCGCCGACCGCCGAGAGGGCGCGGAGGACGATCAGCGGGAGGACCGCCTTGCGCGCGCCTCGCCAGGCGGAGACCACGAGGATCAGGCTCGCGAGGCCGAGTGCGGCGGCGACGAGGGCGACCGCCATCGGCGGGGTTTCGCCGTCGGTGAGCAGCGGGAGCAGCAGGTCTGCGACGGAGAGCAGACCGAGGACGATCAGGCCGGCGCGGTACATGGGCACCTCCAGGTTCGGTTGGAGGCAACTGTGGTTCTACGGGTGTTCCTCGGTCAGGGGTGCGTGATCCGGCTGGGGCAGGAGGTTTCCCGGACGTGCCGGGAACGCCTTCCCGGGACAGCAGGCGCCCCGCGCCCCACACTTACCGGCATGACTCTCGGCCGCGTGCTCGCGTCCGGTCTCGGTGCCCTCGTGGTGGCCGGGACCGGTGCCGCTGTCGTGATCGTGTGGTGGCAGGGCTGGACGTGGCAGCAGGCGCTGGACGCGTTCGTCGTCACCAACTCCGCGATGGCGCTGACGTTCGCGGTCTGCGGGGCGATCCTCGCCTGGCACCGGCCGCGCAACCCGATCGGCTGGCTGTTCCTCGCCGACGGGCTCGGGCACGGCACCACCGCGCTGGGTGCGCCGTTCATGGCCGACCGGCTGATCGCCACCATCGCGGCGTACGCGTGGCCGTGGTCGATCGGGCTGTTCCTGCCGATGGCGCTCCTGCTCTTCCCGGACGGGCGGCTGCCGTCGCGGCGCTGGCGGCCGGTGGCGGTCGCGATCGTGGTGACGGCGCCGTTGTTCGTGGTCGAGGTGGCGGCGGATCCGGCCGGTCCCGGTTACCTGACGCTGCCGGGGTTCGCCGCGCTCGGTCCACTGTGGATCGTGTCGGAGCTGCGGACGCTGGCGGCGCTGCTGGCCGGGATCGTCGCGCTCGCGGTGCGGTACCGGCGGGGCGAGGACTCGGTGCTGTGGTTGCTGCTGGCGGCTTCGGTGGCGGCGGTGTTCGTCGTGCCGTGGTCGTTCGTCGCGGGCACGCCGGTGTTCGTGCTGCTCGCCATTCCGCTGATCCCGATCGCGGTGACCATTGCGATCGTGCGGCACCAGCTGCTGGACATCAGGCTCGTGGTCTCGCGGGTGCTGGCGTGGCTGCTCTTGTCGGCGGTGGTGCTGGTCGTCTACGGCGTGCTGGTCGCGCTGCTGGACCGGTTCGTGTCCGCGCAGCTCGGCCGCTCGGTCGTCGCGACGGTCGTGGTCGCGTTGCTGGTGGCGCCGGTGTTGCCGCGCTTGCAACGGCTCGTCGACCGCGCGCTTTACGGCGATCGCGGCGATCCGGCCCGCGTGGTCTCGCGCGTGGGCGAACATCTGGCAGGGGCCGGGCTGGACGGTGTCGTGTCCGCCGTGCGGGTTGCGTTGCGTGTGCCGCATGTTGCGCTGATGGCCGGCGGTGTCTCGTTGGCCAGTGACGGCACACGGCCCGAGAACGTGGTCGTGGTGCCGTTGGAGTACGACGGCGCCGTGGTCGGCGAACTGCACGTGGGAGTGCGGACCGGCGAGAGTTCGCTCGGTGCGGCCGATCGCAACGTCTTGAGCCTCGTGGCGGCTCCTCTGGCCGTGGCCGTGCACGCGACGTTGTTGTCGTCGCAGCTGCAGGCGTCACGAGAACGCCTCGTCACCGCCCGCGAAGAGGAACGCCGCCGCCTTCGCCGCGACCTGCACGACGGCCTCGGCCCGACGCTGACCGGCGTGGCGCTCAGCGCGGACGCCGCCAAGAACCTGCTCGCCACCGACCCCGAGCGCGCCCGCACGCTGATCACGGGAGTCAGCGCGGACGTGCGCACCGCGATCGCCGACGTGCGCAGGATCGTGGAGGACCTGCGGCCGCCCGCGCTGGACGAGCTCGGCCTGCTCGGCGCCCTCCGCCAGCGCGCCGAACACCTGGTGCGTTCGCCGCTGCAGCTGCGGCTGGACGTCCCCGAGACAGTTCCGTCGCTGTCCGCCGCGGTCGAGGTCGCCGCCTACCGCATCGCGACCGAGGCGCTGACCAACGTGGTCCGGCACTCTCGCGCGTCTTCGGTGGTGGTGCGGCTGCGGTGTGCTGAAGAGCTGGAAGTGGAGGTCACCGACGACGGACCGCCCAACGGCCCGTGGAGTCCGGGCGTCGGGATACTGGCCATGCGCGAGAGGGCCGCCGAACTGGGCGGTGGGTTCGAGGCCGGACCGACGGCCGAAGGAGGACGTGTGCGGGTGCGCCTGCCGGTGGAGGTGCCGTGACCGACATCCGCGTCGTGATCGCCGACGACCACCCCATCGTCCGCGAGGGCATGAGCGCGTTGCTCACCTCGCTGGACGGCTTCGTCGTGGCGGGGGTGGCCGCGACGGGACGTGAGGCGGTCCGCGAGGTTGTCACCACCCGCCCCGACGTGGCGGTGCTCGACCTGCAGATGCCCGACCTCGACGGCATCGCCGCGACCAAGGAGATCGCCCGTGCCGCACCGGGCGTCGCGGTCCTGGTGCTCACGATGTTCTCCGACGACGACTCGGTCTTCGCGGCCATGCGCGCGGGCGCCCGCGGCTACCTGGTGAAGGGCGCCGAGCAGGACGAGATCGCCAGGGCCATCCGCGCGGTCGCGGCCGGCGAGGCGATCTTCGGACCGGCCGTGGCGCAGCGCGTGCTCGGCTTCCTGACCGGATCGTCCACACCGGACGTTCCGTTCCCCGAGCTCACCGCGCGCGAACGGCAGATCCTCGACCTGCTCGCCGCGGGCCTGTCCAACGGCGCCATCGCGGCGAAGCTGGGCGTGGCGGCGAAGACCGTGGCCAACAACGTCTCCGCGATCTTCGCCAAGCTCCAGGTGGCCGACCGCGCGGCCGCGATCATCCGCGCCCGCGACGCCGGGCTGGGCCGCTAACGGGTCGCCTTGGCCCCGTTCGGCGCGATGGCGAACCGGCCGTCGACCCCGTGCCCCGCCGTGTCGCCCGCCTGCTCGTCGTCGACGTAGCGGTAGACGGGGTGACCGCCGATGGTGACCTGCTCGAGCCCGTCGGGACGCTTGAACGTGCCGATCAGCGCGGGGTCGAGCTCGGGTGCCTCGACCTTGCCGCCCGCGGCCAGCAACGGCACCCACACCAGCGTGCACTCGGCGTCGAGGCACGTCGACGACGGCGGATTCGTGCCGTCCTTCTCGTGGAAGTAGAGCGTGTAGTGGTCCCGGTCGGCGACGACGGGGCCGGCCGCGGCCGACTGCTCGACCCGCAGCTTCGCGATGTCTCCCGGCAGCACCGGGGTGGGCCCGGCCACGGGACCGGAGGCGGCCTCCAGCTCCTCCAGCGTGGCGGTCTCCTCCGGCTCCGCCTCCGCGGAGCAGGCACCGAGCAGCAGAACCAGTGCGAAAACGGCGAAACGGATCACATCAGGGGACTACGGCCACGGGCCCCGCCCCGGTTCACCACAGGAAGATCAGCCTGAGCACCCCGGCGACCAGGAACAGCGCGGGCACCAGCAGCAGGACCTTGCCGTAGGTGACGAGCATCCTGCTGTTGATCCGGTAGCCCATCGCCCGCCTGCGCGACCCGATCTCCCGCAACGCCTTCTGCATTGCCCTGGCCACGTAGAAGGCCGGAGCGCCGTACCTGTTCCGCTCGCCGGGAAACGGCCCGACCGGCTGCACCCGCGGCGTCCAGTCCCGGTCGAAGACGATCACGGCGGTCGTCCACCTGTCGTCGGTCACCGCCACTTTCGCCGGTGTCGGCAGGTGCTCGTCGAGGCGCTCGGCGAGATCAGGCCTGCCGCCGGGCATGAGCAGCACGAGCTTGCCAGGCGGCTGGGTCGCCCGTGCCTGATCGACCTCCCACCACAACCCGTCGCCCTCGCCGAGCCGCAACACGATCAGCTGCGACAGCTCCATCAGCTTCAGCACACCCGGCTGCCAGTCGTCGCCCGGCAGGTAGAACCGCGCCGCGCCGAGGTGGGGGAGCTGTTCGCCCGGCCTGCCCACGGCGATGACCGGACCGAACGCCCCGAGCGCGCCGATGAGCTGCTCCTCGCGCGTGTGGACGCTGAGCAGTCCCGCCGACAACGCGCCCGGCAGCTCGTCCACCACGGCGGAGTCCGGGTCGTCGCCGAAACCGCGCAGGTAGAGCACGGGTTTGCGGGAGTCGTCCCTGAGCGTTTCCGCCGCGCCCTTCGCCGAGCGTGGTCGTGAGTAGCGCAGGACGTAGTAGGCGATGGGCAGCGCGATGACGCCGATGATGAGGATGACACCCCGTGCAGCCCACGGGAGTTCGTTGGCGCGGGTGGCCGCGACGACCGCGAGAAAACCGACCACCAGCAGCGTGTAGCCGATGCCGGTGACCACCATGAACACCGGGCGCCGCCACGCGGGACGTGGCGGCACGTAATGGCTGACCAGCGCGACGACCTCGGCGTTGGCCCGACGTTGTCGCCGGCGCAGGACAACTGCGATGGCGGCCAGGATCGCGCCGACGACCAGCCACGGCACGGCGCGCCCCCACGATGCTGCTGCTTCGGCGTGGAGGACGCTGCGGTCTTCCTCGATGTTCGCTTCCACGTCGCCGACGAACCGTGTGGCGAGGTCGAACTCGCCGTCGTGGGCGGCACCGGTCGCGAGGGAGATCGAGGCGCGGGAGCTGCTGCGCGAAGGGGCGCGGTCGGCGAACCACAGGTACTCCTCGGAGACCTGGCTGTCGTCGGCGCGGTCGAGGGCCTGGCGGAAGGCGGCGAGGTGAGCGGGAGCGTCGTCGAACTCGACGGCCTCGCGGAGGTCGATACCCGCGAAGATCGTCAGAAGGGCCGCCACGTAGCCGACCACGACCGCAGCCGCTGTGACGAGCCTGGTCACCGTGCGCACGCCCACCTCGTGCTCGCCGAAACTGTCGGTGCTGTCTGGGAGAATGAAAGCAGGGGACCCCCTCGGAGGGGACCCCTGCGCGAGCCTGTGCCGCGCCTGCCTGTGCCGTGCCTGCCTGTGCCGTGCCTGCCTGCGTCGCGCCTGCCTGCGTCGCGCCTGCCTGCGTCGCGCCTGCCTGCGTCGCGCCTGCCTGCGCCGCACCTGCCTGCGCCGCACCTGCCTGCGCCGCACCTGCCTGCGTCGCGCCTGCCTGTGCCGCGCCTGCTTGTGTCGCGCCTGCCTGTGCCGCACCTGCTTGCGTCACACCTGCTTGCGTCACACCAGCCGAGGCTTCACCCGACCCCTCACACTGCTCGGCACCCACCCCTGACCAGCACCAATCCGACTTTGCCGAACCCCCTGTGAGGGGCCCTGCGCGAGCCTACGGCCGAGTGATCGCCGCCAGCATGAGTTCGCGAATCTCCGCGGCGATCTCGTCCACCGCGAGCGGCGGCTCGTGCGCCTGCCACTCCCGCAGCAACCCGGTGATCGCCCCCACCAGCGCGATCGCCGTGAGCCGGTACGACCGCTGTGGCGCCACCCCGGCCGCCGCCGCGCGGAGTGCCTCCGACTCGATGAACTCCGCCCACGTGTTCACCCACCGCACGTGCTGCTGCTCGATCTCCGCGTTCACCCCGACGGCCTCCACGTAGTTGAGGCGCGGCGCACGGGGATCGGCGGTCACGGCGCGCACGAACACGTCCAGCAGCGTCGTGATCCTGGTCCGCACGTCGGCCGTCTCCAGCGACGTGAGCGCGGTGCGGACCTCGGTGAACGCGGTGGCGTTGATCAGGTCGTGCAGCTCGCGCAGCAGGTCCTCCTTGGAGCCGAACTCCTCGTAGAAGTTGCGGGTGGAGACGCCTGCCTCTGTGCACAGCTCGGAGATCTTGGTGGCCGCGAAGCCCGTGGTGGTGAAGAGGGCGAGGCCTGCCTGCAGCAACCGGGCGCGGCGTTCTGCTCTGCGCTGCTCGGGTGACACACCGGCGTAGGCACGGGCCACGGGACGGACTCCAATCCGGTAATCGGCGTTGTCAGATTACGTCGGTGCAACCTCGCGCGCACCCCAGGCGTCTAGACCTTTGCACGGGCGCTCAGCTGCCGGTCGCGCTCTTCTCCAGCGGAGGACAGCCGCCCGTGGAGTAGGCGGTGTTGTACTCGAAATGCCACTGCTCGTTTTCGTAACGGCGGCACCAGCCTAGGGTGCTGCCGTTTTTCTCGACCCATTTTGCTGATTCGATCGGCTGAATGTCGACGGCGAATCCGCGGACGTGCATCGACCGGTCCGGCGGGTTCAGCACATAACGCGAGGCGAGTTCCGCGGTGCCGAACTTCTGCACGGCGTCGTCGAACTCCTGCTGCTGTTGCTGCCTGCTGCGCTTGCCGTCGTTCAGGCAGAGCTGAACGCCCTGCTCAGAGGCCTTGGCGCGCAACGACTTCCACGCCTGCAGCACCTCGGGGCGCAGGCCTTCCGGCGACTCGTCGAGGTAGCGAGCGTCGATTGCGCACTTCGGCCCGTCCGGCGGGCCGGGCACCTCCTCGAGAATCGCGAGCGGCTTTCCCGGGTGCCGGTCGAACACGAGCGTCAATCTGCCCAGGTATCCCAGCGCGCCGCCGGCGGAAACCACGAGTGTGACGATCAGCAGCACGCCGAACGCGACGCGTCTGGAGGTCTTAGACATGAATCGAATAATACGTCCGCGCGCGACGGCGTCTGTCAGCGTCCCGTAACAGTCTGTCGGCAGGTGTGTCCCCGCTCGCGTGGCGGAGAACACATCCATTTGGCCCAATCACGCTTTCGGCGGAGCGGACAAATGTGATCGGTGAACAGATCCTGGCCCCTTTCGCGGCGACGAAACATGATGGCAACATCTCCGGCGGCTGAGAACCAGCCCGTTTTCGTGAGGTCTCAGGAGGACCGCTTTCATGTTCGGCCGCATTTTTGCGATCGTTGCTCTGTCCGTGTCAGCTCTCGCGTTCACCGGCACCGCGCAGGCCGCTCCTGCCGCAGGAGGGGATACCGCGTTGTTGCTCACGGTGCAGTACTCGGACATCGAGGACAACGCCTTCAAGGCAACCGTCCTGACCTGCGAACCAGGCGATTCCCACCCGCGCAGGGCCCAGGCCTGCGCCACCCTGGCGTCCACCGGGGCCGACCTGCAGGCCATGCGCTCGGACGACCGCGCGTGCACGTTCATCTACGCGCCGGTCGAGGTCACCGTGTTCGGCTTCTGGCGAGGCAAGCCCGTCTCGGAGGTTCAGACCTACCCGAACTCGTGCGTCATGCTGGCGCACACCGGTGCCGTTTTCGATTTCTAGGACTCGATCACGACACCGGAAATAATGTGCGGCGGGGCGCGGCAGGGGCGCTCCGCCGTACATTTTCTCGTACCGAAATCCGTTGTGAGCCGAATGGCGCAGGCGCTGCCGGGCGTGCGAAGGTGTGATCATGGCCGCCACCTCGCGCTTCCCGCTGCTGTCCTGGACGACCATCGCCCCGGTGTTCGGCGTGCTGCTGCTCGCCCTGGCCTGGGGACGTGACCTCGCACCGGTGCTCGTCGCGCTGGTCGCCGTCGTCCTCGCGGTCACGGTGCTCGCCGCCGTGCATCACGCCGAGGTCGTCGCACTGCGGGTGGGGGAGCCGTTCGGCTCACTGGTCCTCGCGGTCGCGGTGACGATCATCGAGGTGGCCCTGATCGTCACGCTGATGGTGTCCGGCGGCCCCGAAGCCTCGTCACTGGCCCGCGACACCGTGTTCGCCGCGGTCATGATCACCACGAACGGCATCGTCGGCATCGCGTTGCTGCTGGGCGCCCTCAAGCACGGCACGACCCTCTTCAACGCGGAAGGCAGCGGCGGCGCGCTCGCCACCGTGATCACCCTCGCCACCCTCACGCTGGTGCTCCCGACGTTCACCACGACCACGCCCGGCCCCGAGTTCTCCGGCCCGCAGCTCGCGTTCGCCGCGCTCGCGTCCCTCGCCCTGTACGCGATGTTCGTGTTCACGCAGACCGTCCGGCACCGCGACTTCTTCCTGCCCGTCACCGAGGACGGCGTGATCGAGACCGAAGAACACGCCGAGGCACCGTCCGGCAAGGCCGCCCTGGCCTCCCTCGGCCTGCTGCTCGTCGCCCTCGTCGCAGTGGTCGGCCTCGCGAAGATCGAGTCGCCCGCGATCGAGGCGGGCGTGCGGGCCGCCGGCTTCCCGCAGTCGTTCGTCGGTGTCGTCATCGCCCTGCTGGTGCTGCTGCCCGAGACGATCGCCGCCGCACGAGCCGCGCTGCGCGACCGCATCCAGACCAGCCTCAACCTCGGCTACGGCTCGGCGATCGCGAGCATCGGCCTCACGATCCCGACCATCGCGCTCGCCACCGTGTGGCTGGACGGACCGTTGCTGCTCGGACTCGGTCCGATGCAGATGGTCCTGCTGCTGCTCACGGTTCTCGTCAGCGTGTTGACCGTGGTGCCCGGTCGTGCCACGCGGCTGCAGGGCGGCGTGCACCTCGTGCTGCTGGCGGCCTTCCTGTTCCTCGCCGTGAATCCATAAACCCGAAGAGACTATTGCCACGTTACGACGTTCGGCCCTACATTGCGGTAACGCCGGTTACCACAAAGGGGTCCAACGATGCAGCTCCGCACCGTGCTTGCCGCCGTTCTCCTGTTATCAGCCCTGGTCACACCCGCTGCCGCGGCCGCACCGGGCGACCTGGTCAGCAGTCAGGAGGTGGCGTGGCATCCGGAGCCCCTGCGGTTGCTGCCCGCTCCCGTGAAGGCCTACGACATCCGCTACCGCTCGACGTCCGCGACGGGCACGGGCAACGTCGTGTCCGGCATGGTCCTCGTCTCGCCGCTGCCGTGGACCAACGGCCCGCGCCCGATCGTCGCGTACGCGATGGGCACGCAGGGCATGGCCGACCGGTGCGCGCCCTCGCGGCAGTTGCAGAACGGCACCGAGGTCGAGATCGCGTTCCTCTCGCAGGCCATGTTCAACGGCTGGGCCGTCGCGATCACCGACTACGAAGGCCTTGGCACGCCAGGAGATCACACCTACGCCGTGGCCCGGTCGGAAGGCAGGGCGCTGCTCGACGTGGCACGGGCCGCGAGCAACATCCCTGGTCTGTCGGCGAACGCCCCGGTCGGCGTTTTCGGTTACTCGCAAGGTGGTCAGGCCGCGTCGGCCGCCGCCGAGCAGTGGAAGGCCTACGCGCCGGAGCTGAACGTCGTCGGTGTCGCGGCCGGTGGTGTGCCGGCCGACCTCAACGCGGTCGCGAAGTTCAACGACGGCAACGCCGGTTCGGGGCTGGTGTTCGCGGCGGCCGCGGGGTACGCGGCGGCCTATCCCGAATTGCCGCTGGCCGAGGTGCTGAACGAGCGCGGCAAGCAGGTCGTCGAGCAGATCCGCAACTCGTGCGTCGCCGAGATCGCCCTGGTGGCGCCGTTCACGCGGTTGAACTCGCTGACCACGCGGCCGGACGTGATCCAGGACGCGGCGTGGCAGAAGAGGCTGGTGGAGAACACGCTCGGTGCGGTGAAGCCCGCCGCGCCCGTCTACCTCTACCACGGCACGATCGACGAGCTCATTCCGTTCTCCGTCGGGCAGAAGCTGCGGTCGCAGTGGTGCGGCCTCGGTGCTGACGTGCAGTGGACCGCGCTGCCGTTGCTCGGTCACGTCGCCGCTGTCAGCGCGTGGGGTTCGAACGCCCTGAACTGGCTCGGTGACCGCTTCGCCGGGAAGGTCACGCACCCCAACTGCTGATCACCGCGGCAGCGAGGGCCGGGAACCAGGCCACTGGCGCGATCCACGCGTGCGCCAGCGCCAGTGGCCTCTTCAGCAGTGACTTCACCGCCTGGAAGTAGGCGTTTCCCCCTGCGGTGGGGTTGCGCTTGCGCCAGCCCCTCACCATCAGGGTGTCGCCGAACGTGTTGTGCAGGGTGAGCACGGCGAACCCGATCCAGGCCAGCACGGGTGAACCCGCTGCCATGAACGCGATCCAGATGCCGAGCCCGACGACCGCGGTGACGACGTGGTAGTAGGCGAGGGCCGGTATCGGTCTTCGTGCTCTGAGCAGCCGTGCCAGCAGTACGAGCCCCACCACGATGTTGAGGATCCACCCGACCAGCGCGATTGTCGCTGTCATGGTCCGACGGTACTACGATCGTAGTGTCAAGTCACTACGTTTATAGTGACGCTGTGACCTCGAACAGGGACCGTGCTCTGGCCGCGGCGATCCAACTGCTCGGCACGGAAGGGTTGCGCGGGCTGACGCACGCTCGCGTGGACGACAAGGCCGGGCTGCCGAAGGGTTCGACGTCGAACTACTTCCGCACCCGCGCGGCGCTGCTCGACGGCGTGGGGGACGCGATGCTGGCCAGGGAGGTCCCCGTCGTCGAGGCGGCGCTCACACCGGAATCGGCGGAAGACCTCGTCGACGAGCTTTGTCAGCTGTACGAGTTCATGACCGGACCGAACGAGGTCACGACCACCGCGCGCATGGTGCTGTGGATGGAGTCCGCGGCCAACGAACGGATCCGGCAGGCCTTGCTGAGCGGCCGGGCCGTGATGATGGCGATGCTCGTGCCCGCACTGGCCCGCCTCGGCGCGCGCGATCCGGTGGCGGCGTCGGACGCCATCGGTGCGTGCTTCCAGGGCCTGTTCCTGCAGCGTTTCGCGAGGAGTGAGGAGGTCGATCCCCGGCCGCTGCTGGAGATCATCGTCAGAGGAGCTCTGGCGCCGGGAACCTCCGCCGGAACGTGAAGCCCTCCGGCGTCGGGCCTTCACGCCGGACCAGGTCGAGCTTCGCGAGCCCCTCCTCGGTCGTCGGCTGATGCCCGGCGGGCACCCACCACATCACGTCGAGAGCGGTGTCCGGGTCGAACCACTTCGCGCTGCGCTTCACCGCCTCCAGATGGAGGCCGCCGAACGTGAAGGCCCACAACGACTCGACCGACTCCCACACGCTGAGGTTGAACGCCTCCAGCATCGGATCGCGCCCCAGCCGGCGCAGGTCCTCCATCATCCGCTCCGACGTCGGCCGCCACACGAAACCGGGGGCCCGCTGCGCGAGGTCGTTGATCGCGTCGACCCTGCTCGTGAACCCGCGCATCCGCCAGTGGTCGAACGGCCAGCGCCCGGTCGTGATGTTGGCCTGGGCCAGGTGGAAGTCCCCCATGCCCCTACTCTGACATGATCAGCCCATGAGGTGCGTGGTGCTGGACGACTACCAGGGTGTGGCTCTCGCGAACGCGGACTGGTCGGGGCTCGACGTGACGGTCCTGCGCGAACACCTGGACGATCCCGCGGACGCCCTGGCCGACGCCGAGTGCGTGGTGATCATGCGCGAACGCACCCCGTTCACCGCGTCCCTGTTCGCCCGGCTGCCGAAGCTGCGGCTGCTGGTCACCAGCGGCATGCGCAACGCCTCGATCGACCTCGAAGCCGCGAGGGAGCACGGCGTCACGGTCTGCGGCACCGGCAGCGCGAAGACCCCGCCGACCGAGCTGACGTGGGCGCTCATCCTCGGCCTCGCCCGGCACGTCGCCGTCGAGAACGCGGCCTTCCACGCCGGCGGCCCGTGGCAGAGCACCGTCGGCGTCGACCTCGCCGGTGCCACCCTCGGCCTCGTGGGCTTCGGCAACCTCGGCAGGGCCGTCGGCCGCATCGGCAAGGCGTTCGGCATGGACGTCGTGGCGTGGAGCCAGAACCTGACCGCCGAGCGCACGGACGCCGAGGGCGTGCGCCTCGCGTCCTCCTTGCACGACCTGCTCGGACAGTCCGACTTCGCGTCCCTCCACCTCGTGCTCGGCGACCGCAGCCGGGGTCTGGTCGACGCCGCCGCGCTCGCCACCATGAAGCCCACGTCGTTCCTGATCAACACGTCCCGTGCGGCCATCGTGGACAACGCCGCCCTGCTGGAAGTGTTGCGGGAGCGCCGGATCGCGGGCGCCGGCCTCGACGTCTTCGAGGTCGAGCCGCTGCCGTTGAACGACGAGCTCAGGACTTTGCCGAACGTGCTCGCGACCCCGCACCTCGGCTATGTCACGCAGGCGAACTACCGCACGTACTTCACCGAGGCCGTGGAGGACATCCACGCGTTCCTCCGTGGCAAGCCCGTCCGTGAACTGTCGTAACCGGACCCACTCCCGGTAGAGCACCCGGCGGCTGAACGGGTGATAGGCCGACGTCTCGTCGTCGCAGCGGTAACGCCTCCATCCGGACCGGCGACTTCTCGCAGTGGCGGCACAGCTGTGCGCTGCGTCGCTCCACATCGGATACCTGGCAACGAGGCGTCGGGGGCCTTACGCCGAAGGGCGGGTAGGCCATGCGGTCTTCGCGGAGCATCGGACGGCGGACGACGGCGGTTCTGACCAGCGGCGCACTCGCGTTGTGGGGTCTGGCGGCGGTGAGCCCACCCGCGGTGGCCCAGGCGGAGGACGTGCAGAAGATCCTCGCGGGGATCAGCGCGTTCGGCGACTTCTCCGAACAGCTCGCGACCGTGGGCAAGCTGGGGGAGGCGCTGCCGCTGCTGGGCGTGAGCCCCGGCGCCGCGCTCGGCTTCGGCGATCTCGTCGCCAAGACGGTGCACGACCCGCTGAAGGACAAGCAGAACTTCCCCGACCTCGCGGGCACCTACCAGCTCGGCGGCACCCGGCCGGGCACGCTGACCGTGCAGACCAGTGACGCCAACGGGATCAAACGCGTCGACGCGACCCTGCACGTCACGACCGTGGCGGACAAGCAGCCGATCGGCGTCGCCGACCCGTCGGTCAGCTTCACCACGTCTGGCGCCGTGGACGTGGCGTTCACGCTCGACGCCAAGTTCCACTTCGCCTACCAGGACGCCACGAAGTCGTTCTGGCTGGTGAAGGACGGCGACTCGCCGAAGTTCACCGTCGGCGCGAAGGGCGAGCTCGACCCGGACGCCGTGCCCACCGCGGGCTTCGGCATCCTCGGCGTCGACCTCGACAAGGGCGCGAGCCACGTCACCGTCGAGGCGAACATCACCGCGTCCGCCGACGACCCCAACGGCGACGGCAAGCTGACCGAGATCACCGAGCAGGGCGCCGCGGCCGGGCTCTTCCACATCGGTCTCGGCAACCCCGCGGGCAAGGTCGACGCGAGCCTCAAGTTCACCTCCCAGCAGCTCGCCGGCGCGAACGTCGGCGGGCTCACCGGCACGATCGGCGTGCAGTGGCCCGACATCGCGAGCGGCGCGCCGTCGATCACCGTCACCGGCCCGGACCTGGCCCAGCTCAACCGCTTCACCACCCTCAGCCCGCGCGACCTGCTCGAAGGCCTGAGCCACCTGGTCAACTCGATCGACGCGGTGCAGCGCGCCCAGTGGGGGTCGGTGGCCGACCCGGTCGGCAACGTGAACCTGCCGTTCATGCGCGGCACGGTCGCCGACGCGGTGAAGGCGGGCAGCGCGCTCGCGAAGTTCGTCGACGCCAACGTGTTCAAGCCCGAGGAGGACCCGGCGAAGGCCGGGCTGCCGAAGTTCAGCTCGGTCCAGGAGCTCTTCACCAAGCTGAACGTCGCCCCGATCTCGGTGTCGGGCGTGAACTACCGCGACGACGTGAAGAAGCTCGAGTTCACGCTCACCATGAAGGAAGACGCGCCGAGCGACGGCAAGCCGCTGGACGTCGTGGCCGAGCTGACCTCCGGACAGGGCGACGGTGTCACCTACACCGACACGACCCTCAAGCACGTCAACAAGACCAAGCCGTGGCTCGTCGACTCGTTCAAGGGGCGCATCGTGTCCGCCGGCACCTCGCAGGGTGTCGTGAAGAGCAACACCGCCGACGAGATCACGCTGGAAGAGCCGTGGCAGGGCGGCAAGCCGCTCGACAAGTCGCCGTACAAGGTCAACGCGCCGGACCCGATGACCGGTCAGGTCACGTTCGGCGACACCTTCGCGGGCAAGGGGCTCAAGGACGCCAACGCGCTGAACGCCACCGCGACGGTCAAGCCGTCCTACGAGGCCAAGGCCACGCTCGTGCTCGACCTGCGCGACCCGATCAAGGGCGAGGCGTGCAAGCCCCTCGACCCGGACGCCGCGACCAGCGGCTGCCCGTTCGCCGACAAGAACCCCGACGGCACCACGACCCTGGTGTCCAGCCTGCCCCGCACGCCGGACCGGTTCCTGCTGCGCACCGGCGGCCAACTGCTCAGAGCCACGGCCAACGTCGACACGAACGTGGACGTCAACGGCAGCGTCGGCTACCTCAAGGTGCACCTGTCCGGCGACCTGCACATGTCCACAAAGGACGGATCGGCGGACATGCTGTCGATCAGCCTGAAGAAGCTCGGCGACGCCGACGGCGACCTGCCGTTGTCGCAGATCTTCGCGAAGGTCGTCGACAACCCGGACACCCCGGCGCTCGAACCGGAGAACCTGCTCACCGTCGCGGTCGGCGCCAAGGCCACGGGCAAGGTGAAGCTCGACGTGCCCGGCATCGAGAACTTCTTCGGCGGGCCGGTGGAGGTCGGCGTCACGATGCCCGACATCACCGAGCCGACGAACGTCCAGTTCACCGGCCTCGACGCGCTCGACAGGGCCAAGGCGTTCGACTTCGACCCGAACAACCCGCGCGCGATGTTCGGCCAGATCATCAAGGCGCTGCAGGTCCTCAACGGCTCGCTGCAGGCGGTCGAGGGCGACGGCAAGGTCAAGAACACGCTGACCACCCCACTGCCGGTCGTCGGCAAGTCGCTGTCCGAGCTGCTCGGCAGCGCCGACACCGGCACGGGCAAGTACGGCAACACCACGCTCAACGGCAAGAGCGTCGGCTTCCTGCGCGACGACAGCAGGACCGGCGACAAGGCGTTCGGCGCCGACCTGCAGGGCCGGGCCGTGCTGGTCGGCACCCAGGTCGCGGTGATCTTGGCGGCCGACCCGCAGAACAACCGCGTGCTGCTGGCCGAACCGTGGGGCCAGGTGCCCTCCGACGGCACCGCGTACGCGTTCCGCAGCCCGCTGGAGGACGCGGTCGACCGGCTGACCGCGGCACCGCCGGACTACCTGCAGGACCTCGTCGCGCAGCTCAACGCCGCGCTGCCGAGCGGAAGCGGGATCTCGTTCGCCTACCAGGTCGTCGACACCAAGCCGTCGATCGTGCTGAACGTCGACGTCAAGCGGAAGGTCGCCACCTCGCAGCCGGTGCGGTTCTCGTTCACCGACGACAAGGGCACCCCGCGGTCCCTGGTCGGCGCCGAGGGCGAGGCCACCGCGAACCTGGCGCTGACCGGCTCCACCAAGATCGGGTTCGTCCTGCCGCTGGAGGCAGGCGACGGCCCCGCCAACGCGGGCGCGCTCAAGGTGCTGCCGAACTCCACTGTGGACCTCACCGCGCACGGTGGGATCACCGGTGTCGTGAAGTCCTCCGTCGGGCCGTTGTCCATCGCGCTCGGCAACCCGAAGGGCACCGAGAAGGCCGTCGCCAACGCGCACTACAACGCGCACCTCGGCTACAGCGGGCAGAACCCGGTGTCGCTCAGCGACTTCGTCAAGGGCGTGTCGCTGACCCTCAACGGCGACAACCAGCCGGTGACGTGCGCTGGTGATCCCGCGCAGGGCACCGACCTCGCGCTGTGCGCGGTCATGCCCGTGTTCGTCAGCTCCGACAACGTCACCTGGACCAAGCTGTCGAGCCCCGGCGACTCGTTCATCGTCCGGCTGCCGCGTCAGGTCAGCGACCTGGACCAGGCGTTCTCGTTCAGCCCGGACCTGCCGGGTGGTGTCAAGCGGTTCGAGATGCCCACCGACATCGGGCAGAAGATTCTCGACGCGCTGCTGGACTTCTCCCAGTTCGGCGACGGCATCGAGAAGTACCTGGCGATGATCGAACGCGCGCTGCGCACCGCCGCGTTCGACGGCAAGCTGCCGCTCGTCGGGGACGACATCCAGCAGGGAGCCGACAAGTTCGGGCAGCTGCGCGCCAAGATCCAGGAGGCGATGACCAAGCTGCCGGGCGGTGGCCGGGTGAACAACACCGGCGAGCTGCAGACGTGGGTCAACGACCACCTCAAGCCCGCGGTCGGCAGCGCGGTCACGGTCGGCTTCACCTGTGACGCCACGCTGGCGCCCGCGACCAACGCCAAGGCCACGGCCCAGGGCACGACCGGGTCGAAGAAGTACGTCTACGGCGTCGTCGCGACGGCTCAGGGCAAGGACGCGCCACCCGCGGTCGCGGAGGTGACCAACGGCGCGGACCCGTTGACCAACGACAACTTCAACCGCATCACGTGGACGAAGTCGCAGTACGCCACCGGCTACAAGATCATCCGCAAGACCGACCCGAACACGAACAACTGGGTCGTGATCAAGGGTGACATCGCCGGCGACCAGGTCCAGTTCGACGACAAGAACCTGCCCAACGGCGCGGCGTACGTGCCGGCCACCTCGAACCCGAAGCTGACGGACTGCCCGGGGGCGGCGTCGCTCGCGGACATCACCGGTGCCACGTTCACGTTCGACGTGTGCGACGGCGACGTGTTCGGCAACGACTGCGACAAGGAGACGCTGACCCCGGAAAGCCCGCTCGACATCGGCATTCCCGGTCTGTCGCTCAAGGCGGCGGAGGGCGCGCCGAACATGAAGGCCGCGCTGGCCTACCACCTGCACGTCAAGGTGGGCGTCGACAAGAGCAGCGGGTTCTTCGTGGCCACCAAGGACGGCCCGAACCCGGAGCTCGGTGTCAAGCTGAGCTTCACGCTGCCCGACAACATGAAGGCGCGGCTCGCGTTCCTCGACGTGAACCTCAAGCAGCACGCGGGCGGCGCGACGGACCTCTTCGCCGGCACGTTCGTCGTCGACCTGCACAAGAAGGGGCAGGCGGCTTGCTACGAGAACTGCGGGCCTGCCAACGACGACCGGATCACGCTGGCCGACCTCGCCGACATCGGCCAGGTCGCGAGCGTGTCGCTGAAGGCCAAGGTCGGCATCGACTGGGACTTCGACGTGAGCGCAGGACCGCTGCCCGGCATCAACGGCTGGTTCCACCTCAAGTGGGAGTGGAACGCGTTCGGCGGCAAGCCAGGTGACGGCACACCGGAGATCGCGTTCAACAACGTCCAGCTGAACGCGGGCAAGTTCCTCGGCGAGGTGCTCAAGCCGATCGTCGAGAAGATCGCGCTGTTCACCAAGCCGATCCAGCCGATCATCGACCAGCTCTACGCGCCGATCCCGGTGCTGTCGGACCTCTCGCGCGCGGTCGGTGGTGGCGACGTCAACCTGGTCACCATCGCCAAGGAGTTCTCGACCATCGCGGGCGGGCCGGACCTCGAGTTCGTCGACAAGATCCTGCGAGCGATCCAGCTGATCAGCAAGATCGCGAACAACGGCGGGGCGGTCGACATCGGCAGCTTCAGCGTGCTCGGCGACAAGGCGAAGACCACGACGAACTCGCCGGACAACGCCGCGTCGCTGATCGACCCGAACAAGATCAACCTCGCGCCGGGCGATCTGGCGGCGAAGATCGACGCGTCGGCCGGTGGCAGCACGAAGATCGTGTCCGACGGCGCGGAGGGCAACGCGGCCGGGTTCACGTTCCCGATCCTCAAGGAGCCCGCCAAGCTCTTCGGCCTGATCATGGGCCAGGACGTCGACCTGATCAGGTTCGACTCCGGTCCGTTGCGCCTGGGCTTCTCCTACAGCCAGTCGTTCGGCCCGGTGTACGCGCCGCCGCCGGTGCTGGTGACGATCTCCGGCAGCGCGTCGGTCGAGGCGCGGTTCCGTGCCGGCTTCGACACCTACGGGCTGCGCAAGGCGATCGAGTCGGGCAAGGCCGCGTCCATCCTGGACTCGATCTACCTGGTGACGACCGACGACGCGGGCAAGCCGCTGCCGGTCGTGACGTTCCGCGGTGAACTGGCCGCGGGCGCGGCGGTGAGCGTGGTGCTGATCGAGGTCGGCATCAAGGGCGGCGTCGCGCTGACGATCAACCTCACCTGGGCGGACCCGAACAACGACGGCAAGTTCCGGTTCTTCGAGTTCTCCAAGGTGGCGCTGAACAACCCGATGTGTCTGTTCAACATGGACGGACGCCTGAGCCTGTTCCTCAAGGTGTACATCACCCTCGGGTTCTCGATCTTCAGCGTGTCGTTCGACTTCACGCTGGCCGACATCACGCTGCTCGACTTCTCGGTGAAACCGAACTGCACACCGCCGCCACCCGTGCTCGCGCACAAGGACGGTTCGACGCTGGTGCTGCACATGGGTGACGGCGACATCGGCAAGCGCGCCAACTCGGCGTGGACCGACAACAAGAACGAGGAGAAGTGGACGATCACCCAGCTGGTCAAGCCGGGTGGCGGGTTCGACGGCTTCGCCGTGAGCGCGCTGGGCTTCCGCGAGGAGCACCGCGACGCGAACCTCACCAAGGTGGTCGGCAACGCCACCGGTGACATCGGGAAGCGAATCATCGTCTTCCAGGGTGACGGCGACAAGAGCGGTGCAGCCAACGACGCCAAGGCCGAGGCCAAGCCGTTCGACAAGGACGTCGAGGTGACCGGCGGCAAGGGCGACGACTCGATCAAGACCGGCATCGGCAGGTCGGTCGTGAACGGTGGCCCCGGCAAGGACCAGATCACGACCGGCGACCTCGCGGCCGCGTTCGGCGGCAAGGGAACCGCGACGGTCGACGGCGGTGACGGCGACGACGTGATCACCGTCGGTGGTGCCGACGACGTCGTGTCCGGCGGTTCCGGCAAGGACCGGATCGCGGCGGGGCTCGGCAAGAACCGGATCGACGGCGGCGCCGACGACGACAACATCGGCATCGCCTCCGACAGCCCGCTGGCCGAGACCAACCCCGGCAAGCCGGAGTACGTGGCGCAGGCCAACGTGATCATCGGCGGCACCGGCAGCGACCGGATCTCCGGTGGCTCCGGCAACGACACGATCTACACCGGCACCGAGGTGCAGACCGGCGTCGACGACCACGGCCCCGCCGACAAGGGCGTCAACGGCGACAACGCCAAGGACGCGGTCAACGTCGTGGACACCGGCACGGGTTCGGACACCGTGTACGGCAGCCAGGGCGTGGACTTCGTGACCGGCCACTCGTTGAAGGAGCAGGTCGACGACATCCGCGGTGGCGGCAACAACGACGTGCTGACGGGCGGCTACGGCAAGGACAAGGTGTTCGGCGGTCCGCACGACGACTACGTCATCGCGGAACCGTCCGACGTGGGCGACCAGGCCGGCAGCGGTGTCTTCGGGCCGGTGCGCAACGTCAAGCACCGCGTCCTGCCCACCGGTGTGACGCCGTCGTCGAAGCTGCTGGTCGGCGGGTACGGCAACGACCACGTCATCGGCGGTGACGGTGGCGCGGAGATCTTCGGCGACAAGCACGCCAACCCGTGCACACCGCCGAGCGACAACCCCGCGTCGATGCCGCCGGGTGAGCCGGAGGACAACCAGGACGGCCGCGACCTCATCACCGGTGGCACCGGGGTGGAGATCGTCGCCGCCGGTGGTGCCGCGGACAACGCGGACGCCAAGTCCGGTGCCGATCGCGTCTGCGGTCAGCTCGGCGATGACGTGCTGGCCGGAGGCAACGACGACGACACCATCTACGGCGGTGGCGGCAAGGACATCGCGTACGGCGACGCGGGCAAGGACTTCGTCTACGGCAACAACGACGGCGACACCTTGTACGGCGGCGCGCAGGAAGACGTCATCGAGGGCAACAACGGTGTCGACCGCGCGTTCGGTGGCGCGGACAACGACCGTGTCATCGGCGGCACGCGCAAGGCCGGTGAGCCCGACGTCGGCGACTTCCTCTACGGCGACGCGGGCAACGACATCGTGATCGGCGACAACGGCGTCGACGGGCCGTTCGACCTCGACGGCGCGAACGCCGCCGCTGGTGGCGCGGACTTCGTCTTCGGTGGTGACGGCGAGGACCGCGAGTTTGGCGGTCTCGCGCACGACGAGATGTCCGGTGGTCCGAAGGACGACTACCTGGAGGGCAACAACGCCGACGACGTCGTGCACGGTGACGGCGGCGAGGACCGGATCATCGGTGGCAGCTCCGAGATCGCGTCCGGTGCAGGTCGTCCGGACGCGGGTGACACGCTGTTCGGCGACACCGGTCCCGACCTGATCGCGGGTGACAACGCGGTGCTGTCCCTTGTGGACGGTGCGCAGGCCACGCCGGTCACGCTCGGGCGAGGTTTCGCCAAGGCGCACAAGGTCGAGCTGCTCGACCTGGGCTACACGCCCGCCGCCGGCACGTCCGGCAAGGACAAGATCAGCGGTGGCGACGAGTCCGACGTGATCTACGGACAGGGTGACGAGGACACCATCACCGGTGACGGTGCCGACGACTACGCCGAGGGCGGCCCCGCCCGCGACAAGATCGACGGCAACGACGGCCAGGACGACCTCGTCGGCGGCAGCTCGACCGAGGACTCACCCGGCGTGGGCCAGCCGGACGCCGGTGACGTCATCCACGGCAACAACGACCAGGACGTCGTCCTCGGCGACAACGGCCGGTTGGTGCGCGGAGGAGCGCCGCACCGGATCGTGCAGGAGCGCGGCCTGACCGCTCGCGCGATCGTCCTGTACGACCTCGGCCTGACCCCGCACGCCGACTCGTCCGGCCCGGACGAGGTCGACGGCGACGACGCCAACGACGTGATCCTCGGCCAGGCGGGCCCGGACCGGTTGAAGGGCAACGGTTCCGACGACTACGTCGAGGGTTCGCAGGGCGTCGACTGGATCGAGGGCGACGACGGTGACGACGACCTCGTCGGCGGCAGCAGCACCTCGCTCTCCGGCGCCGGTGACACGACGGTCGGCCAGCTCGACGCCTCGGACGCCGTGTTCGGCGGTCCTGGCAACGACGTCGCCATCGGCGACAACGGCGTCGTGCTGCGCCCGGCGGCGGGGGAGACCCCGACGCGTGCCACGATCCGCCTCGCTCCGTCGGGCGGAAACCCGATGGCGCCGCGGATCGTGCAGCGCTACGACCTGCAGCCGGGTCCGGCCGACCGGTTCGGTGACGACCGGATGTCCGGTGGCTCGGGCGTGGACGTGGTGTGGGGCCAGGACGGCGGCGACTTCCTCACCGGTGACGGCAACGCCGACTACCTGGAGGGCAACGGCGGCAACGACGTGCTGCGCGGCGACCGCGGGCTCGGCTCGCCGTCGTCGGAGACCACCGTGGTGCCGTTGAACGACGCGAACTGGCCGGGCAGCTCCAGCGGGCCCGACCAGCTGGTGGGCACCGCACCCGACGGTCAGGACGACATGATCGGCGGCAGCACCGTCCAGGGCTTCCGCGACGGCAACGACGCCTTCGAGGGCAACGGCGAGGACGACGTCCAGCTCGGCGACAACGGTTCCCTGAAGCGCACGCTCCAGGGCCAGCCGGGGTCGATGACCGAGCAGGTCTACACCGAGCGCTACAAGTCCGGTGCCGTGCCGTCCAACGCAACGGTGTCGCGCATCGCCGACATCGGCCCGTCGACACGCTTCTGCACGACGGCCCAGGCCACGTGTGAAGCAGCCGGTGCGTTCGGCAACGACACGATGTACGGCGACGACGGCAACGACGGCATGTGGGGCCAGGACGGCAACGACACCATGCACGGCCAAAACGGCGACGACGACATGTACGGCGAACTCGGCGACGACGTGATGTTCGGCGGCGACGGAGAGGACGCCATGCTCGGCGACCGCGGTGGCGTGGTCAACGAGTACATGAACGCCAACGACGTGGCCGCGCGCGGCTTCACCGTGCAGCTCAACTCGGTGCCGCAGGAGAACTACACGGGCTTCCGCGCCGACTCCTACGACCGCCGCGTCGACCTGCTGCACGACGTCAACGGCGACCAGTTCGTCGGCGGCCCGACCGCACCGGCCATGCCGCACGACGGCATCACCGAGGGCGGCAACGACCGCATGCGCGGTGGCCAGGGCAACGACAACATCCACGCCGGCTTCGGCGACGACCTGGCCAACGGCGACAGCGGCGGCGACCAGACGTTCGGCGGCGACGGCGCGGACGTCCTGTGGGGCGGCAAGGGCTGCGACCCCGTGGTCAACGCTCAGACACCGGACTGCCTGAACAACGGCACGTTCGACGCCTCCTCGCGCGGCACGAACGACAGGTTCATCGACCACACCTTCGGCGGCGTCGGCGGCACTTCCACCGCCTCGCAGCAGGGCGCACTCGGGTCCGACGTGCTCGACTTCAACCCGCGCGGCGCGTACCCCGGCAACTGCGCGCCGGGCATGTGGCCGGTGACGCTCGGCGACGGCGCCATCGACCCGTGCCTGTGGTTCGAGATGACCGACAAGGCCAACGACAACCCTGCCGTTCCCGCGACGCTGGCCGACAACCAGCACCACGACGGCACCGACTGGATCTACGGCGGCTGGGACCGCGACGTGCTCCAGGCCGACCGCGCGCAGAACGGCCCCAACCCCGGCGACCGCCTGATCGACTGGACCGGCGCCTACAACCTCTACACCCACTGCCCGGCCTCGTACGGCGGCTACAACGACATCCGTCAGCGCAGCCCCGGAATGGAGACCTTCCTGCAGAGACTGGCGTGGGGCACCGGCGCGGGCCAGACGGTCAACGACGCTCTGACCAGCGGCACCTCGGCGTTCCGGGAACTGGCGCTGGTGTACGCGGCCGACAACAACGCCCACGGCTCCGGCCCCGCCTACCCGACGACACCCGGCCACTTCGACTCACCGGTCTCCTGCACCGACTGAAAGGAGCTAGCGGTAGTTACCGACTGGTAGTAAGTTCTGCGGCATGACGCCTGACGCTTCCGCGCACATCGACGTGGCCGCCTCGCCGCAGCGGGTGTTCGACCTGGTCAGCGACCTGCGCAGGCTCGGTGGCGTCGCAGAGGAGTACTCGGGAGGCCGGTGGCTCGGCGCCACCGGCCCCTCCGTGGGAGCCCGGTTCCGCGGCGTGAACCGGCGCGGCTGGCGGGTGTGGCCGACGGTCTCGACCGTCACCGACTGCTCGGAGTCGCGGTTCGCGTTCGAGGTCCGCTCGCTCGGCATGCCCGTGGCGCGCTGGCAGTACGACATCGAGCCGACGGACTCCGGGTGCCGCGTCACGGAGTCCACCTGGGATCGGCGGCCCGGCTGGTACAAGCCGATCACGATGCTGGCGACCGGCGTGCGGGACCGCGCCGTGACGAACCAGCGCAACATCGAGGCGACGCTGAAGCGGTTGAAGCAGGCCGCGGAGAGCTGACCGCGGCGCCAACGCCCGTGTGACGGTGTCCCGGCGAAGTAGTGCCGGACTAAGAACCTCGACGTCGGTGTCGCGGTAGACGGTGCTGCTCCGGACGTTCGGGTCAGGGGCGGCCTGCTCGATGACAACCGGACAGAAACGCTCACATTTTCACTCGCCGTCCAGTCGCACGGTACCTGCGCGTCGATTGCCGTGAGCTGCAAACATCGGAGGACCGAAACTAATCCCGGTCGCTCCACCACGTTGAAAACGCTCTCAAGTGCGTGAGAGCGTGCCCAAACGACGGTTGACACCCTCGTAACGCCTGCGTTCAATGCTCGTCAAATATCCTATAGGATCAGAGATCCGAGGAGTTGGCGTGGCAAAGGTCCTACGCGCCGAGGCGTTCCAGGTCGACGTTCCCGTCGAAACCCTGCGCACGGACGCGGTCCAGCAGTTCGTCAAGCAGGAGACCGTGTTCGTCGAGATCACGACCGACGACGGCCTGCGCGGACTCGGTTACGCCTACACGATCGGCACGGGTGGCAGCTCGGTCCTCGCTCTGCTGAAGGACCACCTGCTGCCGCGGGTCGAAGGTGCCGACGCGCGCCGGATCGAGCAGATCTGGCAGGACCTGTTCGCGAGCACGAGGTCGACCACGGTCGGCGCCATCACGTCGCTCGCGCTGGCCGCCGTCGACACCGCGCTGTGGGACCTGCACTGCCTGCGCGCCGGAGAACCGTTGTGGCGCATGGCGGGCGGCTTCCGGCGGGAGGTGCCGCTGTACGACACCGAGGGCGGCTGGCTGCACCTGTCCACCGAGGAGCTCGTCGCGGGCGCCAAGGAAACGGCCGCGCAGGGGTGGCAGGGCATCAAGATGAAGGTCGGCAAGCCCGATCTGACCGAGGACGTCGAACGGCTCGAAGCCGTCAGGGAAGCGGTCGGCGAGCGGTTCGCGATCATGGTCGACGCCAACCAGTCGATGACGTCCGCCGAGGCCATCAGGCGGGCGAACGCGTTCAGGCACGTCAACCTCGCCTGGCTCGAGGAACCGCTGCCCGCCGACGACGTGAGCGGGCACGAACGCCTGGCCAGGTCGACCACGATCCCGATCGCGGTGGGGGAGTCGCTGTACTCCGCGGCCCAGTTCCGCGAGTACCTCGAACGCGGTGCCGCGTCGATCATCCAGGTCGACGCGGCGCGGATCGGTGGCATCACGCCGTTCCTCAAGGTCGCGCACACCGCGGAGGCGTTCAACGCCGACGTCTGCCCGCACTTCCTGATGGAGCTGCACGTCAGTCTTGCCGCCGCGTTGCCCAACGGGAGGTTCGTCGAGCACATCCCGCAGCTGCGCGCGATCACCAAGAGCGAGCTGACCGTCCACAACGGACACGCGCTCGCGCCCGACACGCCTGGTCTCGGCATCGACTGGGACCGCGACGCAATGGACGACCTGCGTGCCAATTGATCGAACACAAGTCACAAAGGAGTGGTCTTGAGAGCGTTAGGTGTCGTTGCCGGCCTGCTCGCGTCGCTGATCGCGGTTCCGGCTGCCCAAGCACAGCCTGTCCAAGCACAGCAAGAAGCCCCGAAGATCGCCCAGAAGCCCTACATGGGCTGGAGCAGCTGGAGCCTCCAGGCGACCAACTACCCCGGCGTGAACCCGGACGGCCCCGCCAGCTGGCTGAACGAGAAGAACGTCGTGGCGCAGGCGGACGTGCTCGCGGCGAGGTTCAAGCAGCACGGCTACGACCACGTCAACGTCGACGCGGGCTGGCTCGGCTCGTTCGACGAGTACGGCCGCCCGGTCGCGGACGCCAAGAAGTTCCCGCGCGGCATGAAGTGGCTCGGCGACCACGTGCACGGCAAAGGCCTGAAGTACGGCTCGTACCTCGCGGTGGGCCTGGACCTCAAGGCGTACAACGACGGCAGGACGCCGATCTACAACGCGCCCGGTTGCACCACCAAGGACATCGTCTACCCGGACCTGCGCAAGACCAACGGGTGGGACATGGCCTACAAGATGAACTTCGACAACCCGTGCTCCCAGAAGTACATCGACTCGATCGCGCAGGTCATCGCGGGATACGGCGTCGACTTCCTCAAGCTCGACGGCGTCGGCCCCGGCAGCTTCAAGGGCGGCGAGAACTACGACAACACCAGCGACGTCAAGGCGTGGAAGACCGCGCTGCAGCGCACCGGGCGTCCCATCGAGTTCCTCATCTCCTGGGCGCTCAGCCACCGCCAGGCCGACGTGTGGAAGGCCAACACCAACGGCTGGCGCATCGACACCGACGTCGAGTGCTACTGCCCGACGCTCGTCACCTGGAACAACTCGGTCAAGATCCGCTGGAACGACGTCGTGCAGTGGATCGACGACGCGGGTCCCGGCCGCTGGAACAACCTCGACAGCCTCAACGTCGGCAACGGCGAGATGGACGGCATCACCGAGGCCGAGCGGCGCAGCTACATGACGCTGTGGGCGATCTCGAACTCGCCGCTGTACATGGGCGACGACCTCACCAAGATCGACGAGTTCGGCTACAAGCTGCTCACCAATGACGAGGTCATCGCGATCAACCAGGCGGGCATCCCCGCCCGGCCGGTCGACCAGTACTCCGACCAGCAGGTCTGGTACGCCCGCAACGCCGACGGAAGCTACACCGTGGCGCTGTTCAACCTCGGCTCCCGGCCCGCCGCGGTCACGGCGGACTTCGCCCAGCTCGGCATCAACGGCACCGCCAAGGTCCGGGACGTGTGGGAGCGCAAGGACATCGGCCAGGCCAAGGGCTCGTTCAGCGCCGATCTGCCGGTGCACGGCACGAAGCTGCTGAAGATCACCCCGCGCTCCGCCGTGTCGCCGGCCGTCGTGCAGGGCACCGGCGCCACGCCGACCAGCGTGTCGCTGAAGTGGCAGGGCAGGTCCGGCGTCCGCTACGACGTCTACGCGGGCAACAGGAAGGTCGCGACGACCACGGACACCACCGTGACCGTCACCGGCCTCACCCCGGCCACCTCCTACGAGTTCACCGTGGTGCAGAACGGCAACCGCTCGAAGCCGATTTCCTTCGTCACGCCGAAGGAATCCGTCACCTACGAAGCGGAGAAGGGCAGCACCGGCGGCGGCGCGACCGTCTACGGCTGCGCCTGCTCGAACGGGTCGAAGGTCGGGTTCATCGGCGGCAGCGGCATTCTCACGATGCCGACCGTGACCGTGCCGCGTGAGGGCACCTACCTGGTCGAACTGTCCTACGTGGACGCCAGCTCCAGCAGGACCGGCATCGTCACGGTGAACGGCACCAGCTTCAAGCTCCCCGTCGCCGGCTCCAACGACGACAACTGGAACACGCCGCAGAAGGTGACCGTCCCGATCTACCTGTTGGCGGGCGACAACACGATTCGCTTCGGCAACCCCGACGACTCCGTGTTCGACGTCGATAGCATCCGCATCTGACCCCCGGACAGGAGGCGTCGTGGTGACAACCGTGCAAGACTCCAGCGCCCAGGTCGTGCGTGGACCTGCCACCACGGCGCCTCCGCCCACAGCCCGGCGGCGCACAGGCCCGGCGTCGCGCCGCCACGACACGTGGGTCGCGTGGCTGCTCGTTGCGCCCGCCATCCTCGGGTTCGGCGTGTTCTTCGCCTACCCGATGCTGCGCGGTGTCTACCTCAGCTTCACCGAGTTCCACATCCTCACCCCGCCGGTGTTCACCGGACTCGCGAACATCCAGGAGCTGATCCACGACGGCAGGTTCTGGCACTCGCTGGGCGTCACCGCCTACTTCGTCGTGCTGTCGGTGGTTCTCGGCGTCGGTGTCTCGCTGATCACCGCCGTCGTGCTGCACCGCCTGGGCGTCAACACGACGGTCCGCGGGCTGATGATCCTGCCGTTCCTCATCTCCGGCGTCGTCACGGCCCTGGTGTGGACGTGGATGCTCGACCCGCAGCTCGGCATCGTGAACCAGCTGATCACGTGGGTCACCGGGGAGCCGATCATGTTCTTCGGTTCGGGCGGCTGGGCGGTGCCGACGCTGGCCGCGCTGAACGTGTGGAAGTCGATGGGCTACAACGCGGTGCTCATCTTCGCGGGCCTGCAGACCATCCCCGCGTCGATCTACGAGGCCGGGCGGATCGACGGCGCGTCGGAGTGGCAGATGTTCCGCTCGCTCACGCTGCCGTTGCTGCGGCCGATCCTGGTGATGGTCGTGATCCTCAACGTGATCAGCGCGACCCAGGTCTTCGACATCGTCCAGGTGAGCACCAAGGGCGGCCCGGCGGACGCATCGCTCGTGCTGCAGATGTACATCTACGACAAGGCTTTCGGCCAGTTCGACTTCGGCTACGCCGCCACCATGTCGCTCGCCCTGTTCCTGCTGCTCGTCGCGGTGACCTTCACGCAGCTGCGGATGGCCCGCGCCGGCGAGTCCGACACCAACTGACCAGGAGGCTGCGGTGAGAATCGGTCGTACCGTCGCGTGGGGCTACCTGGTGGTCGTCCTGCTCGTCACGATCTTCCCGTTCTACTGGATCCTGCGCACCGCGCTGTCCAACAACTTCGCGATGTCCACCGATCCGTCCTCGTTGCTGCCGGTGGACTTCACGTGGGGTCCTTTCAAGCGCGCACTCGGTCTCGCGACGCCCGCCAAGGCCGCCGCCGAAGGCGGTTCGGGCGCCAAGATCGACCTTGCCTTGGCGCTGTGGAATTCCGTTGTGTACGCGGGACTTCTGACGCTCTGCACGGTCGTGTTCTCGGCACTCGCGGCGTATGCGTTCGCCCGGTTGCGGTGGAAGGGCCGTGACGTCGTCTTCGGGGTGCTGCTGACCGCGTTGATGGTGCCGTCGGTGTTCACGTTGCTGCCGAACTTCGTGCTGATGAAGGATTTGGGGCTGCTGAACACGTTCGGCGGCATGATCCTGCCCGGCGCGTTCTTCTCCGCGTTCAACATCTTCTTCCTGCGGCAGTTCATGCTGGGGCTGAGCAACGAGGTCGAGGAGGCCGCGATCATCGACGGCGCCGGGCCGTTGCGCGTGTGCTTCCGGATCGTGCTGCCGATGAGTGTCGCACCCATGGCGACGCTGACGCTGCTGACGTTCATCACCACCTGGAACGACTACTTCTGGCCGTTGCTCGTCACCAACGACGAGTCGGTCCGCCCGCTCACCCTCGCGCTCGCGGTGTTCAAGCAGTCCTCACCGCAGGCGTCGCTGGACTGGGCGGGGCTGATGGCGGCGACGCTGGTCGCGGCGCTGCCGATGTTGCTGCTGTTCGTGGTCTTCGGACGGCGGCTGGTCAACTCCATCGGCTTCACGGGGATCAAGTGAGACTGCATTGGCCGTCAGCGGCGGCTGAGTGGACCGAGGCGCTGCCCGTGGGCAACGGACGACTCGGCGCGATGGTGTTCGGCGGGGCCGGGCGGTCCCGCGTGCAGGTCAACGACGCGACCGCGTGGTCGGGAACGGCCGTCGGTCCGGCGAAGGCGCTGGCCGACGTGCTGGCTTCCGGCGCCGGTCCGGAGCGGCTGGCCGAGGTGCGCTCGGCGATCTTCGGCGGCGACCTGGACCGGGCCACCGGCCTGCTGATGTCGTTCGAGGGCCCGTACAGCCAGACGTTCCTTCCGTACGTCGACCTGTGGATCACGCTGCCCGAAGGCGAATCGCACGGCCGCACGCTGGACCTCGGCACGGGTGTCGTCACCGAACGGCTGACCATCGACGGTTCCGAGGTCGTCCGGCGGGTGTGGACGTCGGAAACCGCGCTGTGCGTGGAGATCACCGGCGCGGTGCCGCTGGACGTCGAGCTGACCACGCCGTTGCGCGAGGTGTCGCGCGACGGGCTGTTCCTCGTGGTCGACATCCCGGTCGACTCGGCGCCGAAGCACGAACCACAGGTCGAAGCCCCGGTCTACGGTGCCGGCGAACGCGGCACGGTTTCCGTCAAGATCGAGAACGGCGACCGGTGGCTGCTCACGCTCACGAGCTCCACCACAACGGAATCGCTGTGGAGCGGCCAACGCCACGGCGACCACAGGACGCTGATGGACGCGTGCGACGTCCGGTTCGGCGAGCTGCCGGACGTGATCGACGTGCCGGAGTTGTTGTCCGGCAAGGACGACCAGCTCATCGCCTCGGTGCTGTTCGCATACGGCCGGTACCTGCTGGTGTCGTCGTCGCGGCCGGGTGCGCCGCCCGCGAACCTGCAGGGCATCTGGAACGCCGAGCTGCGCCCTGCCTGGTCGTCGAACTACACGATCAACATCAACACCCAGATGAACTACTGGGCGGCCGAGGTCACCGGGCTCGCCGAGTGCCACGAACCGTTGTTGCAACTGCTGGACAAGCTCGCGGTGACCGGTGCCGACGTGGCGCGCTCGCTGTACGGGGCGCGCGGCTGGGTGGCACACCACAACACCGACGCCTGGGGCTGGTCGCTGCCGGTCGGCATGGGCCACGGCGCGCCGTCGTGGGCGATCTGGCAGATGGGCGGGGCCTGGCTCGTCCAGCACGCCTGGGACCACTACGACTTCGCCCGCACCTGGTCCAGCCTGGAGCGAGCGTGGCCGCTGCTGCGCGGCTGTGCCGAGTTCTGCCTGGACTGGCTGGTCGAGGGTCCGGACGGTTACCTCGACACGTGCCCGTCGACCTCGCCGGAGAACTGGTTCCTGGACGAGGATGGCACACCGCAGGCGTTGAGCTGGTCCGTCACGATGGACGTGGCGCTGATCCGGGCCGTGTTCGAGCGAACCCTGGCGCTGGCTCTGGCGTCCGGCCGGGCTGATCCGCTGCTCGCGGAGATCTCCGCCGCCCTGCCCCGCCTGCGGCCGGTTCCGGTGTTCGGCGGACGGCTGGGGGAGTGGGCGGAGGACGTCCCGGAGGAAGACTCGACCCACCGGCACCTGTCGCACCTCGTGTCCGTCTACCCGCTCGGCCAGATCGTCGCGGGCACCCCGCTCGGCGACGCCGCGGTGGCGTCGATGAACCGGCGCGGCAACGGCGCGATGGGGTGGTCGTGGGCCTGGAAGATGGCGTTGCGGGCTCGCCTCGGCGACGGCGAGACCGTGCGGTCGCTGCTGTCCGAGGCCTCGCAGGCGTTCACCGGCGATCGGCACCGCGACGCGCCGTTCGACGGCTCGGAGTGGGGCGGCCTGCTGCCGAACCTGTTCAGCACGCATCCGCCGTTCCAGATCGACGGCAACTACGGCTTCACCGCCGCGCTCGCGGAAGTCGTGGTGCAGAGCCACACCGGCGTGATCGACGTCCTGCCCGCCCTGCCCACCGGCTGGTCGCGCGGCTCGGCCCGCGGCCTGCGCTGCCGAGGCGGTCTCGCCGTCGACGTCACGTGGCACGACGGCGAGGTCCTGGTGCGGTTGCGGCGGTTGTCCGGTGACGCCGCGGAGATCGTGCCGGTGAGCATCAACGGCGAGGTCACCGAGGTCGTGGTGAGCGACGTGGTGGACGTGCGCGGGAGGATTTCGTGCTGACCGACCTGGACCTGGACTCGCTGTGGGAGTACCGCAGCTCGTACGTCCGCCCCGACGACTTCGACGCGTTCTGGGACGAGACGCTGGCCGAAGCGCGAGAGCTGGACATCAAGGTCGAGGTGGTGCCCGTCGACACCCCGTTGCGGACCCTCGACGTCTACGACGTGACGTTCTCCGGCTTCGGTGGCGACCGGATCAAGGCCTGGTTGCGGACTCCGCGCGGCACCACCGGTCTGCCCGCTGTCGTGCAGTACCACGGTTACGGCAGCAACCGGGGGAGTGCGGTCGAGAACCTGACCTGGGCCAGCGCTGGGTTCGCGCACCTCCAGGTCGAGGTGCGCGACCAGCGCGGCGGCGCCGGGTTCATGACCCGCGGCATCGCCGACCGCTCCACCTACTTCTACCGGCGGGTCTTCGTCGACGCCGTGCGCGCCGTGGATGCCGTGCGGGCACTGGGTTCGGACGGCGTCGCAGTGATCGGCAACAGCCAGGGCGGCGGGATCGCGCTGGCCGTCGCGGGCCTGGTGCCCGACCTGGCCGCGGTGCACGCCCAGGCCCCGTTCCTGTGCGACTTCCGCCGCGCGCTGAACGTCTGCGGCCGCCCGCCCTACACCGAACTGACCACCTACATCGCCGAGAACCGGCGCTGTGACATCTTCCCGACACTGTCCTATTTCGACGGTGTGGGATTCGCTGCCCGAGCCACCGCGCCCGCGTGGTTCTCGGTCGGCCTGATGGACGACATCGTGCCGCCCTCCACCGTGTTCGGCGCCTACCACGCCTACGCCGGTCCACGCCAGATCCAGGTCTGGGAGCACAGCGCCCACGAAGCAGGCGGCTCCGACGACCTCGACATCGCACTCGACGCCTTCCGTTCCCGACTGGAGATGCCATGAAAATCGCCGCCCTGGCAGCCGTGACAGCACTCGTGGTCGCGGGGTGCGGGAGTTCCGACACGGGCTCCGGCAACACCGTGAACTGGTGGACCTGGGACGACAAACAGGCAGTCGCCTACGGCGAGTGCGAGAAGGCGTTCGAGGCCGCCAACCCCGGCACCGACGTGAAGATCACCCGCTACAACGTCGACGACTACTTCACCAAGCTCACCGCCGGGTTCGTCGCGGGCACAGCACCCGACGCGTTCCAGAACTCCGTGCAGTTCCTCCAGGCCTACGCCTCGCAACACCAGCTCATGCCGATGGACAACCTCATCGCCAAGTCCAATCTGGACCTGAAGAAGTACTCGGTCGGCGTCGACACGTGGAAGTTCACCGACGGCAAGCAGTACGCACTCCCGCTCGACTGGGCCGCCGCCGGCATCTACTACAGCAAGGACGCGCTGACCAAGGCGGGCATCTCCGAAGCGGACGTCGCCACGATGACCTGGAACCCCGACGACGGCGGCACCTTCGAGAAGATCGTGGCACGGTTGACGATCGACAAGAACGGCAAGCGCGGCGACGAACCCGGCTTCGACAAGAACGCCGTCGCCACCTACGGCGTCGGCGCCATCGCCGGCCGCAGCTTCATCGGCGAGACCACGTGGGCCCCGCTCGTCTCGACGCTGGGCTGGCGCCTCGGCGACAAGGACCAGTGGCCCACCAGGTTCAACTACACCGACCCCCGCTTCACCAAGACCATGAAGTGGGTGACGTCCCTGACCGAGCGCGGCTTTTCCCCGAAGCTCGGCACCTTCACCACCGGCAACCAGTCGACCATCTCCGACATCGACCTGGTCGGCTCCGGCAAGACCGCGATGACCATCGGCGGCTCCTGGTCCGCGCCGTCGTTCGGCAAGATCCCCGGCGTGCCCGTGGGCATCGCGCCCACCCCGCTCGGCCCCGGCGGCAAGCGTTCCGTGCTCTCCAACTCCAACGGCAACAACATCTGGGCCGGCACGAAGAACCCCGACCTGACCTGGAAGTGGGTCAGCTACATGGGCAGCGAGGAGTGCCAGACCAGGGCAGGCGCCTCCGGCACCTTCTTCCCGTCGATTCCCGCCGCCATGGACAACACGGTCGCGTCGATGAAGTCGCAGGGCGTGGACCTGACCGTCTTCAACCAGTACGTGAAGGACGGCGTGCTCTACCCGTCCACCGCCTACGCCAACGGCTCGGCCGTCCAGTCCGCCGAACAGCCGCTCTTCGAGGCCTACTTCGGCGGCCAGCGCTCCGATGACGTGTTCGCCGAGATGGAACGCGTCAGCCAGGAGATACTGGCCAAGAACTGACGGAGGAGTGGTGTTGCGGACATCGAGCAGGCGTGTGCTCGCGGACGACGTCTACGAGCAGATCCGGGCGCTGATCATGAGCGACGGCATCGAACCGGGCGCCCGCGTCAACATCGACGAGGTGGCCCGCCAGCTCGACGTGTCCCCGACCCCTGTCCGCGAGGCCTTGGCCCGCCTCGAGTCCGAAGAGCTGGTCAGCAGGCTCCCGTTGCGCGGCTACCGCGTGACGGAGCTGCTGAACCGCAAGCAGGTGGACGACCTCTACGCCCTGCGTCTGCTGCTGGAGCCGCCGTCCGCGGCCCTGGCGGCAGGCCGCATGACGCCGGAGAACGTCAAGCTGATCGAGGAGGAACTGGCCACCTGCCCGGCGGCTCCCGCCGACGACGCCTATGACGACTACAAGAACCTCACCGCGCACGACCAGCGCCTGCACGAACTCATCCTGCGGATCGCGGGCAACGACGCGGTGGTGCAGGCGTTCGCGAAAACGCACTGCCATCTGCACCTGTTCCGGCTGAACTTCCAGCAGCCGTTCGGTGTGCAGACCATCACCGAGCACCGCGCGATCGTGGAGGCGCTGATCGCCGGGGACGCGGCTGCGGCGAGAGACGCCATGACCACGCATCTGGAAGTCGCGCGAGCCCGTTTGCTGGACCGGATGTAGCCAGGCGATCAGCACCGTTCAACCGATTGCGGCGACCAGGGTGCTCCGGCAGTGTGCAGGACATGGTCGTCCTCGCTGATGCGGGCTCTCAGGTGTGGTTCTTCGGCCCGGTCGACGCCGACGTCTTCGCGGCGTGGGGTCAGGTGATCGGTGCCGCGGGCACGCTTCTGGCCGTCGTCGTGGCGATCTGGATCGCGATTCGCGACGGCCGTTATCGAGATGCGGAACGCCGGGACAACGAGGCAATGCACGCACGGCTCGTGTCCGGTTCCCGTGCGTCGAATCCACCACACCTGACCATCAGCTATTCCAATTACGGCAACTGCCCGGTGACCAGTGTGCGGGTCGTCGACGTCGTCGGGCGGTTCGGCGAGACGCATTCTTCCGGCTGGTCGATCGACGGCTCGTCCGAACCGTACGTGCTGGGCGCGATCGGGCCGGGACAAACGGTGACCACCCCGCCGATTTCCGTCACCTGGCCGGAGGGCCACCAGGTCGACGAGACTGCAGCGCTGTACTACCCGACCATCGTCTTCTTCGACGCCAACGGCCGCTGGTGGGAACGCCGGGCCCACGACCAGCCCCGGCGGCTGCTCAGCTCGCCGGGGGTGGTTCCCAAGCTGCCGTCGCGGAACGCGTAGCTGTCGAACGGCGGAGCCGCGCCCAGTCGAATCCAGTCGAACGGCAGACGCGTCGACCGCCCCGCTCCACCTGTCGGTGCGACCCCGCTGAGCTTGTTCACGATTCACGAACCGAACCCGTGCCCACACCGGGAAGACCCACTCTGACCAGCAAGATCACGATCACCGCAAAACCTTAAACGCATTTAAAATCCATGTGGTCTAGTCCGATTTGAACCCCGTCCGTGACCTCCCCGTAGTCATCGGTACAACACCGATCGACCCCCCGAGGAGAATCGAATGGGCGCTCGACACCGCAAGCCCGCCATGATCGGCGCGGGCGCCATGCTCGCGGTCGCTGCTGTCGCCGGTGGCTTGTTCGCCTTCAGCGGCACCGACTCGAACGCGGCTGAGGACTGCGGCGGTCTTGACCAGGCCCTGCAGAACAACCTGAACTTCATCGCCGGGCAGCAGGCGAACCCCGACGCGCAGTCGGACGCCCGCATCGCCAACCGGCAGGCGGTCGTCAACCTGATCAACCAGCGGCGCCAGGCGGCCGGCTGCGGCAACAAGGTCGAGGCGAAGGCCGAGAAGGGCCAGGCCGCCACGTCCGGAGAGGACTGCGGTGGCCTGGACAAGGCGTTGCAGAACAACCTGAACTTCATCGCGGGCCAGAAGGCCAACCCGGACGCGCAGTCCGAGGCCCGGATCGCGAACCGGCAGGCCGTGGTCGACCTCATCCAGCAGCGGCGCAAGGCGGCGGGCTGCAAGGGTGACGGCGGCGCGGCGCAGGGCAACGCCAACCAGGGCAACAACAACGCCGGCAACCAGGGCAACGCCAACGCCGGCAACCAGGGCCAGAACACGGCTGCCCCGAAGCCCGACGCGAACCAGGGCGGGGCCTCGGGCCAGCAGGTCTGCCAGGGGTCGACGGTCACGCTGTCCGGCGAGGGCGGCGCGCCCGCCGCGTCGAGCGGCGAGTTCCCGATCGGCACCACGCTGAAGGTGACCAACCTGGACAACAACAAGTCCACCACCGTGAAGGTGGCGTCGGTGTCCGGCAGCTGCGCGCTGCTGAACAACGCCGCCTTCGAACAGGTGCGTGAGCCCGGCAAGTTCCTGATCCGCAACGCGAAGATCGAGAAGATCGGCTGACGACTGTCCACAACGGACGGGCACGCCCGCGTGGCGCGGGGGTGTGCCCGTCCGTTGTGCTGTGCGGAGGTATCAGGATTCCTGCTGACGGCGAAACGGTTCCGCAGGCGGCGCTCGGGTGGGATCTTGGTCTTCGGGCCAGCTGTCGAACAGTGCCGGAGTGAGCCAAGTGACCGAGAAAACGCAGTCACCGTCCGTCTTCCGGAACGTGCCGTTCGTGCGACTGTGGACGGGTACGACGGCGTCGGGCCTCGCGATGTGGGCTCTGCCGTTCGTGCTGGGCCTGGCCGTGCTCGAACGCTCGATCACCGCCGTAGAACTGGGCGTGGTGCTCGCCACCAGAACAGCGGGGTTCCTCGCCGCGGTTCCGGTCGCGGGCGTGCTCGCCGACCGGTATCCCCGCCGTCGGGTGGTCTTCTGGTCCTGTGTCACGGCAGCGGTCGCGACGCCGGTCATCGCCGTCGGCATGGGGAAGTCCCTGCTGCTGATGGCCGTCGCGGCGACGGTCGTCGGAGCGGGCCAGGGCGCGTGCCGGCCCGCGTTCCAGGCGCTCGTGGCCGAGGTGGTGCCGGAGTCGCAACGGCAGCAGGCGAACGCGGCGACCACGCTGGCCATCCGGGTGACGACGCTGGTCGGGCCGAGCCTCACCGCGCTCGCGGCGGTGCTGGTGGACGCCAGAGCGCTGCTGGCGGTGACCGCGGTGGTGTGGCTGTGCGCCGCGCTCGTACCGCCCGCGGGGACGGGCAGGCCGCAGACCGGCTCCACCCGCGCGGGATTCGTGGCCGACTTCGTCGACGGCATCAAGGAGGCCCGCCGCCACCCGTGGTTCCTCGCCGGGCTCGCCGCGCTGAGCGTGGTGATCGCCACCGGCTACTCGGCGTCGGCCGTCCTGCTGCCCGTGGTGAGCAGGGATCGCTACCACACGGAGGCGGTGCTGGCGGCCGCCACGACCGCGCACACCCTCGGCGCTCTCGCGGGCGCGGTGCTGATCGCCCGCTGGCGGCCGGGAGCGGCGGGGTGGGCGGCACTGGCCGGGCTCGGCTGCTACGCCCTCATCCCGCTGAGCCTGCTGCTGCCGGTGCACCTGGTCGTCCTGATCGCCGCGTACGCCGTCGCGGGCATCGGCATCGAGCTGTTCAACGTGCCGTGGTTCACCGCGACCCAGCGCGAGGTCGAACCCGGCAAGCTCGCCCGGGTGTCCTCTTTGGACTTCCTGCTGTCGTACGGGCTGGCGCCGGTCGGCCTGGCCGTCGTCGCGCCGGCGGTCGAGGAGTTCGGCCTGAGCGTCGTGCTCGGCGGCTGCGCGCTGATCTGCCTCGCCGCTCCCGCCGCTGCCGCGCTGGTCCCGTCATCGCGCGGGTTCCGCGCCAGGACGTGACCTCACCAGTCCCAGCGGAACCCGCGAATCCCCGGCCGCACGTCCAGTGCGACGTCCAGCAGCGTCCTGCTCGGCTCCACGGACGAGTTGTCGGCGAGCTGGACGACCGAAGCGGGTGGCGCGCCCTCGAAGGTCACCTCCAGCACGTACTCCCGCGTCGGCAGCCGGAACCTGCGCTCGTAACCGAACGCGAGCGGGCTCAGCTCGGAGTTGACGAGCTCGTGCTCGATCACGATGCTCTCACCCTTGCGCAGCACGCGGTCGAACAGCAGTTCGGTGATCAGGAAGCCCTGTGCCTCGTCGCGCACCAACCGCCCGATCTTGCAGTTCTTCAGCGTGCGCACCTCGGGCAGCGGCCGGTCGAACTCGTCGCTGTGCATGATCGCGACCCACCGGTCGGGCCCGTTCATCGCCGCCGACAGCACCTGACGTGACCGGAACGAGCGTTCGCTGCGATCTGCCCCGACGGTCACGAAGTCCTGCTGGCTCACCCGGATCAGCTGGTCGTCCCACCGCGTCTCCATGTCGAGCAGCGCGTGCTCCACGTGCGACGGCTCCGGCCAGAACTCCGGAGCCCTGCGCAGCCACCGGCCGCGTGGCCGAGACGACGGCCCCAGGAGCTCCGAGAGGTGGCCGGGCGGCACCTGCAGGATGTGTTCCAAGTGGACGACGGCCTGCAGCGACTTCTTGCGCTCCGGCCGCGTGCGGCCCGTCTGCCAGTAGCTCAGCGTGGTGAGCGAGACCGACACGCCGTGCTGGGAGAGGTGTTCGCGGATGCGCTCCAGCCCGAGACCCCGATTCGTGATCGCCGTCCTGAGCGCCTCCGCGAACTCCTCCACGCGGGCCACGCTAAAGCATCGGTTCGTCCTGGTGTAGCCCCTGAGGTCCACGATAGGGCCGGTAGGTGACCTGACGGCCGTTCATCACCATCTCGATCTCGACGGTCTCCTCGGTCGTCAGACCCATCGGCCGCAGCACGACGGGGTTGCCGCCCGGCTGGTGGATCCGCACGTTCACTCCCTGCTGCGTGGCGATGAGGTGTCCGACCAGGTCACGGGCGTTGCCGGCGCCGTTGTTCTCGTTCGGGTCCGGCTGCATGTTCCAGTTGATGTTCTCGACCAGAGCGCCGTACAGGTGGCCGGTGTGCATCGGCCTGCTGACGGTGGAGTCGGCCACGGCCCTGGCCACCGCGGGGTTGGTCGCGGCCAGCTCCGTCACCTGCAGGCGCAGCGCCGCCGGGTGGACCTGCTTCACCGCGGCGACAGCGGCGTAGAGGCCGTTGTCGGTCGTCGGCGGCGGGGTCTGCCGGCGCAGGACGTCCTCGTTGAGGTGCCGCAGCTGCCGCAGCGTGTGGTTGACGTGGTCGGACGCCACCAGCCCGTGCGCAGCGACGACCTTCTGGTCCTTCTGGATACCGGCCTGCTGCTGAGCGAACGGTGCGGGCATCGGCGCGGACACCGCCGCGTTCATCCGGTTCTTCGCCGGCGCGCCGAGCTGCGTCTCCATCTTCCTGGGCGGGTTCCACGTGCTCGTGGTCTGCCCGTCGGCGGGCGGGCGGAACGGCTCGGTGATCCGGTGCTCGCCGGTCGAGAGCCGCTCGCGTTCGTCGGCGAACTTGGTGCCCTGCTTGGCGGACTTGCCGTCGAAGAACCGCTCGCTCACGTTCGGCAGCGCGGTGTGCGACTGCGGCAGCTTGCCGTCCTTGATCAGGCCGTACGCGATCCTGGACAGGTCGGTGCCGGTGTCGCCCGCCACGAAGTCGGTCGTGAACGCCTGCCCGCGCACCGGGTGCCGGTTGTTCTGCGCGTCCACCGCGACCTGCTCGGTGGCGTCCTCCAGCAGCTCAGGGTCGGCCGGGGTGTGCAGCGCCGCCAGTTCCTTCGCGTAGACCTTGTTGAGCGACTGGCCGAGCTGCCCGAACTCCGCCGCGCCCTCGCCGAACTTCACCGACGGGTCCGCGAGCGGCACCAGTGCGTCGAAGAACAGGTTGGGTTCCGGCGTGTACGGCAGCAGCGGGTGGATGCCCTGCTGGTTGCGGCGGGCGTGCATGTCCGCGTCGATCAGGTGCACGAACCGGTCGACGAAGTCCGCCTCGTTCAGCTTCGCCCGGTAGACCTGCTTCTGCTCCTCCGTCGTCTTCGCGTCACCGTCGATGCGCGCCAGGACGTCGGTCCGCAGCTGCTGCGGCGGGACGGCGACGCGGTAACCGCCACCGATCATCAACGGCCGCAACGGCGCCGGGATGTCGGGCCCGTCGGCGGGACCGACATCCTCGGCGGTCATGAGCTGCGTGACGTGGTCGAAGACGTGCCGGCCCTCGCGCGTGCGGCGATCACCCGCGTCGAAGTCCATGATGGACACGTACGGGTGCTTGCCGTTGGCGGCCAGCGCGGTCACCGCGAACTCGTGCGCGTTGCTGTGCAACGTGCTGTTGCGGGTCTCGCCGAACTTGAAGCCCTTCGGCCCGTGCGGCACGCCCACCAGAGCGATCGGCTCCGTGCGAGCGTTGACCACCGGTGCCGCGGCCGCCAGCGCGTTGTCGATCTCCTGCTGCGACGACGCGTTCACGCCGAGCACGAACGCCACGCGGCCGTTCATGTCGCCGGCGTTGGCCATGACACCGTTGATGACGTCGTCGAGCTGGTTCAGCTCACTCGCCCGGACGATCATGCTCACGACGAACGCGGGCGGCTCGTTGTTCGCGATGCCGTCCTTGGTGCGCTGCAGGTAGTTCTCCGCCGTGATCGGCGTGAGCTGCTGCCCGTTGGCGAGGTTCGCGAACGCCGTGTTGTGCACGCCGTGGTCGTCCTCGCGGCGGCGCTTGACCGGGTCACCCACGTCATCGACGTCCACTGTGTCCGGACGATCGCGCTTGGGCATGTTCGGTGCCGGGAGATCCGTGCTCGCCGTGCTCGGCTGCGGCTCGTTGTGCGACTGCAGCGCCTTCATCCGCTCCTCGACGAGCCGGAGGTGACGCGGCTTGAGCATCGCGTCCGCCTTGTCGATGCCGGCGGTCATGGGGGAGTTGTCGTTGACGATGTGCCCCTTGCCGTCCTGGTGCTGGAAGATCGGCTTCACGGCGCCGGTCTCGAGGTACTCGTCGCGCAGACCGAGGAAGTGCCCGACCTCGTGCGCGAGCCTCCGCTGATCCGTGGAGGCGGGCCAGGTGAGCTGGTTGGCCCTGCCGCCGGGATCGTTCGTGACCTTGATCGTCGCGTGCGCGTCGTCCGGGTTGTCGGTGAACTCGACGGTGACGTGGAACTGCTCACCGCTGGGCAGCCGGTACCCCTGGTTGAACATCTCCTCGACGCCCGCGAGGGTGCGTTCCCGCACACCGGGGTCCGGGTTGTCCAGGTGCAGCCGGACCGTGAAGTCCCGCACCGGCACACCGTCGACGTCCAGCACGCGGGTGTCGTAAGCGATCGGCCCGCGCCACGCCTGCATGGTGATGCCATGCGGCCCGACCGTCGTGGTGTTGAGGACACCGGCGTCCTCACCACGCACCCAGCTCGACGCCGGGGTGGTGGCGCGCGCGTCCGCGATGGCCTGCGACGACACCGGGTGCTGCGGGTCGAACCACGGCGCACTGGTCTCCGTGCTGTGCAACGGGCTCGTCCGCGCGTCCGCTGGAGGAGCCGACCGGGCGATGTCGTCGTCGAGCGTCACCACGGCATCGGCGTCGGGCGGAGCGGCTTCCGGGGCCGTCTCCTCGACCGTGGAGGTGGTCGTGGGTGGTGGCGGTCCCGGACGCGTCTGCACGTCTCGGGTGGAGGTCGTGTCCGGGGCCGTCTCGTGAACCCTGGAGCTGCTCGCGGGTGGCGGGGGTGCCGGACGCGTCTGCACGTCGCGGCTGGAGTTCGTCTCCGGAGCCGCGGAACTGCTCGCGGCACGCGTCTGCACGCCCCGGCCGGAACTCGTCTCCGGAGCCGCGGGAGGCGGCGATGCCGGCGTCCGCACACCCCGGCTCGACCCCGCCTCGAAGCTGTCCCGGTCGCCCGGCACCGGCGGCAGCAACTTGGACGTGTCAGGCCCGGGCTTGGGCGGCGGCGGAGGGGCCGGAAGGTCCTTGTTCAGGTCCGGCCCAGGCGAAGCGGCCTTGTTGAAGTCGGCGATCTTAGTGTCGACCACGGCCTTCGCGTCCCACCACGCCTGCTGCTTGGCATCCGCGGCCCGGCGGGCGTCGTTCAGCTCGGTCTCCGCCTGCCTGACGCGGTTCTCCTGCGCCGCGCGGTCCGCGGCCTGGTCGGCGACGGTCTGCTCGTACCTGGTCTCCGCCTCGGTGCGGACCGCGTCCGCCTGTGCGACGACCTGCTCCTGCGCGGTGAGTTCCGCACGGCGGGCGGCGGCTTCCCGGCGTTGGACGTCCAGCTCCGCGCGCGCCTCGTCGAGCTGCCGCTGGGCCTGGTCCAACGCCGTCTGCGCCGCGTCCGCCTCCTGCTGTGCGGTCTGCAGCGCGGTCTCGGCGTCGGCGTGCGCCTGGCGGGCGTCCTCGACCTGCTGCGCCAGACCCGGAGCGTCCGGCGTGCGGGTCAACTGGTTCTCCAGCGACCGCACGGTCTGCGCCTTGGCGTCGACGTCGGCCTGGGCGTCGTCCACTTGGGACTGCGCGCCCAGCACTTCGAGGCTGAGGGTGCTCACCCGCGGGGTCAGGTCCGCGATCGCGTCACGGGTGCGGGCGACCTCGCGGCGCGCGGTCTCGGCCCTGGCCTCCAGCGGTGGCACCTTGGCCTGCTCGTCGAGGTGCTTCTCGATGGCCGCGTTGTACTCGATCTGGACCTTGGTGAGGTCCGAGTCGTTCCTGGCGAGCTTCGCGGCGACCTCGTTGATCACCTGCTGCGCCTCGTGCCGCTTGGCGTCGACCTCGACCTCGGCCTTGCGCCAGTCGTCGGCGGCCTTCTTCACCTCGGTCTGCGCGTCCGTCAGCTCCTGGTCGAAGCCGTGGCCCAGCACGGTTTCCGCGTCCGCCGCCTGCATGCGGACCGAGGCCGAGTTGGGCACGGACAGGTCCACGACGGCCGTCTTGCCGCCGATCGTGGCGACCACGCGGTACTCGACGCCGAACTGGACGAGACCGGTCCTGTCCTTCGGTTTGAGGTTGCTGGTCTTGTTGTCGGCCGGGCCGCCGGAGAGCGCGGAGGAGTCCTCGCCCGCGTGGCGCAGCTCGACGCCGCTCACGCCGACGCTGACGTTGTCCTTCGGGTCCGTGTTCTGCTTGATCGCCGCGCCACCGGTCGCGAGACCGACCGAGACGTCACCGGTCTCGGAGATCTTCGCCTCGCCGCTGGTCGAGCTGACCTGCGACTTCGGGTTCTCCAGCGCCACGCCGTCGCTCAGCGAGCCGAGCTTCGGGTCGACGAGCTTCGCGTACACCTTGACGTCCGCGTCCTTGCCGAACGTCAGCGCCGCCTCGTGCAGGCCCGGCACGTCCAGCGGGCCGGACAGCATGCCAGGCAGGTGCGGCTGCAGGTTCTCCGAGCTCAACGTCGCCAGCAGCGCGTTCAACGAGCCGGTGCCCTTGCCGGTGAGGCCCTTGCCCGCGCCCGCGTCGGTGAGTGCCTGGACGGCCGCGTTGCGCAGGTCCTGGGCGCCGCGCAGGGTCTCCACCGACGCGCTCGGCGGCAGCGTGCCCGGGCTTCCGTCCTTCTGCCACTCGGAAGCGACCTGCGGTGCGCCCTGGTCCGCGGTGCGGGTGTGGACCTCGCTCCAGTACGGCTGCGGCTGGGCGTGGGCCGCGACCTTCTGGTTGTCCGCGTGCAGCCGGACGACCATCTCCTGCACGCCGCTGCCGGCCTTCGCGACGACCTTGTTGCCCTTTTCCACGACGAGCTCGAACTCGACGGGCACGGTGTAGCGCGCCGCCGGTCCGCTGGCGCCGCGGTAGTTGCTGAACTGGTCGGTCGTCGAGGTGGTGACCGAGCTGCTCTTCGACTGCCCGATGTTCGCCGCCGCGACCGCGCCCGCGGTGCCGGAGACGTTCGGGTTCGCGCTGCCCGGAGCCGCGAGGCCAGGTGCCTTCACGCCGAGGCCCCAGCCGGTGCCGCGGCCCTGGCTGTCGCTGACCTTCTGCGATCCCGCCAGCGTCGACTCCATCTCGACGCCGTCGTTGACGACCTCCTGGAACTGCGGCGTCTCCGCCTTGGCCCGCAACGTGACCTGGAACGAGTCCTTGCCGAACGTGCCGGGCTGGTGCACCAACAGCGGCACACCGCCGTCCATCGCGCTGTCGATCATCGCCTTGACGCTGGCCGGTGAGCTGAAGTCGACCAGGCGCTGCAGGGTGCTCATCGAGTCCCTGAGCACCGAGTCCGGCACCAGCGGGTCGCCGAACCGCTTGGCGGTCTTGGCGTTGACGTCCGCGGTCAGCTTGGTGACCACGTCCGACAGGTCCGGCACGCTCTCCACAGTGGACAGACCGAGCGAGCCGGGCTCGCCCTTGTTCACCGTCGCCGGCGGTGCCATCTTCGGGAACTCGGGCTTGGGCACGTTCGGCTGCACGTCGGGCAGCAGACCCATGTCCCGCGCCACGTCCTCGGTCACCCGCACGAACACCGAGTTGGGCAGCGTGACCGTCGCGCCCTCGGCCCGCGGCGTGCTGCCGGCCAGGAAGTTCGCCGCGCGGCTCTCGCCGACGACGGTGACGTCCGCGTCGAGCTGCACCAGCACGGTGCGGCCGCCCGACGGCGTCACGAAGTTGCGGTCGACGCTGCCGCCGATCTCGTTGGACGACGACTTGGAGTCCGACCACGGCGTGACCTTGCCGGCCACCGCGACGCCACCGGAACCGCTGGTCTGCGTGGCCGGCGCGGCCGGGTTCGGCTTGATCGGCACGTTGATGCCGCCGGTGAGGTCGACCGACCTGCTCGTCGACGACGACTCACCGGCCTTGTAGCCACCGGTGTGCGCGTTCTCGGTGCCGGTGTTGTCCGAAATGGACACGATCTTGGGGTTGTTCAGCTGGAACGACACGCCGATCGCGCCGGTGCGGTCGGTGACCCGCCGGTCGTACTTGAGGCCCTGCTCCTGCATGCCGGTCTCGGTCAGCTTGCGCAGGTTCGCCTTGATGTTCTCCGGGGAGAACATCTTGTCGATCTGCGCCCGCGACGCGGTGCCCGGCACGGTCAGCGCCGAGTCGCCGCCCGCCGCGCGGTTGAGCGCGTCGATGGCCTGGTCGCGCAGCGCCGTCGTGTTCGCGACGGCTTCCACGTGCAGGAAGTCCGGCGACTTCTCCTTGGGCTTCGAGCTCAGGAGCTCCTTGACCGTCGGCGCGTCCTTGAGCTTGCGCGTCTCCGGGTCGCCGGGCTTGAACCCGTCACCGGGGTCGTTGTCGAGCGTGGAGCTGTCCGACACCCACAGGTTGACCTTGCCGTCGATCTTGTCGAGCCCGTTGCCGGTGCTCGCCACGACGTTCTGCTCCGGCGAGTGGAAACCCGGCGCGCCCGGCACGATCCGCCGCACCCACGCGCGGGGCCGGGTGAACGTGGTGATCTCGACCTCGAACTCGACGTCGTGCTGGAACACCTGGGCGTTCGGGCTGCCCACGTTGAGCGAGGTGCTGTTGACGGTCGGACCGGCCGCGGTCTTGTCCGACCACGCGTGGTTGTACTTCACGCCGAACTGCGGCGTCGGCGTCAGCGAGGCGACGTCCGTCTTGGCCGGGATCGTCACCTTGCCCTCGACCCCACCGCTCCAGCCCTTGGTGGTCGTCGTGGAGGCGTCGAGCTTCGGGCCGGTCGACGACGCGTCACGGACGTTGCGCGCGTCGGCCTGGCCGAGGTGCCGCGGGTTGGTCAGCTTCGCCTTGACCGTGACGTTGACGTAGGTGTTGGTGGTCTTGCCGCTGTTCTTGAGCTGCACCTGGACGCCGGGGCCCATCAGGCTGTCCATGTTGGTCTTCAGCGCGGCGGGCGAGAGCTGCGAGGTCAGCTTGCGCTGGTTCTCGATCTGCTCGGCCACGTCGGCGAAGCTCTTGCCCTTGCTGCTGCGCGGGTTCGCGTTCGGGTCGTTCCAGTTCGGCAGGAACTTCTCGAAGCCGGGCAGGCCGTGCAGCGCGGACTCGACCTGGTTCTGCACCTGCGCGGCCGGGGTGAACTCGCCGACCTTCGCGTTGCCAGCGGCGATCGCGTCCGCCAGGTACGGCGGAGCGAACTTGGTGCCCGCGGTGTTCGGGTCCACAGTGGAGTTGCGCGTGCCGTCCGGCGTCGGCAGGCCGAGCGCGCCCGCCTCCGGCAGGCCGACCCTCAGGTACGTGGTGACGGGGACCTTGACGTTCTCGCCGCTCGGCGTGCGGACCTCGACCTCGGCCGTCACCTTGTACAGACCGGTGTCGCCCTTGATCTGGATACCGCTCTTGTGGCTGACGTTCGTGCCCGCGTTCACGTTCTCCGCGACGCGTGCCGAGTAGCCGAGCGTGGCGCCGACCTGGCCGCCGACCGCGTTGGGAATGCCGATGTTGCCGCCGAACCCGGCGGTGACGTCACCGCCGGACTTCGTCGTCGAGGACACCCCACTGCTGTGGGAGGCGGTGTCGTGCAGGCGCAGCACCGAGCTGCCGTGCGTGCCGACGAGCTCCGCGGTCTTCAGCGTGGCCGTCATCTGCACCGCCGCGCCCTTACTGGCGTGCGGGCTGATCAGGTTCGGCGACGTGACGTAGGCGCCGCCGAGCATCGAGCCGAGGTTGTTGCGGATCGTGGTGGGGCTCAGGAAGTTCTGCAGCGCCTCACGTCCGGGAGCGCCGACCTTCGTGATCGACGGGTGCAGCTTCGCCGCGACGTCGGAGAACGCCTTCTGCTGGTTGTCGACCGACACCGCCTCGGGAGCGGGGTGCTCGATCTTCGCGCCCCACTGCGCGTCTGGCGGCGTGACCGCGGCGGACGTGTTGCCGGAGCTGGTGATCGTCGCGAGGTCGTTGGGGATCTGCAGCGTGACGTCCGTGCCCGTGGTCACCGGGTCGAGGTTCTGGACGTTGCCGCTGGCGTCGGTCAGCGTGATGTCGTACGACACCTGCACGGTGGCCTGCGTCGAGCCCTCGCCCGCCCGGATGGCGCGCTGGTCGGTGAGGGAGTTCGACGTGCTCTGCGACTGCGCGGGCGTGGCGAACTGCGCCTTGCCGCCCAGCGAGCCGTACGGGCCCATGGCGACACCGGCCGTCGCCGAGGCGCCGATGTCGTTGGCCGTCGCGACGGTGTGCGTGGTCGTGGAGGAGTTGCCCGACTGCGCGACCGCGTCGACCTTGACGTTCGGCGCGTCCACAGTGGACGGTGTTGGCGACGCCTGCATGGTGGCGCGGACGTTCGCCTCGTACCAGGTGTTGCCGATCTTGACCTGGAAGTTGCGACCGTTGTCGAGGAACGACTCGAAGTTGCCGGTCAGCGCCTGTTGGATGCGAGCGGCGTCGGCGGGCTTGAGGTTCGGGATCGCGCCGGTGACCTGGTCGGCCCCGCGCACGTCGGTCGCCGCGATCGTGCCGAGTGCCTTGTTGTCCTGGAAGAAGGCCGGCAGGTTCCGCGTTCCCGGCATGACCTGGCCGACCTCGGGCGGGGTCAGCGTGATCATCGGGATGACGGGGTTCGGCGTCGGCGCCGGTGGTGGCGGTGCCGGACGCGTCTGCACCTCGGGTTCGGGTGCGGGCGGGGCGCCCCTGGTCGACGGGCCCGGATCGTTCGCCGGGGTGTGCGGGGAGTAGGTCGACTTGCCGTTCGGGTTCGGGTTCCGGTCGATGTGCAGCTCAGGCCCGAACTTCGGCGCCTTCCACTTCGCGGCCTTCTTCTTGTCCGTCTCCGTGGAGTGGTCCTTGACCTCGGGCTGGAGCTCGTAGAACGGCTCGACCCGCGTGCTGGTGCCGTCCGGGCCGTGGACGACGATCGGCCGGTTGAGCTCGGTGGCGATCAGCTTGACCGCGAGCTCTTCCGCCTTGGCCGCCTTGGCGTTCTCGGCGGCCTTCTCGTCCGCGTCGGCCCTGTTCTGCGCGTCGCGCTGGTCCGGCGTCAGCTCGGTGCCCGGCGTGTTCGTGTTGTCGACCGGGTGGTTGTAGTTGCTGTCGCTCTTGAACTTCGGCGGGATCGGGGTCGGCTGCGTCGGGCGCGGCTCGATCAGCGCGTTGACCAGGTGGCCGTTCTGCAGGCCGTGCTCCTGGCGGAAGTTCGCGATCTGCGTGGTGATGCCGGACGACGCGATCGAGCCCTGCCGGATCGTGTTCGTGCGCAGGTCCTTGGGCGGCGGGACCGCCTTGCCCTTGCCCTTCGGCTTCTTGCCGCCCGACTCGGCCGCCAGCGCGTCGTGCACGGCGTTGAACACGCCGTCCGGGCGCGGGTCGCCGGCGAGCGGTGCGATGGCGTGCTCGAGCGTGCCGAACGTGCGGGTGACGTTGCTGTTGTTGTCCGACAGCGCCATGTTCAGCACTGTCGCCATCTTCTGCTGCTTGGCCGTCGGGTCGATGTGGCCGAGCTCGGCCTCGGTCCGCGGCGGCAGCTTGGGGGCCTTGCCGGTCTCCGGGTCCACGTCCGGCACTTCGCGCGGCGGCGGGTAGTTGGTGGTGGGGTCGATCTGCGGGTCGACACCCATGTGCCCGTGGCCCGGGACGGGTGCGGAGATCGCCTGGTTGAGGGTGTTCTTGTCCTCCCAGCCGAGCTTGAGCGAGTCGACCTTGGAGGGGTTCCAGCCACCCTTGGTCTCGGTGAGCGTGTGCTTGCCGGTGGTGGAATCGGGTTCGTACCTGTGCTCGATCAGCTGCTGGGCTTCGCGCTGGGTGTGCGGCTTGTTGCCGGGATTGGGCTTGCCGCCCTTGGGTTTCTTGTCCTGGAACTCGTTGCGGATGTCCGCGGCCGACGTCTCGGCCTTGGCCGCCTTCGCCGCCTTCGGGGTGTCGCCGCCGTAGGTCCGGTTCGGCACCGTGTTGAGCGCGACGTGCGACTGCGGCCACGACTTGCCGTCGGACTTCGCGAACCCGAGCGCGATGCGGGACAGGTCGGTGCCCACCGCGCCGTTGACGAAGTCGGTGGAGAAGTTCTCGCCGCGGTACGGGTTGCGGTTGGTCTGCAGGTCGACGTCGATGCCGGACTGGACGGCGACGTCGGTGACCGCGGCCGTGAACTCGGGGCTGTTCCGCGCGACGTTCTCGTTCGCCCTGATCTCGGCGTTGATCCCGGCGAGCGTCTTGGCCTGGCTGGGGCTCGCCTTGCCGCCCTGGGCCGCGATGTCGGCCTCCAGCTGGGCCTTGGTCGCCTTCAGGTCCGCGTTGAGCTCCGGCTTCGGCAGCTGGTTCGTGTGGATCTCGACCAGTTCCTTGCCCGCGAAGGAGTTCATGGACTTGCCGAGGCCGTTGAACTCGGCCTCGCCGTCGCTGAACTTCACCGAGGGGTCGACCAGCGGGACGTTCGCGTCGATGAACAGGTTGGGCTCGGGGGAGTACGGCAACAGCGGCGCCGAGTCCGCCTGCCGGACCCGCGCGTCCATGTCGTCGTTCATCGCCTGCTGGAACTTCTGGACGAAGCCCTCTTTGTCCCTGATGTGGTCGCGCGCCAGGTCCAGCTGACGCTGCTGCTCGTCCCGCTTCTTCTGGTCGAGCGAGGTGTCCTCGTCGAGAGCCTGCTGCTCCTTGTCGATCCGCTTCTGGATGTCGTTGATCAGCGCGTCGGGGTCGCCGACGCGGTAACCACCCGCGTGCATGAGCGGCCGGATCGGGCCTGCGTCCGGCGAGTTCAGCGTCTCGGTGAAGTGGTTGAAGACGTCCTTGCCCGACGGGACCTGGCGCGAACCCGAGTCGAAGTCCTGAATGGACAGATACGGGTGGGTGCCCTTGCCGTTCAGCGCGCCGACCGCGAACTTCGTGGCGGAGCTGTTCATCGTCTCGTTGCGCATCCGGCCGAACGGGAAGTCCTCGTTGGCCTTCACCGTCGACAACGGCACGATCGCGATCGGCTCTCTGCGGTTCGCGACGTTCTCGTTGGCTTGCGCGATGTTGGCGGGCATGTCGGCGTTCGAGCCCTCGCGGCCGTTCACGCCGACGACGAACACCATGTTCTCCTTGATGTCACCGGCGTCCTTGGTGATGGCGTCGATGACGGAGTTGATGTCGCCCAGCTGGTTGTGGCCGACGATCATGTTGATCACGAACGACGGCTGCTTGTTCTCCTCGACGCTCTCCTTGAGCTTGGCGAGGTAGTTGTCCTTGGTCGGCAGGTCGATCTCGCCGTTCGCCAGGTTCGCGAACGCCTGGTTGTACTGGAAGTTCACGTCGCCCAGCGACAGCGTCTCGAAGTGGGCCGTGAGGTCCTCGACCTGGCTGTCGTTCTGCGGTTCCATGTCGACGTCGCCGTCTGGCTGTGTGTCGACATCCATCGAGGAACCGGGGTCGTTCCACGTGCCGGGACCGGGCTGCCGCTTGGCAGGCGGTTCGGAGCTCGGCTCGGCGTCGCTGTCGTTGTCGCTGTCCCAGTCGCGCTGGTGCTTCGGCGGCATGGGCCGCGAGTCGGCGTCCGGCGTGGTGCCGGGTGGCGTGCTCGGGGCAGGCGGTGGCACGGTTGCCGGGCCGGGCGCATCGATCCTGGTGTCCGGCACCATCACCTGGCTGTTGGCGGTGCGCTCGATCAGCCACAGGTGCCGCGGCCGCAGACCCGGGTCGGGGCCGTGGACGTCCGTGCCCATCAGGCCGCCGTCGTTCTGGTGGACGCCGGAGTTCGTGTCGTGCTGCTGGAAGACGCGGCTCGAGTCCTTGTACTCGTCCGGGATGCCGAGGTAGTGCAGCGTCTCGTGCGCCAGCACCTCGGGGCTGGTGTTCGGGTTCCAGTGCGTCTGGTCGACGTTGGGGTTGTCCGGGTCGACCTTGATGGTGGTGTGGGCGTCCGCCGCGTTCTCGGTGAACTCGAGGTTGAGGTGGAACTGGTCACCGCTGGGCAGCCGGAAACCCTGGTTCAGCAAGGTGTTGACGCCGTTGGTGGCGTTGGCCTTGACCTGCTCGACGACCTTCGGGTCGACGTTCGCGGCAGGGTCGACGTGCACCTTGACGGTGTACTCCTGCACGAAGTTGCCGGGGGTCGTCTCGATGCGGCGCAGGTCGTAGTTGATGAGGCCCTGGTAGGACTTGATGTTCGACGGCGTGCTGTCGGTGCGCACGTCGTGCACGACGACGTCGACGGTGCGGACGTTCGTGTCGTTGCGGCGGTCGGCCCAGGTGCTGCGGTCGGCGGGGTCCTTGGGGGCGAACCAGTCCGCGGTCTTCGCGGGGTCGTGCCGCCACGACTCGTCGGTGATGACGTCCTTGCCCTGGTGGGATTCCGGGGTCGGCGGGGTCATCGGCGGCGGGGCGCCACCGCTGCGGACGGTGGTCGGCGTGTCCTTGCTCGGCGCGGGACGGCTGTCGGCCTCCCTGTCGAGCTGGCTCTCGCTCTCCGGCGTGACCCACTCGAGCCCGGACCACTTGTTCTTGAGGTCGGGGTCGAACATCGACGCGAAGTCGGTCTTCCGGATCGCCGGCACGTCGCTCGGCATGTACCCGGGGTTGAAACCGAGGTTCAGCCCGCCGGGGTCCATCGCGACCTGGCCGATCAGCCCGATCTGCGGCGCAAGTCCGTTGTCGGCGAGCGCGTTGGGCCCGGACACGTCCGGAGCCTGCTCCTTGAGCTTGCCGAGGAGCTCGGGTGCGTTCTTCCGGTCCGGAACGTCCTTCGGCACCACGCGGTCGACGAGCGTGTCGAACTTCTGCGGGATGATCTCGGCGAACTTGGTGATCAGCGCCCCGTCCGGCGGTGTCACGATGAACGCGTTGCCGAGCTCGCCTTCCCGGTACCTCTCGTCAGCGGCCCTCTGGACGTTCTCCGGGGTGAGCTGCGCGTTCTGGTCACCGAGGGCGTTGCGCATGCTCTGCGCGTCCCGCAGCCGCGGCCCGATCACCGGCACGTCGGTCGGGTGCATCTTCATGTCGCCGATGTCGTTCAGCGACACCGACCCCGGCTTGATGTCGACGTCGACGTACACGCCACCGTTCTTGGCCAGCACCGCGTACCGCGCGATGTCCGACGCGAGGTTGTACGCCTCGGCGCGCGGATCCTGTGCGGCGCTGTAGACGTCCTTGAGCGTCGTGTTGCTGTCGGTCGGCGGGACCTTGTTCGACAGCTCGTCGACCAGCGAGTCCACATCGGACCTGATCTCGACGCCGGCGTCTGCCAGCCTCTGCTTGACCTCGGGATCCCAGTTCGCACTCGACCCGTCAGTCCACAGCGTGGCCTTCCAGCCGTTGTTCTCGTTGGTCTGCGCGGCCCACTCGACCATGCTGTTGACCGAGTCCGGCGACGGCGTCTTGCCGAACCAGGCGAAGTGCAGCTCCTTGGGAACCTCGACCTTGCCCTCGTCGCCCTTGGCCTTGACGGCGTCGTCGTACTGCTTCTGGAGGGCCGCGCCCGCCTCGGTCCCTTGCAGCCGGTTGATGAGGATGCGCGCGTTGGCGGGCTTGCCGTTGGCGACCGCGGCGTCGATCTCGGCCTTGACGGCTTCGACGTCGATGTTGCCGGCCTTGGTCTCGCCCTTGAACAGGTTGACCCAGGGGCTGGGTGGGGCGGCGTTCGGTGCCGGTGCTGGTGTCGGTGCCGGCGGTGGGGTGCTCTTGGCGAACAGGCCCTTGATGAAGTTGATGCCCAGGTACTTCTTGATCGCGGCCCGCTTCTTGCCCTTGCCGCCGTCGGGACGTGGCTGCGCCTGGTAGTTGGCGGCAGCCGGGTGCTGCCTGGGGACCACGTTCGGGGTGGTGTTCTGGCCGGGGTTCGGGGCCGGGGTGACGAGGGGTGGGGCGACGACGAGGTCGGGTGCCGCGGTGGGGGTGGTGTTGGTGGCCGCCGGGGGGACGTTCGTCTGCGCGCCGGGGGCGGGCCGGGACTGCACGGACGGGTCGCCCGGTTTTGGCGTGCTGGGCGGGACGTCGGGGCCTGGCGCGGTGGTCGGCGTGTTGACCGGTGGCGTGTTGGCGCCCGGTGTGTTGACCGGCGGGGTGTTGGGGCCTGGGGTGTTGGGGTTCGGAGTGTTCGTGCCGGGCGTGTTCGGAGACGGGGTGTTGACCGGTGGGACGTTGGCGGCCGGAGCCGGACGCGTTTGTGCGGGCGGCGTGTTCGTGTCCGGGGTGGGCTTTGTCTGGACCGGCGGGGTGTTGGTGTCCGGTTTGGGGGTGTTGACCGGAGGAACGCTGGTGTCCGGCTTCGGCGTGTTGGCCGAGGGCGCGTTCGTGTCCGGCTTCGGCGACGGCACGCCGGCCGGAGGAACGTTGACGTCCGGCTTGGGGGATGGGGCGTTGACGTTCGGGTTCGGCGAGGGTGTGGCGGCCGGGGAAACGTTGGTCTCCGGCCTGGGTGCCGGGGCGGTGGTCTCGGGCCTCGGTGAAGGCGCGTTGGCCGGTGGAACGCCGGTGTTCGGGGCGGGTGTGTTGACCGAGGGCGTGCTCGGTGCGTTCACCGGCGGTGCGGGCCGCGACTGGACGGGCGGTGCCGTGTCGGTCTTCGGGGCCGGGGTGTTCACCGGCGGTGCGGGCCGGGACTGCACCGGTGGTGCGGTGTCGGCCTTGGGCGCCGGGATGTTCGCCGGGGGAACGTTGGCCGGCGGTGCGGCCGGAGCCGGGCGTGACTGTACGGGCGGGGCGGTGTTCGCGTTCGAGCTCGGCGGGGTCAGCGGGGTTGGCTTCGGGGCCGGTGGCGGGGTGGACGGTGAGGTGCCAGGGGCCCTGGTGATGGTGTTGTCCGGGGTGGAGGGCTTGGGGGCGTCGAACACGCCCTTGCCCGCGCTCGGGCCGCCGAACTTGCTGCCGCCGCGTTCGGTCGTCGCGGCTGCCGGGTTGGCGCCGCCCGGTGCCATCGGCGGGGCGGCTGGGGCGGCCGCTGCCGGAGGTGTCGTGCCAGGGGTGGTGCCCGCCTTGCCTGCGCTCTGCGGAGGCGTCGTCACGGCGCTCTGCGGACCTGGGGTCGACGGGGTCGGCGTGCCGGGGACGCCCGGCTTCGGCGAGCCCGCGTTCGGGGTGCCGGGTGAACCGGGCGACGCCGGGCTGCCCGGCTTCGGGGCGGGTGGGGGAGTGGACGCCGAGTTCGGCGGGGCTTTGGTGATGGTGCTGTCGGGCGTGGCCGGCTTGGGCGCGTCGAACAGGCCCTTGCCGCCACCCGTGCCGAGCTTGCTGCCGCCCCTGTCGCCGCCCTGAGGGCCGGTGCCGCCCATCGGTGGGGCCATGCCCGGAGCGCCGATGGGAGGTGGGGTCGTGCCGCGCGAGGTGCCGGTTGACGGTGAGGTCACGGCGCTTTGCGGGCCTGGAGGCGTCACGCCGGGCTTGGGGCCAGGGATCCCGGCGCCCTTGCCACCTGGTGCGCTGCCGGGCTTCGCGGAACCCGGACCACCGGGCGTGCCGCCGATCACCGGAGGCGTCACCACACCGGCGCCACCTGGACCCTTGGCACCGCCCACGCCGACCGGTCCCGCACCGCCCTTGATGTTCGGCGTGGTGCCGACGGGGGTGCCGCCGGGGCCTTTGGCGCCGCCGGTGGAAACCGGTCCGGCTCCGCCCTTGATGTTGGGAGCGAGGCCGACCGAAGGGCCGCCGCCGGGCGTGTTCACGCCACCGCCGACAGGTCCCATGCCGCCCTTGATGTTCGGCGCGGTGCCGACGGAGGGACCGCCGGGGCCTTTGGCACCGCCGGTGGTGACCGGCCCGGTGCCGCCCTTGATGGTCGGAGTGGTGCCGACGGCCGGACCACCAGGACCTTTGGCACCACCGGTGGAAACGGGACCGGTGCCGCCCTTGATGTTCGGGGTCGTGCTGACGGACGGGCCGCCGGGACCCTTGGCGCCGGCGGTGACCGGGCCGGTGCCGCCCTTGATGTTCGGGCCCTGGGAGACCTTGGGGCCGCCCTGGACGTTGTTGCCCGCGGTGTTGACGCCGCCGCCGGTGATGGTGCCGGGGCCGGACGCCTTGGGGCCCGCACCCGCGTTGTTGCCGGGGGTGGTGACGTTGTTGCCGGGTGGTGGCTTGGCCGTCGTGGAGGTGTCGAACGAGTTGAAGGACTTCTGCTGGCCCTGATCGGTCTGGATGGCCGTCTGGTGGGTGGCCTTGAGGTTGGCCTGGACGTCGGTGAACGCCTTGGCGCCCCTGTCGGCCTGGGAGACGGCGTGGTCGTTGGACGCGTTGAGCGCCGGCACGGCGAACAGGCCGATGGGGCCCAGGGCGTTGCCGCTGAAGTTCAGGCCGCGCAGGCCGCTGGAAATGCTCGCCAGCCGGGATCCCAGGTCCCCCGCCTTGCTCTGCAGGTTCTGCATCGAGGAATCGCTCATGGAGAAGCCGCTGTTGCCGGTGGGGACGTTGCCTCCGCCGGTACCCGTGGGTGAGGGGGACGGCGTCGGGTTCGGCGCCGGATTCGGGTTCGGCGACGGCGACGGTGTGGGATTGACGTTCCCCTTGGCCATGAGCGGCTTTTCTCCAGTTAGAACAAAGCGGGGTTGGCGGGATCCCGGCCGGGGACTACTGCTCCGACGGCCTGACGGACCTCTCGTGAGCCACGGTCTGGCGGAGCGGCTGCACCGGGGCACCGCCGGACTGGGCGGTCGTCTCGTAGGCGGCGGCCGGTTCCGCGGCTTCGACAGGTGCCTCGAAGCTCGCGTAGGCCGTGCGGGCCTGGAGCGGGTTGTGGTTCTCGCGGTCCGCCTCTGGCACCTCGAACGGGGTCGGCGCCATCGGCTGGTAGGCCTGCTGCATCGGCTCCGGGGTGGGCTCGACGACGCTGTACAGCTCCTGCGCCTGCATCGGCAGGACGGCCTCGTGGACCGGCGTTGCCGCGGTCATCGAGACACCGGACGCCACGGTGGAGTCCGACGCCGTCCTGGCGACCGCCTCGTGCATCGGTTCGGCTGCGACCAGACGATCCGCCGCGTGCATGGGCTGAACGGCCTCCACCCGGTGTGCCGCCTGGAAGTGCGTCGGTTGCACCGCTTCGGCCCGGTGAGCGGCCTGGAACGGCTCGGCCGCGACGGTGCGGTCTGCCTGCACCGCGTGCATCGGCTCGGCGGCGACGGTGCGGTCTGCCAGCTGCATGGGTTGCAACGCGTGCATTGGCTGGGCCGCGATGGTGTGGTCTGCCTGCACTGTGTGCATCGGCTGGGCCGCGACGGTGCGGTCTGCCAGCACCGCGTGCACCGGCGCGCCCGCCACGGCCGAGTCCGCCTGCGTCCGCGACAGGGCGTGCATCGTCGGCGTGGAGTCCGCCTGAACGGTGCCCACCCGAGCGTTGGCGACAGCGTTGGGCGCGGTAGCCGTGGCCGTCCCACCACCACCACCACCGGAGTTGTTCGCCACCGCCTCGTCGATCTTCTTGTCGACGTCCTTCGAGGCCTTCCAGCCCTCGTAGGAGATCTCGGCGACGTCGGCGGAGTTCTCGAACCGCTCCCAGCCCTTGCTGATCTTGGCCATGATGTCGTCGAGGTCGCCGATCCGCTTCATCTGCCGCCCGAGGGCGGCGACGACGCGGGCGATGCGGGACGCGATGTTCGTGCCCAGCGCGACCGCCTTGCCGACCGCGAAGCCGATGAAGGCCGGGATCGAGGCGCCGAACGTCGGGATCATCGTGGCCGCCGCGATCAGCGCGCCGCCGATCAGCGAACCGATCAGCTGGGCGATCAGGTCGCGGACGATGTCGCGCAGGACGGTGACCAGCATGCCCATGATCGCGACGATCTTGGCCTTGGTCTCGACGGCGCTGGCGAGCTCGTCGAGCTCCTGCGCCATGCCGTCCATCGACGCCTTGAAGCGCTCCGACGACGTGCCGGACCAGCCGTCGAACGTCGCGAGCCCCTTCTTGTGGTCCTCCGCGAGCACCCGCAGCTCGGCCGCGCGCGCCTTGGTGGCCTCGACGTTGGCCTGGATCTCCTCCGGGTTGCCCATCACCTGGTTCAGGGCGTCGCGCAGGAACGACACGTGCTCGATCAGCCAGCCGACACCGGCGCCGATCAGGCTGCCCAGCGGGTCGATCGCGAGCATCACCGTGGCCGACGCGGCACCGATGGCGTTGAACGTGATGTCCAGGGCCTTCTCGGTCTCGGACTCCGCGTCCTTGCCGATGCCGTCGATCAGGCTGCCGTAGGCCTCGATGAACAACGAGCCCTTGAGCTTGTTCTCCTCGGTGATCTTCATCCCGGGAGGAGACGGGAGCGGGGTTTCAGGAGCGGTCATCGCTGTTTCCTCACCAGGGCTGGTTGTCGTCGTCTTCGTCGTCGTCCACGGGGCGGCGTCCGCGGACGGGTGGCGGCTGCGGGGCGGCCGCCCGGCTCACCGAAGCCGAAGCCGAAGCCGAAGCCGGGGCCGGCACGGGCTCCGGCTCGTCGTCGATGTCGTAGGCGTCGGTCTCCTCGATCTCCTCCTCGTCGGCGGGGATCGAGTCGGAGACCATCTGGTACGCCTCGGTGCCCTCGCCGAGCGGCTTGAAGATCTCGAGGACCTTCTCCGCCGCCTGCTTCTGGGCGTGCCGCGCGGTTTCGAGGATCAGCGCGGTGAGCCGGGGCGCGCCCAGCTCGACCGCGCGGTGCCCGAGAACGAGGTTCTGCAGGCCGCCGTTGGGACCCACGGTCACCGTCACCGCGCCGTCCTTCGACGTCACGGTCGCGGTGGACGCGGCGAAGTTCTCCTGCAGGTCCTCCGACTTCTTCTTCAGGTCGGCCAGCTTGGCCTCGTACTCTTCGACCCACTGGGTGGGGTTCGCGGGATTCACACGGTCCTCCGGCGGCGGCGGTTCAACAGAGCTCTCAGGCGAGCACTGCGTCGATTCGGGTGGCGATGCGGTCGTTGTCGGTCGGCGAGAGGCTCAGCCAGCCGTCCGAGTTGACCATCAGGTAGCGGCCCTGGTGCGTGTCGAACCAGTTGATCACGACACCCGAGCGCTGCCGGCCGCGGGTGACACCGAACTGGCCGGCCGCGACGCGGTTCGCCGCGAGCTCACCGAACTGCTTCGCGTCCTGAGGGGACAGACCGGCCCGCTGCAGCGCGGCCCGGTCGTCCAGCTCGTCGTCGGCCGCGCCCCACGGGTCGTCGGAGTCGTCCTCGTCGGACTCCTGGAGCGCGACGGCCTCCCGCAACGACTCGACCCGCACGTTCACCGCCGTGCCTGGGCCGGGCTCGCCGTCGGGCAGCACCCGCACGATCTCGCGGGCCAGACCGGTCTCCCGGATCGCGAGCAGCCCGATCCGGTCGTCGTCGATGACCGCCAGCACGGCCCGGTCGCCGTTGGAGGCGGCCAGCGCCCGCACCGTCCGGTCGAGACCCGCGACCGCGTCCACGGACACGTCGTGGTCGTCGAGCAGCCGCAGGTAGTCCTCCAGCCGCTGGTTGTCCGCCAGACCGCGCTGCCGCAGCTCATCGAGCGTCTTCTCGCGCAGCACGCGGCGGTCCTGCTCGGTGTCGCCCTCGCTCGGCACGTCCAGCGGGTAGGGCATCCTGCCGAGCCGCAGCTCGTGCCACAGGACGTCGAACTCGCGGGGCGAGAGCAGGAACTCGGGGGTGATCACGACGCGTCGGGGCCCTTCTTCTTGGGCTTCGCGCCACCGATCACCGACGGCGGCAGGTTCTCACCGGGGACCTCGAACAGGTCGCCGCCCATGATGTAGCTGGCGGAACGGTGTTCCTTGTCCTCGTCGCCCTTGCCACCGGCAGCCGGGGCGCCACCCATCGGCGCACCGGCCATGCCGGCACCGGCCGCCGTGGCCGCACCGGGACCGGCCATGCCCATCGGCACGCCAGGACGGGCCTGACCCTGCACACCCGCCGTGCCACCCGGCTGCATCGCGCCACCGGCGCCACCAGCACCGGCAGGACCGCCGCCGAAGCCCGCGCCACCACCGGCAGCGCCGAAGTTCGGCATCGCGCCCGGCTTCATGCCCGCCGAGGCACCACCGCCGCCACCACCGCCAGGACCGCCGGGCATGCCGCCCATCGGCGTCGTTCCCTTGGGCGAGTTGGGGTTCTGCGGCGTGTAGTTCGGGTTCGGGATGTCCTTGCCGACCACGGGGATCTTGGGGATGTTCGGCCGCTGCTGGCCACCGGCCGGACCCGAGCCGGGGTACGGCGTGCCGGTCGGGAACTGCGGCGTGTAGTTGCTGCCACCACCGCCACCGCTGGTGTACGTGGTGCCGGGGTTGGGCGGCGGCGTGTAGCCGGGCGCCGTCGGCGTGTAGGTCGCGGCGGCCACGTTCGTGTTGCCGGGGTTGTAGTTCGGCATCTGCGGCGTGTAGCCGCCGCCTCCGCCACCGGGGCTGGGCGGCGGGGTGTAACCGGGTGCCGAGGGCGTGTAGGCCGCCGGGGCAGGCGCGGTGGCGCCACCGCCGGTCGGAGCGCCACCGGTCGTCGCACCACCCGAGGGAGCGGGCGGAGCGGCCACACCGGCACCACCGGCCGCGTGCGTGGACATGAGGGCTTCCGCGCCGTTGAGCGTGGGCGCGCCCGACATGCGCTGCGTCGCCAGCACGGGCTGCTCGACCTGGCCGGTGTTCGGGTTGAACGGCGGCTTGAACGTCGGCGTCGAGGTGTCGATCTGCCGGGAGTTGTTCTCCATGTCGGTCATCACGGTGACCGCCTGCTCGTGCGCGGCGCGCGACGCGGCGTTGGCCACCGCGATGTCGGCGGCGGCGAGCACGAACGCGGGTGTGCCCGGCTGGGAGAGCGCGGCCGCGGCCTTGTTCCAGTCGAACTGGACCGGCGCCGGCATCTGCGCTCGCGCGTTCTCCATCACGCGGCCCTGCTCGGCGACCTTGTTGCCGACCTCGACGGCGGTGCGGGCGGTCTCGTCGACCCAGTCCCCGAGCTTCTTCATCGCGTCACGGGCGGCCTCCGCGGCCGCACCGGTCCACTTGGACTCCGACGCGGTGATCACCGCGTTGATGGTGCGGGCGGCCTCGGTCAGCTCGGCGCCGTACTTGCCCCACTCGGAGCTGATCTGGCCGGCCTGACCGGGGTCGTTGTTGTTGTGCACGGCGGCGTAGAGCTCTTGGTGCGAGCGTGACGCCCAGTTCTGGGGGTCCGTCAGGACCGGCTTGTTCTCGATCTCGCTCGGGTCGGTCTCGGGGGGCATGACCGGCTCGCCTCTCGCGTCAGCTGTTCGTGATCTTCTTGAGTTCGGCCTGCTTTTCCTCGTCGAGGCGCGTGAAGTTCTCGATCGCCGCGACGATCGAGTTCTTCGTCTGCTCCAGCACCGTGCGGTACGCGGTCATGACGCTGACGAACGAGTACTGCTCACCCTCGGCCCGGTGGGTGAACTTCTCCCGCATGGCGTCACCGACGGGGTTCGCCCCCAGCGGTGCGGGGCGGGCGATGCTGCTGTTGGCGCGTTCGATCCACGAGTCGACCTGGTCGATCTGCGCCTGGAACTGCTTGCGGAGCTCCTCGCCCGCGGCCGGGTCGATCTGCACCTGACCCGAGCTGACGGTGTCGCGCAACGCGACGGCATCGTTGTCACCGACGATGTACATGCGTGCAGTATCAAGTAGATGTTGATGGACGGCTCACATTCCACCCTCGCGGGTCGCCAATTGAGACCCGCGTTCACAATCCGTTGCGGCGCAGCCAAACGGGCCACGTCCGGCTGAACCCGCGGTGATCGTAAAGATCGTTTCCCCAGGTTGTGGGAGCGCTCTCGATTCGATGCCCGTTCGGGCATCGGATCTTTGTTCACATCACTGGAACGGGTCTTGACCTGGGTCTGATGTGGCTCAAATCACACACGTCCCAGGTGGATTCTTAGGCTTCTCTTGATCTCGTTCAGGCAACGGCCTGAGATCGCCCGATCGGGTGTTTCATTCGCCTTTGATGAATGTTGTGCCGCTGCAAGGGTTTTCACGCCAGCACGGTGTCGATCCGGGTGGCGATGCGGTCGTTGTCCGCAGGGGAGAGGCTGAGCCAGCCGTCCGAGTTGACCACGAGGTAACGGCCCTGGTGGGTGTCGAACCAGTTGATGACGACGTCGGCGCGCTGACGTCCGTGCGTCACGCCGAACTGGCCGCCCGCGACCCGGTTGGCGGCCAGCTCGCCCAGCTGCCGCGCGTCCTGTGCGGACAGTCCGGCGCGCTGCAACGCCTGGGAGTCGTCGAGCTCCTCGTCGGCCGCACCCCACGGGTCGTCGAACTCCTCGTCGTCCTCCGCCTCCTGGAGCGCGGCGGCCTGCTGCAACACCTCCGCCCGCACGGACATCGCGTTGCCGGGGCCGGGTTCGCCCTCCGGCAGGACCCGCACGATCTCACGGGCGAGCCCGGTCGGCCTGATCTCCGCGAGGCCCACCCGGTCACCGTCGATGAGCGCCAGCACCGCCTGGTCGCCGCTGGAGGCCGCCAGCGCCCGCACCGTCCGGTCCAGGCCCAGCACGGCGTCCACGGACACCTCGTGGTCGTCGAGCAGCCGCAGCAGGTCCCCGAGGCGTTCGTCGTCGGCCAGCCCGCGTGCACGCAGCTCGGCGAGTGTGGTGGCCTGCACCGTCCTGAGCTCCTGCTCGGTCGCTCCCTCGCTCGGCACGTCGAGCGGGTAGGGCATCCGGCCCAGCCGGAGCGTCCGCCACAGGACTTCGAACTCGCGCGGCGACAGGAGGTACTCGGGCGTGATCACGGGTGCAGTATCGAGGATGGATGATCAGTTCGGCGAGTAGCTGCACCGCCTGCCCGTGCGGACGTGGCCGCGCACGTGCTCGCCGATCACCGGGTCGGCCGACGCCAGCGCGGTCACCGCCCGCCGGATCGCCTTGCCCACGGCTATCCGGGCGCGTTCCCCGGAGTCCGGGAACGACCGCGGCCGCCCGCCCAGACCGGTGGCCGCCGCGATCTCGCCGGCGAGCCAGTCGCGCTCGGCGATCTCGGCGGCACCGAGATCGCGTCCGCGCAGCTCCGCGAGCCTGGTCCGGTACTGCCGCAACGCCTCCGGGTCCAGCCGGTCCTGCGCCGTGACGTCCTCGGTGAGCGCGTTCGTGCCCGCGACGAGCTCCGCCGCGTCGATCTCCCTGCCGGGGTTGGCGGCGAGCACCGCGAGGTGCGCCATCCCGATCCCGCCGTCGACGAGGACGCTCCTGCCGCCGAGCCGGACGAGCCACTTCCTGCCCTCGCGCCGCACCGACAGGTCCGCTTCGGGAGGCGCGGCGACACCGAGTTCCGCGGCCTCCCGCGCACACGTCGCGAGCTGACGGCGGGCTTCCTCGACCTCACCGGCCCGTTCCAGCGCCTCGGCGTACTTCCGCCGGGACGACAGCACCGCGGGCCAGTGCCCGAGCGCGAGGTTGTCGCGCACCGCGGATTTGAGGTGCGTCAGCGCCAGACCGGCGTCGCCGAACGTCAGCGCCGCCAGCCCGAGCGGGTGGTGCGCCGAGCCGAAGCAGGTGACGGCGAGGCTCGCCATCAACGGCAGGTGCGCGAACGGCAGCAGGATCTCGTAGACCTCGCGGGCGACGTCGGCGTCGCCGAGCAGGTGCGCGGCATCCGCGACCCCGCTCATCGTGACGAGCCACGTGCTGGACAGGGGCAGCGACTCGAGCCCGTTGCGGCACAGCGTCGAGAGCGCGCCCTGGGCCTTGCGCCGGTCGCCGGACAACGCGGCGGCGACCGCGAGCGCGCTGAAGAACGAGTTGTCGACCGTGCTCAGCGTCGGCGAGTGCACCAGGTGGTCGAGCAACGGGAACAGCTCCGCCGTGCGGCCCTGGTACCAGCGGATCGCACAGAGCTGGGCGCCGTACCAGGCGGTGGCGTCCACGTCGCCTGCCTCGGCGCCGAGCTGTGCGCTCGCCCCGGCCAGCTGCTCGGCCTCGGCGAACCGGCCGTCGCGGATCGCGAGCATCACCTCGACCGCGCTCACCACGAACCGCACGGCCAGGTGGTCCTCGTGCTTGAGCCTTTCCCGCAGATCGGTCAGCCGGCGCACGGCGTGCGGGTCGGCGGCGAGGAAGTGGTCGACCACCTGCCACAGCAACGCCATCATCAGGTCGCCCCTGCGTCCGCTGCGCAGGCTCTCGCTGATCATCTCGGTCGCGAGCTCCTTGCGCAGCTCCACGTGGTCCGGCCCGAGGACGCAGTGGTGCGCGAGGCTGAGCGCCTCCACCCGGACGACCGGGTCGACGACCTGCCGGGCCTCGTCGAGCAGCTCCAGGACGTTCGCGTGGTCGTTGGCCTGGTAGTCGCTTTCCGCGGTCAGCCGCAACCGCAACCGCAACGCGATGTCGGACTTCGGTTCCACCAGCGTGAGGGCGTGCCTGATCCGCGACCGCACGAGTTCCGCCTCGGCGGCGGTGCGGTGCTCGTGCACCCACACACCACCGGCTCCCAGTGCCGCCGCGACGAGGGTGTGCACGTCACCGGTGCGTTGGGCGGCCTCGTAGGCCTCGGCGAACCGTTCCCGGCTGGTGCGCAGGTCCCCGTTCTCCGCGAGCGCTCGGGTGCCTGCTGCCAACAACGACTCGGGCGTCACGCCGCACACCCAAGCAGACGCCTGGAACGGGCGTGGAACGGGGTGGAACGCCTCAGGTCGTGAACCGTCGAACAGGATCTGCTTTAGGGGGCAATGCTTTGAGGCGCAATGCGTGGAGACGCGCGCTGGGTGCCGTCGCCGTGGTGCTCGCGGGCCTGCTGCCCGCGGCACCGGCGGCCGCGGCGCCCGTTCCGGCCGCGAAGTACGCGCTGGCGGCGTTCGGTTACGACCAGGGGTGGCGAACCGACCGGCACATCCGCACGCTCGTGGACATCACGCGCGACGGCAAGGCGGACATCGTCGCGTTCGGCGACGACGGCGTGTGGACGTCGATCGCACTGGGAGGCGGTGGTTTCGCCCCGCCCAAGTTCGTACTCGCGGGCTACAGCTACAACTCCGGCTGGCGGGTCGGCAAGCATCCGCGCTGGGCCGCGGACATCACCGGAGACGGCTTCGCGGACCTGGTGGGGGCCGGGCCCGACGGCGTGTGGACCGCGGTGGGCAAGGGGGACGGGTCCTTCGGCCCGATGCGGTTCGTCGCCGGGATCTTCGGTTCCAACGGACGGCCGGGCCCGCTGAGCGTGCAGCCGGGCGACGCGAACCTCGACGGACGCACCGACCTCTACGCGTTCTCCGACGGACGGGTGGACGTCTCGCTGGCCACGGGTGACGGCGGCTTCGCCCTGCCGTACCTCGCGACCGCCGAGTTCACGGCGGACCGCTTCGACTTCGCCCAGTTCAAGGTCGCCAACATCGGCGGGGACAAGCGGCCGGACATCCTCTCGGTCCGCTACCGCCCCGCCCTGGCGCCGATGTCGGCGATCGCCCGCCCGGACGGCACCTACGGCGCCTCGCAGACGTCGACGAGCGCCGAGGACCAGTCCGCCAACGCGATCTTCTCCGTCGCGGACATCACCGGCGACGGCTACGCCGACGCGGTCCGCTTCGGCGGCGACGCCAACACCTACACCGGCCGCGCGACCGGTGCCGGCACCTTCACCACGTTCGGCGTGGGTGTCGGTTACTTCGGCTACAACAACGGCACCGGCTACGGCACGTCGTCGCAACCCTCGCCGTCGATCGGCGATGTCACGCACGACGGCCGCGCGGACATCGTGGGCTTCGGCTCCACCGGTGTCATGTCCGCTGTCTCTCGCGGTGACGGCACGTTCGGCCCGGCCCGCCTGGTGAACGCGGACTTCGGATCGGGGAGCGGGTGGACGGTCGCCCGGCATCCGCGGGTCCTGGCGGACATCACGGGTGACGGCGCCGCGGACGTCGTGGGCTTCGGCGACAAGGGCGTGTTCGTCGCGGTGGCCGACGGCTCGGGTGGCTTCGGGGGCGGCCAGGGGGGCAAGGGGGCCGCCGCCCGGTAGATGTCGTGTCTCGGGTGATCTGTCGCAGGTTTGTCTCGGTTGTTGTGACACAAGGTTAGG